>NZ_SRUU01000021.1 GCF_004791585.1 Mesorhizobium sp. M1C.F.Ca.ET.210.01.1.1
AGATCCCAGGCTCATCCACGGTTGTAACCGAAGGGGTTTCGGGCGACTTCGCCAAGCCTCGAATCGGATGGCCGTCCGGTTCGAGGCTCAGTCGCTCTTCTCGCACAAATCTCTGTTCGTGCAGATACAAGGGGTGTGGGAAGAAATGAGGCGTGTTAAAAGTGGAGCGGTTTTGATCGCTACCTCGTCAAGGCAGCGATCCAGCACCCCTCATCCGACCGAGCTTCGCTCGGCCACCTTCTCCCACAAGGGGAGAAGGGAGGGGCAAACCACGGAGGGCTGAGCATGGCGAAGTCAGTCACCCAAGCCGGCACCGACCCCATGGTCGAGCGCCTGCGCGCTGCCCTCGGCCGGCGCGCCTTCACCGAACAAAAGATGTTCGGCGGCACCTGCTTCATGCTCAACGGCAACATGCTGATCGGCACCTCGAAGCGCGGGCTCCTGGTGCGTGTCGGCAAGGAAGGGCATGCGGCCGCAGCCGCGCGGCCGCATGCGCGGCCGATGGAGATGGGCGGCCGCTCGATGGAAGGCTACGTGCATGTCGCGCCGGAAGGGACGGCAAGCGAGGCAGATCTCGCCGGCTGGCTCGACCGCGCGCTCGCCTTCGTCGAAACTTTGCCGCCGAAGGTCAAGTCCGCCAAGGTCGCAAAGAAGCGCGCCTGAACCGCCGACGCGGCGCATCCTGAACCGGATTCTGTCAGCTTCGGTCGGCGGGACATCGCAAGCGCGAACTGCGGGAGGGAACGATGGCACTCAATGGACATTGCATGTGCGGGGCCGTGACCTGGGCCTATTCTGGCAAAGTCACACGCAACTTGGTCTGCCATTGCGCCGATTGCCAGCGCGCCACCTCCTCTCCCTTCACAGCCTTCGTGGGGATGAGGCCGAAGCAGTTGAGCTGGACCGGCGAGATCAAGCACTATGAAAGCAGCCCGGACACGTTACGCGGGTTCTGCCCGTCCTGCGGCACGAGGCTCTATTTCCGCTCCGACAGATGGCCTGACGAGATTCACGTTCATGCCGCCACCATGACCAACCCGGACGACTACCAGCCCGATGCGCAGGTGCTCATGCGCTCACGCTTGAAATGGCTGGGCCGGCTGCCGTCGATTGCGGTCCATGACGGCTTTCAGCAAAAGCCGGCGGATCGCTCGGGCGCCTGACATCTTCCGGGCGGGCCAACAAAAAAAGCCGGGCGCAAGGCCCGGCTTTTTCCGTGTCGTGGCTTGGACGACTTAGAACTTCATACCGACGCCGAAGGTGACGCGGTTGTCCTTGGACTTGACGTTGCCGGTCGCACCGAAGTCCTTGTCGCCGTAGTCGGTGTAGCGGTACTCGACACGGCCGAACACGTTGTCCGTGATCTTGATGTCGGTGCCGACACCGGCCGTCCAGCCGAGCATCGCCTTGCTTTCGTTGGTGCCGAGGACGTCATCCGTGATCTTCTGGTTCTTGGCGGCAAGACCGCCGGTGCCATAGAGCAGGATTTCCGGGGTCACCGAATAGCCGAGACGGGCACGCAGCGAGCCTTCGAGGCCGCCCTTGGCATGAATGCCGGCGCTGTCGCCCTTGACGCCGTTGTAGCCGAGATCGGCTTCAGCACCGTAGACGAAGTTCTCCTGCTGCCACTGGTAGCCGCCGAAGACGCCGCCGATGAAGCCCTTGGTTTTGACATTGACGCCCTGATCCCTGGCGTCGGCATGGCCGCTGAAGCCGTAGCCGAGGCTGATACCGGCATAGGGGCCGGCCCAGGAAGCGACGGGGAGCTCGGCAACCGGAGCGGGGGCCGGCGGCTCTTCCGAAACGACGTCTGCGGCATAGGCGGTACCGCCGAGGGCGAAGAGCCCGAGCGCAACCGCCAGCGGCCGCGCAAACTTGAGATTGGCTTGCATTGTTGTTTACTCCTTAAGCCACAAGACACGAGGCTTTTTATGTTCATGAATGCCCCGGCCCGTCCGGGGGGATAAACGGGCCTGGCGTTCAACGGTTCCAAATGTCGTGCTGAAATGCGGCTGAAGCTAACCTGAACTTGGGTCATTCCCCGGCGCGAATGAGGCCGAAAGTTGACGTTGCATCTTCGCAACAGCGAATGTCAGCAGGCTGTTCATGTTGCGCTGCACACGGCTTGGTTCAAGGGGTCCGACGGCATATATTGCGTTATGAGACGCCCCGAATCCGGGCCGGCAAGCGTGCGTACGGGCCGCTTCGCCACATTCCTGCCCCAGGTGGAAATGGCATTTAACGCTTGGCCCCGTCATATTGTGCCGGCTTCCCGGAATCGTGAAGCCGATTGAGGATTGACAACATGAGACATGCCGCTGGCGTGGCGCTGGTGACGGGCGGAGCGAAAAGGATCGGCAAGGCGATCGTCGAGGATCTGGCCGCGCACGGTTTTGCCGTCGCCATCCACGCAAACCGTTCGGGCGCCGAGGCCGAGGCCTTGGCCGGCCGCATCAGGGGCGAGGGCGGCCGTGCCGCCGTGGTTGCCGCCGACCTCACCGACATGGACGCCGTAGGCGATCTGATCGGCCGATCCGAGGCCGCCCTCGGTCCGGTCACGCTGCTCGTCAACAACGCCTCTTTGTTCGTCGACGACCGCATCGAGGACTTCGACTGGCAGGCCTGGGATCGCCACTTCGCCATCCATGTCAAGACGCCGGCGCTGCTTGCGCAGAACTTCGCCCGCGCGCTGCCGGAAAGCGCCGATGGGCTGATCGTCAACATCATCGACCAGCGTGTCTGGCGGCCGACGCCGCGCTATTTCTCCTATGCGCTGTCGAAGTCGGCGCTGTGGACGCAGACCGTGATGCTGGCGCAGGCGCTCGGCCCGCGCATCCGCGTCAACGCCATCGGCCCCGGGCCGACGCTGAAGAACAAGCGCCAGGACGATGACGATTTCGGCAAGCAGGTCGAGGGCCTGATCCTGAAGCGCGGCCCGCAATTGCCGGAATTCGGCGCCACCATCCGCTATCTCTGGGAAGCGCGCTCCGTCACCGGCCAGATGATCGCGCTCGATGGCGGCCAGCATCTTGCGTGGCAGACGCCCGATGTGACAGGCATGGTGGAATGAGTCCCGCAGCCCGAAAACACAGCCGAAACGGCGCCGCCGACGATCTGCCGCCCGACGTCGACCCCGAGATCGACATCGAGGATGAGGCGGCGGAGGAGATCGTCGAGCCGGAGGCGGTTCCCGCGGGCCCCGACGTCGCCTTCACCGCGATCGACTGGACGCCGCATGCCGGCGATGCCGACGGCATGGTCGGCGCCGAGGTGATCCAGACTTTCGTCAAGCGGCTGCCCAACCAGCCGGGCGTCTACCGCATGATGAACGCTGCCGGCGACGTGCTCTATGTCGGCAAGGCGCGCAGCCTGAAGAAGCGCGTCACCAACTATGCGCAGGGGCGCTTCCACACCGCCCGCATCGGCCGCATGGTGCGCGAGACGGCGACGATGGAGTTCGTTGTCACCCGCACCGAGATCGAGGCGCTGCTGCTTGAGGCGAACCTCATCAAGCGGCTGCGCCCCCGCTTCAACGTGCTGATGCGGGACGACAAGTCGTTCCCCTACATCCTGCTCACCGGCGATCATGTCTCGCCCGGCATCTACAAGCATCGCGGTGCACGCTCGCGAAAAGGTGACTATTTCGGTCCCTTCGCTTCGGCCGGCGCGGTCGGGCGCACCATCAATTCGCTGCAGCGCGCCTTCCTGCTCAGAAGTTGCACGGACTCCTTCTACGAGAACCGCACGCGGCCCTGCCTGCTCTACCAGATCAAGCGCTGCGCCGGCCCCTGCACCGGCGAGATCTCGCATCAGGGCTATGCAGAGCTGGTTGCCGAGGCGAAGGATTTCCTCTCCGGCCGCAGCCAGAAGGTGAAGACCGAGATTTCGGCCGCCATGCAGCAGGCCTCGGCAGAACTCGATTTCGAGCGCGCCGCCATCTATCGCGACCGGCTTGCGGCGCTTTCGCATGTGCAGGCGCATCAGGGCATCAACCCGCAGACGGTCGAGGAGGCGGACGTCTTCGCCATCCACCAGGAAGGCGGCCAGACCTGCATCCAGGTCTTCTTCTTCCGCACCGGCCAGAACTGGGGCAACCGCGCCTATTTCCCCAAGGCCGATCCGGCGCTGGAGGGATCGGAAGTGCTGGGCTCGTTCCTGGCGCAGTTCTACGACGACAAGCTGCCGGCCCGCACGCTGCTTCTCTCCCAGACGGTGCAGGAGCAGGAACTGCTCGCCGAGGCGCTCTCGACTCGCGCCGGGCGCAAGGTCGCCATCTCCGTGCCGCAGCGCGGCGAGAAGAAGGATCTGACCGACCACGCACTGCAGAACGCGCGCGAGGCGCTCGGCCGCAGGCTGGCTGAAACCTCGACGCAGGCGCGGCTGCTCACGGGCTTCGCCGAGACCTTCGGCCTTGAAAAGCCGCCGGTGCGCATCGAGGTCTACGACAACTCGCACATCATGGGCACCAACGCGGTCGGCGCCATGGTCGTCGCAGGGCCGGAAGGTTTTGTGAAGAACCAGTACCGCAAGTTCAACATCCGCTCGACAGAGATCACCCCGGGCGACGATTTCGGCATGATGCGCGAGGTGATGGAGCGGCGCTTCTCGCGGCTGCTCAGGGAACACGGCGACGCCCAGCCCTCAGGTGAGGCGGGCGCGGAAGCCGACGATGATGCGGCCGAGGATCTTGTCGCCGGCAACGGCAGCTTCCCGGCCTGGCCCGACGTCATCTTGATCGACGGCGGCCAGGGCCAGATGACGGCGGTGCGCAAGATCCTGTCCGATCTCGGCATCGAGGATCGCGTTGTCGCCATCGGCATTGCCAAGGGCCAGGACCGCGACGCCGGGCGCGAGCGCTTCTTCGTCAAGGGTAGGGAAAGCTTCATGCTGCCGGTGCGCGACCCGGTGCTCTATTTCGTCCAGCGCCTGCGCGACGAGGTGCACCGCTTCGCCATCGGCTCGCACCGTGCCCGCCGCAAGAAGGAGATGGTGAAAAGCCCGCTCGACGAGATCGCCGGCATTGGTCCCGGCCGCAAGCGGGCGCTGCTGCTTGCCTTCGGCACCGCCAAGGCGGTCAGCCGCGCCGCAGTCGAGGACCTGGTCAAGGTCGATGGCATTTCCGAGCACGTGGCGAAGCTGGTCTACAACCATTTTCATGACAGCTGACCATTCTTGCGCCTATTTTCAGGCGACCAATCGAATCTCGCCTGTTGACCCCCCACATTGGCATCTGATTTGAGTACGCAGGCGGAGAAGAGTTCCCGATCAGACATGGCCCAGCGCGCTTTCAACCTGCCGAATATCCTCACCTACGCCCGCATCATCGCGGTGCCGCTGGTGGTGCTGTGCTTTTTCCTCGAAGGCCATCTGAAGTCGTCGGACTTCGCCCGCTGGTCGGCGCTGGTCATTTTCCTGCTCGCCTCCATCACCGACTATTTCGACGGCTATTTCGCGCGCGCCTGGCAGCAGACCTCCAACATCGGCAAGATGCTGGACCCGATCGCCGACAAGCTCCTGGTCGCCACCTGCCTGCTTTTGCTTGCAGCTGACACCGACCGCCATGCCGGCATCGCCGGCTGGTCGCTCTGGGCGGCGATCATCATCCTGTGCCGCGAGATCCTGGTCTCGGGCTTGCGCGAATATCTGGCCGCGCTGAAAGTGTCGGTGCCGGTGACGCAGCTCGCCAAGTGGAAGACCACCATCCAGATGGTCGCCATCGCCTTCCTGCTCGTCGGTCCGGCCGGCGACAAGATTTTCCCGTTGACCACCCAGATCGGCCTGGTGCTGCTGTGGATCGCGGCGCTGGTCACCCTCTACACCGGCTACGATTATTTCCGCGCCGGCCTGAAGCACATCATGGACGAGTGAGATGTCGACCAAGCTCATCTATTTCGCCTGGGTGCGCGAGCGGATCGGCAAGCCGGAGGAAGATGTCGAGCTGCCGGCCGGCATCGAGACGGTCGCCGATCTGTTGCGCTGGCTGAAGTCGCGCGGCGAGGAATACGAGAACGCGCTGCAATATCCGGACGTCATCCGCGTTGCCATCAACCAGGAACATGTCGGCCACCGCGAGAAGATCGCGGGCGCGCGCGAGATCGCGCTGTTTCCGCCGATGACCGGGGGCTGAGATGGCGAGCACGATCGTGCCGGCCATCCGCGTCCAGCGCGAGGATTTCGACGTGGCCGCGGAGATCGCCGCCCTGACGAAGGGCCGGGCCGACATCGGCGCTGTGGTCACCTTCTCCGGGCTGTGCCGCGACGAGCAGGGCGCGCTGACGGCGCTCGAGCTCGAGCACTATCCCGGCATGGCCGAAGCCGAGATCGGCCGCATCGCCGCAGAAGCCATCGAGCGCTGGCCGCTGCAGGGGCTGACCGTCATCCATCGCCACGGCAAGATCGCGCCGGGCGAGAACATCGTGCTGGTGGTCGCTGCCTCCGCGCACCGGCAGGCGGCCTTCGAGGCGGCGGATTTCCTCATGGACTACCTGAAGTCGCGCGCGCCGTTCTGGAAGAAGGAGCACCGCGCCGACGGTTCCGAAGGCGGTTGGGTCGAGGCCAAGGAAGCCGATGACAAAGCGGCGGATCGCTGGAAGACGCCGGGCCGATAAACTTTGGCCGAGGCCATTGATTGACCGCAATCCTTCCCGACCTTGCAAACCGGTTTGATTTGCTTGGCGGAGCAGGGTCATGCTGGACAGGATTGCGGAGTTCTTCATCTTCGGCCTGGTGCCGCTGGTGGTCGGCGTGCTTGCCGTGCCGGAACTCTCAAGCGCCGCCGAAAAGAAGCTGACAGGCGAGGCGACCTATCGCGAGCGCATCGCGCTGCCGCCCGACGCCGTGCTTTCGGTCGAGCTCGCCGACGTCTCGCTGGCCGACGCGCCGGCGACGATCATCGGCCAGCGCAAGATCGTGCCGGCAGGCCAGGTACCGATCAAGTTCGAGATCGCCTTCGATCCCACGGCGGTCAAGCCCGGCAGGACCTATGCGCTGCAGGCCCGCATCACCGTCGACGACCGGCTGCTTTTCGTCACCGATACCCGCCATCAGGTCGATCCGCTGGACGGCAAACCGCAGACCCTCGTGCTGAAGATGGCCGCGCCCGCCACCGAACCGGCTACGGCGCTCTACGGCCAGATCTGGCTCATAGAATATATCGACGGCATCGGCGCGATCGCCGAGCCGCAGGCCACGTTCCGCGTCAGCGAAGCCGGCAAGGCGAGCGGCAAGGGCCCGTGCAACAGCTATTTCGCCACCGCCACAGTGGAAGGCCAAAGCATCGCCATCGGCGACATCGGTTCGACCCGCATGGCCTGCGCGCCGGATGTGATGGCTGAGGAGCAGGCGCTGTTCAACGCGCTAACCAGGGCGGCATCCTACCGGATCGACGCCGGTAAACTCACCATCGCCGACAAGGACGGCCGCGACATCCTGCGCTTCAACGCCGCGAGCTGAATCCCAACGGACCTGTTGAGACGTCCGCGCGAAGGATCGTCGCACGGCATCTCGCGTCGACGGCGGGAATAATCCGCACTGCAGAGACGTTGACTTTCCCATATGGCGGGCAGGCAAAAGGGACGATGTCCCATCACTGAAGCCGCCAGACCGAATGCGCGGCTCGATCTGGCACCCCAAAGGAGACCAGATATGAAAAACCACGCGCTCATTCTTGCTGCCACGGGTGTATCTATGCTTGCCTTCGCCGGCTTTGCCAAAGCGGACGACCATCTGTTCAATGCCACCCAGCACGGCCTCAGCCTTGACAGCCAGCCCTTCCAGACCAACAAGGCCGGCCACGGTGGCGACCTCGCGCCCGGGCAGGGCAGCCCGTTCACAGGCGAGGAGACCAAGACGCCAGCCACCGACAACGAAACGGCTAACGATCATGCGAATGTGAAGGACCGCCAGCCGAAGTGACCTTGAAGCCCGCCGTGGAGGGCGGCGGGTTTTCTGGCCGCAGAGCGGGTCGCGGTTGGCAGCTAGCGGGGAAGAGTTCCGGGCATCGAACAGTCGAACGCCGGGGCGCTTGGCTGTGCATAGGAAACGAGTCTGGGTCGCGTGGACAGGCCGGCGATTTCTAGAAGCAGCTTTCGCCGGATCGCCACCTCGAACAAAGCGAGGTGGTCAATTCCGATCACAAATGCGTCCGGCCCGCCAATGACGCAATGCTCATAGTACAAGGAAAGATACTGTCGGCCAAAGGACTGAAAGCCGTTGGAGACACTATGCGCGAGCGATACCGGCAGGCCGTTGATGGTGATCCCCGAGCTTGTCAGCATGTCACGTACGGGTCCGACCGGCGGGCCGGCATTGTTCGGGCCATCGCCGGATATGTCGATCACCCGGCGCTCACCCGACGCCAGGCTGTTCGCCAACAAGCCAGCCGCCGCCAGCAATCCGCCGGAAATGGATGTGCCGGCCTCCGCCATGATTGGCTTCGTGGCGAGCGCGTCAGCGAAGCGCTTCGCATCCTCGGCGCTGCCAACAATAGTCCACGGCAAGACGATATGTTGATGCCCCGGCCCAGCCCACTCGAGATAAGACACCGCTATCGCGCCGCGCGCGCCCGATCCTATTGCCCGCGCGAGGTCCGGATGGCGGAAGGCACTTACGTAGCCGTCGCGCTGGACCTTTTGCTCGGCGAGACTCATCGAGGAAGACACGTCGACGGCGAGGATCAGTTCGAGGTCGACTCCGGGCTTTCGCAGATCGCCTGCCACTATCGGAGAACAGGGGTTGCCGGCAAGAAGCGCTAGTGTCAGAAGACATGATCCCGCGGGCCCCCGTCTCATACGCGGGGCGGTTGCATGTTTCTCAAGCAATGCCGCCATCCGGCCCAAGCCTCCGGCACCTTCACTGACCTCGGCAATTGAGCAGAAATGTGCGCTTGCAGGCGGTTGCGCGCTTCACCCGAACGGGTGAAGCTGCCAATCAGCAGCGTGAAGAAGCTCGGAAACGCGACAGCAGCGCCGTGAGCTCGGCCTGGCGATGTGTCCCGGTTTTGGCAAGGATTGCCCTGAGCTGGGTCCGCGCCGTTTCGCGGCCGATCGCCAGCCGCGCGCCCGCCGCGTCGATCCCGCCGCCAGTGGCAAGGCTGGAAGCCAGTCGCGCCTCGGCTGCGGTCAGCTGGAAAACATGGCGGAGCAACCGGGCCTGCGGCGCCCGATGGCTGACAAGATCGGTGAAGCAAAGTAGAAAATCGCCGCCGTTGAACAGGTCGCGCACGAATGACGTCATAGGCACGATCTCGGCCAGCATCCAGTACGCTCCGTCGCGGGCGACGACTTCCGGCTCCGCCGGAAACGTTCCGTCTTGTGGGCTTTTGACGGCCATCTGAATCATCCGCTGAAGACGTGAATCGCTCTCGCGATCCGCCGCGTGGATGCGGCTGTGCCGGACCATAAGGCCAGAGCCGAACAGGGCGTCCGCGTGCTTGTTGCAACGTCTGAGACCGCCGCGGCTATCGAGCAGCGCTGCCGCACAATTGAACTGGTCGAGCATGGTCAATGTCGGGTCAAGCGAAACATCCCAGATCTTCTCGGCCAGACTGACGATGCGGGCTAGGTCCGGCGCCACGCGCAGAAAATGCTCGGCTTCCGACATTTCGAAGGGGCCGCCCTTTGTGGCATCGCGGTACATCGACAGGACCCATTTGCGTCGCTTGACCGGGAAGACAACGGCGGCCCAAAACTCGCGATGCCCCGGACGGGCTACCTCCTGATAGTAGGGCAGGATCCTCCGTTCCTGCGGGGTGGAGATTTCGTCTTCGACTGTGAAGCAGGGTGCCGATTTCGGCAGCAGCGGCTCCCTTTCCGGATGCGGGTCGGGCGCCTCTCGAGCGTTCTCGACCCAGAGTTCCGTGAATTCAGCGTGTTCCAGCGAGTCCGGCGTCGGTCTGGTTCGCTTGCTTTGATCGCTGCGGAACGGATGCGTGTTGTCGTGGGTACGGACAGCGCAACTCGTCATGCCCAGGCAATCGGCCAAGTTTTGCAAGGCCACCGGCCACCGTCCGAATTCGAAGGCGGCATCATAGCAATCTTCGATCGCGGATGCGATTCCCCGATTGGCAGCCATTTCGAACTGACCTTCGCAATGGACGGGCTACCACCTATCCATATTAGCACAGGCTTGCGGAAAAAATCACAAGCAAACAACGCGATGAAGCGACGGCCGTAATCAAACTGCGAGATTCTCGGGAACGAGTGGCGAAGCGGGCTCTTGTCGTTCCATTGCAAATTCATGGCATCGTCTCGATGCGCGTGGCAACTTCCTCCGGCCGATTGACCGGGATGGCGGAAGCACCTAGTTTTGCTGGTGCAAAATGGGGATGGGGTTCCCCCGAAACCGCCCTATTGGGCTGATGACTCCTGCCAGGCGTGCTTTCGCGCGGCAGGATTTGTTTTTTCCGCTCGCATCATGCCTTTTTTGGTGAGGTGATTCCTGTGTGGAATCGCATTGGAAAGGCATGAAGCGATGACCCTTGCGGCTTGCGCCCTGGTCCTGATCGGCGGCTTCCTCGGCGGTGTTTCCCGCTTCTTCCTGTCGGGCTTTGTCGGGCGCAGCGTCGGCGAGACCTTTCCCTGGGGCACGCTGGTGGTCAACGTCTCCGGGGCGCTCGCCATCGGCGCCTTCGCCGGCGCGGCGCGCGCGGCCGGCGGCGTTTTCGCCGATGAGCTGGTGCACGACCTGATCGTGGTCGGCCTGTTCGGCGGCTACACCACGGTCTCCTCCTTCTGCCTGCAGACGCTGAACCTCGCGCTTGATGGCGAGCGCCGGCTTGCCGTCTTCAACATCGTCGCTTCGTCGGCGCTGTGCTTGCTTTCGGTCGCCTTCGGCTTCCTGGCTGCCGTCTGGATGGCGGGGTAGGGCGTCGTGTCGCGAAACGACGGACGGGCCGCGATGCGGCTCTATCTTGCGGTCGGCTGCGGCGCGGCCATAGGCTCGCTGGCGCGCTTCCTCTCCGGCTTCGTGATAGTGTCGCTGCTGGGCTTGAGCGCGCTTTACGCCACCGCTTTCGTCAATGTGGTCGGTTCCTGGGTGATCATGTTCTTTGCCACGCTGACGCGGCCGGACGGCCGTTTGATGATCGGAACGGCGGGTCGCAACTTCGTGACCGCCGGCCTTTGCGGCGGCTTTACCACCTTCTCGGCCATGAGCCTCGACACCTTCGTCCTGCTTTTGGAGGGCGACCTGAAGCAGGCCGCGATCTATCTTGTCGGCGTGGTCGTGCTGTCGCTTGCTTCCGCGTGGCTGGGCTACGCTGTGGCCACCCAAATCAATAGGTAGAGATCGACGGATGAAAAGAATTCAGGGAGCATAGGATGGAACTTCCAAGCCAGTGCGCGATGCTCAGGATCTTCTTCGGCGAGGACGACAGGTCGGCAGACGGCAGGCCGCTGCACGAAGCGATCGTCATCAAGGCGCGCGAGACCGGAATGGCCGGCGCCACGGTGCTCAGGGGACCGCTTGGCTTCGGCCGCTCGAGCGTGCTTCACACCGCCAAGATCCTGCGGCTTTCGCAGGACCTGCCGATTATTGTCGAGATCATCGACGCGCCGGAGAAGATCGACGCGCTGATCCCTCAGATCAAAGCACTGACCAGGAACTGCCTGATCACCAGGGAAAAGGTTGAAGTCATCCGCTACGGCGACGAGGATTGAACCCGCCGACCGCCCGATCAGCGGCAGCGAAGTCGGCGGCCGATCGTGTCTTCGTCGAAAATGCCTGCGGAAAAGAGCTTCATGGCTTCGGTCGCCAGCTCGGAGGCCTCGGAGCTGCCGCGGGGATACCCCGCTCCTCGCAGACCTGGTCATAGATACGCTTCAACAGGACGAGGTCGTCCGGATATGCAACGCCGCTTTTGGAAACATGCGGTTTGATCATGCTTCCCTCCCTGCTCATGGGCGGAAGCGCGATGGTCGCTTACAGCCGGCGACGCCCTTGTCATTTGTCACCGATGACGCCGATCTAGGGCGCTTGGCCGGCCTGTCCATCTCGCTGCAACAAAAAAGGCGGCCGAGGCCGCCTTCATTGCATGCGCGGAAACTTCCGCTTCAGCCGACGATCTCGGTGTCCGAGAACCAGTAGCGGATCTCCTGTGCGGCGGTTTCCGGAGCGTCCGAGCCGTGCACCGAGTTCTCGCCGATCGACAGCGCATGCACCTTGCGGATGGTGCCTTCGGCGGCATTGGCCGGGTTGGTGGCGCCCATCACTTCGCGGTTCTTGGCGATGGCGTTGTCGCCCTCCAGCACCTGCACGACGGTCGGGCCCGACGACATGAACTCGACCAGCTCGCCGAAGAACGGACGGTCCTTGTGGACGGCGTAGAAACCTTCGGCCTCGCGGCGGCTCATCCACACGCGGCGCGACGCGATGACGCGCAGGCCTGCGTCTTCCAGCATCTTGATGATGGCGCCGGTCAGGTTGCGCTTAGTCGCGTCAGGCTTGATCATTGAGAAGGTGCGTTCGATCGCCATTGGGTCGTCCTTGTTCTGGGAATGGAAATTGGGTTCTGGGAATGGAAATTGGAGTGGCGGGCTCTATACAAGCCGCCCGGCGGCTTGCCAAGGGGAGGCGGCTTCTGGTCAAGGCGGACTGTTTGCGGGATAATTAGACGGCTGCGAGCGCGCTTCGCATGCAGGTCCGGGTGTCGCGGCAGCGGAACTGGAAGCGATGAACTGGCCTTACCTCAGGCGCGGCGATATCGCCGGCATTCTCTTGATGGCCGTGGTTCTTGCCGCGCTCGTCTTCCTCCTGCTGCTCTTTCCCCAGGGCCAGCAGCAGAATTTCGGCTTCGGCCCGGAATGGCAGTGCGCCCGCATGGAAAAAGGCGACCCGATCTGCGTCAGGCTAGTCGACAGGGACGAACCCAAATAGGCTAAAGCTCGATCTCGATGGTCAGCGCCGGCGCGTCGCCCGCCTTCAGCCCCTCGCGCTGCCGCACCGAGGCCTTGACCGGCAAAAGTAGGCTGCCGGAGGTCTTGTCGGGGAACAGCGACGTGCTCCATCTTGTCTTGCCGATGACGGCCGTCACGCCGAGCGAGCCCCACGGCCGCGCCAGCCCTGCCATCGCCGCCTTGATCCGCGCCGCGAACTCCACCGGCAGCGTCACGAAGTGCCAGCCGCCCTTGCCGGGATAGACCCAGATCTCGGCCTGCATCTCATAGCGCAGCATGACGATCCTGCCGCTCGCGGCCTCGCGACATCATCTCGTCACGCCGCCGCCGCGACCTGCCGGCCGATCCCGCCATGCAGGTCGAGGCAGCGCTCGAACCATTGTGCGACGCTGTCGCCGGCCTCGAGCATTCGGTAGGGCGAGGCGACGCGCGCCCATTGCAGGGCGCCGAACACGATATAGTCGGCAAACAGCGGCGAGGTGCCGCCTATGAAAGGCTTGTAGCCGAGCATCGAGCGCAGCGGCTCCAGCGAGGCGCGGAAGCCGGCGAGCCCGGCGTCGCGGTTCGCCACCACATCTTCCAGCCGCTTGCCGTAGCGCTCCTCACGGCTCCCCCGGAAATAGGCGGCGTTCGCCTCGTCCTGCATCCCATTGAGATCCGTCAGCGCCACGGTCGCGACGTAAGGATGGATGGTCAACTGCGACCAGCGCTCGATGAAGCGCGCCATCGCCTTGCCGCCTTCGCCGGAAAACAGCGTCGGCCGTTCCGGATAGGCCTCGTCGAGATAGAGCGCGATGGCGAAGGAATCGGCCACCACGCGGTCGCCGTCGCGGATCACCGGCACCGTCTTCGACACGCCGCCCTCGACCTTGGGCACGTCGAGGAAGCGGGTCGGCACCTTGGTGGCGTCGAGCCCCTTGTGGGCGAGCGCCATCTTTGTCTTCCAGCAGTGCGGGCTGAACGGGCGTTGGGTGTCGTGCCCGACGAGATCATAGAACAGAATGGTCATTGCGGTTCCTGCGGGTTACGAAGAGCCGGGATTCGTTGCGAGCCGGATGGAAGAATGAGACAACATTTCATGATGTTTGCGGCCTACAATCAATGGGCCAATGCGCGCATCTATGATGCCGCTGCCGATCTCGACGAGGAGGAGCTCGGCCGCGACGTCGGCGCCTTCTTCGGCTCGATGCTGAGCACGCTCAACCACCTGCTCGCCGTCGACCGCGTCTGGATGAAGCGCTTCACCGGCGAGGGCGACGCGCCCGCGAACACAGCGGCGATCCTCTATCGCGCCCTGCCTGGCCTCAGGCTGGCGCGCGAGGCGGAGGACAAGCGCATCGTCGACTGGGTGGGCGGCATGAGCGACAAGGCGCTGGCCGGCCGTTTCTCCTATATGACGACCGACATGCGCACCGTCTCGCAGCGGCTGGCGCCGGCGCTCAGCCATCTTTTCAACCACCAGACCCACCACCGCGGCCAGGCGCATATGTGCCTCACCGTGCTCGGCCGGGCCTCGGTGCCACTTGACCTGATGCTGTTCCAGCGCTCAGAGGAGGGCCGCGCCTACGCCTGAAGCTTGCAGCGATCTGGTTCGACAAAGTCTAAAACTTAAAAACAAGGCAATTTCGTCTAAATTTTTAAAACGGCAGTATCGTGTTTGAAAACCACGATCATCCATATGCGCAACTGCTAAAGAAACCAAAAGAGCACTCTCAGCGTATCTCATGTTCCAAAAGGTGCATGCGGGTAACATTGCAACAATGCTGCAATGCGGAAATAGAAAACCACAAGGAGAGTGTTATGGCTAGTATCGAAAAGAGATTCGCCAGCACGTTGGCGAGTGGTGCAATCATCGTTGTTCTTGCCATGCCGGCGAACGCCCAGAGCGTCGGTGTCGGCGGGCTTGGCGGCGTGTCCGTGGGCGGCAACAGCGCCGATGCCAATGCGGGCGGTCCAAATGGGGCTGACGGGAACGCATCCTTCGGCGGCAGCGGCACCAGCGCCAGCGTTTCGATTGGCGGCACGAGCGGCGCCGACGGAAACGTCGCCATCGGCGGCAGCGCTTCCACGGCCACGGCATCCATCGGCGGGACGAACGGGGCGGGAGCCGGCGCGACTTTGGGCAACGGCGCCAATAGCGCGCTCAACGTGACGGTCGGCGGCGCGAGCGGCATCGGCGCCGGTGTCGGCGTTGGCGGCATCGCTCCTGGAACTCTCGGCGCGACGCCGCCCGGAACGCCGAACGTGTCTTCCGCCGTCGCCCAATTGTCGAGCAGCCAGCTGGCGCGGATGAAGAAGCGCTGCGTCGATGTGCTCAGCAGCGAAGGCACCTACGACCGCGATCTCAAGGCGCTCTGCCTGATGATCTCGCGTCGTTGATGGCGCGGCAGGCGGCATTCGCCTGAGTGTCGGACCAGTTGCGGGGCTCTGCGGCACTCTCCGCGTCGCCGGCCGCAGCCGGCGGCATGCCGACGAGAGCTTCCAGCCGGTCGAAGGGCTCGCTGCCGTGCCGGACCCTCTGACACTTCAGACCTCGGGAAATCGAAAGGACAACTGGTTAACCAAGCTTGCATTGAAGCCAATAAATTAGGATTTCGTTTGCGCTCGCGCGCCACAATGGGGCAGTTGCAGCGGGAGCAATGACATGCGCATCGATTTGTCCCCCACGGGTTGGGGCAGGGTCGCGCTGGTCACCATCGCAGGCACGGCATTCTTCATTGCCGCGGCCTTCTTTGTCGATTCCTTCAACTTTCCCTCGCTGTCGCCTGAAGCACTGCTGTGGGCCAAGCTCACCGACCTGTTCCTGCCGCTCGTCCTTGGCGGCTCCTTCCTGTTCTTCCTGATGTGGAAGATGCGCCAGCTGGCCGTAGCCCAGAAGGAGCTCAGCATCGTCGCCGCGACCGACAGTCTGACGGCGGTCTTCAATCGCGGCGCCTTCTCGATGCTGGTCGAGGCCTATCTCGATCAGGTCCGCAGCCATGACGTCGCCGATGCCGGCGCGCTGCTGATCGTCGATGCCGACCATTTCAAGTCGATCAACGACCGCCTCGGCCACGATTGCGGCGACGAGGCGCTGAAGCTGATTGCCAGGACGATCCAGGGCCAGCTCCACGGCGCCGACATCGTCGGACGCATCGGCGGCGAGGAATTCGCGGTCTTCCTTCCGGGCGCCGACGCGACGCGCTCCTTCCTGGTCGCCGAGACGATCAGGCGGCGCATCCGCGAGGCCGAGTTCGCGCCGGGCGGACAGCCATGGCAGCTCTCGGTCAGCATCGGCGGCATCGCCTTCAGCGGTCCCACCACCTATCACGCCATGTTCCGGGTCGCGGACAGGCATCTCTACCGGGCAAAGTCGAACGGACGCGACCAGGTGAGCTTCGAAAGCCCGCGCGGCGGGCATTCGGACGACGCCGCCGACACGATCCACTGAACGGCCCTGGCGACGATCTCACCGGTGGCTGCGGTTGAGCAGCAGCCTGTGCTGGCGGATCAACTGGCGCTCGACGTCGAGACAGGGTCTGGTCATACCGGCCGCGGTCAGTGTCGGCTCGGGCTGATGGATAACCGCCGTTAGCATGCCATGCGCGGTCAGCAGGCCCAGCCATTTCAACGCTTCCCATTTCGGCGTCGCGCCGCCATGCCCGGCCAGGCTCCGGTTGATGTAGCCGGGATAGGAGAGCAGGCGCTTGCCCGCTGATGAGCCGCAGGTGCCGATCCGCACCGGCTTGCCGTCGGCGGTGATCCAGGCATAGACGGCTTCGGCGAGCTCGCACACCTTCTGGTCGGTTATCGTGACCCGGATCGACGACTTGTCGCGGCCCAGCCTCATTTCCGCCGCCGGCTTGAACTGGTTGCGATTGAGAAACATCCGCCCCCCTGTTGGATATCATCAACCTGCATGGGGAAGGCGAATGTTCTGTGGGGTGTTTCACGCAGCCGGCTGTTCTGTGCGATATTTCACGCAGCCGCATAGTCTATGCGATGTTTCATGCAGCGCCGGAAAGTTTCAGACATCCGACTGAGGCGGCAAGCATGCGGTCGAAAGGCCGGGTTTGAAAGAAAAACCCACCCGAGAGCCGTCCCAGGCGGGTTTCCTCAGGGGGCGGGCTTCGGTAGGGCCGGCTGATCTCAGGCGGCGAAGCCGCTATGGCTGCGAGCGGCTGGCTTCACCGAGACGATCGGCTGATCCGACGGCCACAGGATCCCGGCCGTCACCGCGAAGGTGATCAGCGCGTCGCGTGCCGATTCGGCGGAGATTCCTCCGGCCCGTGCGGCTTCGCAGGCCTTCACCGCTGCGCCGTAGCTCAGCCGCCTGCGCGACGGCGGGAACTCGGTCAGGTACTCATGCATGTCGGACAGCGAGGCGATCATGCGTTTGTGGCCGGCGCCGACACTGACCGCGACCGGGGTGAGGAAGATCCTGTCGTGCATTTAGACCTCTCGGATTGGGGCGGAGGACGGCGGGCTGCTACCCTCGGTCTTGGGTAGGACGCCACACAACGCGCCTTGCGGCGCGAGGTTCCACGTTCGGAGATCTTTTCGTGCCGGCCGGCGGGGCGGCAGGTGCAGGGCGGATCGCTAGAGCAATTCGTCCGGAATTGCGTAAAACAAATACTTAGAGCGGCTCGGCGATTCCGTGAAACGCTGAACCGCTCTCTAGGGGGCGATGCCGGTCATGATCGCCACTTCCGCTGGAGGATGTGGAATCCGATAGTAGGCCGACAGCACCAGCAGCAGTATCGCAACCCCTGCAATCAACGCCGCGACGCTGCCCACGAAGAGCTGGCCGGCCCGTTCAGCAAGCCGTTGCCGCCAGCTCATCGCCGATGGGGTAAAGCGCATTTTTCATCCGCTCCTGCGGGCGCCGCTTCGGTGAAGGGACGGTTCTGCTAATAGCGCCAGCCTCGGTGGAGGCCGCAGCTCCAGACACGCTTCACGACCCAATGATGGTGATGCCAGCGCTTGTGCACCCTGACCATGCAGTCGCGACGGTGACCGTAGCGGTATCCGTCGCGCATCTCGTATCGGCCACGGTACCGCCAGTCATCGCCGCGCATGTGATGGCGGCGCCAGTAGTAGTCGTCATTGTATCGGCCCATGCCGTCATCGGTGGTGATGGTCAGGCTTGTCGCCTGTGTCGGAACCGTCATTGGCGCCAGGGTAGCCATGCCCAGCATGGCGGCGAGAATGAGATTCTTCATAACTGCCTCCTTGCATTAGATTTTCCTAACGGAAATCCGTTACCGGGAGAAAAGTTCCATGACGTCCAGCGGGCTGCCTATTTCCACATGCCGCGCATGCGGGCGCCGAGATCGACCTTGACGCCCGGCCTTTGGCGCGGATCGTCCTTGATAGCCGCGCTTGCCCACGAACTCTGCTCGAAGGCCGAAAGCATCGAGGCCGGGATGAAGCGGGTGCGCGAGGCATAGACATGGCGGTCGCCGCGCGCCGGCTGGTTGTGCGGGTAAAAGCGTTGCGGCACCACCAGGTGCAGGCTGTCCTTCGCCCGCGTCATCGCCACATAGAGCAGCCGACGCTCCTCCTCGATATCCTCCTTGGTGCCGACGCCGAGATCGGCCGGGATGCAGCCGTCGACTGTGTTGAGCACGAAGACGTTCTTCCATTCCTGGCCCTTGGCCGAATGGATGGTCGACAGGATGAGGTAATCCTCGTCGCGGTGCGGCGGCCCGGCCTGGTCGCTTGTGGCGTCGGGCGGATCGAGCGTCAGCTCGGTCAGGAAGCGCTCGCGCGACGGATAGCCCGACGCGATCTGCTCAAGCTGCAGGAGGTCGGCCCGGCGCGTGATCGCGTCCTCATGGATGCGCTCCATATGCGGCTCGTACCAGAGCCTGACCCGCTCGAGGTCGGCCGGCCATTTCGGACCGGCGCGCAACCCGCTGTAGATATCGAGGAAGACCGGCCAGTCTTGAGCCGCGCGCTGCGGCGGCCGGAAGCGGGCAAGGCCCAGCGTCTCGTCCAGCGACGTCGCCATCGCCTCGACGATCTGCGAGGCGGCGGAAGGGCCGATGCCCGGCATAAGCTGCAGCACGCGAAAACCGGCGACGCGGTCGCGCGGGTTCTCGGCGAAGCGCAGCATCGCCAGCATGTCCTTGACATGGGCGGCGTCGAGGAACTTCAGGCCGCCGAATTTCACGAAAGGGATGTTGCGGCGCGTAAGCTCCACTTCCAGCGGTCCGCTGTGATGCGAGGCGCGGAAGAGCACGGCCTGCGCCTTCAGCGCCGTGCCGGCCTCGCGCTCGGCGAGGATCGCCTGGCAGACATAGTTGGCCTGCTCGGTCTCGTCGCGCACGCTCACCAGTTGCGGCTTGTGCGACGACCTGCGCTCGGTCCACAGGTTCTTGGTGAAGCGCTCGGTGGCTTCGCCGATGACCGCGTTGGCGGCTGCCAGGATCGTCTCGGTCGAGCGGTAGTTGCGCTCCAGCATGACGATCTCGGCGCCTTGCGCGAACTGCTTCGGGAAATCGAGGATGTTGCGCACTTCCGCGGCGCGGAAGGAATAGATCGACTGCGCATCGTCGCCCACCACGGTCAGCCCCACGCCGTCCGGCTTCAGCGCCAAAAGGATCGAGGCTTGCAGCCGGTTGGTGTCCTGGTATTCGTCGACCAGCACATGGTCGAAGCGCGAGCCAAGGTGGGCGGCGATCTCAGGCTCTGCCGCCATCTGCGCCCAGTAGAGCAGGAGGTCGTCGTAATCGAGCACGTTCTGCGCCTGCTTGGCCTCGACATAGGCGGCGAACAGCTCTTTCAGCTGTTCCGCCCAGGCCGCGCACCAGGGAAAGGCCGAACCCAGTACCTCGCCGAGCGGTGCCTGCGCGTTGACGGCGCGGGAGTAGATTTGCAGACAGGTGCCCTTGGTCGGGAACCGGCTCTCGGTCTTGGAGAAGCCCAGCTCGTGCCGGGCGAGGTTCATCAGGTCGGCCGAATCCTCGCGATCGTGGATGGTGAAGGCGGCATCGAGGCCGATCTGCTCGGCATAGTCGCGCAAGAGCCTCGCGCCGATGCCGTGGAAGGTGCCAGCCCAGGCGAGCGCGTCGGCGATGATTGCCGCGTCGCGCCCCAGCACCTCGCCTGCGATGCGCTCGACGCGCTTGGCCATCTCCGACGCCGCGCGGCGCGAGAAGGTCATCAAAAGGATGCGGCGCGGATCGGCGCCCTTGACGATGAGATGCGCGACGCGATGCGCCAGCGTGTTGGTCTTGCCGGAGCCGGCGCCGGCGATCACCAGCAGCGGTGCTGCCACCTTGCCGTCACCATGCACCACCGCCAGCCGCTGCTCGTCATTCAGCCGGGCAAGATAGGCGGGCGCTTCGAAGGACGAATCACGGGCGGCGATGTTCATCGCCCATCAAGCATCGTTTCCGCTTTGTTCGCAATACAACTCACGGGCTGGCGAATAGCGAAAGGGTCCAACAACTGATCCCCAAGAGGGGAGATGCCCGGCAGGGCAGAGGAGGTGCTGTCGCGCCGGCTTTCTGGGCTTGGGTTCCTCTCCCCTACATTCGTTGGGGGGCGAGGAAAGGCGCCTACCGCTTTGGCTCCACCCCCATCGCGGCAGACTGGCGTCGCAGCGTCCGTGGTTCGTCCTGCGGCGGGGCTTCGCCGGACATCTCGTAGATGATCCTCATCGTAACGCGGTAAGCGGTGTAGGCGAACAGTCCGACAAGCAGCAAGCGGATCATGATCGTCTCCTCGTTGCGTTGGATTGTTGGGAGTTCAACCGGGTGCCTGGATGATTGGTTCCCGCCGGCGCGACGCAACCAAACCACCACCGCCTCGTTTGCCTCAAGACAGGGCGAACGAGAGGAGGTCGCCATGAAGAAGCTTCCTGTGCTGCTGGTTCTTGCGGCAGGGCTCGCGCTCGCCGCCTGCGACAACAGCATTCCGCCGACCAAGGCGCCCGCCGTCGACCAGAACCCGCAGATCGACAAGAACCCCGTGCCGCAATCGACCACCGGTGGCGATCAGCAGGGCACGCTACCCAAGCACTGACGTGCAATCGCTGCGCAATCGCCAGCCATAGTTGAAGCACAGTCGCCACAGAAGAAGGCCGGCGCTGCTTGGGAGGAAGCAAATTAGCGCCGGCCAAGCGGGGAAATCAGGCCCGCCGCACGAAAGACCATAGCTGAGTCTTGCCGCTGGGTCATGGGGAGGGCTCTGGAAGACTTCCTGGAAACTGTGCAAATCGGCGGGAAATTCACGCTATTGTGTGAAATCTACAACAATAGTTTGAGGTGACGGGTGCGAGGCCTGCCTCAAGCCATCGCCGCCCGCTTCACTGGTATGCCGGCGATCTCGAGGTCCAGTTGGCGCTGCGTCAGTGCCGCCTCGGCCATGATCCACTGCTTGAACAGTTCCACCTTGCGCGCGCTGTGCGCCTTGATCGGGCTGACGAAATACCAGCCGGCGGTGTTGGGATGGTGCACCGCGAACGGCGCCACCAGCCGTTCGGCGCGGATGTCGCTCGCCATATAGGCGCGGTTGGCGACCGCGAAGCCCATGCCGGCATTGGCCGCCTCGTAGGACATCATGCAGGAATCGAAATAGATGCTCCTGGCCTCGCCGAGCACGAAGCTCGCGCCGGCAAAACCCAGCCATGACTGCCAGTTCTGCGTGCAAGTATCGGAGTGAAGCAACGTGAAGTATCTCAGGTCTTCCGGCGTCACCTTGGACAACGGCTTATCGCCGAGTACTTCGTGGAACAGCTTGCGGCTGCATACCGGCGTCAGGTCTTCCTTGAACAAGAGCTCGCAATTGAGGCCGGGGAAGTTGCCGTCGCCGTAGCGGATCTCGAGGTCGTATTCGGAGGCCGAGAATTCATGCGTGGCATAGGAGGTCGAGACCCGCATCTCGATTTCCGGATACTGCCGCTGGAACGAGGAGAGGCGCGGAAACAGCCAGCGCGCCGCAAAGGTCGGCAGCACGCAGATCTTGAGCACATGCGCCTGCGATTGCCCGGTCGCCTCCATGCTGGCCGCCACGATCCGCTCCAACGCCTCGCGCACGCGCGCCACATAGGTCTCGCCCTCCGGCGTCAGCGACACCGCGTTGCCGCCGCGCTGGAAGATCTTGAAGCGGAGCTGGTCCTCCAGGCTCTTCACCCGCTGGCTGACGGCGGAGGCGGTGATGAACTGCTCCTCGCCGGCGCGCGTGAAGTTGCGATGCCTGGCGGCACTTTCGACAATTTTGAGCGAGTTCAGGTTGACCTGACTGAGCAGACGCACGGGGTTCGACCTTTAGCTGGGCTTAAAGTAGCACCAGCATTCCTAAATTTACAGGGGCCGGCGGCTTAATCGACTGTTCGCCAAGTGTTGCCCCTACCTTGGAGAAGTAGAATGAACGCCCATACAATCCCCGAACTGCGCTATGCGATGAGCCGTGAAGCCATCATCGGGCATGATACGGCGTGGAAAGTGTCGAGCTTCGGCGTCGCCCAGTATCTTCACGGCTACGACCCCGCGCTGCTTGCCGCGATCGAGGAGGCGGCGCTCAAGCTCAAGGCCAGCCACGCGGTGCACAAGCACCTCGATCTCACCTTCATCACCGGCGCCGACCGGTACATTCCGGAGATCAAAGAACTGCTCCACGACAAGCTGCGCCTGGAACGGCTGTCCGATATGATGGGCACCAGGCTCGAACCCTACCCGCTGTCGATCGTCGGCTCGACCGTCACCTTCATGAACCCCAAGGACGGCGCCGTCGAATGGCACTGCGATGGCGTTCCGGTGACCGAGCTCATTCCGCTCTCGATCAGCGACCCTTTGATCGGCGGCCATCTTGAAATCTATTGCGACGATTCCGAGACCGGCCGCGCCATCCTCGAATCCGGCGGCGACCTGCCGCGCAACAAGGTCATGAGCATCGATCACAAGATGAACTACGCCACGCTCGGCCAGTTCCTCGGCGTGCTTCATCGCACCGCGCCCATCCAGCTCGGCTCGCGCGTCACGCTGGTGCTCAACCAGCGTTCGGTGACGAAGCCCTACGTCGATGACAACCGCATGTTCTACCTCGCCGCCGACAACGACCAGGACCGCGCCTGGGTGAACGAGCTGGCGGACGACGTCTGGACGAACCAGCTGCCCGCCTATCGCCGCCATGCCGAAGAGCATCCCGTGCCGAAACCGGCTGCCGAGCCGGTCTCCGGCGCAGCAAGGGAATCGTGGTAGTGAGCCATGATCCTGCCCAGCCGCCTTCGGCGCCGCCGGGCCTTGCCCCGATCATGGTCGAACGCAACCAATCCCGGCCCGGCGCCGCCTCCACGACGGCGCTGGCCCTTGCCTTGGGCGCGGTGGCGCTCTGGGCGACCAATGCCCTGGTCGGCAAGACGCTGCTCGCCAGTCACCCGGTATCGCATGTGCAGTTCCTGCAGTTCTGCGGCGCGGCGTTGGTCTTTGCGTTGATCAGGCTGGCAGGCGCATCTCCTTCTCCGCTTGTGGGGTCCGAAGCACGGGCGAGACCCGTGGCTCGCCCCGGGGGTGGCCTCGCGACGCGAGGTCGGATGAGGGCTGCTGGCCGGGTCGCCGAAGCTGGAGTTTCTTCCAGCACCCCTCATCCGTCTCGGCCCTGCGCGCCGATCCACCTTCTCCCCCTGGGGGAGAAGGGGAAGGCCTACGCCGTCGGCTTCATCGGCCTGGTCGGCACCATGGTGCTGCAATACATCGCCTTCGCCTCGATGCCGGTCATCGAGGCCAATCTCATTGCCTACACCTGGCCGCTGATGGTCGCCGCCGCGATCATCCTGCTCGGCCGCCCGAAGCGCCCGCTGCTGCTTGGGCTCACCGCCGCGCTCGGCTTCGCCGGCGTGGCGCTGGTGATCTCCGGCGGACGCGCGCACGCCTGGCTCGAAGGCAGCCTCGTCGGCTATTGCGCCGCCTTCGGCTCGGCACTTTGCATGGCCTTCTATTCGCTTGCCGTCGGCCGTCTTGCCGTGCCGCCGGATCGGCTTCTGTTGCCTTCGGCGCTGATCGGCGTGGCGCTTACATTTGCCTGGTGCCTGCGTGACGGCGTTGCCGGCCTCGGCGGCGTGGACCTGCTGCTCGGCCTCTATCTCGGCGCCGGGCCGATGGGGCTGGGCTATTATTTCTGGTCGCGGGCGCTCAGCCTCGACCAGGGCGGCAGGCTCGCGGTCGTCGCCTACCTGACGCCGATCGCTTCCACGCTTTTGCTGGCGCTGTCGGGCGAAAGCCTGTCGATGACGGCCATTGCCGGCGCCGTCCTCGTCATCG
This sequence comes from Mesorhizobium sp. M1C.F.Ca.ET.210.01.1.1, assembly GCF_004791585.1. GTDB lineage: Bacteria > Pseudomonadota > Alphaproteobacteria > Rhizobiales > Rhizobiaceae > Mesorhizobium. The sequence continues at coordinate 24,140 of NZ_SRUU01000021.1, forward strand.
GCAGTTGCATTGCTGTCGGCATCGAACGTTCGGAGGCCTGAACACCATGCCAGCGCTCACGCCAGGAATCACGCTTGACGAGGACGAACGTCGCGCCAGACAGGAGGCGCACTGGCTGCTGAAGGAATTCGGCGCCGAGGCCCCGCTCTATGCCGCCATGAAGGCCGAGAAGGCCATCGAGCAGAAGGATTTCGGCCGCTGCGCGCGCTGGAAGCGTGTTCTTGAGCTACTGGCCGACGGCGGACGGGTGGAACTGCGGCGCGGCGGCGCCGCGAAATAAGCGACTCGCCGTCACGTCATCGAATCGGGCATAATCGGTCACAATCGGTCAACTGGACCTGCAGCATCGGCTCTCGGTTCTGGATTTCTTCTTTTGTAGCAGTTATTGGCGTAAATCGAAGTGCTGCCGCGTCTTTTGCGGCCTCGCGGCGGCCTTCGGAGCTGTAAAGTGTTTGTTATGGGTATTAGAATTCCTAACTTGCGCGGTCGTGAGCTGCGGTGAAAACATATCTTCGGTATTGAGTCTCGCGCATTTTACTGACTCTGGGCCGTCCGTTGGGGGACAGGTCCTATACGATACCTAGACCAAAGTCCTAAAAAACAGCTGGTCATTTGAGAGCCAGCAGAGGGTGAAAAAATTGTCCAACATCGACGACAAGACTGCAATCGAGCTGACCGCCGACATTGTTTCGGCCTATGTAGGCAACAACCCGCTCCCCGCCTCCGGCCTGCCTGATCTGATCGCCAGCGTCAGCGCATCGGTGCGCAAGCTCGCCGCCGGCGGCGCCGTCAAGGAAAGCGCGCCGCTGACGCCGGCCGTGAATCCGAAGCGTTCGGTATTCCCCGATCACATCATTTGCCTCGAGGACGGAAAGAAGTTCAAGTCGCTGAAGCGGCACCTGTCGACCGACCATGGGCTGACGCCGGACGAATACCGCGCCAAATGGGGCCTGCCGGCCGACTATCCGATGGTGGCGCCCAGCTACTCGGCCACTCGCTCGGCACTTGCCAAGTCCTCCGGCCTCGGCCGCAAGCCGGCCGCGGATTCCGGCAAGGGAAAGCGCAAGGCCAAGACCTGAGGCCGGCGGCATGCTGCCTGCAACGAACGACGCCAAGCCGGCGGCCGACCGTTTGGCCACGCTCGACGCATTGCGCCGCAGGGTGGCCAACCAGTCTTCCGCGGACGCCCGCGAGGGGGTCGAGGCGCGGCGGATCCTGTTTTCGCTGGGCATGCCGACCGCCAATCTGCGCGCCGCACTCGACGCGCTCGACAATTTCGAGCGCGCCATCGTCGAGCATGACGATCGGCTGATCCTCGAGGCACGACGGCTGAGATGCCTCGCCGTCCTGGATGGCATCATCGGGGGGATAAACAGACGCGCCGTGCGCACCACAAGTCCACGAAAAGGGCTTGGCGGTTTACCGTCCGGAATTGCATGAAGGCAGATACCCGGTTGGCGATAAGGCCGACCCGCCCTGGCCGTCATCAATCGCGCGGCGGCGTATGCGCCTCGAGTCCGCGGCGATCCTGCTCCGCGGCCAGGCTTTCCGCCTCGACGGCCGTCATCTCCAGAAAATAGACAAGCATCTGATAGCGGGTGCGTGGAAGCATCGTTGCTAACTTGCGAGCAGTCTCCGCGACGTATCTCAGCATGCGCAGATCGTTGGCCGCCTCGCCCATCGTCAGCTCCTGACCCGGTCAAATTATTGTTGGCGCCACCGCACGACTCACGGCGCATTGATAGATTCACAGGATCGAGCCAAAACTGAAATCAATTTTCGATAAGCATCACGCCTGGCCCAACAGATTTCAGTACCTTGTTTGGGTGGTATCGATGTCTGCCACACAAATATACGCTCACGCGAAACTTGCGGTGTCTTGGTTGGCTGGTTTCGTCTTTCCGCGTCAGAACAGTCATTGTCAGCTGATTGGCGGCAGCGGGCCGGGGCCGAACGGCCACGGCCGCCGTGTTGCTCAGTCCTTATAGGCGGAACAGAAGGCAGGCGGGTTGTCGCTGCCGATCATGGCGCAGCCTCGCTTGATCTCGTCGATCATCATGCTGCACGCGTTCTGTCCGTTGCAGGGCGGATGTGTCGCCGGCGATACCTGGATGCATTGCGAGACATATTGGTCCGACTTCGCCTTGCCGGCCGATTGCACGCACGGCCGCGCGTCGTTCTGGCTTGCCTTGGCAGGAGCGGCCCCAGCCGTCGCAGGCTTGGCGCCAGGGGCTGCGGGCTTGGCGCCGCCGGCGGTTTGCGGCACGCAGGAGAGGTCGCCTTCCGGACATTGCAACTGGTGCTGCAACTGCGCCAGCCGGGCCTGGGTCAGTTCCGCCTTGCAGGTTTCGACCAGGCTCGAATACACCGAGCCGTCGGCATAGGGCTTGGTGCGGAAAGCGCATTCCTTGTCGCGGAACGGGATCCAGGCGCGCTGCGCGTCGCGAAGGCGCTGTTGGTCGGCGGGTGCGAGGTGTCCCGACAGCGCCTTGTAGGCGGCGTTGAGCGCGGCGTCGGCCGAGGCCGTGTCCTTAGCCGTGCAGGTGGCGAGGTCGGCCTGCGTCTTCGCCGCCGCGCAGTCCGTCGCTGCCGAATGGGCCGCGGGCGTGGTGAGAAGCACAGCGAGGCCGGCGGCGTGGAGCAATCGCTTCATTGAAGGCACCTCATGATGTCTGCAAGCCCGCCGCTCCCGCCAGCATAGGTTGAGACGATGGCAGCAATCAACGTCAAACCGGTGACGTGGCAAGCAAAGTGTGAGCAGGTGGTGACCGACGGAAGCGGCGCACAGTCTCCCCAGCGGGGCGAGATGCTCGGTCCACCCTCCGTAGCTGCTGCGCAGTTGCTGCGGAGCACGGGCAGGGCAGAGCATGGGCGCTGTCCCGCCGGCCTCTCAGTCATTCACAGGCGATGCCTGAGATTGCTTCCGGTATCAATCTGGATCAGCAGGTGTTGCGTCGCGCGTGCCGGCCCGCCGACCTTCTCTCCCGCGAGGCGGGAGATTGGCAGTGCCGGCGCCGTACTGTCCTCGAACAGGACCACCTGCGTCGCCAGCGCTGCCGTCGTGGCGACCTGGAAGAAGATGAAGGCGAGGGCGAAATTGCGGATCACGGGGCCCCAAACGCTCCAGCCGGCAACTAGTTCCAGTTCTGCGGGACTTTGTCGGGCTTTGCCGGATGGCCGCGGACTGCGCGCGGCGAGTCTCATCCGCCGCCTGGCTCTTGCGGAGCGCCGATGTCCCGTGCAAAAGCCCGGCCATGCTTATCATCAACGACCTCTCGCTGCGCATGGCGGGGCGCCTGCTTCTCGACCATGCCTCGCTGACCTTGCCGGCCGGCACCAAGGCCGGTCTCGTCGGGCGCAACGGCACCGGCAAGACCACGCTGTTCAAGGCGATCACCGGCGACTTTCCGTCCGAGACCGGCTCGATCAGCCTGCCGAAGAACACCCGCATCGGCCAGGTGGCGCAGGAGGCGCCGGGCACCGAGGAGCCGCTGATCGAGATCGTGCTCAAGGCCGATGTCGAGCGTCAGGCATTGCTCGAAGAGGAAAAGACCGCCACCGATCCGCATCGCATCGCGGAGATCCACACGCGGCTCGCCGACATCGACGCGCACTCGGCCGAGTCCCGCGCCGCCACCATCCTGGCCGGCCTCGGTTTCGACGACGCCGCGCAGAAGCGTCCAGCCTCGTCCTTCTCCGGCGGTTGGCGCATGCGCGTCGCGCTGGCGGCCGTGCTGTTCTCGGAGCCCGACCTTCTGCTGCTCGACGAACCGACCAACTATCTCGACCTCGAAGGCACGCTGTGGCTGGAGAACTACGTCGCCAAATACCCGCACACCGTGCTCTTGATCTCGCACGACCGCGACCTGCTCAACCGCGCCGTCAACTCGATCGTCCATCTCGATCAGAAGAAGCTGACCTTCTGGCGCGGCGGCTACGACCAGTTCGAGCGCCAGCTCACCGAGCAGCGCGAATTGCAGGAGAAGAGCCGCGTCAAGCAGGAAGCGCAGCGCAAGCATATGGAATCCTTCGTCGAGCGCTTCCGTGCCAAGGCTTCGAAGGCGAGGCAAGCGCAGTCGCGCCTCAAGGCGCTGGAGAAGCTGAAGCCGATCGCCGCTATCGTGAATGACACGGTGCGGCCGTTCTCGTTCCCCGAGCCGGTGAAGACGGTGGCGTCGCCGATCGTGGCGCTCAACGGCGTCAATGTCGGTTATGCCGAGAACAATCCGGTGCTGAAGAAGATGACGCTGCGCATCGATGCCGACGACCGCATCGCGCTGCTTGGCGCCAATGGCAACGGCAAGTCGACCTTCGCCAAGCTGCTCGCCGGCCGCCTGAAGGGCGAGACCGGCACGATGACCGTCGCGCCGGGGCTGAAGGTGGCGATCTTCGCCCAGCACCAGCTCGACGATCTGCGGCCCGAGGAAAGCGCCTACGAGCATGTGCGCCGGCTGATGCCCGATGCGCCGGAAGCCAAGGTGCGCGCCCGCGTCGCCCAGTTCGGCCTGTCGACCGAGAAGATGAACACTGCCGCCAGGGACCTCTCCGGCGGCGAGAAGGCGCGCCTTTTGATGGGCCTTTCGGCCTTCGAGGGACCGAACCTGTTCATCCTCGACGAACCGACCAACCATCTCGACATCGACAGCCGTGAATCGCTGATCCATGCCCTCAACGATTTTCCGGGCGCGGTGATCCTGATCTCGCACGACCGGCACCTGCTGGAGGCCACGGCCGACCGGCTCTGGCTGGTCAAGGACGGCGCGGTCAATCCCTATGACGGCGACCTCGAGGACTATAAAACGCTGGTCACCGGCGTCTCCTCCAACCGCCGCGAGCAGAAGGAAGCGGACAAGACGTCGAAGGCCGACCGCCGCCGCGAGGCCGCCGCTCGGCGCTCGGCGCTCGAGCCTTTAGCCAAGGAGATCCGCGCCACCGAGGCGCTGATGGACCGCATCCGCAAGCGCATCGACCTGATCGAGGACGAGCTCGCCAACCCGGCGATCTACGAGAAGGACCCCTCGACCGCGACGCGGCTGGCCAAGGAGCGCTCGCAGCTGGCCCACACACTGGCGCAGAACGAGGACAAGTGGCTGACCATGTCTGCGGAGTATGAGGAGGGGATCGCTGAGTAGGGGAGAAGGAGAGGCGCTGAGCTTCTACCCCGCCAGCCTCACCTCCACCGCTTGCGCCCGCGCCAGGCAGCGCTCCTGGTCGCGCGGGCGGCCTATCTCGGCGTAGCGCGCGGCGGCCTCGCGTAACAACGCCGACGCCTGGTCGCTTTCGCCGCGCGCCTGGCGATGCACGCCACGCGCTTCCCAGACGGCGGCGACCCACGGTCCGCCCTGCCACATGCCGGCCAACCGCTCGGCCTCGTCGATACGCCGGCTCGCCTGGTCGAGCTCGCCGGCCTCGGCCAGCGCGATCGAGGACGCCACGCGAAAGCCCATCGAGCAGGGCTGGCAGGTGCATTTTTCGGCGAGCCGGCGATCGCCTTGCCGGATCGCCTCCATCGCCTGCGATTGGGTCGCCGCAGCCTCGACGGCCAGCGCCTGGAAGCGGATCAGCAGATGCGGGGCGAGCCACGTGGATCCGGCAAGGCGCAATCCCTTCTGCAGCAGCCGGCCGGCGCGCCATTTCTGGCCGCGCGCCAACGCGATTTCGCCAAGCCGATGCAGCGCCAGCGCCTCGCCGAAGGAGGCACCCGTTTCGGCGCTGAGCTGGGCCGCGTTGACGAGCAGCTCCTCTGCCGCCGTGAGCCGGCCGGAGAACAGTTCAGCCTCGCCGAGGATCAGCGAGGCAAGCACGCGGCCGGGCACCGATCCGGCGGCCTCGGCGATGCCGAGAAGCTCGCGCGCCGCCCTGGCCATCTGCTCATGGCCGCCGGCCCGATAGAGGCAGAATTCCGCCAGGCACAGATGCCCGTCGAAGACGTTGGAGGCAACGCTCGGCGCGCCACGAACCCAGTCGACGAATTCGGACTGGAAAAGCTCCTGCCATTGCCCCTGCATGTGCGCGGCGAGCCCGATCAGCGCGCTTGCCTCGCCGACCTCGCGCCCGAGTTCGGCGGCGATCGCCAGCGTGCGCGCTTCCGTGCCCTTGCGGCCGGCATCGCCGAAGTCGCCGCTGTTGAGCTGGATGATGCCCCAGGCCAGAAGCCCGCGCACGCGCTCGGCGATCCCGGTCGGCTGCGCCCCGCCGAGCGCCAGCGCCTTCTCGTAGATGGCGACAGTCGCCGCCTGCGGGCCGACGCCGAGATCGACGCGCAGGCTTTCGCGCAGCCGCTCGAATTGCCGCACGACCTCGCCGCGATTGCCGGCGTCGAGGGATGCCTGCATCAGCGCCCGCGCGGCGCGTTCGTCGGCGGGATCGACCGCCAGCAACCGCTCCCAGAGACCGGCCGCCTCGAGCAGGCGCACATAAAGCTCGCGCAGCCGCTGGCGCGGCTCGTCCGCCCACTCCGCGTAGCGGTCTTCCGGCAGCAATTCGCCGCCGTAGCGCCGGGCGGCCCGTTCCGTGGCCGCGCGATCGTTGGCCTGCAGCGCCGCCGTCGCCTCGGCCTCGAACAAAGCAGCGTCGACGGCAAGCTCCGCGCCCGGCGCCAGCGCCACGATCTCGCCGTCGAGGGCGATGATGTCATGCGCGCCGAGCGCGCGCCGGGTGAAGTGGACGGCCTTGCGCAGATTGCCGGCTGCCGCCTCGGGCTCGAGATCGGGCCACAGCGCGTCCATCACCTGCTCGCGGTGCAGCCGGTGGCGCCGGGCCAGCGCCAGCAGTTTGACCAGCGTCACGCTGCTCGTGCGCCGCCACGTCGCCGCGGAAGCCGCGCGTCCATCGACGGACACGCGGAACTGGCCAAGCAGATCCACCTCTACACGCATGTCGTCTCCCCAGGTCCCCGGCCCACCATAATCCTGCTTCGGCCCCGATTGAAAGGGGCGGCACAGGCGGAGCGCGTTCGGGGAACGGTGGAGGAACGCCGGCCGGTCAGTATGGGCGCGTCAACCCATTCATAGAGGAGAACTCACCATGTCCATCCGCATCAACGACACCGCTCCGGACTTCGAAGCCGAAACGACCGAAGGCCATATCAGCTTCCATTCATGGCTCGGCGACTCCTGGGGCGTCCTCTTCTCCCACCCCAAGGATTTCACCCCGATCTGCACCACCGAGCTCGGCTACATGGCCAAGCTCAAGCCTGAATTCGACAAGCGCAACGTCAAGGTCATCGGGCTCAGCGTCGACCCCGTCGACCGGCACCAGAGCTGGGCTATGGACATCAAGGAGACGCAAGGCCACGCGCCGAACTACCCGATGATCGGCGACCCGACGCTTGCGATCTCCAAGCTCTACGACATGCTGCCGGCGACTGTCGGCGACACGTCGGAGGGCCGCACCGCGGCCGACAACCAGACGGTGCGCAACGTCTACGTCATCGGGCCCGACAAGAAGGTCAAGCTGCTGATCTCCTATCCGATGACCACCGGCCGCAACTTCGACGAGATCCTGCGCGTCATCGATTCCCTGCAGCTCACCGCGAAACACCGGGTCGCGACGCCGGTCAACTGGCGGCAGGGCGAGGACGTCGTCATCGCCGGTTCGGTGTCGAACGACGAGGCGGCCAAGATCTACCCGAACGGATGGAAGGCGCCAAAGCCCTACATCCGCATCGTCCCGCAGCCGCACGCCTGAGCCGCGGCCGCCTGAGCCGCGGCCGGGGAGCGGCGAGACCCTTCCCGGCCGCGTGCCCAAGAACCATTGGAGGAGCTGACCGCAATGACCGTGCACTACAGCAAGCCCGCCATCGCCCTCTTCGACACCACGCCGGAGCGGCTGTTCCAATATATGAGCGCCGGCAACCACCGGCATATGGCCTTCAAGAGCCACCGGCTTGCCGGCGTGGCCGGCAACATCGTCACCCTCGACGCCGAGGTCTATAATCCGGACGGGACCACCTTCGCCATGCAGGTCGAGCACAGGCTGGACCCGCCGCGCGGCATCGAGACCAGGCTCACCGGCGGCGCCTTCGACGGCGCGCGATTCACCCACAGGTACACGCCGATGGGCGGCAGGACCAAGGTGGACCTGGAGGGCGACTTCCCGGCGCTGCCCGGCATGAGCGATGCCGACACGCTGACAATGATCGACGGCTTCTTCAGCGTCATCTTCGCCGAGGACGCCGCCACGCTCCGGCACCGGTCATAGGGAGCTCCGGCTACGACGCGCGTCACTCCAGGCAAACAACGAGAGGATACCATGAACACTTCCAACAAGCCGCGCGTCCTCGTCCTTGGGGCGGGCTTTGGCGGCCTCGAACTCACCAGCCTGCTGTCCGAGACCTTCGGTGCCAGCATCGACGTCACCTTGATCGACAAGAGCGACGCCTTCATCTTCGGCTTTTCCAAGCTCGACGTCATGTTCGGCCACAAGACCGCGGACCAGGTGCGCCTGCCTTATTCCAACTATGCCAAGCCGGGCGTGCGCCTGCTCAGGCAGACGATCACGTCGATCGATCCGGAGCGGCGGCGCGTCACCACCGATGCCGGCGTTCACGAGGCCGATTTCCTGGTCGTGGCGCTTGGCGCCGACTACGATTTCGACGCCACGCCCGGGCTCGCCGGCGCCAACGAATTCTACACCGTCGCCGGCGCTGAGCGCCTGCGCGACGCACTGCCCACCTTCACCAGGGGGAGGGCGCTGGTCGGGGTCTGCGGGGCGCCCTACAAATGCCCGCCGGCGCCCAGCGAATGCGCGCTCATGCTGCACGACTATCTGGTCAAGCGCGGCGTGCGCGGCGACTGCGAGATCAACTTCGTGCTGCCGTTGCCGAGCCCGGTGCCGCCGTCGCCGGAAACCTCGCGCGCGCTGGTCGCCGCCTTCGTCGAGCGCAACATCGGCTTCATTCCGGGCCGCCGCGTCGCGTCCATCGACAATGCGCGGAAGGTGGCGATCCTCGACGACGGGGTGGAGATGCAGTTCGACCTGTTCCTCGGCGTGCCCAGGCACCGCGTGCCCGACGTGGTGATTGCCAGCGGCATGACCGAGAATGGCTGGATCACGGTCAATCCGCGGACCTTGGAGACCAGCTATGCCGGCGTCTATGCAGTGGGCGACGGCGCCAACACCGGTACGCCGAAGGCCGGCGTCTTCGCTGAGGGCGCCGCGCGCGCCGTCGCCAGCGACCTGATCGTGAAGCTCACCAACAGCGGCACGGCCAAAAAGTATGACGGCTTCGGCACCTGCTACATCGAGTTCGGCGGCGGCCGCATCGGCAAGGTCGAGGTCGATTTCTTCTCCGGCCCGAAGCCGACCGGCACCTACCACGAAGCCTCGCTCGCGCTGCGCGCCGACAAGGAGCATTTCGGATCCAGCCGTCGCGCGCGCTGGTTCGGGATGTGAGGGGGGCCTTTCCTTCTCCGCTAGTGGGAGAAGGTGGATCGGCGCGAAGCGCCGAGACGGATGAGGGGTTCTGGAAGGAACGCGGGGTTAGAAAGGCAAGGATTTACAAGCGCTTGCGTTGTAAGTGCCTCACTCCGTCCAACACCCCTCATCCGACCGAGCTTCGCTCGGCCACCTTCACAAGGGGAGAAGGGGAGGCAGTTGCAACGCCTCGCAAAGAACATCCTGCCTTCACCCCGCCGCGCAGCACATCCTCGCAAGCCAGCACTAATCCGCGCCCAACCTGGACCTACACGCCGCGCCTGAAAGCCGCTAGACAGGCGCCATGAACCAGCACGCCAAGCTCCGAATCGGCCATTCGGCCTGTCCGCACGACTGTCCATCCACCTGCGCTCTCGAGGTCGAGCTGCTCGACCAAAACCGCATCGGCCGCGTCTATGGCGCCAAGGCGAACAGCTACACGGCCGGCGTCGTCTGCGCCAAGGTCGCGCGCTATGCCGATCGCGTCCATCATCCCGACCGCCTGCTGAAGCCGCTGGTGCGCGCGGGCGGCAAGGGCGAGGGCCTCTGGAAGGAAGCGAGCTGGGAAGCGGCGCTCGACCTCGTGGCAGAGAAGTTCATTCAAGCTGAAGAGAAATACGGCTCGGAGACCGTCTGGCCCTATTACTATGCCGGCACGATGGGACTTGTGCAGCGCGACGGCATCGAGCGGCTGCGCCACGCGAAGAAATATTCGGGCTTCTTCAGCTCGATCTGCACCAATCTCGCCTGGACCGGCTGGATGATGGGGGCGGGCGCGCTGCGCGGTCCCGATCCGCGCGAGATGGCGAAGGCCGACTGCGTGGTGATCTGGGGCACCAATGCCGTGGTCACCCAGGTCAATGTCATGACCCACGCGACCAGGGCGCGCAAGGAACGCGGCGCCAGGATCGTCGTCATCGACATCTACGAGAACGCGACGATGAAGCAGGCCGACCTCGGCCTGGTCTTGAAGCCCGGCACCGACGGCGCACTCGCCTGCGCGGTCATGCATGTGCTGTTCCGCGATGGCATGGCCGACCGCGCCTATCTCGAAAAATACACCGACGACCCGCGCGGGCTGGAAGAGCATCTTCGGACCAAGACACCGGAATGGGCGGCAGCCATCACCGGCTTGAATGTCGCCGATATCGAGGCTTTCGCGCATCTCGTCGGCACGACGAAGAAGACCTACTTCCGCCTCGGCTACGGTTTTGCGCGCCAGCGCAACGGCTCGGTCAACATGCACGCTGCTTCCTGCATCGCCGCCGTCACCGGCGCCTGGCAGTATGAGGGCGGCGGCGCCTTCCACTCCAATTCCGGCATCTTCAAGCTGAACCAGGATGTGCTGGAAGGCACCGCGATGCGCGACCCGAACATCCGCTATCTCGACCATTCGCGCATAGGCCCGGTGCTGACCGGCGCCGAGGACGCGCTCTACGGCGGCCCGCCGGTGACGGCGATGCTGATCCAGAACACCAATCCTGCGAATGTCGCGCCCGAGCAGCGGCTGGTGAAGCAAGGTTTCCTGCGCGACGATCTCTTCACCTGCGTTCACGAGCAGTTCATGACCGACACGGCCATGCTCGCCGACGTCGTGCTGCCGGCGACGATGTTTCTGGAGCATGACGACGTCTACAAGGGCGGCGGCAACCAGCACATCACGCTTGGTCCCAAGCTCATCGATCCGCCGGAAGGGCCGCGCACCAACCACTATGTCAATGAGGAACTCGGCAAGCGCCTCGGCGTCGGCGACCGGCCGGGCTTCGGCCTGACCGAGAAGGAGCATATCGACATCATCCTCGGCAAGCGCGGGATCGGCAGTTTCGACAGCCTGAAAGAACAGAAGTGGGTCGACCTGCAGCCCGACTTCGAGGACGCACATTTCATCAACGGCTTCGGCCATGCCGACAGAAAATTCCATTTCCGCGCCAACTGGACCGGACAGTCGGCGCCCAACCGGCCGCCGAAAAGCATGGGCCTGTTCGGCCCGGTCGAGCGACTGCCTGAATTCCCGGACCATGTCGACTTGATCGAGGTCGCGGACGAGGAGCATCCGTTCCGGCTGACCACCTCGCCGGCGCGCAATTTCTTGAACTCGACCTTCGCCGAGACGCCGGTGTCGAAGGCCAAGGAAGGCCGGCCCGAGCTGCTGCTGCATCCCGAGGATGCGGCCGTGCTCGGCATCGAGGATGGCGGCCGCGTCGAGGTCGGCAACCGGCGCGGCGACCTCGTGCTGCACGCGAAGCTTTTCGACGGCGTGAAGCGCGGCGTGGTCGTGGCCGAAGGCATCTGGCCGAACAGCGCGCATGAGCGCGGCGAGGGCATCAACGTGCTGACCGGCGCCGACGCCCCGGCGCCCTATGGCGGCGCCGCCTTCCACGACAACAAGGTGTGGCTCAGGGCGCTCTGATTACTTCGCGGCCTGGGCGTCCAGCGTCTTGATCTCTTCTGCGGCCGCCTTGCGGGCCGCGGCATCGGTGCCGGATGCGCCCTTGTCCTTGGCATAGGCGATCAATGCCGTGCGTGTTTCCTCGTCGCAGCCATCCGCCCCGATCCCGGCGACGCCGGCTTTTCGGGCAGCGTCGAGCACGGAGCTGCAGGCATCCGGCGCGTAGGCGAACTGCTCCATGATGGCGCCGAGCGTCAGCGGATCCTGCAGGCGCGGATCGTCGCGGATCGCCTGAAGGGTGGCGCTGCCCACCGCGCGCGACTTCCGCTCCTTCGCGATCTGCGTCAGGTCGAAGATGAACTCGAACTCGGGCTTGTCGACGCCGTCGGGCTTCGACACCAGCAGGTCCAGCGCATAACGTGTGACCTGGTCGGGCGTGACGATCGCTCGTATGGCCTTTGCCTGATGGTAGTTGCGCACCAGCGCCCAGCGCGAGGGGAGGTCGCCGTAGCGGGCGAGCATGTCGAGCTGCTTGATGGAGGCAAGTTTCTGCTTCTCGGTCTTGGCGGCCTGCGCCTGGGTGAAGACCTTGTCGCGGACGCGGTTGAGGATTTCGCCGGCGAGCAGGTCGGTGGCCGGCGCTGCCTGCTGCGCCCCCGCGGCTTGCGGGCCGGGCGCGTCCGCCAGCGGGCCCTTCGCGTCGACCCAGTCAGCCAGTGCCTTGCGCGCGTCCGGGCCGAAATAGCCCTTCGGTTCGCCCGCATAAAATCCTTCGTTCTTCAGCGTCGTCTCGATCGCAACGCGGATTTCGTCCGGCAGCGCCTTGCCGATGCCGACCAGGTTCTCTTCCTCGAGCCCAGCCGGCGCCTCGCGAAACGCGTCCATCACGGCAGCGGCGACCGCCGCCGTTCCAGCGCTGGAGGCCGGTCCGGAAAACAGGCCGCTCAGTTCGATGTCGGCACCGCCGCCGAACACGCCGGCGCCCATTCTGCCGACGCCGTCATTGTAAAGCGCAATACGGTCGGTGATGCCTTCGCGCAGCGTCATAAGCCTGTCGAAACTGTCGAAGGTGAAAGCGTTTGCGAGCTTGCTTTTTGCCTTGAGCGAACCGAGCCGCGCTGCCTCGCGCCACGCATGGAGCCGCTCTCGCGGGCTCTTGTCGACACCGAGACCGTTGTCGTAGGCGTCGCCGAGGAGCACCATCGCCTCGACGCTGCCGAGGTTGGCGGCGTTGATCAGCATCGCGGTCGCTTTCGCGTCGTCCTGCGGGTAGACCACGCCGCGACGCAAGAGCTTGGCCTGCAGCAGATAGGCCTGCGGCTCCTTTTTGGCTTGGCCCTGGTCGATCAGGGCTTTCAGTTGATCGTCGCTCAGGCCGTCTTCGCGGCGCGATGGCCGATAGCTGGTCGAATCGAGATTGGCATATTGCGTCGAGGCGTAGAGCCAGAGCGCGTCGCGGTCGCCCCCATCCGCCAGTGGCTTCAGCATGGCGCGCGCCTGGTCCTCGCTCTTGAACTGCTGATTGTCCGAAAGCTCGAGCCGCGCCAGCGCCAGCGCCGCGCCGGGCTCGCCGGCATCGGCGCCATCGCTCAGGCGTTCGACCAGCAGATCGGGATAGTCGACCTGCACGCCGTCATAGTCGAGAAGCAGGTCCGCAAGCCGGATGCTGGCGTCGAGATCCCATGGAGCATTGAGCAACTGGATCGCCGCCCGCGGCTGACGGCCGACGAACTTGCCGTCCAGCAGCAGGCCGGCCAGCATCGGCCGGGCTTCGGCAACGTTCTTCGTGACTGGGCGCAGCAGGGCGATGGCGCGTTTGCCGTCCACGGGACCGCCTTCGCCTTTGGCCAACATGTCGGCCAGCATCGGTATGGCGTCGTCGTCCTGACCGGCGCGCGCCTCCAGCAACTGCCTGGCCTTCGCCGCATCCTGCTGCGTTCCGCGGCCCAGCCGCAGCGCCTTGATGTAGGCGAGAGCGGATCGTCCGGAACCGTTGGTCCCGGCCTGCGAGTCCGTCTCGACGGCGTGAAAGGCCTTTTGCTGCTCGTCGCTGGTGAAGCCGTCCGCCGTCAGTGTCGTGCGCGCAATCGAAAGCGGCATGGCGGCGCGGAACTGGCTGTCCCATTCCCCGGGCGACTGACCCTGGACCGGAGCGTCGATGACGCGCTGCGCAGTCTCGACCAGCTTGCGCGCGTCGCGGCGCAGCAGCGGCCCGTCGGTATACTGGCGCAGCAGCGTCAAAAGAGCGGTGAGGTGGCCGGCGGTGCCGGCTTTCTGCAAGGCGTCGAGCGCCATTGCCCGCGTGACCGGCGGCGCACCGGCATCCGCGCTGTCGCGCCGATGCACCGAGTAGAACTCGTAAAGGAGGAAATTCGCTTCGGGGCTGCCGCCATCGGCCAGCAGCTTGACCTGTGGCAGGAGCAAGGTCAGCCCTGGCTGGTCGAGTGCCACTTCGACCCTCAGCCATTGCAGCGTCAGCCGCTTTTCCTGTGGCGCGCCGAGCATCGCCGCCTGGCATTTGTCGGCCAGGTCTTTGAGTTTGCTGAGGTTCATATCGAACGGGAAAAGCGCGCCATACTGCACCGGCGGCGCCTTGGCCTCAGGGTCGAGCGGCACGGAGGCGCCACGGTCGCAGGTGTTGATCGCCTCGGCGAGCGCGGCCTTCTTCGCCGCATCGTCGGGTTTGTCGGAAGATGCTTGGGCTGCGAATGCTCCGCCGGCAAGCGGCGCCGTTGCAAGGCAGGCAAGAACAGCGAGGCAGGAAAGTATCAGGACATGCACTGGCCGAAACATAGGCGTCCCCCTCGGACCCGGTCCGGGCGGCGCGTCGCGGCCGGACACTCACGCTAAAGTAGCACATCGCACAGGCGATGATGAGTATGGCGCTTCACATTCGCCCGTGGCTCGCCCCCGTCCGAGGCAAGCCTTGCGATCTGGCCCAAGCGCCTCCGGTCGCGCCGGCCAGGTCCGGCGTCTATAGAGGCACCCTGTCTTCGTAACGAGGAGGATGTCGTGGCCAAGGTCTCGCTTCTAGGCATTCCGCATGACGAGAATTCGTCCTGGCTGCGTGGACCGGCCGAGGCGCCGCCGCTGATCCGGCGCGAGCTCGCCAGCGACGCCTACACCTCATGGTCGGAAACCGGCTTCGATCTGACTGACCGTTTCGTCGACTACGGCGACATCGATTTCACCCAAGCCGGCGACTCGTGGGAGCGGATCGAAAGCGAGGTCGGCCGCGTGCTCGATGCCGGCCACCCGCTGATCTCGCTCGGCGGCGACCACGCCATCTCCTGGCCGGTGCTGCGTGCCGTTCGCCGGCGCCATCCGAGCCTGACGATCGTCCACATCGACGCGCATCCGGACATCTATCATTCCTATGGCGACAATCTGCGCTCACACACCTCGCCCTTCGCCCGCATCATGGAGGAGCGGCTGGCCGACCGGTTGATCCAGATCGGCTTGCGCACCGTCAACGATCACCACCGCGAGCAGTTCAAGCGCTTCGGCGTCGAGGTGGTGGAGATGCAACATTTCAAGGAAGGGCTGCGGCTCGACCTCGAGACGCCCGTCTATATCTCGATGGATATCGACGCTCTCGATCCGGCCTTCGCGCCCGGCATCTCCCATCGCGAGCCAGGCGGTTTAACCACCCGCCAGGTGATCGGCCTGATCCAGGGAATAGACCAACGAATAGTCGCCGCCGATGTCGTCGAATACAATCCGCGCCAGGACCTCTCCAACATCACCGCACTCGTCGCCGCCAAGCTGACCAAGGAGATCGCCGGCATGATGCTGAAGACGAACGGCGCAGCACCCGGCTGAATCAATTTGGCAAGGCGGCGTGCTAGAGGTTTGTTCCGACTCGCCTTTCAACAGGATTAGCCATGCAGCAGCCGCTCAAGACAGCCATTGCCGGCGCGCTCGGCCGCATGGGCCGGCAGATGGCGGAGGCCGTCGCGGCCGATCCGCGGCTGGAACTCGCCGCCCGCTTTCATCGGCCGGGCAGCGCGGGCGAGGGGCTGGTGGAGCGGGATGACGCGCTGGCGCTTGCCGATGTGGTCATCGACTTCACCTCGCCGGCAGCTTCCGCGGAACTGGCGAGAGCCTGTGCCGCGCGAGGCGGTCCGGCGCTGGTAATCGGCTCGACCGGCTTCGATGCCGCCGAACTGCAGACGATCGCCCAGGCTGCGAAGACAATAGCCATCGTGCGTTCCGGCAGCTATTCAATGGGGCTCAACATGCTGACCGGGCTGGTCGAACAGGCGGCGAGGGTGCTCAGTGCCGACGACTGCGACATCGAGATTGTAGAAGCGCATCACCGCATGAAGGTCGACGCGCCGTCGGGCACGGCGCTGATGCTGGGCGAGGCGGCCGCGCGCGGGCGCGGCGTCAGGCTGGACGATGTGGCGCGGCGCGGCCGCGACGGCGTCATCGGCCCGCGCCCCGCCGGCGAGATCGGCCTTGCCGTGCTGCGCGGCGGCAGCGTCGTCGGCGAGCATTCGGTCGGCTTCCTCGGCGAGGGCGAGAGGCTGACGCTTTCGCATTCGGCCGGCGACCGCTCGATGTTCGCGCGCGGCGCCATTGCGGCGGCGCTCTGGGTTGCCGGACGGCCGCCCGGCGAATACGACATGCGCGATGTGCTCGGCTTCGCCGCTTCGTGACCGGCAATCGCCCCGGAATTCGTCCGTTCGGCCGTCAAAACGGCTGAAAGCCAGCTGAAAGCTTGGGCATGCCATGACAGTTTTGTGGCGTTCGCCACGTGACCGGTCCGGGAGCGGCCGGCAAGGAGGAGATGCGGCGCAGCCTGGAGGGCGCGCCGCCCAGGTGGAGGAAGTTACGTGACCGGTTTCATCTCGAAATGCATCTTGCGTTCGGCGGCGCTTACGCTTGCCATCGTCGCCACGGGCGCCACGGCGGCATCGGCTGCCGACAAGATCACCATCATCGTCGGCGGCATGGAAAAGCAGATCTATCTGCCGGCCGTGCTGACCCAGCAGCTCGGCTACTTCAAGGATGAGGGGCTCGATGTCGAGCTGATCAATTCCCGCGCCGGCGTCGAGGCCGAGAATGAATTGCTGGCGGGCGCCGTGCAGGGCGTCGTCGGCTTCTATGACCACACCGTCGACCTGCAGTCGAAGGGCAAGTACATCCAGTCGATCGTTCAGTTCAGCCAGGCGCCCGGCGAGGTCGAGCTGGTCTCGGCCAAGCACCCGGAGATCAAGTCGCCGGCCGATTTCAAGGGCGCGACGCTCGGCGTCACCGGCCTCGGCTCCTCGACCGACTTCCTGACCCAGTATCTGGCTGTGCGTAACGGCCTGAAGCCCGGCGATTACACGCTTTTGCCGGTGGGCGCCGGCAACACCTTCATCGCCGCCGTCAAGCAGGATCAGATCCAGGCCGGCATGACCACCGAGCCGACCATCGCCAGACTGCTCCAGACCGGCGAGGCCAAGGTGTTGGTCGACATGCGCACGCCCGAAAAGACCAGGGAAGCGCTCGGCGGCGACTATCCGGCGGCGTCCTTCTATGTCCAGTCTGCCTGGATCGAAAGCCACAAGGAGGAGGCGCAGAAGCTCGCCAACGCCTTCGTCAAGACGATGAAGTACATCGCCAGCCATTCGGCCGAGGAGATCGCCAACCAGATGCCGAAGGACTATTACGCCGGCAACAAGGATCTCTATGTCCAGGGCCTGGCCGGCGGCAAGGCGATGTTCACGCCCGACGGCCGCATGCCCGCCGATGGCCCGGAGACGGTGCTCAAGGTCCTGTCGACCTTCTCCAAGAGCCTGCAGGGCAAGCAGATCGACTTGTCGAAGACCTATACGACGGCATTCGTCGACGCCGCCAAGTAGCACGGACGACGGGCGGCTTTTCCTGGCCGCCTGTTGAAAAACAAGAGCTTGCGCCGCTTGCCTGAATCAATTCGGCAGCGGCGCCTTTCCGGATGCCGAGGCACGGCAAGCCTAAGGGGCTCAAGCCGCAGGCATCCTCGCACCATCGCCACAGGAGTGTGCCATGCAATTGCAAACCATGGCAGCCGAGAAGCTGTCCCAGGCCGCGCCGCCGGCCGATGCCGCGATCGCCATCGATGACGTGACGCTGCGCTTCGTCACCCCCGACGGCCACATGATGACGGCGATCCGCGATTTCACCATGACGGTGGCGCGCGGCGAGTTCGCCTGCGTCGTCGGGCCGACCGGCTGCGGCAAGTCGACGACGCTCAACCTCGTCACCGGCCTGCTCAGGCCGACCACCGGCAATGTCCGCGTCATGAGCAATCCCGTCACCGAGATCAGCCGCGACATCGGCTTCGTGTTCCAGGCGGATGCGCTGTTTCCGTGGCGCAGCGTCATCGACAATGTCGCCGCCGGCCCGCTCTATCGCGGCACGCCGAAGGCGCAGGCCTATGATCGGGCGCGCGACTGGATCGCCCGCGTCGGCCTCGCCCGCTTCGAGAAGCACTATCCGCACCAGCTTTCGGGCGGTATGCGCAAGCGCGTGGCGCTGGCGCAGACCTTCATCAATCAGCCCAAGATCCTGCTGATGGACGAGCCGTTCAGCGCGCTCGACATGCAGACCCGCACCGCCATGCAGGACGAGCTTTTGGGCCTTTGGTCGGAATTGAAATCCTCCGTCGTCTTCGTCACCCACGACCTCGAGGAAGCGGTGGCGCTGGCCGACAAGGTTTATGTGCTCACCGCCGGACCGGGCACGGTGAAAAGCGTCTACCGCATCGACCTGCCGCGTCCGCGCGTCATGGCCGACATCCGCTACGATCAGAAATTCATCGAGATCGCCAAGGTGATCTGGAACGACCTGCGCGAGGAAGTGCAGCTCGGCCAGAGCCGCGGCCTGCAAACCGGCCATTAGAGCGGGTCGCTGACCCGCTCCAATGATTTTTGTTTTTCGCAATTCCAAACGGGAAACCGCTTGGCACTTTTCCTGGAATTGCGCTGAAAGGAGACTTGCCATGACCGTCATCTCTCCCACCACTGACCAGGCCGCCGCCCGCGCAACCTCGATCGTCGCCGCCGAAGCCCGGGCGAGGGCGCGGCTGCGCCGCCGCCATGCCTTGGTCATCGGCCTGCGGCTGGCGATCCTGATCGTCTTCCTCGCGCTATGGGAACTCGGCGCCGACTACGGTGTCATCGATCCGTTCTTCTTCTCCAGCCCCTCCGGCATCTGGGAGCAGATCTGGTCATGGGTCACCGAGGGCACCTCGCAGGGACCGCTCTGGCTGCAGATGTATGTGACGCTGGAAGAAACCTTCCTCGGCTTCGCCATCGGCGCCATTGGCGGCATTGCCGCCGGCATCATCCTCGGCCGCAACAAGCTCCTGGCGGATGTCTTTTCGATCTACATCAAAATCGCCAATTCCGTGCCGCGCGTGGTGCTTGGCTCGGTCTTCATTATCGCGCTCGGCCTCGGCATGGCTTCCAAGGTGGCGCTGGCTGTCGTCATGGTGTTCTTCGTCGTCTTTGCCAACGCCTTCCAGGGCGTGCGCGAGGCCGACAGGGCGATGATCGCCAACGCCCAGATCCTCGGCGCCTCGCCCTATCAGATCACCACCACCGTCATCATCCCGTCGGCGATGAGCTGGATCCTCGCTAGCCTCCATGTCAGCTTCGGCTTCGCGCTGGTCGGCGCCGTGGTCGGCGAGTTCCTCGGCGCCAAGCAGGGCATGGGCCTTTTGATCTCGACCGCGCAGGGCGCCTTCAACGCCAATGGCGTCTTTGCCGCCATGATCATCCTGGCGGTGATGGCGCTGGTGGTGGAATTCCTCATCACCCGCTTCGAGAACTATGTCGTGAAGTGGCGGCCGGCGCCGTTCAACGAGCAGGGGACTTGACGGGGCTGTCATCGGGTGCGGCCAGCGGCAGCCGCACCTCCACCTTGAGCCCGCCGCCGGCGGCGTCGCCAAGCGCGACACTGCCGCCGGCATTCTCGACCACCTCGCGTACGATTGCCAGGCCGAGCCCGCTGCCTTCCTCGGTGGCGCCGGCGATGCGGTAGAAGCGCTCGAAGACCTGATCCCGCTCCTCGGCCGGAATGCCGGGGCCGGTATCGGTGACCGTCAGCACGCCCTCGCGATCGATCGCTGCCAGCCTCACGGTGACCGCGCCGCCAGTCGGCGTGTAGCGCAGGGCGTTATCGACGAGGTTGACGATCATCTCGCGCAGCATGGTGCCGTCGCCGATGACGGGCACCGGGCCGGTTTCATCGAGGCCGAGGTCGATGTTGCGCTCGATCGCCTTCGGCGCATGCGTCTCCAGCACCTGGCGGGCGGCTTCGGTGAGGTCGATGCGGTCGGCGCGCGGCCGCCGGCTGCCGGGCTCGGCACGCGACAGGGTCAAGAGCTGTTCGGCGAGCCGCGCCAGCCGGCCGGAACTCGCTTGCAAGGCGACGAGCGCTTCCCGGCGTTGGTCGGCGGCGTTTTCGCGCAGCGCATAACTGGCCTGCGTCGACAAGAGCGCCAGCGGCGTGCGCAGCTGATGCGCGGCGTTGGCGATGAAGCGGCGCTGCGCCGCCATCTGCGCTCGCACGCGTTCCATATAGGCGTTGAGCGCGTCGATCAGCGGCCGGATCTCGCTTTGCGCGCCGGGAACCTCGACCGGGTCGAGATCGCTCCGGTCCGGCGAGCGCACCGCATCGCGCAGCCGCAGCAGCGGCGCCAGGCCGCGGCGCAGGCCGAGCAGCACGAACACGCCGGCGATCGCCACCAGCGCAAGCTGCTGGGCGAAGGCGCTGAGCCACAGCCGCTTGACCATCGCGTCATGGCCGGCAAGCGTGACGCCGACGGTGACCTTGATCGGCGAATCCGCGCCGGCGCCGATCACGGCATGGCTGAGCGCTGCGAGGCGCAACGGGTGGTCGCGATAGGAAGCCTCGATGCTGCCGCTCTGCGGCGCCTCGGGCAGGTCCGGATAACCGGTCAGCAGCCGGCCGTTCGCAGTCTCGACGCGGTAGTAGACGCTGTCGCGGTCGCCGGTGTCGAACATCTCGATCGCCGCCGGCGGAATGGTGGCGTCGAGCACTCCGTCGGCCATCGCCACCTGCTCGGCGATCGCGCGCGCCGAGCCGACCAGCATGCGGTCGGTGACGAGGTCCGCGGTCGCCAGCGCGTTGCGCTGGCTGGTCCACAGGTTGACGGTCGCAAGCGCGGCCAGCGGCAGCACCACCCAGGCCAGCAATTGCAGGCGCAGGCTGCTAATCTTCATGGCCCCTAATCTTCATGGCCCCTAGTCTTCATGGCGGAGCAGATAGCCGAGGCCGCGCAAGGTGGCGATCTGGACGCGCGACCCTTCCAGCTTCTTGCGCAGGCGGTGCACATAGATCTCGATCGCGCTAGGGTCTGCGTCGGTCTCGAAATCATAGATCGCCGCCGACAGCGCAGCCTTGCTCACGGTGCGCCCGGCCTTGACCACAAGCTGCTCCAGCACCGCATGTTCGCGCGGCGTCAGCGAGAGCTGCTCGCCGCCGAGCGAGAACAACCTGGTGTTGGTGTCGAAGACGAGATCGCCGCAGGAAATGACGGGCGCGGTCCGGTCGTTGGCGCGGCGCAGCTGCACGCGGATGCGTGCCTCCAGTTCCTCGATCTGGAAGGGTTTCGCCAGATAGTCGTCGGCGCCTTCGTTGAGGCCCTTGACCCGCCCGTCGAGGCTGGCATTGGCGGTGAGCACGATCACCGGCACCGCATTGCCGCGGGCACGCAACCGCTTCAGCACCTCCATGCCGCCCATGCGCGGCAGGGCAAGGTCGAGGATGATCAGCGCATGGTCGCCGGCCGCCAGCGCGTGCTCGACGTCCTCGCCGTCATGGACGACATCGACGACATAGCTTGCCTGGCGCAGCGTCTTGCTCAGCCAATCGGCCAGTTCGCGATTGTCCTCGACAAGCAGGAGCCGCATGGTCTGTCGTTGTTCACTCCCGGGGGCCGCGCGGCCTGACGAGCGCGCGGCGGCATCCGAATTCGATCCTCGACGTCAACCGATAGTATCGATCCGTTCACAAGGCAAACGCCGGCCGGAATCTGGCGGCGCCGGCTTTCGACCAGCCAGCCCATCTTACGCTTTATCAAACCGAACGGTTCGGTTCAAATTATGTTGACTGATCGTGCATTGCGAGTGAACGCCGGGCTCCCAAATTGCGGCGCAGCGTTGCAGAGGACGATGTGTAAATTATTGGGAATAAAAGAAAATCCAGCTTCTTTGGGCCTTCAGTTCGGGATCTCAATCTCGAACCGATCGGTTCGATTTGCACTTTTTCGTGATTGGAAATGACAACAGGGTGGACCCATCTCGGGGTGGTCCGAGCGACACGAATTTCCATTAAGGCACGCCACTGGACGGACACGACTTTTGAAATCCGGAGTACCTGAGATGAACAAGATTGCTCTTGCCGCAGCGGCCCTTCTCGTTGCCACGGGCAGCGCCTTCGCCGGCAGCGACCACTACGGGTCCGACAACGTCAACCAGCCGGCTGTCACCCAGTCGGCCGCGCCTCGCGACAACATCGATCGCAGCATCACCGGCTCGATCCGCAAGTTCGAGCAGCGCGATCTCAAGATCACCCCCGATCAGAACCAGCCGGAATCCGGCCAGGGCATCTGGGGCCGCTAAGCCGGCCCGATCCCGAAGCCGATAAGAACCACAGACCTCAGAGCGGCGGGCTTGTCCCGCCGCTCTGCTCTTGTAGAGCCGGCTGTCGGTCGGCCTGAATCTGTTTTTGCGAAACGAACTTCCAGGCGAGGCCACGACTGCGGCTTCGACGTGCTCAGCGAGGAAGAGATTTCGCCTGGGAATAAATCCGGGCCGTTCCGGGTCTTGTCGGCAGCGGGGCCATCCTCCCAAGGCGCCGCCGATGAAACGACAGGACAAGGAACATTGAGATGACCAGGATCGCATTCGTCGCGGCCGCCATGCTTGTCGCTGCCATGGGCAGCGCCTCTGCCGGCAGCGACCACCACGGCGCCGACGGCGCCAACCAGACCAACGCCGATGCTGACCATGTGACGACCACCTCGATCCGCGTGCGGGACATGGCGCATCACCAGGCTTCGGTGTCGACCGGCTCTGGCGATACGGTTGCCGACATCATCGCCCGGCACAACGACGAAGGCCTATGGGGCAAGTGACAGCGCTCGGCCTTCCTCGAAGACTCCCATCCACACTCGACGACAGGAATTCATGAATGACCAGGATCGCCCTCACCACTGCCGCGATGCTTCTCGCCATCGGCTCCGCCTTCGCCGCCAGTGACCACTACGGCGCGGACAACGCCAATCAACCGACCGCCGGCGTCGACCGCGGTCTCACCGCCTCGGTGCGCAAGCACGAGTCCGCCAAGCCGGGCAATGTCGACACCTCGATAACGACCGGATCGGCGCCCTCGCAGGGCTGGCCGGATCCCGGCCAGGGCATCTGGGGCAATTGATCTTTTTCTCCCGGAGGACAAAACGCGGCGGGCTTGTTCCGCCGCTTTTGCTTGGAGCGAAGCGATGACGCGCCGATCTCCCCCACAAAGGGAGGTGGCAGCTTCGGCGTCTACCCCAGATCCTTCGGCCTGACGAAATGCGTCAGCTGGGCGCCGCCGAATTCGAGGTTCGCCCAGTCACCCTTCACGGTGAACCTGGCAAGCGCCGCGGTCGGGAATTTCGCTTCGATCTTCTTGAACACCCCTTCATCCGACCCGGCGCCGGCGAGCCGCAGCGCGAAGGTTTGCAGGCCGGGATTGTGGCCGACCAGCAGCAGGTTCTTTGCCTTTGCCTGCCGCACGCGCGCCAGGATGGCGCCAGCCGCAGCCTCATAAAGCTCCTCGGCGAATTCCGCCGGCAAATGCTTCGGCAGTTCCTGGGCGACCAGCCGCCAGGTATCGCGCGTGCGCAGCGCCGGCGAAACCAGCGCGAGGTCGGGCAGCCAGCGTCGCCTGGCAAGCTCGCGCCCCATCAGCGGCGCCGTCTTCAACCCGCGGCCCGAGAGAGGCCGGTCGAAATCGGCAAGCTTGGCGTCGCCCCAGCTCGACTTGGCGTGGCGCAGGATAAGCAGCTGTCTCATCGGTATAGATCAGGACCAGACAGACGAGCCCGAGCCTTCTGCTTATTGCTCTCGATGTTGAAGGCAGCGAAGCGGCCGCTCTCAAGCCCCTCTGTCCATGCTTTACGCAGCTGGTCTGTTTCGGCCTCGCGCGAACGTTGGTTCAGCGGTTCCGGGTCAAGTGCCACGCTGTCACCTCTCGATTGGGACCTCTACGGCGTGATCCGCGCCAACTGCTCGAGGTCGGTCTCCTCGCGCAGCGGGTCCGGCGCCATCACCACCGAGGTGGCGTTGTCTGCGTCGTCGGCAAAATGGGCAAGCACGGTGTGGCCCTTTTCCATCCGCGCCTTGCCTTCCGCCACCAGCCCCAGCGCCAGCGGGTAGAGCCGGTGCTCCACCTTCAGAACGCGGGCCGCGAGCGTGTCCTCATTGTCGCCGACCATCACCGGCACGGCGGCCTGCGCGATGATCGGGCCGTCATCCATCTCGGGCGTGACGAAATGCACCGAGCAGCCATGGATGCGCACGCCCGCGCGGATGGCCCGCGCATGCGTGTCGAGCCCCTTGAAGGCCGGCAGCAGGGCAGGGTGGATGTTGACCATGCGCCCCTGCCATTTTTCAACGAGGCCACGGCCGAGGATGCGCATGTAGCCGGCCAGGGCAACGATCTCGGCGCCGAAGCCGGCAAGCGCGGCATCGATCGCCGCATCATAGGCATCCTTGCTCGGATGGTCGGCGCGCTGGACAACCTTGGTGGCGATGCCGCGCGCCTGGGCGATGCCGAGGCCCGCGGCATTCGCGCGGTCGGAGATGACACCGACGATCTCGGCCGGATAGGCAGGGTCGCTGGCCGCCGCGATCAGCGCCGTCATGTTGGAGCCGCGTCCTGAGATCAGGACGACCGTGCGTTTCCTGCTCATAGGCCGATCGAGCCCCGATAGATCACGCCGGCGTCGCGGCGCGGCACGATGCGGCCGATCGGCGTCACCGTCTCGCCCGCCTCCTGCAGCACCGCCGCAACCTGGGCTGCCTGGCCGGACGCGACGGCCAGGATCATGCCGATGCCGCAGTTGAAGGTGCGCATCATCTCCTCCGGCGCCACGCCGCCGGTCTTGGCCAGCCAAGAGAACACAGGCGGCACCTCGATCGCCTCGAGGTCGAGCTCGGCGGAAAAATCCTTGGGCAGCACGCGCGGGATGTTTTCCGGAAAACCGCCGCCGGTGATGTGCGCCAGCGCCTTGATGCCGTGGGTGTTGCGGATGGCCTTGAGGATCGACTTCACATAGATGCGCGTCGGCTCGAGCAGCGCCTCCGCGAGGCTGACCTCGTCGTTGAACGGCGCCGGATCGCTCCAGGCGAGACCGCTCGCGGCAACGATCCGCCGCACCAGCGAGAAGCCGTTCGAATGCAGGCCGGAGGAGGCAAGGCCGAGCAGCACGTCGCCCTCGACGATGTCGTCGGTGGGAAGCAACTGGCCGCGCTCGGCCGCGCCCACGGCAAAGCCGGCAAGGTCGTAGTCCTTGTCGTGATACATGCCGGGCATCTCGGCGGTCTCGCCGCCGATCAGCGCGCAGCCGGCCTGCCGGCAGCCCTGCGCGATGCCGCCGACGATCGCCGCCCCCTGGTCGGGATCGAGCTTGCCGGTGGCGAAATAGTCGAGGAAGAACAAAGGCTCCGCACCCTGCACGACGATGTCGTTGACGCACATGGCGACGAGGTCGATGCCGATCGTATCGTGCTTGCCGGAATCGATGGCGATCTTGAGCTTGGTGCCGACGCCGTCATTGGCCGCGACCAGCACCGGGTCGGTGAAGCCTGCGGCTTTCAGGTCGAACAGCCCGCCGAAGCCGCCGATCTCGCCGTCGGCGCCCGGCCGGCGCGTCGCGCGCACCAGCGGCTTGATCTTCTCGACCATCAAATTGCCGGCATCGATATCGACGCCCGCCTCGGCATAGGTGAGCCCGTTCTTGCGCTTGGCCTTGTCGCCCTTGCTCATTGTCGGCTCGTCCCTGTTTCCATTGCGGGCTCTTCGCATGAATGGTTTCGGGGAGCAAGGCGGGTGAGAGCCAATCGCCCCACGAGGGGGAGATTGGCGGTTCTCCCTTGCGCGCCCCTCCCATCTCCATCATCTATTTCCCAAAACACAGCACGACGGGACATCACGTGACCATACCCAACATGATCACGATCATGCGGCTCCTGCTGGTGCCCGCCGTGGTGCTGGCCATGCTGCAGACACGTTGGGACTGGGCCTTTGCCGGCTTCCTTGTCGCCGGCATTTCCGACGGCATCGACGGCTTCATCGCCCGCCGCTATCGGTTGTTCTCGCGCCTCGGAGCCTATCTCGATCCGATGGCCGACAAGCTTCTCTTGGTCTCGGTTTTCGTCGTCATGGGCTTTGCCGGGGAGCTGCCGCTCTGGCTGGTGGTGACCATGGTATCGCGCGACGCCCTGATCGTCTGCGCCGTGGTTTTGTCCAGCGTCATGAGCCATCCTGTCGAGGTGAAGCCGCTCTTTGTGTCCAAGGCAAACACCGCCGTGCAGATCGCGCTGGCGGCGCTGGTGCTGGGCGAGCTTGCCTTTTCCATCCATCTCGATCCACTGCGGCCGGCGCTCATATTGCTGTCCGGGGTCTTGACCGTGGCTTCGGCCGCGGCCTATCTCGTGGCCTGGCTGAGGCACATGAGCGGCTATGGCGAAGGCTCCACGACCGGCGACTGACAGCGAAGCCGCGGACATTTCGGCGGGCGTGGCTCTGCGTCGTCAGGTCTTCTTCTGGCTGGGCACGGCAATTGTGCTCGCGCTCTTCCTCTATGTCTTCTCGGGCATCCTGCTGCCCTTCGTCGCTGGCATGGCGCTTGCCTATTTCCTCGACCCGGTCGCCGACCGGCTGCAGCGGCTCGGCCTCTCGCGGCTGATGGCGACGGTGGTGATCCTCATTGCCTTCATCGTCGTGGTGGTGCTGGCCCTGGTCATCCTGGTGCCGGTGCTGGCGACTCAGATGGCCGATTTCGCCCGCAAGCTGCCGGAATATCTGACCCGGCTGCAGTCGCTGATCACCAGCTTCGATCCGAGATGGCTGGAGCAGCGCTTCGGCGTCAACGCCGGCAGCCTGCGCGACGGGCTGAACTCGCTGCTCACCTCCGGCTTTGGCTTCCTAAGCACCGTCTTCACCTCGATCTGGAGTTCCGGCGTGGCTCTGGTCTCGGTGGTCAGCCTCTTCGTCGTCACCCCGGTCGTCGCCTTCTACATGCTGCTCGACTGGGATCGCATGGTCGCCGTGGTCGACAGCTGGGTGCCGCGCGACTACGTCGAGACGGTGCGCGCTCTCGCCCGCGACATCAACACCGCCACCGCCGGCTTCGTGCGCGGGCAGGGCACGCTCTGCCTGGTGCTCGGTGTCATGTATGCCACCGGCCTGACCTTCACGGGGCTCAACTTCGCCATCCTCATCGGCTTCTTCGCGGGGCTGATCTCCTTCATCCCCTATGTCGGCTCGCTGACCGGGCTGGTGCTCGCCGTCGGTGTCGCCTTCGTCCAGTTCTGGCCGGACTGGACCATGGTGGTGCTGGTGGCCTGCGTGTTCTTCGTCGGCCAGTTCATCGAGGGCAACATCCTGCAGCCGAGGCTGGTCGGAAAGAGCGTCGGGCTGCATCCGGTGTGGCTGATGTTCGCGCTGTTTGCCTTCGGCGCGCTGTTCGGCTTTGTCGGCCTGCTGATCGCGGTGCCGGCTTCGGCGGCGATCGCCGTTCTGGTGCGCTTCGCCATTGCCCGCTATCTGGAATCGCCGCTCTACAAGGGCCATGCCACAGAGCCGGCGTCGCCGCTGCCGGCCGATCGCGGCGGCGGCCATCGTTCGCCGCGCGGTTGAAATGGCTTCGCAGCGCACCGATCCGCCGCGCCAGCTGCCGCTCGATCTCGGCCACGGCACCGGCTATTCGCGCGACGAGCTCGTCGTCTCCGGGACCAACAGAGAGGCCGCGGCACTTGTCGACCGCTGGCCGGACTGGCCCTCGCCGGTGGTGGTGCTTGCCGGCCCTCCGGGCTCCGGCAAGACGCATCTCGCCCAGATCTGGCAGACACAGGCGCATGCAGTCGCCATCGACCCCGGCAGGATCGGCGAGCATATCGCCAGCCTCGGCGCCAGGCCGGCGCTGATCGACGACATCGACAAGGGCCCGATCGACGAGCAAGGCCTGTTCCACCTGATCAACACGGTGCGCTGCGCCGGCTCCACGCTTTTGCTCACGGCGCGGCGCTTCCCCTCCGCCTGGCGCGTCGCGCTGCCCGACCTCATCTCGCGGCTGAAGGCGGCGGCGACGGTGGAGATCCACGAGCCGGACGACCTGCTGCTCGCCGGTGTCATCACAAAGCTCTTCGCCGACCGCCAGGTCGAGGTCGAGCCGCATGTCGTGCAATATCTGGTGCGCCGCATCGAGCGTTCGCTGGCGACCGCCATGCGTGTGGTGGAGCGTCTCGATCGTGCCGCGCTGGAACGCAAGACGCCTATCACCCGCGCTTTAGCCGCCGAGACCGTCAGCGCCATGGACGAGGGGCAGGGCGAGTTCGATATTTAGGCCTTTCCCTTGTCCCACTAGGGGAGAAGGAAAAGACTACGCCCATAGTCCTGCCAGATGCTGCACCAGTAGATAGATCCCGGTATGCGCCGCCACGTAGCAGGTGGCGACGAAGACAAAGAACATGAGGCTCGCCGACCGCGACCGGCCGGCGCCGCCATTCTGCCTCTTGCTTGGCCGGTTGTTCCAGATCCACAGGGCAGCACACAGAATTGCCCAGACGACCATGACCGGAACCCTAAAGCCGTAATAGGCCAGGTAAGCCGGGCCGATCAGCGACAGCAACGCCTCGAGACCGGGCATCGAAAAATCCCCCTTTTGTCCAAAGTCTAGAGCAATTCCAGGAAAAGTGTGTAACGGTTTTCCGTCCGGAATTGCGTAAAAACAAATACTTAGAGCGGTTCGGCGATTCCGCGAAACGCTCTCGACCGGCGGCAGCGTGTTCGCACAGAAACTGGAGCAATTCCGAAAAAGTGTGAACGGCTTTCGTCCCGGCTGATCGGCCGATCCCGCGACATCGGATGGGGCGGCGCATAGTCCCATTCCGGGACAATTCCCGCTGGCATTCATCTTGCACCGCGAGACACGCCGGTTGATCCCGGTCCCGATCGCGTTCCAGATCGGGTTGTAGGCTCGCCGGGCTTGAGGTTGTTGGGGACTCGCCCGGCGGGTTTACGGCCACTCGCTCATCGATTGGAAACGGGGACGGAAACTGGTCGGAGTGGCGTGATTCGAACACGCGACCCCCTGATCCCAAATCAGGTGCGCTACCAGGCTGCGCTACACTCCGACGCTCGCGGCGTATAGGGTTCCGTGGCCCGGAAGGCAACCCAAAAACGGCAGCATCGCACGCAGAAATCGTCCCTCAGCGTTTCAGCCTCGCCACCTTGCCGGCGATTGCCGCACCCTGGATGCGGGCGTTGGCGAAGCAGCCGCGAATACTCGGCCGCATGCCGGTGAACCAGAGGCCCGGCAGTTTCGGGTCGCTCGCCGCGCCGTTGAACAGCGGCACGCCCTTGGCATCGAGCACGCCGAGCTTACCCACCATCGTCTCCAGCCCCGTGCGGTAGCCGGTGGCGGCAATGACGATGTCGGGCGCGATCGTCTGGCCGTTTTCGAGGACGACGCTGTCATGCCCGAATTCCTTGACCTGCGGCACGACGATGATGCGGCCGGCCTTCATCGCCTCGACCGCGCCATCGTCGGCGGCGATCGCCGTATAGTCCGAGCCGAGGCGGCTGGCGCCGCCCGACGGGGCAGGGGGCAGGCCGAATTTCCTGAGGTCGCCGAAGACCAGCCGCTGCGTCGTCGCCATCACCGCGTCCGCCGCCCGGGCCGGCAGGCTCGCCATGAAGGGCGAGAAGCGATGCACGGCAATCTTGCCGATGCGCTTGGGTAAGAGCGACGGCCCGTTGCGCGCCGAGAGCCACATCTGCCCGGTCTCGACGCCGGAAAGGTGGTTGAGCGCGTCGAAGCCGGAATTGCCGGCGCCGACCACCAGCACCTTCTTTCCGGCATAGTCGCTCGCCCGGCCGAAATGCGCCGAATGGACGATCCGGCCCGCGAAATCCTTCATGCCCTTCCAGGTAGGGATGAACGGCTGGCGGTCGCGCCCGGTGGCGATCACCACGTGACGGGCGGCCCGAGGTCCCGTGCTGGTCTTCACCAGCCAGTGGCTTCCGCGGAACTCGATCTCCTCGACGGCGACGTCGAAAGCGATCGGCAGCCGGTGCGTCTGGGCAAAGTCGTTGAAGAGGCGGATCACCGCGCTGCGGTGCGGAAAGGCAGGGGTGCCTTTCGGAAAGGAAACGCCGGGCAGCGTCGACAGGTCGCGATGCGTGTTGAGATGCAGGTTCTCATGGCGGTGGTGCCACGGCTCGGCCAGCCGTCCCTCGCGCTCGAGGATCTCGGTGGCGACCCCGGCCTCGATAAGCGCGTACGCTACCGCCAACCCCGCTGCGCCGGCGCCGATCACGATCGCGCCGTCGAGGATCGCCGGCTCGCCGGTCCAATCCGGCGAGAGTTCCGCTTCCATGCCCATTCTTGTCTTTATCGTTGTCATGGCCCCGAAATGCCACGGTCATGTATCCGACATATGCCGCTGGCATGGCAATGGGAATAGGCTGCGGTTGCAGAGAGCCCCGGCATTGTGTCGCGGACAGGCAGGACCGCCTGCCGGCCCGCAGCCGCTTGCGGGCGGCGCCGTTGCACAGTATTGACGGGTTGGCGCGCGACCTCAGGCTCCAACCCGGGTTTGGACGGGCGCCGCGAACAGGGTGCCCGGTCTTCGGGCAGCAACGAGGTGTTCATGTCCGCGCGAATTTTCAGCCCAGCCAAAACCGCGATGCAGTCCGGCAAGGCCAAGACCGGCCACTGGGTGCTGGAGTTCGATCCTGCCCAGCGCAAGAAGATCGATCCGCTGATGGGCTACACCACATCGGGTGACATGCTGAGCCAGGTGCGGCTCACCTTCGACACGAAGGAGGAGGCGGTCGCCTATGCCGAGAAGCAGGGCATTGCCTTCCGCGTCGAGGAGCCGAAAGAGACGAAGCGGCGGCAGATTTCCTATTCGGACAATTTCCGCTATGACCGCAGGACGCCCTGGACGCACTGACCTTCAGGTCGAGCGTCCCTCGGCATGAGTGGCATCAGCCGGCTTCGGCCGGCCAGCGGTCCCGTAGCTCAGCTGGATAGAGCACCGGCCTTCTAAGCCGATGGTCGCAGGTTCGAATCCTGCCGGGATCGCCATTCATTCCATTGTCCGGCCCGGCGGCGACGCGCCGCAGAATCAAGCCCGCACCGATGACAGGTAGCCAAAACGGGCTCGGCCTGGGACAGGATTGGCTGCGGGCGACAAAGTCGCTTTGCTTACCGCGAGCCTGCATTATTGAGCCTCTTTGCAGCCAGGTACATCAATGCAGCAGCAGCACGGTTCCGGTTCCAACCGGCGGTTTCGGCTTGATCAAGCAGATCATCAAGATGCGCAGCCAAGGCATCCTGGCAATCGTTGTCGTAGCGGGCAGCGTTGACTTCATGTGCGGGTGACCGGATCAGTGGTTCCTTTGTCATCAATGGTACTCATCGAAGGTCGGCCGAATATGAGAAGATGGGGCGCCCGAACTGACCTGTGTCGAGCGCACCACTTTAGGCGTCAAACGTGAGTTGGCCTAGCTTTCCTCATGTCGGGAGGAATTGCTCCATCCTCAATGAGGATGTCCTTCTTGCGCGCAAAGGCGACGAAAACACCTCTCGCCGTTTCGGCCTCGATGTCTCCGATCAATGCGGCTTTGCAGGCGCGGATGGCGGCCTTTTGTTCGGGGCTGTTGCCGCACCAATCGATTGCAAATTGGTAGGCGTCGACAACCGTATTCAGTTGGCGCGGGAAGCCCAATCCGACCCAAACGCGGACGGGCTTTTCAAAGGGCTTGGAAAGCATCGCGAACTCCCTGCTCCGCGATGACTTTAGGCAGCCAATCCACCGCCATGGCCGTTCTTCCCGGTCATCCAAGGTGGCGGGGCGGTCACGTCCTCGAGGATTCTGGCCGATTTCGCAAAACCGCAAAAAGCACCCCGCGCCGCCATCAGCGGGTAGTCGCTGTCGAACGCTCTTTGGCAGGCCCGAAGGGCTGTTTCATAAATCGGACCGCGTTTGTGTTTCGGCCACTCGTAGAGAAATTCCAGGGCGTCCTCGATGCACGCGATTTCCTGGATGAGGCTGTTCCCGCTCTTCACGAAAACAGGGCTGTCGAAAATCCGATCGTTCATTGTTTCCTCCAAGCGAACGAACAATTGAGTTTCAGGACAGGCGGAGACCGACAGCGGTTCGCGCCCAGTGGCGATATGGGTTTGTCGATTTTGACAGTCAAGGTTCCGCGCGTGAGTTGGCGGGTCATTCCCTCGAATTTTGATCTGGATAAAACGCTTCGGGCGAGCCTTACAAAACGAAGCCCGCCAAGCCCGGTCGAGATGGTCGAAGCGACGGTGACCGAGGCGCGATCCCGAAGCTCGGCAACCGACGCACTGCAGAATCAAGCCCGCCCCGGCGATGGGTAGCCAGGACGGGCTCGGCTTGGGTCTGGAACCCTGTAGTCACGAGACTACACGGGAGAAACAGGTCGGCAGCGACAAATGTTCCGAAGTTTTTCTCGGGTTGCGGCATATAGGCCGACCGGACAACGGGGCGAACTGGTGCCGGTTTTTCTAACTGGGACTAAGGAGCACTCTAGGCCAGCAGGCCGGCGGCCTTCGCCGCCCTGCGCAGGGTCTTGCGGGCTTCGACTGGACTTCTCAAGCCGTCGAGCGCGTCGCGACAAGTGCGGCTTGCCGACCGCCAGGCGCGGTCACGCGCCCGTCTTGGCCAGCGCTGGTCGAGGCATTCGACCGCCTCGAAGCAGCTCAAGATCTTGTGTTGTCCGCTTGGCTCGAAATCGATCACGACCGGTTCGGAAAACCAGACGTCGTTCATCACATCCTCCGTTGGTATGGTGGTCTTTTGATCGCGGCGCCGGCAGGCGCCGCTTGGATGCGAGTCCAGGGTGATTGGCGGACCCGCGCGTTAACCGCCCACCGCCGATAATGTTCCGAAGAATTTTCGCGATCGGCGATGGTCCGCGCGGGATCGGTTCGCAGGCCGGATTCATTCCGCCGGGACTGCGTCGGGCGCGGCTCAAAACATATGACCAAAGTCACTGGCTGCGCCGCCGCCCGCGGCGATAATCAGGTCCGACACGCCGTTGAAACGCGGGAAGACCTCTCATGCTGATCGCCGTGCTTGCATCCACCATGACCGTCGCCACGTTGATGGCGACCGCTTTCGGGCTCTACGAGGAGGCTGAGCGCAGCCGTCTGCACACCGAAGCGGATCGCAGGCAACCGTTTCGGCCGGCGCGCCGGATCCAAGTCGATTCGCACGGCCGATAGGTGCCGGCGCCGCCGGGCATGTTCATTCCGCTCTACCTGGTCATGTGCTTCCTGCGCGCCGCAATCCTGCTCTCTCCAGCGGTCTTCGCGGTGCTGGTGCTTTTGTGGCTCTTCTACCGGTAGGCAGGGCGTCGAGCGCGCCTTGGGTCTACTCAACCAGCACATGCGCTTCGCGCGCGGCGCTTATGAAGGCTTCTCGGGCATTGTCGGCCGGAATGTCGCCGCTCATTGCCCGGCGGCAGGCGCGCAGCGCCGCGCCATGTTGCGCGCTGCCGGCATCCCGCCACTGGCCGGTCAGCAATTCGATGGCCTGCTGCGCGTTGGAAATGTGTCGGATCGAGCCTGCCACGCCGACGGCGACTTCGACTGGCCTGGAAAACCATCCCTGGATCATCGCGACCCCCTGATGCTTGTGCGCCCTGATGCGTTGTGAGCAGATGAGAAACGCGTAACTGCCCGGCAGGTTTCATCCCGATATTTCAACAGGATGTGAGCAAACGCGCCGGCAGCGGACATGGTCTTGGTCTATCTGCCGAGCGGCTTGCGCGACAGTTCGACGAGTTCCGCCTCGTCGGTGATGCCGGCCATGTAGTTGGCGATGATGCGCGAGGCGCGCGCCTCCTTCTGCTCTTCGGTTTCTCCGTTGACGCGCCCGCTCTCGAAGACGCGCCCAAACAGGGCCGTCTCGGCGGGTGTGAATGTGTTTCGCGAAATGTTGGACATGGGCTTCTTCCTTCAGCTCATGTCCCCCTTCTTCCCCGACCAATATTAGCACGGGTTCGGAAACGAGGGTGAGTCTTCACGCAGACGGCGACGATGCGCGTCGTTCCCGACGCGGGCTTTTCATCTCATGGTCTGGCCCGGAGGCATTGCCCGGATACTGGACCAGCTTCGCTATATCCTTGCTGAAACAACGAAGCGCTGATACTCATTAGCGGCGCGGAATTATTCCGAGTCTGCGCCAACTTGCGTCGTACAACAATGCGGCGCATGCTGTCGGAGACCAATATCTCGACGTGGTGGCAACCGGGTTACGACGGGATTTGGTCGAACAAAGAAGCAGGGCAGGCTCCGATTCCATGTCGAAGCGGGCCCACCAAATGCTCTGGAATTCTGAAGCCATTGCCCCCATGGCCTCGGAAGAGCATGAACATGGGGAAATCGATGGTGACGAAGAAACTTACCTCCAACGCAGAAAGCGCGGCAGCCTTTCTTGCGGTGATGGGCAACGAGAAGCGTTTGCTCATCATGAACTACCTGGCCGAGGGCGAACTGTCGGTCGGCACGCTCGCCGACAAGGTCGAACTCAGCCAGTCCGCACTCTCTCAGCATCTGGCCAAACTGCGCAGGTTTGGCTTGGTCGACACCCGCCGCGACCGCCAGATGGTCTACTACTCCTGCAAGTCGTCCGCAGCGCGTGAGCTCCTCGCTCTGCTTGACGGCCTGCTGACGATGGACAAGCCGCTCGCCGGTCCGGCCCGGCAGGCTCTTGTCGAAAGGATGCGGCGGCCGCAGGCCGCCTGATCGACTGCGACGAGGCGAGGCCGGGGGGCCTTCGCCTTGCGCGGCCCCGCTCTGCCGGGGCGGCGAACAGGTGAGCCGACCGTGCGTACGGCGCGGGGCATCTGTTTGCGCTCTCTTGTCAATTGGTCGAAGTCTTACCGATTCTTAATATAGCGGTCACAAGTCTGCCAGGAACACGCCCGAAACACGGGTAAGTGTCCAACGGAGCCGCGCGATGGCCGCCATCACCACCTATACGTCCATTCAGAAGTTCTTGCATTGGGCTCTCTTTGCCCTGGTCGTTCTGCTCTATGGTCTAACCTTTGGCGAAGAGTTCTATCCGCGTGGCGATCCGGCGGTCGACGCCATTTGGCGATTGCACATTTCCTTCGGCCTCCTGCTCGCTGCGTTTGTCTTGTGGCGGGTGCTGCTGCGCGGCGTGAAGGGGGCGCCTGAGCTTCCGGCCGAAATGTCGCCGCTCGAGCAGACCGCCGCGAAAGTCGGACATTTCGCCCTCTACGCGTTGCTCGTCGCGCTTCCCGTCCTCGGCATCCTGTTGACCTGGTTCAGGGGCGACTCGTTGAGCTTCTTCGGCCTGTTCACTGTGCCGGCTCCGTTTGCTGCGGACAGAGCGACCGCGCGCACCATCCGCGAACTTCACGAGCTCTGCGCGAACGGCATACTGATCGTGGCCGGCATACACGCCCTGGCCGCGCTCTATCATCACTTCATTCGCCGGGACACGATCCTGACCAGGATGCTTCCGGGGAGCCAGTAGTCGGCCGGTGCCGTTCTCACGGGTATTGGCCGTGGTCCACGCCGGTTCGGCTCGGTGCCTCGTTGGCGTCCCCATCACTTTTGATTGAAGCGACGCTGCGCCGGCGAGGCCCTGGATGCGCAAGGCGATGAAAACACGCGTCTTTTCGCCGGAGCTGATGGCTCTTGCCAGCTGGAAGATTACGGATTTGTAAATCGCCTGCCGGACCTCCGTTGGCTAAGCTTTCCCGCGATCCACACCCCCGGATCATCACGAGCCAGACTTCCACTTTGGCGCGGTTAAGAGGTCCGCCGCTCCCGGCGGGCCTCTTTCGCTGGTCGCCGATGTGGACTCCCGATTCCTGGTCACCTATCGTGCGGACGAGTTCATATCGTCGCGCAATGGTCGATGCCGGGCTCCCGATCCACGAAGCGGCGGGCAGCGGGGGCATCGTTTGATTTCCGGGGCTGAGGATGCTCGATCCAGAAAAGGCCAGGGCCGCTTCGCGCCTGCTGGTGAGCCATTGGGACAACGGCACCCGTCTCGATGCGATACCCGAGGCGTTGCGGCCACGGACGCGCGCCGAACGTTATGCCGTCCAGTCGCATGTGATGGATCGCTCGGCGGCGCCGCTTTTCGGCTGGAAGATCGCAGCGACCAGCCTGGCAGGGCAACGGCACATCAACGTCGACGGTCCGATGGCCGGGCGCCTGCTGGCCGAGAAGGCGGTCGAGGTCGGCGGCGCTGTTTCGCTGGCGACGAGCAGGATGCGCGTGGCAGAAATCGAATTCGCCTTTCGCTTCGGCCGCGAGATCAGGCCGCGCGCCGAGCCCTATGAGATCACCGAGGTGATGGATGCCGTGGCGACCGTGCATCCGGCGATCGAGATACCGGATTCGCGCTACGACGATTTCTGCGCGGTCGGGGCGCCGCAGCTCATAGCCGACAATGCCTGCGCCAATCTGTTTGTCATCGGCGAGGCCGTGGAGGACGATTGGCGCAATGTGGATCTCGCCAAGCACCCCGTGGCCGCCTTCGTTGCCGGAAAGTCGCGGCATGATGGAACGGGGGCCGCCGTGCTGGGCGATCCCCACATCGCGCTTCAATGGATCGTCAACGAATTGTCCGGCCTGGGCATCGCGCTCCAGCCGGGACAGGTGGTGATAACCGGCACCTGCGTCACGCCGATAAGCGTCGAGCCCGGCGATGAAGTCGCCGGGGATCTGGGCAGGTTTGGTCGCGTCTCGGTCAGGTTTGTCTAGGCTGGACGCTTCAGCGCCCGCTGCGCTGCCTTGTGATGACGCTGCGCACGGCAAGCACCAGCACGGTGATGATGATCAGGATCACCGACAATGCCGCGATCGCCGGGTCGATGTTGTCGCGCAGGCCCATCCACATCAGGCGGGGCAGCGTGATCGCGTTGACCGAGGTGATGAACAGCGTCACGCCGATCTCTTCCCAGGAAAGCACGAAGGAGAGGAGCGCCGCGGTGACGATGCCGAACTTGATGTTGGGCATGATGACGCGCGTCGCGCGCTCCCACACGCTTGCGCCAAGGCCGCGCGCGGCGAGGTCGATGCGGCGGTCGAGCTGGCTCAGCGAGACGAGGATCAGCACGGTGGCGAAAGGCACCGTCATCACCGAATGCGCCATGGCCACACCCAGCCAGGTGTCGTAGCCGAAGAAGGACGAGATGCCGGAGATCGAGGTGAGCAGGAAATAGAGCGTCACCGCCGAGACCACCGGCGGCACCACCATCGGCAACAGCACGAAGCCGACGAGTGCGGCCGTGAAGCGCGGCTGGAACATCCACACGCCCAGGCTGAAGGTGAGCGCCAGCACCGTGGAAAGCGCGCTGCTCACCACGCCGATCCGGATCGACAGCAGGATGGACTCCAGCCAGCGCGGGTCCTCGATCAGCGAGCGGTAGTGGCGCAGCGACAATTCCCCCGTCGGCATCGTCAGCATACGGCTCGGCGTCAGCGACACCGGGACGACCGCAAGCAGCGGCAAAAGCAGGAACAGCGCCACAAGCACGGCCAGAGCGAGCGAGACGGGACCGGGGCGGTATGTGGGCATCGCGCTACACCAATTGCTTCGGTTTGACGTAGCGGAAAAGCAGCGCCATCAGGGCGCCGACGAACACCACCAGCACGACGCTGATCGCAGCACCCAGCCCCCAGTCAGGGCTCTGGAAGATGCGCAGGTAGATCAGCTCGGCGATCATCACGCTGCGGCCGCCGCCGAGGATCGCCGGCGTGACAAAGAAGCCGAGCGAGAAGACGAAGGTGATCATCGCCGAGCCGATGATGCCGGAGCGCGTCATCGGCACGAACACCGTCCAGAAGGTGCGCATGCGGCTGGAGCCCAGGCCGCGCGCCGCGAGCAGCACGCGCTCGTCGAGGCTGCGCATGGCGGAGGCCAGCGGGAACACCGCGAAGGGGATGAGGAAATGCGACATGCCGACGATGACGCCGAACTCGTTGCGCACCAGCGTCAGCGGCTCGGAGATGAAGCCGATCGATTGCAGCCAGGTGTTGATCAGGCCGCGGTTGGACAAGAGCGCCACCCAGCCGAAGGCGCGCGTCAGCACCGAGATCCAGAACGGCACCAGGATGCAGAACTCGGCGAGCACGCGCTGCACCGGGCTGCCGCGTACCCAGACGACAGTAATGGCGTAGGCGGCGGTGACCGAGACGACCGTGACGATCGCCGCGATGCGCAGCGTGCGGATGAACACCGATTGCACCAGGTCGTCGGTGAGCAGGGCGTGATACTGGCCGAGGCCGGGTGTGGGGAGGGTGAAACTCCACTTCACCACGCCGAGGAAGGGCCAGGCATAGGCAAGGACAAGGAACAGGAGCAGCGGCGCCATCAACAGCGCCGCGCCCATCCTGTCGGAGAGGGTGCCTCTCATCAGTGCGAAAATCCCCGCCCGCTCAGGCGGAGATGATCTTGGTGTATTCGTCGAGCGCGGCGCCGTAGTTCTTGGCGTACCAGTCCATGTCGAGCGCGATCTGCTTCTTCATGTTTTCCGGATCGACCGGGTTGATGCGCTTCTTGTCGGCCGGGATCAGCGCATCCGCCGCCGGGTTTGCCGGGCCCTGGCCGAGCTTGTCGAACATCACCAGTTCCTTCTGCGGGTCCTGGGTGCTGGCGATGAACTTCATCGCCGCTTCCTTGCCGCCGGGATTGTTCTTCAGCACCGCCAGCGCGCCGGGCGAAATCAGGCCCTGGTCCCAGATGAACTTGATCTGGCCGCCGGAGTCCTGCTCGATCAGCGAGGCGCGCGTCGACCAGACGATCGCCATCGAAGCTTCTCCGTTGAGCAGCACGCTCTGGCTTTCGGCGCCGCCGCCCCAGTAGGAGACGACGTTTTCCTTGAAGGCGGCGATCTTGTCATGCGCGCGCTTGAGGTCGAGCGGATAGAGCGAGGCCGGCGCGACACCGTCGGCGAGAAGTGCTGCCTCCCAACTCGACACGCCCCATTTGTAGAGCGAACGCTTGCCCGGGAATTTCTTGACGTCGAAGAAATCGGCCATGCCGGTCGGCGCGTTGGAGCCGAATTTCTGCGAGTCGTAGGCGATCACATAGGAGAAGAAATAGGTCGAGGCGGCGTATTCCCAACCAAAACCCTCGCGCATCTTCTTCTTGTCGACGATCGTATAGTCGATCGGCTCGAGCATGCCCTGGCCGCCCAGCGTGATGGCCGAGAACGGATCGACGTCGACCAGGTCCCAGGTCGGAGCGCCGCTCTTGAACTGCGCGGCGATCGCGCCTTCAGTCGGGCCTGAGCCATCCATCTTGACCGGAATGCCGGTGTCCTTGGTGAAGGCCTGGCCGTAGGCCGCGTCGTAAGCCGTGATGGCGTCGCCGCCCCAGTTCACCAGCACCAGCCCCTTCGTCTCGGCGAAAGCGCCGGTCGAGCGCAGCAGCATCGGCGTGCCGGCAAGCACCAGGCCCGCAAGCTGCGCGAACTGGCGGCGCGAGATCTCGCCGCGCTTGGTCCTCTCGGAAAGAGACTCGATCGCCTGTTTCCGCGTGTTGTTCATATCGTCGTTCATGTCAGTTCCCCTTGTTTTCGTTGATCTGATCCGGAAGCCGGTGCGGCGATTTCAGGCCGCTTCGGTGCTCATTGTCCTCCGTCCGGAAGGAGGAAACCTTTTTCCGCCGGCCAGGTCAGCCAGACGGAATTGCCTTTGCTGAGAGCCGCCGCCGCGACCTCGTTCGGCACCGAGACTGTGACCTTCGCGCCCTGGCGCGTGGTGAGGTCGAGCTTGGTCGCGGCACCGAGATAGGTCGAGGCGACAGCCGTCGCGGCAATGCCGTTTTCGCCGGTCGTGGCCTCTCGTGCGATCGACATATGCTCGGGGCGGATGGCGAGGATAGCGTCGCCCTTGATCGCTTCGGCCTTGCAGCGCATGTTGACCGCCCGATCCTCGCAGACACCGATGGCGCCGTTGTCGGCGGGCTTGACGCCTTTCACCGGCAGCATGTTGATCTCGCCCAGGAACTCGGCGACGAAGCGGTTGGCCGGCCGGTCGTAGACCTCGTCCGGCCTGCCGACCTGCAAGAGCTTGCCGTGGTTGAAGATGGCGACGCGCGACGACAGTGCCAGCGCCTCGCTCTGGTCGTGGGTGACGAAGACGAAGGTGGTGCCGGTCTCCTGGTGCAGCCGCTTCATCTCGGCTTGCATCTGGCCGCGCAGGCTCTTGTCCAGCGCCGAGAACGGTTCGTCGAGGAGCAGCACGCCCGGTTCGAACACCAGCGCCCGGGCCAGCGCCACGCGCTGCTGCTGGCCGCCCGAGAGCTGCGCCGGCAGTTTCTTCTCGTGGCCCTTGAGGCCGACGCGCTCGATCATCTCGCCGACGCGCTGCTTGATTTCTGAAGCCGTTTTCTTGCGCACCTTGAGCGGGAAGGCGATGTTCTGTTCGACGCTCATATGCGGGAACAGCGCGTAGCCCTGGAACACCATGCCGGCGGCGCGCTGCTCGGCCGGGCGATCGGTGATGTCGGCGCCGTCGCTGAAAAGACGGCCCTCGCTCGGCTGCACGAAGCCGGCCAGGATCATCAGGAAGGTGGTCTTGCCGGAGCCGGACGGCCCGAGCAGCGTCAGGAACTCGCCGCGGCCGATATCGAGCGTCAGATTGTCCAGCGCCCGGAACGAGCCGAAGCTCTTGCCGATCCCGTTCGCCTTGATCTCTGCGGCCCGGCCGGGTTGCTGCATTCCTGCCTCTTCCTCAGTCTCGGATGAAATCGTAGGCACGGCGCGCGTTCACCGCAACCGAATAGTTTTCGCCTGATCGGCAAATTTGATTCACGGGTGGCGAGGGTTGGTGGGTGGCCGGAGCGTTTTCGGGCGTTCGGCGTGCTCACGAACGTTCGCGATTGCCAAAGCATTCGTGCCCTCGTCATTCCAAGGCGGAGCAAGGAGCGAAGCGACGCGCGCAGACCCTGGAATCCATGCCGTTACATACGAACGTTGCAACGGTCCAGAATTCTCGCCCGCCGCACCCTTGGGCCAAGGTCACGGCATGGATCCTCGGGTCAAGCCCGAGGATGACGACCGGAGAGGGCGACGGCCCTCAATCCGCCTAAAGCCTGTTCTCCGAGAGCTTCGCCCTCAGCCACTCGCCGAAGGCATTGAGCACCGGATGGCCGGCCTTGGCATGCTCGAAGACCAGATAATAGGAGCGCGGCGAAGGCACCGTCGCCTCGAACGGCTTGACCAGCCGGCCTTCGCTCAGCGCCCGGCGGCCGGTCAACTCGTCGCCCATGGCGATGCCCTGGCCGGCGATCGCCGCCGAGAAGACCAGGTTCATGTCGGAAAAGAAGATGCCCCCTTCTGTGTCGGGATTTTCCACCTTGGACAGCGCCAGCCAGCGCGCCCAGTCCTCGGTGTCGGAGAGATGCAGCAGATTGGCGCGCAGCACGTCGGCGGGCTTGGAAAAGCCGCCGACCTTGTTGAGCAGGGTCGGGCTGCAGAGCGGCGTGAAGGAAACCTCGCACAGCAGCTCCACCGCGCGGTTCGGCCAGTTGCCGACGCCGAAGGCGATGAAGGCGTCAGCCTCCGGATTGCTGACGTCGTCGAGGCGCCGCGGCGTCAGCACGGACAGCGCCACATCCGGATACATCCGCTGGAACTCGCCGATATGCGTGCACAGGAACATCGAGGCGAAGCCCGGCGGACAGGAGATGGCGAAGGACCCGCCGACGCCGGCGCCGCTGTTCTGCGTTCCCGCGTCGCCAAGCACGGTCAGCGCCTTCCTCACATCGGCCGCGTAGCGCTGGCCGCGCGGCGTCAGCGCCACCCCCTTGCCGATGCGCTGCAGGAGGTCGAAGCCGAGGTCGCGCTCGAGCAGGCGAAGCTGGTGCGAGACCGCACTGCGGGTGAGGTGGAGCTCGTCTGCGGCGCGCCACACGCTGCCGTGACGAGCGAAGCTGTCGAGGGCGCGCAGCGCCTGCGTGGAAGGTATGCGCAAGAGGCCTCAGGTGAACCGAATTTGCACGAGCCGGGAAAACATATCACTTTTTGATGAGCCGCTTCACTGCTTTCTTTGCGGCATGGAGAAACCGGTGACGACCTCCGCGCAGGAAACCGCGCTCGCCTGCATCGACGGCATCCAGCCGCTGTTGTCGACCTGGACGCGCACCATCTTCGACTTCGGCGAGACCGCCTGGCGCGAGTACCAGTCGGCCGCCTGGTATGTCGACCGGCTGAAGCGCGAGGGCTTTTCGGTCGAGGAAGGCTCGGGCGGCATGCCGACCGCCTTCTGCGCGCATTGGACGAATGGCGACGGCCCGACCATCGGCATGTATGGCGAGTATGACGCCGTGCCCGGCAACTGCCAGGATGCCGCGACGGTCAAGCGCCCGCGACCGGGCCTGGGTGTTGAGGCCGGCGGCCACACCGATCCGCATTCGGGCCTCGGCATCGGCAGTCTCGGCGGCCTGCTCGCTGCCAAGGCCGCGATGCAGCAGCACGGTATAAAGGGCACTTTGCGCTTCACCGGCGAGCCGGCCGAGAAGGTGAGGGGCTCCAAGCCTATCCACGCGGCCAAGGGCTATTATGACGGCCTCGCCGGCATGATCTCCTTCCATCCCTTCTACATGCTGCCGCTCTGCA
Organism: Mesorhizobium sp. M1C.F.Ca.ET.210.01.1.1; assembly: GCF_004791585.1. GTDB lineage: Bacteria > Pseudomonadota > Alphaproteobacteria > Rhizobiales > Rhizobiaceae > Mesorhizobium. Next base: position 66,861 of record NZ_SRUU01000021.1, read on the forward strand.
ACACGGCGCGCTGGGACACGCATTGCGGCGCGGCCTATGCGATGATCTACCGCTTTGTCTGCGACGAACCCGAGGATTGGGTTCGCGCAAGCGATGCGGCACCCATCCCGCAGGCGCATTCGGCGGTCCGCGCGCCCGGCGCCAATGACGCACTGATGATGATGTACATGGCCTGCAAGGCGCTGCGCGATTCCATGCTGCCGCACCAGGGCGGCTGGTCGATCAGCGAGGCGATCCTCACCGCGGGACAGGCGACCGCCGACAACCTGCCGGCGGGGCTCGCCGAGATCCAGTACATGATCCGCGTGCCGACCATTGCCATGGCCGAGCAGGTGACCGCCGTGCTCGACCGCAACGCTGAAGCCGCCGCCAGGATGAGCGGCTGCCGCTACGAGCGCCACTGGGTGTCGAAGTCGCGGCCAGGCCTCGCCAACCACGCCATGGCCGACATCACCTATGCGGCGCTTTCGACGGTCGGTGCGCCGCAGTGGGGCGAAGAGGCGAAAGCCATCGCGCGCGAGATCCAGGTGAATGCCGGCGGCGAGGCGACCGAGAATCCTTTTATCGACGAGCTGGAGCGGTTGATCTCACCGCAGGAGGCCGAGGCGATCCTGCGCCGCGATCTGCCGCCTTCCCAAACCAATTCGACATCCGACGATTACACCGACATCAGCTGGCACGCGCCGACATCGCGCTTCTACGTCGCCCGCCCGGCGCTGCGCGCGGCGGATGGCCACGCCTATCCCTCCTGGGTCATGAATGCGCTGGGCGGTATTTCGGCGACCATCGACCCGATGGTGACCTGCGCGGCGAAGGCGGTTGCGCTCACCACGCTGCGCCTGCTCGAGGACAAGACCGCGCGCGATGCCGCGATGGACGAGTTCGTCGCCCGCACCGGCGGCGGCGTTGGCGGCTTGAACTGGATCGCGCCGCTCTGTGACTATGACCCGCCGATCCATTTCCGCTGGCCGGAATATGTCACCACTGCGCGCGGGCGCGACTGGTGGATACCGGCCGCCTCCAGCGCATGACACGCAACAATGCCAATCGAGGAGAACCCCATGACCGTCCATGACCGCATCGTCGCCGAGCCTTTCTCGCTGCAGCGCCGCAATCCCAATGGCGGCACCAAGCCGCTGACCGCCTGGGGGTTCGCCAACGAGACCGATCCGCTGACCGACGTGCTGCTCGGCTCGCCCAATTTCCTTAGGCACCTGTCGACCAGCTCGCTGTCGAGAAAGCATTTGCGCGAGGCGCCCTGCAACATCCAGATCGCGCAGGCGCAGCACAAGGACCTCGTCGCCGCCTACGAGCATTTCGGCGTCAACATCCACTGGCACGAACCGACTCCGGAACTGCCGATGCAGGTCTATTCGCGCGACTCCAGCGTCATGACGCCCTACGGCGCCTTCATCACCGCCATGGCCAACTGGTGGCGGCGCGGCGAGAACTACGCCGCCATCCGCACCTATGAGAAGCTCGGCATCCCGATCTACGACATGGTGACGGCCGGCACCTTCGAGGGCGGCGACTTCAACGTCATCGAGGAGGGCGTGGTGCTGATCGGCTGCGGCGGCGCCCGCACCCAGGAAGAGGGTGCGCGTCAGGTGCAGGCCTGGTTCGACAAGGAAGGCTGGGAGACCCGCATCGCCTTCATCGACGAGTATTATGTCCACATCGACCTCATGGTGGTGCCGATCGCCGAAAAGCTCACCGCGGTGTGCCTCGCCTGCACCGAGCCCGGCATCGTCGACTGGCTGAAGGGCAAGGGCCACGAGATCATCGACGTGCCCTTCCAGGATACGATGGCGCTCGGCTGCAACTTCATGTCGCTCGGCAAGGACAGGGTGATCGCGCCGACGTCGAGCAAGAGCCTGATCGGTCAGCTCAAGGCGCGCGGCTTCGAGGTCGCGGCGGTCGACATGAGCGAGATCTCCAAGACCGGCGGCGGCATCCACTGCATGGCGCAGGCGCTGAAGCGCGTGAAGGCGTAAGGGCGCGCGACCGCAAAAAGGTCACGCAACCGGCAAAGCCGCGATCCTTCGCCCCTTCTGCCCTGCCGGACAGAGGGGCTTGGGGCTGAACTGTCCGGCTTCATCTAGCTCAGACGATCGCCGTTCCACGCGGGCCTCGTTGCCGGCGAAAACTTGCGCGGCGTCTAACATAAGAGCACACTAAAATTCAGGGAGGGGCTCACAAACAAGATCGGGAGGAAATCATGAATGCCATGAGTTTCACCACCCTTGAACGCGGCAAGACGACCGTCGATGCCGCGGCACTCGAAACACTTTCGGCGCAAATACGCGGCACGGTGCTGCGGGAAGGTGATGCCGCTTATGACGGGGTCCGCGGCATCTGGAATGCCATGATCGACCGGCGGCCCGCGCTGATCGTGTGCTGCGTCGGCGCTTCCGACGTCGTCACCGCGGTGAATTTCGCCAGGGAGAATAAGCTTCTCGTCTCAGTGCGCGGCGGCGGCCACAACATTGCCGGCAGTGCTGTCTGCGACGGCGGCCTGATGATCGACCTGTCGCTGATGAAATCGGTGCGGGTCGATGTCGGCGCGAAGCGGGCATGGGTCGGACCCGGCGCCACGCTTGCCGATGTCGACCGGGAAACGCAGGCTTTCGGACTGGCGCTGCCGACCGGCATCAACTCGACCACCGGCATTGCCGGCCTGACGCTGGGCGGCGGCTTCGGCTGGATCACCCGCAAATTCGGGCTGACCATCGACAATCTGGTTTCCGCCGACGTCGTCACCGCCGACGGCAAGCTGCTGCGCGCCAGCCAGAGCGAGAACCCCGACCTGTTCTGGGCTCTGCGCGGCGGCGGCGGCAATTTCGGCGTCGTCACCGCTTTCGAGTTCCAGCTCCACCGGTTCGGACCGCAAGTGCTGTCTGGGCTTGTCGTCCATCCCTTCGCCGAGGCCGGGAAGGTGCTGAAGGAATATCGCGAAGCGCTGGAAACCGCCCCAGACGAGCTGACGTGCTGGGTGGTCATGCGGCAGGCGCCGCCGCTGCCCTTCCTGCCGGCAGAATGGCACGGCAAGGAGGTGCTGGTGCTGGCCATGTGCTATTGCGGCGACATCCAGGCCGGCGAAGAGGCGACGCGGAAGCTTCGCGCCATCGGCACGCCGATCGCCGACGTCGTCGGTCTCAATCCGTTCACCGGCTGGCAGCAGGCCTTCGACCCGCTGCTTGCGCCCGGCGCCCGCAACTATTGGAAGAGCCACGACTTCACCGAGCTTTCCGACGGCGCGATCGAGGCCACCACGGCGGCGATTGCCAGGCTTCCGGGTCCCGAATGCGAAGTATTCTTCGGCCATGTCGGCGGCGTGGCGGGCCGCGTCAAGACGGATGCCACGGCGTTTCCGCAGCGCAGCTCGCATTTCGTCATGAACGTCCACGCCCGATGGCGCGAACCGGCCATGGACAAGGCCTGCATCGACTGGGCTCGCAGCATCTATGACGCCACAAGGCCCTATGCCGTGGGCACGGCCTATGTGAACTTCATGCCGGAGGACGAGACCGACCGGGTCGAAGCAGCCTATGGCGACAACTATCGCCGGCTGCTGGAGATCAAGCAGCGCTACGACCCGCAGAACCTGTTCCGCATGAACCAGAACCTGCGTCCGAAGCACGGTCTGCGTGCCGCCTGAAGCCAGGCGTCTGCCTGCGACAGCCGGTCGGCGTTCGTCAACTACCGGCGATGCGGAAGGGGCACCGCGCCAGAACTGCCAATCTCCCCCCAAGTGGGGGAGATGTCCGGCAGGACAGAGGGGGGGCGCCGTAGAGCGGAAACAGCGTTGGTAGATAGGATCAGCGCATCACCTTGCGTGGCGCCGTCAGCGCATCCAGGCGATCCTGCAGATGCCCGTTGAGCACGATCATCTCCTTCAGCGCCTTCACAGGATCGCCTTTGTGCGCAGCGATGAAGCGCTCGGCGATCACCTGAAGCGCCGCTTCCTGGCGACTGTCTAGCCTGACGATGTGATCCATGGCGAGGCTCCCTTTGGCTCACATTAGCATGTGAACAAAAAGTGAACAAAAATGTCAAGAGTGAATTGACTCGGCGAGGAATGGGTTCCTATTTTTGTAGGGATGGGGCGGTCGCTCGAGATATGGGAGAGCCGCGTTGGGCAAACGGAAGGGCCGCTATGACAGATTGTTCCAGTCGGACGCGGAGGCGATCATTCGCGATGCGCTGGCGCTACGCCAGACCGTGCTGGCGGCGCAGCTCAACCTCAAGACCAATGGCGAAATGTATTGGCGGATCAATGGGTTGGTGGAGCGGCTGCATGAGGTGATGGGCGCGGTCGCGGGCAGGGAGCCCGATTTCCGCGCCGCCTGGCTCGGCCTGCTGCCGCTGCCCGAGGATTGCTCAGACCGGACATGAGAGATGGCCGGACCCATGGACAGCGTCGGCCGGGCGGCCAAGGCCAACATGCTGCTCATCGTCGAATGCCGCCACTGCTACCATGTCGGCCGCTTCAAGGCGAACGACGTGGCCAAGGTGGCCGGCTGGAACAAGCCGCTCGAAGCCGTCCGCTTCCGCTGCAAGCGCTGCGGCCGCAAGGACACGGAGGTCAAGACCCAGTTCATCGACCAGGACCACCCGCCCAAGGGCTATATCTGGGTGCTGCAGAAGGCGAGGGGTTAAAACAACGATCCCTGCGCCGGCGGCTCAGCCGGAAACTTGATCTGAGTCGCCGGCTTCTCGACGATCACCAGCGCGTCGTCCGGGGCGGGGCGCTGCAGCTTCTTCGCTTCCGACCATGGCGCGGTGAGCCACAGCTCGGTCTCCTCCTCTGTAGTCAGGATGACCGGCATCGCCTTCTCGTGGATCGGCACGATCAGCGCGTTGGGCCTGGTCGTCAGGAAGCCGTAAAGCTCGTGGTCGCCCGGGCCTTCCTTCACCTTGCGCACGCCTTGCCAGGGCGTCCACAGACCGGCGAAGAAGAACAGCGGCCGCTCTTCGCTGAGAGCAAACCAGAAGTTCTTCTGCACGCCGGTTTCCGGATCCTTGTCACCGGGCTTGGGCGAGGGCTCGGCAAAGCTCGTCACAGGCACCAGGCAGCGGTTCTCGACGCCGAGATAGGGAAGCCAGTGGGCATATTGCGGGTTGCGGATGTTGGTCGTGCCGGAGTCGGCGTTGCCGCGCATGCGCTCGGGCGGCGTCGGCATGCCCCAGCGCAGCCTGGCGAGCTCGCGGCTGCCGTCGGCGGCATTGCGCACCACCGGCGCCGACTGGTTTGGGTAAATATCGACCGAAGGCTCGAGGTTGCCTGAAATGTCGCGCAGCGCGCGGGTCCACTGGCGGATCGCCTCCTGGCTGGTGGTGATATTGTAGAGATTGCACATCGGCAGCACTTCCTGTCCGCCGATTGTTCCCGCATTTTCGCGCCAAGCGCAAACCACCCGTCACGGAGGGGGGCCAATGTCAGCGCCCGCGGCCGCCGCGCCGCCTTGTCTCGATCGGCTCTTCGGTCGGCGGCTCGCCCGGCAGCCCCAGCCGATGGCGCTCCTCCTCGGCGAAGGCCTCGGCTTCCGCATGGATATCGAACAGGCGATGGGTCAGCTCGTCGCCTTCGACGACGCGCACCAGCCATTGGCCGTTGATGAATTTCACGCTGACACTTTCCGGTTCGCCTGCCACCATGAATGGCCCCAGCGCTTTGGCCCAAGAAATTGATCCCCGAACGGCAATACGATCTAGCGTGCGTTAAGTTGCTGCAAGGTTGTTCTCCTTGGCCTTTAGTAGGAGATTTGGTGCTCGATGCTCGCAAATTTCCGATTTTATAAAGAAATGTCGAGCAAACGCCGATCGGGTTGGTCAAAAGCCCCGCCTCAAAATTTGATCGGGTGCGCTCTTGGCGAAATTCGACTTCGATATGCCGTTCGGTCCGCGCAACGACAAGGCAGCGTGTCTCGATCGCGCCCACGCGGCTTGCAGGGCCGGACATGTCTGGCGCGCGATGGGGGCTGGTTCGAAACGGATGTTTTGACGCGGCCAAAGGCTCGCCGGCGGCCCGGCAGCCTGGGGGGGTGTATGGGTTCGGCGGCCGGGCCTGACCGGAGTTTGCGAGCCTGCCGGCTGCATCGAACATGCTCTTGTGCTCATGCAAGGGCAAGAACGACCTAGGCCCTAGGACCAAAGCAGTGGGAGCGCCGCAAACGGCCGAGCGGGCGGCCTTTCCCCCTTCTTCCGGCCTCGCCCGTCTCGAACTTGCGGCGCTCAGGCAGGCGCGTACCGCAGCAGCGTCACGCCCTGTGAAAGCCTCTCCCTGCCAAGCGGCGTCAGCGTCAGCGACGATCCATGCTGGAAATACGGCTTGCCGCCGCCGAGCACGACCGGATGCATGTAGAGCCGGTACTCGTCGATCAGGCCCGCGCGGGCGAGATGCGCGGCCAATCCGGCACCGCCGACGCTGATCTGGCCCTCCGTCTCCGCCTTGAGCGATCTTGCCGTCGCGACGGCGTCGCCATTGGCCAGGCGGGCATTGGCGCCGACCTCGCCGAGCGTCGTCGAAAACACGATCTTCGGCGTCTCACGCCAGGCGCGGGCAAAATCGCGCTCGACCTCGGTGGCGGCGGTTTCCCGCTCCGGACTGTCCCAGAAGCGCATCGTCTCGTACAGGCGTCGCCCGCAGAGCGCGATGGCGGTCCGCCGCATGTCCTCGTTGAAATGCCGGTGCAATTCTTCCCCGGGCACCGGCAGGTCGATATTGCCGCCCGGCCCGGCGATGTAGCCGTCAAGCGACATCAGCATCGAATAGACGATCCTCGCCATCGGCGCCTCCATTCTGGCGACGCCAAGGATGCATATCCGATTGCATTTTGCAATCGGTTTATGAAAATGAAGGCCGGCCGCTGATCAGAAGCCGAGGAACTGCTTGCCGACGAAATAGCCCAGCGCCACGACCACCAGCGGGAAAAGTGCCGGCGCGATTCTGCCGAGTGGCGAGGGTCTTAGCTCCTTCGCCGGAGCGTTGGGTTTGGCATTGCCGATGTTCTTGGTCATGGGTCCATGCCGGGTTCGTTGCCGGGGTGACCAATAATATTAGAAATCGCTGATTAATTTTCTCACAATCTGATCGGTGCAATTTGCAGCTATCGCCGGTGGTCGCTATTCCGCCTGCCGGGTTCGTTCGGCGAGCGCGAAGGCCTGCAGGTTTCTCGATTTGCCGAACCCTGTGATGCATGAGCCCGGCATATAGCCGGGCTAGCGCGTCTCTTTTGTGATGCAGGTCGAAATCGCGGCTAGTGTCTCTACAGAATCTTCGTCGCGAAGACATCCAGCCGTGAATTCTCGCGATAGGAAAGCCGCACCGCCAGAGCGGCCGCAAGCCCGGTAACGGCACCGCCGACGACGTCGCCGGCATAGTGGATGCCGATATGGAGCCGCGACCAGCAGATCAGCAGCGCCGCGGCGAACAAGACAAGCGTGCGGCGCTGCAGCGCTTGCATGGCGAAGGCGGCAACGATGGCCATGCTGGCGGTCGCGTGGTCAGACGGGAACGACCAGTCGGCGCTGGGCGCGATGAGCAGATGCGTGACACCGGCGTCGTAGGGCCTGATCCGGTGGACGAAAAGCAGGATGGCCTGGTTGATCGCGAGCCCGAGCAAGAAGGACAGCCCCGCCGACAGGCAGGCATGGCGCACATGGTAACGGTCTGCCTTCGACCACCACTGCACCGCCACCGCGAGCACCATCAGCGGCACGCCGATTTGTGAGATGGCGATCATTGTCGTATCAAGGAGCGGGCTGATGCCGGCAGCCGAGTTGATCCAGTGCGTGAGAGATGCGTCCATTCTTGTCTGGTTTCCCTTGTCTGCCGTGAGGTCGATCGTTGAAGCCCGCCGAAGAGCATCGCATTCATCAGCTCTTTGAGGTCAGCGTATGGCTGAAAGGTGCCCACGCGCTGATCGAGTGCGTCGGCGGCATCCTGCTTTACCTCGTCACCACCGATACCATCGCGTCCTGGGTCAATATGTTCACCCAGGAAGAGCTGATCGAAGATCCGAACGATTTCATAGCCAGCCATTTGTCGCGGATGGCCGGTGAGTTCTCCGTCGCCAGCAAGCAGTTCTATGCCTTCTATCTGCTGAGCCACGGGCTGATTAAGCTTTTGCTGGTAATCGGCCTGCTGCGCGGCAAGCTATGGGCCTATCCGGCTTCGCTCGCGGCGCTCGGCGCCTTCATGGTCTACCAGGTCTACCGCTACTCCTACACACATTCGCCCGGCCTGCTCGTGCTGACCGTCTTCGACGCGATCGTCTTATGGCTGATCTGGCAGGAGTGGCGCATCGTTCGAGAACACAAGCCCGCCTGACTGGCACGGTGTGTTTGCTGCGACAGTGGGGAATCTTCTGACGCTGACGGGACAGCGCCCCCTCCCGACAGGGCAGAGGGGACGCGAAGGATCGCTACGGAGATATCGAGAGCGGCCGGAGTCGCGCCGAGCGGTAGGCCGGCCGTTCCTTTCTCAATCAGGCAGGCACCAGGACGGCGATGCGATGCACGCCGACCTCCTTGCTCGTATTCGTCGCCTCGTCGGTCTTGCCCTTGGAGCAGGTATACATGTCACCCACCTTGAGCTTGAACTCCTTGTCCGCCTTCTTGATGGTGAATGCGCCTGACGTGATCGTGCACACCATGTCGTTGTCCATCACGGTTTGCGGCGCATGCGCTCCGGGCTGAAACACGACATCGACGATTGCGATGCTCTTGTAGGCGGGAATGTCGGAGTTGCCGGTGCCGACTTCCACAAGCCTGACGCCGGGCGCGATCTCCTTGCCTTCCTTCGGACCGTATTTCTTGGTTTTCGCAAACGTTGTCGTCGTGAACAGGGGCGCCACCGCGGCGGCCGTCACGCCGAGAGCAATTGCGGACCTGCGATTGATCGTTTTCATCGCATCCTCCCTAAACCTGTCATGCTCGGATGAGCATGGCCGCAATATATTAGCACAACCTGATTTTACTGTGCAGGACAAGTGTCTGCCGATAGCCGGGCTACTTAGGCGCGCCTCACTCCTGCTTTTGCCGGAACTTCGAATGGCAGCTCGAACAGTCCTGCAGGATGAGGTGCAAGAGGTGTTCGGCCGGCATCGTGGCCGGATTGGCCTCTGCCGCATTTGGGCGCTTGCCGAGCAGGCTGCCGCCATCCATCGGCAGTCCCGCTCCCATGCGCATGTCGTCGCCGATCGCGGCAGGCGCGTTCCCGGCTTTGGCGGCGAGCGCTCCGGCGAGGGCGCCGATATGGCGGGCAAGCGCTTCGAATTCCGGCCGGGCCTGGTCGATCTCCGGCTTGGCGCTGGACGGCGCGCCCAGCGTGCCCGCGGGGAACTCGGCGATCAGGGCAGGGCCAGTGCGGGCGCTGAGCGCGTTCGCAGCCGCCTTGAAGGCAGCGGGCTCATAGGCACGCTTGCCGTCGAACATTTCGGCGATCGCCTTCGCCGCGGCCGCCATTTCCTTCATCGAGGCCTGGCGCGCTGCCACCACAGGATCGCCTGCGGCTGCCGTTTGCGATGGAGTTGCGGTGAGCACGCCGGCGAGCGCCAGCATCATCGCCGCGTACCCGATGCCGGACTTCATGCCTGCACGTCGACGATACCCATCATGCCGAGCTGCTCATGCTCGAGGATGTGGCAGTGATACATGCGCGGCCCCGGCCGCTCCTGGCGCAAAAGCAGCCGCACCGTCTCGCCGCGCGCTACGTTGACCGTGTCCTTCCACGCCAGATAGGGCGGTTTCGAGACCTTGCCGTCGCGCTCGTGCTCGATCACCTGGAACTGCGTGCCGTGGACATGGAACGGGTGGTCCATGTCGGCCTGGTTGACGATCTCCCAGAGCTCGGTCTCGCCGGCCCGGGCGACGATGTCGACGCGCCCCATGTCGAAGGCCTTGCCGTTGATCAGGAAGCCCATCTCCATGCCGGTGGCGTTCATCGCCATGGTCTCGGTGAAGACGAGGCGGCGGCTGACCGCGGGCCGCCCAAGCGGCGCGATCGGCCTCAGTCGCTCGGGCAGCGGCGGCATCGCTTCTCCCGGCGTTTGCGACACATCGACGGTGAGCAGCGTCAGCCCGGCGTCCGCCGGCCGGCCGGCACCCATCCAGCCGCGGTCATAGTCGAGCGTGGTGAGCATTGCGGCGCCCGGCCTGTCGAAGGCGACGACCAGCTCGATGCGCTCGGCCGGGCTGAGCATGATCTCCTCGGCCGCGACCGGCTTCTCCAGCAGGCCGCCGTCCGTCCCGATGATCGTCATCGCCACGCCATCGAAGGCAAGCCTGAGGAAGCGCGCATTGGTGGCGTTGTAGAGCCGCAGGCGCCGCTTCGAGCCCATTGCCACGGCGAGCCGCGGGTTCTTCTGGCCGTTGACCAGCACATGGTCGCCGACGCGGCCGTTCATCTGGTCGATCATGGTGTTGTCGGGCATCGAGCCGTCGGCAGCAAGGCGAAGGTCGGTGAACATCAGCACCGTGTCGCCATAGGCGGCCGGCACCGGATCGGCCTTGGCCTTGACGACGAAGGCGCCGGCAAGGCCGCGATAGACCTGCTCGGCCGTCTTGCCGTGCGGATGCGGATGATACCAGTAGGAGCCGGCGCTGCCTTCCGGCAGCTCGAAGGCGTAGGCGCGCTCCGCGCCCGCCGCCACCGGGTCCATCGGATTGCCGTCCTGGTCGGCCGGCACCGGCATGCCGTGCCAGTGGATGGTGCTTTGCTCGCCCTCGATCCGGTTGGCGAAAGCGATCTCGACGCGGTCGCCCTCATGCGCCTCGATCATAGGCCCCGGGCTCATGCCGTTATAGGCGAGGATCGGCGTGTCCTGGTCGGCGGCAAAGCGCGCTGTCGCGGGCGCCGCTGTCAGCCTTGCCTTGAACAGGCCAGGCTGGCCGGCCTCGTTGGCGAGCATCGGCAATTCGCGCAGCGCCTCGCCCTCGGGCAGCGCGGCAGGGCCATTCGACATGGCGCCCATGTCATGGCCCGCATGGCCGCCCATTCCCGGCATGGAGTCCATGTCCGACATGCCGTCCATCTTCATCTGCGCTAGCGCGCGAGAGCCCGACAGAATCGTTGCCAGGCCTGCCGCCAGAAAACCGCGTCGATGCATCTTTTTCTCCTGATCGCAATTGGGAAGGCGCGCCGCCGGAAGACTTCGCGACCGAACCTAAGGGTTCCAGTAGCTGGAAGGTCAAGCCCGATCGGACCAGGCTCGTGGATTCGGGGCGAGCCTCACGATCCGGCGCGATTTCGCTAGCCGTGACGATCTCTGTCGCCGCAACACGCGGACTGTCGTCCCGCGCGGGCCTCCTGAATCGGCGGGCACGGAACGTCTCCATAGGAGCAGAACACGCAGCAATCTCCCGTCTTCGGTCGAAGCAACGTCCCGCACTCCCGGCATTCGTAGAAGAAGAGGCAAGCGTCGGCCGGCATCGTCTCGAGAGCCTGATGTCCGCAAAGGGGACAGGTGAGGGTGGAAGTGAGCAGTGTCATCAGCTCCGCTTTGCCAATCCGGTCAGGTCCTTAGATACTTGGCGGGCGCCGCGATCGCGAGCACGAGCGCAACAAACGCCAGGATCCAGATGACGGCCATGCCGCCCATCGTCCATATGCCGCCCATCATGGCAATCATCCTCCATCGCGAAAGCCTGACTTCGCCGGCGCATGTCGGCGACTGCAAGGTAACCTAGCTCATCGCGTCAGGACGACCAGGATGCAGGTGCAGGCCGAAGCCCCTGTCTGCTCCTACATACCTCCGCCACAGCCGTCCGAAAGGTCCCACACGTCAACGATCTGCTCCCCGGTGAAGCGGTGCTCGTGGATCAGGTATTTCGCCAGTCCGCCATATACCTTCCAGCGCCAGCAGGGACAGCAGCAGGGACCTTTCTCCTCGGAATTGGCCATCGCGTAGTCATAGGCCTTCTGCTCGTCTCCGGTGAGCTTGAGATCGTAATACGGCATCATCTGCTGCGCGGTCGCCACCGCAATGTCATACGGATCGCCGGGGATCATCGGGATGGCGCGGTACTTGGCGAGCCCTTGCACCTGCTCGCCATAGCGCTTCAGTTGCATCGGACTGCAGCATGAGCCCTTGATGCGAGCCGTCGCCGGCATGGTCGCGATCGAATCCGTGAATTTTGCCGAGCAGGTGCTGTTGCCGCTCTCGCTGAGCTCTTTGAAGCGCCTTGCCAGTTCCGAATCCTCGGCGGCGCCGGCCGCCTCCGGCAGCTCGAAAAGTCCTGCGGCCGCGGCGACGCCGAATACGCTTAGAACAATCGTGCGCCGGTTTGGGATGTCGGTCATTTGGCGGCCCTCGCTTGATTGACGAATGTCTTCAGTGTCGCAAGATCGGTCGCGCCGGGATAAATCTGGTCGCCGGCGACGAAGCCCGGCGTCCCCGTGATCCGCAGCGCCTGGGCCAGCTCCGTGTTGCGGTCGATCAATGCCTGGATGTCCGGCTGCCGCATGTCAGCCTTCATGCGTTCGACGTCCAGCCCGGCCTCGGCGGCGGTCTTGAGCACGACCGCCTCGGTCACTCTTGTCTTTGTCGCATAGAGCGCCTTGTGAAACGCAGCGTATTTGCCCTGCTTGTCGGCGGCGAGCGCGGCCTTGGCCGCGAACACGGAATCGGGGCCGAGGATGGGAAATTCCTTGTAGACGATTTTGAGCTGCGGATCGTCGGCTACGGCCTGTTCCATGATCGGCGCCATCATTCGGCAATAGGGGCAATTATAGTCGAAGAACTCGACCAGGGTGACATTGCCTTGCGCATTGCCGCCGACGGGGCTCTGTTTGTCGTGGAAGATGTCGGCCGCTCGCGCCTTGAGCGCCTTCCTGGCCTCGGCCGCCTCCGCTTGACGCTGGCGCTCGTCGAGGCTCTGCAGCGCCTGCATGAGAACCTCCGGGTGCGCCAGAATGTAGTCGTGTATCCGTTGGTCGAGCTGGTCCTGGGACATTTCGCCGGCTGCAAATGCCGGTCCCCGCGCGCCCAGAAGGACTGGATTGAGCAGGAACCATCCCGCCAGGCCGGCGAGCAGGATGGTGCGAAAGATACTTCCGAAGAATCGGCTCGTGTACGTCCTGGTGAACATGTGTTTCCCTTTCCTTTTCGAAAGCGGCTGCCTCACAGCAGGTTCTTCAGTTTCGCCAGCCAGCCTTCGTGCTGCTCATGGTGCTGGCGCTCGACATTGTTGGTAAGCGCGTTGACGAAGGTGACGAGGTTGATGGGCTGGAAGTTCAGGCCGTGGAAGTTCGCCCGCCAGCGACCCTCCTTGTCGATCACATGGGTGACGATGCCGTGCATCTGGTAGCCGTCGTCGGTGAGGGTGAACTTGTGGCCGAAGGCTTCCGCCATTTTGCGGGTCGTATCCTCCGGCTGGTCCGGGGCGGTGGTCAGGAACAGCCAGTTGGCCGGGTCCAGTCCGTGCGTCGGCCCGTATGCCTTGAGCGCATCGGGCGTGTCTTTCCGCGGGTCGGTGGTTATGCTGACGAAGACGACCCGATCCTTCATCGGTGTCGAGTTCACCATCTTCTGGACCTCGGCGACCGTTTCGGCATGCAGCGGGCAAACGTCCGGGCATGAGGTGTAGATGAAATGGAGCACGACGACCTTGCCGGCGAGATCGGCCGGCCGCACCACGCGCCCGTCGGCGGCGCGCAGCGTGAAGTCGGGCAGCGGCTTGTCGATCTGCTGGAAATACTTTTCGTCGCTCCGCAGCATCGCATCAACCTCATCCAGCGAATGCGCCCTTGCGCCATGCGCGAAGCCGACGGCCAGCGCCGTCAGAGCGAACAGGCCGCACAGCAGACGCATCCACTGGTCCCGAACCAACGAAACACACCGCGCCGCCGGCTGGCTTTGCACCGGGGAAAGCATCAACCACTGCCTTTCATGTCGGCGGATAGCGCTTTCGGATTGTCGGCGCCTTCCCTCGCGGAATCGTCCCCGGCCTGGGTCAACTCTCTCTTTGTCATGTCATTTCCTTCTCATTTGGCGGCGATGCGGCCGCGGATGAAGTCGACCATGTCGGGGGCATCCCATTCGGCCGGTCCGATCAGCCGGCCGATCTCCTTGCCTTGCCGGTCGATCAGCAGCGTCATCGGCAGGCCGACGGCGCCAAGCGTGAACATCGCCTGGGCAGAGGTGTCGATGTTGAGGGCTAGGTGCGTGACGCCGGTCTCGGCGAAGAATTTCTTCACGGCGTCGGGGCCTTTGCGGTCCATCGACAGGGCGACGACCTCGAAGTCCGGCCCGCCGAGCTCGGCCTGCAGGCGGTCGAGCGTCGGCATTTCCTGGCGGCAGGGCGCGCACCAGGTCGCCCAGATGTTGAGCAGCACCACCTTGCCGGAATAGGCGGCCAGTGTCTTCGGCTGGCCGGCAGCGTCCGCGAAGCCGATCTCCGGTCTGCGGCGGGTGTGTCGGGAACGGCGAAGTTCTGCGGCGCCTCTGCCGCCGCTGTGGGCAGCAAGGCCGCAAGCAGCATTGCCGAAAGGGCCACGGCCAGTTTGCCTGCGGTCATGGACGCTCACTCCTTCGCATAGACGGTCGGCGCCTTGCCGTCCTTGGTGAAGGCATAGACGGTCCAGGTTTCCGTCTTTTCGCCGCCCATGCCAGGGGCACCCGCCGGCATGCCGGCCAGTGTGATGCCCGTGATGGCAGGCCGTTCGGTCAAGAGCTTCTTGACGATATCGACAGGCACCAGGCCGTCGACGACATAGCCGTCGACCATGATCGTGTGGCAGCCTTCGAGGTCGGCGGGCACGCCGGCATCGCTGCTGATCTGGGAGAGATTGTTGACCGGCTTGATGTCGACCTTGAAGCCGTTCTGTTCGAGATACGCGGCATAGGCCTCGCAGCAACTGCATTGCGGGTTCTTGTACATCACCGCCTCGATCGTCGCGGCGAGTGCCGGCAGCGGCGTTGCGATTGCAAGGCCGAGGGCGGTCAGTGCGTAGGTCAGTTTCATTTTGCAGTTCTCCTTGGTTGATGGGTTGGATCGGATCAGGTCACCCGGAACACGGTCATCAAACCGGCCATCTGGTGGTCGGCGACATGGCAGTGCAGCATCCAGTCGCCGGGATTGTCGGCGACGAAGGCGCATTCGATCACGTCCCTGGGGGCTAGAAGCACCGTGTCTTGCCATTGCCGGTGCGGCACCGGCGAGCCGTTGCGCGAAAGTACGGAGAGGCTAAAGCCATGAACGTGCATGGGGTGCCACCAGGCGGTTTCGTTGCGCATGGTGAGATGGCAAGAGGCGCCCCGCTCAAGCGTGAACTGCGGCGCCATGCCGGCATGACCGTCGCCGGTCATCGACATGCCGTTGATCGCCCAGGCAGCGCCGCCGTTCATGCCGGGCATCCCCATGCCCGTCATGCCGCCGACTCCGGCAAGCTTGCCGCCGCCCATCATGCCGCCCTGCAGCACGATCTCCTGGCGCACGGCGTTCGCCAGGTCGGGCTCGGGCAGCGAATTGCGCGGCAGGGCCTGTGGCGCGTCAAGCGGATGCGCCCGCAGCGGAGGCGCCTTGTCGTAGGCGAGCGTGGTTAGCCGGTAGGCGAGGCCGTCGTAAAAGTCGTCGATCACGTCATGCCGGCTGCCGGGATCGCCCTGCATGTCGAGCGCGATGTCGATGCGCATGGCGGGCGCCAGCACCAGGCGGCCATCTTCAGGCTCGTGCGCGTCGCAGGGCTGGCCGTCGATCGCCAGGACGATCGGCCGGTGGCCTTCGAAGCGGAGCGCCATCATGCGGGCAAGCGAGGCATTGGCGAGCCGCAGCCTGAGGCGCTCGCCGGCCCGCACGGTTTGGCCGCCTTGCGCCTGCCCGTTGACGGTCACCAGATTGCCGACCCGCCCGGACATCGAGGCATCCATCATGCTGCCGAAGCCTCCGGCGATCCGGCCGTCTTTGGTGAGCCGCCAGTCCTGCAGCAACCACAAGAGATCGCGGTCGACTGCGACCGGCTCGGCCTCCTCGATGATCAGCGGGCCGGCCAACCCGCGGCCGATCTGCACCAGGCTGTCGGCATGCGGGTGATACCAGAAGGTGCCGGCATCCGGCGGCGTGAACTCGTAGACGAAGCTTTCGCCAGGTCTGATGGGCGGCTGCGTCAGGCCCGGCACGCCATCCATGGCGTTCGGCAAGCGGATTCCGTGCCAGTGGACGGTGGTGCCCTCATCCAGCCCGTTCTCGACGGTAATGCGAACCGGCTGACCTTGCCTGAGCCGCAACGCCGGGCCGGGGACAGTGCCATTGTAAGTCCAGACGGCGGTAGGCGGGCCGTCGGCGCCACTGAACCGGGTTTCGCCCGGCGCGACCTTGATTTGGCGTTCGTCGATGGCGGAGGCGACGGCTGTGCGCATCGACGCGGATATGGCGGCGCCCGCCACTGCGGCGAGAAATCCGCGGCGCGACGCGGTGTAACGGAAATCGTAATTCACCCTTCAAACCCTTTGCGACCTCGATCGATGGCGAGCGGCTCGACATCGACCCGGATTGCCATGCGCGCCCACGGCGCAACGGTGCGCGCGCAGGCGGTCAGGCGCCGGGCATCAGCCGTGTTGCGGCTGAAACGGCGTCAGGCGCTGGGTCTGGGAGGGTATGGATCGGGCAGAGAACTTCGCCCGTGCAGGAACGGGGTGGGCAAGGCCGATGGATGCTGCACCAAGGCGACCGGCGTCACCCCGAAATCCTGCGGCAGCACAGCGAGCGCTGGCGCGATGCAGACCGGCGGGCACTGCATCGGGCTGCCTTTGTCGCCCTTGTCCTTGAGGCAGGCGTTGCAATCGCCCTTCATGTCTGACTCGGCCATTTTGCCCATGCCCGTATCGGCGGGCATGGCCATGGCGCCCGTCATGCGGACCGACATGGTGCTGGCCTGTACGGCGGACAAACTGAACCCGGCGGTCAGGAAGACCGCGAACAGCATGACCAGAAGATGTTTTGGCGAAAGCCGAGCCATCATTGCGTCAGGCTGATCGCAAAGCGCGGCTTTTGCAAGCCCCCAAGCCGGTGATTGCCCACTGCTGCGACATCAAGACCGTCTCGCCATTGTCAGGCGGCAATTTGCCCTCGGCGAATGGATCACCAACAACGGCTTCATCCACCCGATGCACATCCATGGCGGCCCGTTCGAGGTCGTCGCGCGCGACGGCGAGACGATTTCCCCATCGGCCCGCTTCCTTGCGGACACGGTCAATGTCGGACCTGGCCAGCGCTATGATGTCGTCTGGAAGGGCACAGCGTCCCGGCAAATGGCTCATCCACTGCCACATCCCGCATCACACCACGAACACCAATGTCGAGGAGAAGGGCGGCGGCGGACTGATGGTGGTCATCGATGTCACATGATCGCGGCAGGACACTCGGCATTCCCCAATTGAGCAACGCGCCTTGAGTTCGGAACCCTTGCCGCTCTCGCAGGGTTTATAGGCGAGGCGAACTGCCATGGAAGACAAACCGCCTGCCGAAAACCCGGGAAGGACCCTAGCCATCGTGCTGGCGCTCTGTCTCATCCTCATCGCCTTGTTCTTCATCGGCTTCAGATATTCGGAGCGCGATCAGGGAGTCCTGATTGTGCCCGGAACGGCGCAGGGCAGCAAGTGATCGGCCCGAGGCCCTTGCCCGACAGGCCGAAGCTTCGAGCCAGCTCCCATGCCCTTTGCGGCACGGCGCGTCTTCCGCTTGCGGAAGGGACTGTAACACTTTGATTTTGCGCCTGATCCTTTGCGAAGTTCTTGATCTGGAATCATACGCTTGGAAGAAACGGGTTTTCTGAAACGTTTATTGAACAGGCAACGCTCAACGCCTGGCGCTGACATCGGCGTCTATGAGCAAGGAACCCCTCCGGCAGCCGCGCGCACCGTGCCCGACGCCCAGGGAGACAGAACATGCCCGCCAACGCCTATATCAACCGGATCGCGACAGCGGTTCCGGAGCACGAAGTCCATCAGTTCTTTCTGCGCTATGCCGCCTCCATGCTCGCCGCCGATCGCAGGAGGATATTCGAACGCATGGCCGGCCTCGCCGGCATCGAGCGTCGCTTCTCCTGCTTCGCGCCCGCCCTCGACCCCGAAGGGCCGTCGGTCGACCTTGCCGGAACCTTCAGGCGCGGCGCGTTCCCCGGAACGGCCGCCAGAATGGCGATGTTCGGCGAGGCCGCGCCCGTCCTGGCGCAAAACGGCGTCGACGGGCTTCACCTCGGCGACGAGGCGTCGCGCATCACCCATCTCATCGTCACCTCTTGCACCGGTTTCTCGGCGCCCGGCATCGACCTCGACCTGGTTCGGCGTTGCGGCCTGCCGGACGGCATCGAACGCACGATGATCGGCTTCATGGGCTGCTATGCGGCGGTCAACGGCCTCAAGCTTGCCCGCCACATCGTCCGCTCGGATCCGCGGGCGAGGGTGCTGCTGGTCAACATCGAGGTTTGCACCCTGCACATCAGGGAGACCAGCGAACTGGAAAAACTCTTGTCCTTCTGCCTCTGGGGTGATGGGTGCGCGGCAAGCCTCGTCACCGCCGAGCCGCCCGGCATCGAGCTCGACTCCTTCTGTTGCACCGTCGCTGACGAGCGACGGGAATTGATGACCTGGGATATCCGCGACCACGGCTTCGACATGTTTCTTTCCGGCCAGGTGCCGGCGGCGGTCCAGCAGGCGCTGCGCAACAACCAGGACGCCCTCCTCGGCGGACGGGCGCCGGAGGCGATCGACCTCTGGGTCGTGCATCCCGGCGGCCGCACCATTCTCGACGCCGTCGAGAGGGCGCTCGACCTCGAGCCCGCGGCGCTTGAAGCCTCGCGCGAGGTGCTGCGCCGATACGGCAACATGTCGTCGCCGACCGTCATGTTCGTGATGGAAAAGATGCTGAAGAAGCCCGGCGGGCTGCTCGGTTGCGGCATGTCGTTCGGACCGGGGCTGACGGCCGAGACCATGCTGTTCAGGACCGTCGCATGAGCGCGCTCGCCCAGCGCAGCCTCGTCCCGGAAATCCTGGACGGGCTCCCGGCCGACGATGCGCGGGCGCTTGCCTCGCGCCGCGACCTGCGGCGCATCAATGCGCTGATGTTCCAGGCGCCGATCATGGCCTCGCTCATGAGGAAATTTCTGCCGAAGCCGCCCGGCAGCATTCTGGAGATCGGCGCCGGCGACGGCACCTTCATGCTGAAAGTGGCCCGGCGCATGGCAAGCGACTGGCGCGAGGTGGACCTGACGATGCTCGATCGCGCCGCTCTTGTCACGCCAAGGCTCGCGGCGGATTTCGCCGGGCTCGGATGGACGCTTGAAACCATCACCGCCGACGTCTTCGATTGGGCAGAGGAGGCTCAGGGCAGGCGCTTCGATGCGATCGCGGTCAACCTTTTCCTGCATCATTTCGATGACGCCGGGCTGCTCCGCCTGTTTTCGCTTTTGCAGTGCATGGCTCCGCTTATCCTGGCGACGGAACCGCTGCGCGCGGGCCTGGCGCTGGCTGCGACCGGTCTTCTCGCCGTGATCGGCGCCAACGGCGTCACCAGGCATGACGCCGCCCAGAGCGTGCGCGCCGGCTTCCGCGACAGCGAGCTTTCCCACCTCTGGAGCGCCGCCGGCGGCAGCCCGCTGGAGGAGCGGCGCGCCGGGCCATTCTCTCATGTCTTCGCCGGCGCGGCGCCGGCCGCGGATGCGTCATGAGGCGGCCATCCACCCACGATGCCATCGTCATCGGCGCCGGCCCGGCGGGCGCGTCGACGGCGCTGGCGCTCGCGCGGCGCGGCTGGGTCGTCGCGATCGTGGAGAAGAGCGCGTTTCCGCGCCGCAAGGTGTGCGGCGAATACATCTCAGCAAGCAATCTGGCGCTTATCGACCGGCTGGGGATCGGCGATTCCTGGCGCGCCGAGGCCGGTCCCGAAATCCGCCGGGTCGGTCTCTTCTGCGGCGACAGCTCAATCGAAGCGCCGATGCCGGGCGTGCGATCCGAGCCTGCCGCAAGAGACGGCTTCGGCCGCGCGCTCGGCCGCGACATATTGGATAGCTTGCTGCTCGATGCGGCCCGCTCGGCCGGGGCAGAAGTCTTCCAACCCTGCCGCGCCGTCGCCATCGAACGCGATGGCAGCCGCCAGGTGGTGCGGATTGAAAATGAGAAGTCCCGCGACGAGGCGATGTTGCTGGCGCCGGTGATCGTTGCCGCGCACGGTTCGTGGGAGCCGGGGCCGCTGCCCAGCCAGCTTGAGAAGCAAAGCCGGCCCTCGGACCTGCTCGGCTTCAAGGCGCATTTCACCGGGTCGTCGCTGCCGCCGGACCTGATGCCGCTGCTGACGTTTCCTGGCGGCTATGGCGGCATGGTCATGGCTGACCATGGCCGCATGTCGATCTCGTGCTGCATAAGGCGCGACATGCTCGTCCGGCTGCGCGGCAGCCTTGCCCGCGAGCGCGGCGGCCATGTCTCGGCGGCCGAAGCCGTCGAGCATCATATCATGGCGACATGCAGGGGCGCGCGGGCGGCCCTGCAGCAGGCCTGCCTCGACGGTCCATGGCTTGCCGCCGGCCCGATCCGGCCAGGCATTCGCGCCGGCTACGAAAAGGACATCTTCCGAGTTGGCAATGCCGCCGGCGAGTCGCATCCGATCATCGCCGAGGGCATATCGATGGCGCTTCAGTCCGGCTGGCTCCTGGCGCTTGAACTCGGCGCCGCGACGGGCGGGCAGGGGCAACGCGAGGCGGCTGGCGGGCGCTATGGGGCGGCCTGGCGGGGACTGTTCTCGACGCGGGTCCTTGCCGCTGAAGCCATCGCCAGCATCGCCCTTGGCCCGGGTGGCGCCGCGCTTATGGAAACGGTTGTCCGCAATTTTCCGCCGGCGCTGACCTTGGGCGCGCGGCTCAGCGGCAAGACGAAGCCGGTCCCCGGTTTGGCCGATGCGCGCCTGGCGCGAAGCCGAACTGCCTAAAACCTGTCTCCCGAAAGTGGGAACCGGTTTCGGGACGAAGACATGCGCAAAATCAAAAACCTAAAGCGCACGGAGCGAAAGATCACGGCACGCCTTAGGCCACAGCCACGATGACATGCGCCTGAATCTTGGCGGCAACCTCGCCGCTGCCGTGCCTGTCCGCGATCGCCGAGGCGGCGTAGTCGGTCGCGGCTTGCAGTTTTCCTGCGTCCCTGGCCTCGATTTCGTTGCGAAGCAGCGTTCCCTGACAATAGGCGACGGCCGGAACGCGCGGCGAGGAAGCGCGGCTTTGCTCGGCTCGCGTTTCGATCGCCACGTCGGAGAAACCGGCGCGCTCCAAATCGCTGCGGATCAGGTCCTTGTCGTGGTAGCCGTGCGGCGTGCGCGCCAGGAAGCGCGGCGGATCGTTCGGGAAAGTCCTTGCCAGCGCATTCGTCACGTCATCAGCGAATATATTCTCCTCGATGCGATCCCATACGCTGAACAGGAACCGTCCTCCGGGCTTCAGCACGCGCCTCGCCTCGCGGTAGGCGGCCGGGCGGTCGGGAAAGAACATCGCGCCGAACTGGCAGCAAACGAGATCGAAGGCCGCGTCCCCGAACGGCAGCGCCAGGGCATCCGCCTGGCGCCATTGGATGCGGCTGTCGGGTCCTTGCCGCGAAGCGGCGTAGTCGAGCATCGGCTGGTTGAGGTCGGTAACGACATAGCTTGCGGCGGAAGACAGCTTTGGCGCCAAAGCGCGGGTGACGACGCCGGTGCCCGCGGCGGTCTCCAGGACGGCGCCGGGCGAGAACGCCGCCGCTCGCCGCGCAAGATCAGTGGCGTAGGGCGCGAAAATCAACGGCACCATATGGCGGTCGTAGTTTTCCGGAATCGAGCCGGCGAATACCTTGTCCGTTTCCAGCATCGCGATCACCCGCCGTTCGTTCGATGGTTCGCAAGACTAGCACATAAATGTTTGTTTTGGCTCGGTTTCGGCCGAGATCCGTGCAACAGCATATGGGGTTATGTCGGCCGTTGCTGTCGCGCGTTGAAGCGCCCGCACACCGGCCGAGCTTGTGGAACATTCCGGACGCATCCGAGTTCGATTGATATCCGGCTTTTTGCCGCCAGCCGGTGATTAGTTGTGATGTGGCCCGAGGCGGCGCTCGCCACGCCTGCGGGAGGCATTACGATGACGCACGACACGATCACCCACAATCCGCACAGCACCGCAAGCATTGCCGGCCATCCTGTCCATGCAATGCTGATACCGTTCCCGATCGCCTTCTTCGTCGCGACCTTTGTGTGCGACCTTGTCTTCTGGCGAACCGGCAATCCGGGCTGGGTCACCGCTTCGCTCTGGCTGCTGGGGGCCGGTCTGGTCATGGCTGCGCTGGCCGCTCTCGCCGGCCTGACCGATGTGTTGGGCGATACCCGGATCCGCAACCTTCGGGACGCGTGGCTTCACGCCGGCGGCAACCTCATTGTCGTCCTGATCGAGCTCTACAACTGGTACTCGCGCTATGCCCAGGGAGAGGCGGCGGTGGTGCCGGTCGGCCTGGTCCTGTCGCTGATCGTGGTCCTCATCCTTCTGTTCACCGGCTGGAAGGGCTGGGGCATGGTCTACCGGCATCATGTCGGCGTCGCCGACGGATCCGACGAAACGCGCTGAACACCGCGAGCATAGTCAGGGCCTGGCCACGAGCCGGTGAGTATCCGCCAGGCGACAGTACAAGTGTTTCGTCATCGCCTCCGCCCCGGCGCCGGTAACTTTTTTGGGGAAAATCCGTCCCGGCAATATCATTCGACCGCCTTGCCTGCTGGCCCACTATATCTTTGGCCGGCTTGTTCCAGCGCCTCGCCGCGCGGTCGCATTTTAACCCTAATCGCTCCCTACGCGGCCAAAGTTGCCGCGGTTCCAGTCATCACGGTTTCTTGACAGGGGCTGGAAAAACGGGCAGCAAAGCGGGTGAGGGAGAGCATTTTACCGTGGCGGAGACCGTGGAAGGCTCTTTTTTCGTATGGACCGTCGCCACAATGGCGATTGGTGGAGGGATTGGTTAACCATCTTTGTCCATCTTTTGAATCAATCGGCAACAGACGCGTGAAGGTGCAGGGGGCACCAGGCGAACTGTGATCGTGACGGGTGCCAGGTCCGCAAACCGGCATGCCGATTGAGAGTGGTCGTATGGCGTTTTTGCGTTTGAAGAACCGGGGTGACGCTCCTGAAGAGGGGGTAACTTCGAAGAAATCTGGTGGTCATCGTTGGGTTGTGGTGCCCGCTGTCGGCGCCGCGCTCGCCCTTTGGTCGGTGGCGACCATGGCCGGGCTCTATTCGGTCAGCACCTCGCTCACCGCCGCCTCCAACGGATTGCCGCAGAGCCTGGTCGCGCCGCGCAACATCGCGCTCGCCGACCAGCGCCGCCGGCTTGCCAACGCCTGGGCGCCGCGCCTTGCTGCGACCGGCGGCTACAAGACCGGATCGCTCACCGGCGGCTGCGATGCCGGCTGTGTCGGTCTTGCCACCAGCTTCGCGCCCTCGGCTGTAACCCATGACGGCAAGGCGGCGCGCCTGAAGCCGGCGACACCGGATAGCGTCGCTTTTGAAAAGATCAAGGTTGCGCGTGAGGAGGTCGTTCTGGAGGCTTCCGCCGCGGATGTCGCCGACCGCTTCGACAGCGTCGTCAAGCGCGCCGGGCTGTCGCCGCAGAAACTCGCCGATGCCTTCCATCGTGCGGAGAACGCGCCTTTCCTCCTTGCGAGCTTGCCGGCGGCGAGCCGCTTCGGCGGCGCCGCCAAGACCGATCCGAGCGGTCCGGCCGAGGCACGCTTCGGCTCAAGCCAGGTCGACGTCAAGCGTGCGTCCGAACTTGCGCTGGCGCTCGCCAATGTCATGCCCGAAGAGACGGTCGACGTGCCGACCGCTGTCGCGCTCGCCAACAGCGAGGCGCCCGATCTTTCGGCAGGTGCTCCCGACGACGGACAAGCCGAGGTGCAGGTCGCCTCGCTGCCGCCGCAGGATGGTTTGCCCGACAGCATCGTCGTCCCGGGCTTGAGGCCGCGCACCACGCTCGAGCGCGCGACTGAGGCACCCGACCAGAATGCCGAGCGCAAGCCCGAGCCTGCCAAGCCGCAGGCAAGCCAGGCGGCCAGGCCCCAGCCAGCCAGGCCGGAACCTGCCAAGCCGCAGCCGGCCGCCGTCGATACCGCGGAAGGCCAGCAGTCGCCGCGCTCGCTGAGAAGTTCCGACCAGACGCTCCCGGGCGTGCAGGGATCGAAGCCGATCAATGCCGCGCCGGCCAGGCGCGGCAAGGCGCAGCCTTCCGAGATGCTCGCCTACGCCAAGCCGGACACGCCTGAGCGCGGCGGCCTCGGCAGGGCTTTCGGGAGCTTGTTCAATTCGCCTTCGACGGGCAATGGCGTCGCCGTCTACGACATCTCGGCGGCGACGGTCTACATGCCCGACGGCTCGAAGCTCGAGGCGCATTCGGGGTACGGCTCGATGGTCGACCAGCCGCGCTTCGTCAACCGCAAGAATGTTGGCCCGACACCGCCCGACACCTACAATCTGTCGATGCGTGAATCGCGCTTCCACGGCGTCGAGGCGATCCGGCTGACGCCGACCAGCGGCAGCAACAAATATAACCGCAACGGCCTGCTCGCCCACACCTACATGCTGCGCGGCGGCCGCGCCGAATCCAACGGCTGCGTCGTCTTCAAGGACTACCAGCGCTTCCTGTCCGCCTATAAGAAAGGCAAGATCAAGCGCCTCGTCGTTGTGCCGCGCTTGACCAGATCGCCCACCCAGGTCGCCCAGGAAGGGCGCCAGGGCTGATCCAAGTCCATTGTGCCGGCAGCAGCTTTGCTGCCGGTAACCTGCCTTCGATCCCTGACGTTTACGACCCTTGCCGCCATCGGCGCGCAGGATGCGCGACGCGCACGCTCGATGCCCCTGCCACGTTGCTTGCAGGCGAGGCAGCGGCCGATTCCATTGCGTTGCGGACGAGGTAACGGAAAGCTCTCCCTCCCAGAAAGCATATATGGCGCACCCCGGACTTGCGGCAAGACCCCGGCCATGGCGTATGAACGCTGCCCTCGACCTGAACCTAGGAAAAGGGAAGCTTCCAGATGCGGATTTTGTTGTCGACTTACGGCTCGCGTGGCGATGTCGAACCGGTGGTGGCGCTTGGCGCGCGGCTGCAGGCACTCGGCGCCGAGGTGCGGGTGAGCGTCCCCGGCGATGAGGAGTTCGCCGCGCTCTGCGGTCGCGCCGGCGTGCCGCTGGTGCCGGCCTTCTCGCCGGTGCGTGAATGGGTGAAGGAGATGATCCGGCGCCGGACATCGTCGCCGCCCGAAGGCGTGGCCGCGCTCATTTCCGGCCAAGCGGCCGAGATCGTCGCCAGGCAATACGATGTGCTGGCCGCGGCTGCCGAAGGCTGCGATGCCGTGGTGGCGTGCGGACTGTTTCCGTCCTGCGCGGCCGCGCGGCTGGTCGCGGAGCAACACGGCATGCGCTACATCCTTGGCACCTTCTGCCCCATCTGGCTGCCATCGCAACATCAGCGGCCGCACGAATATCCGGGACATCCGCTTCCAGCCGGGGTGAGCGACAACCGGCTGCTGTGGCAGACGGATATCGCGACCAAGAATGCGCTGTTCGGCGAGGCGATCAACAGCCACCGCGCATCGCTCGGCTTGCCCGCGGTGGAGAATGTTCGCGACCATGTTTTCGGCGATCCTGTCCTGCTTGCCTGCGACCCGGTGCTGGGGCCGTGGCTGCCTTCGGACCTGACCGACGCCTTGCAGACCGGCGCCTGGATATTGGCCGACGAGCGGCCGCTCGCCGCCCGGCTGGAAGCGTTCCTCCAGGCCGGCCCCCCGCCGGTCTATGTCGGCTTCGGCTCCATTGCGGTCGCGAGCGAGGCCGGCCGCACGGCTATCGAGGCGATCCGCGCCTTGGGCCGGCGCACCGTCATCGCGCATGGCTGGGCCGAGCTCGGCCCGATCGACGATGGCGACGACTGCTTTGCTGTCGGCGATGTAAACCAGCAAGCGCTGTTCCGGCGTGTGTGCACCGTCATGCATCACGGCGGCGCCGGCACGATACTTGCCGCCGCGCGGGCAGGGGCGCCGCAGGTGGTGGTGCCGCAGATCGGGGATCAGCCCTATTGGGCGCGGCGCGTGGCCGAGCTCGGCATCGGTGCCGCGCATGACGGAGCGATGCCGAGCTCGCAGTCATTGTCGGCGGCGCTTGCGACGGCGCCGGCTCCCGAATCCCGCGTCCGGGCTGGCGCGGTCGCTCAGTTGATCCGCGCCGACGGCGCCGATGTGGCCGCCAGGCTGCTGGTCGAGGCGTTGAGCCGCCGGTGACTTTCACTGCGTCAGTTCCGCCAGCGCCCTTTTCAGGGGCGCCGGCGAGACCTGGATCGGGCCCGAGAAGGGCGAATCCATGTCCACGATCAGATAGATTGCCGCCGCCACCAGCGCGCCCGAGACGACGAACGTGCCGACGATGGTGGCATTGCGCGGCGCGCGGAAGCCGAAGCTGGCGAAGATCAGCATCAGCCATGCCACGAGCAGGGCGATCAGCGGCGAGGGGATGACGCCTTCGGATTGTTCGACCAGCACCCAGCGCTGCTCGATCACCTTCTGCAACTGCTGGGTGGCGCTTTGCAGCACCGCCGCATGCCTGGCCTCGGGCGGGGCCAGGGCCGCCAACTGGTCGCCGACCTGGTTGAGCAGCAGTTCCGAGAGCTGATTGGCGACCGCCGGCGACTTCTGGCTGGCCGAGGTGGCCTCGACGACGCGCTGCAGATAGGCCGCGAGCGAGGCGCGGGCACTGTCCGTCTCCGGCCCATACTGCCTGAGCGATCGGTCGAGGATGATCAATTGCGTCGCGAAATTGTGGACGTTGTGGTCGATGGTTTCGAATGTGTTCTTCGCTGAGTTGACCATCAGGCCGAGCACCAGGGACGACATCACCACGAAGAGGTTCGCGGCAAGCCTGACCACGGCGCTGGTGTCGTCCTGGCGGTGGTGGCTGGGAAATTGCTCATAGACCATCAGGCTGACCAGCGCGGCACCAGTCAGACAAGCAAAGATTGCTGCGCCTACAAGCACTTCGCCCATGGCCGGTATTGTAGCCGAGGCATGGCGATTGCCAATCGGTTGCGGCGGTTGAATCAACATGGGAGCATAAGGGCGTATGTTATTGTTCTGGAAGGAGACTTCGGGCTGGCGGGGTCTCTGGCGCTGTCCACCGCAGCTTCGTCATATCAGGGCGGAGCAACGCGAAGCGGAGCGCAGACTCTGGGATGGCGAAGACGCCGGCGTTTGCAACCGATCGTCGAAAACCGCTTCCAATACCAACCGAAGGCGCTATCTATGGCGCGGGGCGGCTCCACCCTCACAATCATTCACGAGGACACCATGACAATTCGCGCTGTCGTCTGGGGCGAGAACATCCATGAGCGGACCAACGAAGTGGTCGCCGGCATCTATCCGGAAGGGATGCATACGACCATCGCCAACGCGCTGAACGCCGACAAGGCGATCTCCGCCTCGACCGCGACGCTGGAGCAGCCCGAGCACGGCCTGCCGGAATCCCGCCTCGCCGAGACCGACGTGCTCGTCTGGTGGGGCCACAAGGACCACGGCGCGGTCGCCGACGAGGTGGTCGAGCGCGTCGCCCGCCGGGTCTGGGAAGGCATGGGGCTGATCATCCTTCATTCCGGCCATTTCTCGAAGATCTTCAAGCGGCTGATGGGCACGCCCTGCACGCTGAAATGGCGCGAGGCCGGCGAGCGCGAGCGGCTCTGGGTGACCAGCCCCAGCCATCCGATCGCCGAAGGCATCGGCGACTATTTCGAGCTCGAGAACGAGGAGATGTATGGCGAGCAGTTCGCCGTGCCGGAACCGCTGGAGACGGTGTTCATTTCCTGGTTCCAGGGTGGCGAGGTGTTCCGCTCGGGGCTGACCTACCGGCGCGGCGCCGGCAATGTCTTTTACTTCCGCCCCGGGCACGAAACCTATCCGACCTATCACGACGCCACCGTGCACAAGGTGCTGCGCAACGCGGTCAAGTGGGCGCATAACCCGCGGGGGTCGAAGCCGGCGATCCTCAACGCGCCGAACGTGCCCGTCGAGAAGGCGCTGGAGCCGATCGTCGAGCGCGGCGGCAAGCTGCACGCGGCCGGCGAGGCCGGCTTCCGCTAAAGCATTCGGGAATTGCGCGAAGACAACGCTTGGGCCAGATTGCGCCATATCACTTGAATCGAACCAATCCGCTTGGAGAAGCATAATGCGGCTTTTGATACTCGGTACCGGCTGGATGGCGCAGGAGCACGCCCGCCGCTTCAGCGCCATCGAGGGCGTCGACATCGTCGGCGCCGTAGATGTCGATCCGGCGCGCGTCGGCGAATATGCCGATGCCTACAAGATCCCGAAGCGCTTCACCTCGCTGGAGGCGGCGCTCGACTGGGGCGATTTCGATGCGGTCGCCAATGTCACGCCGGACCGCATCCATCATCCGACCACGATGGCGCTGATTGCCGCCGGCAAGCCGGTGCTATGCGAGAAGCCGCTGGCCGAGAATTTCGGCAAGGCGAACGAAATGGCCGATGCCGCGGAGGCCGCTGGCGTCGTCAACATGGTCAACCTGACCTATCGCAATGTCGCGCCGCTGCAGAAGGCACGCCAGATGGTGCAGGCCGGCGAGATCGGCACGGTACGCCATGTCGAGGCGTCCTATCTGCAGAGCTGGCTGGTGTCGAAATTCTGGGGCGACTGGCGCACCGACCCGAAATGGCTGTGGCGGCTGTCGCGCGGCCACGGCTCCAACGGCGTGCTCGGCGATGTCGGCATCCACATCCTCGATTTCGCGAGCTATGGCGCGGCCCTCGACATCGATCATGTCTTCTGCCGGCTGCGCGCTTTCGACAAGGCGCCGGAAAATCGCATCGGCGACTACGGCCTCGACGCCAATGACAGCTTCGCCATGACGCTGGACTTCGCCAACGGCGCCTTCGGCGTCGTGCATGCCAGCCGCTGGGCGACCGGCCATCTCAACGAGCTTCGCCTGCGCATCTATGGCGACAAGGGCGGCATCGAGGTGGTGCACAATCTCGAAGGCTCGCTGCTGAAGGCCTGCGTTGGCGAGAATGTCGAAAATGCGAAGTGGGAAGTGTTGGATGCCGGCACCGTGCTGACCAACTACCAGCGCTTCGTCGAGGCCGTCGGCAGCGGCGTCCAGACCGAGCCGAACTTCCGCCACGCCGCGGGCCTGCAGAAGGTGCTGGATCTGGCGGTGGTGTCGGACGAGAAGCGCGCCGAGTTGAGGGCCAACGCCGACACGCAGTGAGGACCAGTTCGACCTCCACAAAATTCTTTCAATCATTTCTTGAAGTGCCGACCGCGTCGCCCGTGGTTTAATTCGGCCACCAGATCGGGAGGCTTTATTGACCGACTATATCGGACTGCCGAAGGCCGAAGTGCACATCCATGTCGAGGGCTGCTTCGAAGCCGACGACGTGATCAGGAATTGCGAGGAGGCCGGCATTCCGTTGCGTGCCCCGCGCGACAGGCTCTTCGAGGCGCACGATCTGAAGAGCTTCCTCGAAATGCTCGACTGGCTGTGCGGCACGTTCCGCACGCGTGAGCAACTGGCGGTCACCGCCTATAAGTTTGCGCGGCGAATGGCCAAGAGCGGCGTGCGCTATGCCGACGTCATCGTCAACCCGACGCACTGGCCGCACTGGCACAGGAATATTCCCGGGATGATCGACGCGTTCGATGCGGGTTTTGCGGCCGCCGAGCAGGATGGATATCCGCCGGTCGGGCTTTGCGTCAGCCTCTTGCGTACCCAGTCCGCGGAGGAAGCGATCGAGCTGGTGGAGCTGCTGGGCAGGACCAGGCACCCGCGCGTCGTTGCGCTTTCGATCGACGGCAACGAAGCGGCCGCCGGCCGCACCGGCCCGCGCTTCGCCGAGGCATTCCGCCGCGCCGCGGCGGCCGGATTGCGGCGGACCGTCCATGCCGGCGAGTCGAGCGGTCCCGAGGGCGTCCGCGATGCCATCGAACTGCTGGGCGCCGACCGCATCGACCACGGGGTGCGGGTGATCGAGGAGCCTGCCCTGGTTGACCTGCTTGCGCAGAGACGGATTCCGCTCGGCATCTGCCCGATCTCCAACATCGCGCTCGGCGTCTATCCGTCGCTTGCCGAACATCCGATCGATGCGCTCCGCAGGGCCGGTGTCCCCGTCTCGATCAACACCGACGATCCGGCGCTGCTCGACACGACGCTCGAAGCCTCTTACGCCGCCTGCGCCGACACCTTCGGCTGGGATGGCGAAACGATCCGTCAGCTGGCCGCGACATCGGTGCATGCGAGCTACGCCGATTCCGCGGTGAAGGCGCGAATTCTGGCGGACCTGGCGACCTGGCGGGCCTGACGTCCTTCGCCGGGGCGACGAACCGTCCTAAGGTGCGCGATCCTGGGGAAGCATGAGCTGAAAGGAGCCAGCATGGTCACGCGTCGCGCCGAATGTTCGTGCGGTCAGCTGTCGGCCACTTGTGCCGGCGAGCCGGTGCGCATCTCGGTGTGTCATTGCCTGGATTGCAAGCGGCGCACCGGCAGCGCCTTCAGCTACAATGTCCGGTTTGCCGAAGCTGACGTGGCGATAGAGGGGCGCGCCTTGCAGTTCACGCGCATCGGCGAGCAGGGCGGCCGCGTCACCTACAGCTTCTGCCCGGACTGCGGTACCACCGTCCACTATCGCATCGACACCCAGCCCGGCCTTACCGCCATCCCGGTGGGGGCGTTCGCGGACCCGTCGTTTCCGCCGCCCTTCCAATCCTTCTACCACGACAGCCGGCGCTGCGAATGGGTCGAGATAACCGCCGAGCCTCTGACGAAATTCGGCTGACTTTTGGCCGGGGTCACGCCTTGCGATAAATCTTCACCGCCGCCGCCACCAGCGCCGCGTTTCCTGCGGCGACGCTGCCGTCCGGCAATTCCTTCCCGTCCTCCAGTCCGACGCGGGTGGACAATTTCCGCGCCGCGGCCCGCTCGACGAAGGGCCACACGGTGGCGTTCTCGCCATGCAGCAGGATGGAACGCCGGATGCCTTCGCGCTGCAGCACCTTCTCGATGCCGTCGGCAACCGAAAAAGCCTCGTCCAGCGTCTGCTCGGAAATCTCGATCAGCACCCGCAGCACCCGCCCGCCATGGTCGAGGCCGGCGAGCCTGAGCGCGTCGCCGATCGATGCAAGCCCGGCCTCGATGCCGACGCCGCGGCCGCGCAGGGCCTCCATCACTTCGGGCGCCGCCGCCTCGCTGAGATTGACCGAGGCGTAGTCGGGCAGTTCATGCCAGCCGGCAATCGCCGCGAGCGTGCGCCTGTCGTCCTGCTCGATCCAGGCGCCGGTGGAGACGCCGATAAGCGTGCCGGGGCAGGCGCGGCGCAGCGCCGCCACCGTCCGGTCCATCGCTTCCGGGGCAAGGCTTTCCTGCCTGCCTGCGCCGCGCGCATGGACATGCAGTTCGGCCGCGCCCGCCACGAGCGAAGCCGCGCCGTCGCGCGCCATGGCGTCCGGGTCGAGCGGCAGGGCAGGGTGGAAATCGGCGGGACGCGCGCCGTTGATGCAGGCCTGGACGATCATGGCGGCAAATCCAGCTTCAGCCGGCGTTCATTCTAATTGCGAAGTCTTGAAAACGGAACGGGCAGTCATTGTCGACCGAGGCTGGGCCTGCGGCGTGCTGCACAGGGTGCAATGCAGCGGAACGCTTGAACGAGATGTAAGCATGATGTATACATGTTGTCTATGAGTAAGCGACGCGAAACCGGGGCTTCTGTCTTGGGCGGTCATGTCGACGCGGCACAGGACATCGTCTACCGCTGGCTGAAGCAGCACGTGCTCACTTTGCCCAGCCAGGAAGGGACGTTCCTGACCGAGGCGGAGGTCTGCCGCGGCACGGGAACGTCGCGGACACCGGTGCGCGAAGCGCTTTTGCGGCTCGAAGCCGACGGGTTGCTGCGGAT
This sequence comes from Mesorhizobium sp. M1C.F.Ca.ET.210.01.1.1, assembly GCF_004791585.1. GTDB lineage: Bacteria > Pseudomonadota > Alphaproteobacteria > Rhizobiales > Rhizobiaceae > Mesorhizobium. The sequence goes on from NZ_SRUU01000021.1 coordinate 98,804, forward strand.
CGTGCCCAAGAAAGGCGCCTATGTGCCCCCCATCACCGAGGCCGACATCGAAGCGGTCATGCAGGCGCGTGGCCTGGTCGAGGAGTGGTGCTCCCGCCGCGCCGCGAGTTTCGGCGAGATGCTTGCAGCCGAGCTGGACCGGTTAATCGCCGAGCAGGTGGATCTGCTGCAGGACCCGGTTGCCTTCATCGAATGCGATCGGGAATTTCATCGCACCATCGTGCGCGCGGCCGGCAACCCGGTGCTCGCCGATTTCTATGAGAGCTTGCGAGACCGCCAGTTGCGCATGGGTGTGCATGTAATGACCATTTCCGGCGGGCGAGGCGAGAGCGTTCTTGCCGAGCACGCCGCGATTGTTGAGGGAATACGCCGCGGCGATCCCGAACAGGCGGCCGCGGCAGTCGCCGAGCATCTGGCATGCACGTTCGTCGCGTTGCGGCTGCCGGTTGCGGCCGGATGGGCCGCCCGAGCGCAGGTGGCGACCTCAGGACTTATCAACAGGGACAATGGCAGGCAGCGAGTGACTTGATCTGATGACTTGACGGACGGCTTCGAAAGGGCGGGCGTGACCATCGAGCAGGAAACGGTTTTCGACGTGCGTGCGTTCCGGCAGGCGCTGGCGCAGTTCCCGACAGGCGTCTGCGTCGTAACCTGCCTGGCCGATGGCGTACGGCTCGGCATGACCATGAGCTCGTTCAACTCGTTGTCGCTCGAGCCGCCGCTCGTCCTCTTCAGCATCGATCGCAAGGCAGTCAGCCTGCCGCTTTGGGAGAAGGCCGACGGTTACGCGGTCAATGTTCTCTCCGAGAACCAGAGGGACATTTCCAACCGCTTCGCGCGGCCGCTCTCCAACAAATGGGTGGGTGTGCGCTTCGGACAGGCCGGCTCGGGCGCCCCGTTGCTGCCCGGCGCCGCGGCGTTGTTCGATTGCGAGCCATGGGCCAGGCACGAAGCCGGCGACCATGTCCTCTTCATTGCGAGGGTCAGGCAGTTCCGGTCTTTCGGTGACCGCCGGCCCCTGGTTTTCAGCAAGGGACATTACGCGGCGCTACAGCCGGGCGAGACCGTGGCGCCGCTCTGGCCACTCGACATCCATTATTGACTTCTTGGCACGAAGGGAGGGCAAGATGATCAAGACCGGCGCACAGCATATCGAGACGTTGAGGGACGGCAGGCAGGTCCATATCAACGGGCAGGCGGCCGGCGATGTCACCGTCCATCCGGCCTTCCGCCGAACCATTCGGTCGGTTGGCGCGCTCTATGATTTCCAGGCACGGCCCGACAACCGGGAACTGATGACATTTGAGGTTCCCGAGGGCGGCGGCCGCCGCGCCAACCGCATCTGGCAGCTGCCGCGCAGCCTTGCTGAGCTTGTCGAGCGGCGCAGCGCGCTGGAAGCCTGGACGGAGCTTCACTACGGCTTTCTCGGCCGCGCCCCCGACCACGTTGCTTCATGCATTTCCGGCATGTTCATGGGCATCGAAGTGTTCGAAGCCTACGACAAGGCCCGCGCAGGCGCGCTTTCCGAATATTACCGCTTCGCCAGGGACAACGAACTCTACCTTACTTATGCCATCCTCAATCCGCAGGCGGATCGTTCGAAGCCGGCGAGCGAACAACAGGATCGCTTCCTCACTGGCGGCGTCGTCGACCAGGATGCAGGCGGCCTGACCATCCGCGGCGCCAAGATGCTGGCGACGGGCGGCATCATGGCGAACGAGGTGCTGGTCACCTGCATCCAGCCATTGCGTGAAGGCGACGAACCCTATGCGGTCTCCTTCGCGGTGCCGATGAATGCCGGCGGTCTGAAGATCCTGTCGCGAAAGTCCTACGAGGAAAGCGCTGTCAGCGTCTTCGACAACCCGCTTGCCAGCCGCTTCGACGAGAACGACGCCGTGCTTTACTTCGACGATGTGAAGGTTCCCTGGGACCGCGTCTTCATCAGCCAGGACATCGCCATGTGCCAGCGGCAGTTCCACGCCACTCCGGCACACGTCTTCCAGAACTATCAGGCGCAGATCCGTTTGATGGTGAAGATGCGTTTTCTCACCGGCATCGCCCGCCGCATCGCCGAGACGAACGGCGTCATCGGCTTTCCGCAGGTGCGCGAAGCACTGGGCCAGCTCGCGGCGCAGAACGCCATGGTCGACGCGCTGGTGCACGCCATGGAGGTGAAAGGCCGGATGCGTGGCGCATATTTCGTGCCGGATGCCCATACGCTCTATTCCGCCCAGGTGCTGACGCAGCAGCTCTACTGCGAGGTGATCACGGCTTTGCGCGAACTGGCGGGTGGCGGGCTGATCATGGTGCCGTCCTCGGCCCAGGATTTCGCCGATCCGCATCTGCGCGGTCTCATCGACAAGACACAGCAGTCGCCGGTCACCTCATCGGAGGGGCGGGTAAAGTTCTTCAAGCTGGCCTGGGATGCGGTCGGCTCGGAATTCGCCTCGCGCCACACCCAGTACGAGATGTTCTATGCCGGCGCCAGCTTCGTCACCAAGGGGCACAGCTTCCGCACGTTCGACTGGGACCGCTGCACGCAGCTCGTCGACCACATGCTGGACAGCTACTCCCTGGATGATGGAGCCGGTCGCGGCGCCTTGGATGCTGCTTGAGGTTCGTCGTGCCTATCCACAAGGAGCACAAGGAATTTCATGCTGTCGCAATGGCGGGCGAGGATTGGCATAGGCCGCCTGGCTATCCGCCCGGCATCGAACAGAAGATTCTTGCCGGCTACCTCGACGAAGCAGGCAAGACGGGCAGCCGGACGCGGTTGCTCCGGTTCCTGCCGGGCGCCTTCACCTCGGTGCCGTTTGTGCACGAATACTGGGAAGAGGTTTATCTGCTTTCCGGCGATCTCATCGTCGGCGCGGCGTCACCCAAAGAGCCGGCGCAGAGTTTTGCTCCCAACACTTACGCCTGCCGGCCACCGGGTGTCTATCATGGCCCCTTTCGATCGCAGACGGGATGCCTTTTGCTGGAGGTTCATTACTACGAGGTGTGATGCCGATCGTCATTTTCGTAGGGGGCGTGAGGTAGCGCCGCTGAAAGCTCCTCACCCCAAATGTTCCGCCCTCAGCTTCTCCTTCATCCGCTTGATCGCCGGCTCGCCGCCGGCCGCCAGCTCGTCGGCAATCCGGGCGAGGTCATCATCGGCCTTGCGATATTTGCTGCCCCAGGCGCCGAGCGTCGCCAACACCGGCAGCAGGTCGATGCCGGCCTCCGTCAGCCGGTAGATCGCCTTCAGCCCATGGGTCGGGTCGTCACTGCGGGTGAGGATGCCTTCATCCTGCAGCGTCTGCAGCCGCTCGGCGAGCGTCCGCGACGAGATGCCTTCGGCCGATTGGAGGAATTCGCGAAAATGCTTTTTCCCGGCGAAGGCCAGGTCGCGGATGATGAGCAGCGTCCAGCGGTCGCCGATGAGTTCGAGCGAGAGGCTGATCGGACAGCCGGACCTATCCCTGGTCGACATGGCTACGGTTCCATTTTTAAATCACTTTACAATTGACACCATTTGTCCTGCAGGTCAATACTTCCAAAAGTAAACCACCACCCGGAAGGAGGACCGTGCGATGAAAAAGCTCATCCTGCAGATGCAGATGTCGGTCGACGGCTTCGTCGGCGCCGCTGAAGACCATCGCTGGCAGCTTTGGGGGTGGGGCGACGACAGTGGCTGGGATGGCGAGCTCAAGCAGGACTTCAACGCTGTGTTCGAAACCGTCGACACCATCCTGCTCAGCCGCAAGATGGCCGAGGAGGGCTATCTCAACCACTGGAGCAATGCGGCACGGAAATTCCCGAAGGATCGTTTCTATGCCTTTGCCCAGCGTATCGTCGAAGCGCGCAAGGCGGTGCTGAGCGACAGGCTCAAGGCCTCGCGCTGGGAGCGCACGAGTGTTGCCAGCGGGGACTTGCCGCGCGAGGTCAACGCTCTGAAGGCGGGCGAGGGCAGCAACATCGCCGTCTTCGGCGGCGCCGGCTTTGCCTCGGCGCTGATCGCAGCCGGCCTGGTCGACGAGTTCCAGCTTTTCATCAACCCGACGGTGCTGGGCAGCGGCCGCCGCATCTTCGACCAGGGCGGCTTCGCCAGGCTGAAGTTGCTTGGATCGAAAGCCTATGCCTGTGGCATGGTGGTCAGCCGCTACGCGCCGGCAGGGTGAAGGACCTGAATCAATCCGGCAGCGCGCCGTCTCAACCGCTTGTTCGCTTGCGCCTTTCCTGGAGCAAAGGGGAACTGGTCCGCCTTACCGGCCTTGACCAGACCCCAGCGCATTGATTTCCAGGCACCCCGCCTCATCGTTGGCCGCGGCCGCGAGCCGCAGCGCTTCATGCGACGTCAGGCCAATAAGCACGCGACCGCCGAATTCGGCGGGCTCCTCATTGGCCGTATCAAACACCGTCCAGCGGTCGGTCGGGTCCTGTAAAGCGACGAATCTCATCCGAGACTCCATCCATGAAGAGCCTCTAATATGGAAGGCGTTTCATGGCCGTCCTATGATCTAGCTCACATATGCCCGAGTACGTCGATTCGATGCCGACGGCAAATCTGCAGCGTGCGCTCGGGCAACACTGGAGGCCTCCGTCACTGCCCCGCCTGGTCGGCGTCGGTCAGCGTGCCGAGGAAGGCGACGATGTCGTCGATCTCGGCGTCGGTCAGCGCCGGCTTGTCGCCAGGCTTCCTGCCATTGAAGGGCGGGTCGGTGTTGAGGTTCCCCCAGTAAGCTTTTGGCAGGTCGTCGAATTTGTCGACCGTGCCGTCGGCGTTCTTCGGGTACCAGCGGCCGGGATCGGTGTCTCGGCTGGCGTAGAAGGCCACCGCCTCGCGCAGCGTGTGGAAGCGGCCATTGTGGAAGAAGCTCTTGCGCAGCGCGACGTTGCGCAGCGTCGGTGTCTTGAACAGGCCGCAATATTCTGAACGGCCCTTGAAGTCGGTGCGCAGCGGCCCGCATAGGCCGAGGTCGAAATAGTTGGGGTCGGCATTGGCGGGGATCGCCGGGTTGCGCGGCACTGCGATGGCGATCAGCCCGTAGTCGGTGAATTGCGGCGGCTCGCCATTGTTGCTGGGTTGGCTGAGGTGGCAGCTCGCGCAATTGCCCTTGGCCTCGTCCTCGAACAGGGCGCGGCCGCGCAGTTCCTGCGCGGTCAGTTGCGCCTTGCCGGCGAGGAAGGCGTCATAGCGGCTGGAATAGGGGTAGAAATCGGCGCTGCTCTGCTCGAAGGTGCCGAGAGCCTCTATCGCCGCATCGAAGGCGTCCTGCGGATGGTCGAACACATCGGCGCCGAATGCCGCCTTGAAGGCGTCGGCGTAAGGCGCCTTGCGCAGCGCCGCGACCACGGCCTCTTCATCCTTGTTGGCCATCTCGAAGGGCGACAGCAGCGGGATCCTCGCCTGGTCCTTGCCGTGGTCGGCACGTCCGTCCCAGGTCAGCCCGCCGGTCGGGCCATTGTCGACGCTTTCGTCGCCCTCGTCCTCGGAGTCGTAAAAATGCTCGGTAAAGGCGGGCGCCGCCTGCAGGTAGCGCAGCGACGGCACTGAGCGCAGGCCCGGCTGGTCGAGGTTCGGTCCGCCCATCTCCACCGGCGAGGCGGAGGCGGGACCGAAGGCATGATTGGGGTCGTGGCAGGACGAGCAGGCCTGCTTGCCTGAAGCCGACAGCGACGGGTCGAAGAACATCTGTCGCCCGAGCGCCGTCAGCGCCGCGGCGCGGGCGAAGGCTTCCGCGCGCGATAGCGGACCCGGAGAAACGCTGCCCGCCGGCAGGCCGTCCGCCGGCCAGAGGACGGCGATGCCGGCGAAGGTTGCGAAGGCCGCGGATGTCCAGCGTGTCATGGCGGTCCGGTTGCGTTTGGCAATTGGGTAGGGGAGCATTGCTACGGATTGATGGCTTGAAAGGATCGGTCTTCCTGCCACAAAAGGTGCCATGTCCGACAATTACCTGCACCTGGTTTCATCCGACCCGCTCTGGCAGCCCGATGAGACGGCGGCTGAGGCGGCAGTCGGGATCGCGCGCGGATTGTTCCCCCAAGCTGAACATATCGGAGTCGCATACAAGGAAGGGGTGACATTCTTCGACGCAGGCGCGAATACGGAAAGCGTCCATTGCGCCTTCTGCGGAGGCGACCTTGAGGATTGGTGGGGCGATGCCATGGGCCAGGCAGCCGCTTCGGATTTTAGCAATCTAACGATCGTGACGCCTTGTTGCGGCAAGTCCACATCGCTCAACGATCTCAGCTACGGATGGCCCGCTGCGTTCGGCACGTGCGCTCTTACGGTCGTCAATCCTGGCGCGACGTCGCTTGGTGCCGACCAATTGCGGAGAATCGAGCTGGCGATCGGCTCGCCGCTCAAGGCGATTTGGCAACATCTCTGAGCCTGCCGGTGCCGAGGACTTCGGCGGGCCTTTTGTTCCCCAGTCCACAAGAATTGCCTCGTCTAGGCCGTCAGGGCGCTTGATTGTTCAAAGAGCGTGCAGAGCTCGGATGCCGGCATCGGGCGTCCGAACAGCCATCCCTGCACGTCCGTGCAACCGTTCTCCCTGACGAGACGATACTGGTCCTCGGTTTCGACCCCTTCGGCGGTCGTGGTCATGCCGAGCGTGGTGCCGAGCTCGGCCACGGCCTTGACGATCGCCCGGCTCTCGCCGCTTTCGCACATCAGGCTGACGAAGCTTCGATCGATCTTGATGCGGTCGAACGGAAAGGACCGCAGATAGCTCAAGGAGGAGTATCCGGTTCCGAAATCGTCCATGGCGATGCTGACGCCGAGATCGCGCAGGCTGTGCAGGGTCTGGATCGTGTGTTCACTGTGCGCCAGCAGCACCGACTCGGTGATCTCGAGCTCCAGCCGCGACGGCAGGAGGCCGGAAGCAGCGAGTGCCGAAGCAACCTGTAGCGGCAGCCCCTGCTGCTTGAACTGGGCCGGCGAAAGATTGACGGCGATCTTGACGGGCAGGGGCCATTTCGCCGCATCCGCGCAGGCCTGCCGCATGATCCATTCGCCGAGGCTGTCGATAACCCCGACCTCTTCCGAGAGCTGTATGAACTGCGACGGCGGCAGCTGGCCAAGACGCGGATGGTTCCATCGCACGAGTGCCTCGAAGCCGGTGAGTTTCGAGGTCTTTGCGTCGTGCAGCGGCTGATAGTGCAGCACGAATTGGTCGTTTGCCACGCCCTGCGCCAGTTCAGACTCGAGCTGCCGGCGCTCCTGCAATCGCGCGTCCATTCCGGGTTCGAAAGACCGGCAGGTGCCTCTGCCTTCCATCTTGGCCTTGTACAAGGCGAGGTCGGCGTTGCGGATCAGTATATCCGAGCTCTGTCCGTCGTCGGGAAAGACCGCCAGGCCGATGCTGCTGCCGATACTGATCGTATGACCTTGGATGGAGAACTCGTCGGAGAGGGCATGGATGACGCGGCTCGCGAGCGCGCCTGCCTGTTCGTCGCCATCGAGCAGGAGCTGGAGGATGGTGAATTCGTCGCCCCCCACTCTTGCCACCATGGCCGTGTCGCCGGCCTGCTGCCTCAGCCGCCTGGCCACGGCGCGCAGGAGCTCGTCTCCCACCGGATGGCCGAGAGTGTCGTTCACAGGCTTGAAGCGGTCGAGGTCGATGCAGTGGACGGCCAGTTTTTCGCCGCCTCTCAGGCTCCTCAGGGCCTCGTCCATCGTGTCGGCCAGCAGGCCGCGATTGGGCAGGCCGGTGAGGATGTCATGGGTTGCGAGGTGCTGGATCTCGGCCGTGCGTTCCTCCACGCGCCGTTCCAGTGTCTCGGCGGCTTCCGTCTGCATCGACATCGTGCGGGCGATCGCATACCAGCACACCAACGCCAGCAAGGTGACGATAACAGTCGCGGCGTAGCTCGCCAGTTCGAACTGCCGCACCGACCGGACGTCGACGTCGTTCTCGAACCGGCTGTTCGGAAATCCGGCCCAGAGCCGCCACGCGCTTCTCGGATCGTTAAGGGAAAGCGGGATCACTTCCGAATAGATCAGATTTGGATCGGGCGCAGTGAACGAATGGGTGGCGGCCGCCAGAGACGTCGAAAGCCGATGCTGGTCGGACTCGAAACCGTAGTCGGCATTGGCGATGACATAGTCGGTGCTGGGCAGGAGCTTTCTCAGCGCCGAGGTAAGCATGATGGCGGAGACCGAGCCGCGCAGGTTGCCGTCGGCCGAGAAGACCGGAACAGAAAGGATGAAGCCCGATCGGTCGGCGTCGTTGCCGCTGTGGATGAAATCCGTGTTGTCGCAGGTGATCAGCTCCTTCGTGCCGATGATCGGCACGTTGAGCCCATCGATGTTGCTCGAATTCGGATAGTTCGCCTTCAGCCAGGCAAGTTGCCTGGCAAGTTCGTGGTACTCATAGGTTTCGACCTCCTCGGCCGGCCGCGTCAGCGATTGATCGTCCAGCTTCCCGGGCTTTTTGGCATCAGCGGCTTCGGCTCTCGCCCTGGCGTTCACGATCAACTGGTCGAACTGGAGGATCGGCTCCTCCAGCTTGCCTGTCACCGGATCGTAGCGGTCGGGATCGAAGTCCAGCGGCAAGAAGTACACTTCGGAGATGGAAACGTTGTTGGCCAGGTTGTTGTAGATCTGCTGGATCGTGGCGCGGCCTTCGTCGCCGAGGTTCGTGCCGTGACGGTCGAGGTTCTGCACGCTTGGCAGATAGGTGAGGGTTCGGACGTTCTCATAGATGGCGCGCAATGCGTCTTCGACGGTTTTGGCGGTTGCCCGCGATGCGGCCTGGGAGTTCTCCAGATAGCGCTCCTTGGCGAGCGCGAAGTCACGTTGGGAGCCGATGTGGAGTGCTGCCAGCGTCGCCGCGCCGGTCAGCAGGATCAACGCAAATCCCGTCATTCGCCAGAAGGCGTTCATTGCGCGGCCCCCTTTGATCTGCAAGGCATAGCACTTCACAGTTTAGGAACCGCTAATAAGCTTCGACTTTTCAGTCGCAGGAGGGATCGGGGCGATCGATTTTCGCGCCAACAAAGCAATCGATCTTGTCGGGAGAGATCGATACCATGGGCAGGAAAGGGCAGGACGCCAGTCGGGGCGGCCGCGCCCTTGATTTTCGTCGGGCCAATGACCGAAAAGGACCTGCCATGAGCGAGCTCAAGGTAAGAACCCGCGCCACCGGCGCTTCCGCCGTGCTCCAGCGCGGCGGATTACCTGTCGTCACCACACCGACCGGCGGCACGGTTGATGTCGTGACTTCCGCAAGCGCGCCGGGCTTCAACCCGCTCGACCTGCTCTACGCCTCCTTGGCTGCCTGCATGGTGCTCAGCGCCCGCATCGCCGCAAACCGCCTCGGCGTCGCCGACCGGCTCGGCGAGGTAAGGGCTGACGTCACCGGCGAGAAGGCGAAGGACGAACCCTCGCGGGTCGAGACATTCAACATCAGGCTGGAGATTGCGGGCGATCTCGACGCGGCCACCAGGCAGCGCATTCTCGAGGATGCCGAAGATATCTGCACCATTTCCAACACGCTGCGCGCCGCGCCCGCGCTGCACACGACGCTGGGGTGAGGGCGATGGCGCATCTTTCGCCGGTCGACTATGCGACCGCCTCGCCGGAAATCCGCGCCGAGCACGACAGGGAACTCGCGCTGCGCGGCCGCATGACCAACATGAAGCGCATCCTTCTCAACTCGCCCGCCGCGCATCGCATCTATGCCGAATGGTTCACGCTGCGCGATTTGCTGCGACCCACGCTCGACGACCGCGCCATTTGGCTGTTCTCGAAGGCGATCTCTGAGACGATGCGGGCCGAAATCCCGGTCACCTTCTTCCGCCGGGCGCTGATCGACAGCGGCCTTGATCCGGAGGCGATCGAGCCGACCGCCGACGAGGCGCTGCTGATCGCCTTTGGCAAGGCCGTCGCCGCCGATGCCAATGCCGTTGCCGACGAGACCTGGACCAACCTCAAGGCGCGCTTCGACGAGACGCTGCTGGTCAATCTCACCGCCTTCGCCGGCATCATGCTGGCGACCTGCGTGTTCACCAATGCGGTGAAGGTGGATCTCGATCCGGAGCTGGAGGAGTATCGCGGATTCTCTCCTTCTCCCCTTGTGGGAGAAGGTGGATCGGCGCCATAGCGCCGAGACGGATGAGCGGTGTTCCAGCTTGGCGATACGCGTGAAATCGCCGCCGCCTCATTCCTTCCAACACCCCTTGTATCTGCACGAACAGAGATTTGTGCGAGAAGAGCGACTGAGCCTCGAACCGGACGGCCATCCGATTCGAGGCTTGGCGAAGTCGCCCGAAACCCCTTCGGTTACAACCGTGGATGAGCCTGGGATCT
>NZ_SRUU01000219.1 GCF_004791585.1 Mesorhizobium sp. M1C.F.Ca.ET.210.01.1.1
GCGCTTGCCTTCGCGGCAATCGCGGCGGCGGTGCCCCATATCGTGGCCGAAAACAGACCGCAGGCGACCGAGCATCATAAATTCGCTTTGCCGGCAAACCCATTGGTCTACCTGATCGGCCTGATGGCCCTACTGACGATGATTTCCGAGGGCGCGGTGCTCGACTGGGCGGCCCTGTATCTGCGGCAGGAACTCGGCGCCGACCTCGCCGTCGCCGGCCTTGCCTACGCCGCCTTCTCCGGCGTCATGGCGATCATGCGCTTTTTCGGCGATGGCGTCCGCAAC
>NZ_SRUU01000220.1 GCF_004791585.1 Mesorhizobium sp. M1C.F.Ca.ET.210.01.1.1
GCATTGCCGCGGGTGCGCAGCAGCCGTGCCGCATCGGCGGCAATGCCATGCAGGCGGCGGTGCCGGCGGGCGAGGGCGCCATGGCGGCGATCATCGGGCTGGAGCAGGCGGATGTCGAAGCCGCCTGCGCGGAAGCGGGACAGGGCTCGGCCAAAGGGGCGGTTTGCCAGATCGCCGACGACAATGGCGGCGGCCAGGCATCAGGGCCGCAGCCCTTGCCGGCAGTGAAGCCGGCGCGATCGTGATTTCAGGCCTGCTCAACAGCATCATCGTCCTCCTGGTTGC
>NZ_SRUU01000221.1 GCF_004791585.1 Mesorhizobium sp. M1C.F.Ca.ET.210.01.1.1
GCACCGGACGCGCCCGCGCCGACGGCGATGCAGAGAATAGCGGTGATGCCGAGTATCGGGTTGATTTCACCCGGCGCCAGCACGAGGCCCGCAAAGGCCGTGAAGACCACGAGCGACATGACGCGCGGTTTCAGCAATTCGAAATAATCGCGCGCGCCGGCTTCCGAGAGTTCGGAGCTTTCCGCGCCCAGCATTTCGCGATTGTCGATAACGGTCATTTCCTGTCCTGCTTCCTTCGAACGCCGCCTGTCGCGACATTCCCTGCATCGGCCGGAAACACGAGTG
>NZ_SRUU01000222.1 GCF_004791585.1 Mesorhizobium sp. M1C.F.Ca.ET.210.01.1.1
GATAGAGTTCTCGTGAATAGTTGCCAGACAGGAAGAGCCTGCGACTGCGGCCAGGAAGAGGGGCGTCGACCTCTCGCGACGAGTCATAGGCATAAGGAAGGCGAGCGATGCCGGACGCGTTAAGCCGACTGGTGAAAACCAGGAAAGGGCCTTCCGGATCATAGGTCGTGGCATAATGGACGCCGGGAAGGTCGGCGCAGTCGAAGATGAAGCGGACATTGGGATTGGCCGAATCCGGCATGTCGGGGTCGCTGATCCGAAAGAAGATCGCCGGGCGGCTCCTCG
>NZ_SRUU01000223.1 GCF_004791585.1 Mesorhizobium sp. M1C.F.Ca.ET.210.01.1.1
TGCTGCAGAAGTACGGCGGCGAAGTGCCGCGCGACCGCGAAGCGCTGGAAGCGCTGCCCGGTGTCGGCCGCAAGACCGCCAACGTGGTCCTCAACACCGCGTTCGGCGAGCCGGTGATGGCAGTGGATACGCATATCTTCCGCGTCTCCAACCGTACCGGCCTGGCCCCCGGCAAGAACGTGCGCGAGGTGGAAGACACGCTGGTGAAGGTGATTCCGGCCGAGTTCCTGCTCGACGCGCATCACTGGCTGATCCTGCACGGCCGCTACGTGTGCAAGGCGCGC
>NZ_SRUU01000224.1 GCF_004791585.1 Mesorhizobium sp. M1C.F.Ca.ET.210.01.1.1
GTCACCTTCTTCCCGATGATGGTAGCTCTGGTCGAAGGCTATGCCGCCACGAGCCCGGAAATCAGCCAGATGCTCGCTGCCATGGGGGCAGGGCGCTGGCGCATCTTTTGGCTCGCCCGGCTGCCCTCGGCGCTGCCCTATTTCTTCGCCGGCTTGAGAATATCCATCACCTATGCGGTGGTCGGCGCGATCTTCGCCGAATATGCGGGCGCGGCGAAGGGACTGGGCATCTACATGCTCAGCGCCAAGAACAACTTTCGCCCCGACCTGGTGCTTGCCGCCG
>NZ_SRUU01000225.1 GCF_004791585.1 Mesorhizobium sp. M1C.F.Ca.ET.210.01.1.1
GTCGCCTTGATGGGGGCAGGCGGCACCCGCATCACCCGGCGTGTCATGCAGGCGCTTCCGGATCTGCGCTACATCTCCAAATATGGCATTGGTGTCGACAGCATCGACATCGACGCCGCCACCGAGCACGGCATTCTGGTTTCCAGCACGCCGAACGATTTTCAGATCTTCACGGTCAGCGAGCACGCGGTCGCTCTGATGCTGGCAGTCCGCTGGTGCGGCGCTCGACGTGTTCGACCAGGAGCCGCCGAAGACCGACGATCCGCTGTTTTCGCTACCCAAC
>NZ_SRUU01000226.1 GCF_004791585.1 Mesorhizobium sp. M1C.F.Ca.ET.210.01.1.1
CGCTCACCGGGGCCGGCACTTTTCATGTCATCGGTGCGCGGCTGTTGCGCGATTATGCATTGGAGATCGGCCTCGATCCGGCCTTCACCATTCATGATCGCGAGGATTCTGCCGATCTGATGAATCTCGTGCGCCACGAACTCGGTTTCTCCAGGACGGAAGCGCGCTTTCCAACCAAAGGCACCTGCGTTGCCATCTATTCGCGCGCCGTCAACGCGCAGGCCCCGCTCGGTGAGGTGCTGGGGTCTGCCTTCCCCTGGTGCGCCGGCTGGGCAGAGCAGCT
>NZ_SRUU01000227.1 GCF_004791585.1 Mesorhizobium sp. M1C.F.Ca.ET.210.01.1.1
CCTCTACAGCGTCCTTCTGGAAGGCGACGGAACGCTGTAGAGGCTTGTGATGGACCCGATGCGGCCTGGCCCCGAGCGCTCGAGCAGGCGCGGCAGGACCGCGAACAGCGAAGACGGAAAACCTCTTCGCGTCGGCGGCTCGCCCGAGGCCAGGCCAATTTCACGCTGCGCTCGGGCGAACCGCGTTATGTTGCCCGGTGTGCTCCGCGACGATGTACGCCGCGTACCAGTCCGGCCAGTTTTCATCACGCTGGCCGTCCGTCCGCGCTTCGTGCTCGCCAT
>NZ_SRUU01000228.1 GCF_004791585.1 Mesorhizobium sp. M1C.F.Ca.ET.210.01.1.1
CGTGCGGATCCTCGCTGAGGTTGAACAGGCTGACGGGCCCAAAGTCCTTGTAGCCGTCATGGTAGGTGCGCAGCATCAGCCAGTCGGCGCCGTCGAGCCGGAACCGCACGCCGCGCTGCACGGCCCATGCGCCCTGGCTCAGCACCAGGAAATCGCGCCCACCCTCCTCGCCGGCGGCAAGCGCGGTCGCGAAGGATTGCCCGTCCCACAGCACTGGCACGCTGCCGCCAAGCCGGTCGATCAGCGTCGCGGCCCAGTCGAAATGATAGTGCAGGCCGGCAT
>NZ_SRUU01000022.1 GCF_004791585.1 Mesorhizobium sp. M1C.F.Ca.ET.210.01.1.1
GCAAGGAGAAAATGGTCATCCGTATCGCGCTCGCCCGCAAGCTGCTCGTCATTCTCAATGCAAAAGCACGCGACGCGCGCAGCGAGTTCGCAAATGCAACTTGACACCTCAGATAGTCGCTCATCCGTCTCGGCGGTGCGCGCCGATCCACCTTCTCTCACAAGGGGGGAAGGAGAGGCGCCTTCACCCCGGCACACAGCCCTTCAGCTCCGGGAACTTCTCGTCGAAGCGCGCAGCCCAGCGGACGAGCCGGCCGCGGCCCTTTTCCCACTGGCCGCCGAAGCGCAGCGCGAGATAGCCGAGTGTGGCACGCAGCGCCATCTGGCCGGCGGTGATCTTCTTCGGCAGCTTCGGCGGATTGGCGTTGAGCAAATCGAGCGCCGTGGTGATCTTCGTCCACTGCCGGTCGAGCCAGGGCTGATAGACCATGGTGTCCGGGCGCGTGCGCCGCTCATAGACCATCGACAGCGCGCAGTCGCAGATGCCGTCGGCCAGCGCCTCCAGTACTTCGGCCTCGAGCCGCTTGTCGGGATTGCGCGGAAACAGCGCGTTCTTCGACAGCCGGTTGAGATGCTGGGTGATGGCGCGGCTGTCATGGACCGTGCGGCCGTCCTCCAGCACCAGCACCGGGATCTTGCCGAGCGGATTGGCTGCTATCAATTCCGCCGGCTTGTCCTCCGTCTTGACCGGCACGAGGTCGATGGCGATGCCGGCATAGGCGGCCGCCATGCGGACCTTCGAGCTGTAGGGAGACGTGGAGGCGTAGAGCAGCTTCGGCATGATCGGGTTCCTGATTGTCCGCGCGCACTGTTGACCGAATGCTCTTGCCAGAGCAACGGCCAGCACCGAGAAACCGAATAGCCAATGCTTCGACAACAAAGCTGCCGAGAGCCAGACAACAAAAAAGCTCCCGGAAGTTTGCCGGACGGCAAATTTCCAGGAGCTTTCAGGAAAGGCGTTTGCCGATCCGCTTCGCTCGCTGTGACGCCGAACTGGCAAGAGGGGCGCCCACGGCGCCCGCCCTCACCCATTCCTTGTCGCGAGCGGAGCTACGCGATTACTTCTTGGCCGGCGCCTTCTTGGCAGGCGCTGCCTTCTTCACGGCTGCCGTCGACTTGGCGGCTGCCGCTTTCATCGGCGCCTTGGCGGCGGGCTTGGCTGCAGCCTTCGCTGCCGGCTTCTTGGCGGCAGGCTTCGCCGCTGCCTTGGCGGCGGGCTTCGCTGCTGCCTTGGCGGCGGGCTTAGCTGCTGCCTTTGCGGCCGGCTTCTTGGCGGCGGGTTTCGCCGCGGCCTTGGCCGGAGCCTTGGCGGCTGCCTTCGGTGCTGCCTTCTTCACTGCTGCGGGTTTCGCGGCAGCTTTCGGTGCCGCTTTCTTTGCCGGCGCTTTCGCCGCCGGCGCCTTGGTTGTCGTCTTTGCCATGCGATGCCCCTTGCGTTTTGCCGAAGGTCGTGAGTGACCCGGCGTGCTCATGCATATCTGACTCGCGGCTATCTAGCCAGCGAAGCAACACAATGAATTTCAGTTATTGAATTTTGGTTACGTTAGCCGCTCTGACAAGGGTATCGACGCAAAAATCGACAACGAATCTTTGTCCGTCGAAGTGAAACCGCGCCGTCGAGAATTCCCGACGTCCTCTATCGTCGGATCATCCTGACGTCTTGGCACCGCGCAGAGTGTAGAATGTGAGCGCATTGCTCATAATGGCCAACATAGGCCAAATCGCGCGCCTCATCTTGTCCAACGGAAATATCTACAGGCCACGGCGAAGCAGTACCCGAGCAGCGAGGCGGCAAAGCTTGCCTTCTGGAAAGCGAGCCTATCGCTCGCATTCAAGAGCTGCAATTCGAGGCATCGAGCTGCTCTCGCTCCCGATACAGGCGGCGCGATGGATCGGCCCGGTGCAGGTGAACGGCATAGGTGTCCCAGGGTGGCGGGACCGCGACGGCGGCCAGCATGCGGCCGATCTCGCCGCGGTGATAGCTGCCGTGCAGGACGACATGGGTCAGCATCTCCTGTCTGGTCAAGCAGCCGTTGTCGCCGTCGGTGAAGACGAAGGCTACCGGCTCCGCAAGCCGTTGCTCCGAAACGGTTTCGAGATAGTCGAGATACCAGCGGTCGCTCTCCGTCATCGCGGCGCGCAGTTGCGCGGGCTCCGGCGTATCGTCGGTGTTGTCGCTTGCATAACCGTGGGCAACGCCGGCGAGATGCGCCGCAAAGATCTGCGACACGACATGGATGTGGTTCATCAGCCTCAACGCGGCGTGGCGTTCCTTGCCGTTGCGGCGCGGTTCGATACTGGCGAGCTTTTCCAACAATTCATCGTTGGCCCAGGCCTGATAGACAAGCAGGCTGCGCAGCAAGGTCGAGGTGCTCATCTTCCGGCTCCCGTTTGCACTCGATGTGAATGTGAGTATCTTGTTTATATTCTCGGGAGACCCGGCCAGGATGTCTACTCGCATTGCCAAGCCAGCCGCGCGCAT
Source organism: Mesorhizobium sp. M1C.F.Ca.ET.210.01.1.1 (assembly GCF_004791585.1). GTDB lineage: Bacteria > Pseudomonadota > Alphaproteobacteria > Rhizobiales > Rhizobiaceae > Mesorhizobium. Next base: position 2,482 of record NZ_SRUU01000022.1, read on the forward strand.
GCGCAAGGAGCCGCGCCAGGCGCGCTCGGTCGCCACCGTCGAGGCAATAATTGATGCAGGTGCTCGCGTTCTGAGCGAGATCGGCTGGGCGGGCTTCAGCACCAACAAGGTGGCCGAGGCCGCGGGGGTGAGCATCGGCTCGCTCTATCAGTATTTTCCCGACAAGCTCGCCCTGGTCGATGCAATCCGGCGCCGCCATTTCGACCATGTGCTGTCGGTCATCCGCGAAGCCGCTGCCGAGGAGAAGCCGCTCCGGCAATTCGCGCGCGAGCTGGTGCGCGGCATGATCGCCGCGCACAGCGTCCACCCGACGCTGCATCAGGTGCTGCTCGACGAGGCGCCGGGCGACCGCGGCTCGCGTGCCGCGCATGCCTCGTTCCAGGCCCGCTATCTGGAGCACTATGCATCGGCGGTCGCGCAATACCGCCGGCGCAAGAAGGATACCGAGACGATGGCGCGGGTGCTCTCCTCCGCCATCGAGGGCGTCATCCACAACGCGGCGCGCCGCAACATGCTCGATGCGCCGGAACTGCAGAAGCAGCTCGGCGAGCTGATCTGCGCCTATCTGTCCGGCCAGGGCGCGCGGGCGTGACGGCGGACTCAAGTCGCATCAAGTTCGCCGAACCAGCGTGAGCCTGCCCTAAAGATTTCCTCATGGTCAGCGGCGCCCTCACTGGCCCAGGCAACGAAACCATCGGGGCGCACCAGCATGGCGCTCAAGGCCAACCGGTCCTTGGCCTCGCCGGCGACATAGGCGATCCGTCCACTCCAGCGGCTGCCGAGCGCCCGAAGCGAAGCGCGGGATTCGAAGTCCAGCAAGAGACCCTTACCTGTCCTCAGCAGATCGCCGATCTTCGTCCCGTCAGCCAGTTCGAAATCAGGAACGCTGCGGCCAATCAGCGGGTGGTCGCCATCGAGGTCATAGCGAAGCGAGACGCCCCACACGCGCTCGGCGAAATAGGTCGCGCCATCGCGGGTGTCGATGAGATCGCGGATGACAGCTTCGAGAGCGCGTGTGCTGCGGGTCGGTCGCATCAGCGCGACCTGAGCGCGCGACCAGTCAAGGACCTGCGCACCCACCGGATGCCGCTCGCTCGAATAGGTGTCGAGCAGGTCGGCCGGCGCATCGCCGCGGATGGTGGCGGCAAGCTTCCATCCAAGGTTCATCGCGTCGCCGAGCCCGAGGTTGAGGCCCTGACCACCCAATGGCGAATGGATATGCGCCGCATCGCCGGCGAGCAGCACCCGCCCGTTGCGATAGGTCGTCGCCTGAAAAGCGCGATCCGTCCAGGTTGTGCCAAGCCGAAGAGCGGTCACGGTGACGTCGGTCCCGGAAACACGGCGCAGCACCGCTTGTGCGTGCTCCGGCGTAAGCGGCGGGCTCCGATGGAATGCGCCGCCATCGAACTCGACCATCGCGATCGTCCCGGGCTTCGAAAAGGTATACATGCCCGTCGGGGTGTAGTGGCGGCCGAGGCGAAGCTTATCAGGATCAGCCATCTCGACTTCGACGGAATAGCCCGTGAACTCCGGCTCGGTGCCGGTAAACTCGAAGCCGCCGGCCTTGCGCACCATGCTGCGGCCGCCGTCGCAACCGACAAGCCAGCGGCCGTGGAAGGTCTCGCCGCCGGCGTGGATGGTCACGTCGTTATCGGACTGATCGAATTCCTCGACGCCAAAGCCGCGCCTGATCTCGGCGCCCATGGTGTTTGCGCGTGCTGCCAACACGCCCTCGAGGGATTCCATCTCGATTGCCAAGCTGGTGCCGGCCGGGCTTGGCAGGCGATACAGCCACTTCGAGGTGTCGATGTCGTCATGGTAAAACTGAATGCCGGCGAAATGGCCGGCTGGCCGGCGCGCTTGCTGCATCCAGTGCGCGGCGGCCGCGACGCTGCGGGCGCCTGCGCCATTTTTCGCAGGCTGCGGCGCAGCGACGTCGTTCAGCAGCCCTCGACGGTAGAGGGCTTCGAGGGTAGGTGCCGAGAGGCCGCGCATTCCGAATGGAAGCCGTTTGAGAGGCGAACGCGGATCCTGTGCCTGTTCCAGCACCAGCACGGAGAGGCCCGCGAGACGCAGCTCGCAGGCGAGAAACAGGCCGACAGGGCCGGCGCCGGAAATGACGACATCATAGAGAGAGGGGTGGCGATTGTGCATGAACTGCTCCTTTGTCGATGTTCGACCGGAGCGTTCCCCACATTCGAGAGCCGCACGGACGAACGATTGGGCGCCCGAACGGCGTCCGATGTTCGTCGTGGGGATCTCCTGCACGAGGCCAAAGACCAGAGCTTTCGTTACCGAAAGGACTTGGGCTTACCAGACCAAGTCTGCCTTTTCCGACATGGGCCATATAGCGCTGCGCCGCTTGCTTTGCAACGCACACGGGTGCAACTGTGGCAATAAGCTGTTGTCCCAGTTTGGAACCCGGGCCGATTTTATCTGAGCACGCGGCAGCGGCCGTTATAGACCATCCAGCGGTCGAAGCCCGAGACGCAGAACTCGACATTGTCGCCGATCGAGGCAAAGCCCTGGCCTTCCTCGATAAGGTACCAGATGATGCGGTCGCGGCCGTCAGACAGGCTGACGGTGGCGCCGCAATAGCGGCGGCCGATCGGCCATTCGTCGCTGGCCGGCAGGTAGCGGTGCTGGTGGATGCGATGGAAGTCGGTGATCGCGACATCGGGCAGATGCGGCACGTGCCTGACCTGGTAGGCGAAGCGGTCGGTGATCTTGTTCAGCACCCAGGCCTCGCCGCAGACGCCGCCGTCGTCCTCCGTGTAGACGCCCAAGTCAGCGGCGTGCGCCGCCTGGGTGAAGCCAAGCGAGGTGCCGAGCGGCGCCAGCAGCGAAATCAGCGCGGCAAGGGCGGAATGGGCGAATCGAGTCATGACAGCCTCTCAAGGTCGATTGCGCGCACTGTGCGGATTCGCTCGGCGACGGTCAAGCGGTTGTGAAGACAATGGTTTCCCAAATGATCGTTGCAGATGCGGTCCGGTCGTCAGACCGTTCCCGCCACCAGCAGACCGCCGACGACGGCGACGTTGATCAGGAAGGCATTGCGCAGCACCTGCCGCTCCGGCTCCTCGCAGCCCCAGAAGCGCAGCAGCATGACATTCGTCGCCAGCGTGAACACAACCAGCGCACCGGCGGCCAACGGCGCGGCAAGGCCGAGCGCGAGCATCAGGCCGGCGACGATCTCGAGCGCCGAGCCAGCGGCAAGCATGAAGTCGGGAGCCGGGAATTTCCGGCTCGCCAGATAGTCGCGCATCGCGCTGAATTTCAGGAAGTGCTCGATGCCGGCGAAAACGAACACGCCGCCGATAAGAAGCGCGCCTATCGCCTGGATGGTATCAATGGGCATGTCGCCCTCCTGCGCGCTTTGCTCAATCCTTGGGGATGAAAGCGGGGTTGTAGACGACTTCCCAGAGGTGATCGTCGGGATCCTGGAAATAGCCGGCATAGCCGCCCCAGAAGGTTTTTTGCGCCGGCTTGACCACGCGCGCGCCAGCCCTGACTGCCTCGGCCATCGCCGCGTCGACCTCGGCCTCGCTCGCCACATTGTGGCCGATTGTAAGCTCGGTCGGGCTGCGGCCGCTCTCAGGCACCGTGGCGTCGTGGGCGATGCTCGAGCGCTCGAAGATCGCGAATTTCAGGCCGCCGGCGAGCTCGAAGAAAGCGACGGCGCCGTGCTCGAACTCGCGGCCGATGATGCCTTCGGTCGGCAGGCCGAGACCGTCGCGGTAGAATTTGAGCGAGGCTTCGAGATCGTCGACGCCAAGCGTGATGACTGTGATGCGAGCTTTCATTTCTCTCACTCCTTTCTATATTCGTGACCACATTCGGAAACGGACGCGGTCTGATAGAAGCGCGTGAAGCGCCGTAAGGCTGCATTCGTTTTGCCACGGACAAGGCGGCCGGCATTGAAGATTTCGGCCAAAATGACCGTCGCGCAGATCCGGTGGAGCAGATCGGAGAAATGATGGAACCGGTCCTGGCGCAGACCACCGGCTTCTTTCGGGAGCGGCCCGTGAGCCGAGGCCTGGCCGGCGCCTTCTCCGCGGTCTGGGTGCATCGCCTGGACGGTCACGCCGCCCCGCCGATCGTCATCACGCCGGATGCGACCATCGACCTGCAGTGGATCGACGGCCGGTTCCGCATCGCCGGACCGGACAAGGAGCCGCAGATCGAAAGGCCGCCCGCGGGAGCGGTGATCGTCGGCTTCCGCTTCCGGCCGGGAGCTGCCGCCGCCTGGCTCGGCGTGCCGGCCAGCGAGATCGTCGGCGTACGGCTCGACCTTGGCGAGCTCTGGGGCACGCGCTCCAGGGAGCTGTCTGACCGCGTCAGGGCCGCGCCCGACCTCGGCGCCATGGTGCAGCAACTGGAAAATATCATCGGCGCGCATACAGAGGGGCGCGATGTGCTCGACCCGCTGATGGGCAGAGCCTTCGGCGTCATCGATGAAGGGCTGCCGCCGGAAACGCCGCTGGTTCCCTTCCTGCAGCGCCACCTGCATATGAGCGAGCGGACGCTGCGTCGGCGCTTCGAGGACGCCTTCGGCTATGGCCCGAAGACACTCGACCGCATCCTTCGCTTCCACCGCTTCCGCCGCCTGCGCGAGAAAGCAGAAGATGCCTCGACCGCCGTGCTGGCCGTCGAGGCCGGCTATGCCGACCAGGCGCATCTGATCCGCGAGAGCCGGCGGCTGACCGGCGTCACGCCGACGGCGCTGGCGGGCGGCGCGCCGTAGAAGCGCCGCTAGCCTTGCGGCATCGCCGACATGTCCATCCACATCGCCTCGAAAATGTGGCCATCCGGGTCGGCGAGATTGCGGTTGTACATGAAGCCGAGGTCCTGCGCCGGATTGACGTCGGCCGTGCCGCCATTCTTCGCGGCCGCACCGTTCATGGCGTCGACCTGGGCCCGGCCGTCACAGGAGAGCGCAATCATCACCTCGCTGGCGCCGGGGGACGCGATCGGCCGAGTGGTGAACTGGCGCCACTTGTCGTGGGTGAGCAGCATGACGTTGATAGCCTCGCTCCACACCATGCAGGCGGCGGTTTCGTCAGTGAACTGGGGATTGTTCTCAAAACCGATCGATTTGTAGAAGGCCATCGATTTAGCCAGGTCCGTGACGGGTAGATTGACAAAGATCATCTTGGGCATCGGCAGTCCTTGCGGCTGGGGTTTTGGGTTGGGAGAGCTTCTAAAGCGCGGCCGAGCGGGCGGCTTATGGGTCGACCGGTGGTGCTGCCCGCCTCGTTACGGCGGGGGCGAGAAATGTCAGGGGACGCCCTTCTCCTCCATTGAGGCAATCGACAACCACCCGCCGCCGCGGATGCGTCAAGGGCGGAAATTTATTTCGATAGTCGTATAATTAGATATCTAATATCGGTTTGCCGACGCGGTGTCAACGGATACCGCGACAGCACTGCCATCTCCTGACAAAGGGAGAATTTACTCCCCGGCCAGCCAGTCCAGCGTCCAGCGTGACGGTTGGCCGACAGCCAACAGCTTGTGCAGCGCCGGCAGCAGCACCCTCAATTCGGCTTCCAGCGTGAAGGGCGGGTTGACCACCACGAGGCCGCTGCCGTCGAGGCTGGGCTCGGCCGACGTTGGCCGAACCTCGAAGCCGATGTCGAGCAGTTTTGGAATGGCCGTCTCCTTCAGCGCCGCGCGAAAGGCGGCGACCGCCTTGCGGTCCTTGATCGGATACCAGAGCGCGTAGATGCCGCCCGGCCAGCGCCGGTGCGCGCGGCGCAGGTTCTCGACAAGGCGCGGGAACTCGCCCTCCTCCTCGAAGGGCGGATCGACGAGCACCAGGCCGCGCTTCTCCTTCGGCGGCAGGTGCGCGCCAAGCGCCAGCCAGCCGTCGAGCTCAATTACCCGCGTCTGGAAATCGCCGGTGAAAACCGCTTTCAGCCGTGCCGCGTCTTGCGGGTGCAATTCGATCGCCGTCAGCCTGTCCTGCTTGCGCATGAGGTGGCGCACGATCAGCGGCGAGCCGGGATAGCGGCGAAGGTCGCCGTCGGGATTTTCCGCGCGCACGGCCTCCAGGTAAGGCTGCAGGAGCGCTGCCGCCCGAGGCTCGAGCGTGGCCTCGAACAGCCGGCCGATGCCGCCTTGCCACTCGCCCGTCTTGCCGGCCTCGACCGAGGCGAGATCGTAGCGGCCGATGCCGGCGTGGGTGTCGACGACGCGGAAGGCCTTGTCCTTCTGCTTGAGATACTCGACCAGCCGGCTGAGCACGGCGTGCTTGACGACGTCGGCGAAATTGCCGGCATGATAGGCATGGCGGTAATTCATGCCGGCCTCACCGCGGCGCGCCGCTGCGGCCCCAGCGCGGCGGTGGCGGCTGGGAGTTGGGGTTCTGCGGACGCCCGCCGCCGCGACCGAAGACCAGCGAGAGGATCAGCCCGACAAGGCCGATGCCCATCAGCGCATAACCCGCCGGCCGCGCCCTCTCGTCGATCGAACCGGTGCCGGCGCGCAAGACCAGATCGACGGCGCGCATGTCGATGCCGTCGGCATCGCCCGGACCGACGGTGAGGACGTAAGGGCCAGGCGAGACCTCTTCGATCACCCCGGCCTCGTCGCGAAACATCTTGTCGGGCAGCTGCGGGCTCACTTGGCGCGGATTGTCGGTGTGGTTGAAGGAGAGCGTCGAGGCGATCGCCGTGCGGCCTCCGCTTGCCGCGGTCAGCGTCAGCACCGTGCGCTGCTGCGAAGCAACGCGTTCGGCCTTCGCGGTGAGGTCGACCAGCACACGGATGGGCGCGTCGCTTGCCTTGAGTTGAACGGTCACCGGCCGGAAGCGGCCACCCTCATAGACACGGTACGTGCCGATCTCGTGGCCGGAGAAATTGCTCATCACCCACGGATAGAGAACGCCAATGCCGGCGCCAGCGATGAGAAGAAGGACAGAGAGGAGGCGCATCGAAACCTTGGCTATTTTCTTTTCCGGCCGCGATCACCGCCTTGCGCGGCTTCGCTTCGGGCAGCTTCGCGGAGCCGCTCCATCTCGTCCAGAAACATTTCCAGGCCAAGCTCGAAAGTCTTGTCGAAGCCGGCTGCGCCAAAAAAAGCGCCGGCGGTCACGACGCTGGAATAGTCGCGCGCAAGATCCTCGTCGCTGACCGTGGTGACCGCCGACGGGCCTTTGGCGTAGCCGGCGGTCTCGTCGAGGATCGCGCCCATCAGATAGTAGCCGGCGGCGCGGAAAAGACGGGCGCTGAGCTCGGGGCCGAAACCACCATCCTCGAACAGGCCGATGATGGCGTTCAGCTTGGCGAGACAGGGCGGCGAGTTCATGCGGTAGACGACGATGAACGGCGCGAAGGCCGGATGCTCGGTGGCGACGCGGCGGAACTCCTGCATGCCGATGCGGACCCTTTCGCGCCAGGGCAGGCTATCGTCGTCGGGAACGACAAGCCCACTCATCTGCCGGTCGACCAGCGCCTCGTAGAGATGCGCCTGCGAGGGGAAGTGATGATAGATGCTCATCGCCTCGCAGCCGAGCGCGGCGGCAAGCTTGCGCATCGAAAAGCCGGAGAGCCCTTCCCGCTCGATCACCTCGAAGGCGGCGTCCTCGATCATCTCGCGGGACAGCCGGCCGCGTGTTCGCTTTTTTTTGATCGACGAGTCCATGGCGCCGCTTGACAGCTTACACTGTAAGGTTCATTTTCCATATCACCTTACACCGTAAGGCTAACAAAAACCAGAGGAGAAAACCATGTCTGTCATTCGCGTCGCCTCGACCGTGCATTCCTGTCTCCGTTCCGCCTCGCTGCTTGCCGCCGTCGCGCTCACCGCGAGCTTGACCACGCCGGCCAGCGCCGACGACTATGACGCCGCCATCAAGGACATCCAGTCGACGATGGGTGGCGTTCCGAGCTTCGTGAAACAGTTCCCGAAAGCCGGTCTGCCCGGTGCCTGGGCCGAGGTCAAGGCCATCGAGCTCAGCGACAAGACGGCGCTGTCGCCCAAGGTGAAGTCGCTGATCTCGCTGGCGGTCGCGGCGCAGATCCCCTGCAGCTATTGCGTCTGGTCGGACACGGAGAACGCCAAACGCGCCGGCGCCACCGACGAGGAGATCCAGGAGGCCGTCGCCATGGCCGCGCTGACCCGCCACTGGAGCACCATCTTCAACGGCATGCAGGTCGATATGGCCCAGTTCAAGAAGGATATGGGCGGGGAGTGATATCCGCCACGGCAGCACAATGGACAAGAAGCATGGCCCCTGGGCTCGCGGGCCATGCTTGCTGTTGGGACCACGATGATCGCCGCCCGCCAGACCTGACAACCGGCGGCGGTGAATGGTCCGCGAGCGCCACTGCACCGCCCTTGCGCCAGGCTTTGAAAATCCAACGCCCACGTTCAAACAGCTATCGCTAAAATTAACCAAGTTTGCATAATGTCCTTGGAGGCGGGTAGCTGGTCAATGATTCGAACATAGGGCGCGTCGCGCACCCGAGGGGATTTTTGATGCTCATGGCTCATGACAGACAAAACGTGCCTTCAGATAGCAAAAAGCTCTTCCCGTACAGCAAATCTTTTTATAACTTCCTGATTTTTGGCGCAATTCTTGCGGTTTCTGGTTGTCAATACTTCAATTTCGGACAGCCGACTTCGTTCAGCGCAACCCAGAGCGGCAGTTCCGCTCTTATGCACTTGAAACCAAATCGTGTCGCGCAGACGAGAACCGTGCCGGCGCCAGTCACCAGCGTAAGCGTCAACCCCTATATCGGCAATGCCGCGTATATCTGCAGTCCGAGCGGCTTCGGACAGCAATCGCATTGCTTCCAGAGAAGCGCTGGACCGCTTTCGGCACAAACTATCTGATATTCGATCCGGCGTTGCAATAATACCAAGCACGCCGGGCGCCGGCGCGAGATGTTTTCCTTGCGCGCTGCTCTCTCACGTCTTGAAATCCGGCAATGCCTTCATCTCCGGCTCTGGCTGCCCGACTTGATGCGCGCCTATCAATTGCGTGTGCGCAGGCGACACAACATCACGACCATCACCTACAGAGGCGCCCAATTCACACCGATTATGATTAACCGCTCACGAACAAGTGGGGTTAACGAAACGCTAATTTAGTTGACTACGCTGCCCACAAGTATATTTTTATATGCGTTGGGTGTGCAATTTGGGCGAGCAGTCTGCGGTGGTGGCAACCATTTTCGTGGATCGCGACTTAGGGGCAAAGGGACGCTGATCGGCAGCAGATAAGCCGTACGGCAAAGCTCCGCGAACTCAGACAGACACTGTGGTCAATGGCGGTTTTCGCGCGTGCGGAAGGCCGCCGTGGTTTCATCTGGTCGGGCAACGCAGTTGTCCTGGCCGGAGCGGTGGTGTGTGTGCGTGGGGAAGCCATGAGCAGGGTCGTCAAGGTGTTGAAGTTGGGCGGCACGCCACATCGCAGGGGCTTCGATCGTGGTCGCGCTCTGGTTGCCGGCGGAGCGGGTTTTCTGGGCTCGCATTTGTGCGAAAGACTGCTTGCCGACGGCTATGAAGTCATTGCGCTCGACAATTTCCACACCGGCAAAAGATACAATCTTGCAGGCATAGCGCGCGACTCCTCCTTCACCTGCATCAAGCACGACATCGTCGACGAGTTGCCGGCGGACTTCGCCGTGGACGAGATCTACAACCTCGCCTGCCCCGCCTCCCCGCCTCACTACCAGGCCAATCCGATCCACACTTTCAAGACAAGCGTGCTGGGCTCGATCAACCTTTTGGAACTCGCCAGGCGCCACAATGCCAAGATCTTCCAGGCCTCGACCTCGGAAGTCTATGGCGATCCGCTGGTGCATCCGCAGCCGGAGGGCTACTTCGGCAATGTCAACACGCACGGGCCGCGCTCCTGCTACGATGAGGGCAAGCGCTCGGCCGAGACGCTGTTTTTCGACTACTCGCGGACATACGGCATCGATATCCGCGTCGCGCGCATCTTCAATACCTATGGCCCGCGCATGCAGCCCGACGACGGCCGCGTGGTGTCGAACTTCATCGTCCAGGCGCTGCGCGGCGACGACATCACCGTCTATGGCAGCGGCACGCAGACGCGCTCCTTCTGCTTCGTCAACGACCTGATCGAAGGCTTCGTGCGCCTGATGAACGCCGAGGTCGCCCCGCAGCACCCGGTCAATCTCGGCAACCCGGTCGAGTTCACCATCATGGAATTGGCCGAAATGGTCATCGACTATACGAATTCACGCTCGCGCATCGTGCACAGGCCGCTGCCGGTCGATGACCCCAGGCAGCGCAAGCCCGACATCGCCTTTGCCAGGCAGCATCTCGGCTGGGAGCCGAAGGTCGCGCTGAGCGAAGGGCTCGCCCATACCACGGCCCATTTCGACGCGCTCCTGGGCTGCCGCCGGTCCGTCGTCCCGCCCAGCATCCGCGCGTCCGCCGTCAGGGAGGCAACGGCATGACGACCCGCCGGCCCGTTCTGGTGACGGGTGGCGCCGGCTTTATCGGCAGCCATACCTGCAAGCTTTTGTCGGCTGCAGGCTACCTGCCGGTGGTCTACGACAATCTGAGCCGCGGCAACCGGAAGGCCGTCGGCTGGGGGCCGCTGGTCGTCGGCGACATCCGCGACCGCGAAGCGCTGCAGCGGTCTATCGACACCTACCGGCCGCGGGCGGTCATCCATTTCGCCGCGCTTGCCTATGTCGGCGAATCCGTCAGCGCGCCGGCGGATTACTACTCGACCAATGTCGGCGGCACGATCGCCGTGCTGGATGCGGCGCGGGCGAACGGCATCGACAAGGTGATCTTTTCCTCGAGCTGCGCAACCTACGGCGTGCCGGAAGCGCTGCCGGTGAGCGAGGCCTCCCCGCAAAGGCCGATCAGCCCCTATGGCCGCAGCAAGCTGATGGGCGAAGAGATCATCAGGGACTGTGCCGAGGCCTATGGAATGAACTACGCGATCCTTCGCTACTTCAACGCCTGCGGCGCCGATCCCGAAGGCGAGCTCGGCGAGTGGCATACGCCCGAAACCCATCTCATTCCCCGCGTGCTGATGGCGGCATCCGGCATGATCGAGGCGATCGAGGTCTTCGGCACCGACTACGAGACGGCAGACGGAACCTGCGTGCGCGACTACATTCATGTCAGCGACCTCGCCCGCGCGCATCTCAAGGCGCTGATGCATCTCGAGGCCGGCGGCGCCAGCCTGTCGGTCAATCTCGGCACCGGCAAAGGCATCTCGATCAAGGAAATCCTCGAGGCGGTCGGCCGCATCACGTCGCGCCCGGTGCCGGTCGCGTACAGACCGCGGCGGCCCGGCGATCCGGCCGGACTTTTCGCCGATCCCAGCCTTGCACGCGAAACACTGGGCTTCGTGGCGGAAGCTTCCGACATCGACACCATCGTCAGGACGGCCGCGCCCTTCTTCGGGCTCGCTGCCACCCCGACGCCAAAAGCTTTCAACGCGACCGCCGCCGTTTCACGCGCAAGCGCGCGCCGCGCGGCGCGGGTGCAACAAAAAAACGCCGGCCCGCAAGGCTGGCAGTCGTCCCCGTGAGTAATGTGTCGGGGCGCGGGCTCGCTGAGCGGGGTTGAGGGCTTGTCTCAGCGAGCCTCATCTTTTCGGATGGATGGCTGTCGGAGCGGTTCGGCTTTCAACGGAAATTGTCGGCGCGCCGGAAGCATGTGTTCCGGGGCAAGTCCCGCTCTAACCCTTGCTGTCGACCAGCTTGCGGGTCTCGTCGAACTGCGCGCCCTTGGTGTTGCCGGCCTCGAACTTCTGGTGCTCGTCTGCAGGATCGTCCTTGGCGTGCTTGAAATCGTACCACTCGCCGTCCGGATCCTTGCGCTGCTCGATGTTGCCGCTCTCGATGCGGTGGCTGTAGCAGGTGCGTTTCGGCTTGGTGGCGTAGGTCTTGGATCTCCAGGCAAGCTCCATGCACATCTTGCCGGTGTCGGTCAGCAGCCAACGGCCTTCGCCGACGACGGCCTTGTCTTCCCCGGCCGTCCAGGCATGCAGCCGCCTGTCCAGCCCGAAATAGGCGGCACCGTTCCTCCAGTTCCAGGTGCGGTCGGCATAGAGAAGCTGCAATTCGAACGCCGTCGGCGCCGTCTCGGGCTTTGCGGCCGCCTCGACAGGAGCATTGTTCTTCGCGGCGGCCGCATCGGCGGCGCCGCCAAACGCGAGTTGGCCGCAGGCGATGAGCAGCGGCACCAGCCAGCCGCGCGCCGCAAGCCGGCGTGCAGTCCTGCCGGGTTCAAATGGAAATGTGGTCCGAGCAGCCGTGTCGATAAGCGAACGCATGCCAATAGCCCCCAACTCGACCCCGATACGGTCCGGCCGAGCAACCATGGTTTGGAAGATTACTCGGGGCTTTCCCCGGTCCGTCGCAAGCCAGGACTCGTGAGCCCGGCTGCGCCGCGATCAGCACCCTTGAAACTATTAACAAGCGCGCGAGGCGCGATGTCAACCGAGTCCAAGTCTAAACATCACTACAAGCGCTTATTTAACCGTGGGTACTACAATCTTGTGATATTCTGGCAGTGTTTGGCGATCGCACTGCTTGGGCTGGGAAGAGGCGGCTCCAGATGACAGGCAATACGGAAACGGCCGACCTGCAAGGCGTGGCGCTGCCTGGCCGGCGAGCCGTGGCTGGCATCCGTATCGATCTCAATACGATGATGCTGCTGGCCATCCTGCTGGTGGCGGCGATCGCGCGGTTTCACAACATCACCCAGCCGCTTGTCGACGCCTTCAGCTGGCGCGAGACAAGCACTGCCATGATGGCCGACAATTTCCAGCAGCGCAGCTGGAACATCTTCTTTCCCGAGGTGAGCTGGACCGGCCCCGGACCGAGCTATCAGGGGCGGGAGTTCCAGATCGTCAGCTATATCACCGCCCTGCTCTATCAGCTCTTCGGCTGGCACGACTGGTTCGGCCGGATGGTGGCGGCGACCTTCGGCATGGTGACCGTGTTTTCCCTGCATCGGCTGACGGCGCTCTGCTGGGACGAGGCGCATGCCCACGCGACGGCGCTCGCCTATGCGTTGATGCCCGGCACCGTGATGATCGACAGCTCGTTCCTGCCCGATCCCTCGATGCTGGCGTTGGTGACGCTCGGCGTGTGGCTGTTCGCGAAATACTGGACCAGCGGCAAGGCATGGCTGCTGCCGCTGGCAACCCTCAGCTTCACGCTCGGCGCGCTGGCGAAGCCGCCCGGGCTCGCAGCCGGCGCGGTCATCTTCTACCTGATGGTGTGCTGGCTGGTTGCCGGGAAACGAAAGCTCGCGGCCAAGGTGTTCGTGGCCGGACTGCTTAGCCTCGCCGTCATCGCCGCCTATTTCGGCTGGGCAATCTATCTCGGCCGCTCCTACCCGCCCTACCATGTGGCGGGCAGCGGGTATATCTGGGATTCCGGCTTCGCAACATTCTTCAAGAACAGTTTCTACCTGAAGTCCGTCTGGAACACCTCCGTCTGGTGGTTCTACGGCTATCCGTTCATGGCGCTGATCGCCGTCGGGTTCTGGATGCCGCCGAAGCCTGCCGAGACCAGCGAGCGCGCCCTTTCGGCCGTTCCCTATGTGTGGCTCGCGGCGGCAGCGGTCGTCTATATCGCCGCGGCGCGCGAGATCACAACCAATCCATGGAATTACCACATCTTCAACGTGCCGCTGGCGATGTTCTGCGGCCGCGGTGCGCTGGTGCTGGCGACGCTCGGCACCGGAACAGCGCTTACTCCCGCCGTCATGCTGCGCTCGGCCTTCATCGCGGCCCTGGCCCTGGCGCTTTCGACCGTTCCGCTGCTCAAGACGATGAAGGCGCCGTTCGCCATGAACGGCAAGCTGCTCGGCGAGGAGCTGGCGCGCCTCGTCCAGCCCGGCGAGCTTGTCGTCGCCATCGCGCCGGAGGCCGGCGACCCTGTCGCGATCTACTACAGCCGGGCGCGCGGCTGGGTGTTCCCGCCCGGCGGCGGCGATGTCGAATGGTCGAAATTCGCCGAGGACGACGCCACCGCGATCACCCAGCTCGAGGATCTGCGCGCCCAGGGCGCGGATTATTTCGGCACCGCCAAGAACGCCGCCGACAAACGGGACCGTCTGTTCGTCGAACATCATGACGGGGTGATCGACTACCTCGACAAGACCGCAACCAAGCTTGTGGATTCGGACACGCTGCTGGTCTATAGGATCACCCGCCCGTGAGGGAGCCGCGCCTGTCGAGGCTCGGCCATGGACTGGACGCGGTTCGCCTTTCAGCGGCTACCGGCGGGCCAGGCGGCCGGCGGACGGCCGCGTAGCGATGGACGTTGCGGCCCGGCCGCTGACGCGGCGATGGAAGCCGGCGGAGAACTGGTTGAAAAAAGCATTCTCGATAATCGTCACCCTGGCGCTGCTGGCATGGCTTGCCAGCGACTCGCGCTGGAAGATGGTGGGCGATGCCTTCGCCAGCATCACGCCCGGCGCCTTCGCGGCGGTGACGCTTTCGCTGTTCGTCACTTATGTGCTGCGCGCGCTGCGCGTCTGCGACGAGTTCCGCGACGAGGTGAATGGCCGCTTCGGCGCCTGCCTGCGCGTCATCCTGATCCACAACGCCATGATCAACGTGGTGCCGTTCCGCGGCGGCGAAACCGCCTTCCCGCTGCTTTTGCGGCAGGTATTCGGCATCTCGATGGTGCGCGCCGGCGCTTCGCTCCTGTGGTTCAGGCTGCAGGACGCCTTTGTCGTCGGCGTGCTTGCCTGCCTGGTGTGGCCGGGCCTGCATCCGGCGCTGAGAGCAGCCGGCATCGCGGGGCTGATTGCCGTCGCCTGGTACCTGCCGCGCTGGGCGCGCGCGCCGCATGACTGGGCCCATCGCGGCAGCATCGTCTCAAAGCTCGGCAAGCTGCGCGACATCTTCACCGAGGCGACGGGGCGCTCCCGCTACGGCTGGTGGTGGACGGTGGCCAACTGGACGCTGAAGCTTGCCGTGCAAGGATGGCTGCTCGCCATGCTGCTCGGCACCTCCTTCCAGACCGCTTTCCCCGGCGCCGTCGGGGCCGAGGCCGCTGCCATCCTGCCGGTGCAGGGCGTCGCCGGTTTCGGCACCTACGAGGCGGGCGCCGCGGCGGCGCTGCTCTATTCCGGCATCGCCATGAAGGACGGCCTGCAGGCGGCGCTGGCGCTGCATCTCTTCATCCTCTGCTCGGCCGTCGCCACCGGCGCGATCGCCTGGCTGTTTCCCTCCAAATCGACGCTGCCGGAGAATCCGGCCACGGGACCCGCAAGGAAATGACCGCCATGGACGTGCTTCCCATTCCTCAATCGGGACTGCCAGAGGGCGCCGTCATGCCCGAGCACAGGCTTTCCATCGTCATTCCGATGTACAACGAAGCCGACAATGTCGAGCCGCTGCTGGTGCGTATCCACCAGGCGATGGAGCATTACAGCCAGCCCTGGGAAGTGGTGCTGGTGGACGACGGCAGCACCGACGCCACGGCGAACGAAATCCGCCGGCTCGCGGCCGAGTACGGTCCGCACGTGCATGGCGTTGAACTGGTGCGCAACTACAAGCAGACAGCCGCCATGCAGGCCGGCCTCGACACCGCCCGCGGCGACGTCATCGCGACCCTCGACGGCGACCTGCAGAACGACCCGTTCGACATTCCGCGCATGGTCTATCGCCTGCTGACCGAGGACCTCGACCTCGTCGCCGGCTGGCGCAAGAACCGCCAGGAAGGGTTCTGGATGCGCCGGCTGCCGTCGCGCATCGCCAACTCGCTGATCGCGCGCGTCACCGGCGTCAAGCTGAAGGACTATGGCTGCAGCCTGAAGATCTTCCGCGGCAGCGTTATCCGCAGCGTCAGGCTCTATGGCGAAATGCACCGCTTCATCCCGGCCTGGCTGGCGACGGTGACGACGCCGCGCCGCATCGCTGAGGAGGTGGTGACGCACCACGCCCGCATCCACGGCCAGTCGAAATACGGCATCTCGCGCACCTTCCGCGTGGTGCTCGACCTCGTCTTCATGTTCTTCTTCATGCGCTACCGCACCAGGCCCGGCCATTTCTTCGGCGGCATCGGCATCGTGCTCGGCTTGCTCGGTTCGCTGGTGCTGGCTTACCTGTTCGGCCTGAAGGTGTTTTTCGGGCAGGACATCGGAACGCGCCCGATGCTGTTCACCGGCTTCTTCCTGGTGATCGCCGGGCTGCAGATGGTGACCTCGGGCGTGCTGGCCGAAATGCTGTCGCGCGTCTACCTTGAAGCAAATGTCTCCCTCGCCTACGTGGCGCGCCCGCAGCCCGCGCATGGCGAGGGCGACGGCTGGCACCGGCCGAGCCTGCCGGCGACTGCCAGGAAGAGCCCGCGCCGCAAATGATTTCGCCCCTGCCCCCATTCGAGGTCCGCGCATGACCATCCTCGTGACCGGAGCCGCCGGCTTCATCGGCAGCCATGTCTGCCAGCGCCTGCTCGCGCGCGGCGACGCCGTTGTCGGCGTCGACAGCATGAACACCTATTACGATCCGGCGCTGAAGGCGGCGCGGCTGGCCAGGCTTTCGCCGGCCAAGGGATTTTCGTTCCATCAGCTCGACATCGCCGAACCGGGCGCGCTGGCAGCGAAGCTCAAGGGAACGCCGGTCAGCGGCATCGTGCATCTTGGCGCCCAGGCCGGCGTCCGCTACTCGCTGGAGAACCCACGCGCCTATATCCACGCCAATATCGCCGGCCATCTGGAGGTGCTGGAGCTCTGCCGCGCGTCGCCCGAGATCAGACACCTGGTCTACGCCTCGTCAAGCTCGGTCTATGGCGGCAACACCAAGGTGCCGTTCGCGGAGACCGACCGCGTCGACAATCCGGTGTCGCTCTACGCGGCGACGAAGAAGGCCGATGAGCTGATCAGCTCGACCTATTCGCATCTTTACGGCCTGCCGCAGACCGGCCTGCGCTTTTTCACCGTCTACGGTCCCTGGGGGCGCCCGGACATGGCCGCCTGGATCTTCACCGAGGCGATGCTGGCCGGCAAGCCGATCCGTGTCTTCAACCATGGCGAGATGTGGCGCGATTTCACCTATGTCGACGACATCGTCGACGGCGTGGTGGCGGTGCTCGACAAGCCGCCGGTGGCCGGCGGCGAGCGCCACAGGATCTACAACATCGGCAACAGCCAGCCGGTGCATCTCGGCCGCTTCATTGAAACGCTGGAGAAGCTGCTCGGCGTCAAGGCGATCCGCGACAGCCTGCCGATGCAGCCCGGCGAGGTCGAGAAAACCTATGCCGACACCAGCGCGCTTGAGCGCGACTTCGGCTTCAAGCCGAAAGTCTCGATCGAGGAAGGGCTGGCGAAATTCGTCGACTGGTACCGGCAGGAATGGCGGCCGGAGGGCAAGAGGTAGCGCGCGGCCGGCGCAAATCCTCTCGCCCCCCGCTCTCGCCCCCCGGCGACGGTTTAGCGCGCGCGGCAGGCCGAACGCTGGCCAAAGCCACTTGGACCGCAGATCCAGGGCGAATGGCCGAGCAGCGGGCCAGGGCTGCCGATGTTGTAGGAAACCTTGGTCAGCGCCGACGTGTGGATGCGCTGCGGCCGCACGAAGGCGGCATAGGCCTCTTCCCTCACGCGCGTCACGCTGGTCGTCTGCGTCAACGGCCTGCGGTGGACCCGATAGAGCCGTTTCTTATTGACATAGTGGACCTTCTTGCCGAGCGCGTTCACCGTGGGCTTGTTGCCACTGATCGAGCCGGTCCTGGCCGTATCCATGGTCTGGCAACCAGACACCATCGAGACCAGTGCAATAGCGGCCAAGGCGTGGGCATATTTCTTGCCGAACACCGCCGCGTTTTCCATAAGCTTGTTCATTGCCGTCCCCTGTCGCCAAATATAATTCGTCGGACTGCAGAGATATATTTCTCTCTGCTTTCTTTCCGCCCTACGCAGGCCGCCTTTCGCAGCTCACATCATGGTTTAATATTAGGGGACACTTATTAAAATTCGTGCAAACGACATGATGAGCGCCGTCTTTCGGCACTCGATCGACTCTTATTAAAATTTGAACTTTTTAGGGAACGGCGATCGTCGAGAGGGTCAGCAGTTCAGCCGAACCAGGTGATGGAGGATGCTTGCGACCTCAGGGCGACGGATCCCAGCCGGGATCGAAATAGAAGTTCTGGGTCCCGACCCCGCCCTGTCCCGCGCCTGAAACCGGAAAGGTTATCCTGACGATGCGCAAGTGACCGGCGCCCTGCTGCAATCCGTATATTCCCTCCAATCCCCGATGGTAGAAACCGGCAATCGGAAGAAAAAGTGCCATGGCGGCGAGGCATCCTTGCAGCGCGATGCTGGCCGAGTTCGATCGCACCAGGATCTTGTTCTCGGTAAGATGCTTGGCAATGATGACCGCCACGAGAACTCCATAGATCGCCCCGCTCAGCGCCGCAAACCAATAGAAACCCGTGGCGCTGGCCGGCCGTTCCACGAGGAGAACCGGCAGCGAGGCGCCGGCGGCCAGGACCAAATAGGGCACTACCACGCGACTTGGCAAAAGGGTCTTTGGGCCGCTCCCCTTCGGCGTCACACGAAAATCGACGAAGGACTTCGTTAGATAGTCGCGAACAGATGCCATCGACCCAGCAAGCACCCACGGCCAACGCGCGAAAAGATGAAATAGCATTCCTTCCCAACTGATCGCCTTGGCTGTGGTCGGACGCGACAGACCGAAGCCTTTCAGCAGAACTACCAGGCCGACCGGGATAAGAGAGCTGGGAAGATAAAATAAAATGAATTCTGGATATGTAACATTGGCAAAATTTCTTGCCGATAGAAGCGCATATATTGGCATAAGATACATAATCAAAGCGAATACTGCGAACAATGGGTACCAAAGCTGACAGAAGATGAATTGGAACCTCAACCTCGGACTCAGCCTGGGTAGATATGTGGGCGAGTACTCTAGCAAGATGGTCGTCAAGCTGCGCGACCACTGGAATTCCTGAGTAATCAGATCGGCGAAAGTTTGCGGTCCGTCGCCATTGGCGATGGCGTCGATCGCGTGCACACCGCGCCAGCCGGCGGCGTTGATCAGCATCGAGGTGGAATGGTCCTCGGCGAGTTCCGGACCGAGACCCCCGGCTTCACGCAGCGCCCTCGTCCTTACAGCATAGTGCGAGCCGATGCAGAGGGGCGCACCGCGGGTTGTGTAACCGGATTGCAGTGGTCCGTGAAGCATCCCCTCAACAAACAGGCGGCCGCGCGCCGCCCAGCTTTCGCCGGCGTTGTTGTCGCAGATGCTGGGCGCCGAGACATAGCCGACGGCCGGATCGGCGAAGGGATAGAGGATTTCCCTCAAATAGGTCGGCGTCGGCACGTGGTCGGCGTCCATCTGGGCGACGAAATCGTAGCGCTCATAGCCGTAGTGATCGTAGAAAAAGGCGAGATTGCCCTCCTTGCAACGTGTCCTGCGCGGCCAGGTCTTGCGGTGATAGTCCTCGCGGCCGCGCCGTGTCGAAACCAGCACGCCATGCGCATCGCACCAGCGAACCGTCTCCTCCGACGGATCCTCATCGGCCAGCCAGGTGTCGTGCGGATAATCCTGCGCCAGCATCGCCTCCAGCGTGCGCTGCACGACGGAGAACGGCTCGGACGGCGCCTTGGTGACCACCATTGCGACGCGCGAGCGTTCGGGGATGGTATGCAGCTTCGATGATTTCCGCGACGCGTGGACGTTGAGAAGGAAGTACATCGGCATCAGCGTCAGCCAGGCCAGGACCCCGGTGGCGAAGGCATATGGCCCGATATGCTCGACGTGCTCCGGCCGCAACCACCAGGACCAGAAGAAGCCGAGCGAGATGAACCAGAAAGCGAGGCCGAGCCGAAGGATCAATTGCTGTCGAGGCGACAGGACCGGCACTAGATAGGGGCCTTTCGGGCCAATGCCGCCAATGGCCCTGCCGGGCCGACTCGCACGCCGTCCTCTGCCGCCGACAACGCCGGCATCCAATGAAATGCCCATACTACCCGCCGCCACTTTCGCTCTCGTCCTTGCGGCCGAAAGCGTTCACATCCCCACGGTAGGATCAGCACCTGCTAATAGAGAGTCAACAGAATTCAGGTTCCGTTAACCAGGCTTCTTGAGGGGTGGTTAACCCCATGTCCCGGCAGGCCGGCTGCGCAGCCGTGGCGCACCTGAGTGAGGGATTTCAAACGAACGCGACGTCCGACCGCCGACGGCTCTTTTTGCGACCGTCGCGTTAACCATCTCCGTGCGATATGGTTAAGTAACGGTTAATTGCACTTGACTCTCGGTAAGCATAGGCTCTTATATCAGTAAGGGTTAATATCGTAATGTTGACGCGAATTTGTGAGTATCGCGGCGACAGTCTCCTGGGGGCTCCAAGGTATAAGCACCTCGCGGGATTACTCTGATGGACGGCCGAAGCTGTGCCCGTCCCGGTCGCTCAGAAAACCCGCAGTTCACGTCGGCAGACCGATTGTCTGGGTTTGCGTGCCGATCCCTATTGGCACGTGGTGGCGAGCTTCAACATCCTTCGTTGGGGCTATGGAGGTTGGGCATGAGATACCCCACAGCAACCGCACTTGTGTCGGCATTCATCGTCGGCGGCTGCATTGTCCTGCCGGCATCGGCGGGATCGCCCTCTGGAACGGATCCGGTGCAGACGAGCTCGGCTGCGTCGGCATTCGGCTCCTATGATCCTTATGGCGACTTCAGCAACGACAAATCGGCTAGCATCGAGGAGCTCTTCCTGCCTTGGGAAGACGTCGATCTCTCGACGCTGCCGCTGGCTGACGCCTACGCCCTGCAGCGCGGCCGCTCACTGCTGATCACCATCGAGCCGTGGACATGGTCGAAGGACTGGCGCATCACGCCGCCGGAACTGCGCAACGGCATCCTGGGCGGCAAATACGACGCCAACATGCAGGCGATCTGCAACCTGGTCGGACAGATGAAAAGCCCGGTGACGATCCGCTGGGCGCAGGAAATGGAGGACACCAACGGCCGCTTTACCTGGGCCAACTGGGCGCCGAAGGACTGGATCGCCGCTTACAAGCGCGAAGTCGACGTCTGCCGCAAGGCGGCGCCGGCGGCCAAATACATGTGGTCGCCGAAGGGATTGGACGGCCTCGAGAAATACTATCCGGGCGACGATTATGTCGATGTCATCGGCCTGTCGGTGTTCGGCCTGCAGAAGAAGGACAATGACGAAGCCGGTCGCGACCGGACCTTCGAAGAGACGCTCAAGCCCGGCTACGACCGTGTCGCGAAATTCAACAAGCCGGTGATCGTGGCCGAGCTCGGCTATGTCGGAAAGCAGGACTATGTGACGAAGTGGGCGGAAGATTCCCGCAAATCCTATGCGGAGTTCCCGGCCCTGACCTCGGTCGTCTACTTCAACCAGAAGGAAACGTGGCCGTGGCTGAACGGCTATGGGCTGCCCGACTGGCGGGTGACGCAGCACGTGCTGCCGTAAGACCGCAGAGATCAGCCCGTCCCGACACCCGGGACGGGCTCCAGCTTCAACTTCGAAAGTGACAAGCTCCAAGGCTCGGCTTTGGAGATGGGTGCAGGCGTGGCGCAAATCAGTGGGCGGAGCAAAGGCGTGAAACGGGTGGTGGGGAATCTTGTTGGAGCAGCGCTTGCCTGTTCCGTTTTTGTTATCGGCTCGCAAGCTCCTGCTACAGCCAAGGCCGCGAACAAGGCCGATGACCAGGCGTCAAGGGCCGCCGCTCTTTCCGACGCGGGCATCTACCAGCTTTATCAGAACCATTCGTGGCTATGGGGCAAGACCGGCACTGCCTTCTTCTCGGCGAAGCAGCGGCAGTTCGACACCTGGACCTCGGACAAAGGCAAGCCCGGCTACGGCGACGGCATCTGGTTCATTCCCGGCGGCGGCAAGGTCTGCTACCGCGCCACCTGGCACGGCGGCTGGGGGTCGAAGAAATCCATGACCTGCTTCGAGCATCGTCAGGCAGGCAACGTGATCTACCAACGCAAGCTGCCCGATGGCGAGTGGTATGCGTTCAAAGACAGGCACGGCCTGTCGAAGCTGCGCTATGGCGACTATGCCAGCGGCAAGATGAAGCGCATCAAGGCGAAGCTGTAGGCCGCTACCGGAAATGACGGGGCTTAGGCCGCGGCACGCCAGGCGCCGGGCGACAGGCCTTTGATCGTCTTGAACACCCTGGTCAGATGGCTCTGATCGGCGAAGCCGGCCGCCACGGCGATCTCGGCCAGCGGCATGTCGGTCTGCATCATTAGCGAAGCGGCGCGGATACGGCGATCGCGCAAATATTGGCCCGGTGTCATGCCGGCGGCACGGTGGAAGTCGCGGATGACTTGGAAGCGGGTGACCCCGGCGGTGGCGGCCAGACGCGCAAGGTCGAAGCCGGCCGAAAGATCGGCGGCGATCAGCTCGCCATAGAGGCGGAAGCGTCGCGCCGTCTCCCCGCCGTCCGAAGCGCGCTCGCGGTGCCCGCCGTCGCCGAAGCGGCTCGCCAGTCCGCGCAAAACCATCAGCATCGCCGCTTCCTGATCGAGCGCCTGGCCGGCCAGACGGTGCGCGTTCACGAAAGCCCGCGCCAGGTCCGGTGCATCGACAATGCCCTCGCCGAACATCGGCGGTGCAGGCAGTTCCAGATCCTCGGCGATCTCGGCCATCAGCGCGACATCCGGATAGCAGGTGCGGTAGGCCCAGCCGGCGGGCGCGCCCTTCTCGCCGTCATGCGGCTCTTCCGGATTGACGATGATGATCGAGCCCGCCGGCGCCAGATGCCGGCGGCGGCCAATGCGCAACTTCTCGACGCCCGCCACCACGACACCGAACACCCAGGTTGGATGGGTGTGCAGCGCATAGGCATGGTCGCGATAGCGGGCAGCGAGCATTTCGAGGCCACCGAGGCCCTCATGCCGCGTCAGCTTTGCCGCCTCACGTTCCTTTTGCTCGCTGGCATAGCTCATGCCCGAAGCCTTCTTCAAACCGGCCTGCCCGTCAATCCCGTTCAAGACGCGAGCCGGTCACTTCAGCAACATCACTGCGAACGAAGCGGAGATAAGACGATGCGGGAGAACGACAAGGTGGCGGCGCTCGTGCCGGAGGTGATCGGCTGGCGGCAGGCGATCCACGCCAATCCGGAGCTCGGTTTCGCCGAGCATGAGACGGCGGCGTTCGTCGCGGCGAAGCTCAAAGAGCTCGGCCTTGCCGTCCATACCAATGTCAGCGCCACCGCGGTCGTCGCGACGCTGACAAAGGGCACAGGCAGGAGGGCGATCGCGCTGCGCGCGGAGCTCGACGCGCTGCCGATCAAGGAGGCGGCCGATGTCGCCTATGCCTCGCGCAAGGACGGCGTCATGCATGCCTGCGGCCATGACGGCCACACCGCCATGCTGCTTGGAGCGGCGAAGTTGCTCGCCGAAAGCGAGGAATTCGACGGCACCGTGGTTTTCGTCTTCCAACCGGCGGAAGAGGTGCTGGGCGGCGGCAAAAAGATGATCGAGGACGGGCTGCTGGAACGCTTCCCGGTCGAGCAGGTGTTTGCCGCGCACAACTGGCCGGGTCTTCCGGAAGGCCGTATCGGCGTGCGCGCCGGGCCGCAGATGGCGGCGGTGGACGACTTCGAGATCGTCTTTCGCGGCAGCGGCTGCCACGCGGCGATGCCGCATCTGGGCGACGACCCGCTGCTGGCCGCGGCAAGCTTTGTCACCGCGATCCAGCGGCTGGTTTCCCGCAGCGTCGATCCGCTGTCGCCGGCCGTGTTGTCGGTGACGCAGTTCCATGGCGGCCGCTTCAACAATTTCGTGCCGGGCGAGGTGAAGGTCGAGGGCACCTGCCGCTTCTACGACCGCGCCCTATCCGATCATTGCGCGGCCGAAATCGAGCGCGTGGCGCAGGCCGCGGCCGCCATGCACGGCGCCGGCGCCGAGTTCACCTACAAGCGCGGCTATCCGCCGGTGGTGAACCCGGCGAATGGGGCGGCGCTCGCGGCGCAAGCCGGCGCGGACACGGTCGGCGCCGAGCGCGTCGCAACCGAGTTCCAGCCCAGCATGGGCTGCGAGGATTTCGCCTTCCTGCTGCAGGGCGTCGGCGACGGCGCCTATGTGTGGATCGGCGCCGGCGATGTCGGCCAGCGCGCCGGACTGCACGGCGACCGCTACGTCTTCAATGACGCCATCATCCCGATCGGCGTCCGCTTCTTCCTCAACGTCGTCCAGCGCGCACTCCCGGTCGGTGGGCGGTAGCAGCGTTGCAAAGCACCGGGATTTCGCGCAACCGTTCCGACGACCGAAACGATCGCGAGACCTGATGCCGGGGGCTGACAAGACCGTGCTCATCACCGGGGCGCGCGCGCCGGTGGCGCTGCATCTGGCGCGCCTGCTCGACGGCGCGGGCCGCAGGGTGATCCTGGCCGACACGCCGGCGCGTCCGATCGCCGCCGCAAGCAAGGCCTGCGCGCGCTACTATCGCCTGCCGCCGCCGCGCTTCGAGCCGGAGGCTTATGCCGATGCGGTCGAGGCGATGGTCCGGGCCGAAGGCATAGAACTGGTCATCCCGACCTGCGAGGAGGTGTTTTATCTCGCGCTGACCTGGCGCGGCCGGAAAGTGCCGGCCCGGTTGTTCGCCCCCGACATCGATTTGTTGGCGCAGGTGCACAACAAGCACGCCTTCATCGGGCTGGTCGATAGCCTCGGCCTGGCGGTGCCGGAAACGACGCTGCTCAGATCGCGCGACGATCTGGACGCGGTGCGCAGCCGCTCACGCGAGTTGGTGTTCAAGCCGGTCTGGTCGCGCTTCGCCAGCCACGTGCTGCTGCGGCCGACGCCGGACTTTCTCGACGCGATCGCTCCCTCACCCGCCATGCCGTGGGTGGCGCAGCGTTGCATCGATGGCGACGAGATCAGCGCCTATGCGGTGGCGCGTGCGGGCAGGCTCAAGGCGCTGGCGCTCTACCGCTCGCTCTATCGCGCCGGCAAGGGCGCCGGCATCTACTTCGAACAGGTCGAGGACCGGGCCGCGCGCAAGCTGGTCGAGCGCATCGTCGCCGGCACCGGATGGAGCGGGCAGATTTCCTTTGACCTGATGCGCGAGGCGGACGGAACAGTGCTGCCGCTGGAATGCAATCCGCGCGCGGTGAGCGGCCTGCATTTCTTCCGCGAGCCGGCGCGCTTCGCGGAAGCTGTGCTCGGCGACGGTCCAGAGGTCACGCCCGACGTCACCGCGCCGCAAACGGTGCGGCTCGCCATGTGGGTCTACGGGCTGCCGGCGGCGTTGCGTTCAGGCGGCCTCGGCCGCTTTCGGAAGGCGATGCGCGACGGCCAGGAACTGCTCGACTGGCCGGACGACGCCGCGCCGGTCAAGGCGCAATGGACGGCGCTTGCCGAGATCGCCCGGGTGGCCTGGCGCCAACGCATCAGCCTGCAGGCGGCGTCGACGCGCGATATCGAGTGGAACGGGCCGGGCGAGTAACGCTGGCAGGACAGAGGGGGGCGCGAAGGAATGAGACGCATCCTTGCTGTCCGCAGCCGATCACAGCTCGATCTGATACAGCCTCGGCCCGGCTGCCGCCGGCGGCAGCTTGCCTTCCATGATCGCGGCGATGTCGCGGCGCAGGAAGTCGAGCGGGCCGATCACCGGCAAGACCGGAGGCTGGAAACGGGCATTGTCGCTCGCCGATTTCAGCACGCGGCGGTCCTGGTGCAGCGCGATGGTGAACAGCGGTTTGAAGGCAAGCGCCTTCACCTCGCCGAGCAGGCCCTGGCGCTGGCCGATCAGCCAGCCGACGCCCTCGACGGTGCGCTCGTCGGCCTGCCGCAGATGAAAGGTGGTGGCGAGCACCAGCCCGTCCTTGCCCCAGTATTCGAGCTCGGCGATACCGGGATGGCGGAAGCGGCCGACGGTTTTCGCGCGTTCGCCTTCCAGCAGCCGGCTGATCAGTCCCTGCTGGCGATCCTCGCCGGTGTAGCAAGCCTCGACCCAGCCCTCGCCG
This sequence comes from Mesorhizobium sp. M1C.F.Ca.ET.210.01.1.1, assembly GCF_004791585.1. GTDB lineage: Bacteria > Pseudomonadota > Alphaproteobacteria > Rhizobiales > Rhizobiaceae > Mesorhizobium. Next base: position 28,414 of record NZ_SRUU01000022.1, read on the forward strand.
CCGGTCACCTCGACCCGCACCAGATGGCGCTTCGAGGTCAGGCCGCGCAGCAGGCCCTTGTGGGTGAAATGGGTATGGGTGGCGTCCAGGATGTTCTCGGCGACATCGAGCACAGTGGACTGTGTCGAACTGCGCACCCGCCGCACGATGATGTCCTTGCCCTGCATGCAGTGGAGATAGGGCTCGCCTTGCGGCGTGCCGGAAGAGACGAAGACGACGCCATCGCGCTCGATCGCGGGGTAACGGCGGACGCGGTAGTGCGGCATGGCGCCGACATGGCCGGGAATGGCGGTGCAGCGGCCTTCACCGTCATAGCGCCAGCCATGGTAAGGGCATTCGATTTCGCCGCCCACGACCTTGCCGGTCGACAGCTCGACCAGCCGGTGCGGGCAGCGGTCGAACAGCGCGGCAATGCCTTGCGCCGAGCGGAATAGCACCAGCGGCGCGCCGTCGAAGAGGACGCGCTTCGGCCGCTTGCCGATGTCGGCCGCGAGCGCCACCGCCTGCCAAAAATCCCTCCCGTGGTCGCGGCGCTCGCTCACAGTTCGAACCTCCTGAGCAAAGGGATGCCGACCAGCGCCAGCACGGTCTCCATCACGCGGATCGCCATGCGCCGGCGGCGCTGAAGATGGCCGGCATAGACGGCGATGTATTCGATCGCGGCAACAGCGCCGCGCAGGCGCTTGAAGCCGGCGGCCCCGGCGCTCATGTTGAAGAACAGGCCGCGCGCGGTGGCGTGATCCTGCGCAAGCGCCATCACCATGCGGTAGAGCCCCTCGCCGATCGGCAGGCCGGTGTCGTAGCCAACGATCGGCTGGGTGAGCGTGCCGCCATTCTCGAACAGGCCGGTGACCGCGACGAGATCGCCGCCCGGCCGGCGCAGGCCGGCAAGGCTGATGATGCCGCGCCCGTGCATCTCGGCGATGTAGCGTGCCGTGTAGTGCGGATTCAAAGGCGTGTATTTGTCGAGATAGAGCATGTTGTAGAGCTGCTCGGCGCGCGCATAGTCGGCTTCGGAAAAATCGTCGTCGCCGACCCGCTCGAAAAGCGTGGTGCCGAGTTGCTTGCGGTCGCGCTTCAGGTTCTTTGTCATGGCGGGTGCGGCGCTGCGATCGGCGAAGATGTAGATCTGCCGGGCCGCCAGCATCCGAAAACCTTCCGCCGTCAACGCGGCGATGGTCGCCGGATCGGCGATCTCGTTCAGCGAACGGATGACGATGGCGCGATCGGGAAAGCGAGCGACCAGCGCCGATCTAAGCGCGGCGACCGTCTGCCGGTCGAGCAGCGGCACCGGATTGGTCGAATAGAGCCAGTTGTTGACCTGCGCCTGATGATCGAGGCCGCTTGCCCTGACCAGCGGCGCGCAGGCGCCGATCAGCGCCCGGAGCGCGCGCCCCAGCGAAGGGTGAGCCGCGAAGTTGCGCGTCTCGTCTATCGCATAGTCGATATAGGCGCTCGACGGGCAGCAGATGTAGCAGTTCGGCGCCTCGCCGGCGTCGTTGAGCGTCAGCGGAAAGGTCCGGCCCGCGACCTCGAAGGTCTCGACCGTGGTCGTCAGGTTGGCGACGAGGTCGCTTACCGGTATCTCGTTGAACAGGCTGACGAAAGCCTCGACCTTGGCCCGCTTGTTTTCGACGCGGTCGGCTTGCTGCGCCCGCCTGTCCATAGTGGTCGCCCGGGTCATGGCGTCCGCTCCACCCGGCATTCGACACGGCGCAGCTTGCGGCTGGTTTCGAGCGGCAGCGGCGCTCGGATGAGCGTCACGGTGACGGTCGCATTTCGCCCTTCAAGCAGGGCGCGCACAGCCTGCAGCGCGGCTGTCGCGGCATCGTCGGCAAGGCCGCGCGGGAGCCGCAGTTCGATCGTGTCCGACGCGACCTGGACCAGCCGAAAATCGTCGATGCGGCGATCGGCCTTGAGCACGGCGTTGCGTAACACATCCGGGGTAATCAAGATCGGCCCGCCCGGCGAGGCGAGCCGGAAGACATCGTCCATGCGGCCGACGATCTCGTCGACGCAGCGCAGCGGCGAGCCGCAACGGCAAGGCTCCTCCGAGAGCCGCAGCAGGTCGTTCATTCGGTAGCGCGCCATGATCTGGGTTTGGCGGCGGAAGGCTGTGATAAGCGGCGTTACGAGCCCCTCGCCCGCAGGCTCGAACTCGAAGACGACCGAGTCCTCGGCAAGATGCAGCCCGCCGTGCCGGCAGGTCACGGCGAGGAGCCCTTCGGTCGCCATGTAGATCTGGTCGAGCGGCAGCTTGAAGAAGGACTCAATGGCCCGGCGGTCGATCGGGTCGAGGGTCTCGGCGGCCGAGAAGATGCGTTTTGGCGCAAGCCGAAAGCCTTCGATGGAGATGTGCCGGAGCACCTTCGGCGGCGCGATGATCACCGTCGGGTCGAAGGCTTCGAGCGCCTCCCGCCAGCGTTCCGGTCCAGGCGTCAGATCGAAGAAGGTGAGCTTGATCAGCCGCGACTTGCGGGCGCTGTCGTAAAGCCCGGTGTTCTGCGGCAGGATGACGGCGACGCGCATGCCGCGCCACAAAAGATCGGGCGCCGCCTTGGCGAGGATCGTGCCCAGCCAGCGGTATTTCTCCGCCTCCGAAATCACGAACAGGCCGCGATTGCCCGATGTGCCGGTGCTGGCGCCGACGGTGAGGTTGCCGACGCCCCCATCGCGGGCCAGGGCCGCCCAGGCTTCGGCCGCGGTGATGCCATGGATGTTGAAATCTTCGAAGCGTGCCATCAGCAGCGCCTTGTCGGTGACCGGCAGGTCGGTGAGACGCGCCGGCGCTTGGCGATAGAAAGGCGCGCGCGGCAGGTCGCGGTCGAGGAAACGACGCAAGGCCGCCGCCTGCCAGCGCTCGAAATCGGCGCGACTCTTGCGCGAGACCCAGCGCGTCAGGACGAAGGAGCCGACCGCTTCCCCCAGGGCGTTCATCCGGCCTCCGGATCACTCATTGCCAGATCATAGACCGTCGGCACGGGATCATGGCAGAGCACCACCTCGCCCCCCGTGTCCATGAAGTGGCGCAGCATGGCGCTGGTCGGCTCGATTGCCCCGGCATCCTCGGCGATCAGCGTGGCCGGGAAACCGGGCGTGCGGCTTTCGGTCAAGGCTTGCAGCATCCATTGCACGTCGACGGCATAGAGCAGCGGCCGATCGAGGCCGCTGAACAGCAGGCCGAACTGTCCGTCGGCATGTCCAGGAAGATCGACCGCGATCACGCTGCCGTCGCCGAAGAGGTCGGCGCCGCCGGGAACGCCACCGTTCGCTTCAACGCGCGGCTTGGAGGACAGGCCGTCCAAACGCGTCTCGAAATCCGCCTGAAAGAGCTCGGTGAAAACGCCGTGGCGGAGGTTCTGCCGGGGCGTGCGGGATCTGACCCGCGCCCAGGCGGCGTCGCTGGCGATGAAGCGCGCCTTCGGAAACAGCGACAAGCCGGAAATGTGATCGGCATGGAAATGCGTGACGATAACAGTGCGGATATCGTCTGGAGAGAGGCCAAAACGCGAAAGCACCGGCAAAACCTGCTCGGCGGCGTTGAGCTCGGGTTTCAGCAACGCGCCGTAGAGGCGCAGCATCCGGCCTCGCCGCTCTCCGGAAAGCGCTTCCGGCGTATAGCCGGTGTCGACCAGCACCGGTCCGGCAACGGGATGAAAGATCAGCGCGTAACGCACGCGCAGCCGCACGCTTTGCCAGCCGCCGCCGCGCAGGATGAGCCGTTCGGCGGCGTTGACCCAGGCGCTGTTGGCGAAGACGATCTTCATAGCCTGGCCCTACTGAAGAAGGTGCGGTCAAGCCCCTCTTCGAAAGCGATTTTCGGCGCCCAGCCGAGCACGCGTCTCGCCTTGGAGATATCCAGGCTCTGGGCATAGGCGAAGAGGCCGAGCCCATAGCGGGTGACCGGCGGCTCGGGGCGGCCGGGCAGCCTGAGCGCCACCGCTTCCATCAGGCTGGCCGCCAGCATGGCAGGCAGCAGCGGCACCGGCCGCCAGCGCGCCACAAGGCCGGCGCGAACACAGGCCTCGTCGGCGATGCGGCGCACCGGCAGCACCTCGCCGCCGGAGATGTTGAAGACCTCCCCTTCGGCCTCGCTGGGTGCGGCAAGCGCGGCCATGACGGCGTCGACGACATCGTCGACATGGGTAAGATCGATTGCCGCCCGGCCGCCGCGGAACAGCGGCAACGGCCGGCTCTTCGCCGCCTTGATCAGGCGCGGCAGCAGCGCGCGATCGCCGGTGCCGTAAATGCCGCGCGGCCGCAGCACCACCGGATGGACGGCGGGCGCGGCAAGCACGATCCGCTCCGCCTCGCGCTTGGTGCGCGCATAGTGGTTGACCGGATCGGGCAAGGCCGCGTCCTCGGTCAGGCCGACCTGGTCGCGAAAGGCAAAGCACACGGACGGGCTGGAGATGTGGACGAAGCGGCTGACGCCCTGTTGCTTGGCGAAGTCCAACAGGTTGCGCGTGGCCGTGACGTTGGCCGTCGAGAAATCCGCGAGCCGGCCGAAGGGCGCAGACAGCGCCGCGCAATGGATGATCCGTTCGACCCTGCCGAGCCTCAGGTCGAGCGCGCGGTCGAGCGGCTGCGCGAGATCGTGGCGGATGATGCGATGACCGGCGGCTTCGAGAGCGGCGCAGCGTGCCTCGTCACGGCCGAGGCCGAGCGCCAGCATGCCGGATGCGGCCAAACGCTCGAGCACATGAGAGCCAAGAAAACCGCTGGCGCCGGTGACGAGAACAGCCATCGTCAAGCCTCCAGCGCCATGCCGCCGAAGGACACGCCGGCAGACGTGCCGAGGAAGAGCAGCTTCATGCCCGGCGCGACGCGGCCTTCGCGGCGCGCGACATCGAGCGCGAAGGGAATGGAGGCGGCGATCTGGTTGCCGAAGCGGGCGGCAATGTCGACCAGCTTTTCCGGCGCGAAGCCGGTCTGGCGCGCCATATGCGCCAGCGCCAACGGGCTCGCCTGGTGCGGCACGACGAGGTCGACATCCTCATGCCGCCAGCCGGCGCGCTCCAGCAGGTCGTCGACGAAGCCATTGAAATGGCGCGACGTCAGGCGGAACAGTTCCTTGCCGTCCATGTGGAAGAGGCTGTGGCGGGCGAATTCTTCCGGCTGGTTTTGGAAGTCGAAGCGGGTGCCGCCCGAACCGATGCCGCAGGCCTCCCAAGCCGAGGGATAGGTGCGCATCAAACTAGCCGCCACCCTGCCCTCGCCGGGCCCCGCCCTGCGCAGCACAGCCGCCGCCGCGCCGTCGCCGAAGAGCGCCGCGACCTCGGGCTGGTCCCGCCACGGCAGCGCGCGCGAGGCGACTTCCGCAGAGAAAACCAGCGCCGTCTCGCATTGCCCGGCCGCGATCATGCGGCCGGCGGTCTCGAAAGCGGTGAGGAAGCTCAGACAAGTGCTGTTGACGTCGAAGGCGGCGCCCGAACCGTCGGCAAGGCCAAGGCGCTGCATGACCAGCGGAGCGGTGGCCGGCAGCGGCTGGTAAGGCACGCCGCAGCCGCCGATGATCAAGTCGACAGCCTGGACTTCGAGCCCGGCATCATCGAGGGCGAGCCGCGCGGCGACGCAAGCGAGATCGATCTGCGATTCGGCCGTGCAGACATAGCGCTCGACAACACCGGTGGCGACCTCGAGCGCGCCCCGGCCAAGGCCCAGCCTCTCTTCAAGTGCGCGTGTGGTCACGCGTTGAGCCGGCACCGCCCTGCCGGTTCCGACGATCCTGATCCGCATCCTCCCCCCGCGGCGTGAGCTTGCGTCTATCTAGCTCAAAATATGGCTTGGGGCGACGGCCATCATCGGAGCTGAACGAATGCATGGTGCGGGAGATGCCCAATTGATTGCAGATAAATCTCCTGTAAGTATACTTTCCGGGGGCGAACTATGGCCAATTCTTTTTCTCGTTTTGTATTTTCGATTTTTGGCACTTCCGGTCCCAAATCGGGTGCAAGCGCAGAGCAGGGTCTTGTCAAAGGCGCATGGCCCCGCGACCTTCAGCCCCTGTTTATCGAGCCATCTGGGAAGGATGTCGCGGAGGCTCTAGACGGTTGGACGTGGATCGGACTCGACGGTTTGGAGCCTGCCGCCGTTTCGGCCTTCGGCGATATCTTCTTTCGTGCCGCTGATGGATCGGTCAAGCTTCTAGACATGATCGAGGGTCGCTTGACCCCAGTGTCGGGGACATGGTCGGAACTCAAAACGCAGCTAAACGACGCCGATCGTCAGGATGATCTCTTGCTGGCTGGCTTGGTGATGGCGGCGCGAAGGAAGGGTTTGGTCCTCGATGCCGGCCAATGCTACGACTTCAAAAAGCCACCGGTGCTCGGCGGTGAAATGAGCGTCGAACAAATGGAGAAGACGTTCTTCGTGGTGAAAGTCCATATTGCCGGCCAGATTCACCGACAGATCAAGGACCTTCCACAAGGTACAAAAATCAACAAAGTGACGATCAGCGATCGCTGACGTCCCTACGCCTTGCGTTCCCACCGTCGATCAGGCGTCTGCTGCCAGTAGGTCACGGCGTGGCCGGCCTCCTTCAACACCTTCCACTGCACCCGAGCGCCTTCGAGCTGAGCGGCGTCATGGCCGTCGAACAGGAAGACGGCGCGCTCGTAGCCGGAAAGCTCGGGCGGGACGGCGCCGTCGACCAGGAAGCGGATCTGCGCGGTGTTCGGATTGCCCTCCCCCGTCGTGAGCAGGATCGGCTGCTCGGCCTGATAGGCTTCGCGGTCGGTGGCATGCGCGAGGAAGGAATCGTCGCGGAACGTCCACAGATGCTGGTCGAGCGCGTCGCGGCGCTCCTCGGTGCCGGTCTGCACCACTGCCCGCCAGCCGCGCTCTAGGCTGCGCTCGAGGAGGCCCGGCAGAGCCTCTTCAAGCGTTGATTCCGTCAGGTGGTAGAACAGGATGTCGGCCACCTCGAAAGCCCTACCCCTCGTAGTGGTCGCGCACCAGCCGGTCGAGCAGCCTGACGCCGAAGCCGGAGCCCCAGGATTGGTTGATTTCGCTCGCCGGCGCGCCCATCGCGGTGCCGGCGATATCGAGATGCGCCCAGGGCGTATCCTTGACGAAACGCTGCAGGAACTGCGCCGCGATGATAGCGCCACCGTAGCGGCCGCCGATGTTCTTCATGTCGGCGTTCTTGGAATCGATCAGCTTGTCGTATTCGGCGCCGAGCGGCATGCGCCACACTCGCTCCTGCGTCGCCTGGCCGGCGCCGGTCAGCCTGCCCGCCAGCTCGTCATCGTTGGAGAACAGACCGGCATAGTGCTGGCCGAGCGCGACCATGATAGCGCCGGTCAGCGTCGCCAAATTGACCATGAATTTCGGCTTGAAGCGGTCGTTGGTGTACCAGAGCGCGTCGGCCAGCACGAGGCGCCCTTCGGCGTCGGTGTTGAGCACCTCGATGGTCTGCCCGGACATCGAGGTGACGATGTCGCCGGGGCGCTGGGCGTGGCCGTCGACGGCATTCTCCACCAGGCCGATCACGCCAACGACATTGGCCTTGGCCTTGCGGGCCGCCAGCGCATGGATCAGCCCGGTGACGGCAGCGGCACCGCCCATGTCGCCCTTCATGTCCTCCATGCCGGAGGCCGGCTTCATCGAATTGCCGCCGGTGTCGAAGGTGACGCCCTTGCCGATGAAGGCGATCGGCGCGTCCTTGGCCTTGCCGCCCTTCCATTGCATGACGGCCACGCGGGCACCGCGCGGCGAGCCTTGCGCGACGCCGAGCAGCGAGCCCATGCCGAGCTTCTTCATCTCCTTCTCGGTGAGGACATCGACCTCGACGCCGAGCGCTTCCAGTTCTCTGGCGCGGGCGGCGAACTCGACCGGTCCAAGCGCATTGGCCGGCTCATTGACGAGATCTCGCGCAAGCAAAACCCCGTCGATCACCGCCCCTTCGCTGGCGAAGGCTTTTTTCGCGGCGGCGGGATCCGCGCAGTGGATGGTTATCTTGGCAGGCTTCGCCGCTTCGTCCTTCTTGCCTTCAGGCTTGCCGTTTTCCCTCTCCTTCCTGGTCTTGTACTTGTCGAAGGAGTAGCTGCGCAGAAGGATGCCGGCGGCAAGATGCGCCGCCTGCCGGCCGTCCGGCTGGAGCTCCGGCAGATCGAGGATGACGGCGACCTCGGTCGCCTTGCGCAGCGAAGCGGCAACCGCGCCGCCGAGCTTCAGCCACGCGTGGTCGTCGAGACTTGCGACCTTGCCGGCGCCGATCGCCACCAGCCGGTCGACCGACGTCCCTTCCGGCGCCAGCACTTCCACCGAACCGGCGAACTTGCCGGAGAAATCGGCGACCGGAAACGCGCGAGCCAAGGCGCCAGCCGGATCGCAGGCCTTCGCGGCATCGCCAAGACCGCCGCCATCGGCGGCAAGCAGGAAGACGCTGCCTTTCTTAGGCGCGGCGAATTTGGCGAAGGCAATCGAAGGTCTCGAATTCATCAGGTCCTGCTTTCGGGGTGAGGCGCCGCGAACCGGCTTTCAAGCGTGCGCGACATTTGGTCGTTTTCCGCCATTTGGCAAGACTTCGGCCGAAATCGCTGTCTATATCGGCGCCGAAATCAACCAAGGATTCGTCGCGGCGGAACGCAAGCTTCCTACCGCAACCTATTGTTAACCATCAATGTTTCGCATTTCTTATCCATTGACGCGGACACTCCGCCGCGCCGGAGCGCGCGGTATGGGAGCAACGAACCAGATGAGCCGCCTTGGGACCCGGTTGTACAGGCGTCGGCGGATGACTACCTTGTCGGCGGGCATGATGCCGTTCGGCACAATCGAGAAAAGCCTTCATGAAGGTCGTTGAACGCTACATCATGCGTCGCGCTACCGCGATGTTCCTGGCGGCGCTGGTATGGACGCTTGCGATCGTGTGGACGACGCAGGTGCTGGCCAAGATCGACCTCGTCACCGACAGCGGCCAGTCGGCGCTCACCTTCTTCGAAGTCGCGGGGCTGATCATCCCCTCGATCATACCGATCGTGGTGCCGTTTGCGCTGGTGGTCGCGGTGGCGCAGACGCTGAGCGCCATGAACACGGATTCGGAACTGGCGGTGATCAACGCCGCCGGCGCCTCGCGCTGGACGATCGCACGGCCGATCCTTTTGCTGGCGCTGGCGGCCAGCGTCTTTTCCTTCGCCGTCGACAACGGCGTCGATCCCTATGCCAGGCAGAAGAACAGGCAGCTGGTGGCCGCCTCGCGCGCCGACCTTCTGTCGCTGATCATCCAGGAGGGCACGTTCCGCAGAATAGATGACGGCCTGTTCCTGCAGGTCGGCGAACGGCTCCCCGATAACAGGCTCGGCGGCATATTCGTCGCCGATTCGCGCGAGGAAGGCGCCAACCTCACCTATTACGCCAAGACCGGCAGCATCGTCGAAAAGGGCGACGAAAAGGTGCTGATGATGAAGGACGGCGTCATCAACCGCAAATCGGTGACCGGCGACCTTTCCGTCATCCGTTTCACCTCCTACGCCTTCGACCTGTCGGCCTTCATGTCGGCGGCGAACGAGATCACGCTGCTGCCCAAGGACCGAACGACGCCATACCTGCTCAACCCGGATCCCAACGACAAGATGTACCAGCGCCAGCCCGGCAGCTACCGCGCCGAGATCGACCAGCGTTTCTCCGAATGGTCCTATTCGCTGGTGTTCGCGCTGATCGCGCTTGCCGTCGCGGGCGACGCGCGTTCGCACCGCGAGGCGCGCATCCATCCGCTGATCACCGCAATCGCAATCGCGCTTTTCGTGCGCTGGCTTGGCTTCTTCGCCGCCGGTAAGGCCGACAAGGTCTGGTACTACGCCTATATGGTCTATGCCGTTCCGATCATGGCGTCGGCGATCTCGGTCTGGTTCATCATCTCCTCGCGCAGCATGGAGCTGCCGTCGGCCTGGGCCGACTGGATGACCAATCTCGCCGGCCGCGCCAGCGAGGGCTGGACGGCGCTCAAGCTGTGGTTCGCCCGGCGCGGCACCTCCGGCCAGGGAGCCTGACCATGGGCTGGACGCTGGGCCGCTATTTCTTCTTTCGCTATGTGACGATCACCATCTGGTTCTTCCTCGGCCTGCTGGCGCTGGTGTTCCTGATCGATTTCACCGAGCTCTCGGGCCGCACGACCGGGCTGCCGGGCTTCACCTATGGCACCGCCTTCGCCATTTCGGCGCTGAGGATGCCGATGATCATGCTGCAGACGGTGCCGTTCGTCGGGCTGTTCTCGGCGATGGCGACGCTGGTGTCGCTCAACCGCCGATATGAGCTGGTCATCGCGCGCTCGGCCGGCGTTTCGGCCTGGCAGTTCCTGTTCCCGTGCTGCGTCGGCGCGCTGATGTTCGGCATGCTGTCGGTCGGCGTGCTCAATCCGATCGCCGCGCATGGCTTTTCCTGGTCGGAGCGGATGGAAAACCAGCTCAGGGCCGGCAAGTCGAACGCCGTTCCGCAGGACACGACGCCGTGGCTGAGGCAAAAGACCAGTTCCGGCGACACCATCATCGGCGCCCGCGCCATCCTCAACCAGGGCCTGGAGATGGCGGACGCGGTGTTCTTCGTCCTCGACCAGCAGGGCAACATCGTCGAACGCAAGGATGCCGCGCGCGCCTTCCTGCGCGACGGCTACTGGGAATTGCAGGACGTCAAGGTGTTGAAGGACGGCGTCATCCGTCCCGAGGCTTCCGACCGCGTGCCCACCAACCTCAAGCCGGAATTCGTGCAGGAGCGCCTGGCGCGCCCCGAAACCATCCCGTTCTACGACCTGCCGGGTAAGATCGAGGTTGCCCGGTCGTTCGGGCTGAAGGCAAATGCCTTCGCCATGCAGTTTGATTCGCTGGTGGCGCTGCCGTTCCTCCTCGTCGCCATGACGCTGATTGCCGCAACAGTTTCAATGCGATTTGCGCGAATGGGGCAGTCGGCGACGATGATTCTGGGTGGCGTCCTGGCCGGCTTTCTGCTTTATGTCGTTTCGGTACTGGTCAAGGCATTCGGGATCGCGGGATTCGTGCCTACAATGGTGGCTGCATGGGTTCCGGTTGTCGTGGCTATGTTCTTTGGGGTGACTTTTCTGCTATACAAGGAAGACGGCTAGTGAGGGAGGCTGGTTTGCGCAGCCATAGGCAGGCCGGTTTGGCACGCCTTTATGGGGCGACAGCTTTGGCATGTCTGTTTGCTTGCGTGGTGCCGACGGTGCCAGCGCTGGCGCAGACCATTACGGCGAAGCCCGTTCCCTCCGGCACGCAGATGCTGCTGGCCGCCGATACGCTCGTCTACAACAATGACGATCACACCGTGACCGCCGTCGGCGGCGTTCAGATCGACTATGGCGGCAACAAGCTCGTCGCCCAGCGCGTCGTATACAACCGAGACACCAAGCGCCTCGTCGCCAGCGGCGCCGTCGAGCTGATCAACAGCGACGGCACCAAGATCAACTCCGACCATATCGACATCACCGACGATTTCGCCGACGGCTTCGTCAACGCGCTGCGTGTCGAGACGGTCGAGAAGGCTTATTTCGCTGCCGAGAGCGGCGAGCGCATGGGCGGCGTGCTGACGACGTTCCACAACGGCATCTACACCGCATGCGAGCCTTGCGAGGAGAAGCCCGATTCGGCGCCGACATGGCGCGTCAAGGCGAGAAAGATCATCTGGAACGGCGAGAAGAAGACGGTTCGCTTCGAGAACGCGAATTTCGAGTTCTTCGGCTTCCCGCTCGCCTATCTGCCGGCCTTCGAGATCGCCGACCCGACGGTCAAGCGCAAGAGTGGCTTCCTGATCCCGGGCATCGTCTACAACAACCATCTCGGGGTCGGCGTCAAAGTCCCCTATTATTTCGCGCTCTCGCCGACCTATGACCTGACCGTTACCGGCAGCGGCTACACAAAGCAGGGCTTCCTCGGCGAGGCCGAATGGCGCCGGCGCTTCAACAATGGCGAATACAGCCTGAAGATCGCCGGCATCAATCAGCAGGATCCCGACGCCTTCATCGGCGCGGGCAATCGTCATACGGTCGATTCGGGAGATTTAAACGATCCGAACAAGTTCCGCGGCATGATGGGCACAAAGGGCCAGTTCGCCATCAACGAGCGCTGGAACTTCGGCTGGGACGTGCTGCTGCAGACCGACAAGAACTTCTCGCGCACCTACAACATCGAAGGCTACAACGAGCTCGTCCACCAGTCGTCGATCTACCTGACAGGCCTGAGCGACCGTAACTATTTCGACGTCAGGGCAATGCGCTTCGAGGTGCAGGAAGACACGCTGTCCAGCGACCCGACGGCGCGCTCGGCCAAGCAGCCCTGGGTGCTGCCGTCGTTCGACTACGCCTATATCCCCGACATGGCGGTGGCCGGCGGGCAACTGTCGCTCAACGTCAACGCGCGCGTCATCAGCCGCGACCGGCTCGACGCGGTGTTGGCCAACAGCGCAGATGCGACGTCCATCAACAATGTGCGCGGCCTCGAGGGCCAATCCAGCCGGCTGACGGCGGAAGCCGAATGGAAGCGCACCTTCACCACCGACGGCGGCCTGCAGCTGACGCCGCTGCTGGCGCTGCGCGGCGACACCGGATACAACTCGGAGACCTCCGCCTCGCTGGCCGCGGTCAACCAGATGGCGACGAATCTCGGCGAGGACGTCGACATGCGCTCCTCGCTCGCCCGCTACATGGCGACCCTCGGCCTGGAGGCGCGCTGGCCGCTCTTGTTCTCGATGCCGAATTCCAGCCACGTACTGGAGCCGACCGCACAGATCTTCGTGCGGCCGAACGAGCAGTATGTCGGTGGCCTCGCCATTCCGAACGAGGACGCGCAGAGTTTCGTCTTTGACGCCACCACGCTGTTCGAGCGCGATAAGTTCTCGGGCTATGATCGCATCGAAGGCGGCACGCGCGCCAATGTCGGCTTCCGCTATTCGGGCGCCTATGAAAATGGCTGGGGCACCAACGCCATCTTCGGCCAGTCCTATCAGTTGGGCGGCCAGAACTCCTTCGACGCGCCGGACCTCGTCAATGTCGGCGCCTATTCGGGGTTGCAGACCGCGAACTCCGACTATGTCGGCCTTGTCGGCTTCAACAGCCCGAGCGGCTTCTCCGGCTCGCTCAGCGGCCGTTTCGACGAGCAGACCTTCGAGGTCAGGCGCGCCGAGATCAAGGCCGCCTATTCCGGCCTGCCGGTTTCGCTGAGCGCCAAATATGCCTTCATCCAGGCGCAGCCGCTCTACGGCTTCGCCACCGACCGCCACGAGGTCACGCTCGGCGCCTCGACGCATCTGGCCGAGAACTGGCGGGTCTTTGGAACCGGCACCTACGATCTCCAGACAAGCGTCCTGGTCAAGGACGGCGTCGGCTTCGCCTACAACGATTCCTGCTTCACCTATGTGATGACGTTCTCGCAGACGCGCGATACGGTCACCAAGGAAGTGTCGCAGAATATTGGCTTCAACCTGTCGTTCCGCACGCTCGGCGATTTCGGCTCGTCGACCAGCGCCGTCAACACTATCCAGTAGCGGGGGCCAGCAAGCGGAGGCAGGCGCGGGCCACGGCGCTGCGCATCGCTTCGGGCGCGGACGATGCCGCGGACCTTGATTTGGCGCGTGATCCTTCGAAAATGAAGGCGATTCTCGGGGTCATGCGGCGGCGACATTGTTTCGCCGCATAAGACAGGCATGGGGTCGACCACATAGCGCATGCGTTCGGAGGACGTGCGGCGCCGTCGTGGCGGATAGGAATTGGGAAGGTGAGATGAGGAAATACCTGTTTTCGGCAGGATTCGCGCTGCTGGTGGCGGCGACCTCGGTTTCGATCACGGCGATGACGCCGCCGGCATTCGCCAGCCAGATCAAATATGTCGTCAACAACGTACCGATCACCACTGGCGACATCGCGCACCGCGCCGCATTCTTCAAACTGCAGCGCAAGAAGGGCGATGCAGCGCAGGAGATGATCGACCAGACGCTACGCCTTGCCGAGGCAAGACGGCTCGGCATCCGCATCACCGACCAGCAGGTCGATGCCGCCTATCAGCGTTTTGCCTCCAACAACAAGATGCCGCTGGCCAAGCTCGACGCCATCATGACGCAGTCGGGCGTCACCAAGGAGCATTTCAAGGAATTCATCCGCGCGCAGATGGCCTGGAACCAGGCGCTCAGCGCGCGCTACCGCTCTGGCGAAGGCGGCTCGGTGACCGAGCAGGACGCCGTCCGCCGCATGCTCGACAAGGGCGGCTCCAAGCCGACCGCGATGGAATATATGCTGCAGCAGGTCATCTTCGTGGTGCCCGCCTCAGAGCGCTCCGCCACGCTCGCCAAGCGCAAGCGCGAGGCCGATGCCATGCGCGCCCGCTTCAACGGCTGCGCCACCACGCGCGAATTCGCCAAGGGGCTGCTCGACGTCACGGTGCGCGATCTCGGTCGCGTGCTGGCGCCGCAATTGCCGTCGGACTGGGCCGAGCAGATCAAGGCAACCAAGGTCGGCGGCGCGACGCCGACGCGCGAAACCGAACGCGGCGTCGAGTTCATCGGCATCTGCTCCTCGCGCGAGGTTTCCGACGACAAGGCCGCTCAGATGGTGTTCCAGGCCGAAGGCGGCAGCAACGACAAGGACGCCGACGAGCTCAGCAAGAAATATGTCGACGAACTGCGCAAGAAGGCCACCATCGTCGAGCGCTAAAGCGCGTCGCGATCTTTCAGATTCGCTCCGTGTGCTTTAGGTTTTTGATTTACGCATGTCTTTGTCCCGAAACCGGTTCCCACTTTCGGGAGACATGCTTTAGGGCGTTTCGGTACATGACAGAACAAGGCTCGAGCCTCCCGCCCTACCCCGAAACAGGCACGGCATTTCGCTGGGCACCATGAGCATGCGCAGGAACGACGCGCCGCTGGCGCTCAGCGTCGGCGATCCATCCGGCATCGGGCCCGATATCGCCATCGCCGCATGGCAGGCGGGCGACAGCGCCGGCGTGCCGCCGTTCTATCTGCTTGCCGACCCGGCCCTGATCGAGGCCCGTGCGCGCGAAATTGGTCTCACGGTGGCGATCATGGAGACCTCGCCGGGGCAAGCGGCGCATCATTTCCCCCGCGCGCTGCCCGTTGTTCCGCTCTATGCCCGCCATCTGGACGCTCCAGGAAGGCCGAATCCGGCCAACGCCGCGGGCACCATCGAAGCGATCGACCGCGCGGTCGCCGATTGCCTCGCCGGCCGCGCCGCCGCGGTGGCCACCTGCCCAATCGCCAAGAAGCCGCTCTACGACGCCGGCTTCCGCTTCCCCGGCCACACCGAATACCTGGCGCATCTGGCCTCGCGCCATACCGGCACCGAGGTGACGCCGGTGATGCTGCTTGCCGGACCCGAACTGCGCACCGTTCCCGTCACCATCCACATCCCGCTCGCCGAGGTGCCGAAGGTCCTGACGAGCGAGCTGATCGTCGCCACAGGCCGCATCACCGCCGCCGACCTCCAGAGCCGCTTCGGCATCGCCAGGCCGCGGCTCGCCATTGCCGGGCTCAATCCGCATGCCGGCGAAGGCGGGGCGATGGGCACGGAGGATCTGTCCATCGTGCTGCCTGCCGTCGAGGCGCTCAAGGCGGAGGGCATCGATGCGGTCGGACCGCTGCCGGCCGACACCATGTTCCACCCGCGGGCACGAGCAAGCTATGACGCGGCGCTTTGCATGTATCATGACCAGGCACTGATCCCGGCCAAGACGCTGGCCTTCGACGAGGCCGTCAACGTGACGCTCGGCCTGCCCTTCATCCGCACCTCGCCGGACCATGGCACGGCCTTCGACATCGCCGGCAAGGGCATTGCGCGGCCCGAAAGCCTGATCGCGGCGCTGAGGCTCGCGCGCCGGCTGGCCGACAGCGGCCGCCATGCCGCCGCCGCATGAGGCTCGATTGAGCGGGGGGCGCGTGACCATCGACGGATTGCCGCCGCTGCGCGAGGTGATCGAGCGGCACGGCTTGCAGGCGAAGAAGGCGCTCGGCCAGAACTTCCTGCTCGACCTCAATCTGACGAGCAAGATCGCGCGCGCCGCCGGCGACCTCAGCGAGACGACCGTGATCGAGGTCGGCCCCGGCCCCGGCGGCCTGACCAGGGCGCTGCTCTTCAACGGAGCGCGGCGCGTGATCGCCATCGAGCGCGACGAGCGCTGCCTTGAGGCGCTGGCCGAGCTGTCCGGCCACTATCCCGGCCGGCTCGAAGTCATTCCCGGCGATGCGCTGAAGACGGATTTCGCCGCCTTGGCCGGGCAGGCAAATGGCGGGCCGGTGAAGGTCGTCGCCAACCTGCCTTACAATATCGGCACCGAGCTTCTGATCCGCTGGCTGACGGTGGCGGACTGGCCGCCCTTCTATCAATCGATGACGCTGATGTTCCAGCGCGAGGTCGCCGAGCGCATCACCGCCAGCCCGGGCAGCGACGCCTATGGCCGGCTCGGCGTGCTTGCCGGCTGGCGCACGGAAGCAAAGATCGCCTTCGACGTGCCGCCGCAGGCTTTCACCCCGCCGCCCAAGGTCACCTCCTCGGTGGTGCATCTGGTGCCGCGCGCCTCCCCCTTGCCCACCGACGGCAGGAAGCTCGGGCGCGTCACCGAAGCCGCCTTCGGCCAGCGCCGCAAGATGCTGCGGCAAAGCGTGAAGAGCCTGGGTGGGGAAGCGCTGCTCACCCGCGCTGGCATCGACCCGACAAGGCGGGCGGAGACGCTCAGCGTGGAAGAGTTCGTGCGGTTGACGAACGCGGTGTAGAAGCGCCCTGCCCTTCTCCCCTGTGGGAGAAGGAGAGGTGCCTCACTCCGTCTTCTCGTCCAGCAACCCGGAAATGAAGTCGAACAGGCCAGGCCGGCGGTCGCGGCGCAGGCGTTCGGCGGTGACGATGGCGCGGACCTCGGCGAAGGCGCGGTCGAGATCGTCGTTGACGATGACGAAGTCGTATTCCTTCCAGTGCTCGATCTCGACGCGGGCATTCTTCAGCCTGGTTTCGATGACCTGCTCCTGGTCCTCGGCGCGGCGCTTCAGGCGCGCCTTCAATTCCTTCATCGAGGGCGGCAGGATGAATATCGAAACGATATCGGCGCGCATCTTCTCCTTGAGCTGCTGGGCGCCCTGCCAGTCGATGTCGAACAGCATGTCGCGGCCTTCGGCCAGCGCCATTTCCGCCGGCTCGCGCGGCGTTGCATAGAAATTGCCGTGCACCTCGGCCCACTCCAGCAGCGCATCAGAATCGCGCAGCCGTTCGAACTCGCGCATGGTGCGGAAATGATAGTGGACGCCTTCGATCTCCGAGCCGCGGCGCGGCCTGGTGGTGACGGAGACCGACAGCTCCAGGCTTGTGTCGCTTTCCAGAAGATTGCGCGCAATCGTCGACTTGCCGGCGCCCGACGGCGACGACAGCACCAGCATCAACCCACGGCGGCGGATGCGGGACCCCAGATCCCTGGCGGCCGTCGGTTCCTTGGCAACCATCCCCGTCACTCCAGATTCTGAACCTGTTCGCGAAACTGGTCGACCACCGCCTTGAGTTCCAGCCCAATCGCGGTAACCGCGGCGGCGTTCGACTTGGAGCATAAGGTATTCGATTCGCGATTGAATTCCTGCGCCAGAAAATCGAGCTTGCGGCCGACGGCGCCGCCGTTGCCGAGCAGCGCACGCGCGGAAGCGACATGCGTCTTCAGCCGGTCGATCTCCTCGCGGATGTCGGCCTTGGTGGCGAGGAAGGCTGCTTCCTGATGCAGCCGCGCCGCGTCGAGATTGGCCGACGCATCCATCAGCAGGCGGACCTGTTCGGCCATGCGCTCGCGGATCGCCGCCGGCTCGCGCGACGGGTCGGCCTCGGCCTTCAGCGTCAACGCCTCGATGGTGCCGATATGGCCGGACAACAGTGTGCGCAGCGCGGCACCCTCGCTCTGCCTTGCCTGCTCCAACCCGGCGAGTGCCGTGTCCAGCGCCGACAGGATCGCGGCGTCGAGGGCACCCCGTTCCTCCTCCGTCTCGACCGTCTCCGGGATATCGAGGACGCCGCGCAGCGCCAGCAGACCGTCGGCGGTGGCGGGCTGGGTGCCGAACTGCTCCTGCAGGCGTCTGGCCAGTCCCGCCAGGTCCTTCAGGAAGGCCTCGTTGACCACCGGCTGCGCCTGCTGCGCGACGCCACGGGCGACGGTCAGCGTCGCCTGGAAATTGCCGCGCGCGAAACGCTTCTGCACGGTCTGCCGTACAGCGGTCTCCAGCCGGTCGAAGCCTTGCGGCAGCCGCAGCCTGACCTCGACGCTCTTGCCGTTGACCGATTTCACTTCCCAGGCGATCGACGTGCCGTTGTATTCAGCAACGGCTCGCGCGAAACCGGTCATGCTCTGCACGTTCATGATGCGCGTTACCCCTGTCGCAGCTCCGGGCTCGATTGCCCGAACATGCACCCCTTGCAAAACGCTGGACTTCTGGCCAGCGTCGGATTTCCCCTCAAAACATGAATACGGCCCGGCGTCAAAGGAAGCGGGCGGATCCGGCGACCGCTGCGGCCTACTGGGCGGCGTCGCCGCCCGCGTCGCCATTCTCGCCGCTGTCGCCGGAGCCGGTACTGTCATCAGGGGCGGCCGGCGCCGTGGTCTGGCCGGAGGCCTTGGCGGCATCGTCGGCCTGCTTCTTCTGCAGCGCCCGGTAACGGGCAACGTTCTGGTTGTGCTCTTCCAGCGTCGCGGCAAAGACATGGCCGCCGGTGCCGTCGGCGACGAAATAGAGGTCGTCGGTCTTCGACGGATTGGCCACAGCCTCCAGCGCGGCGCGGCCCGGATTGGCGATCGGCGTCGGCGGCAGGCCTTTGATCAGGTAGGTGTTATAGGGCGTCTGCTTGTCGATGTCGGACTGATAGATCGGCCGGTCGGCCGGTTTGCCCTTGCCGCCGAACAGGCCGTAGATGATGGTCGGATCGGACTGCAGCCGCATGCCCTTGGCCAGCCGGTTGAGGAAGACGGCGGCGACGCGCGAGCGCTCGTCGCCCCTGCCCGTCTCCTTCTCGACGATCGAGGCGAGGATGACGAAGTCCTCCATATTGGCCACCGGCAGGTCGGGCGCACGATGCGCCCAGACATCCTCGATAAGCTTCTTCTGGTCGGCGACCAGCTTGTCGATCATCTGCTGCCTGGTGGCGCCACGGGTGAAACGCAGCGTGTCGGTCGCGATGCTGCCCTCGGGCGGCATGGACGCCGGCATGTCGCCGGTCAGCGCCTCCTGGTCGGCCACGCGCTCAAGCGCCTGCTCGACCGTGAGCCCCTCGGGGATGGTCAGCGAATACATCACCGACTTGCCGCTCTTGAGCAGCTCCATGATGTCGCGCATCGAGGCGCGCGGCTTGATCGCGTATTCGCCGGCCTTCAGCGCGGAATCATTGCCGGTTGCGCGCACGCCGAGCCTGAAGATGCGGGCATCGCTGATCAGGCCGCGGCGCTCCAGCTGGTCGGCAATCTCCTGCACACCGGTGCTTGGCTTGACCATGAAGGTGTCGCCATTGGCCGACGGACCTGGCTCGACGAAGGCCTGCATGCCGAAATAAAGCGCAGCACCCGAGGCAAGCACGATCAGGATGACCACCGACAGGAAGAAATTCAGGAACACGACGACCTGGCTGCGCGATGCGCGCGAGCGCTTCGACGGCGGCGGTGTGCCGGCCTCGGGGCGGAGCGCTTCGGCGGCTGTCTTGGGCACGATCGGTCCTTGGGTCTGGCGCTGTCCGAATTCCCCGCCGCCCGGATTTGTATTCATAGCGCCCTACCGTCTCATCTCGCAAGGAATCCCCCAGCGGAAGCTAGGGGAGAATTTGGCAAAAATGACGGCAGGTGGCGGGACTGCCGGCTAGCTGGCCTTTCAGCCACCATAACGTTGGAAGACGAGCGAGGCGTTGGTGCCGCCGAAGCCGAAGGAGTTCGACAACGCCACATCGATCTGGCGCTGGCGCGGCTTGTTCGGCACGAGATCGATCGCCGTCTCGTGTTCCGGGTTGTCGAGATTGATAGTGGCGGGGGCGACGTTGTCGCGGATGGCGAGGATCGAGAAGATCGCCTCCGCGGCGCCTGCGGCGCCCAGCAGATGACCGATCGACGACTTGGTCGACGACATCGAGATCTTGGAGGCGGCATTGCCGACCAGCCGCTCGACGGCGCCGAGCTCGATCGTGTCGGCCATGGTCGAGGTGCCATGCGCGTTGATGTAGTCGAGGTCGGCGGGCGCGAGCTTCGCCCGGTTCAGCGCCGCCGTCATGCAGCGGAACGCGCCGTCGCCGTCCTCCGCCGGAGCAGTGATGTGATAGGCGTCGCCCGTCAGGCCATAGCCGGTGACCTCGGCGTAGATCTTGGCGCCGCGCGCCTTGGCGTGCTCGAGCTCTTCCAGGACGAGAACGCCGGCGCCCTCGCCCATGACGAAGCCGTCGCGGTCGCGGTCATAGGGGCGCGAAGCGATCTCGGGCGTATCGTTGCGCTCGGTGGAGAGCGCGCGGCACGCCGCGAAACCCGCCATGGAAAGCCGCGTGATCGGCGCCTCGGCGCCGCCGGCCACCATGACGTCGGCATCGCCCCACATGATCAGCCGTGCGGCATCGCCGATGGCGTGCGCGCCGGTCGAGCAAGCGGTGACGACCGCATGGTTCGGGCCCTTCAGCCCGTGCCGGATGGAAACCTGGCCGGAGACCAGATTGATGATCTGTCCGGGAATGAAGAACGGGCTGATGCGGCGCGGACCGCGCTCCTTCAGGATCATCGCGTTCTCGGCGATGCCGTCGATGCCGCCGATGCCGGAACCGATCAGCACGCCGGTAGCGCACTGATCCTCATGCGTCTCGGGCTTCCAGCCGGAATCGGCCAGCGCCTCGTCGGCGGCCGCGATGCCGTAGAGGATGAAGTCACCGATCTTGCGCAGTTCCTTCGGCTCGAGCACGGCCTCGGGATTGAAGGTGCCGTTGGTGCCGTCGCCGCGCGGAACGATGTGGGCGATCTTGCAGGCAAGGTCGTCCACCTCGAACTCGGTGATGCGGCGGGCAGCGCTGCGGCCGGAAAGCAGTTCCTTCCAGCTATGCTCGACGCCCATGCCGAACGGCGAAAGCAGGCCAAGGCCCGTGACGACGACACGCCTCATCGCAGGTCCTCCCAGGTGATGCCTGCGAAAAGCCTCAGGCCGAGGCCTTGTCGATGTACTTCACGGCATCGCCGACAGTCAGGATGGTCTCGGCGGCGTCGTCCGGAATCTCGACGCCGAACTCTTCTTCGAACGCCATGACGAGTTCGACCGTATCGAGGCTGTCCGCGCCCAGATCGTCGATGAAGCTCGCCTGCTCCGTCACTTTATCGGCATCGACGCCGAGATGCTCGATGACGATCTTCTTGACGCGCTCTGCGGTGTCACTCATTTGGGGCCTCGTCTTACGTTGTGTTGTCTTCGTTAGCGGGCGGAATGCCGCTAATCAAGCTGAAAGATGGTCTTGTGGGAAACGCAACGCCACAGGACCGGTTTTTGCCCGAACCGCCGGGTTGCCGGCCGCATTACACGAAAAAAGGCGGGCGTCCAAGCCGAAATGGCTGTTTTCACAGCCCACCGACCTTGGTCGGTTAGATCATCGCCATGCCGCCATTGACGTGGATTGTCTGGCCGGTGACGTATGCCGCTTCGTTCGAAGCGAGATAGGCGACCGCCGAAGCAACCTCGGCGCTGGTGCCCATGCGCCTGGTCGGAATCGCCGCCATGATCGTCTCCTTCTGCTTGTCGTTGAGCTTGTCGGTCATGGCCGATTCGATGAAGCCCGGGGCGACGCAGTTGACGGTGATGTTGCGGGTGGCGATCTCCTGCGCCAGCGACTTGGAAAAGCCGATCATGCCGGCCTTGGAGGCGCAGTAATTGGTCTGGCCGGGATTGCCGGTGACGCCGACCACGGAAGTGATGTTGATGATGCGGCCATGGCGGCGACGCATCATCGGATGGGTGAGCTCGCGGGTGAGCCGGAACACCGCGGTGAGGTTCACCTCCAGCACCGAATCCCAGTCGGCGTCCGACATGCGCACGAACAGGCCGTCCTTGGTGATGCCGGCATTGTTGACCAGAATGTCGACGCCCTCCAGATCGGCCTCGGCCTTCTGGCCAAGCGCCTTGACCGCGTCGCGGTTGGTGAGGTCCGCCGGGAACAGCTTCACGCGCTCGCCCAGCTCGCCGGCGAGCGTTTCCAGCTTCTCGACCCGGGTGCCGTGCAGGCCGACGACGGCGCCCTGGCTGTGCAGTACCCTGGCGATCGCCTCGCCGATGCCTCCCGATGCGCCGGTAACGAGCGCCTTGCGGCCGGTCAGTTCGAACATTTCTTCAACCTCTCTCTTCCGGACGCCCCGCTAGCGACCCTCGTTCTGTATTCGTCATGCTGTCCAGGCCATACCAGAAGTTCTCGGCGCTCACGACTGATTCTTCGCCGAGCCTGATCCGCTCCTGCACTTCCGCAGCTAGATAGTAGTCCTCAAGATCTTCGAGTCCGCGCTCAACGAAATCTGGCAGGTGCTGAGCTTTGCTTCGACCCGTCTTCCACGCCAGATCCTCCAGGCGTTGCTCAATTTCGGGAGAAGGTCGAACCGATGTGGGCATGCCGCACCTGCGGATGAAATTGAAACGCCCCTGCTTACACTAAAGCCGCCAGCGCCGCCTCGACCTCCGCCGCGGTGCCGACGGCGCCTGTGGCGATGTCGCGGTTGATGCGGCGCGCCAGGCCTGACAGCACCTTGCCGGCGCCGACTTCGTAGAGCGTCGCGACACCGTTCTGGCCGAACCATTCCACCGTCTCGCGCCAGCGCACGCGGCCGGTTACCTGCTGGACAAGGCGGCGGGCGATCTCGTCCGGGTCGCTCGTCGGGGTGACGGTGACGTTGGAGACGACCGGAACCATCGGCGCCGTCTTCGCCACGCCGGCCAGCGCCTCGCGCATGATCTCGGCCGCCGGCGCCATCAGCGCCGAATGGAAGGGGGCGGAGACCTGCAGCATCAGCGCGCGCTTGGCGCCCTTTTCGGTGCAGAGTTTCGCCGCCAGCTCGACGGCGGCCTTGGCGCCGGAGATCACCAGCTGGCCGCCGCCATTGTCGTTGGCGATCTGGCAAACCGCCCCTTTGGCCGAGCCCTGTCCCGCTTCCGCGCAGGCGGCTTCGACATCCGCCTGCTCCAGCCCGATGATCGCCGCCATGGCGCCCTCGCCCGCCGGCACCGCCGCCTGCATGGCATTGCCGCGGGTGCGCAGCAGCCGTGCCGCATCGGCGACCGAGACGAAGCCGGAAGCGGCAAGCGCCGAATATTCGCCTAGCGAATGGCCGGCGACGTAAGACACCTTATCCTTCAGCGAAAAGCCGCGCGATTCCAGCGCCCGAAGCGCCGCAAGCGACACCGCCATCAGCGCCGGCTGGGCGTTGGCCGTCAGCGTCAGGGCTTCTTCCGGCCCTTCCCAGATCAGCGTCGACAGCTTTTCGCCGAGCGCCTCGTCAACTTCCTCGAATACGCGGCGCGCCTCGGAAAAAGCATCGGCGAGGTCCTTGCCCATGCCGACAGACTGGCTGCCCTGTCCCGGAAAGGTGAATGCGACGGCCATCTTAGCGTCTCCAGCGGCTTGTTTTTCCCTGCCTCTGGCGCAAGGCGGACGGCCAAGTCAAGCCCGCAGGCGCCCGTTCCGCGCCTATTTCAGCCGGGAAACGAGCCGAGTTGCCTGTTCCAAAAGGCTTTTTGGCGATCACACCTGATGAAAACCGCTCACGAATCGTTTGCTGGCTCTTCTTATTTCCGCCACAGGCGCTAGCTTGCGTGACATTTCGATGACAGTGGCGTGACGCGAGTGGAAGACGCGTAGCAGGGCCGGGGAAGCAAAGTGGCAAGGATCAGGAAAGGCGCGGCCAAGCCCGCGCCGCAATTTTTGGAAGACGATCCGTCCACCGGCTATCTGCCGGGGCGGAGATGGCCGATCGTCCGTTACGGCCTGGCAACGCTGCTTGCCTCCGCGCTTCTGGTGTTCGCCATCGAATGGATCGTGCGCGGCGACTTCTTCGGCACGGTCGACTTCTTCCTGCAGCCCTTCAAGCCGGGCTGGACGACCATCATCGTCTTTGCGCTGGTGCTGATTGGCCTCGACGCCATACTCGGCCGCAGCCATCAGAGCCTGATGATCGTGGCGCCGCTGACGCTGGCATTGGCCTTCGTCGGCCATCAGAAATCGCATTATCTCGGCGATCCGCTCTATCCGACCGATTTCCTCTATGCCCGCCAGATCATGGCGCTGATGCCGCTTCTGGTGCGCGAGCGACCCTGGACCGCGTTGATGCTCGCCGCGGCCATCGTCGCCAGCCTGACACTGCTCGTCTATGGCTGGCGGCTCTGGCGCCGGCGCGTGCCGATCCTCAGCCGCAAGGGACGGCTGGCGCGGCTGTCGCTGGCCGTGCCGCTGCTCGCCTTCTTCGTCTCGATCATGGACTACGCCACCTTCTCGTGGACGCGCGACAGGCTGCAGATCATCCCGATTATGTGGGACCAGAAGGAGAACTACGCCTCGAACGGCTTCGCGCTCGCCTTCGCGATGAACGTGCCGATGGCGCATGTCTCGGCCCCGCCTGGCTATACCGACAAGACGCTGGACGCGATCACGCGTCCCGACGTCGCCGCCACGGTGCCGGACGAGAAGCCCGACATCATCGTGGTGATGAGCGAATCCTTCTGGGATTCGACGGAGCTTCCCGGCGTCAGCATCAAGCCCGATCCGATCCCGACGGTGCGGGCGCTGCGCTCGGGCTCGATGTTCTCGCCGGAATTCGGCGGCATGACAGCCAATATCGAGTTCGAGGCGCTGACCGGCTTCTCCAACGCCTTCCTGCCGGCGGGCTCGATCCCTTACCAGCAATATGTGCGCGCGCCGACGCCGTCGCTGGCGACCTTCCTGAAAAGCGAGGGCTACCGGGCCCGCGCCATCCATCCGGGCACCAACTGGTTCTGGAACCGCGGCGCCGTCTACGCCGATTTCGGCTTCAACGAGTTCCGTTCGGAAGAGACGCTGCCGCCGATGGAAAAGCGCGGGCCGTTGGCTTCCGACGCGGCGATGACCGACGAGATCATCCGCGAGGCCGACGCCAGCGAGGACCCGGTGTTCCTGTTCGCGGTCAGCCTGCAGAACCACGGGCCCTACGAGCCCTACCGCTATTACAATCCGACCCATACGATCGACGCGCCGATCAGCAGCTGGGCGCGGGAATCGCTGCTCTCCTATGCCGAAGGCTCGGCCGATGCAGATCGCGGCCTGCAGCGCCTGATCGACTGGGCGAAGAAGCGCGAGCGGCCGACCATCGTCGCCTTCTTCGGCGACCATCTGCCGCCGCTCGGCCCGGTCTATGTCGAGACCGGCTTCCTCAAGGACAATGTCGCGCCGCGCAAGGAGCCGACGCCCGAAGCCGCGCTCGAGCATCACGACACACCGCTGATCATCTGGTCGAACCGCTCCGGTCCGGTGGAGAACCTGGGCTCGGTCAGCCCGGCCTTCCTGCCTTACCATATCCTCACCACGGCCGGGATCACGCACCCCTATTACACCGGTTTCCTCGGCGCTCTGCGCGAGCGCTACCGGGTGGTCGACCGCAACCTTTTGCTGTCGCGCTTTGGCGAGGCGACGCCCGACTGGGCGAGGCAGAAGAAGATCGATCCGCAGATCAACGATTTCCGGCTGATCCAGTACGACATGATGTTCGGCAAGCGCCGCATAGCGCCCGACTTCTTCCCCGAAACGATCGTCCCGCTCGTCGCGCATACGAGCTGAGCCTGCCACTATTTGCGCGAGCGCCGGAGCTTTGCGGCCATGCGGCATCGTGGGATCGTCGATCCTGTCTCCCGCCCTTGCCTTCCTCAGGAATTGCTGTATAGACGCCGGCAATCTGCCGGTCCTTGCTGGGGGCTGAACGGAGGGCCGTGGCTTTTCGAAGGCCACGTCATGAAGCCATAAGCGCTTTTGGCCTCCCGTGTCTCCGCTCTCGACCGTCTCGTGATGCTCCTTTCTTCCCCGCTCCTTCGCGACCGGGTCAGACAAGTTGCAGAGGCTTAGCCGCGAGGGCCGGTAAGAGAAACGAAGAAAGGCAGAAAGACATAATGGCTCTTTACGAACATGTGTTTCTTGCCCGGCAGGACCTGTCGCAGCAGCAGGTTGATGCGCTTGTCGAACAGTACAAGGGCGTCATCACCGCCAACGGCGGATCGGTCGGCCGGATCGAGAACTGGGGACTGAAGTCCCTCACCTACCGGGTCAAGAAGAACCGGAAGGCTTACTATACGCTGATGGACATCACCTGCCCGCCGGCCGCGCTCAACGAAATGGAGCGCCAGATGGGCCTGTCGGAAGACGTGCTGCGCTTCCTCACCATCAAGGTCGAGGCGCATGAGGAAGGCCCCTCGGCGATGATGCAGAAGCGCGAGGAGCGCTCGGAGCGCGGCGGCTTCGGCGACCGTGACCGCGGTGATCGTGGCCCGCGCAGCTTCGGCGACCGCGACCGCGGTGATCGTGGCCCGCGCAGCTTCGATGGCGAGCGCGGTCCGCGCCGTCCGCGCGAAGGCGTTGAAGGGAGTGCAGAATAATGGTCGACATCAACCAGATCCCGACCCGGCGTCCGTTCCACCGCCGCCGCAAGACCTGCCCGTTCTCTGGCGCCAATGCTCCGAAGATCGACTACAAGGACGTGCGTCTGCTGCAGCGCTACATTTCCGAGCGCGGCAAGATCGTACCGTCGCGCATCACCGCCGTCAGCCAGAAGAAGCAGCGCGAGCTCGCCAAGGCGATCAAGCGCGCCCGCTTCCTCGGCCTGCTGCCCTACGTGGTTCGCTAAGGCCTTTGGTTTGACCATGATCTTACCCGAAAACCGGTATCCACTTTTCGGGATCATGGTCTAGCTCGAGCGGGCGGTTCGCCGCCCGCTTCCTTCCCCACGGCGACGGGCGCCGCTGGGTTCGCATCAAATCCCGAGTTGGATTTCGAAAGAAATCCTAACTGCCGACAGGCAGGACAGCGACACCGGCGGCAACGCCCCTTTTGCTTCCTGACCTGTTCCGAAGAATTCGGCGCCTGCGCCTAACCTGAAAGGAACAAAACCATGGAAGTGATCCTTCTCGAACGCATTTCCCGCCTCGGCCAGATGGGCGACACCGTCAAGGTCAAGGACGGGTTCGCCCGCAATTTCCTGCTGCCGCAGGGCAAGGCGCTGCGCGCCAACGAAGCCAACAAGAAGAAGTTCGAGGGCCAGCGCGCCCAGCTCGAAGCCCGTAACCTCGAGCGCAAGTCGGAGGCCTCGCAGATCGCCGAGAAGCTCGACGGCAAGAGCTTCATCGTCGTGCGCTCGGCCGGCGAGACCGGCCAGCTCTACGGCTCGGTGTCGACCCGCGACATCGCCGAACTGCTGACCGCCGAAGGCTTCACCGTCAGCCGCAACCAGATCGAGCTCAACCACCCGATCAAGACCATCGGCCTCACCAATGTGGCGATCGCGCTGCATCCGGAGGTCGAGGTCACCGTGACGCTCAACATCGCCCGCTCGGCTGACGAGGCGGAGCGCCAGGCCAAGGGCGAGACGCTGACGACCGCCGAAGCCATCTATGGCGAAGACATCAACGACAACGCCCGGCCGGAAAACTTCTTCGACCCGAACGCCGAGTTCGAAGGCGGCGAAGAAACCGCCTGATCGACAAGACTTCATCGACGGGGCCGGAGCGCTGCTCCGGCTCGCAGGTCTTCCAGAATTTCTGGACTAATGCCCGGGCAAACGACCCGGGCATTTTTATGCCAAATGGAACTTTTCGAACCCCTATATCTTGAGGCAGACTATAGCGTCGCGCGTCCTTTGGACGCAGAAATGGCGCCATAGTACGTGTGACTTTCGCGCAGGACCCTCCCGAAACCGGTGCCGTTTTCGGGCCATGCGCAGAAGTCAGCCTGACTTTGAGGGAACATTTGGTCATGAATATTCTTTTGAAGCGCATTCTCGACCGCCTGGTGCGTACAGGCAATCTCAAGGTCACCGGGCCGAACGGCTCCGCCGTCATTTTTGGCGACGGCAGCGGAGAGCCGGTTCATATGCACATCAAGACCAGGCATGCCGAGCGCGCCATAAGCTTCGACCCGATGCTGGCTGTGCCGGAAGCCTATATGGACGGCGAACTCGACATTCTCGAAGGCGGCGTGCTGGGCATGATGCGCATCGCCTTCCAGAACATGGGCAGCGGCGGCATCGACGCCACATGGTCGAAGGCGATCGAGGGCCTGCGCCACGCATTCCGCCGCCTGCAGCAGATCAACACCGCCTCGCGCTCGCGCCGCAACGTGCAGCGCCACTACGATCTTTCCGGCGAGCTCTACAAGCTCTTCCTCGACGAGGACATGCAGTATTCCTGCGCCTATTTCGAGCAGCCCGACATGACGCTGGACGAAGCGCAGGTCGCCAAGAAGCGCCACATCGCCGCGAAGTTGCGGCTCAAAGCCGGGCAGACGGTGCTCGACATCGGCTCAGGCTGGGGCGGCCTCGGCCTCTACCTTGCCAAGGCCTTCGACGTCGACGTGCAAGGTGTGACGCTGTCGACCGAGCAGCACGGCGTCGCCACCGACCGCGTGCATGCGATGGGCCTGCAGGGCCGGGTGCATTTCGACCTCAAGGACTACCGCGCGCTGAATGAACGCTTCGACCGCATCGTCTCGGTCGGCATGTTCGAGCATGTCGGCGTCAACCACTACCGCACCTTCTTCGACAAGGCGGCGACGCTCTTGAAGCCCGACGGCGTGATGCTTCTCCACACAATCGGCCGTTCCGGCGTGCCGTGGGCAACCAGCGCCTTCGTCCGCAAATACATCTTCCCCGGCGGCTACATCCCGGCGCTTTCCGAGGTGATGCCG
Organism: Mesorhizobium sp. M1C.F.Ca.ET.210.01.1.1; assembly: GCF_004791585.1. Lineage (GTDB taxonomy): Bacteria > Pseudomonadota > Alphaproteobacteria > Rhizobiales > Rhizobiaceae > Mesorhizobium. Next base: position 57,299 of record NZ_SRUU01000022.1, read on the forward strand.
GCGATCGAGAAGTCCGGCCTCGTCGTCACCGACATCGAGATTCTCAGGCTCCACTACGCCGACACATTGAAGCATTGGGGCCAGCGCTTCGCCGCCAACCGCGACAAGGCGAAGGCGATCTATGACGAACGCTTCTGCCGCATGTGGGAGTTCTACCTCGCCGCCTCGGAAGCCGCCTTCCGCTGGCAGGACCTGGTCATCTTCCAGTTCCAGATCGCCAAGAAGAACGACACGCTGCCGATGACGCGCGACTATATGGCCAAATGCGAGAAGGCGCTGAAGGTGCGCGACCTTGGCCACCAGGAGCCGGCCGCGCCCGCGGCCAAGCCGACGCGCAGACGCAAGGCAGTGGAATAGAACCGCCGCCGATTGCCGCTTGCCATTGCGGCCTGACGCCACGAAAAAGGTCTCGTTCGCGAGGCCTTTTTTATGACCTACCTGATCTACATCGCAGCCGCGCTCGCCGAGATCGCCGGCTGCTTCTCTTTCTGGGCCTGGTGGCGGCTGGCGAAGTCGCCGCTGTGGCTCGTGCCGGGCCTCGTGTCCTTGGCACTGTTCGGCTTCCTTTTGGCGCTCGTCGACGCATCGGCCGCAGGTCGCGCCTATGCAGCCTATGGCGGCATCTATATCGCCGCCTCGCTCGGCTGGCTTTGGCTGGCCGAAGGCGTGCGCCCCGATCGCTGGGACCTCGCAGGTGCGGCGCTCTGCATCGTCGGCGCCTCCGTCATCCTCCTCGCGCCGAGAGGAGCCTGACGTGGAACTGCCCGCCCCGCTCCGGCAAGGCGTCGACGGCCTGCTCGACAAGGTGCCGCTTGCGGCGCTCAAACAAGCCGCGAGGACGCTTTCCGAACGCTACCGCGCCGAGCTGCGCGACGGCCGCCTGCATATGGCGGAAGACATGGCGGTCAAGGCCTATCTGGCGACCAGGCTGCCCGCCACCTATGCCGCGGTCCGCGCCAGCCTCGAAGCCCTGTCGGACGCTCGTCCCGACTTCCGGCCGAGGAGCCTGCTCGACATCGGCGCCGGACCTGGGACGATGCTTTGGGCCACTGCTGACGCCTGGCCGGAGCTCGAAGAGGCGGTTCTGATCGAGGCGAGCGCCGCGGTGCGCAAGGTCGGCCAGTCGCTGGCTGCCGGCGCGGTTGCCGCCCGGGTCCGTTGGAACGCCGGCGACGCCACCATCGACCTCGATGACCTCAAGCCTGCCGACCTGGTCAGCGCGGCCTATGTCCTGGACGAGATCGCGCCGGCCTCGCTGCCGAAGCTCGTCGACCGGCTCTGGCGCTTTACGTCCGACACGTTGCTCATCGTCGAGCCCGGCACGCCGGCCGGCTGGCAGCGCATCCTTGCGGCGCGAACGCAGCTTGTCGAAGCCGGGGCGCATGTCTCGGCGCCCTGTCCGCACGACGCGCCCTGCCCACTCAAGCCGCCCGACTGGTGCCATTTCTCCCGCCGCGTCGCCCGTTCGCGCCTCCATCGTCTGGCCAAGGAGGCCGACGTGCCATGGGAGGACGAGAAGTACATCTACCTCGCCGCCTCGCGGCATCAGGCGGCGGTGCGCGCGGCACGGGTGATTGCGCCGCCGAAGGGCGGTTCGGGCAAGGCGGTGCTCAAGCTTTGCCGACCGACCGGCAGCGCCGGCGAGCGCCTGTTCAGCAAGCGCGACGGCGAATTGTTCAAGGCGGCGCGGCGGGCGGACTGGGGCGATAGGCTGGCTGGAAGCGACGCCTGAACGGCAAGATTGTTCTTGCTTCGTTCCAAAGAATCATGGCCTTATCGAGTCAATCGGAATCGGGGCACAGGGATAGTCTTCTGTGGACGATTTGCGGTGCCTGTGAACAACGGGCGGTCAGAGTAGGTTGGACACGTACTGTTGCAGATAAGTCAGCACTGACTTTCCCCATTCTGATATCGAAAAGCCGGGATCGAAATCGGGGACATCATGGCAGAGGCAGCGCGTAAAATCGGCGTGGCGGAGCAACCGCTTTATCGCGAGGCACCGAACAACATCGAGGCCGAGCAGGCGCTGCTTGGCGCCATCCTGGTCAACAACGACGCCTTCTACCGCGTTTCGGATTTCCTGAAGCCGGCGCATTTCTACGAGCCGCTGCACCGCCGGATCTTCGAGGTCGCGGCCGAGCTCATCCGCATGGGCAAGATCGCCACGCCGATCACGCTTAAGACCTTCCTTCCGGCGGAAGAAAAAGTCGGCGACATGACGGTGGCGCAATATGTCGTGCGGCTGGCGGTCGAAGCCGTCACCGTCGTCAACGCGACCGACTACGGCCGCGCCATCTACGATCTCGCCACGCGCCGGGCGCTGATCACCGTCGGCGAGGACATGGTCAACATCGCCTATGACGCGCCGGTGGACATGTCGCCCTCCGACCAGATCGAGGACGCCGAGCGACGCCTGTTCGAGCTCGCCGAAACGGGCCGCTACGACGGCGGCTTCGAAAGCTTCAACGATGCCGTCAAGACCGCCGTCGACATGGCCAATGCCGCCTATATGCGCGACGGCCACCTGTCGGGCATCGCCACGGGCTTGCGCGACCTCGACCGCCGCATGGGCGGCCTGCAACCCTCCGATCTGATCGTGCTTGCCGGACGCCCCGGCATGGGCAAGACGTCACTCGCCACCAACATCGCCTTCAACATCGCTGAGGCCTATGTGCCGGCGCAGCAGGCCGATGGTTCGTTCAAGGCGGCCAATGGCGGTGTCGTCGGCTTCTTCTCGCTCGAAATGTCGTCGGAGCAGCTCGCCACCCGCATCATCTCCGAGCAGACCGAAATTTCGTCATCGAAGATCCGCCGCGGCGAAATCTCCGAGATGGATTTCGAAAAGTTGGTCGCCTGCTCACAGACCATGCAGAAGATCCCGCTGTTCATCGACCAGACCGGCGGCATTTCCATCGCGCAGCTCTCCGCCCGGGCGCGGCGCCTGAAGCGCCAGCGCGGCCTCGACCTCATTGTCATCGACTATATCCAGCTGATGCAGGGATCGAGCGCCAGGGCTTCGCAGAACCGCGTGCAGGAAATCACCGAGATCACCACGGGCCTCAAGGCGCTGGCCAAGGAGCTCGGCGTGCCGATCATCGCGCTGTCACAGCTGTCGCGCCAGGTCGAAAGCCGCGACGACAAGCGCCCGCAGCTCTCGGACCTGCGCGAATCGGGCTCCATCGAGCAGGACGCCGACGTGGTGCTGTTCGTCTACCGCGAGGAATACTACCTCAAGAACCGCGAGCCGAAGCTCGGTACCGATGAATACATCAAGTGGGAAAACGAGATGAACGAGGCGCGCGGCAAGGCCGAGTGCATCGTGGCCAAGCAGCGTCACGGACCGACCGGCACCGTCAGCCTCGCCTTCCACGGCGAGTTCACGCGGTTCTCCGATCTGGCGGAGGAGCATCATTTGCCGGAAAGGTTTGAGTAGGCGCTTGTCCGCGATCGCTACAGAAATGACGGGTATCGGCGTTCCACGGCGCCCCGCTCTGTCCTACCGGACATCTCCCCCACTTGGGGGGAGATTGGCTGTCACCCGCGCCGGCGCTCATTTCTGCAACGTCGAAAATTGGCGAGACCTTTCGCGCCGTCCGATCTCCCCCCTCGAGGGGGAGATGTCCGGCAGGACAGAGGGGGGCGCGACGGATCACGACGCCCGCCATCGGGCAAAAAGGTAACAGCGTGGCCAAATCCCGCGTTCAGTTCATCTGCCAGAATTGCGGCTCGGTGCATCAGCGCTGGGCCGGCAAATGCGATGCCTGCGGCGAGTGGAACACGCTGGTCGAGGAAGGCACATCCGGCGGCATAGGCTCCGGACCCGCCAACGCGCGAAAGGCCCGCAAGGGCCGCGCCGTGGTGCTGACCAGCCTGTCGGGCGACATCGAGGACGCGCCGCGCATCGCCTCCGGCATCGGCGAGCTCGACCGCGCCACCGGCGGCGGCTTCGTGCGCGGCTCGGCGCTTCTGGTCGGCGGCGATCCCGGCATCGGCAAGTCGACGCTGCTGACGCAGGCAGCGGCGGCCTTGGCCTCGAAGGGTCACCGCATCGTCTATGTCTCGGGCGAGGAAGCGGTCGCGCAGATCAGGCTCAGGGCGCAGCGCCTCGGCGTCGCCTCGACGCCGGTCGAGCTCGCGGCCGAAACCAATGTGGAAGACATCCTCGCAACGATAGCCGACGGCAAGCGGCCGGATCTTGTCATCCTCGATTCCATCCAGACGCTGTGGACCGACCTTGCCGATTCGGCGCCGGGCACGGTCACGCAGGTGCGCGCCGCCGCCCAGGCGATGATCCGCTACGCGAAATCCACAGGCGCCGCGATCGTGCTCGTCGGCCATGTCACCAAGGAAGGCCAGATCGCCGGCCCGCGCGTCGTCGAGCACATGGTCGACGGCGTGCTCTATTTCGAGGGTGAGGGCAATCATCACTTCCGCATCCTGCGCACGGTGAAGAACCGTTTCGGACCGACCGACGAGATCGGCGTCTTCGAGATGTCGGACAAAGGCCTGCGCGAGGTCTCCAATCCGTCCGAGCTGTTCCTCGGCGAACGGCACGCGAAATCGCCGGGGGCCGCGGTTTTCGCCGGCATGGAAGGCACAAGGCCGGTTCTCGTCGAGATCCAGGCGCTGGTGGCGCCCTCCTCGCTCGGCACGCCGCGCCGAGCCGTCGTCGGCTGGGACGGCGCGCGGCTCTCGATGGTGCTGGCGGTGCTGGAAGCGCATTGCGGCGTCCGTTTCGGCCAGCACGATGTCTATCTCAACGTCGCCGGCGGCTACCGCATCTCGGAGCCGGCGGCCGATCTCGCGGTGGCCGCAGCACTTGTTTCGTCGCTCACCGGTCTTGCCCTTCCCGCCGATTGCGTCTATTTCGGCGAAATCAGCCTTTCGGGCGCTGTGAGGCCGGTTGCGCATGCGCAGCAGCGCCTCAAGGAGGCCGAAAAGCTTGGTTTCGGAAGCGCGGTGCTGCCGCTCGGCAGCGAGGAAGTCGTTGGCGGTAATGGGGCCGGGGGAATCGCGGCCAGCGCTTTCCAGCCCACCGAGCTTGCCGACCTCGTGGCGCGCATAGCCGGCTCACGGCGCAGCCGCGCCGACGAGGGGGAGTGATGCGGCTCATGATGTGGGGCGAAAGACATGCCGATTACGCTGCTTGACGGAATTCTCGTCGGCTTCACCCTGGTCTCGGCAATGCTTGCCATGGTGCGCGGCTTTTCCCGCGAAGTGCTGTCAGTGGTTTCCTGGGCAGCGGCGGCGGCGGCGGCCTTTTTCTTCTACAAGCCGGTGCTGCCCTACGTTCAGCCCTATGTCGACAACGACAAGATCGCCATGGCGGCGGCCGCCGGCGTCGTCTTCGTCATCGCGCTGATCGTCGTCTCGGTCATCACCATGAAGCTCGCCGACTGGATCATCGATTCGCGCATCGGCGCGCTCGACCGGACGCTTGGCTTCCTCTACGGCGCGGCGCGCGGCATCCTGGTCGTCGCGGTGGCGCTGTTGTTCTTCAACTGGCTGGCCGGCGCCAAGGCGCCCGCCTGGATCGCCAACGCCAAGTCGCGGCCGCTGCTCGAGACAATCGGCGCCAAGCTCGAAAGCGTGCTGCCCGAGAACACGGAAGAGCTGGTCAACAAATACACCCACAAGGGCACCCCGACGACCGAGGCACCGGCAACGTCCGACCAGCCGACGGCCGAACCGCCGGCTGCCGGCGAGGACAACGCGCCGGCGCCCGACGACAGCGAGGGCGAAGCGCCGGCCGACAACGAGCCGGCTCCGGCCCCTGCCCCGGCCCCCGCAAGTCCGGCGCCGGCAAATTGATTGCAGGCCGGCCGTGACGGCTGGCCTCGTGCTCTTTGTGAATGCGTTGCTTTCGACGAGCGATCGCCCTATATGGCGATTTTAGCGGAGCTTGAGCCCCCCATGGCAGACCCGAAGGCAGACGCAGGCGACGTGCTTTCCGCCGAGGCCGACGACCATTTCCACGACGAATGCGGCGTGTTCGGCATTTTCGGCCGGCAGGACGCCGCGGCCATCGTCACACTCGGGCTCCACGCCCTGCAGCATCGCGGCCAGGAAGCCGCCGGCATCGTCTCCTACGACGGCACGCAATTCCATGTCGAACGCCATGTCGGCCTCATCGGCGACACCTTCACCAAACAGCGCGTGATCGACAGCCTGCAGGGCAACCGCGCCATCGGCCACACGCGCTACGCCACCACCGGCGGCGCTGGCCTGCGCAACATCCAGCCTTTCTTCGCCGAGCTCGCGGAAGGCGGCCTGGCGGTCGCCCACAACGGCAACCTCACCAACGCGCTCACCGTGCAGCGCGCATTGCAGAAGCAGGGCTCGATCTTCTCGTCGACCTCCGACACCGAGACGCTCTTGCACCTGGTCGCGACCAGCAAGGAGCGCGACTTGAATTCGCGCTTCATCGACGCGGTGCGCCAGGTCGAGGGCGCCTTCTCGCTGGTGGCGTTGACGGCCAAGAAGATGATCGGCTGCCGCGACCCGCTGGGCATCCGTCCGCTGGTGCTCGGCGATCTCGACGGCGCCTGGATCCTCGCTTCCGAAACCTGCGCGCTCGACATCATCGGCGCACGCTTCGTGCGCGACATCAAGCCCGGCGAGATGGTGGTGATCACCTCCAAGGGCATCGAAAGCCTGTTCCCGTTCGAGCCGCAGAAGACCCGCTTCTGCATCTTCGAATATGTCTATTTCGCGCGGCCGGATTCGTCGGTCGAGGGCCGCAACGTCTACGAGGTGCGCAAGCGCATCGGCGCCGAACTGGCGCAGGAAAACCCGGTCGAGGCCGACATCGTCGTGCCGGTGCCCGATTCCGGCACGCCGGCCGCGATCGGCTTTTCCCAGGCCGCAGGCATTCCCTTCGAGCTCGGCATCATCCGCAACCACTATGTCGGCCGCACCTTCATCCAGCCCGGCGATTCGATCCGCCATATGGGCGTCAAGCTGAAGCACAACGCCAACCGCCGCATGATCGAGGGCAAGCGCGTGGTGCTGGTCGACGATTCGATCGTGCGCGGCACCACCAGCCAGAAGATCGTGCAGATGGTGCGCGACGCCGGCGCCAGGGAAGTGCACATGCGCATCGCATCGCCGCCGACCAGCGCGTCGTGCTTCTACGGCGTCGACACGCCGGAGAAGTCGAAGCTTCTGGCGTCGCGCATGTCGGTCGAGGAGATGGCCGAGTTCATCCGCGTCGATTCGCTCGGGTTTCTCTCGATCGACGGGCTCTACCGCGCCGTCGGCGAAGCGCGCCGAGACAACGACCAGCCGCAGTTCTGCGACGCCTGCTTCACCGGCCAGTACCCCACCCGCCTGCTCGACTTCGAAGGCCACGACAATGTGCGCACGCTGTCGCTGCTGGCGTCGAGCGGCTCGTAAGCCGGACCACTTCACGGAAGCTTTCACATGACACTCGACCTTTCCGGCCGCGTGGCCCTCGTCACCGGCGCCTCGCGCGGCATCGGCTATTTCATCGCCAGGGAACTGGCGGCCGCCGGCGCGCATGTGGTGGCGGTGGCGCGCACAGTGGGCGGGCTGGAGGAGCTGGACGACCAGATCAAGACCGATGGCCGCGGACAGGCGACGCTGGTGCCGCTCGATCTCGCCGACATGGCCGGCATCGACCGGCTGGGCGGCGCGATCCATGACCGCTGGGGCAAGCTCGACATTTTGGTGGCGAATGCCGCCATCCTCGGCGTCATCTCGCCGATCGGCCATGTCGAGGCAAAGACCTTCGAAAAGGTCATGACTCTCAACGTCACCGCGACCTGGCGGCTGATCCGCTCGGTCGACCCGCTGCTCAGGCTATCGGACGCCGGCCGCGCCATCATCATGTCTTCCAACGCGGCGCACTCGGCGCGCGCCTTCTGGGCGCCCTACGCGGCTTCCAAGGCCGCGGTCGAGACGATGATGCGCTCCTGGGCGCATGAGACCGAGAGCCTGCCGCTCAGGGTCAATGCCGCCGATCCGGGCGCCACCCGCACGGCAATGCGCGCGCAGGCCATGCCGGGCGAGGATCCGGAGACGCTGCCGCATCCTTCCGAGATCGCCAAACGCATCGTGCCGCTGGCAAGCCCGGCGCTGAAGGAAACCGGACTGATCTTCCAGGCCAAGCACAACCGCTTCGTCGCCTACCGGCAGCCGGAATAAAACCCCGAGCTGAAGACGGATTAAACGGGCCTCCGGCTACGTTCTTCGAATGTAGGACATTCGAAAATCGGAGGACCGACATGCGCAAACTGCTTCTCGTTGCCGCAACCGCCATTGCCGCGGCACTTGCCGCCACCGCTGGCGCTGCCCTGTCGCAAGACGCAAAGATGAGTTTCTTCGTCACCAGCGTCGGCGCCGGCAAGGGCGCCGATCTCGGCGGGCTGAAAGGCGCCGACGCGCACTGCGCCTCGCTGGCGGAAGCGGCCGGCGTCACCGGCAAGACCTGGCACGCCTATCTCTCGACCAGCACCGAGGATGCGCGCGACCGGATCGGCAAGGGTCCCTGGTTCAACGCCAAAGGCGAGAAGATCGCCGACGACATCGCCTCGCTCCACGGCGACGCCAACGGCATCACCAAGCAGACGGCGCTGAACGAGAAGGGCGAGGTGGTCAACGGCCGCGGCGACAAGCCGAACCGGCACGACATACTGACCGGCTCGAAGCCCGACGGTACCAGGATCGCCGACCAGACCTGCGGCGACTGGACGATGAGCGGCGCGGAAGGGGTGGCCATGATGGGCCATCACGACCGCACCGGCCTCGACGATTCGGCGGCGGCGAAATCGTGGAATTCCTCGCATGCCTCGCGCGGCGGCTGCAGCCAGGACGCGCTGAAAGGCACCGGCGGCGACGGGCTGTTCTACTGCTTCGCCGTCGAATGAGAGCGCGACAGATTGGTCCGTCGTTTCCGGAAACAACGAACTTGTTGACGCGATTCGTGACGGGAAAACCGCTTCACAGCTTTCCTGGAATTGCTTCAGGCGAAAGCTCCATTCACGGGTCTGTGAACGGCGCGGCGGAAGCGTGTTCCGCCGCCCTGCTTTCGCCATTTGTGGGGAGTTGCTAGGATCGGTTCGACTCCCATATCCAGCAAAGAGGAATTCCCATGGCTGCCACTCCCAGCGTCGCGTTGGTCTGGTATCTGGTGATCGCCGGCCCGCAAGGCGGCATGGTGGTGCTGCCCAGCACCTTCGACACCCGCGAACAGTGCACCAACGCCATCACCGAATACCAGAAGCAGCCGACACCGCAGGGCTGGGCCGTGCAATGCGTGCCGAGCGCCTCGCCGTTTACCGACGAAGGGGATGCGGAAGTGCCCTCGGCGCAGTAGCTAGTCTCCTCCACGAGGGGGAGACTAGTATCAACGCCCCGCGCTCACGCTCAGCGCCGGCTTGCCATTGATCGTCTGCAACACCACGCAGTAGCGCTCGGTAAGTTTCAGCAGCGAATCGATGCGCTCCTGCGGCTCCTCGGTATCGAGGCCAAATTTCAGGCGGATCTCGCGGAAGCCGACCGGCGCGTCGCGGGCGACGCCGAGCGTGCCGCGAAAGTCGAGGTCACCCTCGGCTTCGACGGTGGCGTTGCCGAGCTTGAACTCCAGCGCCGTCGCCACCGCCTTCAGCGTGACGCCGGCGCAGGCGACCAGCGCTTCGAGCAGCATATCGCCGGAGCACAGCTCCAGCCCCGACCCGCCGGTGGCCGGATGCAGCCCGGCGACGGCCAGCGCCCTGCCCGTCTCCACCTTGCAGGCGATCGACTGATCGTCGAGCGAGCCGCGCGCCCTGAGCGTGATCAGGGCTCTGGCGGCATCTTCGCGATAAGCCTCTTTGAGTGGTGCCTGCATGGCCTTGAGTGCGGTCGCATCCATTCTTTTGCTGTCCTTTCAATGGTCTCGTCGTTTGATAGCACTGTCTTGCGAGGCATGTGCAGACCCTTGACGCGCTGGCGTGACAGCGCCCTCATCAGCCTGCCGGGCATCTCCTCCACTTGGGGGATCGGATATCATCTTCGCTTTCGCCAATTTCCAACGTCGATGGGGCGAAGCCGCTGTCGATCAGGCGAAACTTGAACGTCCTTCGGTCGTTGTCAGACAGGAAGGAGATCAAGCATGGCCAAGGTGACCTCACATCTGTGGTTCGAAAAGGACGCGCGGCAGGCAGTGGAATTCTATGTCGCCACAATTCCCAACTCGGCGATCGGGCGCATGACGGACGTGGCGGCGGACAATCCGAGCGGCCCGGCCGGCAGCGTCAAGATCATCGAATTCGTGCTCGACGACCAGAATTTCATCGCACTCGAAGCAGGTCCGCTCGACCCGTTCAACCATTCCTTCTCGATCCTCGTCGAGCTCGAGAGCCAGGCCGAGATCGACCGGATCTGGAACGCTTTTCTCGATAACGGCGGCAAGCCCGAGCAATGCGGCTGGCTGAAGGACCGCTGGGGCCTGTCGTGGCAGATCGTGCCAAAAATCCTCGGCGACATGGCTGCGCATCCCGACCGCGAGCGCGCCAAACGCGCCGCCGAGGCGATGCTCGGTATGGTGAAGATCGATGTTGCGGCGCTGGAGAGAGCGTTCGGGGAGTGATCCCGAAGGAGACTGGCGAAAGGCGATCGCGGCCGATCTTCCCCGTGCGGCAGATCAGCGGCTTCAGCGTCGTGCAGAGCCACTGCCCCTTTGACTTCAGCCGCTCCGGCCATACTTTTGCGGAGGTCGTTCGCGCGGAGGCCTCATGCGGTCCAAACTCGTCCCCCTCACCCTCCTGATCCTCACCGCCTTGGCGCAGCCAGCCCCGGCCGAAACTCCGGAGCGACCGTCACCGGCGGGCGGCGTGCTGTCGCTGCTGCCGGCGCCGCAGGTGACCGAGCATTCGATCTCGCTTGTCGGGCGCAAGCTCGACTATCAGGCCAAGGCCGGCACGCTGTCACTGTTGTCCGGCAAGGGCGAGGTCACGGCCGAAGTCTTCTACGTCGCCTACACACAGCAGTCGCCCGCCCCGGCGAAGGGGCGTCCCATCACCTTCGTCTTCAACGGCGGGCCGGGCGCGGCGTCGGCCTACCTGCATCTCGGCGCGATCGGCCCGCGCATCATCGCCACCGCGCCGGACGGCGAATTCCTGCCGCCGCCGCAAAAGCTCATCGACAATCCCGACAGCTGGCTCGACATGACCGATCTCGTCTTCGTCGACCCGGTCGGCACCGGCTATAGCCGCGAGGCGCCGGGCCAGGACACGAAGGCGTTCTGGGGCGTCGACCAGGACGCCAGCTCGGTCGGTGCCTTCATCCGGCTCTATCTGGCCCAGCACGGCCGCACCGGATCGCCGCTCTTCCTCGCCGGCGAAAGCTATGGCGGCTTCCGCGCCGCGCTGCTCGCCAGGACCCTGCAGGAGGACGTGGGCCTCAGCCCAAGTGGCATCGTGCTGATCTCGCCGGCGCTGGAGTTCATGCTGGTGCGGCCGGACCAGTTCGACCAGGTGCACTGGGCGCTCGAGCTGCCGTCGCTGGCGGCGGCGAAGCTCAAGGCTGACGGCGTCGGCGGCGAGGCGCTGCGCGACAGGCTGGCCGAGGTCGAACGCTACGCGCTCGGCGACTATCTGACGGCCCTCACCAGCGGACTGGAGCAAGGCGGAAAGCTGGCCAGCGCGCGCGTGGCGGAGATCACCGGCCTGCCGCTTGATCTCGTCGAGCGCAATTTCGCTCGCGTTCCAACCGAGCTCTTCGCCCGCGAGTTCCAACGCGCCAAGGGCAAGGTGCTCAGCCCTTACGACGCCATGGTCGGGACCAGCGACGTCGCGCCGCAAAGCGCCCGCATCGCCGGCCCCGATCCGGTGCTCGACCGCAGCGTGCCGGTGCTGACCTCGGCCTTCGTCACCTATGCCCGCGGCGAACTGAACTACCACACCGACGTCAGCTACCGGCTGCTCAACGGCGAGGTTAGCCACAACTGGGATTACGGCACCTCCGGCCAAGGCTATGCCGGGGTGATGAACGACCTGCAGCGGGCGCGCTCGCTCAACCCGTCGCTCGGCGTCGTCATCGTCAACGGCTACACCGACCTTGTCACGCCCTATCTCGCCTCGCGCTATCTGGTGAACCAGCTTCCCTCGCTTGCCGACGCCAAACCGATCCGCCTCGATGTCGTGGAAGGCGGGCACATGATGTATCTCAGGCCGGACGGAAGGCGCGCGCTGAAGGAGGCTGCGTCCGAGCTCTATCAGGCGACGCAGTGAGGTGGAGGCGCGCGGGGGTCACGAACCGGTTCCGCCGCCGGCCGTTGGCGGACGGCGCCCGGAGAGGGCTTCGACCGCCTCTTCGATGCCGACAGCCTGCCGCTCGACGTCCTCCAGATACAGTCGCCCGGCCACAATCTGACCGTCGATGATCTCGAACAGCGTCACCCCGCACACCTCGAAGGGTTGCCCGTCGGAGCGAGTGCCCGACCAATGCCATTCGATCCAGCTCGTGTCGCCGTCCTGGACCGAGCGCGTGGCCGCCGCGTGGAAGTCAGGTATTCCCGCGAACATGGCCTCCCAGTTGGCGCGCATCTGGTCGCGCCCGACGAAGGCTCTGCCCGGGTGCGCTGGCTGTACGCTGCGATAGTTCTCGTGGATGAGAGCGGTGACGGCGTCGAGATCATGCGCGTTCATCGCGCTCACCAGTCGATCGATCACTTCAGTCATCGAACTCCCGGACTTATGCAACGCAGGCATTGCCGTTCTCCGTGGTCTACTGCAGTGCGAGCCACGCCGATCAATCCGCGAGCCTCAAAATTACCGGATTGGGCATTGGCCGTCCAGCATTGCGAGGCCCCGAACATGCGCGGCCGCCTCCTCGTGCAATGGCATCAGCGGCCACTGTCAATCAGGCGAATGCAAGCCGCAGTCCCCTGCCCCAACGCAAGCCTGACGCTGGCGCAGAGGCGCGCCGACTTTGTCATGGGATGGTGTCCGCTGCTGACAGAAAGGTGTCAGGATGGGGAGCGTAGACTGTAGGCATGACGGATTCTCTCGACATGCCCAGTAGCTTCGGGCACGAGGCGACCAAGGCCGCCGCCGAACGCACGCTCGGTATCGTGCTGGTCTCTGCATCGGCGATCGCCTTCGCGCTCACCGGCGTGCTGACCAAGTCGATCCATGCCGATCCGCTGACCATCACCTGCTGGCGCGGTTTCTTCGGCTCGATCCTGATTACCCTTTATGTGCTGTGGCGCAGGCGCCGCTCAGGCGGGCGCGAGAGTCTCAGGCTGGGCTGGCGCGGCTGGCTGCTGGCGGTCGAAGGCGCGGCCGCCAGCATTGCCTTCATCTCGGCCTTCAAGTTCACCTATGTCGCCAATGTCGCAGTGATTTATGCGACCTCGCCCTTTATCGCGGCGCTGTTCGCCTTCCTGCTGGTGCGGGAGAAATTCCGGCTGCAGACGATGCTGGCGGCGGCGGTGTCGCTTTGCGGCGTGGCCATCATGGTGGGTGGCGGCCTCGGCAGCGGCCATCTGTTCGGCGACGGGCTGGCGCTTTTGATGACCGCCGGCAGCGCGCTCTACATGATCATGGTGCGCGCCTTCCGCAACTCACCCGTTGTCTGGGCCGGCGCGGTGTCGGCCTTCCTGCTCTTCGTGCTCGGCTGGTTCGTCACCGATCCGCTGGCGGTCTCGACCCGCGACGTGGTGCTGCTTGCCACCTTCGGCTGCTCCTTCGCGCTGGCCTCGATCCTGTGGACGGAAGGCTCGCGGCTCATCCCGGCAGCCGAGTCCGGCCTGCTCGGCTCGGCCGAGGTGCCCTTCGCCATCCTGTTTGCATTGCTGTTCCTCGGCGAAATCCCGCCCATGGCCAGCGTCATCGGTGGCGCCATCGTGCTTTGCGCGGTTTTCGCGCATGCCGGACGCGACTGGATGAAGGCGAAATGGGCGGGTTCGTAAATTATTTTCACGGTCACGGAACCATCATCCGACTCAGGCATTGTGTAGATTGACGGGTCACCCCCCAAGTCCCCCCAAACCCCTCGACCCGTCCGACTAGAAGCCGACCCGCAAAAAGGTCGGCTTTTTCTTTTGGGGCATACCTGGGAATGCGTCGTGGTTTTCCGTTCATGACGGCAATGCCAGGCCGCTGCCGAGAAGCTCCGCCAGATCCCTTGCCGGCCGGCCGGCCTCACGGCCGAGCCGGATGGCGAAGTTGGCGACCGGCACCGGCGGCAGACCGAGCTCGCGTGGCGCCTCGACAATGCCGGAATGCGCAAAGCGCTGTGTGCGCAGCGTCAGCGCAATGCCGGCATCGACCGCGGTGCGCAGGCCGGCAAGGCTGGCGCTGCCGGCGGCGATGCGATAGCGGCGGCCGGCGGCAGCGAGCGCCGCAAGCGCCGCCTCGCGGAATCCGCAATGCGGATCGAGCAGCGCCAGCGGCACCTCCTCTTCCCTCGCGGCCAGCCCCTTTTGCGAGCAAAGCCACAGCATCGGCTCGCTGATCACTGCCACCTCATCGGCCGAGGGCGCCTGGCGCATGGTGATCGCGAGATCGAGCTGGGCCGCCTGCAACGCCTGGCCAAGCTCGGCCGAGCGGCCAACGCGCAGCTCGATCCTGACACGCGGATGGCTGGCGGCGAAGGCCCGCAATAGATCCGGCAGGCCACGATCGGCAAAGTCCTGCGTGGTGCCGATGGCAATGCGGCCGCCGGCGCGCGCGCCCTTCAGCGCCAGCCAGGCCTCGGTGTGGGCGGCAAGGATGCGCCTGGCATGGCCGACAAGGTCCTCGCCGGCCGGCGTCAGGCCGCGCCCCCTACCCTGGACAGCAAGCAGCGGCTCGCCGACGACCTCCTCCAGCCGCTGCATCTGCGCGGTGACCGCGGACGGCGAGCGGCCGACAGCGGATGCTGCCTTGGCGAGGGAGCCGCCATCGACAAAGGCGAGGAAGGTTTTGAGCAGGTCGGGATCGAGTGTTTCCATAATTCGATGATATCGAAGTTTTTATCAAAAACAATTCGATTTTTTTGATTCAAGTATGATGGCATGGTCTCTCCATCGACGGCGCGACGCCGCCAAACCCGAAGGAGAGAAAAATGCCGATCATCAACGTCAGCGTCACCGGCAAGCCGGACGCCGGGCTTTCCGCCGCAATCGCCAAGGATATCACCGAGATCACGGCGACGTACCTGCGAAAGGACCCGACCATCACCGCCGTCGCGGTCAACTATATCGACCCGCAGCACTGGTTCGCCGGCGGCAGGTCGCTCGCCGAGCATGGGACCAACACCTTCTGGCTCGACATCAAGGTGGTCGACGGCACCAACACCAAGCTCGAGCTCGAAGCCTATCTCAAGGCGATCTTCGACGCCTTCGGGCGCCTGCTCGGCGGCGTGCACGAGGAAAGCTACGCCCTGGTGCATGAGGTGGCGGCCGCGGCTTACGGCTATGGCGGCAAGAGCCAAGAGTTTCGCTTCATCAGCGGGAGATTGAAGGCGGCGTAGGCACTGTCTTCCCCTTCTCCCACAAGGGGAGAAGGCCAGGTCGCGCCACCCACATTGACGCCGCCCCCACTTGCGCTACCCTCTGCCACCGAAGCGGCCGCCAAGAGCCGCGCCGTGGAGGACGTTGGGAGAGAGCGGCATGATGCTGACACTGGCGCTGCTTGCCGGCTTTGCCTTTGCCTGGCTGCTGATCGGCGTGACCGAGACGTACCGGCTCGACCTGCGCTTCACCCAGGCGCTGCTCTATGTGCCGTTCAAGCTTGCTTACCGCATTGCCGACGATCGCATCCGCATCGCCCGCAATGCGCGCACGCCGGTCATCTATGTGGTCTCGCACCAGTCGCGCATCGAGCCGGCGCTGATGCTGTCGCTGCTCCCGGACGACACGCTGCACATCCTCGACGAGACTTCCGCTCGTTCGCCCTGGCTGGAGCCGTGGCGCGAGCTCGGCCGCACCATCCCCTTCAACGCCGAGCATGTGTTCGTCAGCCGGCGTCTGGTGCGCGTGCTGAGGGGCAAGGGCCGGCTTGCCGTCTATCTGCCCGACACGGTCGAGCCCGACGTCAAGTCGTTCCGGCTGTTTCGCGCCATCACCCGCATCGCCATGCAGGCGGACGCGCGCATCGTGCCGATCTTCGTCGCCGGCACGCGCGACCTGCCGGTGTCGCTGACGCCGGCCGACAGGGCCCCGCGCCACTGGTTCCCGCGCCTGTCGCTCAGCGTGCTGGAGCCGATGACCATCGCCGAGCTGGTGGCGCGCAACCCCGACCAGGCCTCCAACACCAACGCGCTGTTCGACCGTTTCGCCGAAGCGCGGCTCTACGGCGGCAATCTCGATCGCGGCCTGTTCCTGGCCATGCGTGACGCTGCGGATCGGGTCGGCGCCTCGCATCCGATCATCGAGGACGTGATCTCGGGCGCGCTCTCCTACCGCAAGATGTTCATCGGCGCGCGTGTGCTCGGCCGCCGTTTCGAGGCGGTGACGGCGCCCGGGGAGGCGGTCGGGCTGCTCTTGCCCAACGCCAATGGCGTGGTGCTTTCCTTCGTCGGCCTGGTCTCGGGGGCCCGCGTGGCGGCGATGATCAACTACACCGCCGGCCCGGCGAGCGTCACAGCGGCGATCCGTACCGCGGTGATCCGCACCGTGGTCTCATCCCGCGCCTTCATCGAGAAGGCCGGAATCGGCGATATCGTCGCCGCCGTCGAGGTAGGCGGGGCGAAGATGCTCTGGCTCGAGGACGTGCGCGAAAGCGTGACGACGTTGGACAAGGTCGCGGCGGCGTTGTTCTGGCGCTTCCCGCTGCAGCGGCAGGACGCGGCCAGGCCGGCGGTGATCCTGTTCACCTCGGGCTCGGAGGGCACGCCGAAGGCGGTGGTGCTCTCGCACCGAAGCCTGCTTGCCAACGCCATGCAGGCCGAGGCGCGCGTCACCATTTCGCCGGCCGACATCCTGCTCAACGTGCTGCCGGTGTTCCACTCCTTCGGGCTGACCGGCGGCACCATCCTGCCGCTGGTGACCGGGGTGAAACTGTTCCTCTACCCCTCGCCGCTGCACTACAAGATCATCCCGGAGATCGCCCGCAAGGTGAGGCCGACGATCATGTTCGGCACCGACACCTTTCTTGCCAACTACGCCCGTACCGCCAAGGACGGCGACTTCTCCAGCCTGCGCTTCATCGTCGCCGGCGCGGAAGCCGTGAAGCCGGAGACGCGACGCGCCTACCGCGAGCGCTTCGACGCATCGATCATCGAAGGCTTCGGCCTGACCGAGGCTGCCCCGGTCGTCGCCGTCAACACCGCGATCCACAACCGCGACGGCACGGTCGGCCGGCTGCTGCCGGCGATCCGCATGAAGCTCGAGCCGGTCGAAGGCATCGAAGATGCCGGCCGGCTTTGGCTCGACGGCCCGAACATGATGATGGGCTACATGACCGCCGATCGCCCTGGCGAGTTGCAGCCGCTCGAAGGCTGGCACGACACCGGCGACATCGTGTCGGTCGACCGGGACGGCTTCATCACCATCCGCGGGCGGGCAAAACGCTTCGCCAAGATCGCCGGCGAGATGGTGTCGCTCGGCGCGGTCGAGATGCTGGTGCAGTCGCTGTGGCCGGAAGAGCGCCATGCGGCGGTGGCGGTGCCCGACAAAAGGCGTGGCGAGCGCATCGTGCTGGTTACCACCGCCGGCGACGCCGATCCCGAACAGTTGCGCCAGTTCGGCAAGAAGGCAGGAGCGGCAGAGCTGATGGTGCCCAACGACATCATCAAGGTCGACGAAATCCCGGTGCTTGGCTCCGGCAAGACGGACTACGTCTCGGCGCGCAAGCTGGCGATCGACAGGCTGGGGCTGAGTGCTGCGGCGTAGCGCACTACCCGATATCCGAGGGCGGCACCTTCTCGCCTTCGCGCATGGCCCGCTTCGAATAGGCGCGTACCGAGAACGGCAGGAAAAGCAGATAGCCGGCGACGGAAGCGGTCAGCGTGTACCAGGGGTAGGCCATCAACAGCAGGATGTAGAGCACGACGCCAAGGATGACCGGCAGCACCCTGTCACCGGGCACCTTGACGCTCTTGCCCGAATAGACCGGCAGCCGGCTGACCAAGAGGAAAGCGACGAGCACGGTGAAGCCGGTGGCGACGAAGGCCGCGGGCCGGCTTGGTTCCAAGCCGAGCCGCAGGAAATAGAGATAGCAGGGCAGCATGACCAGCACGGCTCCCGCCGGCGCCGGGACGCCGACGAAATACTCGGTCTGCCAGGCCGGCTGGTCGGTTTCCTCGGCCAGCACGTTGAAGCGGGCAAGCCGCATGCCGCAGGCGATGGTGAACAGAAGTGCCGCGATCCAGCCCGGCGAGCCGGCGCGGTCGAGCAGGAAAGCATAGAGCACGAGCGCCGGCGCGACGCCGAAATTGACGATGTCGGCCAGGGAATCCATTTGCGCGCCGAATTTCGAGGTCGCCTTCAGCATGCGCGCGAGGCGGCCGTCTATGCCGTCGAGGAAAGCGGCGAGCAGCACCATGACGACGGCCGGCTCAAAACGGTCCTCGAAGGCGAAGCGGATGCCGGAGAGGCCGGCGCAGATGGCGAGCACGGTGACCAGATTGGGCAGCACCATGCGCATCGGGATCTCGCGGATGCGCGGGCCGCCGCTGGCGTGTGCCTCGAATTTCTTGAATGGCGCGCCCACCGCTCAGGAGATCCTGACCAGGGGGGTGACGGCGGCGCCGCCAAATTCGGCAAGCACTGTCTCGCCGCCCACCGCCGTCTGGCCGACGGCGACGCGCGGCACGGCGCTCGATGGCAGGAAGACGTCGACGCGCGAGCCGAAGCGGATCAGGCCAAAACGCTCGCCGATGGCGATCGAGCCGCCCGCCTCGGCCCAGCAGACAATGCGGCGCGCCACCAGGCCGGCGATCTGCACCGTGGCAATCGTTCCGTTCGGGCTGTCGATGACCAAGCCGTTGCGCTCGTTCTCGGAGCTGGCCTTGTCGAGCTCAGCGTTGAGGAATTTGCCCGGACGATGCTCGATGCGCGTGATCCTGCCGCGCACCGGCGCGCGGTTGATGTGGCAGGAAAAGACATTCATGAACACCGAGATACGGGTCATTTCGCCCGAGCCCAGGCCAAGCTCGCGCGGCGGCACTGCAGGCCCGACGGCCGAGATCACGCCATCGGCCGGGCTCACCACCAGCCGGTCGTCGACCGGCGTCACTCGCTCGGGATCGCGGTAGAAATAGACGCACCAGGCGGTGAGGATCAGCCCGATCCAGAACAGGACCGAGGAGAAATAGCTAAGGAAGAGCGTCGCCGCAGCGAAGGCGGCAATGAAGGGATAGCCCTCGCGATGGATCGGAACGACCGTATTCTTGACCGAATCGAGAAGCGTCATCGGGCTTTGGGGCGGTCCCTGTTTCAGGTTCGGCCTCAATAGCCGAAAGCCCCCCTCCCCGCAACGCAACAATGCGGCAGGCCGGGTGAGACGCGCGCGCCTCATCGCCGGCGCGACGGATCGCAATGGTGATTTCTCCGCGAATTGTCGGAAAGCAGCCTCCTCGCCCGTCCTTGGCACGACAGCCCTAACAAGGAACCCTTCAATGCCTTCTCTGAAATCAGCAACCGGGAAAGTCCGCGTCATCACAGAAGGCCTCGCCTTCGGCGAGTCGCCGCGCTGGCATGAGGGGCGGCTCTGGCTCTGCAACTGGGGCACGGGCGAGATTGTCGCCGTGGACGAAGAGGGCAAGAGCGAAGTCATGCTCACCGTGCCAGCCGTCCTGCCCTATTCGATCGACTGGCTGCCCGACGGCCGGCTTCTGGTGATCTCCGGTCGGGAGGGCGTTCTGCTCCGTCAGGAAGCAGACGGAACGCTCGCCACCCATGCCGATCTGAGAGACCTGTCGAAAAGCCCTTGGAACGAGATCGTCGTCGACGGACGCGGCAACATCTATGTCAATGGCGGTGGGCCGACGCCGGCGCCGGGCGAGCATTTCGGGCCGGGCACCATCGTGCTGATCACACCAGACGGCGCGGTCCGGCAGGTCGCCGACAATATCGCCTTCGCCAATGGCATGGCGGTGACGCCGGACAATCGGACGCTGATCGTGGCCGAATCGCACGCCAACCGATTGACCGCCTTCGACATCGCTGCAGATGGCGGCCTTTCCAGTCGCCGCGTTTGGGCCGATCTCGGCAACGACTATCCCGACGGCATCTGCATCGATGCCGAAGGCTGTGTCTGGTATGCCGACGTGCCCGACTGCCACTGTGTCAGGGTGCGCGAGGGCGGCGCGAAGCTCGACCGGGTCGAGGCCGACCGCGGCTGCTTTGCCTGCATGCTGGGCGGCGCCGACGGCACGACCCTGTTCATCGTTGCCGCCGAATGGCGCGGTTTCGAGAACATGGTGAGAGACGCCCGCACCGGTCAGGTGCTGAGCGTCGCTGTTTCCTCGCCCGGGGCGGGATGGCCGTCCTACAATTCCGGCACGCGCTGATAGTTTGCGATGTCGGCCTTGACGCCAAGGCGGGCGATCGTCTCCTGCGGGCTGAAGGCGATGCGCTCGTGCGCGGCCTTGACGATCGGCACCACCTTGTCGACGGCCGCCTGGCTTTCCCATTCGACCATGGTGACGAGGTTGAACTCGCCCGGGCCGGAGAACTGCTCGAGCAGGAAATCCTGCACGAATCCTTCCTGCTGGCGCAGCAGTTCGTGCGTCATGCGGACCTTGCCGAGGATCTCGTCGCGGGCTTCCGCCGGCACGACGAACTTGTCGACCCGGAACACACTGCCATCGCGTTGATTCTTATTGCTCATTTCGATCTGTCTCCGTTCTTGGACGAGGTGCTTCGCAGGGGCTCGGAGACGGTTTGCAAGCTCAAGATAGGTTGAGGTCAAGGGGAATTTTGCGCCCTCTCCTTCTCCCCTTGTGGGAGGAGAAGGTGGATCGGCGCGAAGCGCCGAGACGGATGAGGGTGCTGGAAGGAATGAGGCGCGGAAGTCCTGCCGCTGGCGCCATACTGGAACACCCCCCATCCGACCTCGCTTCGCGAGGCCACCTTCTCCCACAAGCGGAGAAGGAAAGGCTCTACGAAACCTCCGAGGTCCTTCTGCGCACGATGACACCCAGCTCGTCGCCTTCTCGGGCGATGCGCAGCCGCTCCTCGGCTTCGGTCGCCTCGCGCTGGCGGTCCCACATCGAGGCGTAGAGGCCGTGCTTGCGCAGCAGGTCCGCATGGGTGCCGCGCTCGGCGATCTGTCCGTCCTTGAGCACGATGATCTCGTCGGCCGAGATCACCGTCGACAGGCGGTGGGCGATCACGATGGTGGTGCGGCCCTTGCTGACGAGGTCGAGCGCCGCCTGGATCTCCTGCTCGGTCTGGGTATCCAGCGCCGAGGTCGCCTCGTCCAGCATCAGGATCGGCGGCGCCTTGAGGATGGTGCGGGCGATGGCGACGCGCTGCTTCTCGCCGCCGGAGAGCTTCAGGCCGCGCTCGCCGACCATCGAGCGGTAGCCGTCGGGCAACTTCTCGATGAAAGGTCCGATCTGGGCGAGTTCGGCCGCCTTGCGCACCTCCTCCTCGCTGGCGCCGATGCGGCCGTAGCGGATGTTGTAGGCGATGGTGTCGTTGAAGAGCACGGTGTCCTGCGGCACCATGCCGAGCACGGCACGCAGGCTCTCCTGCGTCACGTCGCGGATGTCCTGACCGTCGATCAGCACCTGGCCGCGCTGGACGTCGTAGAAGCGGAACAGAAGCCTGGAGATGGTCGACTTGCCGGCGCCAGACGGGCCGACGATGGCGACCGTCTTGCCGGCCGGCACCTCGAACGACACGCCTTTCAGGATCTTGCGGTTCGGATCGTAGGAGAAGTGCACATCGCGAAACTCGACCTTGCCGGGACCGACCTTCAACGGCCTGGCATCCGGCTTGTCGACGATCTCCTGCGGCACGTCGAGCAGGTCGAACATGTGTTCGATATCGGTCAAGCCTTGCCGGATCTCGCGATAGATGAAGCCGATGAAGTTGAGCGGCACCGAAAGCTGCATCAGCATGGCGTTGATGAAGACGAAATCGCCGACCGACTGCGTGCCAGCCTGCACCTCGAGCGCCGACATGCACATGACGATGACGGTGCCGAGGCCGAAGATGAGGCCCTGGCCGAAGTTCAGCCAGCCGAGCGAGGTCCAGGTTTTCGTCGCGGCGGCTTCGTAGCGCGCCATCGAGCGGTCGAAGCGCTCGGCCTCCATGCGCTCGTTGGTGAAATATTTGACCGTCTCGAAGTTCAAGAGCGAGTCGATCGCCTTGGTGTTGGCGTCGGTGTCGCTGTCGTTCATGTCGCGCCGGATCGAGATGCGCCAGTCGCTGGCCTTGACCGTGAACCAGACATAGATCCACACCGTCACCGCCACCACGGCCACATATTTCCAGCCATAGGTGTAGGCGAAGATGCCGGCGGTCAGCGCGAATTCGAGGATGGTCGGCGCCGTGTTCAGCATGACGAAGCGCACGATCGTCTCGATGCCCTTGGTGCCGCGCTCGATGATGCGCGACAGGCCGCCGGTGCGGCGCTCGAGATGGAAGCGCAGCGACAACTGGTGCATGTGGACGAAGGTGCGGAAGGCGAGCTGGCGCACCGCGTACTGGCCGACGCGGGCAAAGAGCGCGTCGCGCAACTGGTTGAAGCCGAGTTGCACCAGCCTCAGGACGTTATAGGCGATGACCAGCATGACCGGCGCGAGCATGAAGGCGGGCAGCGGCGGCGGCGTCTTCGAGCCGTGGGCCAGCGCATCTGTCGCCCATTTGAAGAAGTAGGGACCGGCGACCAGCGTGAGCTTGGCGACGACCAGGAGCAGCGTCGCCCAGGTGACGCGGGCTCTCAGGTCGGCGCGGTCGGCCGGCCACATATAGGGCCAGAGGTTGCGCAGGGTCGTGAGAGTGCCGGTTTCGGCGGAGACGGTCTTTTCGGCCACTATTCTTGCCTTTTGGGTGAGAGGGTCAGCGGCTGGAGCAGCAGGAGTTGACGAGTTCACGAAGCGAAGCCGACACGCCGGCAAGCGCGGCGTGGTCGATCGCATAGCGCGAGCGCTGGCGGTCTGCCTCGAAGCGAACGAGCCCGGCTTCGACCAGGATCTTCAGATGTTGCGAAACCGTCGACTGGGCGAGATCGAGATGGTCGACCACCTCGCGGCAGGAGCAGCAACGGCTGGCCGAGAGATGCTTGAGGATCTCGATGCGCGCCGGATGCGACAACGCCGCAAAGCGCGCGGCGATGGCGCGGCTGTCGGCCCGCGCGCTCGTTTCAATGAGGGATTCGGTCATCGTTTATCGGCGATAGACGATGGAAGATGATAGGGCAAGCTAGGCGGATGGGTAGCCGCTGAAAACCGATCTTCGCAATGCTGGCGGGACAGCGCCCCCTCTGCCCTGCCGGGCATCTCCCCCACAAGGGGGAAGATCAGCTAATCGCCGCTACTACTGCGTCTTCGCCGGCGGCGTGGTCATCTGATCGCCCATGGCCTTCATGTCCGCCGGCTCGCCTTCCTTCGACTTGCCGGGAACCTTGAAGACCTGGCCGGGCCAGATGCGGTCGGGGTCGCGGATCTGATCCTGGTTGGCGAGATAGATGGTCGAATAGCGCACGCCATGGCCATAGACCCGGCGCGAGATGCGCCAGAGTGTATCGTGGCGGCGGATGATGACGGCGCCGTCGGCGTGTTCGAGCTTGGGTGCGACCGTCTCGGGCACATCGGCGGACGGCGTCGCTTCCGCGACCTTGGCGGGGGCTGCGGCGGCCGGCGCCGGCGTCGTTGTCCCGGCGGGCTTGGTCTCGGTCGCCGCAGCAGTCTCGGCGGGCTTGGCCTGTCCGGCCAGGGACCCAGCACCCTGAACCTGCGCGAGCTTGGTGTCAGCCGGTTTGGCCTCTGTCGGCGCAACCGCGGCGATCGACTCGCCGGGCTCGCGTTCGAACGGCACGGCGGCGCGGGCGACGACCTTCACGCCGTCGTCGGCAAGGCCGTCGACATGGATCGTGTAATTGCCGACGGGGATGTCGCGCGCGGCTTCGATCAGGAAATGGCCATCGGGCGAGGTCTTGGCCTCGCCGAGCAGGATGTCGTCGGCATAGGCGCGCACCTTGCGGCCGGGATCGGCGGTGCCGGCGACGAAGATCTTGCTGCCGTCGATCTCCACCGCCTCGACGGCGATCTTCGGTTCGCCCGCTGCGGCGGGCGCCGGCGTTGCAGGGGCAGCGGCCTGCCCGGTGGCTGCCGGAGCGGTCACTGCCGGGGCTGCCTCGGTATTGGGCGCCGCCGGCGCGGTTGCGGCAGGAGCCGGGGCTTGCGCGGCCGGGGCGGCGGCCTGATCGGTGGCGGCCGGGGCCGCGGGCTTGGCCTCCGGCTGCGGAACGGTGAGCAATTCGGACGGCTTGCCCGGCTCTTCGACCATCGCCAGCACCTGGCCGGTCGGGCTCTGCGGCACCGAGACGACGGCAGTCTGCGCCGAGGCGACGGCGACGCCGCCGGCGATGGCGCGCAGCGTGATCGTGTAGTCGCCGGGCTTCAGCGGATCGTCGAGCACGATGGCGAAGGCGCCGTCGGGGCCGGCGTCGGTCGAGCCGAGCACCGTCCCGCCGTTGAGGATCTCGACCTTGGCATTGGGCGCGGCACTGCCGGCGACGACGATCGAGCCATTGCCCTCGACGCGCACGACATCGAAGGTCGGCAGCGTCGGACCAGGGGCAGCAGGCGCCTGAGCGGCCGGCGCGGAGGCTGCCGGAGCGGCCGCATTGTCGGCCGCCGCCGTTGCCTTGTCGGCGGGCGCCATGGCGTTGCTCGAAGCCGGAGCCATAGCGTTGCTGGCCGGCGCCATGGTGTTGGCCGGCGCCATGGTGTTGGCCGGGGCTTGCGTCTGCGGCAACCGCGCCTCGGTGGTCGTGCTGCTGGATCCCGCCGGCTTCGTTTCCGCTTGCGGAAGTGTCGCGACCGGCGCCGGCTTTTGGTTGTTGATATATGGATCGAGCGCGCCCGAACCGTAGGCGACCGCCGCGACAACGGCAACGCCGCCCGCCGCGAACAAGAACGCCTTTGATGGATTAATAGCCATAATCTTTTCTGCCCCCTTAGCCACCTAACGCCGATCTAGCGTGTTTTATCAAGTGCTACAAGAAAAAGCCCATTCCTGGACTTGACCGCGCCGACCGTCCCTATCACCAATCATCGCCATGAACACGATTCGATCCGTCTGCGTCTATTGCGGTTCGTCTCCGGGCCGCGACGAGGCCTACATCAAGGCCGGCCACCTGCTCGGCCGCTCGCTGGCGAAATCCGGTCTGCGCCTGATCTATGGCGGCGGCACCAAGGGGATCATGGGCGCCGTCGCCGAAGGCGCGCTCAAGGCCGGCGGCAAGGTGACCGGCATCATCCCGCGCTTCCTGATCAACAAGGAGGCGACCGAGACCGCTCTCGACAAGCTCGACGAGCTGTTGATCACCGACAACATGCACGAGCGCAAGCACAGGATGTTCGAGAAATCCGACGCCTTTGTGGCGCTGCCGGGCGGCATCGGCACGGTCGAGGAGATCGTCGAGATCATGACCTGGGCTCAGCTCGGCCATCACCGCAAGCCGATCGTCTTCGCCAACATCAAAGGCTTCTGGGACCCGATGCTGGCGCTGATCGAGCACATGTCTGAGGAAGGCTTCATCCACACCGCGCACCGGGTGAAGCCGCTGGTGGTCAGCGACCCCGATGCCATCGTCGCCGCCATCATGGTGGCCGGATCGTCGGTCGACGCGCCGACCGAGGGTGTGCAGGCGGTGATAGACAAGATGTGATTTTGGGGCCGCTCAAAAAATAGCACTCGGAAATCATTCCCCTACTGTCCTCCTCAAATCCTCAATGACCGCCCTCCGATCATTGCGCCGCCAGGCGAGATGGATGGCGACACTGCGCCCGAACCACGGCAGGTCGCGGAAGACGATCCCCGGCGGCGCCGCGGCGCGCAGGCTCTCCTGGACCGTCGCCAGACCAAGCCCGGCGCTGACCAGGCCGAGCGAGGTCAGCGGGTCGGCTGTCTCATAGGCGATGTCAGGCACGAAGCCGGCCTCGACACAGGCCGCCAGGAACTGCGCTCGATTGGTGTCGTCAGGCTGCCGAACGACGGTGATCCAGACACGGCCGTCGAGATGGCTCGGCCGAATGTCGATGACATCAACAAGCGGATCGCCCTCGGGGATTGCCAGCACCAGCGGCTCGCGACGCACCAGCATGCTGTCCAAGTCCGGATCGCCTTGCGGCGCCGACGCATAGACAAGGCCAAGGTCGAGTACCCGGCTTCGCAGATCCTCGAACTGCGCCGCCGTTCGGCGGCTCCTTAGTTGCAGGTGGAAATCCGGCCGATCACGGCGGAACTCGCGCAGCATGGCGGCGACCAGCCCGGCATGCACGGCGCCCTCGACATAGCCGATGGCGAGGCTGCCGGCGGCGCCGCTGGCAAGATTGCGGCCGAGATCCTCCAGCCGCGCGGCGCTGGCAAGCAGCGCGCGGGCTTCGGCGAGGAACGCCTTGCCCTCGGCGTTGAGATGGACCCGCTGCTTCGCGCGCTCGAACAGCGCCACGCCGAGCTGCTCCTCGAGCTGAATGATCTGCCGGCTCAAGGGCGACTGGGAGATGTGCAGTTGCCCGGCGGCGCGGCCGACATTGCCGGCCTCGGCGACAGCGACGAAATATCTTATTTGGCGCAGATCGAGCATTTCAGCTCCTCGGGAGTAAGTCCTATAAGGTCTGAACTCTATCCTAATCAGTCTTGGACAGTCTGGCCAGACGGCGCGATATCTCCGGCATCAACCGGCCACAAAGGAGACCGCCATGCAGTTCTTTGCCCTTCTCACCCGCAACACCGAAAAGTTCAGTGACGCCGATTTCGCGCCGCTGCTGCCGCCCGAGTCCGAGCAGCGCAAGACCCTCTATGCGCAAGGCGCCGTGCGCCAGATCTGGAACCGAGGCGACATTCCCGGCAGCGGCATGATGTTCGAGGCGGTGGACGAGAAGGAGGTGCGCGGCCATCTCGCCAGCCTGCCGCTGGTCGAGGCCGGCATGATGGACATTGCGGCGATCGTGCCGCTCAATCCGTATCCGGGCTTCGGGCCGAAGCGCTGAAGCGACCGAGAAACAAGCGCTGCCACAAACCGGCAGCGCTTACGAGCCGCCACCGAAAATGCGACGAAAAAAGCCGCCTCGCCCGGCGCCGCTATAGCGTTCGGGCAGAGGGCGGGCGAGCAGGAACTGCTCATGGCCCTCGACGGTCTCGGTGCCGCGATAGCTGCACTGCAACGACCGGGCCAAGGGAACGATTTCCCTCAGCACGGCCAGGAACCCTTCTCCATCGATCGGCACGCTCTTCAGCATCCGCAGTTCGCTGGAAAATGTCTCGAGCCCAAGGAAGCGATAGCCGCGTTTCTCGAGCTCGGCGCGCAGCTTTGCAAGCGAGGGCCCCGCGCCCCAGAACTCGAAGCGTGTCGGCCTCACGCGGGCATGCGGGGCGATTTCCAGACCGAGATCGCCGATCGCCTCGGTGGGAAGAATGAGCGGCGCCACGTCGGCAAGCGAATGCTCCTCAAGGGCGAATGGGAAAGCCAGCGCCTCGGCGGCAGCGCGCGCTATCTGCTCGAAGCCGGCGACGTCCTCTGTCGTGAAGTAGAAATCGCGCCGGCCTTCGCCATGCTGCTCCGCGATATAGCAGGCGGGATAGCCGGCGGCAGCCAGATCCTCGCAGAGCCTTTCGAGGAAGGCGTAGTTCCGCCTTGATCCCTTGGGCGTCAGCAGGGCATCGCGCGGCGTCAATTCATTAGCACGCGGGCTGATTTTCAGGCGCAGGAGCGGGAGCGAAGCGGCAGCCCGCAGAAGCGCCATGTTCACCCGCGTGTGAATGAAAAGCTCGCCGCCATCGGGGCGGTAGCGCATCAGGCCGCGATGCGGTTCCGCCTCGCGAATGACCTCTTCCGTCTCTTCGTTCGAGACCTGTTCGCCGGTGACTGTGAACTGAAGCAAAGTCATTGCGCTGGAACCTAACCGCGGTCCGGCAGGAACCGCAGGACAAAGCCTACAAGGCCGAGGACGAAGCCGAGCGGCCCGGTTATGAAGATACCGAGCAGCGGCCCCTGGTTCGCTTCCGGCGTGAAGATGACCGGGCCGACGAAACCGCCGAGGAACCCGACGATGCCCAGTATCGCGCCCCATTTAAGCATCGCTTCCCCCGATCGCCTGCCGATCCACTGCAGCAGATTCCCGACCGGGAACCAAGCCCGGATGTTAGCGTTGCCTCACATAACGAGATTTTGGAGATCGTCATGCTGCGAGGCGCACTGCTTTGGCTTATCGGGATTCCTTTGCCCATCATCCTCATTCTTTGGCTGCTGGGCTATCTACACTAGCTGAGCACTTGAACCCCAACACGCTTTAGGCTGGCTCAATCTGCGCAGTCAGGTCGATGCTGGCGGGCGCTTGCACTTCATCGATCCGCGCGGCACGTTGGCGAGGCTGGCGAGCCTGCCGGGGACAATCGATGAAGGTGCAAATTGCGTTCGACTGACTATCTCGGCCGGCTGTTCGGCCTCGAAGGAAGGCATGCCTTCATCACCGGCGCTAGCCGAGGGCTGGGCCTCGCCTTCGCTGAGGCCCTTGCCGGCGCCGGTGCGCGCGTAACACTTGGCGGTCGCAAGATGGATGAGCTGAAGGCCGCGAGCGACCGCCTGTGCGCCGAGGGCTACGCTGTCGCGGAATCCGCGATCGACGTGACCGACACGCGCTCGGTCGACGCGGCCATAGCGGAGGTTGAGGCCGGCATCGGGCCGATCGACATACTGGTCAACAATGCCGGCATCCAGCGCCGCGCGCCGCTGGAGAGCTTCAGCGACGCCGACTGGGACGCGCTGATGGCGACCAATCTCGACGGCGTGTTCAAGGTCAGCCGGGCGGTGGTCAAGGGCATGATCGCGCGCCGCAAGGGCGTCATCATCAACGTGTCCTCGGTGCAGAGCGCGCTCGCCCGCCCCTCGATCGCGCCCTACGCGGCGAGCAAGGGGGCGATCACCATGCTGACCAAGTCGATGGCCGGCGAATGGGGCCAGCACGGCGTGCGTGTCAACGCCATCGCGCCTGGCTATTTCAAGACCGAGCTCAACGCCGCTTTGGTGGCGGACGAGAAATTCTCGAGCTGGCTGACCGGCCGCACACCGATGCGGCGCTGGGGCGATGTCGAGGAGCTGGCAGGTGCGGCGGTGTTCCTGGCTTCCGACGCCGCGAGCTTCGTGACCGGACAGACGCTCCTGGTGGATGGCGGGATCACCAGCGTGTTGTGACGCGGCGGCTCGCCTCCTCAGACCGGCAGGCTGGTTTCACGCACCGCCGCGGCGTCAGCCTTTGAGCCTTCGCCCGCCCTGCCCTTCATCATCCCACGCAGGACTCGATCCATCGACAATTTGCTCGCGCCGCTGGCCGCCAGGACGAACATGCCACCGGCAATGGCGAGATCCTTCTCGAAATGCAGGAGCTCGTTCTGACTGGCGAAGTTGGTATGGAAGAGGCCTGCCGTCATCAGGCAGAACAGCCCGAGCCCGACGGCGGCCAGCCGCGCCAGGATGCCAAGCGCGACCGACAGGCCAGCGCCGAGTTGTAGCGCTATGGTGGCAAGAAGCAGCGGCGTGCCTATGCCGAGCGCTGCCATTGCCTTCTGAGCGCCCTCGAAATGGGTCGCGAGTTGCAGGCCCTCATGCACGAAGATCAGAGACAGGAGCAGGCGGCCGGCAAGCAGGACCGCGTCCCTGGCGTGAAGCTTCTCGGCGAGTTCGGTGGGTGTCATGGTCGGCTCCGGTTTTCGAGACAGGTAGGCTCGCGCGTCGGTCGAACGCGCGCATGCATTTGATGCTGAAAAGTGTCGGAGCCGGCGCGAGGGAGAGGACGCCGGCTCCGGTTTTCGGGCGCTACCGCCGTGGCGCCCAAAAAGGTCGGTGTTATGGGGCGCGGTCGGCGCCAGTCCCCCTCTCCGGCCGCTTCACGGCCACCTCTCCCCCACTTTGTGGGGGCGAGGAACCAAGCTCTCCGGACTACTTCGTCACCTTGGTGTCGATTGCCTGCTTGAGGTCGGAAAGCTCCTCGCAGCCCGCCGGGCAGAGCTTCTGCAGCGAGGCGAGTTGTTCCTTGGCCTTGGCCACGTCGCCGGTCTCGACATAGAGCTCGCCCAGATATTCGTGCGCCGCCTTGTGGTCGGGCTTAAGCTCCAGCGCCTTGGTGTAGTAGGTGAGCGCGGTTTGGTAGTCGCCGGTCTTGCGCAGCGTGAAGCCGAGCAGGTTGTAGACGTCGGCCTGCTGGGTGTCCTGCGCGAGGTCGCGCAGGTCGGCCAGCGCGCCGTGATAGTCCTTGGCGTCGATCTTGGCCTTCACGGCGGTCAGGTCCGGCGCGTCGGCGCCTTCGATGTCGTCCACGGCATAGGCCGGCACGGCGATGGCTATGGGGCCCGCGGTCAGCACCGCAATGGCGCCGAGCACCGCGAAAAGTGCATGTTTCATTGACGTTGTCGCTTTCTGTTCAGAATGAGATTCAAACGCGGAATCCGGGTCAGATCTGGGTTGGGGTGAAGGCGTACGCGTTGCCGTCCTTGACGAAGCTGCCGGTGCCCGGGAACGGGAAATGCGAGCCGCAGATGCGGACATTGTCGGCGATCACCTGGTCGACGATCCGGTGGCGCGTGGCGATCGCCATCGGCCCGTCCTGGTCATAGGCGCCCTGCCATTCGGGATGCGGCGCAAGCAGCGCCGGCACGTACATGGTGTCGGCCGAGACGAGGAACTGCTCGGAGCCGGCATCGACATGGTAGACCGAGTGGCCGGGCGTGTGGCCGGGCGCGGCCATGATGCGGATGCCGGGCACCACTTCCGTGCCGTCCTCGACCAGCTTCCAGTTCTTCCATTTCGGGAAGTTTTCGACGATGCGCTTGCCCGCCGGCTTGCGGCCTTCGGGCAGCTTGGCGAGCCGGCTTGGGTCGGTCCACCAATTGTATTCGGCGGCGTTGACGATCAGCTCGGCATTGGGGAAGACCGGCGCGTTGGTGCCCTTCTCCATCAAGCCCCAGACATGGTCGGGGTGGAAATGCGAGATCATGATGGTGTCGATCGCCCTGTAGTCGATGCCGGCGGCCTTCATGTTGGCCGGCAGATGCGTGGCGTTGGCCTGCCACTGGCCGACGCCGGAACCGGCATCCATCATGATGGTACGGCCGTTCATTGTGAGCACGACGACGGTGAGCGGGATGGGCATGAAATCGGTGGTGAGCCCCGCCTTGGCGAGGGCTGCCTTGGTGTCGTCGACCGAGACGCCCTTGATGAAGGCCGGGTCGTGCGGCTTGCGCCAGATGCCGTCATAGACGGCGGTGACCTCGAGTGAGCCCACCTTGTATTTGTAGAAGCCGACCAGCGGCTCGACCGGGGTTTCGGCAAAGGCCGCGGGCGCGAATTCCAGCTTGCCGGCAATGCCGAAGGCCGCGGCTGCCGCCGCGGATCCCAGCACCATGCGGCGCGTCATGTTGAACATCGGAAGTCTCCTCTAGTGGCTGCGATTAAGGTAGTTCGGAGAAGTCGGCGGAGGACCTGGTCCTGACCCCTGGGTGAGGACCTGTCGGTCCCACGGGGATCAGGACCTTTGATCCTGACTCCCGCCTAGCGGCCCCAAATGCCCTGGCCGGACTCTTGCGCAGCGATCCTGGCCGCCGGCTTCATGTCGTGGCGGGCCATAACCGGCTTCGCCATCGAAGCCGTGTAGGTGGTGTCGACGGCGGCGGCCTGCTGGCCGGCATTGGTCGAGGAAAAATGGTCACTGCCGGCAAAGGCGCTGCCCGTGGCAACGAGAATGGCTGCGAGAGTGCAAATGGTCGTGTTCATGTGCGTATGCCTTCCGGGTTGGTTGATGGGTGCCTTGGGCGGATGGTCTCGCTACACACCAAGACCCGGAAGGCCCGGGCTTTATTCCCCGACAGGCGCAAAATTCTTGAAGACCTGGGAAAACGCAGCTTCGACAGACAAGCCAAAGGCTTCGGTTTGCTGGCCAGAGTACGGAAAACCTGATGGCCGATGCTGAAACTTCGGCCCGCCGTGGAAGTTATAATTTAAGCACTTTCCATTAGCGTCGACCGATGGACCAATGTCCAGGAAAGGTTATCGGGTCGATTTGACCAGCAAGGGTCTCAATCTCGGCCGAGTCAACCAGGCCGTTTTCTCTTCCGCCAACTTGCCGGCGGCGATCGCTGCCGTCGTGCTTCTGATCTGCGCCATATTCGTCGACCAGCAGAACAGAAAAGTAACGGATCAATTGACCCGTGCCGACGTGCTGGCAAAAGTCAATGTCGTTCGCGCCAAGCTGGAAGGCAACATAAACGGCAATCTCCAGCTGGTGCAGGGCCTCGCCTCGACCATCGTAACCGAGCCCTATATGGGGCAGCAGAGATTCGCCTCGCTGGCCGCCAATCTGTTCAAGCAGAATTCGCAATTGCACAACATTGCCGGCGCGCCCGATCTCGTCATCTCGCTGATGTATCCCATGAAGGGCAACGAGAAAGCGATAGGGCTCGACTACCGCAAAAACGAGGCGCAACGCATGGCGGCGCTTCGCGCGCGCGATCAGCGCGCGCTGATCCTTGCCGGTCCCGTCAATCTCGCGCAGGGCGGCCGCGGCTTTATCGGCCGGATCCCGATCTTCGTGCCGACGGCGGGCGGCGGCGACCGCTTCTGGGGCATAGTCTCTGCGGTGATCGACGTGGATCGCCTTTATGCCGCGAGCGGCCTCACCGATCCCAGTCTCGACATCGACTTGGCGCTCATCGGCAAGGATGCGCTGGGTGGCGGCGGCGAACGCTTCTTCGGCGGCGAAAACATCGTCAACGCCAATCCGGTGACGGCCGAGGTGCAATTGCCGGTAGGTTCCTGGCAGATATCCGCGGTTCCCAAGGGGGGCTGGCCGACCACGCCAAAGAACGAGACCGTCCTGCTGGCGACGATGGCGTTGGCCGGCACTCTGGTGGTGCTGCCTATCCTGGTCGCCGGCTGGCTTTTCGGCGAAAGGCAGAAGAACTACGCCGAACTCAGGCGACTTTCGCAGCGGCTGGAGCTTGCACTCGACGCTTCCGGCATCGGCGTATGGGAGCATGACCTCACCACCAACCAGCTGGTCTGGGACGATCGAGTCAACGAGATCTATGGCAAGCCGGCCGACGGCAAGCCGCGCGGCAATGACGATTGGGAACGAACCATCCACCCCGACGATCTGGAACGGGCAAGACGTGATTTCGACGCCGCCGCCGCGACCAGGGGCCGCTATTCCTCGCAGTACAGGCTTCTGTTGCCCGACGGGACGACCCGCCATGTGCGCGCGCGAGCAACCTTCCTGCAGGACAGCGGCGGCACGCCGAAGATGGTCGGCGCCGAATGGGATGTGACCAGCGACGTGCTCCTCAACGAGAATCTGATGCGGGAACGCCAGCTGTCGGAATCGAAGAATACGGAGCTGGAAGCCACGAAGGCACGCATCGAGCACGTGGCGCTGCACGACTCGCTGACCGGCCTGCCCAATCGCCGCTATCTCGACGAGATGCTCGCCGAAGGCGGCACAGTCGACGGCCGCACGGCGCTGCTGCATCTCGACCTCGACCGCTTCAAGCACATCAACGACACGCTCGGCCACGCGGCGGGTGACGCCATGCTGATGCATGCCTCCGGGGTCATCAAGGCCATGGCCGGAAAATCCGATTTCGTGGCGCGCATCGGCGGCGACGAATTCGTAGTGGTGAGCCATGGGCGGGGCGACGACGAACTCGCGGCTTTTGCCGATCGCATCATCGAGGAGATGCGCCAGCCCGTAGACTACCAAGGCCACCAGTGCCGGTTCGGCGTCAGCATCGGCATTGCAGCCAATCGCGGTGTTGACGCGAAGCAGTTGCTCGTCAATGCCGATCTCGCGCTCTATCGCGCAAAGAGCCGCGGTCGTAACCGCTATGAATTCTTCAACGAGGAACTGCAGAGCGAGATCGTCCGGACCAAGCAGACCGCCGACGAGATACTCGGCGGGCTGGAGCGCAACGAGTTCGTCGCCTATTACCAGCCGCAGTTCGACGCCAATACGCTGGAGATCGTTGGCGTCGAGGCGCTGTCACGGTGGCGACATCCGCGGCGCGGCATCCTCGCTCCCGACATCTTCCTCAATGTGGCCGAGGAACTGAACGTCGTGTCGCTGATCGACCGCACGGTCCTTGAACAGGCGCTGGAGAATTTCGACCGCTGGTCGCTTGACGGGCTCACCATCCCGCGCGTGTCGGTCAACGTCTCCGCGAGGCGCCTTGAGGACAAGGATCTCATCAGCGGCCTGCGCGAGCTCGCGATCAAGGAAGGAACCGTGTCGTTCGAGCTGGTGGAGTCCATCTTCCTCGATGAGAACGACGATCTTGTCGCCTGGAATATCGAACATATCAAGGAACTTGGGATCGACATCGAGATCGACGATTTCGGCACGGGCTATGCTTCTGTCGTCAGCCTGCTCAAGCTGCAGCCACGTCGCCTCAAGATCGACCGCCAGCTCGTCACGCCGATCACCGGCTCCGGGGCGCAACGGCGGCTGGTATCCTCGATCATCGAGATCGGCAAGTCGCTCGGCATCGGGGTCGTGGCGGAAGGTGTCGAGACGATGGAACATGCGCGTATCCTGAAGGAGCTTGGCTGCGACATCCTGCAGGGATATGCCTTCGGCCGCCCGATGGACGCGAAATCCTTCAGGACCTTCGCCCAGTCCCGCAAATGGCTGGCAACCGGATAAGCGAAACGCTTCCGCAATTGCCTTTCCGGGCACGAAGACGCGGTGGCAGTGTCTGCGCCGGCCGTCATCAAACCGTCACACGCAAGCGAGGTTGCCCGTGCTAGAACGCAGCCTGGCCGCCCCCGCGACCCGACCGCATCAAGAGCCGGCGAAGCCGCCATGAACATCGCTGTCCCCAACGAAGGCACCGACCTCTCGCCCTACCTGCCCGACGAGCATGGTCTGTTCTTCATCTATCATTTCACCGCCGACGGCTTGCGCACCAAGGACCCGGCCGAGGCGCGCTGGACGTGGCGCAGCTACCGGATCACCGACATGCGCGCGCGCAAGGAGATCGGCGCCGAGCAGTCGCTGCCGGCGCTGGTGCGGGAGGCGTTTCTCTCCCCCAGCCAAGGCTGTCATATCGATTTCGAGGACGACTTCCTCTACGGCGATCTGCCCGACCTCAGGCACGACTTCGCCGAGGCGCGCGGCCTCACCCATTTCCGCTTCGCCTTCAACGAGACGATGCTGATCGGGGCTCGCAAGCAGCCGCTGGAGTCGGTCGACAAGATCCGCAAGCTGGTCGAGAGCGGCGCGCGCAAATTCCGCTCACCGGCCGAATTGATCGAGGCGGTGATGGGCCAATCGCTCGACGGCATGGCGGTCGAGCTCGGCAAAATGGGCGACACGCTGGACGGCATCGAGGACCGCATCGTCTGCGATGCATGGCACAGCGAGCGGCAGGCGCTGGTCGACGCGCGCCGGCATCTGGTGATCATCCACCGGCAGATGGCGACGCTCACCAATCTCTTTCGCCATCTCGACCATTCGCATCGCGACGACCTGCCGGACCCGATCAACGACATGGCGGCGAGGCTCTCGCATCGGGCGCACACGCTGCACCACGACGGCGAGCAATTGCAGGCGCGTACGCGGCTCCTGCAGGACGAGCTGATGGCGAAGCTGACCGAGCAGTCGAACCAGCTGCTCTACATCCTCTCCGTCATGACTGCTGTGCTGCTGCCGATGACCATAATCTCGGGCCTGTTCGGCATGAATGTCGGCGGGCTGCCGCTGGTCGGCACGCCGCTCGGCTTCTGGGCGGTGACGGCGATTTCGATCGCCTTCGCCGGCATCGTCTACATGATCGTGCGGCGGCTGGGGCGGGTTTGACACTCGATCCGCCGGCTTGGCTGAAAGAGGCAATCCCACCCGGCCAAGGCTTGTGCTAAACACCGTCCCGCTGACGTAAGGGGAGGTGCAAATGGGGTTTGCCAGGAAGCTCCGAATCAAGCTTGGGCTCCGCCGAGATAAGGAGGCACTCCCAAGATTTGCCACCGTTGGACGCTGGACCTATAACATCGAGCCAAAGAAAATATACCGCTGTGGAGAACACTCCGCGCTTCGGATCGGCGCCTTTTGCTCGATCGCCGACGAGGTGCTTTTCATGTGCAGCGCGAACCATCCGACATCATTGGTTTCGACCTTCCCCTTCAAGGTCCACATGACCAAGGAGGAGCCGGACGGAGCCGACCTTCTGACGAACGGCCCCATTGAGATCGGCAACGATGTGTGGATCGGGCGCCGCGCCATCGTCATGCCCGGCGTGCGGGTTGGAGACGGCGCAGTCGTCGGCGCGGGAGCAATCGTCACGAAGGATGTTGCCCCTTACGCGATTGTCGCCGGCAACCCGGCAAAACTCATCCGTTATCGGTTCGATCAGAGCCAGATCGAAAGCCTGCTAGCCATCCGGTGGTGGGATTGGAGCGACGAGAAGATCCGCGCCGAGCAGGCTTCATTCTTCGGCCCCATAGACGAATTCATAGACGCTCATTCGACCCTCCGGCCGCAAGGCTGAAGGACGCCAAGCAGGCTCGGCATCGGGTGGCAGGCGCGGCGGTCTAAGCCGTCGCGCGCAAGTCCTGGATGATCGTTCCGCTGGCTCGGACTTCCGCCTCATGATCGGGCTCGCGCCACGTCTCGGCGAGGCCTGCCGCATACCATTCGCGCATGGCCGGAAGGTCGAGCAACCGCTTCGGATAGGCAGCGGCGGCGCCCTCGAACGTCAGGCCATAGGACTGCGCCCGGAAGGCCACCGGGGCGAAGAAGGCATCGACGGCGCCGAAGCTGTCGCCGGCCAGGAACGGGCCGCCGAAACGGGCAAGGCCGTCGTTCCAGAGGTCGCCGAGGCGGAAAATGTCGTGCTTCAGCGCGTCGGACATCGGCAACGGCTCGACGCGCACGCCGCAGCTCATCGGGCAGAGATTGCGGAGCGCGGTGAAGCTAGAATGCATTTCGGCCGCCCCAGACCGTGCCCATGCGCGCGCCTTCGGGTCCGCCGGCCATACGCCCTCGTGACGCTCGGCCAGATATTCGATGATGCTGAGCGAATCCCAGACCGCCCAGCCATCATCGATCAGGCACGGCACGCGGCCATTGGGCGAGAACGACCGGAAAAGACTGAAGCTCGATCCGGTCGGGAACGGCGTCAGCCGCTCCTCGAAGCGAATGCCGAGGGCGCGCATCAGCACCCAGGGCCGAAGCGACCAGGACGAATAGTTCTTATTGCCAATGTGCAGAACGTACATCAGGCGCTCCCTGGCCTTGTTTTGACGCAATTCCGGATGGAAAACCGCCTCACACTTTTCCTGGAATTGCTTTTATCTCGTCGCGGGTGCCGCCGGGCGAACCTCTCGGCCCTTGAACATCGACCAGCTATACATTGCGAGCGCCGTCCAGATCAGCGCGAACGCGATGGCCTGCGTGGTGCCGAACGGCTCGCCGAAGATCAGCACGGCGATCAGGAACACCATGGTCGGCGCGATATATTGCATGATGCCGATGGTGGAGAGGCGCAGCAGCCTGGCGCCGAAGGCGAAGAGCAGGAGCGGCACCGCGGTGATCGGACCGCAGCCGATCAGGAGCGCGGTGTCCGTGGCGGTGCTGGAGATGAAATGGTCCTGCCCGGTAGCGATCAGATAGCCGATGTAGCAGAGCGCCGGTACCGAGAGCAAAAGCACTTCGAGCAGAAAACCCTGGCTCGGGCCGATCGGCAGCGTCTTGCGGAAGAAACCGTAGGCGGCGAAGGAGAAGGCGAGCGCCAGCGACACCCATGGCAGCTTGCCAGCCTCGACAGTAAGCACCGTAACCGCGATCGCGGCCAGCGCCACCGCCGCGATCTGCAGCCGGTCGAGCCGCTCGCCGAGCAGCACGGCCCCGACGACGACGTTGACCAGCGGGTTGATGTAGTAGCCGAGCGCGGTCTCGACAGTGCGGTCGACCGCGATCGCCCAGACATAGATGCCCCAGTTGACCGAGATCAGCACCGCCGTCAGCGCCGCCATGGCGATCGAGCGAGGCGAGTGGATCGCCGCCTTGAAATCGGCGGTGCGGCCGGCCCAGATCAACACGGCCGCGGCGATCGGCACCGACCAGACGACGCGGTTGGCGATCACCTCGGCGAGCGGCAGATGCGCCACCGCCTTCATGTAGAAGGGCAAGAGCCCCCATAGGAAATAGGCGCCGAGCGCCAAAAGGAAGCCGCGGCGGGCCTTGGCGTCTGCATCGAGATTGACTGTTGCGGTGACCATGGCCCAACGCTATGGCCCAGCCGGCCATCCAAGACCATCGCAAAATTGTGATGGATCAACGGACTTTTGGTGATGGTTCAAACTACTCCGCAGCCACCAGCCCCGCCATCTCGCGGTTCTTCATCAGCTTGTAGATGATCGAATCCATCAGCGCCTGGAAGGAGGCGTCGATGATGTTTTCCGAGACGCCGACCGTCCACCAGCGGGCGCCGGTGGAATCATGCGACTCGATGAGGACGCGGGTGATGGCCTCGGTGCCGCCGTTGAGGATACGCACCTTGAAGTCGGCGAGCTCGAGATCGACGATCTCGCTCTGGTACTTGCCGAGGTCCTTGCGCAGCGCGATGTCGAGCGCATTGACGGGGCCGTGGCCTTCGGCCACCGACATCTTCTCCTCGCCGTCGACCATCACCTTCACGATCGCCTCGGAGACGGTCTTCAGATTGCCGTTGGCATCGAAGCGGCGTTCGACCATGCAACGGAACGAGGTGACGTTGAAGAACTCCGGCAGGCCGTGCAGCATCTTGCGGGCGAGCAGCTCGAACGAGGCGTCGGCGCCCTCATAGGCGTAGCCTTCGGCCTCGCGCTCCTTGACGACGGCGATCAGCGCGTCGAGCCGGTGGTCGTCCTTGGGTACCTCGATGCCGCGCCTCTTCAATTCGGCGAGAAAATTCGCCTTGCCGCCCTGGTCGGAGACCATGACGCGGCGGCGGTTGCCGACGGCCTCCGGCGGCACATGCTCATAGGTCGCCGGCTCCTTGGCTAAAGCCGAGGCATGAATGCCGGCCTTGGTGGCGAAAGCGGAGGAGCCGACATAGGGCGCCTGCGCCTCCGGCGCGCGGTTGAGCAATTCGTCGAAGGCGCGGGAGAGGCGCGATACGCCGGTCAGCGCCTCGGCCGAAATGCCGGTCGCGAAGCGATCGGCGAAGGCAGGCTTCAGCGAAAGCGTCGGCACGATGGAGATCAGATTGGCGTTGCCGCAGCGCTCGCCGATGCCGTTCAGCGTGCCCTGGATCTGGCGCACGCCGGCCTCAACGGCGGCGAGCGAATTCGCCACCGCCTGGCCTGTGTCGTCATGCGCATGGATGCCGAGATGGTCGCCCGGAATGCCGCCGCCGATCACCTTCTCGACGATGGAGCGCACCTCCGAAGGCTGCGTGCCGCCATTGGTGTCGCACAGCACCACCCAGCGCGCGCCGGCATCGTAGGCGGTCCTGGCGCAGGCCAGCGCGTAATCGGGATTGGCCTTGAAGCCGTCGAAGAAATGCTCGCAGTCGACCATCGCTTCCTTGCCGGCCGCGACAGCCGTCTCGACCGAGGTCTTGATCGACTCCAGGTTCTCCTCGTTGGTGCAGCCGAGCGCCACGCGCACATGGTAGTCCCAACTCTTGGCGACGAAGCAGATGGCGTCAGATTTCGATTGCACTAGCGCTGCCAGCCCCGGGTCGTTGGAGGCCGAGACCCCTGCCCGCTTGGTCATGCCGAAGGCGACGAACTTTGCTTTGGCCGTACGCTTCTCCTGGAAGAAGGCGGTGTCGGTCGGGTTGGCGCCCGGATAGCCGCCCTCGACATAATCGATACCGAAATCATCGAGCAGTTTTGCAATCGCGATCTTGTCCTCGACGGAAAAGTCGATGCCCGGCGTCTGCTGGCCGTCGCGAAGGGTGGTGTCGAAGAGATAGAGGCGTTGCTTTGTCATGGTTGTAGCTCGAAAGGTCGCGATCCGTCACTGCAGAGCGCGAACGTGCATCATCATTTCCCCGCAAACCCATCCGTC
The DNA here is from genome assembly GCF_004791585.1 of Mesorhizobium sp. M1C.F.Ca.ET.210.01.1.1. Classification (GTDB taxonomy): domain Bacteria; phylum Pseudomonadota; class Alphaproteobacteria; order Rhizobiales; family Rhizobiaceae; genus Mesorhizobium. The sequence continues at coordinate 97,445 of NZ_SRUU01000022.1, forward strand.
GCCCGGATCAGCCGGTCCAAAATTCCGGGCTCCGAATAGGCGTGGCCGGCGCCCTCGATGAGGTGGAAATCAGCCTTCGGCCAGGCCTTGTGCAGCGCCCAGGCGTATTTCGCCGGGCACGGCATGTCGTAGCGGCCGTGGACGATGGTGCCGGGAATGTCCTTCAGCTTCCAGGCGTCGCGCAGCAGTTGACCTTCCTCCAGCCAGCCGGCATGGACGAAATAGTGGTTCTCGATGCGGGCGAAGGCTACCGCATAGTCGTCCTGGCCGAACGGCGTGCTGGTTTCAGGCTCCGGCAGCAGCGTGATCGTCTCGCCTTCCCACAGGCTCCAGGCAAGGGCTGCCTGAACTTGAGCCTGGCGGTCGGAGCCGACCAGCCGCTTGCGGTAGGCGGCCATCATGTCGTCGCGCTCGGCCTCGGGGATCGGCGCGAGAAAACGCTCCCACTTGTCGGGGAACATTTCGGAGACGCCGAACTGATAGTACCATTCGAGCTCGGCGCGGGTGAGCGTGTAGATGCCGCGCACGACGAGTTCGCTGACCCGCTCCGGATGCGTCTCGGAATAGGCGAGCGCCAGCGTCGAACCCCAAGAGCCGCCGAACACCAGCCATTTGTCGAAGCCCGCCATCTCGCGCAGGCGCTCGATGTCGGCGACCAGATGCCAGGTGGTGTTGGCTTCCAGCGAGGCGTTCGGCGTCGACTTGCCGCAGCCGCGCTGGTCGAACAGGATGACGTCGTAGAGTTTCGGGTCGAACAGCCGCCGGTGCTTCGGCGAGATGGTACCGCCCGGGCCGCCATGCAGAAACACCGCCGGCTTGGCGCCCTTGGTGCCGCAGCGCTCCCAGTAGATGGTGTGGCCGTCGCCGACATCGAGCATGCCGCTCTCGAACGGCTCGATCTCTGGGTAGAGCGTGCGCAAAGGACTGGCGTGGATCGTCATAGTTTCAGGCCCTGTTGCGGCCAGTTGGCCGTCTCGTGGTCGGGATGCTGGAAGGAGATGATCTGCTCCTGCCGCCGATAGAAATCGGGGTCGTCGAGGATCGGCGCCTCGAAGATCTTTTCCACCCAGGGCAGCCGCACCGCATGGTTGACCTGGATCTGCGGCGCCAGGTCCGATCGGTCGTCGAAGGCGCCGATGGCGATCTCGAGCGCGCCCGGCTGGCGGTAGGTCAGCGGCGTGCCGCAGCGGCGGCAGAAACCGCGGTCGATGTTGACCGAGGACTGGAAATAGCTCGGCTCCTCATGGGTCCATTCGACGCCGTCCTTCGGCACCGTCACCAGCGCGCCGAAGAAGTTGCCGAACTGTTTCTGGCACATGCGGCAATGGCAAATGGACGGGCGCCCAAGCTTGCCCTTGATGCGGAAGCGCACGGCGCCGCACTGGCAGCCGCCGGTTCGAACTTGATCGGTCATTGTCTTTCCTCCGGCGGCCATTGGTCGGTGTCGTGATCGGGATGCTGATATGAGACGAGTTCCGCCAGATAGGGCGCCGAGCCGATGTCGGCCATCGTATCCTCGCCCGGCAATTGCGGTATGGAATCGACGTAAGGCAGCTTGGCTTCGGTGCCCCATTGGATGGTGGGCGCGATGCCGGTCGGATCATCGAAGGCGGCGATCGCCAGCGCCATGCCGTCGGGCGCCTCGAAAGTCAGCGGCGTGCCGCAGTCGGCGCAGAAGCCGCGCCACGCAGCGCTCGAGGAGCGGAAGCGCTTCGGCTCGCCGCGCGTCCAGTCGACCTTGGCGCCGCGCACCGAGACCAGCGGCAGATAGAAATTGCCGCTCGCCTTCTGGCACATGCGGCAATGGCAGATCGAGGCGTCGCCGAGCGTGCCCTCGACACGGAAGCGCACAGCGCCGCACTGGCAGCCGCCCGTATAGACCGGCCGATTGTCGAGGCTCATCGCTCGCTCCGATTCACGGGTTCGCTCCGATTCATGGGCTCACTCCGGGTCATGGCAGACCGCTTCGACATTGTTGCCGTCGGGGTCGAAGACGAAGGCGCCGTAATAGTTGGGGTGATAATGCGGACGAAGCCCTGGCCCGCCATTGTCCTTGCCGCCGGCGGCAAGCGCCGCGGCATGGAAAGCGTCGACCTCGGCGCGGCTGCGCGCGGTGAACGCGACATGCTGATGATCTTTCGGCTTGTCCTTGCCGCCGCTCAGCCAGAACACCGGCCGGTCGCGGCCATAGCCGCCGACCTTGGCACCGCCGGTATATTCGGTGGGTACCATATAGAGCAGCGAAGCGCCGAGCGGCGCCATCGCCTTGTCGTAGAAGGCCTTCGATGCGTCGAAATCGGAAACGGTGATGCCGAGATGGTCGATCATGAAACGAGTTCCTCCTCCGTTGGTAACGCAGGCACTTCGGCACCGGCCAGGCCGGCCGCGATGACGATGTGCTGGCAGACGTTGTCGATATCGCGGATCACGTCGTCGTTCCAGAAGCGCAGGATGGTCCAGCCTAGCGCTTCGAGCTTCGCGGTTCGCGCAGCATCAGACGCCGAGGCTTCGGCCCTGGCGTGTTGGGAGCCATCCAATTCAACGATCAGCTTCTTGTTGGGGCAGGCAAGATCGACGATGTAGCCGGCTATCGGCATTTGACGTCGAAACGCCAGTCCCATGAGTCGGTGTGCGCGAATCTCATTCCAAAGCTTCAGTTCGGCATCTGTCATTTGCCTGCGCATCTTGCGCGCATTGCCACGATTGGTCGGAGGCACAGGGTAATGCGTCATCGCGAGGCGCCCCCCTCTGTCCTGCCGGACATCTCCCCCTCTAGGGGGGAGATCAGCAGCTTCGCCGACGGTGCCCACCCCTCAACGTCGGCGATTGGCGAAAGCGGCAGTGACAGCCAATCTCCCCCCTTGAGGGGGAGATGCCCGGCAGGGCAGAGGGGGGTGCTTGGCGCCATCCTCTCCATTCAGCCCTCCCTCACCGCTTTATCTCCCACGTCGTCACGCGCGCCCCGGTGACAGGGTCCTTGCCGTCCTTCAGTTGCACGCCTTGAGCCAATAGCTCGTCCCGGATGCGGTCGCCTTCGGTCCAGTTCTTGGCGGCGATGAACTCCAGGCGCTTGGCGATCGCCTTGGCGATCGCCGCTTCGTCCACCTCGGCCGCGCCGACATCGAAGCCGAGAAAGGCAAGCGCCGCCTTCAGCGAAGCGGCGGCACCGTTCCCGCCATCGCCGCTGAACTCGATCGCCTCGCCGGCAAGCTGCGTCAGCCGCTGGAAGGCAGCGTAGGTGGCGAGGTCGTCGGATAGCGCTTCCACGACATCGGCCGGCAGTTCCTTTGCCGCCGTAGGTGCCAGGTCCGCGGCGCGCTTCCATTTGCGCAGCGTGTTCTCCGCCTCCTCCAGCTTGCGCACGGAAAAGTCGATCGGCTCGCGGTAATGCGTCATCAGCATCGCCAGCCGCAGCACCTCGCCCGGCCATGGGCGGCCGCCGAAGGTTTTCGTCTCCAGCAGTTCGTGGATCGAATAGAAATTGCCGAGGCTCTTCGACATCTTCTGGCCCTCGACCTGCAGGAAGCCGTTGTGCATCCACACATTGGCCATGACCTTGGTGCCATGGGCGCAGCGCGACTGGGCGATCTCGTTCTCGTGGTGCGGGAAGATCAGGTCGAGGCCGCCGCCATGGATGTCGAAGACCTCGCCGAGATAGGCGGCCGACATTGCCGAGCACTCGATGTGCCAGCCCGGGCGGCCCCTGCCCCAAGGACTTTCCCAGCCGGGCTCTTCCGGCGTGGACAGTTTCCACAGCACGAAATCGCCGGGGTTCTTCTTGTGCGCGTCGACAGCGATGCGGGCGCCGGCCTGCTGCTCGTCGAGATTGCGCTTCGACAGTTCGCCATAGTCCGGCATCGAGGCGGTGTCGAACAGCACCTCGCCCGCCGCGACATAGGCATGGCCGCGTTCGATCAGTTGCGCAATCAGCGTCAGCATGTCGGCCTTGCCGTCCGCGCGGGGCGCGACGAACTCGGTCGCCCGCGGCTCGTAGGTCGGCTGCAGGCAGCCGAGAGCGGCGACGTCCTTGTGGTACTGGTCGGCGGTCTTTTCCGTGACTTTCCGGATCGCATCGTTGAGCGAGAGCTTTCCGGCAGCGATATCGGCGCCGAAATCGCGAAGCGCGCGGGCATTGATCTTGTCGTCGACGTCCGTGATGTTGCGCACATATGTGACGTGGCTTTCGCCGTAGAGTTGGCGCAACAGACGGAACAGCACGTCGAAGACGATCGCCGGCCTGGCGTTGCCGATATGGGCAAAGTCGTAGACGGTCGGGCCACAGACATACATACGCACATTTTGCGGATCGATCGGAATGAAACGCTCCTTCGTCCGCGTTAGCGTGTTGTAGAGGCTGAGGCCCTTCGATGCGTCAGACATGCGTGCCCTTCCCGGTTGGTTACTCGCGAACCCACTTTGCGCCGACGCGCAAGTCAGACTCCAGCCTGCTGGCCGGGGCGTTTGTCCAATCTAGGGAAAGATGAGGCGAAAACGTCCGGACCAGCGCGAGGCTAGCCAATAATGCAAATGCCACAAATGGCGAAAGACGTTTTCATGGGCGGCTTTATCGCGCCCGCCGGTGTTGCCGTCAAGTCGCTCGTCTCGGGAAAGATGTCGTTGGATCACAGGTAAAGACCGGACGAAACATTTTATTAAACATGTCGGCACAGTGATGAAACATTCGCCGGCTAGACCGCCAGGACGTCACGATTTGGTCCGAATCGACCATCAAGCGAAGACACGAAAGCGTTACCAGGGAAGAGAACAATGCCTCGAAGCAAGCAGGAACAAAGCCGACCGCCGCAACAGCCGCTGACCAAGCACTACCGCGCGATCGGCCCGGCCGCCATCGTCGCTGCCCTTCTTCACACCGCGAAGAAGAAGAAGCCGGCGCAGAAGATCGTCTCGCCGCGCGCCGCCTGAAAAGGCAGACCGGCGCGGTCTTCGATCGTGAAGGCGCCGGCGATGAGGGCGACGCCGATGCTCGGTTCCCTTAGTTGAGCATGATCTTGCCCCGAAAACCGGTTCCCACTTTTCGGGATCATCCTTAGAACAAGGTCATCTGGTTTTCGTCCGCGCCGGGCTTCTGGCGCCTGACCTTCCCGGGCTGAGGCCCGACAATGCCCCGCTCCTGAATCCCCGGCCCAGTGTTGGCGACCTTGTTGACAAGGTCGGAAACCGGGATTGCCTCGAATAAATCGGGCTCGGCGGGTTTCAAGAGGTCGAGCACGTCGCGCGGCTCTTGCGTGCGGCAATCCAGCCAGCGGGCAAAGTCGCGCTCCTCGATCACCACCGGCATGCGATCGTGGACATGGGCGAAGCCGGCATTGGCATGGGTGGTCAGGATCGCGCCCGTATCCATCTCGGAGCCGCCGGGCTCGGCATAGGTCTCGACTAGGCCGGCGAAGGCCACAACCCCGCCGCGGCGTGGCCGGATCCAGTAGGGCTGGCCTTTGCCGCTGCCCGACTGCTGCCATTCATAGAAGCCGGAGGCCGGGACCAGTGCGCGGCGATGGCGCATGGCGGTCTTGAACGAGGCCTTTTCCAGCACCCCTTCCGAGCGGGCGTTGAACAGCAGCGGAAATTCCTTCGTGTCCTTGACCCAGGCCGGGATCAGGCCCCAGCGCACCAGCATTGCCTGGCGATCCGGCAGGTTGGAGCCCGGCGCGCGCTGCGGGCCGGCGAGCGCCATCAGCACAGGCTGCGTCGGCGCGATGTTGTAGCGGGGCGGAAACTCCTCCAACTCCGCCAGGCCTAGATAGGCGGCGGTCTCGTCCGGCGTGGCGGTCAGGGCAAAGCGTCCGCACATGAACTCGGCTCGTCGATTTGTCCTGTGCATGACCTTTTCCGAACCGAAGGTTAGCGAAGCAAAACCGCCGCACACTTTTCGGGATCATGCCCTGGGATTTTTCCCAAAAGTGGCGATGGAACCGCCACTCCGCAACGGCTAAAGCTTGATCCGGCCGGTCAGTCCACAACAGGCTGCAGGAACATTCGGCAATCCATGGAACCACGCAAGATCATTCCCGCCGTCTCCGTCGCCGTCGTACGCGGCAAGACGGTGCTGCTGGTCAAGCGGGCGCGGGCGCCCTCGCAAGGGCTCTACGCCTATCCCGGCGGCAAGGTCGAGCCGGGCGAGACGCTGGCGCAGGCGGCGGCGCGCGAGCTCAAGGAGGAAACCGGGCTCGAGGCCGGGGATTACCGGCCGTTGCGCGATATCCATATCGACGGCAGTGGCGAGAACCATGCGGTCGACTATCTGCTGACGGTCTTCGGCGCGGCCTATGCCGGCGGCGAGCCGGTGGCCAGCGACGATGCCGAGACGGCGGCCTTCTACTCGCTGGCGGAGATGGCGGCGATGCCGCTGGCGGGCGATGTGTTCGAGGTGGCCGAGGAATTGCTGGGGCCCGCGCAAGACAACGGGCGGCAACTCTCATAAATCGCCTTGCAGGCGACAAAATGTTTCGTCACAAAGCCTTAGCTCTCTCACGCCAAGACCCTGATGACCCGCGCCTCACCTCTCCTCGCCGCGTGCCTGGCCTTCGGCATGGCCGTCACGGCGCGGCCTACACTCGCAGCCGAGGCGCCGTTCGAACCCGGGCTGATGCGGCTCGCCGAGGTGCTGGGCTCGCTGCATTTCCTGCGCAATCTCTGCGGCGAGAAGGGCGACCAATGGCGGCTCGAGATGGAAAAGCTGCTGGAGTCGGAAAACCCCGATCCCGAGCGGCGCGCCCGCTTCATCGCCTCTTTCAATCGCGGCTACCGCTCGTTCAGCGGCACCTACACGCGCTGCACGCCTTCGGCCGCCGAGGCCATCGCCCGCTACATGAAGGAAGGCGAGACGCTTTCGCGCGACATCGCTTCCCGCTACGGGAATTGACGGACGACACCCGCGACCGCCGGGTTACGCACACATTCCACAACAATCGGCGCCAATGTGACCTGGCTTATTGTGTCAGGCTGTGTCTTGGTGCAATGATGGTGTTGCACTTGTGCAACAATGTTAATGAAACGTTAGCGCACAGATGCGGAATTAACTCAAACTGAAGGTTTTGATGCCGCAAGCCGGCCTAATCGGCTAAGCTCGGAACGATTTGAGCGCAGCCTTACTCGAAATGTGGATGCGACCGCAAAAATGTCGTATTTACAATCACTTATGCCGGGCTGTGCATGAACTGGCAAGTCAAGCCCGGTCCTTTGCCGGATCGACGCTTGAAAAGGTGGACATCGCAATGGAACATGGTGTCAGCGACATCGACGCGTTGGTCAGGGAAGAAAAGCGCCTGACCGCCGTGGAGAGCCACAGCGAAGCCTGGGCGGAAGGATTGTCGGCCGGCATCGAACCCGAGATCATTGCCGAGGCGGCGCTTGAAACCGCCTTTGGCGAGATGCTGCGCGCTAATGGCGAGACCTCCGCGCTGGCCCTGCTCGACCGCATGCGCGAAAAAGTGATCTCCGGCGCCTTCGAGCCGGAGCGGCTGAAGCACTAGCCCGCCCGCTTTTGCGTCTTTTTACGGCCACGCGCCCTTTGGGCATCATGCCTGGGTGCCTTAACAGCTCAAAGCGCTGTCCGGACCGAGCGAGCCCGGAAACCATGGAGAGGCAAGGGGTGAGATTTTCGTTGGCAGGCCGACCGCATGGGCTGGCCCTCAGCATCTGGATCGCTGCTTCCTGCTGCGCCGTGCCATTGGCGATATGCCTCTCCAGCACGCCTTCCTTTGCACTGAGCGAGATCCAGCGCGAGGATTTGCCTTCGCCGGTCACGCCGCCCGCCAGCGACGACCAGGCCGTTCCGGGAACCACCGTGCCGATGCCGGTCCCGCCCGGCACCAAACCCTCCGACACCGGCCAGCCGGCCGACGACAAGAGCGAGCCCGAGGCGCCGACCGGCAGCGGCGGCGTCACCAGTCCGCGCGCCGATCCGGACGCGCCGCCGCCACCGGTCGTCTATGACCTCGATAAGCTCCCCGAACCGGTCAAGCGTATGCACGGCCTGATCATCGAAGCCTGCAAGAGCGGCGATATCGAGAAACTTCGGTCGCTGATCGGCTCGGGCGAATCGATGACGCAGCTGTCGCTCGGCGACATCGAAGGCGACCCGATCACCTTCCTGAAGGGGCTCTCCGGCGACGGCGACGGCCAGGAGATCCTCGCTATACTCGAAGAGGTGCTGAGCGCCGGCTATGTGCATGTCGACACCGGCACGCCGCAAGAACTTTATGTCTGGCCGTATTTCTTCGCGCTGCCGCTCGACAAGCTCGATCCCAGGCAGCGCGTCGAGCTGTTCAAGCTCGTCACGGCAAGCGACTATGACGACATGAAGCAGTTCGGCGCCTACATCTTCTACCGCGTCGGCATCACGCCGACCGGCCAGTGGCTGTTCTTCGTCGCCGGGGATTGAAGGCTGTTTGTTTTGACGCGATTTCGAACAGAAAACCGCCTCACACTTTTCCTGGGATTGCTCTAGAGCGGTTCAGCTTTTGACAGAATCGAAGAGGGATTGAACGAAGCCGCTGACGCGGCATTTGGCGGGTCGGTTTGCGGTTGAGGCTTCTGTTTTGAAGGATTGCGGCTGTTGAAGCGCAATCTTGGAACAGGAGCACTGAGATGGCCGAGTTGAGCC
>NZ_SRUU01000229.1 GCF_004791585.1 Mesorhizobium sp. M1C.F.Ca.ET.210.01.1.1
GGTTGGTCGGGTGCAGGCATGTATTCGGCCTTTGAGTGCGGCCTGTTCATGCCGCTGGCCTTGATGAAGTCCGCGGATCGGATCCCAGACAGGTCAACGCGCTTTTTGAGCGGCACCCACTGAGCGGGTTTTTCCGATCCCGGTTCGACCGTCGGTCATCACACCATCAGCACCTCACCAACCTCTGCGCATCCTCTGCGACTACGTCACTACGCCGGTGAATCCGCGAAGCGCTTGCCCGTAGTCATCAACGCCCAGACGATCCGGGCCATCTTGTTTGCC
>NZ_SRUU01000230.1 GCF_004791585.1 Mesorhizobium sp. M1C.F.Ca.ET.210.01.1.1
GCGGCAAAGGCGTGGGCGCGGCGCTGATCAAGGCTGTGCAGGACGAGGCCGGCAAGATCGGCGTCAAGAACGTCTACTGGATGACGCATGAGACCAACACCACGGCGCGCCGGCTTTACGACCATGTGGCGCGGCGGACAGGCTTCATCGAGTACGATCTGCTATAAGGGCTGAATGTTCATCCCTTTCTTCCTCGAACTGAAGGCCGCGCGGGTTCCCGTTTCGCTCCGGGAATATCTGTCGCTGCTGGAAGGGCTGGAAGCCGGGCTGGTCGACTATGA
>NZ_SRUU01000231.1 GCF_004791585.1 Mesorhizobium sp. M1C.F.Ca.ET.210.01.1.1
GGCGCCGGCCGAACAGACGCTCCAAGGCCTGTTGCGTGGACGTGGATTGACAGAATCGGGCGACTTTGTTTTTCGCGCGATCGGGCTGAACCGGCTCTATACGCAATCAGGTATCACGGGCAATCCGCTGGCTTTCGCGGCAATGTTCCTCCTCGCCGGGCTGATGCTTGCGCTGGCTCTGAAGTTGGTTTTCGGCTTTTCCTCTATTGCGGCGCTCATCGTTTTTCTGCTGGTGGGTTTTGCGCTGCCCATTCTTGTCCTTCGACGCGCACGCAACAAAC
>NZ_SRUU01000232.1 GCF_004791585.1 Mesorhizobium sp. M1C.F.Ca.ET.210.01.1.1
CGATGAGGCGATTAGAGAGACGATAATTCTGTCGAAACAGGATACGGCGCAAATTGAACCTTTTCGGTAGCCCCACGTTCGATTCAATTGTACTCCGCCGACGCCTGCAATGACGTTGCGCGGTTACCGGAAATTCGTCCTCAGTTCTTGTCGACCGGCTTCGATCGCATCCTGGAAACCGTCTCGCGTTCCGCCCGCTTGGAGCGCAGCGGCGGCAGCCCGCGGTCGATCAGGTCCATATCCTCCAGCACCATGTCGCCCATTCTCTTAAAGGCGACGTC
>NZ_SRUU01000233.1 GCF_004791585.1 Mesorhizobium sp. M1C.F.Ca.ET.210.01.1.1
CCTATGCCCGCTCGCTCGATTTCATGGGTGTCGCCACCCACGAAATGCACGATCTCTGCCGCCATGCGGGCGAGACTGTGCAGCTTTGCGGCCGCGATGGCGACCATATGCTGGTATTGGCCATGGCGGATGGACCGAGCCATTTTCAGGTCGCGTCCCGTGTCGGCACCCGCGTTCCCTTGAACTGGACGGCGTCCGGACGTCTGCTCGTCGGGCATCTGCCGGAAGCCGAACGTCTCGAACTTTTCCGTCGCTGTGCCCGTTCCTCGCCGACCGGAC
>NZ_SRUU01000234.1 GCF_004791585.1 Mesorhizobium sp. M1C.F.Ca.ET.210.01.1.1
ATCGCCAAAGGCGTGATCGGCTATCTGAACGGCCGGCCCGGCGAGGCGATCGAAGCCTTGAGGCCGATCGACCCGATGACCCAGCCAAGCGATCTCGGCGCGTTCCTCGCTTTGGTCAAAGGGTCACTGCTCGCCACGGACCAGCCGACCGCCGCGTTGATGCTGCTCGATGAGGCCAAGCTGCTCAGCCCCGGCACTCTGGTCGAGGAAGCGGCTTTGCGGCGCTCGGTTGGCATTGCGGTGACGCAAGGCGACGCGGCACGGTTCGCGCTTGCCTCG
>NZ_SRUU01000235.1 GCF_004791585.1 Mesorhizobium sp. M1C.F.Ca.ET.210.01.1.1
GTCATGGCCCGTTCCTCTCGGTCAGACCAGACCCGGATCCACCGCTATTCGGACATTCCCTCTACCGCCCCACCACCGGCCGCTTCGCCAGCATCGACCCCGTCGTAGGCGGCGGAGCCAACGACTACGCATACCCGACAGATCCCATTAATCGATTCGACCTCAACGGTCAAGGGTGGGACTGGGTCGAGAACGCTTGGAACGACGCTAAAACAGTTGCAAAGAAGGTAGCCAACCATGTCAAGGAAAACTGGAACACATACCTGGTAGCAGGCATTT
>NZ_SRUU01000236.1 GCF_004791585.1 Mesorhizobium sp. M1C.F.Ca.ET.210.01.1.1
CTTCCATGGTCTGCTGCGAAAGCGAGACGCGCGCCAGGATCTGGTTGGCGTGGGCGGCGCCGCTGCCGGCGCCGAAAAGCAGGGCCGCGCCAGTCAGGGCAGCGGCGGTGATGTTGATAAGCCTGGCGGAAATGGTGGTGCTCATGTTGTCCCCTCTCTCTGCCGGTCGGGGCCGGCTCCAATTCGATGCCGGACTTATCGCTGGGTGATGTTTCAAGCCGATTTCGCTTGATGCTCACATTTGTTTCGAATCTGTTTCCCCTGGTTAACAAGCCCGAC
>NZ_SRUU01000237.1 GCF_004791585.1 Mesorhizobium sp. M1C.F.Ca.ET.210.01.1.1
CGAAAGTGATCACCAAGGTAAAGGTGATCCGTACTCCCGCGCCAGAAGCGCCGACGACGACGATCACCACGCCAAAGTTCCCGCCGGTGCCGCCCTGGCGCGGCGGAAATAATGACGGCGATCACGCTCGGTCGCAGTCCCAAGGCGGTGGCAGCGATGGCTGATGGTATCGGCGATGGCCGCGTGCTGCCGTCGCAGCCTGCAGAATGTTCATTCAGGAGACAACGGTTGCGACGCAGTCACCTGAAAGCAACTGCTGCTAACAACAGTCTGCTCACC
>NZ_SRUU01000238.1 GCF_004791585.1 Mesorhizobium sp. M1C.F.Ca.ET.210.01.1.1
CGGTGTCGGACGCAGCGGTTTTGAGCTAATATTCCTAAGAAATATATCGTCACGTCATAGCTGGAATATCTGAAATGTGGGACTTCTTCCCTATCGTCTTCTTGCCGTTCAAAATTCTCGTATTGGGAACGGGCATGTTCTTCGCCATCAAATGGCATCATGATCAGGCGAAGAAGGAAAACGAAACCAAGGGACCGTGAGCGCCGCCAGTTTTAAAGGCGCGGGCCACTTGGCCCACTCCCGGGGACGAAGCAGACCTTGCTTTCCAACACCCCGCTC
>NZ_SRUU01000023.1:0-86016 GCF_004791585.1 Mesorhizobium sp. M1C.F.Ca.ET.210.01.1.1
GCCATTCGCCGGACTGCCGCCAGCTTGAAGTCGCGGTTGAACCGCCGCCTAGGATCGTCCCTTCTCATCAGTCCTCCTAACGGAGAACTGTTACCCGTTTTCTGTCTCAAAATCGGGGTGCACTACACCATGTCTTAGGTACAAACTGTTACCGATGTCTCCGGGCCGGACAATAGTGAGCGTGGCGGAGAGGGAGACCGCCATACTTATGTGACAGCGGTTGACAGCTACCGCCACCTGCCCATGAAATCATGTGTTTTCCCAATGCCTTGCTCTATTTCAATCAGTCACGGGCTGACATATGCTGCCGCCTGATGACGCGCGCAAGGTGCAAGGAAAGGTGCAAGGAATTATGGCTCGTCCCAAACACAAGCTCGCCGATGCGACGGTGAAATCAGCCAAGCTCAAGCCCGGCCGCCATGGCGATGGAGCCGGCCTGTTCCTGCAGGTCGAGGAGGAAGGCGGAAGCCGCAGTTGGCTATTCATGTGGAAACGCGATAGCCGGCGCTCGGTCATCGGGCTGGGCGGTTACCCGGATACCTCGCTGGCGCTGGCACGAGAGAAAGCCGAGGCCTGCCGCAATGCCCTGGCAAAGGGCGAGGACCCCCGCCTCGCGTTGAGGAAGGAGCAGGCCGAGCCCACCTTCGGCGAGGCCGTCGGGGCCTTCCTCGACGAGGACCGCGAGGCATCATGGCGCAACGAAAAGCACCGCGCGCAATGGCGTATGACCTTGCTCGGTCCCGCCGAGCAAAAGGGAAAGCGCCGCCGAGCGCCCGACTATTGTCGGCATCTCAGGCCTATGAAGGTTTCAGAGATAGGCACGGAGGACGTGCTGGCCGTTCTGAAGCCGGTGTGGCGGGCGAAGCCGGAGACGGCGAGCCGGCTGCGCGGCAGGATCGAGCGGGTGCTGGCCTTCGCCAAGGGGCAGGGCTGGCGGTCGGGCGAAAACCCGGCGCAGTGGAAAAACCATCTCGATGCGCTCCTGCCCAAGCCGGAGAAGCTCAAGGCGCGCGGCCATCATCGGGCGCTGCCATTTCAAGGCCTGCCGGGCTTCTACGCTCGGCTTCGGCAGCGCAAGGCACCGTCGGCTCGGGCACTTGAATTTGCGATCCTGACAGCCGCCCGAAGCGGCGAGGTTCTTGGCACCCGTTGGAGCGAAATTGACCTCGCGGAAAAGGTTTGGAGCGTGCCGGCGTCCCGCATGAAAGCCGGCCGGGCGCACGAGGTGCCGCTTGTCCTACGCGCTATCGAGATCCTCACCGACATGGCCGAACTGCGGCGGCAGGACGACGAATACGTCTTCCCCGGCCAGAAACCCAAGCGGCCATTGTCGCAGAAGGCGGTCGACAATCTCCTTGAGCGTATGAAGGCGAAAGAGGCCACGACGGTCCACGGCTTCAGATCGAGCTTCCGCGACTGGGCCGGCGATGCCACCAACTTTCCGCGCGAACTGGCTGAAGCCGCGCTGGCGCATGTCGTCGGCGACAAGGCCGAGCAAGCCTACCGGCGCGGAACGGCACTGGAGCGCCGCCGCAAGCTGATGACCGCGTGGGCCGATTTCCTCGCCAGCGGCGATGCCAAGGGCAGAAGGACGGGCAAGCCTGCCAGTGCAGACGTGATCCCGCTTGCCGAGCGACGCAGGGCGAAGGCAAAATAGTCGCGCAGGGCTAGAGCGACGGCTCGAACGTCAGGCTTGCACCGCCTGAATGCCCTGCGCGCCCACTAAGGTGCCGCGCAAAGGTGCAGGCGCATGCCAGACAAACCTCATGACGAACGTGTGGTGAGCGCGCTGGAGACGGCTCTGGCGGAGCGGGCGGCCACCAAGAGGAACGGGCGCGACGCGACGCAGCGGCTACGTCGCCTCGCAGTCCTTCACAGGAGCTACAACCAACTCGCAGAAGAACGTCTCGCCCGTTTCATTGCACATGGTCGCTTTGATGAAGGGGCCAGCGCAGCGACCAGAAGATCGCGCCCTGTCAAATGCGGTAGAACTCCTGAAGGCACGCAGGGGAGTTTCGAGGTGCTCCGCACGGAGATCGCCTTGCTGGTCTTCTACGGGCTCAAACCCGGCCCGCATCCGCCGCTCGACGCTGCCGACGACGTCAGACGTGTGCTCACAGGGCGCGATCTGGCCGGGGCGGTTCGCGCAGCCGCCGAGTTCTACGGCATCTCCGAGAAGGTGGCGCGTGATTGCTTCAACGACTACCGCGACGAGTTGCTCAGTCACGCCGCTCACGGGCTTTACGAAAAAGGCGGCGACACGGGCTGATTTATCGTCAAATCTTTGATTTCCAATCAGGTTTGCCCTCTGCTGTCATGAGGTGACCGCTCCTTTCCGTGAGCGCCAACCATGAACGCAGGAGACCAACTCGTGACCGTCGTGTTGACCGACGCCGAGCTTGATCTCGTCGCTCTCCTTGCGAGGCGACGTGACGACCGCGAGGCCTATTCGATCAAGGAAGTCGCCGAAATGTTCGGCTTGAGCCAGCGGACGGTGTTGCGGCGCATCGCCGATGGCAGCCTTGCGGTGGTCCGGTCTGGCGGTCGCACGCTGGTCTTGAAACATCCGCCGCAAAACAAGGTAGCCTGACACCCGCCGGGCAGCTTGGCACTGCGTCGGCGGATCAGGTTGCATTTTCAGGCTGTGAGGACGGCCCGAAGGTTACCTTCCGATTGAAGCACAGGTCAACTGCCCGGCCTCCATCAAGAGGAGGACCGAGCCATGCGCGCACCGAAGGATCATCCCGCACAGTTCGATGAGTTGGACGCGATGGGTCAGCCTGATGCTGCGCCAGGGGTCATGCGGCGGAGGCTCTCGGCGGCGGCGACGAAGCCGGCCCATGCGGTCATCTGCGCCGGCTGCGGCGCGTCGTTTTCGCCGAACCGACCCGACCAGCGGTGTTGCTCGGCGACTTGCCGCAAGCGGCTCGAACGGCGCAAAAAGCGTGACAAGGTAGGTTCGCCCGCAGAAAGCGTGACAAGCGCCGCAGTCGCTCTCGGGGCCGGCGGAAATCGCGTTCGCACGCCGGCACGCCGGTTCCGGCCTTTGTCGAAAATTCCAGACGGATATCCGCCCGACGTCGCCGTCAGCGCCGGAGCCGACGGCCTGCCCGTCTTCTTCGATGTGCAGGGCGACCGGCTCTTCCGCATCTGGGGACCGAGCCGGCTGTCTGCCGTCGAATTGCGCGCCCTGAAGCTTGAAAGCACCGAACTCATTTTTCCGGGCGGTCGTCTCTATCGAAAGGTGCCGGCATGAATGCGGCCACTATTTGCTGGGCTAGCCGTGTAGGACGGCGTGCGACCGCCGATGAAATTGAAATTCGCGCCGCCTCCCTCACCAGCTATGCGCGTCAACTCGGTGGTGAGGTGGGCCGTGATGGTTCCATTGCCTGCCCTGGTCCCGGCCACAGTCGAAATGATCGCAGTCTGATTGTCCGGTTTAACAGTGACGGCGGGTTGCGGGTCCACTCGTTTGCCGATGACGATTGGGCGCTATGCAAGGATTACGTGCGTGCCCAACTCGGCCTGCCGGTTTTCGCGCCCGATGTCGACACGGTAGCACCGCCGCCGCGCTTTCAAGACCACACGAACGACAGGATCGAAGAGGCTAGCAGGAAGCAGAAGGCGGCGCGGCTGTGGAGGGAGGGGATCGACCCGTATGGCACGCTTGTGGAAACCTATCTCACCCGAAGGGGCCAGATTTTACCTTCCGTAGCCGGTTTTCGCACGATCCGCTTCCATCTGGCCTGCCCATGGCTGGACGAGGGCGACCTGATCCGCGTTCCTGCCATGCTCTGCCGGTTCTCGCCGAGCGAGAACGATCTCGATCCCGAAGCGCCGCCGAGCGCCATTCATCGCACACGTCTGAAGCCCGACGGCTCGGGCCACCTCGGCAAGAAGATGCTCGGCGCGGTCGCCGGCCAGGCGATGAAGCTGTCGCCGAATGATGAGGTCACGCCCGGGCTCGGGATCTGCGAGGGCATCGAGACAGGGCTCGCAATCTTGGCGGCGGGCCTCGGTCCCGTTTGGTCGCTCGGCTCGGCGGGAGCGGTGGCCAGCTTCCCCGTGCTCGCCGGTATCGAGACCCTGACGGTATTTGCCGATCATGATGGTCCCGGCCTCGCTGCTGCACAGCAATGCGCCGAGCGCTGGGTCACCGCCGGCAAGGAAGTCTTCATCCGCTGGCCGCGTGAGCTCGGCCACGACTATGCAGACGAGGCGTGACCATGAAGGGCGACGAAGACAATATTCTCCATCTGACGCCGCTCGTCGACGAGCCTGACGCCACAGCCAGGCACGTTGCCAATCCGCTCAACCTGCGCCGTGAATTGCATCGCAACGCCCTGACAAAGGGGCTGGTGCGATACAACGAGTTTTCGCAGGAAATCGAGCTTGCGCGGCCGATCCCGCGTCCGAACATGAAGATGCCGAAGAAGTTCGCGCCGCGCCCATGGAGCGACGCCGACGACACGGCACTGATCGAGCACTTCAATCATCGTGGCTTCCGTCGCGTTGGTCGCTCGCTGGTGCGTGACGTGGTCGAGCTTGAGGCTCGGTCCCATCCATACCATCCGGTGCGTGAGTATCTCGACGGCCTTATCTGGGATGGGTGTCCGCGCCTCTCGCGGTTCTTCCTCGATTATTGTGGTGCTGCCGTCGAGGGGGAAACCGAGGCCGACAGGGCAGCCGCCTTGCGCTATGTGGAGGCGGTGACGCGGTGCTTCTTCATCTCGGCAGTCGCACGTGTTTACAAGCCCGGCTGCAAGGCCGACGCCATGATCGTGCTCGAAGGCCGGCAGGGCACGCTGAAATCTCGGCTTTTGCGTGTGCTCGCTGTCCGGGACGAGTGGTTCTCCGACAGCTTGCCGCACGACCTCGAAAGCAAGGATGCCCGCGCACACCTCGCTGGTCGCTGGATTGTCGAAATGAGCGAGGTCGCGCAGGTTCGGCGCTCCGAGATCGAGACTGTCAAAGCCTTCCTGTCCTGCCCGATCGACCGCTACCGGCCAGCCTATGGCCGCACCGATGTCGCCGTTCCGAGACAGTGCGTCTTTGCCGGCAGCACGAATGCCGACACTTATTTGCAAGACCCGACCGGCAACCGGCGCTTCTGGCCGCTCCGGGTGGAGAAGATCGATCTCGAAGCAGTGGCGAAGATCGTCGATCAGCTGTGGGCGGAAGCCGTCGCCGCTTGGCGAGCCGGCGAACAGTGGTGGCTCGCGCAGGACATCGAGGCCATTGCGGCAGACCAGCAGGAAGACCGCGTTGTCACCGATCCTTGGCACGACAAGATCGCCGATTTCATCAACTCTCGGCTTAATGGCGTCTGGTTTACCACCGCCGACGTGCTCACCTACCTCGATATTGATCCGGCACGTCGCGACCGGGCTCACGAAATGCGCGTCGGAGCCGTGCTGCGCCGCCTAAAGTGCGAGCGCAAGAAACAGCGCCTTCCCGGCATCAAAAAGCCGCGCTGGGCCTATCGGCTGCCCCCGGATGACCGCGAGGAAAGCCGGTGAGGTCTTGTACCCACGTTCCCACCCTTTCCGTCCGCCAGAAGCCAGAAAAGCCGGTTTGAAAAAGATGTGATGAAGAAAAGCAGATTTTGAACGGTTCCCACCGTACCTACCTTCCTGCCGTCTTTCGCTGTCGAAGGCATTGGAAACAAAGGAAAGTCAATGAAGGTTTGTTCCTACAGTACCTACCGTTCCTACCTATAGAATAGAGGTGTCGTGGGTAGGAATTACGAACTCTTAGGAAACGCTGGGAACGAGAGGGAACGTGGGAACACGGGAAATCGGAGAGTGAGACCATTATGCGCCGATCACGTCCGGGTGGCATCGGGCCCTGCGTTGCGATACCCTTTGTTCATGCCAATCCTTCGAAACCAACGCCACGAACGGTTTGCGCAGGGCCTCGCCAAGGGCTTGAGCGGCAAGGCCGCTTATGTCGAGGCCGGCTATCGGTCGACCGGCAATGCCGCCGAAGTCGGGGCCGCGAAATTGGTCAGGAATGGTAAGATTGCGGCACGCATCGCCGAGTTGCAGGCGCGGCAGGTGCGGCGGCTCGACGTGACGGTCGAAAGTATCGTAGCCGAGTTGGAGGAAGCGCGCGGGGCGGCGGTGGCTCACAAACAGCTTGCAGCGGCGGTGGCGGCTTCCCTGGGCAAGGCGAAGCTGCTCGGGCTGGTGATCGACAAGGCCGAGGTCGAGCAGACGCTTCGCCGCCCGATGCGAGAACCTGGCGAGGTCAGGCAGATGAGCCTCGAGGAGTGGGTGCAGCGGTTTAAGCCGAAGACAGCCGCATCGTAACCCGGTGACAGTAAGCCACCCGCCGACTTGGACTTTGCCGCCGCCAGCGGCCTAGTCACAGATGTAACGAAGTAAGCCTGTCTGCGACAAGCGACTGCAAGCGCCACAAGTTGCGATCCCGAATGCCCAAGGTCTCCAATTGCGAGATTGTGTTGTAAAGGTACTCGGCGCACGATCCTCCGTGCCCACACGCCGTGGCCAAAATACTTGCCGTCTCATCCGGCGTAAGGCCTCCCATATAGTTGACCCCCTTTCGGTTGACGACGAAGGCAAGGGCTCGAACGAGCCCTTGGGCTGTCTGAACCTGCACCCAACGGGGAGTGTTGGTGAAGGGCTTGCTGGACGGCCTCACCGGCATTTCGCGTCGGACAAGTTTTCCGAGTTGGGTTTCAACCGTGTTCTCCGCCAGCCGTAGTGCCAACCCCCTGCATTGGCCTCCCCGGTCGAGCCCCATCATCAAGCCTGGCTGGTCGACAGTTCCGCGCCAATCTTGCAGGCGAATACAGAACGAACGGTGCCACCCCGGCACCACGCCCGCACGCTCCTCCACGTGCTCCACGGCCGGGTTCCAGAGAAGTGAGCCATAGGCGAAAATCCACACATCCCGTCCATCAGGACGCGTTGCCAACATTTCTCGAACGATGGCGTTCCACTCGGTTTCGGTATTGCGAACTATATCCGGGCCGGGACCGGTACTCTCAGTCGCGCGAATTGTGCGCGCGACCAAATCAGCTGTCAGCGCCATCTGGCGTCGCGCTCGCGGCATAGGCGCGCCCTCTCGAACCCCTGTGATGTCCCGCCTGCAGGCACCGCAATATTACGGCCGAAGCCTGCCCGTTACAAACAGGTGCTTAACATTAGCCGGTTTGCAAGCGGAAACGGCATTTCGGTCCGGTCTGTGCCTGGCAGGTGATGGTGGCATCCGCGTCACGGTAAGACACTCGCAAAGGGCGACGCTGGCCATTTGCTGGCGGTTCTGAAAACTCGGCCTGCACATTCCCACGACGGCATCTCGTCAGTTTGGTCGACGCTCTCGCATAGCCAATGCTTGTAAGTTTTGCATACGAGCGTATATTGTCCTTACAAATTGTGTGAACGCCTGATGAAACCCGCCATCTCCTATCTTCGCGTCTCGACCGACCGTCAGGGCAAGAGCGGTCTCGGCCTTGAGGCACAGCGGCAGGCCATCGCCCGTTTCATTGAAGCCGAAGGGTTCGAGCTAGTCGGCGAGTTCATCGAGGTCGAAACCGGCAAAGGCGCTGATGCACTCGCCAAGCGCCCACAGCTTGCCGCAGCGCTGGCGGCGGCCAAACGCAATGATTGCCCAGTAATCGTCGCCAAGTTGGACAGGTTGAGCCGTGACGTCCATTTCATCAGCGGCTTAATGGCGGATCGGGTGCCGTTCGTCGTTGCCGAATTGGGTATGGGCGTCGACAGCTTCATGCTGCACATCTATGCGGCGGTCGCCCAAAAGGAACGGGCGGTGATCAGCCAGCGCACGAGGGAAGCCCTGGCCGCAGCCAAAGAGCGTGGCGTCAAACTTGGCGGCCCGAAGCTCGTCGAAGCGCAGAAACGATCAGTTGAGGTTCGAATGGCACAGGCTGACGCCTTCGCGGCCAACATCCTTCCGATCATCCGCGACATCCAAGCGAGCGGGGTCAAATCGCGGCGGCAGGTGGCTGTAGCTCTCAATGCACGTGGCGTTGCGTCGGCGCGCGGCGGGACGTGGACAGCGGTTCAGGTCAAGGACATCATCGATCGCGAAGAGCGCTTGAAATCCGTTCCGCCCGGGCCCGACGCTGAGCCGCAGGATGGGACGACTAAAGGTGGCGAGCCAGTATCGCGTACACCGCTTGGGTCGCGTTGGTAGGGAGATAAGTCGTGGCACTGCAGCTCTGGATTAACGATACTGGCCACTTCTTTGTCGACACCAGATTGGGTGGTATTCAAGTGGGGCAAGCTTGGGTCGCAGACACAGGCAAATGGACGGTTGA
Organism: Mesorhizobium sp. M1C.F.Ca.ET.210.01.1.1; assembly: GCF_004791585.1. Taxonomy (GTDB): domain Bacteria; phylum Pseudomonadota; class Alphaproteobacteria; order Rhizobiales; family Rhizobiaceae; genus Mesorhizobium. The sequence continues at coordinate 8,306 of NZ_SRUU01000023.1, forward strand.
GGTCAACGACGACTTCTTCTCCGCACGCGACCTCGACGACGCGAAGCGGCTATTTGTAGACCTGTATGATCCAGCAAGAGCAGTGATGAGCCCGTTCGCGGTGTCGCACGGCAACGATGACTTGGCGGCGTCCTTTTCAATCATCGATTTGTAGGCCAACCCGGCCCGGGCACCCCCCCCGGGGGGCTTTTCCGATGGCGGGGGAGGGGCGGTGCGAAGGGTCCCCCCCTCTCAGCGCGCAGTTCGTCTTTGATGGTCCACTGACTGCGTTGTCAGCAGACAGCGCCTGACCATCTCTACGCCCTCGCACAGTGCTGCTATGGTCCGACATGATCGGCAGCGAGGGAGGAACAATCCATGCCCGCGATCACCCGCCGTTCCCTTCTCGCGCTGACCGGCGCGGCTGTTGCCATCGACCCGGCCTCCGCTGACGTGAGGACATCGCTGAGGCTGCAGGCACTGATAGCGGCACATGAGGCGGCCTATGCCGAGTTTAATCGCGTCGTTCATCGAGCCGCGAGCAGCAGGGATGACCGCGAGCAGGCCGACAGGGTCGAGCAGGAGACGCTGCTGGCCGTCTGCTCCTTTCCTGTGATCAGCCGAACAGACCGCCGGACAAAGACGAAATATCTGCTCGCCGTCGAGGCTCGTGGCGAACTCGATCTGCCAGAGTACATTCAGGCCATCTTGCACTCGATGATGCAAAGCTGAATGGGGCTGAGGGAGAGAAGCGATAGAAGCGCTAAGGGCGAGCGCCGTTCGTGGGCATCGCGCCAAGCCGTATGCGACAGTTCGCTATTTCGCTGTAGCTGGCCTATCCACGAGTTTCTCGACCAATTGCCGAAGTTCCGACGGCGTCGTGTGGCCGCCGACAATCTCGTGGTAGCTGATGCCTGCCCGCCGTAGAGCCTCTTTTTTGACAGCGTCACGCGCTGCTGCTGTGCCTTGATGATGCGCGCGCCCCTGGTATTCGAGTGCATGTCGGGGTCGGCAGGTCTCGTCTACAAGGAGAAGGTCGACCCGCTTCGAATTGATGCAGCTGTACGCATTCGCATCGGTGCTACGCAGAATTTCTCCCAGCGATACCTGGGCCATGACTTGCCATGCCGGATTGCGGTCGAGCACCATCCGGTCAAGCTCCTTGAAGACCCGCACTTCGCTTTTGTTAAGGAGCGGTTGAATGCTGAACTGAGCGCCCATGACAATTCGCAACTGTTCTGCGGCGTCAATAGGCTTAGGGGCTGGCGCATCCTTTCGCGGTCCCCAAATTTCGGCGGACGCAACCACACGCTTCCGTTCCCAGCGCCAGCGGTTCCGTTCTTTCCATGCCTGCCGCTGCAACTTCGACAAAAACCGCTCCAAGGCCATGCCAGCCACAATCCCGAACAGCAGAACGGCGGCAATTTGCATCGGCTCAAGAAACTCGGGTGGCATTCAGAAAAGCTACCTCGCGGGGCGGGCGATCCTTCGCAATTTCAGGCGCAGCTTATATCAGCAAAGCGCTCAAGGGTCTGCAATCATTCGCTGCTTACTTGGACAAAGCCAAGTTGGAAGGGGTGTGGTACCAATGGGCCTGAACGGCTAAAATTGCTATCATCAACAAGCGGAGGGGAGCGTTAATGGCTGAGAAGGCAACAATCTGCCTGGATGTTGTGGATCATCATGTGGTCTATAAGGGCAAGAGGCATATTTTCCTTGGTAAGACCGGTCCGAAAGAGCGTTGGATCGATACGCACAGGCCGGATGTGACCTATCAATTCCATCTACGCACGCTTACTATTTCTGCCTCCGCTTCTTATCTCGGGGAGAAAGAGTTGTTGGGGTTCGTTGCTAAGAGCCTGGCCTAGGCTTTTTCCAGAACGGAATTTTGGCGGTTCTAATTCTCGATAACCTTATTGTCGCCTCAAGGGCTGGGCCGAAATCTCTTCTTCACTTGTTCCGTATTTTATGGATGGCGGCGCATTCGTACTAAGTTGCGCCGTACCAATGGAATGTTCCGTTGGTTCGATCTCAGTAGTCACCGGAGGGCGAAATGTTATCTGAGGATGATAAGAAAATATTGCCTGAGCTTACTTTTCGAGCCCCGTCATTCGAAGAGCCGAAAAACGACGCTGGTTTTGGTAAAGAAGCATTTGGGGCCGATACTCGAGACCCTTATCAGCGCGACTTGGGGCGGATCGTCCACTCTGCATCATTTCGTCGTCTCCAAACTAAGACCCAAGTGATGGGCACTGGGGAAGGTGATTTCCACCGAACCCGTCTGACGCATTCGCTGGAGGTGGGCCAAATCGGCCGTGGCATCGTCTGGAATTTGTTGGCGAGACGGGGCTTTGGTCACGCCGACACCCTACCCTCGACAGAACTGATCGAAGCGATTTGCTACGCTCACGACTTAGGACATCCGCCGTTCGGCCACGGCGGTGAGCGTGCCCTCTACAAGGCAATGTATAATTTTGGAGGGTTTGAAGGTAATGCACAGACCATCCGCATTCTCTCACGACTAGAGAAATACTACCGAGGGAACGGCATTGCGCCTACAAGGCGGCTCCTGCTGGGCGTTCTCAAATACCCGGTGGCGTTCGGGGAATATCCTGCCTACGACCTGAGGAAGCCGCCTAAATGCTTTTACGACAGCGATCTGGATTTGGTCGAAGGCGTGTTGGACGTTTTCTCCCTGGCAGACCGCGAGGAATTTCGGCGTTTGGGCTCCGGCAACAAGCCCATGCACAAGTCGCTGGACTGTTCGATCATGGAGTTGGCAGATGATATTGCATACGGGGTTCACGACTTAGAAGACGGTGTCGGCAGAGGAATTCTGCGCCGGGAGGAGATAGGGGAACCACTAGAGCGCGGGTTCCAGCAGGCTGGTGTCGGCAAAATTCGCGAAGTGACGATACCGGTCCTTCTGGATAAGCTTTTTTCATCCGACGCTTGTGAGCGAAAGCATGCTATTTCTCTCCTCGTCGGTTTCTTTGTCGTTGCTATAGATGTCGCTAGGAAGGATGTCTTTCAAAGCCAGTTCCTTGACCTCAATGCCCGGGTTGAACCAAACATCCGATACCTGCTGAACTACCTGTCGAAAGACATCACATTCAAATCTTTGGTCGGTCGGCGGGAGGTGCAAACGTTGGAATTCAAGGGCGAGAAGATAATCGCCGACCTGTTTGCGGCATTCGAGGAACGACCTGTTGAGCTAATGGGTCTCAAGGCGATTGATCCGTACGGCGAAGGCTTCGCCATGGATGTCGTTAACCGACGGAAGCTTTGGCGAGAGCTTCCACCCGCTGAGCGCGACATATTTGCAAGAGCCATCTCAGATTTCATTGCCGGGATGACCAATCCGTATGCCGAGAAGTATCACCGTAGGCTGTTTGATCCCGGATTTGGCAGCAGCACCGACGAACTCTGAGTTCTTTTTCGCTTGTCGAGCTACGCATCCGTTCCAAAACGCTTCATCATATGCCCCAATTTCTCCGCTTTAGAACGCAGGTATGGCTCGTTCGCAGGCGTCGGTTCACTCTCGTGGCGGACACGTTCGACTTGAATGCCCTGGGCCTCAAGGCCCGAGACTTTTCTGGGGTTGTTTGTCAGCAGTTTACACGTCGTCACGCCAAAGTATCGCAAGATGTATGCCGCTCGATCATATCCCCTCGGGTCCAGAGGCGACCCGAGCGCATTGTACGCCTCTGCCGTATCCAGTCCTTCCGTGGCCGTCAGGTTCATTCCTCGTATCTTGGTGAGAAGACCCGCTCCGCGTCCGTCACAGAGCATGTAAATGAACATACCTCCCTCTCGCTGGATTTGAGATAGCGCGTTCTCCAACTGCCAATGGCAATCGCAATCAGTGCTCTCGAAAATCTCTCCCGTGTAGCAGGCGCTTTGAACTCGCACGAGCGGCACCCTGCCGTCGAAGGGCGACACCATAACCAGCACGTTGTCTTGCTCGTTCGGGGACCACGAAAAGACATACAGGTCGAAAGTGCCGTATTTCGTGTTGAGCGGTGATTTCGCGATTTCAGGCTGTTCCGTCATAACCTAGCTTCTCGGGTTGAACGTCGGACTTCTTAGGCAAAATGGCTTCGGGTTCGGGTACCAATCCCTCCCACTGGTCATGCACCCAACGACCGACAGCGGTAACCTTTCTCGCCAGAAGCTTCTCGGGTGCCGGGTCACTCGCGAAATCACCGTCTTTGAAGTCGTAATCAGCTTTCAGCTGTTCCAACTCCCTCTGTGCACGCCTGTAGATGACCCAGAGCTTCTGGGGCCTGCGCAATTGCACCCAGCTTGTAAGCCCTGCTGCCGTAACCGACAGCAATGAAGGCAGCACCTTGCCCAACAGGAAGTTATCCGACAGGGTCACAAACAGAGGTGCCACCAGCGTGCAGGCGATTATCGCCGCAAAGCACAATTGAGCCTCGCTCTTGTTGTGGTCAGCCTTCTCGCGCATTCCCCTTCGCATGGACGAGTAATAGGCTGCTGCATCCGCAAATGCGTCCTCTGGGATCGTTTTGTCCTTCCTCCGCCACCCCATTACCTACTCCCTTTGCCCGGCTCGATGAGGTCCACGTCTATAGCTTCAAAGTTCGAAGCCGGAAACAGATCAGCGTCAAACCAAGGCACGATAATCTCGTGCCTTGTTAGCAAATGTGCCGGCGTGCTGGACTGCCGATATCGGTCTAGGTATTCAACTGCTTGCGCGCTGTCATCCTGGCGCGAGGTTTGCATTCTGCGTGGGGGCTATGGCGAAACTTTCTCAGCAGGAACTTGAGCGCCACCTTTGGGGCGCGGCCAACATTCTGCGCGGCACGGTCGATGCTGCCGACTACAAGCAGTACGTTTTCGGCCTGCTGTTCTATAAACGTCTGTGCGACGTTTGGGACGAAGAGTTTGAAACGCTATTTGCCGAAACCGGCGACCGAGAGGAAGCCGCCGATCCCGACGAGCACCGCTTCCATATCCCCAAGGAGCACCGCTGGGAGGCCGTGCGCCAGCAATCGACGCAGATCGGCCAGCGGCTCAACAATGCCCTGAACGCCATCGAAGACGCCAACATCCGGCTGCGAGGCGTGTTCGGCGATGTGGACTTCGCCAATCAGGATCGCTTTTCGGACGCCCTGCTCGAAAAGCTGCTCGCGCATTTCGAGAAGCACCGGCTGCGCAACGCCGATGTGCCCGCAGACATGCTGGGCGATGCCTACCTCTACCTTATCAAGATGTTCGCCGAAGGCGCGGGCAAGAAGGGCGGCGAGTTCTACACGCCGCGCCAGATCGTCCGGCTCATGGTCGAGATCGTCGAGCCTCGTCCCGGCATGTCGATCTACGATCCTACTTGCGGCTCTGGCGGCATGCTCTTGGAGGCGGTGCAGTATCTGAAGGACCGGGGCGAGGATGCCCGCACCCTGTCGCTCTACGGGCAGGAGAAGAACTTCGCCACGTGGGGCATCGCCGAGATCAATCTCTTCCTACACAATGTTGACGATGCTTTCATCGCCAAGGGCGACACGATCTTGTCCCCCAAACGGTATGACCCCAAGGCTCGCGAGTTCGTCGAGGGTATCGGGGCCTATGACAGGGTGCTGGCCAATCCGCCGTTTTCGGAAAAGGTATGGGGCTACGAGGTCTGGCAGAATGGCGATCCGTTTGGACGCGATGTATATGGCTGCCCGCCGAAGAGCTTTGGCGACTTGGCCTTTGTCCAGCACATGCTTGCCAGCCTGAAGGATGACGGGATTTTGGCGGTGGTAGTGCCGCATGGCGTGTTGTTCCGTGGCGGGGCCGAGGGGCGGATCAGGGAGGCCATGCTGGCCGCTGACGTGATCGAAGCGGTCGTGGGCCTTGCCCCAAATCTGTTCTATGGGGCGAGCATCCCTGCCGCCGTGCTGGTGTGCCGCAAGAAGAAGCCCACCGCACACCGGGGCAAGGTGATGATCGTCAACGGCGATGCTACCTTCCAGCCGGGCAAGGCGCAGAACTTCCTGACGGATGAGCATGTCAGCACGCTGGCCAATGCCGTCCATGCCTTTGCTGACATCGAGAGGCTGGCCCGGGTCGTTCCGGTCGATGAGATCGCGGCCAGCGGCTACAACCTCAACATCAGCCGCTATGTGCAGACAGGAGCGGAGGCGGAAGTCGTTAACGTCGCGGCGGAAGTCGCCAAGCTGCAAGACTTGATCGCCAAGCGTAACGAGGCCGAGGCTGTCATGTTCGGGCACCTCAAGAGGCTCGGTTATGTCGGGTGAGGTGCCAGAGGGGTGGACCATCGGTCCAATGGTCCAATTCTTCGAGCTTCAGCGCGGTCACGATCTGCCGGTGCAAAGCCGTGAAGCGGGTGGCGTCCCCGTCATTGCCTCAAATGGTATTGTCGGCTCGCATAGTCAGTCGTTCCTGTCGGGACCCGGCGTGGTTACGGGGCGCTCCGGCACAATCGGCAAGGTTAACTACATTGAGGGGCCTTATTGGCCCTTGAACACAACCCTATACGTCCGTGATTTCAAGGGATCAGAGCCAGAGTTCGTTTATCGGTTTTTGGAGCACTTTCCGCTCACGGAGTTCCAATCGGGGACCGGAGTGCCCACACTCAATCGGAATGACATCCATCCTATCGACGTGGCATTCCCTCCTCTGGACGAGCAGCGCCGGATCGCCGAGGTGCTGCGGTCTGCGGATGAGGCGATTGCGGCCAAGCAAGAGATGCTGTCAGCCATCAAGCGGTTCAAAAGGTCTTGCCGAGAAGCAGCGGTCCAGCGGTTTCATGATTGTGAGGCGACTACGTTGCAGGCGGTGCTGACCTCGATTGACGCAGGCTGGAGCCCGGATTGTGACAGCGAGCCGGCACGTGACGGCGAGTGGTCGATCCTAAAGACCAGCGCTGTTGTTTGGGAAGGTTATGACGATGACGAAAACAAGCGGCTTCCTGCGCATCTCGAACCGCGCCCGCACCTTGAAGTGACCGCAGGCGACATTCTAATCACGCGAGCTGGTCCCGCAGAGCGCACAGGCGTCGTTGCGATTGTGCGAGAAACCGCTGGGCGGCGTATGTTGTCCGACAAGATCATCAGGCTGCGCGTGTCACTGGACAAAGCTGTTCCGCTCGCTATCGCTGAATTGTTGGCCAGTGACGAGGTGCAGGACGAGTTGATCCGCTCCAAGTCCGGCATGGCCGCGTCGCAAACCAACATTTCGCAGAAGATCGTGCTTGGGCTAGCGATGCGCCTACCGCCGTTGGCTGACCAGAGCGATTTCGCCGATGAAATGGCGGCGCTGCAAGACGCCATTGACATCAATGAGGCAGACCTTCTAGCCACCCGGCGGCTGAAGGCCACCCTAATGTCCGACCTTCTCTCCGGTCGAATGCGGGTGCCGGCATGAGCGAATACCGCCTTGCCGAGAAAGCTGCGCTTGACGTGCTTGCAGCCTTTGGCTGGCAGACGCTGTCGCCGGAGGCAGCCTTGACCATGCGTGAGGAGGGAAACCGCGTCATCCTCAAGCCCGTGCTGGTGGAGGCGCTGCGCGCGTTGAACGGCATCGGCGCGGAAGATGCCGAGGCAATCTACAACGACCTGGCCACGCTGTCTGACAACGAGGAATGGCAGCGCAAACTGCGCGGCGGCTATTCACGTCGCCTGACCGGCGAGAACCGGGACCGGCCCATACCGTTGATCGACTTCAAGCAGCCGGGCCGCAACAGCTTCTACGTCACGCGCCAGTTCCGCGTGGCCGCCCAACGCCCGCGCGTGCCCGACATCGTGCTGTTCGTGAACGGCATTCCCCTGGTGGTGATTGAAGCCAAGTCGCCACTCAAGGCCACGGCCAAGGCTGAGGAAGCCTTCGAGCAGGTCAAGCAATATGAGCGGGACATTCCCCGGCTGTTCTATCCCAACGCCTTCAACCTCGTCACCGATGGCATGACAACGCTCTATGGGGCGACCGGCGCATCCTCGCAGTTCTACGCGCCTTGGCCCGATGCATGGCCTCGCCACCGTGACGAGTTTTCAGACGATCTCGCCAAGGATTTATGGTGCCTATGCGAACCGTCCCGCCTGCTTGACCTGCTTGCGCACTTCATAGTGTTCGAGATTGACCCGGAAACAGGCCGGAAGATCAAGAAGGTCTGTCGCTATCAACAGTTCCGCGCGGTCAACAAAGCGGTCGAGCGCGTTGCGGAGGGGAAGCATCGCAAGGGGCTGATCTGGCACACACAAGGCTCGGGCAAGAGCCTGACCATGGTGTTCCTCGCCCTGAAGCTCAAGACCCATTTGACGCTCGACGCGCCGACGCTCGCGAACCCGAACATCCTCGTGCTGACCGACCGGATCGATCTCGACGACCAGATCAGCAAGACGTTCGTTGCCTGCGGTTTGCCCAACCCGACGCAGTGCGGATCAGTGGCGGCGCTGCGCGAGGCGGTCAACCGGAGTGGTAACGGGCAAATCCTGCTCTCCACCATCTTCAAGTTCGCAGGATCGAAAGACCCGATCCCCAACTCGGCCAACTGGATCGTGCTCGTGGACGAGTGCCATCGCACGCAGGAAAAGGACCTGGGCGCTTATCTGCAGGCGACGCTGCCTGATGCGCACTTCTATGGCTTCACCGGCACACCCATCAAATCAACCGACAAGGACACTTACGCCCGGTTCAGCATCGCGGGCGAAGGTTATCTCGACAAATACGGGATTGATGATGCGGTGCGCGACGGCGCGACAGTGCCGATCCTCTATGAAGGCCGCAAAGCCGATTGGGCGATCAACGAGGCCGAGATCGACATCCTGTTCGACCGCTGGTTCGTGGACCTGCCGGACGACAAGCGCGAGGAACTGAAGCGCAAGGGTCTGACGGTCGCCACACTGGCCAAGCATCCGGATCGCGTCCGGCTGATCGCGATGGACATCTGGGAACACTTCAAAAATGTTTGCCAGCCGGACGGCTTCAAGGCTCAGATCGTCGTCGTGGATCGCGAGGCAGTAATTCTCTACCGCGCCGCGCTCTCGGCCGTGATTGCCGCCGATCTGGAGCGTGGCGGCATGGAGGCGGAAATGGCGAAGGCCAAGGCCGACGCCATGATCGCGTGCGTCTATTCCAAGAGCCAAGAAGACAACAAGCCGAGCGAGAACTCGGAGGTCGCAGCGCTGCGCGCAGAACTGGAGGCGCACTACCTCGACGACGCCGCCGAAAAGGACGTGAAGAAGCGGTTCAAGGCGTTCGGACAGCCACCGAGCTTCCTGATCGTCTGCGACAAGCTGCTGACAGGCTTCGACGCGCCCATCGAGCACGTCATGTATCTGGACAAGCCGCTGAGGGAGCATAACCTCCTCCAAGCCATCGCCCGGACCAACCGAACCTGCGCGATCAAGCTGCCGAACGGGGGCGAGATCGAGAAGCCCAACGGGCGCATCGTCGACTACATCGGCGTCACCGCCCATCTCGACGAGGCGTTACAATCTTATCGCTCCGAGGATGTCGAAAACGCGATGCGTGACATCGCAGTATTGCGCAATGATCTCAAGGAAGCCCACGCCCGCTACCGCGCGCAGAAGCGCGCCATGGGGCTGGAGGGCATGAATGAGAAGGCCGCCGCCTATGCCGCTGCCAAGTGGGCAGCCAGGGGACAGGAGGACGACTGGTTCGACCTCCAACGTCTGACCCGGACTTTCATCAAGGTCTATGGCGACTTGTCACCGGACCGGGCCATCCTTGAGTTCACCGCCGAAGTCAAATGGGCTTCCGCTTTCTTGCGGTTGGCAACGCAGGCGATCAGCAAGGACGAGAGCCTCGACCACCGGAGCTATTCGGGCAAGATCAGGGAGATGCTGGAGCAGCATGTCCATGTCACCGGCCTTTCGACGACGATCCGCCTGCGCAACATCACCGATCCGAATTTCGCCGACGACTTCGCCACCGAGGGCAAGGCCGAACCAGAATTGCAGGAGGCGTTCGTGCGCAAGTCCGCCGAGCTTCGCCGCGTCACCCGCGAGTTGGTGGACAAGAACCCGGCGCAGTATGGCCGGTTTTCGGAACGGGTGCTGGAAATCATCCGCCGGTTCGAGGAAGGCCAGCTTGCCGCCGCCGATGGCCTGCGGGAGTTCGAGGGCCTGACCGGCGACATCGAGGCAGAGCAGGGCGCGCACGCCGAGCTTGGCATGGACGAGAACGCCTTCTCGATCCTGCGCATCATCGAAACCATCGTGCCCGACACCGACCATGCCACCTTGCAGGACGCGGCCATCGCCATCGGCGCGGTCTATGCCGAGGCCGCTGCGATCCAGCCCGCCTTCGCGCACATGGAGGCCTACCTGCGTTCCTTGCGCCAACAAGTCCGGCGCATCCTGACCGAGCGCGGCATCGGCGAGACCAAGGTGATCCGCGAGAAGGTCGAGGAGTTCGCCACCCATGCCTATGCGGGCGCTGCCTGATGCCGACGCTCCAGATAGGCCGAAAGCAAATCTCCTACGAGCTTCGCCGCTCGGCTGCGGCATCGGAACGCCGCATCACCATTACGCCGGGCCATGTCGAGGTGCTGGCGCTCACCAGCGACGACGACCACGACATCGCAGGCTTCTTGGAGCGCAAGCGGCAGTGGGTCTTCAACACCGTTCGCGAGATGGAGCGGATCACCTCCGACCGGCATGCCGTGCCTCGCTTCATGACCGGCTCGAAGATACTCTATCGGGGCCGCCGCATGAGCCTCACGGTGCGACGCACCGATGGCGACCGGATCGATTTGATTTTCCGCAACGGCTTCATCGTCGATCTTCCCACATGGGCAGGCAGCGACACCGACCAACTCGTCGCCCGCGAACTCAAGCTGTGGCTCAAACGACGCGTTCGGCGTGACGTGAAGGAGATCGCCGCAGGCTATAGGGTCCGGTTCGGACTTTCGCCTCGCTCGATCCGTGCCGCCGAGTTCGCCAATGGCTGGGGATCATGCGGTGCTGAGGGTAACGTCCTCATCAACTGGCATCTCGTTTTCGCTCCGAAAAAGGTTCTGGAATACGTCATCGCTCACGAACTTGCCCATCTCCGACACCGTTCGCATGGGCCGGCGTTCTGGAATTTCCTGCGGACAGTCGTGCCTGACTTCGAGACCTCCAAGGCGTGGCTGGAAGCCAATCAGGGAAGTCTGAGTGCGGAATTTCTTGACGGCTGATGGTGGCTCGACAGATGCAGAGCCAGAGCGGTGGGCAAACGGCGTCGATGGAATGACGCCACATCAGCGCGCGCCAAAGGTGCAAGGAAAGATGCAAGGAAATCGGACGTCGATGCGGCAAATAGAACAAAAACAAAATGTTATGAGAAATTAATGGCGGAGAGGGAGGGATTCGGTTTCACGCCTATCCTGCTGAAAATGCTAATCTTTTCGCGCTTTTTGTTACGCAGTTTGTTACACTGCTACAACTGCGATTTACAATCGCTCTTTTGAGCTCGCCTGCCCAATCCATCTTATCTGTCGAAACCGACGCAATGGCGCGGCGGTGGATTGGGTCACTCTGTCATAGTATCCGCGCTTCATTAAGTTGACGATGCCGTTTAGACTCGGAGCTGATCCTTTCCGGTCGATCACCAGGATTTGGCGCGCGACCCGGCACCGGCGGTTCGTCTTTGTACGTTTGTGTCATCCAGGCCGGATCAACTCGGCCATCAGGCTTCTCACGACTTATGCATGCGTTTCCCACTTTTATTAGCATTCGGTGCGAACCCGCACCCTGCACCAAACCTGCGACGCCTAAGCTATCGTCCTCGACTTGAGCGTTCCCTGCTTCTCGTGGAAGACGCTAAATTCGCTCGTGCGTTATTGCCGGCCAGCAAAGGCTGCGGGTCGGCGGTGAGGGTGTCGAGGAGCGGCGGCCGTTCCCTTTCACTCAATAGTGCCGCCGGCGCCTGGATGGTTTCCACGACGCCGCCCCCGCAATCGTAGCCGTTGTGATGATCATCGTGCATGCGCTGAGCTGTTGGGGACATGCTGATGGCGGTGCCGGAAGCACCGGAGACATGTGATATCTCGGCAGCGGGCAGAGCGGCTTCTCTGTCGCTGCACAGGAAAGCGTAGAGTTCCTTCACGCAAATGCGGGCGTCCTTCTTGTCTTTTTGAAAGGGCGGGACGAGGGGCAACCTGATATCGGCCTTTTGGTAGAACGGACTGCGCTCTTCGTACAGCTGGTCAACCTTCTGCTCGATGTCGGCGCCTTGCAGCAGCGGCCGGCTGGTGTCCCTCTCGAGGCGCCTGCGGAGCTCTTTCAGCTCGGGTGTCGAGCCAGATCGACCTCGCCTTATTAAGAATCAGGGCTTGATTGGACTCCTTGCCAAAGCAGCCGCCGCCGGTTGCGATGACGATGGGGCCTCTCTCCAGCTGCTTGGCGAGCTCTTTGGTCTCCAGGTCCCTGAAGTGCGCCTCGCCACGGCCAGGGTCGGCGAACATCTCCATCAGATTGCCGTGATCGGCGACGATATGCTTATCGATGTCGACAAACTCCACCCCCAACTCCTTGGCAAGCTGGGCGCCGATGGTCGACTTGCCGCTCGCCGGCATGCCGACGAGCACGACCGGCCGCGTACCGAGGGCCGCGAGGATCTCGCCGGCTTGCGGCGAGCGAGCGACCGCAATCTGTTGTCTTGCGACGATGGGCGACCTGGAGGTCCCTGCCGCCCTCGACCTGCTTTCTCCTGACGAGTCCCAGTGTAATATCTCCCAGGCACCACGGGGAATGGGGACTAGCTGTGAGCTCTGCGCGCGGTGCGCGAGCTCGGCCCGATAACTGGCCGGCGTAGGGAACTCGACCTCGAAGCGATAGTTCTGCGCGGTTCTGAACGCCGTGTGAACGCCGCGTAACCGCGGCCTGTCCATCCTGATGACCCAGTTGGTGGTCTCGACCTCGCTGCAGTCCCGCTCCTCGAAGGCCAGTGCCGCCTTCCTGAAGGCGCGCGTAAAAGCCTCGTCCGGGATCTCGAAGACATGGCGCACGGCATTGGTGACCAGTTGGGCCTCCGGCGCCGTGCTCACGCTCTGGCCGGTCAACTCGTCGGCTATCCAGACCTGCCCGCCCGACCGTTGGTCAAGATGCGGCACCTTCACCTCGATGCCGTCCTGCCGCAAAAGCTCGGCAACCGCATGCACAATTTTTGGTAATCGCGCTTTCTTGCGCTTCGGCGGGGGCGGCTTCGAGCCTGGCCCGCTCAAGGGCCTGTTCGCTGCTCAGCGTTATCGTGCTGGCGCGGTCGTCTTCGGCCGAGATTGCTAAGGCGCTGAGCAGAATGCGCTTTTCGACGGCGAGTCTGATCGAGGCCTCCATGACCGATGCCGCCAGCGTGGGGTTGTCCTTCAGATCCGCCAGGCTGCCATCGACGTCGAACCGGCCCTGGTGGAGCTTTGCCGCCTGCGCCTTGACATATGGCGCCGACTTGAAGCCCGGCCTCTGCTCCAAGAGCCGCTGCAATTCGGTGGTTTTTTGCATGAACACCCGCGCACCGGTATCGGACTTGTAGGCGTCAGTGCCGACCTTGATGCCGACGCTCAACAGATTGATGGCGCTTTCATGCAGCTTGACTTCCGACTGCTCATGAGCCGGCTCGCTATTGAGCTGCAGGTTCCAGTCCTGGAGCTCGGCCACTAACAACGCGGCCAGTTCGCAGGCCACCGGATGCCTGGCGGCCTTGCTGTCTTCCCTCGCCCTGGCGATGAGCTCATGGAGGGCCTGGCCATCCGGCCGATCTTCCTGCAACAGTGCGCGGATGTCGGCCTTGAGCTCATTATGAATGCCCTCGTAGGTGCCGAAGATGGCACGCTCGGCAAACCAGCGTTGCGCCTCCAGCGGCTGCGCCAGCACGTTGCGCTGCAGGCAGCTGTAGGTCTCCAGCACCAGCCCGGTGGCCGACAGGATCTGCTTGGACCGGGTGAACTGGTAGCCGCTTTTCTCAATGGCCGGCGTGTGCGACTTCGGCGGCTTCATCGAGGCGATGCCGCGCGCCTGCAGCTGCGCGTCGAACTGGCGCACATGCTCGTAAAGGCGAGGCTGGTCGCCAATGATGACGACGGTGTCGCCATCAAAATCGCCGTCGAGCATTTTTTGTTCGACGCTTGGAACCGCAACCAAAGAGCCGGGCGCGAACACCTCCGTCGCCTGCAGGATGCCGACGCACTCGAGCGCGGTGTCGGCCTTGACCCGGTCCTTTTCCTCCAGCCAGTACGAATGGCACTTTACGTCCTCGGCAGACATCACGACCCCGCGCTCGGCGAAGTCCGCCGGCCACATTTCGTCGGGCACAACGATCAAGATGCCTTTGGCAAAGAAGGTCGGATCGTCGGCGGCAAGCCCAGCCCCCGACCTGTGCGCGAAGTTGAAGCTATATTGGAAGGCCACGCACCGATCCAGGAACGCCGCGGTCCGGTCGCCATCGCGCGCCGACCTGACCCGGTCGGCGGCGAACGGGCGCAGGTTGGGCTTGTCATAGGGGGAGCGTCCGACAAGCACGCCAGCGTCACGGGTCAAGGTCTTGCTCTTGCCCGTCGGCACATGCAGGCATTCGTCGCTGGACGGCACGGCGATAGCGCTCGAACCCTCGATATGCCCGCCCGTGACCGTCCGGAACAGCTCCTCGGCGGTGAGGCTTTGATGGGTTTCGAGCCAAGCCTGAGCCTTCTCGCGGGTCTCCTGTGCTACCTCGACGCTACGCGGATAATGTTGCAGCGCCGAGGGCGGTACCGCCGATTGCCTTTTATCGGCATAGGCAGGCATCCGCTCGGGAGCGTCGTGGCGAGCCCGGGCAATGGACGGCATGCGCTCGGCCAGTGAGGCCCTAATGAAGCCGCAGCCGTCATGCGGCCGCAAGGCGATCTCGCCGTCTCGCCCCTCGAACCGGAAGGGATGCACTGCGCCTGCGGGATGGTCGGGCAGAAGGGACAGCTTGAAGCACCCTTCCAGCGCATAATCATGGGGGCCAATGTCGGGGATGCCCGGCGGCGCGGCAAATCCGCGGCGCTGGGTATAGTAATAGGCTTCCTTGAACGGCGCCCAGGCCCGCGACAGCTGCTCAAAGGCCGTACCCGGAGCCGTCTCGGCATAGGGGATCGCCAAAAGCTTGCCGCTTGGGGCCTCTGCGGCCGTGAAAGGCAGGTGAGAGGCAAGCTGGTTCAGGCTCTTTTGCGGCGGCTTCAGTTTGCTGCCGCCGAACAGGTCCATGCGGTAGGGCACGCCCTCCACGGTGAACGTGCGTGTCAGCATGGCTCCAGTCGGAGTTCCCTTTAGCTGCACCGCCACCACCTTCACCGCGCCCGAGGTCAAGCGGTGGAAAATGGAATAGCGCAACTCGGCTTCGCTGGCCAGCGGCCGGCCTTGCATGTCGACCACCGGCAGCCGCATCAGTCCGGCATCGCCTTGCGGCGGTCTCGGCTCGTGGTCCATGGCCTGAAGGACCCGATGGACATCGAAGCTGGAGGCTGCATGCTGGGCCTGGATCATCGATGCGTTCTGCGCCATGAAGGTGTCGAGCGCTTCGAGCGGCTCCTTCGCCTCGATCTCGGCGATCACGCTCGAGTTCGCGCACCGCCTCGGCGCGCGCCGCGGCGCTCCTTCCTCGGCTGATGAACACTGCCGATCATAGATTCGACTGCCAGCCTCAAAGCCCCATCGTCGTGCATAATATGGGCTGGCCTCGCTACATTCGAAGGGGATCGAAGGCCGATCCCACGGTGCGGTGAAAGAAGCTGCAAGCGGCTTCCAAGACTAGGTGCGAGCACCTCGATCTCATTGTAGGCCCGTCATCGGATCATATGGAAATCGGTGAGCTTCATCCGCCGGCCTTTTACAACGTGGTTTGGTCGATCCTCTAGGGGATTACGCAGTCTTAAGCCAGCATTAATACCTTAGACGCGACACTAGGAATACTTTTACTATTCGCTAAAGCTCGATGCTATTTGACGAGGACTGGTCTTGCGTTTGCAGTTTTCTAGATGAGAGGGCTAAAGGACATTAGCGTCGGGACCAAGCTCTCGTTGGGCTTTGGGCTGGCGCTGCTGTGCGTCGTGGCCGTGGGAGTATTTGGGGTCGCGCAACTGCGATCACTCAACAAGGTCACGAGCGAGATCACCAGCGTTTGGTTGCCCCAGGTCCAGATCGTCGGCGAGATGAAGCGCAACCTCGCGGAACACCAGCTCTATGCGACGTTGCGCGTGCGCACTGCCGAGGCTGCGCAGATAGCCGGCATTGAGAAGGAGATGGCGAGGGAAAGCGACGAAATACTGCAAGGTCGGCGCGCCTATCGCCGGAGTGCCGGATCGCTGGCCGAGCAGCAGCTGTTCGACCAGTTCGTCAACCTATGGACGGCCTACGAAGATTCCCTGACATCGATTTTCCCGCTCCTCGAAACAGGAGGGCGAACAATGGCTGTCAAGGAGTTCGAGACGGTATCGCTCCCGACCGTTGCCGCCGCCACGCAGCGATTGGACGACCTGCTGGCCCTCACCAACGAGCGCAGCACGGCCGCGGCGGTGATGGCGGACAGGACCTACACCGTTGCGCAAAGATTGACTTGGCTGGCAGTTCTTTTTGCCGCCGGGTGTCTTGGTGGGCTTGTCGCCTGGATACGCCACAATGTCAGCAAGCCGATCCTCGCCGTGACCGAGGCGATGCGTTGCTTGGCGCAGGGCGAGCGCCGTTCGAGTCTCATTGCGCTGAAAAGGGATCGGCAGGACGAGGTTGGAGTGCTGTTCTCGGCCTTTGCCGGCTACCGGGCCAGCCTGGAGCGCAGCGATGCCTTGGCCCGAGAAGCCGAGCTGGAGCGGCAGCAATTGGCCGCGGCCGCCGCCAATATGCCCGTAGGGCTTTGCATGTTCGATGCGGAGAGGCGGCTGGTTCTGTGCAACCAAAGCTACGCCGATCTCTACCATGTGCCGGAGCCCCTGACTCGTCCCGGCACGCCGTGGATCGATTTGATGCGGTTCCGGATCGCGGCGGGCCTCTATGCCGGCCATGACCCGGAAAAGTATGTGCAGCAGCTGACGGAGACCATCGATCGCGCAGAGCGGACGGTGAGCCTGGTGGAACTCAGGGACGGACGCACCATCGACCTCATCCATCAGCCACTGCCGGGCGGCGGGTGGCTTGCCACTCACCATGACGTGACCGACTTGCGGCGGAGCGAAGCCAAGATTTCATACATGGCGCGCCACGACGGACTTACCGAGCTTCCAAATCGCATATTGTTCCGCGAACGCGCCGAGGAGGCTTTGGTCGAGATGCGGCGTGATGGTAGCAAGATTGCTTTCCACTGCCTCGATCTCGATCATTTCAAGATGGTCAACGACACGCTGGGGCACCCGGTTGGCGACGCCTTGCTGAAGGAGGTCGCCGCCAGACTGAAACAGGTGGCCCGTGAAGGCGACACCGTGGCAAGGCTCGGCGGCGATGAGTTCGTGATCATTCAAACCGCGGTTGATCAGCCGGTCGAGGCGACAGCTCTTGCCCAACGGGTCATTGATGGGCTGAGCGCACCTTATGTCGTCGATGGCCACGGGGTTATGATCAGCGCCAGCATCGGCATCTCGATCGCGCCGGACGATGGCATTGACGCCGACCAACTTCTCAAGACCGGCGACATGGCGCTCTACCGGGCGAAGGCGGAAGGCCGCGGAACCTACAGGTTCTTCGAACCGGAAATGGATGCGCGCATGCAGGCGCGGCGGTTTCTCGAACTCGACCTGCGCGAAGCGGTGGTGCGGCAGCAGTTCGAAATCTACTACCAACCGCTCCTCAATCTCGACCGCGGCGAGGTCAGCTGCTTCGAGGCGCTGCTGCGCTGGCATCACCCGACGCGCGGCATCGTATCCCCGGGAGAATTCATCCCGCTGGCCGAGGACATCGGCCTCATCGTCCCGATCGGTGAATGGGTTATCAAGCAAGCCTGTCTCGACGCGGCAAGCTGGCCCGGTAGCATCAAGGTCGCCGTCAATCTGTGCCCGGCGCAATTTCGCAACGCGCGCTTGCTCTCCACCATCGTCGAGGCATTGGATATCTCGGGACTGCCCCCCAGCCGGCTTGAGCTTGAGATCACCGAGACAGTGCTGCTGGCCAACAGCCAGGCGACTCTCTCGATGCTGCAACATATCCACATGCTCGGCGTTCATATCGCGATGGACGACTTCGGAACCGGATATTCGAGCTTGAGCTATCTGCGCTCGTTCCCATTCGACAAGATCAAGATCGATCAATCCTTCATCACGGACGCCGGAGATATCGACAGTTCCGTCGCCATCATTCGAGCGGTCACGAGCCTCGGCAACAGCCTCGGGATGCAGACCACCGCCGAGGGCGTCGAGACCGTGGAGCAGCTGGAACGGGTCCGAAGAGAAGGCTGCACCGAGGCGCAGGGCTTCCTGCTCAGCCGCCCGCTGCCCGCGCGGGACATCCCCGCGATGCTGGAGCGGACCCGCGCCGTGGTGGCGGGCGAGATCATTGAGACCGAACCCGAAACGTCAGGCGAGCGAGACACGGACAAGCCGGGCAGGCGTCGCAGTAGGGCGTCTGTCCCCGCCTAACCGGGATGCAAGCGAAAAACAGTGCCAACGAACATGAGTTTGCCGGCCTAGTTCAGGCCGCCACTCGGATCATGTCGATAGCGGGTGTGTAGGTCGGCGCGGCTCGAAATTAGGTGTGCTGAGCGCCGGTCAAAGTGGGATTAGCTTGTCATATCGATTATGGGATCCAGGTTGAACCCGACTTGCAGGACTCTGCTCGTAACCGAGCAGATCAACCTCACATTCGGTCGCTGCTCTTCACGGCTGCACCAACATCCCGCCTACGGCCGCTGGGCTCGGGCGACGAGACCATTCTGAGTGAGCGGCGTTTTATATACCCGTTCGGTCGTCAGTACCTTGCGTTCACGACAGATACGCCGGCGATCCTCCTGCTCCGGTGTTGGCTCTTTGACCATTGCACATATGCGCGGTTCGCCTCGCTTGAAGGCAAGGAGAGACGAGCGTTTCACCATCGATCTTATCGGTTTTGGCTCGGCGACTGCGACGAGACACTGCGATAGAAGCGGGATCAACGACGTAGCTCTCGATCCCCGCCTTGCTCAGAACCCGATGGATCCAGGAGCCATCGAGCCCGGCTTCCTGGATAGCGACGACGGGGAAGTCTGGCCCCATGCGTGCTCTTGCCTTCTCTCGCACGCTATCGAAGCGACGGAACAAGGCGGATAAATCACCACTGGGGACACTGTGTTTCGACAACTTCTCGCCGCCACCTGGCGACAACGACGAGATCAGCCAGGTTGAACGGCTGAGCTCCAGCGATACGAAGATTGCGCCCAGACCAGTCCGGATAGCAGTCAGAGTTTCGGATCGGTCGGCCACTACATGCATGGTGTTCCTCCGCGGGGTGTTTGTTAGCAGCGTCACTCTGCCAGAGCACGCGCCGCTATCCATCCGTCGCCATGGGATCTGGTGATTGTTCATGTCGCCGATTCCCGCGAAGGAACGCCACCATGACCAAGATTGAAAGTAAGACCGCCAGCGCTGCCGTCAAAGACATTCTGCTTTCAGACCCGGACGGACTTCACGAAATGATCCGTGCGGTGATGCAGGAGGTGCTCGAGGCCGAGATGGACGACGGTGGAGGAGACCATCGAGCGCACGCTGACCTTCTTTTGCCTGCCGCGCCAGCATCACAAGCATCTCAAGAGCACCAACATGCTTGAACGGCTCAATGAGGAAATCCGCCGGCGCACCTATGTCGTGCGCATCTTCCCCAACGCCGAAAGCTGCCTGCGCCTCGTCAGGGCGCCGGCTGTCGAAACCAACGAAAACTGGATGGAGGCCCTACATCAACATTGACGACCTGCGCGAGCACAAGAAGCTCGCTCTACGCCAAGCCGCATGACCAGCATCGTGGCCGCCCCATTTTGCAGAACTTGACGCACACAACCGCCACTTCGAGTTTACCGACCGCACCGAGTCATCCACGCAAAGACCTGCGCAGCGTCAGCTTCAGAGCTTGGTCCCACCGGCTGAACGCCAAAAAAGCGGATCTTGGCCATCGGAAGCGCCCTCAACCGACTGAGAGGTTTCGGCTTATGCGATGCGACTGGCAGTCCTGCGCTCCGGGGACAAGGCCGTGGCGGCAGAAGATCCCCTGGACATCAGGCGATGTCCGGAAGGCAGCATCGTAGTAACGGTTTTTACGCCGCTCGCGGCACGCGCGAGGTGAACGTCGCCCGGGTGACCGACACGCTGGTGCCGTCAATATCGCTGATAATCTCCACCCTGGCCTCCAGTTGTTTCACCAGTGCTTCGACGATGGCTGTTCCAAGTCCGGTAGCCGGTACGTCGTTGGCGATCTTGCCGACGCCATTGTCCGAAACCGTCAGTTTCCAGTCACTGCCCGCGGTCTCGTAGCTCACCTGGATGCGAGCGCCGGTTCTCTTCTTGGGGAAAGCATATTTGATGGCGTTGAGCACGAGTTCGGTGACAATTAGTCCCAGACTGACTGCCCTTTGCGAATCTATCCTGCCGCCTTCGGCCATTACGGTGACCGTGATCGGCTGGGCTTCGCCGACCATCGACGAGGCGAGGCTGCTGCACAATTTCGGTAGGTAAGAGCCGACATCGATCTCGTCGACGCCGGCGGAGGTGTGGAGATGGCGTTGCACCTCGGCCACGGACAGAACGCGCTGATGGGCGTCCTTGAGATGCTGGCGCGTCTCTTCCGACGTCACCGAGCGTGCCTTCAGCAACAGGATCGAGGCAATGATCTGCAGGCTGTTGGCAACCCGATGCTCCATCTCGCGCAGCAGGACGTCTTTCTGCCGAAGCAGGTCTTCGGTGCGACCGAGCAGTTCTTCCTTCTCCCGCTCGATGATACGACGGGCCGTTATGTCATTGAAGGCGAGAAGGATGGTGATGGCCGAACTATGGTCGTAAAGCACCTTGCGGGCATTGAGCAGCATGGTGCGACGGCCGATCCGCGTTCCTGAGCCATGCTTGCCTCCCTCTATCCCTTGATCTGGATCTTCTTCGGCCGATCCGCCTCCGGCCGGTGCAACTCGACTTCGAGCAGCCCGTTGGCGAAACGCGCCTCGACCCGTTCCGGGTCGACGCGGAATGGCAATTGCACTGTCCGGGAGAAGGTCCCATAGGCGCGCTCACGGCGGTGCCAGACGGATTTCTCGTCCTCCGTTCGAGGCTCGCGCGTTCCCTTCAATGTCAGAATGTTCTCGCGCACCGTGAGGCCGATTTCGTCAGGTGATATCCCCGGCAGTTCCGCGGCCACCGCCACGCTGTCCTCGCCAGTCCAAAGATTGATCGGCGGAAACTCCTGAGCGGCGCTGGCGGTCAGCCCGGCCAAACGCTGGTTTACTTCCTGTTGCATGCGCCGCATTTCCACAAACGGATCGAACCCGATGCGGCCGAAATCCGACAAAAGCATGTACATCCTCCTATGATTCACGACCTTGCATGATTGCCACGCGCGACACGTGCGTGCGCACCGGAAGCGGAATCGATCGATGGCAACAGGAGGGGCGATCAGCACAGAGACCGAGCGGCCCGATCGCGCAACCTCGCAGAATGCGAGAAAGAGGGGTTCGGGCAGACGCCGGAACACATCCTCCTTGCGAAGCTACATTAACCGAACTCGATCCACCGTAGGGCCGGACCGTCATTCCCGTGCCAGGACCCGATAGCGGCATCCGGCTTTATCATTAGGTGGCCCCAAATGGCCTTTCACGAGGTGATCTTTGACATTCCACCAGTCACCTCTTCGGCAACAGCGGGGTCCCTTCGAATCCGTAGCCACGTTGCCTCTAGTCGCTGATTTGGCTTCCCTTTGCGCAACTGTCGGGATCGACGAAGCGTCCCGAATTGCACCGCGGTTCGATCAACTGATCGCAGGCGACGCGCCGCATCGTCATGGTAGCTGACGAATGAATCGGCATGACACGTCGCAGTGACCGAGACATCAAGCCAGCACCTATGTCGGCTTGCCGCAAGTCAAAAGAATCCAGCCCTGCGTGCCGCGTTCGCTGACCTTCGCCAGTGACGCCATTTGCATTTCGGCCGGACAGATGGGCACAGACATGTGCAATTCCCGCATCGCCCATTATTGGAACTCACAAGGCGGCGTTCTTTCCGTCTTGGCGAGCAGCGGGCCAACGCGTTACCGGCGGTGATCTTCCTGCAGCTTTAAATCAGTCGCCACCAACGACGAAATCAGATTTGGCCAGCACGCCGGCAATCCTGGCAAATCCCACAATGCTTGCCGCGCCTGCTCGGGTGTCATCTGTCCGGCGATCGCTGCGTTGCTGCTTCTCACCGCGCAACTGAATACCGGTCCCCGACGCGCTTTTGGCCACTGATTCAGGAATACGAGCGCTTCGCGCACTGTGTTGATGTCGTGACGACGTCGTTGGTCTTAACCTGGACCGGCGATAGGAAAGCCAGACCGGTTATTCTTACCTCCCTGCGATCGCACGCTGGATCTTTCATTCGGTGGTTGGTTGCGTGACAGGTTTCGAACGTTAGGTCTTGTTTTCTCTGGAAGATCGGGCTGTACGACATAATCCAAATGTTGCGACGCAGCGAAGGCTTCTGCTGGTTCCCGAGTTGAAAAAGCCAGTTGCACCTGGATGAGTGTGTCGCCGCCACCCAATAGCCCATCAGATGTTCAATGGCAGGCGGCGTCCGACGCTCGAACAGCAAGCGCCACGGCCGGCGGGTAGCCGATGCCACAGCTTTGGAGCTGCCCCGGATACTATTATAAGACCGATTGACGCGGGGCTCGACGCGTTTGCGGCAAATAAGCTCGAGTGTGGACAGAGATGTGACGTTCTATTGAGTCGCTGACCCAATCGGTAGCGACCTGGTGATCCACGCAACCAATTCCGGTCGTTTCTGTCACTAAGAACTCGATATTCGCTATTTGCACCTCGAAAGTCGCATAATTGGCAGTGAGAAACTCAACGCGTTGTGAGGATGGCATAGAGAAGCAGTAGCCCCTTCTCTAGTCTCGCTACGGGAAAAATTCTGGAAAATGGGTCTGCTTGGCTGGACGCAGAACGCTGTGGTTATTCAGCCGGCATTTCTGAAGCCTCTCCAAGACAAACAGCTTGCCTTCGCGCACGCTGTCTTCGAGCGGCTTCGGCTTCGCCAGATGCGCCGCAATCGCGCTGGCCAGCATGCAACCTGTCCCGCGCATCGATGTGGCAAGGCGCGGTGCATCGAAGCGGATGGGTTCGTGCCCGGAGCGTAACAGAATATCGGTCGACCGGGTTCCCGACGCATGCCCACCCTTGATCAGCAGGGCTTGAGGGCCGGCGGCCAGCAGTCTTTTTCCTTGTTGGAGCGCTCCGTCCTCATCCACTGCCAGTTCGGAGCCACTAAGGAGCGCCAGTTCAGGGAGGTTGGGCGTGACAATGCAGCAAAGCGGCATAAGATCGCGCTTCATGGCAGCGATAGCGCCTGCTTGCAGAAGTGCGCGGCCTGAGGTGGAGGCCAGCACAGGGTCGAGTACTGCGGGGACATGCGGAAATTTGCGCAGCACTGCGGCAACGGCAACAATGATCTTGGCAGTCGCCAGCATGCCGATCTTGATTGTGGCCACGTCGTTGGCCTGCAGCGCGGCGCACATCTGATTGGCCACCAGGCTAGGTGGCGAATAATAGATTTCGATCACGGCGTCATGCGTTTGCACCGTTAGCGCTGTGACGGCGAGACAGGTGCGCACGCCAATGGCAGAGATCGTCTCGATATCGCGTGCAATTCCAGCACCGCCACTGGAGTCCGATCCACCGACGACAAGCACATGTGGTTCTCGCCTCAGCGCCATTGGTCCGTCTTTTCGATCCATTCTCGCGTGCGCGCCTCGGGGTCGTCGTTGAGCGTGATGTCGGTCACCACCGCCGCGCTGTCCGCGCCAGCCGCAAAGACACCGTCGAGCCGCTCAGGGTTGAGGCCACCAATGGCGACCAATTGAAACGGCGCGACCTGGCGCTTCCATTCGCTGATCCGTTCGACCCCTTGCGGCGCCCATTTCATCTTCTTCAGGATGGTCGGATAGATGGGTCCAAGCGCTATGTAGTCAGGCTCGGCGGCCATCGCCGTTTCCAGCTCCTGATGATCATGTGTGCTCAGTCCGAGCCTTACGCCGGCTGCCCGTATCGCCAAGAGGTCAGCGGTCTGCAAATCCTCCTGGCCGAGATGTATGAAGTCGCAGCCTTCCTCGATTGCCAGGCGCCAGTGGTCGTTGACGATGAGTTGGCACTGGTATCGAGCACACAAGGCCTTCGCGGTGCGGATCTCCGCGCGCAACCCAGCCTCATCCACGGTCTTGATGCGCAGTTGCAGAAGCCGGACTCCGAGTGGGACCAGCCGTTCGATCCAGGCAGCGCTGTCGACGATCAGATAAAAGGGATCGAGCTTCATGAAAAAACGGCCCTGCCGACCATCGGTGTCGATGGCACGGCGACGTCGCGCGGTTCGAGCATTCCCGAACTGAACGCCTCACGACCGGCGTCGACCGCCTTACCGAAAGCACGCGCCATGCCGACCGGATATGCCGCCTTGGCGACCGCTGTGTTCAGGAGCACGGCGTCAAAGCCGAGTTCCATGACGGTGGCCGCGTGCGACGGCCGTCCGAGCCCCGCATCCACAATCAGCGGGACGCCAGGGAAATATCCGCGCATCGAGCGCAGCGCCGTCATGTTGACCGGTCCCAAGGCGGAACCGATCGGTGCGCACCACGGCATCAGGACCTTGCAGCCCGTTTCCAGCAGCCGCTCGGCGACAACGAGATCGTCGGTGGTATAGGGGAATACCGCAAAGCCGTCCTCGCACAGGATGCGGGCGGCTTCAACCAGACCGAACACATCCGGCTGTAGCGTGTCGTGATTGCCGATCACTTCGAGCTTGATCCAGTTGGTGCCGAAGACCTCGCGCGCCATTTTCGCGGTGGTGACGGCTTCCTTGACGGAGAGGCAGCCGGCGGTATTGGGCAGGATTCTGGCGCCCAGCGAGCGGATCAACGACCAGAATTGTTCGCCGGCTCTACCGCCCGCCATCTCACGCCGCAACGAGACGGTCACCACCGACGTGCCCGACGCCTTGACTGCATCGGCAAGGATGGCCGGCGAAGGATATTGAGCGGTGCCGAGAAGCAGGCGCGACGAAAGCTCGGTTCCATAAAGCTCCAACATGCTAGCCGCCCTGCATGGGCGAGAGGATTTCGATCCGGTCGCCGTCGCTCAACTGGAACTCCGTGCGGTTGGCTTTGTGCACGAGGTCGCCGTTGACGGCGGTGGCGAGCCAATCGCCCTCATAGTCGAGCGCGGCAAGCAACTCGGCCAGCGTGGTGGCGGCAATCTCACGCGCCTCGCCGTTGACCATCAGTTTCATGAGCATGCTCCTTGGTTCTGTCTTGACTGAAAACCAGGCCGGCAGCCTGGCGCGCCATGGCGGGGGCGAGGAGAAAACCGTGACGATAAAGACCGTTGATCGCGATGATCTCACCGTCTGTTTCGACGCGTGGCAAATTGTCGGGAAATGCCGGACGGACACCCACACCGGTTTCAACGATCTCGGCCTCACCAAAGGCCGGATGGAGGGCATGGGCGGCGCCCAGCAGCTCCATCATGGAACGCGCCGTCACCGGTCCGGCGCTCTGGCTTTCAATCATCGTCGCTCCGATCATGAAACGGTGATCGGTGCGCGGCACGGCATAAAGCGGAAAGCGTGGATGAAGCAAACGGACCGGCCGCGACAGCGAGACATCAGGCGTGCGAAGGATCAGCATTTCGCCGCGAACACCGCGCAGCCTGTCATCGGCCGCTGCCATTCCCATGCAGTCTATCTGACGGGCGAAACCCGAAACAGGCCGGGCGTCGCAGCCGAAGTGGAATTTGACACCCATGGTCGCAAGGTTGTCATGAAGTGCCGCCATCGCCTGGCGTGGGTCGAGGTGAGCCTCGTTGGGGAAGAGCAATCCACGCCGGAAGCGGCCGGCGAGGTCGGGTTCCAGGAGCGCAATTTCGTTTTCATCGACGCGCCTATGCCCTGACGTGCGACTGGCGAACCGGTCAAGCTCACCGGCATCACGCGGCGCGGCCACGACCAATGTCCCGGCCCGTGTCACCTGACCCGACAGCACCGCATCCCACCAGTCGGCAGCGTCGCGTCCGAGATCCAGCACCGGCTGCTCCGCGCTTTCGCGCTCGCACCATGGCGCCAGCATGCCGCCGGCGAACCACGACGCGTTGCCGCCAAGGCCATGCCGCATCTCGGCGACTGTGACCGTCGCGCCGCGGGCGGCGAGTTCGAAAGCGACGGTGAGGCCGGCAACGCCGGCCCCTTTGACGAGCACCCTCATGATGGTTTGGGAGCCTCCGGCACGACCGGTACGCCAGTCTCGTCCGCCGGCATGTAGAGATCGCCGCCCTCCCGGTATTTTGCCGCCATTGCCGCCATGCCTTCCTTCTGAGCCTCGGCACGGATGTCGTGGGAAATGCGCATGGAGCAGAATTTCGGCCCGCACATCGAACAGAAATGTGCCAGCTTGTGCGCCTCCTTGGGCAAGGTCTGGTCGTGGAAGGACCGTGCGGTTTCGGGGTCGAGCGACAGGTTGAACTGGTCCTCCCAGCGGAACTCGAAGCGCGCGCGCGAAAGGGCATCATCCCTGGTTTTCGCTGCCGGATGGCCCTTCGCCAGATCGGCTGCATGGGCGGCTATCTTGTAAGTGATCACCCCAATCTTGACGTCGTTGCGGTCGGGAAGGCCGAGATGCTCTTTCGGCGTGACGTAGCAAAGCATTGCGGTGCCGAACCAGCCTATCATGGCGGCACCTATCCCTGAGGTGATGTGGTCATAGCCCGGCGCGATGTCGGTCGTCAGCGGCCCCAACGTGTAGAACGGCGCCTCACCGCACACTGCGAGCTGCTTGTCCATGTTCTGCCTGATCTTGTGCATGGGGACATGGCCCGGGCCTTCGATCATCACCTGGCAGTCCTTTGCCCAGGCAATCTTGGTGAGTTCTCCAAGTGTTTCCAGTTCGGCGAATTGCGCCGCGTCGTTCGCATCGGCGATTGAACCGGGACGAAGGCCGTCGCCGAGCGAGAAGGAAACGTCATAGGCTCTGGCGATGTCGCAGATCTCCTCGAAATGCTCGTAGAGGAAGCTCTCCCGGTGATGGTGCAGGCACCATTTGGCCATGATCGAGCCGCCGCGCGAGACGATGCCCGTGACCCGGTCGACGGTCAGCGGTATGTAGTGCAGCCGCACGCCGGCGTGGATGGTGAAATAGTCGACGCCTTGCTCGGCCTGCTCGATCAGCGTGTCGCGATAGACCTCCCAGTTGAGGTCCTCGGCGATGCCGCCGACCTTTTCGAGCGCCTGATAGAGCGGCACCGTGCCGATCGGCACCGGTGCATTGCGCACGATCCAGTCGCGGATGTTGTGGATGTTGCGGCCGGTCGACAGGTCCATCACCGTATCGGCGCCCCAGCGGATCGCCCACACCATCTTTTCGACCTCTTCGGCCATCGACGATGTGACAGCCGAGTTACCGATGTTGGCGTTGATCTTCACCAGGAAATTTCGCCCGATGATCATCGGTTCGCTCTCGGGATGATTGATGTTGGCGGGAATGATTGCGCGTCCGCGCGCCACCTCGTCGCGCACGAATTCGGGTGTGACGAAATCTGGGATCGCCGCGCCGAAGGCTTCGCCGTCGCGTTGCAGCTTGCCGCGCATCACCTCGCGGCCGAGATTCTCGCGGATGGCTACGAACTCCATTTCTGGCGTGATGATGCCGGCGCGCGCATAGGCAAGTTGGGTCACCGCCTTGCCCTGCTTGGCCTTGAGCGGCCGATTGCGTATCGGAAATTCCGGTGTCAGGCGCTCGCCGGTGGCGAATCCATTGTCTTCCGGCCGGACGTGGCGGCCGTCATAGGCTTCGACATCGCAACGCGCCGTGACCCATTCGTGGCGAAGCCGGGCAAGGCCTTTTTCGATGCTGGTTTGGACTGATGGATCGGTGTAGGGGCCGGACGGATCGTAGACGGTGACGGGCGGTTCGCCGGCCGTCGGATGGACGGAAATCTCGCGCATCGGCACCCTGATCTGCGGGTAGAGGACGCCGGGCTTGTGGATTTTCCGCGAGGCGGGCAGTGGTCCCGTCGACACGGCGGGGGTGAGGGCATTCATCGTGAGGCTCCTTTGCTCATGCATTGGAGACCCAGTTCTGTGCCGGAAGGATGAAAAGACGCTTCTGTAGACCTGCTGCAGCAGGACCTCGGGCGTAAACTCCCGCAAAGCGCTTGCACCGTCCCTACGCCAGTATGAACTGGATCAGGTTCAACGGGTCACTGCGCCGCGAAAGCCAGCAGTATCTCAGCCCCTTACCGGGACTCCCCTGGTGAATGCCTCAAGTTGAATGGGCCGGTGCTGCTTTGTCAAGCGCCTTCGGGCGCCTTCGGGCGCCTTCGGCCGGTGGCGACGTCCGGCGGCCGGCCGAGCGGAGAGCTCGCGCATGCATCGGGGACAAGTCACGCCCCGTAGACCAGGGCTGGAATGGCCAAAGTCTCATTCGCTTCGTGAAGGATGGAAAAACTGTATCGGCCATGTGCGTCGAGATCGACCGAGTAGCTCAGGCGGTCACGGATGTGGTTATCCTGGTCGAAGGCGACGATTTGCGGCTTCAGCGAGGTGATTTGCACCACGTCCAGGTAGATGGAGTTGCAGATATGATCTGGTCGTCGGGCTGGCAGGTGCAAGCGGCCGCTCTATTCAGGATGCGGCATCGGCGGCGTTCCCGATACCAATGATATCTTGCGGGCAACTTATGCAATCACCGGCTTCGTAAAACCCGACGGCGGCGGCCGTGTCCTGGCGCTGAGGATGTGCCGCTGTTCCAGCAGAGAAATCGCGTGGGCGCGGAGTTTTCGCTCTGCGAGGAAGAGTTGACGCAATCGTTTAGCTTGCTTGCAGTTCGTAGAGACCCGCCTTTGAAAGCAACTAAGCTATTGCATTGATATGTTGGTGCGCGATCGATCGCTACATAGCCGGCCGCCATTATCCGAGTATTGATCCGCCGGTGTTCGTGTTGCCGTATATGGCAATCCCTGCGAGATCGTCGCGGCCGGATCGGCCGCACCCTCTAGTCATAAAAGGGGAAGCGACCGAGAATTCCGCTGCCGAAAACTTCTCTGGCTTGGCTATGCATGCGGTAGATGAGATCGCCGCCTACCGCGACCTGGTCGAGGAAGGCATCGACGCCCAGTTCGGACAGCCTGGTTATCGCAATGCGTTAGCGGCTCAGACTTGCGGTCTCGAGAGCGGCCTTTGGGGGTCACCTCTTTTTTGTTTCAGAGGTTGGAAGACGGCTGCTCGTTACCCAATAGAAATGGCGACTACGGAACGCGATCGATCGCGGCCATCAGGAAACACCTGTCTTCGGCTCAACCTCGACATGGCGTCCGATCGACCGCAGATATACAGCTATCTCGTCCATGAGATGATCGCGTTCGCCGTAGATCTCAGCAATCCTGCGCAGCTGTGGCTCGACGGACCTCCGTTGCGCCGGCGTCAAATCAGCATCGCCAAAGACATATCCCAAGTTGCCAATCGCGCAAATGTTGCAGCCGGCCTCCACAACTGCTTGCACGAATGCCGGAATGTCTTTTTCTTGCATAGTCTTCATGTCGAACCTCTCGTGAATGGCGTGCTTGCGCGCCCATGCTGCCTTTTCAGCGTGTCCTCTGGGCGGCGCAAGCCTTGAGCGTAATTGTGCCGGGCAACCTCGACTATCCCGTCTGCCACGCTCTTTAGAGTCGGTGGGGTCTGGTGATTGCAGGCTGGGCCACTCAAAAGCCTGCAAGAAGAAAGTCATGGCGACCATTGCTCAAGATCGCGAGGGTGCGTGCAAGACCTTCCGTTGGCAGTCATGCACGCTCACCCAGCAACTGGGTATTGAGCAACTGGGTCTCACGTCGCGGGTCTCGTGTGCTTCACAGCCGAAAATAAGGTACCACCGTGGCTATTCTCAAGTGCAGGCTACCTCTTCAGGACACGGCGGAGTGCCTTCCGACGCACCCCTGGTGCAACGTGCGACCTAACGAGACACATCTCGTTCGCGTTCCCTCGACCTTTCTTCGTATTGCTGCTTGCCCTGCGATTTCAGGCCCTCTGCTAGCTTCTCGGCCGCTCTTTGGCCTGCAATGTCACTATTCAAGATCATATCCGACATCCCTGGATGGTCATAACCGTAATGCGCATGCAGTTTCCCTCACGAGCAGCGCCTATCCGTCGATTAGTTCGTCTTCCGGAACCCGAAGCCCTTTTTATCCGGCGTACCTATCCACCATTCAACCGGTATACCTTTCCCAACTTTGGCGGACCATTTACCTCAGGCATGATCATCTCGCGTGACATTTTTTTTTGGCGCCATCATCGCACGTGGCATTTTCTAAAAACCAAGACGTGTCAATTTGTAAAATCAAGGATGCGGCCGCGCCCGTTGCGAGGATTTGCAGGTAGCTCTTCAGCCCCAACACGATGTGTGAGGCGGCGGTGGAAAAGGCAACCGACGGCGTCGACGCGTCCTTTGATGATCGCAAGCGATATGCTTCGTCGCGAGCCCAGATTGCGGTCTCGGGCACAAGGCGAGATCACAGTTCTGCGATCTGTGGTAACGCGAGCCCGCAAAGCGCCGCTGCGGCCACCGCTTTTGGAATCTGGACGAGATTCGTCGTCGTCTGAGATCAGTTGATCGAGCAGTTCGCGCGCGCGGGACGCGCTTGCGGTGCAGTCTCTCCCGCGAGCTCGCCCGTGACCTTCTCATCGACGACATCCGAGAGCTGCGCGGACGGCCCTATGACCTCGTCGCTGTCGCCGGCGGCTGGAAGCACCTGACACGGCCGGCCTATGCCGATGCCATCCGCGCCTGCGGAAGCAGCGGGCGTGCCGTGGACCTGACGTGGTCGGACGTGCTGATGCTGATGTGCATCGGCACTTCCAGCCGATTACCCGCGCCGAATTGTCGTCGGTTTTCGGGAAGTAATCAGTCGCGACCTGATCGGCCATCTGCGGCACCGGCCTGATCGCGTCGAACCCGCGCAGTCCGACGCCCGGCGCTCCCTACACCTATGTGACGACAAAAGCGTCCTGCTCGAGTTCGGCCTCGACACGCTTCGCGATCTCCCGGACTGCGAGGCGCTCGAGGATGCCGGGCTGCTGAGCAGAGATGAGCTGCTTGCTGGTGAAATTATGCCAGAGTTGGCTAGTGGCCATGAGGATGCGGGTTTGGATACGGAGGAATAGCTTGGCGCTGCAGACGCTGTGGCCACCGGGCTTGCGAGTGCTTCCAGCTTTCCATAGCGAATCTAGCGCGCCCAAGGGCGTCCGAAATTTGTAGGCAAATTTCGGACATGGACACGGTCAGCGACGTCAAGCAGGCAGCGGTATGCGGCCTCTGCACCGCTGTCGCCCAAAAATTCGTGGCCATGGGCAAGCCCCACTTGAGACCCCCAGAGAGAACGCTCGTGAGCGATGGAAACGGTTTTGGTCCAAAGCTTGATACAGATGGCCTGCAGATGGGTGTAGGGTTTCAAAGCGCTCGAAGACGCGCCTTCGCAGAGTTAAAAGTCCGCGACGAACTCGTGTGTCGTTTGTCGCCAACTGCAAATTCGATAGTTAGCGCAATTATACTGCGCCGAGTCTGCCATCTCGAGCCCCAAGGGTTTGTGAGGCCTCTCGGCTCACCACCGCCTTTGCTAACCGCCGTGATTCCAAAGACGCGTGCCTTTACGGAGGGGGTCAAACGGCCTATATTATTCTTTATAAGGAGAAGAATAATGGGCACACTTGCTCGCATCTACACCCCCGCAGAGGCAGCCGCCGTCAGCGGGATAGGAATCAAGGCCGTGCACAATGCGATCGACAAACGCATTGTCGATACTGTGCCAAGCACTGCTCGGCGCATCGGTGGGGTCGTCCGACGGGCATTGACCGGCGAGGATTTGCTGCGGCTCAAGCTTTGGTATGGCGTGGGTGCGACATTGCCCGCTGATCGTCGCTACCGCCTGTTCGAGGAAATCAAAGCTGCCCCAAGGGCCAAGACCGTAAGGGCCGACGACCTGCTGATCGTCGACGTCGCCGAGGCACGTAAACAGCTCAAAGCGCGCATCGTGGATCTTGATGAAGCGGAGGCCGCCATCGGCCGCGTTAAAGGGGTGATGGGCGGAGAGCCTGTCTTCAAAGGAACCCGCATCCCTGTTCGTATGATCACGACGATGCTAGCGCAGGGCGCAGATGAAGCGGAGGTTCTGGAGGGATATCCGAAGCTAACGCCGCGCGTGATTGAGCTCGCCAGAATGTGGGTCGCCGCGCACCCGGTTCGTGGGCGGCCTAAGAAGCTGGTCGAGCAGGGCGTGAAAATAAAGTCGTCGAAGCGCGTGGTTTTGAAGGGCGACCCAGGTCCGTCGGCCAGGTCGAGACGCGTGTGACCTCGTGAGGTTTCTGATCGATGAGTGCCTGCACACGTCTCTGGTTGCGGTAGCCCAAGAACGCGGACATGAAGCAAACCACGTCAACTGGCTTGGGCTAAGCGGCGAAACCGACTGGGACCTCATGCCGCTCATTATCGATGAGGATTTCACCTTCGTCACCAACAATGCTAAGGACTTCAGGAAGCTCTATGCCAAAGAACCGGTTCACGCCGGCCTGATTATCGTCGTCCCTCAGGTCGGGCCTGAAAAACAGAGAGAGCTCTTCGATGCTCTCCTCGAGGATCTTGGCCCAGAGGAATTCCTGATTAATGAAGTTATCGAAATCGAGATCGAAAACGGCATTGCAATCGTAACACGATACGATCTGCCGTCGCCCTAGCTGAGGCTGCGCGATCTCCGCTTATGACCGACCCGGTTGCCAGTCGCTCATCTGCAAAATGTTACCGCCGAGTTTTGCAAACGCGCGTTGGCGGCAGGAGAAAACGAGAATCTGCTGATCGTGTGATTGACGATGCAAAGCGTCGAACATGCGCTCGATGCGGTCGTCATCGGAATAAACCAAAGCGTCATCCAGGATAACCGGTGTGGGTCGGCCGTCGCGGGCAAGCAAACGGGCGAAGGCCAGACGTGTCAGAACCGAAAGCTGTTCTCGCATGCCGCCACTCAACCTATCGACATCCTCATCCTGACCATTGCGGCGAACGGTCTGTGGCAACAGTGTGTTCTCGTCGAACACTATGGAGATGTCATCGAATAGCAATCCAAGCAGCGGTCGCAGCTCGGACATGACCGGCTTCAGATAAAGATCGCGTGCCGTCGAGCGCGCAGCGACCAGCGTCGTGCGCAGCCGGTCGAGGACGGCTTTTTCGAATTCGAAGCGTCTCGCTCGCTCTCCAGCGATTTCCAATTTTTCTGTGGCCTCGCGCAAAGCTTCTTCCACCGCGTCGTCGGACCGAGTGCGAATATGGCCATTGAGATCGGCCAGGGTTACACGCAACTGACTTGCTTCCTGTGTGGCGGCATCCTGAACCGAACGGGCGCGGCGCAGAACGGCTTCAGCGCTGGTGAGATCGCGAGCGCCGTCGCGCAGGGGAGCAGCGCGCATTTCGGCCGCTTCGCGCAGCTTTTGTCGTGCGGTGGCCTCGGTGAGCAGCAAGCGCCCCTTTTCCTCGCGCGCTGCATCGGGTCCCAATATGACCTCGAGGCTGGTCAGTTCCGCCTGGATGGTGACATAAGCCGTCTCCGCAGCCATGACAGCCTCGTCGGCATGGCTGCGCAAAGGCAAGGCCTCGCGCACGCTGTTGCGTGTTGTCGCCACACGCTGCTCGGCTGCGGCATGATGTTGCCGGATCTGTTCTGGATCGACTTTGAGTTCGAGGTCCCCGGCCCCGAGGGCACTCAGACGAGCAAGCTCCTCGTGTAATTGCTGTATCCCCTTGGGCGCGAGATCGGCAAGTCGCTGACGCGCCAAGCCCAGTTCGGTAGCTTTGTCGCGCGCTTCCACTAGGCGCTGGCGTGCCGTCCTGAGGCTATCGACACCGAGGGACGCAAGCAGGCTGCGGTGCTTCGCTTCGGCGTCTTCGATGGTCCGGTCGGCCTGCTGCGGCCGATTCGATCGCAGGGTCAAGGCTCCGATGCCGGCAATATCCAGGCGTACGGTGCCAGCAAAGCTTTGGTCTTCTGCATGGGGCAAGGGCTTGGCATCGATGGTCACCAAATCGGCGGCGCCGTCCCGGTATTCCATGCATAGCGTCGGCAGGGTTGCCAGGTGAGCTGCACGAAGGCTGGCGATCTCGATTTCGAGCGCCTGGAGTTGCTCGACAGCTTGTTCCGGCACCGCCAGCATCGCCAGTGCTGCCTCTCCATCTTCGATCTGGGTTCTGGCGACTTCGGCTTGTTTCAACCGGTTGTCCGAGCCGGCCAGTTGTTCGGCAGCGTCACGCGCCAAAAGAGTCGCATCCAGCCGCGCGAGCAATTCGCGTGCTTCGCGCTCTTCCAGTTCGGCTGCTTGAACTTCGCCCATCGCTTGTTCGTTT
The DNA here is from genome assembly GCF_004791585.1 of Mesorhizobium sp. M1C.F.Ca.ET.210.01.1.1. Classification (GTDB taxonomy): domain Bacteria; phylum Pseudomonadota; class Alphaproteobacteria; order Rhizobiales; family Rhizobiaceae; genus Mesorhizobium. Next base: position 42,820 of record NZ_SRUU01000023.1, read on the forward strand.
TCGGCAATGGCAGAAGCGCGCCGATCGAGAACCTCACTGCGGCGAAGCTGCGCAATCGTCGACTGCTGGCGCAAATCCGTGGCTCGTTTGAGCGCGGTCCGAAAACTATCGAGGGCCTGCTGCGCCGCGTCGTGGTGAATTGCGGCAAGGGCAGCTTCCGCCTCGGCGGCTTTCAAGGCTTCGCTGTGCGATTTGGCGGCCTCGACTGCGGCTTCCGCGGCCGAGATGGCTTCCCGCCGAGTGGCGCCTTCTTCGGGGTTTTCAAGCTCAGACAGACGCGCCAACGCCATGCGCCGCTTGTCGAGCGAATCGCGCAGACCGGTGACTTCGGCGCTGAGACGCTGCTCGTCTTTCACCAGCTTGTCACGCTCGTCGAGCGCTGCCGCATAGAGACCGCCGCTCTTGGGACGCAGCGTTGACGTAACCAGGCTATAGAGTTCTTCTTCACATGCCGCGGCGATTTCGGCCATGCGTCGCCCGCCGGTCAGGGCTTCAACTTCCCCCTGAACCGAGGACAGTAGGCTTTCGCGCACGCGTTTTTCGCCGTCCTCCTCGCTTTTGCTGCGCCTTTCGATGCCGGTGACCCCTTGGCGAACCCAGAGCAATCCTGCCGGTCCTGCGCTTCCGCCATGGATTAGTTTGCCGATAAAGGCTTCGGCCTCATCGGCTTGAGCCAACAGTCGCCCGCCGTCGAGGTCAATAACGCTGGCCAGCCTGCCGCCATAAAACTGCTTGGCAAGTCGATAGCGTCCTTCTGAAGTGGTGATGTCGGCCTCCACCACCGGATTGCCCCCACTGTAAGGCCGCAACAGTCGCACGCCTTCGGGTGTGCCCGTGTGAGGCTGGAAAAAGAGTGCGTGCAGCGCTTCGAAGAAGGTTGATTTGCCGAACTCATTGACCGCGCAAAGCACGTTGACGCCGTCGCCGATGTTTTCGATGGCGACGCCTTGCCCGGCGAACCGTTTGACGTTGTGGAGCCGAAGGGCCGTAAGTTTCATGATCCCATCGCCTCGCAATAGCTGAACAACCGAACCAGTGCTTCTCGCGATATGTCGCGTTCGACAGCCGACCGGGTTTCGTCGCTGCTTTCATCCAACAGTGCCTGCGCTGCCTCGCGAAGGGCACCAGAGCGGTCGATCCGATCCAAATCGCCACTTTCGCAGTCGGTCGCGAGCCCGTCCCCGTCCAGTTCCAGATAGGCGAAGTCGGGCGCGGCTACCGCGATCGCCGCTTGAAGGATCGTTCGCCCACTTAACCGCACCCGGCCAGACGCGGCAATTCGCAGCAAAGTCTGACGCCGCAGATGAGCCGGTGGAAGCAACGCTTCAAATGCCGCGGCGCTGTCGTCGCCAGACAGCAGATGCAGGGGAGCGGTTTTCCAGGAAAAGCTAGCTGTTTCAACGGCCACGATCTCGGGCACGGCGCCAGGCCCGGCAATGGAAACGACAAGGGCCTGACCGGGTGTATCATGCTTGAAACGGTCAGGTTCGGGCGCACCGCTATAACGGCTGCGCTCATTGATGGTGACGGGTCCGTGCCAGTCGCCAAGTGCCAGATAATCGAGGCCGGCCTTAGTCGCGCGATCTGGTGCAATGACATCGGACGCTGCTGAATCTTCGGAAAAGTTCTGAATAGCGCCATGAGCAAGGCCGAGCCGGATGGCGCCTTGCGGCGTCGCGGCGCTGTTCATCCACTCGGTAAGGTCGCGACCGGGTCTGCGGGTGGTGCAAGGTGCAGGCAGCAGCGCCACGTCCGCGCCAATGGTCAGGGTTTCGGGCCGCGTCGCCAGCAGGACATTGTCCGGCACAACGCTGTCCGCTGCACTCCACAATTGATCAGCCAACAGGGAATCATGGTTGCCAGGCAGCAATATCCAGCGCAGAGGCGCGCTCTGGCTCATCTCGGCCATGGCCTGCCGCAACATCGCTGGAGTGGGCGTTTCGGTATCGAACGTATCGCCGGCCAGAAGTATGGTGGATGCACCATGGACGCGTGCCTGCTCTGCCAGCCGGCTGATCGCGCCATGGCGCGCTTCACGGAGCCGCCCGCGCAGATCCTCTGGCATGTTGCCGAACCGCTTGCCGATATGAAGATCGGAGCTGTGGATGAATCGAAACATGGAGTCTCCGAGACTATGTCGATGCCAGGTTGCGCTGGGCGCGATCGATGGCTTCATCCAGCCGGGAGCGTGAAATCGCCGCAAGTCGCTCGACACCGAGCAGACGTGCAAGGTCGAGAGCGGGGTCGGACTGTTCCAGAATGTCCTCGTTCGCAACGACGACAGCGGCCAGCTCGGCGATTGGAATGTCGGCAATGGACCGGCGGGCATCGGCATCGAACGGCATGCGATAATCAAGCAGGTCGACCACCGTCCCTCTCTTCCATAGGAAGCTGCCGCTGGATTCTTCAGTTCTATCGAACTCGCGCAGATGCAGGTCGATCCGCTCCCGAATCTTGTTGCCCGTTCTGAGCCAGCCATGCGCCCGTGCGATGCGCTGCGCAAGGACGTCATCTCGCAGAGGTCCTTCCTGCTCGATCACCGCGTCGACCATGGACCGCAGCGTGCCTCGGTAGACGAAGTCATAAAACTGATCCGGGCTGGTGGAAAATCCGGTTAGATCAGTCAGGCGATAACGGCCGCCCGTCGGTACGGTATCATGCGTCGAATGCGCGGCCGCAGGCAAAATTCCTGCAGATGCCGATGGGCGCTCTCCCGTCGCGAGGGGAGCGGCGACAAGTTCTGGCTCTGATTTTATCGACGGATGTTCCGGTTCGCCGGCCGATGCTAGGTCTTCGGCTGGCAATGGGTCCATGGGGTCGACCTTATGTCCCATGTCCCAATGGATCGCGGCTTCACTTTCCTGTTGTTCAGCCTGTTTGCGACGGCTTTCCTCGAGCAGCGCGGCCAGGCTGGCATGAAGCCTCTCGGTGCAACCTTCGAGATCAAACCACCAATCGGTTGACCATACCCGGACAATGTTCCACCCGAGGCCGCGCAGGACCTGCTCGCGGACCTTGTCTCGATCTCGCGCCGTGGCAGAACTGTGATAGGTCGCGCCGTCGCATTCGACCCCAGCCAGATAGGCGCCGGCGAGATCGGGATGCCGGATCCCTATATCCACTCGAAAGCCCGAAATGCCGACTTGAGGAACGATGGTCCATCCGCGCTTCTCAAGCTCGGCAGCGACGGCCTCCTCGAAAGGGGATTCCAGGGCTCCGACCGATCCGCGTTCCTGCGCTGGCAATGCCACAGCGCCGCGTTCGGCAAAATCGAGAAAGGCTTTGAGATGCTGTACGCCGATCGCTTTGGTTCGGTTGGGGTCGATCTGGTCGGCGGCAAAACCTGAAAATACGATCAGTTCCTGCCGCGCACGCGTCACCGCGACATTCAGCCGGCGTTCGCCGCCGTCCCGATTCAGCGCGCCGAAATCCATGCTGCGCTTGCCGGCATTATCTTGCGAAAAGGTGATCGAAAACAGGATTATGTCACGCTCGTCCCCTTGGACATTTTCCAGATTCTTGACGATGGCGGGCTCAATACGCTCGTCGGCAAAGAACCATTCAAGCTCCGGCTCTGTCTGGCGTGCCTTGTCGAAAAGGTCGAGGATGAGCGACTGCTGTTGCGCGTTGAAAGTGATGACTCCGAGCGTGGGTCGGTCCTTTTCCGGTAGGGCCAGCCAACGCCGCATCCTGCTGACCGCCTCGTCGGTTACCGCTTGGGCTTCGATTCGATTGGTGCGGCTTTTGCCACGGTCATAGATGCCGGTCGTGATTTTTCGCAGCTGAACTGCCCGATCTTCCACCGTTGGCGAAGGGAATGTGATGAGCCGGTTCTGATAGTAGTGATGGTTGGAAAAGGCGATCAGCGACTCATTGCGGCTACGATAATGCCAGCGCAGGTCACGTACCGGGATGCCGGCCGCTTTGGCTTCGTCGAGAATGCTCTCAAGATCCTTTTCGTGTTCGACGACTTCCTCGTCCTCCTCGTTGCGGCCAAAGAAATTGGTGGGCGGCAACTGCTTGGGATCGCCTACGATTATGGTTTGATGGGCTCGCGCGATGGCACCGACGGCGTCCCAGGTGGTGATCTGCGATGCTTCGTCGAAAATCACCACGTCGAACAGGGCTTGGTCGGGCGGTAGATATTGAGCGATTGAAAGAGGGGACATCAGCATGCACGGCGCGAGCTTGGCAAAGCTCGTCGGCATCGCGCCAATCATCTCGCGGATTGACCGGCTGGGCCGCTGCAATTCCATCTGATGGCGCAACAGGCCCAACTCGGAATTGCGCGGGACGCCTTGCACAGCCGGCAAACCATGAGCGATGGCACTGATGACGCGAAGGCTTGCTTGAGCGCGGACAAGATCGTCGATTTCCCGGAAATCTTCGATGGCGTGCTCGTGCTGGAAGCGACGGAAATTCCGCAGCACCGGATCGGCATCCAGCGTGGCCGGCAGCCACCAGCGTACATAGGCCAGGCGGAACGCGGATTGAGCTTCAGCTGGTCGCACTAGACCCGCCTCGATATCGTCGACCAACGCTCCCAGATTGTGACTGACAGCCCTGCGACGAATGCCGCACCACGAAGTCCAGTCCCGGAGAAGATGACGGGCGTCGAGCAAGTCTCCCATCGCAGTCGTCAATTCGGTCAGCGGGTTATCATGTTCTGCCCAAGAAGGCGTCTTTCCAGCAGGGATCGCAAATTGGGTCTTGGCAGCCTCGAATGCTGCAGAAGCCGCAAGGAAGCGGGCTGCCCCATAGCGCATCGTGCTATCTGCTGCACCGCTTCGCAGGCTCGGGGCGGTTGCTTGCAGGAGCGCTTTGAAATCCTCCGTGCCGAGGCCGGGCAGGCGTAGCGTCTGTCGAAGCCTTTCGGCCATCGAGAGTATCTGATCGATACGGTGGGTGTCGGTATCAAGTGCGGCAAATCCGATCGGCTTCCCAGATAGGATGTTGGCTTCGACAGTGGCCCGGCGGTCCTGCATCAGGCGCAACAGCAGCAAGTCGTGCTGAGGATCGGCTACCCCCTCTGTGACATAGCCTTGAAGCAGCTTCTGGACTTTGCGTTTGCCCAACTGACTGTTTGGCCAGAATGCAGAAGCGGCCTGCTGCCATTGCTGCTCTATGTCCTCCACCCGTATGCGCGCAACGGCAGCCTCGTCATAGCGGGCCGACAGGTCCTTGCGAGACTTGCGATAGTCTCCGATTGCCTCATTGAGAGTGGCGAGGGCTCCCCGCAACTGGGCGAAATCTCGATCAAAGACAATGCTGACGTCATAGCCGGCACTGTCCTGGAGTGCCGCTGCTAGTTTTCGCAGCGCTTCGAGCTCCGCTTTTGACGCGTCGCCTTTGGCGCGCAGGCCGATGCTCACCAGGAAGGCGTCGAGTGCGGTCGCTAGAACCTCGGACGCATTCTTGAGGGTCTTTGCCCCTTCGAGCAAATTGTCCTGCCAGCCTGACGTCCACTCGGTGACATCTATAAGACGCAAGACCGACCGCATCTCCACCGACTGAAATGCGAGACCTGTTTCGGCGGCAATATGCTCCAGCGCCAGCCGGTTTGCCTCGTCATGGGAATCGCGCGATGGCCAGGACAATCTCGGAGCGTGCTGCCGCTTGTTCTTGAGAGCGATGCCGAGCGCCAGATAAGGCGTCAGACCATTGACATGGTGCCGATGCAGCGCTTCGACATAGGCATTCAGTTCGTCGCGACGGACGCGAAGCCGCTCGTTGATCGCAATCCACTCCGCTGCGTCCACGCGCACGCCGCTTTCCCAGCTGATCCTGAGCTGGGTGAGAAAGTTGCGTCGGTCCGCCTTGCTGGAATGGAGTTCGAGACAATGCGCGCCCAGGCCATGTTCGCGCAGGCGGCGATACACCACATCGAGCGCCGCCGTCTTCTCGGCCACAAACAGCACGGTTTTGCCAACTGAAAGACAGTTGGCAATCATGTTGGCAATGGTCTGGCTCTTGCCAGTGCCGGGAGGACCGATGATGACAAAATCGCGACCCTCAGCGGCGGCAAGACTTGCGGCGGTCTGTGAGGAGTCGGCCGGCAGCAGCAAAACCATGTCGGACGGGGCATAGTGCCGGTCGAGTTCGCGCTCGTCGCGGAATGATGCGCCATTGCCCTCGAAAGCTATCTCCGGCGTGTCGATCAGATGGCGCACGACACGGTTTTCGCGCAGCGCATCGGTACGCTCGACCAGATCCTTCCACATGAGAAACTTGGCGAAGGAAAAGGTCGACAGCGCCGTCTCGTCCACCACCTCCATGCCGGGGACGTCGCGCACTGCCTGGCGCATAAGACCGAGCAGCCTCGGCACATCAACGCCGCTTTCGTCCTCGGGCAGCTCACCGGAAAACTGTGGCAGTTTGAGCTCGAAGTCGCGTTCGAGAAACTGCAACAAGGTTGCGTTGAATCGCGGTTCATCTTCATGGAAGCGCAAGGTAAAATGCGATGTTGCGCTGCGGCGCTCGATTTTGACCGGTACGAGCAGCAATGGCGCGCGATAGCTGCGCTCGTCCTCGGCCTTCTTCTTCCAGCGCAGGAAGCCGACCGCCAGGAAGAGCGTATTCGCGCCGCCCTCGGCAAAATCGTTGCGCACTTGCCGGTAAAGATCGATCAGCCGGGATTCCAATTGACGCCCATCGAGCGTCGACGGGAGCTCGTCGCGCAGAAGCGCTTCCGCGGCAAAGCCACGCTGGAGGTCACGTCCGTGCACCTCGCGATAGAGGACAGCATCCCGCTCGCCCAGTGGATTCTGTTCGGGGAGCGAAATCAGCCGGATCGAAGCGCCTGCCATCAGACGGTCCTCGAGGTAGCCGACGTCAGTACAAAGAAACGGAATTGTCTTCTTGGAGTCCGGAAAATTGAGCAGGCGGTTCCGCAGTGTCAAATCGAGGAGCTTTTTCTGCCAGCGGTCGATCCGTCCGGCCGCTGTCGTCGGCTTTACCTCGACGATCTCGACCGGCAGGGCTACCACGGCCGGTGCGGCTGGCAACGGCAACGCGATTTCGGTTGCCGCCTCTGCATCCACGCTGCGGCGCGTCGGTTCGTGCGAAGCAAGCGGTGTGATGCCGCCGCTGCGCGAGCGGCGTATATCGATGGCTGCGACAAAGGTGGCTACCTGCGTTTCGTCGAGCCGCTGTTCGATTGCGTGTTGGGCAGCCTCCAACGTCATCGCCGGCCGATGCGTCACGCCTGTCGTCTCAAACACGATGAGTTCGCGCGATGCCAGCGCCTTGCGGACCTCCATGGCATCGGGTTCAATGGCGTTGGCGAGCGTCCTTTGTGTCATCCAGACGCCGACGGCCGCGTGTCCCTGAAACATCAAAACGACGGGATGCAAGCCCGTCGCCTCCAGGGCGGACGCGAATAACAGACTGGTATCGAGACAGGTTGCCAGCTTTTCTGCCGTAATAATTGAGGGACGTCGAATTTTTTGGCCGCGGCTTTCGAAGCTCGCAGGTGGCTCTGCATAATGCAGCGATAGGCCAGCAATGGCCGAATAAATTGCGGCCGCCAGCATGAATGCGCGTTGCGGATTGCCGCTTTGATAGCCATCGAGGCTGGAAGGATGACCATGCGCTGCGAGCAGCTCCGCTGCGGAACGCAGCAGTCCTGCGATCGCCGGGTCGTTCGGCATGACGAATGCGGCGAGCAATTGCGCCATATCGACGACGCCACCCCATTCGTCGCGGGCAAGCAGGCGCACCGCAACGCGCTGCTCGGCCAGCACTGCGCCTCCTGAGGTTAGGCGCAACGTTATCTCCCCGCGCTCAGCCTCGTTGAGACCGGCCAGATAGCCGGCGTCGAGATCGATTTTTCGATCGCTTAAGGGAAGCCGGTCGCCAGCAACGATCCGATCAATTGTCCAGCTTTTGGCGCGCAAAAAAGGGGGGTTCGATGTCAGCTCGAGAGTGCATTTTTCGAAACCCTGCTGGGTCGGGTTGTTGAGCGCGATAGACCGGATCACCGGAATAGCATTTTGGAAGGACGCATATGTAAAGCTGGCGGCGATGTCCGCCACGACTTCTATTACGGGCGCGGCTGATATACCGGCAGCATCGCCAGTCTCCGAACTCGTTTCCATACCCCATCCCCTATTTTCATTTACGATAGAACTTTGCCGCCAGAATTTGAAAGTAAATTCTCGGTATGGTCGCCGCTTATGTCCAGCAGCATAGATTTCTAAAAGTGTTACCGCCCAGATAACGGTCGAAATGGAGACAGGCGATAATCGGTCGTCACGATTGGAGGGGATCCAAAAGTCGCGGAAATCGGAGCGCCGGCGCACGCTGCTGAAACCCAAGACGGGCAGGACGTCATCCGCAAATGTGTGGCGGTCCGGGCGCCATGGACCAAGCGTTGCGCGCCTATCGCGAGCGCTGTCGTGGCGCCTATCGCGGACTCGGACCCAGCCCGACAGTGACGGCGAACCTCGATCGGCCTATCGGTGAGGCGGTCGAATTCCGCCCATAGACTATCGAAAGGCACGCACTTCCAGCTCTATCTCCTCGTACGCGTTGCCGGCTACCTAAATTCGTGCGCGCGGTCCAATGCCTTTGATTGCTGATGTCGTTGTGGAGACGTTTGATCGCTGAAGCATTTGTTTGCTGACCTAGCGGCGCGGGGGGAGGTCATTTATTGGGTACATCTCCAGCACTCTATGTGCGATCGCGAGGAAAATTTGTCCAGACAAGCGAATTCATCGAATCTGGACTAATCAATAAGTACAATGATGGTAAGATTCGGGGGGCAGGAATGGCCGAGGTTGGACTTTTGGAATGGGCGGATAAGCAGCCCGACTGGATTAGGGATGCCTTAAGAAGACACGCCGCGCGGCCGGGCTTCAACCTCGAGCAGGAGGATAAGGCCGGTGTAACAGCTCGGGTCCGCCACGTCGGTGGATTTACCGCTGATCTGCCCGAATGCTCTCCGCTCTCGGCGGAGCATTTGAGGGCCAACAGTTCGAACGAGCCGCGCGCGGTGCTTTGCTCACTCGGCCCCGTCAAGCATTTGAACCGCCTCGCCGAAGAGCAGCAACTGCGTTTCGCCACCGATGGCATCACCATTATCTACGGCGACAATGGAAGCGGAAAGAGCGGCTATTGCCGGATCGCGAAGAAGCTTTGCCGTAGTCTGACGGCGGATGATCTTCTTGGCAACGTGTTCGAGATCGGCACCAAACCGCCAGCCGAAGTGCTTGTCCGGTTTCTCGAAGAGGGTGCTACGGAACCGACCCCCATAACCTGGAAGGACGGAACGCTGCCCCCCGCGTCAATTGCACGGATCTCCGTTTTCGACTCCGCGAACGCTCGCCTCTACGTCGATAAGCAAAACCGTATCGGTTTTCTGCCCGCAGCCATCGCGCTTCTCGAAAGCCATGGACGTCACCGCACCGAGCTCGAAGCCGACTTCCGGGAAGAAATCAAAGCGATCGAAAAGAACCTAAAGACACCATTGCCGAGTGGGTACACAGCTGCCGGCGCGGTCGTAAAGCTGCTGGCTCGTCTCGAAATCAAGTCAAAGGACGTGATGCCTTCCGCAGCCGAAATCAAAAACCTCGCTGCCCTCTCAGAGCAGGACATGGCTGATCTCGCTGGCCTCGAACAGGCTCTGGCAAGCGACCCTTCAACGATGGCGACAAAGCGTCGGCGTGCCAAGGCGGCCTTGGAAAAACTGCTGACTGCATCTGAACAGATCGACGCGGCTCTCTCAGCGGCGGCCCTCGAGATTTATCGCAATCTATATGCAACAGCCGATTCTACAGCGCAGGCTGCACAACTTGCCGCCTCAGGAGCGTTCGCGACTATGCCGTTGAGCGGCGTTGGGCTTTCTCCCTGGCGGTATATGTTCGACCATGCACGAGCCTATTTAGCGAGCGTCACTGGCATCGATCATCAGCACTTGCCAGATCAGGAAGGCGATCGTTGCATGCTCTGCCAGGAGCCGATGACGGCGGACGCCGCGGGGCGGATCCAATCCTTCAATGACTTCGTAACGGGCGCCGCAAATAAGGCGGCGCAAGTCGCATCTATTGCCCATGAAGAGGCCCTGCGCCAAATCAAAGGACTCACCATTGCGACCGGGGAGGCGGTTGAGGCGGCTCTCGGAGAGTTTGGCGATCTGTCCGCCGCACGCAAGGCGATGGTGGCCCTGATCTCGGCATATTATGTCGAGGCAGGTAAAAGGCGTGATGCAATTGTCGTTGCGGCTGCGCTGTCCGAGTACGCTGCGTTCCCGCAACTTGCGGCGCCAGTTGCATCGAAACTCCGAACGGAGGCGGAGGCGCTAGAGGCCGAAGCGCTGACGGACGACAAGGCAGCGGCCGACGACGGGAACCGCGCTACCGATCGAGCTCGTCGCGATACACTCAAGGATCGGAAAAAACTGGGCGACGATCTCACCATCGTTCTCGCGCGCTTGGCGAATCTCGAAGAGCGGCGCAAGCTTCTCTCATGCTGCGATGCTGTCGAAACAGGCTCGGTGTCACGGCAGATGACGTCGCTTCGACGAAGCCTCGTCATGCAGGATCTCGAAAAGCGCGTCGTCGCCGAGATTGAGACTCTGGCGTTAACGCACATCCCGTTCGCAGTTAATGATCGTAGTCAAGATGGGCAGAGCTATTTCGAGGTCGGGCTCAACGCGGCAAAAGCGATCTCAAACAGCAAGGTCTTAAGCGAAGGAGAGCAGCGCGCGCTTGCCCTGGCCTGTTTCTTAGCCGAGGTCGGAGGAGACACATCGCGTCAAGGCATGATCATCGACGACCCCGTGTCATCTCTCGACCATGTTCGGATCAGGCGGGTCGCGGCAAGGCTCGTAAAAGAAGCGGCCACAGGACGTCAGATTATTATTTTCACCCATAATCTTCTGTTCTTCAACGAGGTGGTTGACGCAGCTGCGCAGGCCAATCCGCCGATTCCCCTTGTTCGAAACTACATCAACAAGTCCGAATCTGCCGGTTTTGGCTTGATTAGCGAAACTGACGAGCCGTGGATCGCACAGTCTGTCACGAAGCGCATCGAGACTCTCAAGACGCGCCTGAAGAGCTTCGACGGCGCCACTGATTTCACCACCGATGCTTGGCGAAGGTCAGCGAAGGATTTCTACAGCGATCTTCGGGAAACCTGGGAGAGGCTCGTTGAAGAAATCCTGCTCGGTAAAGTCGTCGAGCGATTTAACAGCGATGTCAAGACACAGAGCCTGAAGGGTGTGGTGGTCGAGGACGAAGACCACAAGCGAATCTATTGGGCCATGAAGCGAGTTTCGGAGCGTTCTGGACATGACATGGCGTCCGCCAAGGCCATTCCAGTTCCAACACCAAACGATATGAAGAGCGATCTTGATGGAATTGACCAATATCGTATCGACACCACCAAACGAAAAAAGGATGCCGAAAAGCGCCGGATTGAATTCGAACAGCCTCCCAAGGCGACTGTACTCTAGCCTAATGACTATTGTCGTGTATTACTGGCCCTCACTGGCTTCATCCTGCTGCGCATGCCGGTGTCCGCCTGCCGCGGGCGAAGCCGACGTGACGAGGAAGTATCGCGAGGGCGCCAAGCCATCAATGGCTGTGCGCTCGCTCTTCATCTTGGATTTCAGCGCCGAGAAGCCTGACCGCTGGTAGTGCTTCGCCTGCACAATGTCGCCGCCGGCAAGGGCATGTCGACCATCCATCGCGTCGTCCGGTCCCTCGGGAAAGGCCTCGAAACGCTTGTCGATCTCGCGACCTACGAGGTCGCGGGCCAAATCCTCAAACTCGTTATGGGACAAACTCGAGAAATCATAAGCCATGCGCCCAGATTGAGTGCCCATTTGGTGGGCAGACAAGCAACCGGGGGCACAATTGCGTCGTGCCTCTCCATTACCAACAAAAAGATAAACGCGCTTTCCAGGCGATGCGGTCGGATGATCGTTTCGCGCTTGGCAAAAGCGAACGGATTAGTCTATGGCTCTCGGCGGGGGGGCGAGTTATGCGACGGGTGCGAATCCTTCAAGTAGGCGATATTCACTATCCGGATTGGCATCCTTCCTCTAGCAACATCGATGCCAAGGATAGCAAGTTCGCTCCGAAAATAACGCAGAAGCTACGCGCGTCTTCGCTGCGTGCCGTCTTGACGAAGCTTCGGCGGCTGACGACTTCGAAGCCCTTGGATTCGATCGCCTTCATGGGGGATTTCACGAGCCGTGGCGACAAGACTTTCATTGCTTCGGCATTCCAGCATTTCACGTTGCTCTGCCGCGCACAGGGGCGCAGTTCAAAGGCGCTTCCGTTGATATTCGTACCGGGAAATCACGATGTGAACCGTGATGACGCGCGCGAACTTGGACCGACTGAGAAATTCAGCGAAATGGCGAGTTTAGCCGCCCGCTTGGGTTGGCAGACCGTTCCCGTGGACCAACCCGTGCACTTCAGACTTCCGACAGGATCCGCAGGCGCAAACTTCATCCTCGTCAACACAGCGATAGGCAGTTGGGAGCTTCAGAACCTTCCCGCGTTCCTTCGTGATCGTCTCGAGGCACTCGGTCCTTCTACAGAACCTGTAGATCTCGGCTCGCCGGACACCTCGGGACATTCGCCCGCGACACCTCCCAGCGATCCAGACAAGGAGGCGTCCGACGACGAGTATTACGGTCAGATGGACACGCCATACATCTCGCGTGAGATGCTTGCAGGCCTACAGGAATTGCTCCAGCAGCCCGACATGCGTTACGGCATCATGATCGGCCATCACAATCTGCTGCCACAAAAGACTCCGCGCATTACGCCATACGCGGAGATGCTCAACAGCGGATTTGTCAGAACTCAGCTGCTGCAGGGCAACAAGCCTATCGTCTACCTGCATGGACACATACATGCCGATCCGGTCGAGATCGTCAACGATCCAAGGTTTCCGGACGGCAAATTGATCTGCATCTCAGCACCAGAGATACAGTCAGGTTTCAATGAGCTCGTCTTCTTCACGACCGATCAGGGAGAGCTCGTCGGCATCCGACTTATACCCTACCGCACCAATGTCGCCGACGGGACGGTCATGGAAGGCGAACATTGCTTCATCTCGACTATGTCCAACGGCAAGGCCTTTCTGAACAACGACACGTTTGACCTGATGCGCCGACTGCGCGACCATGCCACCAGGCGCGGGAATGGGTTACTCTTCTGGGACGAGATCACTGAGATTGCCGCCTCCGCCGAGCTCGGGCTAGATTTGGAAGACTCTCTTCTGATGCTCCAAGCGGCGCGCTTCGTCGAGATAGACGGCCTCACGAAGGCAAACTCGGCTTGGCGCATTAAGGTAAGGGACGAATAGAGATGGAGAATCCGTTCGGCCCCAACAGGATCGAGTACGAAAGTCGCCCGATACTGTGGTTCAGTCAGAAGTCGGCCTTGATTTCTGCCGCCGCCAAGCCGGTCTTCGTCGCAGGGACGAGAGGCAGCGGCAAGACCAGTATTCTTCGCTCGCTTTCCACAGTTCATATCCTCGAAGACAAAAGTCTCGCGGACCAAGTCGGCAAGCTCGGCTGGTATGGCGTCTTCTTCCAGCTCAATGAGACATTTTCGCCCCTAATCGACAACGCGGTTCTGAACCTCATTCCGGAGCGGATACGCTTCGACACGGCCGCCGTGATCCCGCGGCAATTCGTAATCTTCTCTCACTATCTGGAGCTGAAGATAGTCGAACGCCTGCTCGAGAGCATCAGCCAGCTCAGACGCGACAGCCACTTGAAATACCGGGCCTCTGAAGATAGGGACGTCGCCTTGGCACTGCATCGCGAAGTGCTGCACTTCATACCCCAACCTGCCCGTCTCGACTTCTTCAGCATAGATGAGCTGCGGGGTGGGATAACCCGGTACGTCGACGAATGCTTCAACGCGTTCTTCTTTGCCGCCGATGAGGGAGCGACCGGCTTCAGAGCGACAGACCCTGGCGCGATCATTAACAAGGTCGCGACCGCGATCACCCCACTTTTAAATGGCCCATCTTTCGCCGGTGACAGGGCGCCCTTCTTCAAGATCCTGATTGACGACTGTGAGGCACTGACACCGCTCCAACAGCAGTTCCTGAACACCTTGGTGAGGAAGACGCGCGGCAATGTGAAATGGGTCCTCGCCTACATCGGCGGCCTTTACGACACGATCCGGACGATCATACCCGGCCAGTCGCTCTCGAATGCTGACCGGGACGTCGAGAATCTTGATTCAGTCGATCCGAGGGAGTTCGCCACGCTGTGCGAGAACGTGTCGTCGCTTCGGCTCTACTATGCGCTTCCTGACCATCTGCGGAGTGATCTCAAGCGCAACGATGCGCTCAGCGCGTTTTCGCTCAAAAACCGGCTGGGGCGGCTTTCCGTCAATGACATCATCGAGCGGGTTATCATATCGGGTCATTCCGAGGGCAGAGAAGAGCTTGTGGCACTCGCTGATGCAGCACGTGAATTCCTCTCCGTGAATTTGAGGACGGCGGATCAGCAGCAATTCCTTCTTGATCGAAAAGCGCGCCCTTATGCCGAAGGGCTGGCGCTCGCGCTCATGAACCCGGAAATCAAGCGCCGGCCCATGAGCAAGGCGGATGCTTCAAATCTGAAGAGGTCGATCGCCCGGAAACAGGGATGGGCTTTTCTGAAAGCGTGCCAGATGCTGCGTCTGCATGACTACCCGTACGTAGGGCACCAGATCATCACATCATTGAGCGACGTCTGTATACGCGATTTCCTTGATATAATGGGAGAGATCTTCCGCCGCAGTGTTCCGAGTTCCAGTGATCCACGAAAACTGGTGGAATTCATCAACTCGGATTTACAGATTCATCTCGAACAGCAGAGACAGGCTGTGAACGCCGCCTCTCAACGGAAGCTTGATGGACTTCAGGCGCTTTCACATCCGTACGAAGAAGAGAGCGTGCGCATGGTGCGGGCGTTGGGTTACCTGACCGCTCGCCTCCAGACAGAGTTTGCCGAAGAAAATGCTCTAGGAACGACAGAGAGAGGCATTTTCAGGGTTGATCTAAAGGAAATGCGCTCGCTGGTGAACCGACTGGAGCAACCCAGCGGAAAACTGGACGAGGTCCTGCGTCGGGCGGAAAGGGATGGGTTTATCCGGGAGGTCTCCGCCGCCGGCAACTTTGAGGTGGACCGCGCCGACCCCGCATCGAAGGAGATGCTGATCAGATTGCATCGGCGATTTGCACCTTACTTCGGGTTCTCCTATCGCGGCCCGTACGAAATCAACACAATCCCTGCGGCGCAGATGGTCGACCTGCTTTTTACCAGGCATCGGCTCCCAGAAGACTGGGCCGACTCGGTGTTTAAGGAGCTCGTCGCGCGGCCCGCACTCAAGACCGAATTCCAGCACTCGCTTTTCGAGAGCGATCTCGAATGACCGCTTCAACTGTCGAGTATCGAGTCTTCGGCCATCTGGCCGTCACTGAGAAGGCGAGAGATGCAGGTACCTGCGAAACGATGGAGGCAGATATCGCGATCGTCGCGCTTGGATGGGAAACGCGTTTCGCCGCGTTCGAAAACCATCTTGACCTGAAGGTCGGCAAAATCGTGGTTCTGGACTTTGCTCTGAAGGAAGCGAACGTCCCAGCCGTCGAAGAAAACCGGCGAAAGCTCATCGCTATGGGTACCCGATGGGGCGTCGAAGTGACTGCGATCACCCTCGAGCCTTCCATCGAGTATCAGAAGAACATCAATCTCCTCGATCACCTGCTCACTCAGATGGCCGCTTCATGTGGCTCATACGAAGGAAGCCTGCGGAAGGTTTTCGTCGAGTGCTCGACGATGCCGCGAATCTACATCCAATGGCTGATTGCGGTGGCATTCAAGAAAATGTCGATTCAGTCTCTCGAATTCGGGTACGCCGAAGGTATCTACGGGAACGCGATCGGCAAAGAGGATTTTTCCAGCGGCTTGGACCGATACGTCACCGTCCCTCATCTTCAAGGCAGCGGAGGAATGGGCGAAGAGAAAGTCCTGCTCGTGGGGATCGGAGGAGATGCCGACGTATTCTACGGATTGATCGATATCGTCAGTCCGGAACGGATCTCGCTCCTCGTCCCAAGAAGCGAGAAGAATGCGCATATCGATGCTTTGCTCGATCAACAGGTGGCCAAGGTACGTGAAACCCACCGGCTCGAAGATGGCGAAGTTCGCGACATCCAGGCTTTCGGGCTGATGGCCCACCTCGATGCTTTCGAGACGTATCTCGACGGGTTCGGCTCGCGTGCGGTGGTGAACGTTTTTGTCAGCGGCCCGAAGGTTCAGGCCATCGCTGCTGCCGTGCTCGCCTGCTCCGACAGCCGCGTCCATCTCAAGGCACGAATTCCCACCTCCTATGCCCATCGTGAAGTCTCAGCGAATGGGCGGTATCATATCTATAGGCTGATTGACCTGACATCCCCTGCCTGCAGCCTTCCCGGGACGTTCTGACACGATCTTGCATTCGAGTAGCATCATGGTCCCAGTAGCCGTTCCGCCAAGCCTTCAGCGCATGTTCGTGTCGCCCGATCCGGTCGATGGGGGACTAATTCCCACTTAGAAGCTGCTCTACATCAGATCAGGGGAAATGCAGACTGGCAGAATTCCATAATTAGCGACTCAAAACATATACTCAGGCGAGACTGTTTAGCATAGAAATAGTGAGCGCTCTCCAATATGTTAGGCTCTGTCGCAGTAGCGCAACAAGCTCAGTCTTTGGATGGGTGGTATGAGGATGAGACGACTGAATGTGTACAGGCTCAGTCATTTTATCGAGGCTCTCGTTTTTGTCGTAAGCGCGTTCGGTGCGACGTGGCTTACCAGCTTTGTGAACGCGCCATGGTGGGCATATGTGATTATAGCGGCCATCACTATGGGCATGTTCGTAGCCGTGCGTCGGGTCCTTTCTGAGCCGCAACGTATGGGACTCTTGGCACACAACTCGGCAGCGACCTCTGCGTGAACCCAGGCGCCTTGAAAATGTCCCCGATGCGTCCGGATTTTTGGCGGTGATCTTCAATCAAATGCGATGAGCTGCAATTTCTGGCGACGGCCACGCTAAGGGCGGGCCTCCAGCACCATGTTGAACGGTGTCTCCGCGGCGCGACGCAATCGCTTGAAGCCGCCGCCGGTCACAACCTTGCGCAGCCTCGCCTCACCGGCCTGGGCTCCAAGCGCGAGCCCGACTTCCTGCGACACGGATGCGGGCGTGCACACGAAAGTGGAAGCGGCATAGTAAACGCGGCCGACGGGATTGAGGTTCGCCGCCAGATGATCATGCGCGAACGGCTCGACGATCATCCACGTGCCGTCCGGCTTGAGCGATCCGTGGACATGGGTGGCGGCGCCCGTCGGGTCGCCCATGTCGTGAAGGCAATCGAAGAATGTGACGAGGTCATACGTTCCGGGATAGCTCTTGGCGGCCGCCACGTCGAACCGCGTGTTAACGCCGACGCCGGCTACCTCGGCCGCCTTGCGGGCGCGCTCAATCGAGGGGGCATGATAGTCGAAGCCGACGAAGCGCGAATTGGGGAAGGCCTGTGCCATGAGCACGGTCGATGCACCATGACCGCATCCAACATCCGCGACGTCCACGCCGCGTTCGAGCTTCTCGACGACGCCCTCCAAGGCCGGCAGCCAGGAGTCGATCAGATTGGCATTGTAGCCTGGACGGAAGAACCGTTCCGTACCGCGAAACAGACACGCGCTATGATCGTGCCACCCGACGCCCTTGCCGGACTGGAATGCCTGCCTCACCTTTTCTTCATCGAGCCACAGCGCGGACAGGAACTCGAATGCGCCTGCCATGAAGGCCGGGCTGTCTTCATCAGCGAACACCAGCTCTTGCTCGGCGTTGAGATAGAATTTGTCGCTCGCTTCATCGTAGTCGACGTAACCCGCCGCCGCCTGCCCGGAAAGCCATTCCCTTACGAGGCGTTCCTGGGTGCCGGTGCGTGTCGAAAGTTCGGCGGCCGTCATCTTGCCGCCTTCGCGCAATGCCTTAAACAGGCCGAGTCTGTCCCCCAGCAGGACTCCCGCGCCCGTTGCGATCGCACCGAGATCGCCGACCATTTTCCCCAAGAATGCGTCCAACTTTTCCTGATTCGCTTCAGACATCTGAATCTCCCTTTGGGTTCAATCTCTCCAGGCGACGGAGCCGTGCTCGTCATGAGGCGCCTTGAGCATCAGATGCTCGAAGACATGCAGATATCCCCGGCGGCTCATCCGCGCTGCCGATCCTGCACCAGACCATATCGGTGACGAGCGGCGCGGTGGTCGGGAATGACAGCCACCTCCATGCCGTTGAAAAGCAGGAAATCCGTCACTTTGCCCTCGTCGGTAACCGGCGGAGCCGGAGTGGTCGTCACCAGGGCAAGCCCTGTTGCAGCAGGTATCCTTGGGCAGCCTGTCAGAACATCGATGACTCCGGTTGTGGTGCCGGGGCGGGCGATCAGGGGCCAAGTGATTGTTCCGCGGCGGCTGTATGTTGTGGTAAGGTGATCATGCGAACTCTTGTTGGTCGGTCACGTGTTTTGCGGATGACCCGCATGTACTGTGCCAAATGAGAAAACCATTCAAACGCAATCCAGTAGATCTGACTGTATCCGACATTGTCGGAATTTGGACATCGCCGAACGCGAAGCGCTCGGGGCTTGTGACGATACTTGAGCGTGCTGCTTCGGAGGAGGGATGCGCCTCGAACCGGCCGCGAGGCCTTTTTCTGGCAACGGATATTCCGGCCGGGTTAGGCCGCGAGGAAAGCGACGGTGAATAAGAGGTAGAGGACCAACCGTTTTGAGCGGGTAGTTGCCGTGTTGCGCCCCCAGGCAAAGGCCAGCACCACGGAGCAGTATTTCTGGTGGCGATACTACATCGCCTTTAAGTGCCGGTTACCCGTTTTTACCCAGTTGGCCTGGTGCATTCAGAGCGAGGTCGTTGGAAACCGCTTATTGTGGCTATGAGCAAACTCGGGATGGAGGAGTGGACCCAAAAATTGGCAAAATGCCCCAGGGAGGATTACATGGGTCGCTCATTCCCCGTACTCGTTACAGGTGCGCGTCGCTACGCAAACAGCTTGCTTTTGACTTGGCGTTTCTTGCCGTTTCGGCATCGCTCACTAATTCGGCCGCTGCCGACACCGTGAACTGGCGTCAATTCGAAGGGACCAGCATAACTTGGGCCTACGACATCCACCCCTATGCGGATGCTCTCGCTGCGCAACTTTCCGGAGTTCGAGAAGCTGACCCGGCATCAAGGTCACGCCGGAACTCTACCCAGACGATTCTTACTGGAACAAGATGACGATCCAACTGACGACGAAGTCGCCAGCATGGGATGTGTTCGGCACTGGCATTCAGCCCGCGTAGGACCTCGCTCCGAGTGGCGCCTGCTGGACAAATACCTGAGTGATCCGAAGCTTACCGATGCTGGATACGACTACATTCGGACATGATCAAGAAGTGCGCGGCTCCTTCCTTCGCCAATGATAACTGGAACCAGGTCGTGGACGGCATCTCGTCCGGCCGCACCGCGATGACGATCGACTCAAAAATGTTCGGCTTCTGGAACGATGTTGCGGGGAAGCCGGCATCCGGCAAGATCGCCTTCGCTCCGCCGCTGCACGCACCGAGCGCCACGAGCTTGGATTCTGACATCTGGATCTGGGCTCTCGCCATGAACGCGGCTTCCGAAAAGAAGGGCACGGCCTGGCTGTTCATCCCGTGGGCCACCTCCAAGCAGGTGGCGCTCAAGGGTGCCCTTGCTGGCCAGCTCGTCAATCCGCCGCGCACGTCGACCTGGCAGGACGATACCTAGACTAAGTACGCTTCGCAGCCCGAGTTCAACAACTTCGTTGACAGCTTCAAAAAGATACAGGATCAAGCCGCGCTGGCTTTCACACCGCGTGTCGGCTTCGGCGAAGCCATGAACGCATGGGCCGTGGCGATGCAGAAGATGGCAAACGGCGATGACGTCGAGACGACGTTGAGGGCGCTTGCCGAAGAAATCCGCACTGGCCTCTGATCAAAAGGAACAGGGCAGTACTATTGCACTGCCCTGTTCCCGCCAACGGCGGAGATCACGCCGTGTCACCCCAAGCACTTAAACCCAGCGCTGCTTCGCCCGGCCGCGCCGACGATTTTTCTTGGCCGCCAAGGCGGCAGCCTGCGGCCGGGGCCACAACCGAAACGACCACGGCGATCAGTCCGTAAGCTGCCCGGGGCAGCGGAAGGGCGGAAAGCGCCTTCAGGTGGCCGCACAAGTAGGGTCTCGAGACGGACTCAGCGCGGCAGCACGCTCGATCCCATCAGCGCCTCATCGATGGCGCGCGCCGCCTGGCGGCCCTCGCGGATCGCCCAGACGACCAGCGACTGGCCGCGCCGCACGTCGCCCGCCGCATAGAGCTTTTCGACGCTGGTCCTGTAGTCCCGGTCATTGGCCTCGACATTCTTCGAGCGGCGGCTGTCAATGGCGATCTTCATCTGGCCGGCCAGTTCCGACACCGGCCCGCGAGCGGCTGGCCCGGCAAAGCCGATGGCGATGAACGCGAGATCGGCACGAATGACGAATTCGCTGCCGGCGATCGGCTTGCGCTTTTCGTCGACCTCGCAGCATTTGACCCCGGTCAGCTGGCCGTCTTCGCCGATGAACTCGAGCGTCGCCACCTGAAACTCGCGCTCGGCGCCTTCGGCCTGCGAGGACGAGGTGCGCATCTTGGTCGCCCAGTAGGGCCAGACCGAAAGCTTGTCTTCCTTTTCCGGCGGCTGCGGACGGATGTCGAGCTGGGTGACGCGGACCGCGCCCTGGCGGAAGGCGGTGCCGACGCAGTCGGACGCGGTATCGCCGCCGCCGACGACGACCACATGCTGGCCGCCGGCGAGGATCGGATGCGACGGCCACGCCACCGACTGGATCGGTTCGCCGCCGACACGCCTGTTCTGCTGCACCAGATAGGGCATCGCGTCATGCACGCCGCCGAGATCGTCGCCGGGAATGCCGGCCGCGCGCGGCGTTTCGGAACCGCCGCAATAAAGCACCGCGTCATGTTCGGCGAGCAGCTCGGCAACCGGCTTGTCGACGCCGACATTGACGCCGCAATGGAAGGTGACGCCCTCGCCCTGCATCTGCTCGATGCGCCGGTCGATATAGTGCTTCTCGATCTTGAAGTCGGGAATGCCGTAACGCATCAGCCCGCCGGGCCGGCTCTCGCGCTCATAGACATGGACGTCGTGGCCGGCGCGGCCGAGCTGCTGGGCAGCCGACATGCCGGCCGGGCCGGAGCCGATGACGGCGACGCGCTTGCCGGTCTTCTTCTCCGGCGGATAGGGCCTGATATGGCCGGTCTCGTAAGCCTTGTCGGCGATCGCCTGCTCGACCGTCTTGATGGCGACGGGAATGTCCTCGAGGTTCAGCGTGCAGGCTTCCTCGCAAGGTGCGGGGCAGATGCGGCCGGTGAATTCCGGGAAATTGTTGGTCGAATGCAGGTTGCGGATCGCATTGTCCCAGTCGCCATTGTAGACGAGGTCGTTCCAGTCCGGGATCTGGTTGTGGATGGGACAGCCCGTTGGCCCGTGGCAGAACGGAATGCCGCAATCCATGCAGCGCGCGGCCTGTTTCTCGACCTCCTTGTCCGACATCGGCAGCGTGAATTCACGGAAATGCCGGATGCGGTCGGAGGCCGGCTGGTACTTGTGCACCTGCCGGTCGATTTCGAGAAAGCCTGTTACCTTGCCCATAGTCCAGCTCCTGCTGTCCAGATGGCGCGCCTGGCGACGCCCTGCAGCTGGATCAGATGGGGCATCCCGTCCACACATGGGCCGCACCAAGTTGCCCAAAATTCGACTATGTACACTTGCCGGGCTCAAAGCTCGTGAGGGGCTCGCCATGCAGCCAGTTCTCGACTCTAATCGAAGGAGCCGGGGACTCCATCTGCAATACCACGTTGCGGTCCAAAGCTATTTCCAAAGGTTTCTGCACGAGCTGGTTTCCTCTCAGAGACGGCACACGGGTTCAGGGAGGAGCGCATCGCTCGTCTTGCCCCATTAAGTGCAGTCACAGTCACTCAGTCTCAAAAGCCATGCCAACGCGCTCAGCGCGCAGTTAGCGCCCATTGCTTCGAAAAACCTCGTCAGTGCCCAGATGTTGGTTGTAATGAACCTGACATTTGTCTGACGCTGTCAGCTTTTGGACACGCGATCACGCGCTTCGTGCCGCCAGGCCAGGCCGAGCCCTGTGTTGCCAGCGGTCGCTTCGATGATTGTACCGCCCGGCGCGAGCTGGCCACGCTGTTCGGCATTAACGATCATCGACAACGCAATGCGATCCTTGATCGATCCGCCGGGATTTTGGCTTTCGAGCTTGACGAAGAGAATTCCTGACTCCGACGTTGTACCGCTGACCAGCCGTGTTGGAGCTGAAATCAGAGGAGTTCGCCTTGGTGGAGACCTTTCGGACGCAGCGATAGCAGCCATCAACCAGCTTCTTCTAAAACACAAGGTGATCTTCTTCCGCGGCCAGGAGCATCTCGACGATGCGGAGCAGGAATTGTTCGCGCGGCGTCTGGGTAACCTTGTACCTCATCCCACGCAGGGGCCGGCAGCCGGCACGGCCTCAATCCTCAATCTCGATTCCGGCCGTGGCGGTGGCAGGGCAGACCAGTGGCATACCGATGTGACTTTCGTCGATGCCTATCCGAAATTCTCGGTCCTACGTGGCGTCGTCATTCCGGCGGCGGGGGGCGACACGATCTGGTCCAACACGCACGCCGCGTACGAGAATCTGCCGGCGCCGCTCAAAATATTGGCGGACAATCTGTGGGCTATTCATAGCAATGCCTACGACTACGCAGCCGTGCGCCCGCGCGCCACAGCCGAAGAGAAGAAGCACTTCGAGGAAGTTTTCACATCGACGATCTACGAGACCGAGCATCCGGTCGTGCGCGTCCATCCGGAAACCGGGGAGAAGTCGCTGCTGCTCGGCAATTTCGTGCAGCGCCTCGTCGGCCTTTCCAAGAGCGATTCCGCCAAACTCTACGAGGTGTTCCAGTCCTACGTCACTGCCCCGGAAAATACCGTGCGGTGGCGCTGGCAAGTAGGCGACGTCGCTATCTGGGACAACCGTGCTAACCAGCATTATGCGGTCAACGACTATGGCGACCAGCACCGGGTTGTGCGTCGCGCTACGGTTGACGGTGACGTTCCGATCGGCGTCGACGGTCGCCGCAGTATAACCCATGTCAAGGCAGCCAAGCCGGCGGCGAAGGCAGCCTGACCGTCTGAACAGGGTAAAGATGAAAACTTCGTATCGCCGCGGCCATATCGCGCTGCTTAACCGCCCCACAAAGCCTTATGATTTCCGAGAAGCAAGGCGAGTTGCGGGCTCGAGGCTTGGCCCGAAATCGAGGTCCTGCAGCGTGGCGCATGGCTCGAGTCGCTGCTCGTGGCCCCGCTGCAGCGGTACAGGTCCCCCACCGCCCCACCATCTCGCCCGCCCTGCACCTCGGATAGCGATCATTCACCGTTTGTTCATTATGATAGCGCACGATCATAACTGGACATGCTGGTAGCTCGTACATGCCTGAAGGCCCTGCGCGCCGACCCAGCGCCGGGGCCTTTTTACTTCCGCAAAATCGATTCCAGCAACGCGGGCACTTCGCAGGATGTCGGAATCCCGCGCTTGCGATGATACGCCGTACAGCGAATTGCGCGAGTCAAACGAATTTGGGTTTCTCAAATATAGAATCGTCGATACCGATCCTGATGGATCGAGCCTCGACGACGAAGTCAACCATCTTCAAACGGAATTATTCAACATTGCCGAGAGCTCCCGGTGTGCCGTCGAAGCCGACATTGGGGAGGTCAGCGGTCACCAACGATCATGGTGATCGCCAGCATCTTTCGTATTCACATAACCGTCGGCCTTGTACTTTCCCGAGGCCATGACATGAGTGGGTCTTCCAAGCACCGATTTGGCCCGGTAGGATTTGCAGGGGGCGCGGACAAGCGGATGAACAAACGGAATGATGCCGGAAAACTGCGCGCGCCTGCTGGGATTTAGCCGACCGTCGATAGGAACATAGCCCTGGTCGACGGCTTTCTGAAGGGCAAGAGTTTCGCCGACCTGGCTCAGGAACATGGCTTGTCGACAACGAGGGTGCGCCAAATCATCGAGAAGGCCGATCGGCTCGTGGGCGGCGCATTCAGACCAAGACTGAAACGTCCAACGCCTCGCCTCGGTCCGATTTCATGGTCGACTATCCCTATGTGTGCAAATGGCCGAGAAGCACCGGCTGGGTAGCGTCACGCCGCATCATTCTTTGCGGAGCTGGAGCGCGCGGGATCGCTGGAGCGGCTGGTGAAAGCGGTTGCCGGGGCGCACAACACGTGAGCTGGCGCCTCGTGTGGCAAAAGGAGAGGGCGAGAGCCCATGGCCTGCAATGAAGCGATCAAGCATTGCGATCGTGGAACCAAGCTAGTCGACCATCCGGACCGCGGCCTTCAATGCCAGCTCGCCTTGGAATCGGCCTTCCAGGAATTGGCTGAGCGCGCAGCGGAATCCGGCTGGACCGAGGAGATAGCCACGCGCTCCTCGAACTCGCCGGCGCGCGCCTCAGGAGCGACTCCGCCAATGACAGACTGAGAGGACGATTAATCGTGCCAGGGCAACGAGAGAGCGGCAGGTTCAAGAAGCTTCGCCTGAACCGATAGGAACGTCGCTGCGCCAATAAAATTGGCGGTGAAGGCTGACCGCGGCCGAGTCGGGCAAGCGAGCGAAGTGCTGAAATAAGGGCGTGAGAATCCAAGACATCGTTTGTAGAGAGCATCGAGCTTCGCGAGATTGTGGTACAGGATCGACCGCAGGTGTTCTCGCAGCGCTCGCAGAACCCGGGATTCTTCCGCGGCACCCGCCAAGGCGAAGAACGGTCAGAGTTGCACGATAACGTTTAAAAGCGAGCCTTCCTCCGAAAGTCTGCGCGCGCAGTTCCACGGTCCGATGCGCTTTCATAGCTATTCCAATCGCCGCGCCCATCCTCTCCCGGATCAGGTCCAGCGGGTCTGCAGTGCATGCGCCCCCAAAGTGGACGCCATTGGGCCGGGTGAACCGGGCTCGATTGCGCGCCGAAGGCCCGTTCCAGGCCCGGAAATCCGGGTCCGTCAGGGCGAGCGCGTGCGGGTCGAGGTAGAGAACGGCCTTGCCGAGAAAACGACCGTGCACTGGCATCGCGTGCGTGTGCCACATGCCATGGATGGCGTGCCTCACCTCACGCAGAAGCCCGCGAAAAGGCAACGGAAGATCTAGCATTTATGGGGGAAATGTTTTTTCGGAGTGCTTGACCCGCAGGAAGGGCAGGGCATGACTGCCTATCGCCCGACCCGGCCGGCCGCACTCATGACCGGCTGGGCTCGGTTAATCCTGCATGCCGCGCCCATGAGGTTGCGCTCTGTCGGGAGTGCGTCGAGCACAACGACGAGATGTAGTTCACGATCTTTGAAACGCGTGTCAACCATCCAAAGTGTGGATGCCTTTCATCGAAACAAACGATTTCATCAATGTTCTGGAATCCTGCATGGGCAGAACAGAAACCGCCCGAAAGGAGATTTTTCATGCGCTCTACCGGGCAGTGGAGTGCTGGGAAAGGGAGTTGCAACTGACCGGGTCCGACTTCTTCCGAGTCTATGGACAGACTGGGAGACGCGCACGGTGTAGCGGCTCACATCGTCATACTGCACCTACGCCACACACCGGCCGGACCTGATCCGGCTTTATGAGCATTGGGCTTTGTCAGTTGCCCAAGCGTGATGGCTTTCGCGACGCGGCGCGCCTCAGGAACTGAGCCGCGTCCAGGTCGAAACGCGGGAAAGAAAGACAGGAAACAGAATGGCCGATCAATTCGCAACGGACGTCATTGCCCTGATCAAGAAACGCGCCGAGTCGGAGAGCGGTGAGGGAATGCCTGCGTCATTCGTCGGCGAGATAACAATCGCCACGGAACTGGACGCGCTCGGGTTTGATTCGCTGGGTTTGGCGGACGTCCTCTGGGATGTGGAGCAGGCCTACGGCATCAAGATCGACATGAACACGGCCGATGCCTGGTCCAATCTCAAGAATGTCGGCGACGTCGTGGAAGCCGTCCGCGGCTTGCTTGCGAAGGAGGCTTGAATGGACAGGCGCGTCGTTATCACCGGAGTGGGCGGCCTGTGCGGACTGGGCACCGACGCCGCCTCTATGTGGAAAGAGATGCGCGAAGGCCGCTCCGCCATCGGCCCGATCGCCAATTCCGAGCTTCATGACCTGGAGGGCATGACCGGCGCTGAGATCAAGGCGCTGCCCCAGCACGACATCAATCGCAAGCAGTTCGTCTCCATGGCCCGCTTCAGCTTGCTCGCCGTGCTTGCAGCGCGCGAAGCCATGCGGCAGGCCGGACTTTCCTGCGACGAGGGGAATGCCCATCGCTTCGGCGCGACAGTGGGCGTCGGCGGCTTGGGCTGGGATGTGATGGAGGAAACTTACCGGGCCCTTTTTTTGGACGGCGCGAGGCGAGTTGGCATCCTCGCTGTACCCAAAACGATGCCAAGCGCCGCCGCCGGCCAGGTGAGCTTGAGCCTCGGCTTGCGCGGGCCGGTCTTCGGGGTGACCTCCGCATGTGCCTCGGCCAACCATGCGATCGCCTCGGCGGTGGACCAGATCAAGCTGGGCCGGGCCGACGTAATGGTTTCCGGAGGCAGCGACGCACCCTTCGCATGGGGCGTGCTGAAAGCATGGGAAGCAATGCGCGTGCTTTCACCCGATACCTGCCGGCCCTTCTCCGCCGATAGGAAGGGCCTGGTGCTGGGCGAGGGTGCGGGCATGGCCGTGCTGGAAAGCTACGAGCATGCCACGAGGCGTGGTGCCACAATTCTTGCCGAGATCGCCGGCGTCGGCCTTTCCGCCGATGCCTTCCACATTGCCGCGCCATCTGTCGAGGGGCCAGCGTCGGCGATGCGCGCCTGCCTTGCCGATGCCGGGCTGAATGCCGAGGACGTCGACTACCTCAACGCGCACGGCACCGGTACCAAAAGCAATGATCAGACTGAAACGGCGGCGATCAAGCGTGTGTTTGGAAACCACGCTTATTTGATGTCCATCTCTTCCACCAAGTCCACGCACGCGCATTGCCTCGGCGCAGCGAGCGCGCTTGAAATGATCGCCTGCGTGATGGCAATCCAAGAGGACGTCGTGCCGCCGACCGCCAACTATCGCGAGCCAGATCCCGCTTGCGACCTCGACATCACACCCAATGTGCCGCGCGAGCGCAAGGTGCGCGTCGCCATGAGCAACGCCTTCGCCATGGGCGGTACGAACGCAGTTCTGGCATTCAGGCAGGTGTAGAAGCCATGCAAGACGCCTCATTTGAGGTCACCTGTCGTATCTAGCTGCTTGCCGGACCACTATGTGAAGCGAGCGCTATTGGCTGCCTCTGCGATGCGGGAATTGGCAGCGGACGTCTCACGATCAAACAGGCATCTGCTTGTAGAATTCTTTTAATCGTGAAGCGGCGCGAGTGCGCTATCCGTTGAGGTGAGCAAGGCCGGCGCCCTGGGTGAGCGCTGGTGTCGGGTGGTGGAAAGTACAGGGGGAGCTGTGTGGCCCCCTCTTTCTCGGCCTCGACGATGTGCGAAGGAGCCTGTGCGGCGAACGGGCCGACGCCCCAGGCTCAGAACCTGGGCGAACCTAACTCCCGCCAAAGGACAGCCCAGAGCTGGATACACGAAAGAGATACTGAACCCGCGAATCAGATTCTGATCAATCGTCGTGTCTGAGCTCCGCTCGGCTCTTACGGAGATAATCGCGCGGCCCGGCAACGGCCGCGCGTGCCGCGGGCGTGAGCTTTGCGCTTCGTCAGAAGTGCCTCGAGCGTGACGACGATAATTGACCAGCCATATGGAACGCATTCGCCCAGTTATCCAAAGCGTGGATACCTTTCATCTAAACAAAGGATTTTACCGTTTTTGCTGCAGGTCCCATAGAGGCGCTTCAAGTTGGAAAGATAGGTAGTTCCCATGGTTGCGTTGGATCCGAGGAGCATCATCTGGTGTGCGGGGCGCACAAAGTCAGTCGCATCTGCATTACGGCTTGGTCTTTCGGCGGTCTCCACAAGTTACGCCCCGTTGGTGCGATGCCAATTATTTAACCAATGCTTGGACATTTATCTCAACCAGACAGCTCCAAGGTGAGGTCTTCCATGCGCCCGAATGTCGATTGGAAGTTGTGCTGGGAAAATGAGCTGCAACTGGCCGACCATGTCGAACTCTCCGACTTTTTTCGAAAGACCTATGGACGGACTGGCGCCTTCAACGCGGAGCCATTCGAAGGCGGCCGCAGTTGGGCCGGCGCGAGGCCGGAATTCCGCGCAATCGGCTACGACGCGCATGGGGTAGCGGCTCACATCGGCATGCTGCGGCGCTTCATCAAAGTTGGCGAGGTCGACTTGATCGTCGCTGAATTGGGCCTGTACGCGGTTCGTCCGGATCTTGAAGGGCTCGGAATCGGTTTTTCGATGCGCGTGGCGTACCCAGTGCTCCATCAGTTGGGTGTTCCATTCGCTTTCGGCACGGTTCGGCACGCGCTGCGAAACCATGTCGAAAGATTCTGCAGAGCCGGCCTCGCGAACATTGTGTCGGGCGTTCGCGTACGATCGACCCGTCCAGATGTGCATCCCGACCTGCCGCCCACGCGCCTGGAAGACGTACTCGTGTTGGTTTCGCCGATCGGACGCTCGATGGACGAGTGGCCGTCCGGTACCCTGATCGACCGGAACGGTCCGGAACTATGAAGCCTCTGGACTACATATGCGAAGGGCAGAGTGACAATGCCGATGGCACTGCAGAGCGCAGCGTCTATCTGACGTTTGACGATGGTCCCAATTCATTTTTCACACCGCAGATACTCAATGTGCTGGCGCAACATCAGGTGACGGCGACCTTCTTCGTTGTTGGGGCCTACGCGGCCGACGAGCCGGAACTCGTTCGCCGAATTATTACAGACGGGCACGGTATAGCCAACCACACGATGACTCATCCGGACCTGGCCAAATGCGGGTCCGTCGAAGTCGACTGCCAGATAGTTGAGGCAAACAGAGTCATAGGGATGGCTTGCCCGCAGGCCATGGTTCGGTACTTTCGTGCACCGTATGGCATCTGGACCGAAGAAGTAATCGCTGCATCAGCGGGTGCGGCATTGGCGCCCGTCCATTGGTCCATTGATCCACGCGACTGGTCTCGCCCCGGCGTTGACGCCATCGTCGACAGAGTGCTCGCCGATATCCGGCCGGGCGCAATCGTGCTGTTGCACGACGGGTGCGCTCCCGACGAATTGCAACCAGGCAATCAAGCCAGTCTGCGCGACCAGACGGTGACAGCGTTGTCACGCCTAATTCCAGAATTGCACGGCCGCGGATTTGTAATCCGATCACTTCCTCAACACCCCTGAACAAACAGAGATCCTATGGACCTTCTCACCACAGCCAGTACTGTTGCCGTTTCGTCTTATGCGGTGCTCTCGACTGTTTACAGAGGCATGCAAGCGGTCTACTCCCAACCGGAAAATGTTACGCCGCCGTCGGAAAGCTTGTTCGGATCCGACCGTTGGCCGAGCGTGGATGTCATTATCCCCTGCTACAATGAGGACCCGCGCACACTCGCGGCGTGTTTAGCTTCCATTGCAAATCAAGATTACGCCGGAACATTTCAGGTCTATCTGGTTGACGACGGTTCTGGAAATCGTAATGCCGTCATCCCGGTACATCACGCCTACGAGGGCGACCCGAGATTCAATTTCATTCTGCTCCGCGAGAATGTTGGCAAACGCAAGGCGCAGATCGCCGCCATCCGCCGCTCATCTGGAGATTTCGTGCTCAGCGTCGACTCTGACACGACACTTGCGTCCGACGTCATCACAAAGCTTGCAGTAAAAATGCGGGATTCCATGGTCGGAGCGGCCATGGGCCAGCTGACGGCATACAACCGCAGCGACACTTGGTTGACCCGATTGATCGATATGGAATACTGGCTGGCTTGCAATGAGGAGCGCGCGGCGCAAGGTCGCTTTGGTGCGGTCATGTGCTGCTGCGGCCCATGTGCAATGTACCGCCGGTCTTGTCTCCTTTCTCTGCTGGATCAATACGAGACGCAGCTGTTCAGGGGGAAACCAAGCGACTTCGGTGAAGACCGTCATCTTACGATCCTCATGCTGAAAGCAGGCTTTCGAACCGAGTACGTTCCAGGTGCCGTCGCGGCGACAGTCGTTCCGGACAAGATGGGACCTTATTTGCGCCAACAACTCCGCTGGGCACGAAGCACCTTCCGGGACACGATGCTTGCGCGAGGTCTACTGCGTGGCCTGGATCGCTATCTAACTTTGGATGTGATGGGAGAGAATCTCGGCCCATTGTTGCTCGGCATCGCGGTAGTAACGGCGCTCGGTGAGCTACTATTTTCACATACAGTAAATTGGTGGACGGTGCTGGCTATTGTCACGATGACCATAATCAGATCTACGGTGTTATCTTTCCGCACTCGGCAGCTTCGATTCATCGGCTATTCAATGCACGCGTTAATCAGGATATTCCTGTTGATCCCCTTGAAGGCTTACGCCCTGTGTACATTGAGCAATAGCGATTGGCTGTCGCGTAAAAGTGTTCCCCTGCCCAACAGGAGCACAAAGGAAATCACAAGCGCGATGCCGCTTGCCGGAGCAAATGCTGCGGGCAATTCTGGAATTGCGGAGTCACTTCATACTGCAGATCTTTCGCTCACAGCTGGTGAAGTCTGACGGCCTTGCAGCGCCGAGTGACCGAGTAAGTTGTGTCAGTCGACACGGGGTGAAGCTTTCGAGTTACCTATGGTCAGAACGGGAACTATCTGGAAGCGACACGTGGCATCTTGACGTTATTCTTTGGCGGAAGCGATACACGCGTCGCTCCGGCCGCGACTTTCCAAAGGTGCCATCTCAAGGCGGTGGCCTGCTCTGAACCAGAATTCGCAAGTAAGCTGCCGGTGGCCAATCGGACTCATTCCGCTTGAGATAGACGCATGTCCAATGTAGCAATCGACCTTACCGGCGTAACCAAATTATTCGGAAACAAGCTCGTTGTGGACGGGCTGTCCTTCACCGTTGCATCGGGAGAGTGCTTCGGTCTGCTGGGGCCGAACGGCGCAGGCAAGAGCACGATTGCGCGTATGCTCCTCGGTATGACCCGGCCTGACGCGGGTGATATAACAGTCCTCGGTCTACCAGTGCCGGCACGCAGCCGCTTGGCCCGCAAGGGCATAGGCGTGGTCCCGCAGTTCGACAATCTCGACCTGGAATTTACGGTACGCGAGAACCTGTTGGTGTTCGGGCGCTACTTCGGCATGAGTACAAGAGAGATCAACGCCGTCATCCCACGGCTCCTCGAGTTCGCTCGCCTTGAGAGCAAGGCGGATTCACGTGTCGGCCTGCTATCCGGCGGGATGAAGCGGCGCCTGACGCTGGCACGTGCTCTGATCAACGACCCCCAGTTGCTTGTGATGGATGAGCCCACGACCGGCCTCGACCCGCATGCCCGCCATCTGATCTGGGAGCGACTTCGTTTCCTGCTGGCGAGCGGAAAAACGATCATTTTGACCACCCATTTCATGGAAGAGGCTGAGCGGCTTTGTGATCGGCTGTGTGTTCTCGAGCGGGGACGCAAGATCGCCGAGGGCAGTCCTCATGCGCTGATCGACGAGTACATTGGGTGCAACGTGATCGAGATCTTCGGCGGCAATCCACAGGAGCTGATTTCGCTGATCAGACCGTACGTTCAGCGTGTCGAGGTAAGCGGCGAGACGCTCTTTTGCTATGCGCCTGAGCCGGAGGATGTGCGCATCCAGCTTCGCGGTCGAGCGGGTCTGCGTATTCTAGAGCGTCCACCCAGTCTGGAGGACGTTTTCTTGAGGTTAACCGGACGTGAGATGGAGAAGTGAGCAATGGGTGAACGTTTTGCGGCCGCTCTACCCGCCAACGCCTGGAACTGGATCGCGGTGTGGCGCCGCAATCATCTGGCATGGAAGAAGGTGGCATTTGCTTCAATGCTCGGCACCCTTGCTGATCCGATGATTTACCTTTTCGGGCTCGGCACTGGCCTTGGACTGTTGGTAGGCCGCATCGAAGGTGCATCCTACATCGCCTTTCTGGCAGCCGGCATGGTTGCGACGAGCGCGATGACAGCATCAACCTTCGAAACAATTTACGCGGTTTTCGGTCGAATGCGCGATCAGGGCACTTGGGAAGCAATCCTGCACACACAACTTACCCTCGGCGACATCGTTCTCGGTGAATTGACCTGGGCAGCCACAAAGGCCTTTCTGGCCGGTACGACAATTGCGATTGTTGCCGCCGCGCTAGGTTATGCCGCGTGGACGTCGGTTCTCTACGTGCTGCCGGTCATCGCTCTCACCGGGTTCGCCTTTGCGAGCCTGGCCATGCTCGTCATCGCGCTCGCGCCCAG
This sequence comes from Mesorhizobium sp. M1C.F.Ca.ET.210.01.1.1, assembly GCF_004791585.1. Classification (GTDB taxonomy): domain Bacteria; phylum Pseudomonadota; class Alphaproteobacteria; order Rhizobiales; family Rhizobiaceae; genus Mesorhizobium. The sequence goes on from NZ_SRUU01000023.1 coordinate 75,315, forward strand.
TTATCACTATTTTATTTTCTATCAGACGCTTGTCATCACACCCATGCTGTTCCTTTCGGGCGCGGTTTTTCCAGTCGGCCAATTGCCAGGAGTGTTTCAGCAGATTGCGGCCTTCTCGCCGCTGGCGAATTCTATCGATCTAATCCGTCCGGTGATGCTCGGCCGCCTGGGCGACAATGTAGGGCTGCATATAGGCGCACTTTGCATGTTCGCTGTATTGCCTTTTTTTCTGTCGGCTGGACTGTTTCATCGACGACTAATGCGTTGACGCTTACCTACGCCCATCAACGAGAAGGAGGTCCGCAATGCCGGATTGCAAACTGCCCCCAGCGGCCCGGAGGCATGCGTGTGCCAGGAATCGCGAGTGGTACAACAACGCCGAAGCCGGGCGCCACCCAGCCGCTGCAGGCACGCGCCCATCTTCGCGACCACACCTCGGAGTACAGGCTGGGTGGTGAGGCGCGCGGACCCACCCGGAGCGTTCAAGCGATAGCAGCCAAGCTTCTTGTGCGCGTCCCCAGACCGTCGCGGCCATTATTTAGTTGGATACACATGCAATGACCCACAACGAACCAACTCCTGAGCCTTTTGTGATCCTTGCTATGCCAAGGACCGGAACACACTATTTAGAAGAATTGCTAAACGAGCATCCGACCGTTCTGAGTAACGGTGAGTTGCTAAACGAATATGATCCCAATTGGCCCAGCACGGATCGCCTGCTAGGCACGGATCGCGAGCTTCTTGAGCTTGCCTATGTGCGCTGCCCTATGCGCGACTACAAGAATGTGACGCATCTTGGCTGCAAGATCAATGAACCTCAGTTTCGCGAGCGTCCAGCATTCTTTGCGGAATTAGCTCGTTGGCCAGCACTCAAGGTCATCCTCGTTGTTCGCCGAAACGTATTGGAATCGCTCCGATCCTTTGTGCAGGCCAGGGAAAGCGGTCAGTGGCTGAAGTTCAGCTCGGACAACGATACCGCTCGGCCACCGAGCGTCAGGTTGTCAATCGCCGACTGTGAGGCTTATTTCAAAGCCGCCGACGATTTTCACGCTCGCGTTATGGACTCCTTCACGTCGACCAACCTGCTTGTAATGGAATACGAGAGCCTACTTCACGAACCTGCCCAATGCTTGGGAGCGGTTTGGGATTTCCTGGGCGTTCCAGCGCTTGAGCCATCAGATAACGCCATCTTGCAGCGCCAGGAAACGCGACCGCTTGATCAAACGGTGGAGAACTTTGACGAGTTGCGGATTCACTTCGCACGCGGACCTTATTCAAGATTTTTTGACCTCGGAGATTCAATGCGCTCCTACGCTTAATCGCTTGTACCGCGTGCTCTGATGGGCGTGTAGGATATCCTGCAGTTTGCGCGCATTCCGTTCCAAAACTGACAAACCAAAGTCACCAAGGCAACCGGCAGTCGATCTGCGGCGAACATCAAAGGGCACGGGCGCAAGGCGACCTGGTCAATTCCCTCTCTGATGAAGCACTTCCTCAGACGCGATCTTTGGCGAGCCTCGAGTGCAGAATTCCGGCAAGGTGGAGGGTTCCAGTGCGCAACTGCACCAATCTCGCTGGACGGGACAGGCGTCCAGTTGGCACGGCGCTTGCTCCGAGATGACAGCAGCGCTCGACCGGAGCGCAGCATGGGAGAAGGAGGAGCCCCCACCCCGATCCGGTCAGGGAGAGAGAAACGATGTTGGTTCCAAGAGTCCCCCGCGCGATCGCAGCGCCCCGCAAGCGCCATTTTGCCCGGACCTACGTGCAGGTACTTGCCGCCATGGTCCTTGGAGCCGCAATTGGCTACCTCTATCCGGAAACCGGCCAAAGCCTGAAGCCGCTCGGCGATGCCTTCATCAAAGTCATCAAGATGATTATCGCACCTGTCATCTTCCTGACAATTGCGACCGGCATTGCCGGCATGAGCGATCTGCAGAAGGTCGGCCGAGTTGCCGCCAAGGCGATGGTTTATTTCCTTACCTTCTCGACGCTTGCACTCGTTGTCGGGCTGATTGTCGCGAATATCGTTCAGCCTGGCGCCGGCCTCAACATCGATCCGGCCTCGCTCGATGTCGAAGCCGTTAAGGGCTATGTGGCCACGGCTCACGAGCAGTCCGTGACCAGCTTCCTGATGAACATCATCCCGTCAACGATTGCCAGTGCCTTCGCGGAAGGCGACATCCTGCAAGTCTTGTTCTTCTCGGTCTTGTTCGGCATTGCTCTGGCGATGACCGGAGAGACGAGCAGGCCGGTCGTTACCTTTCTCCAGGCGCTCACCGCCCCCATTTTTAAGCTCGTCGGCATTCTGATGAAGGCTGCACCCATCGGCGCCTTCGGCGCTATGGCCTTTACGATCGGCAAATACGGAATCGGTTCGGTGGCCAACCTCGCGATACTGGTCGCGACGTTCTATCTGACCGCCTTCCTCTTCGTGTTCGGGGTTCTCGGCGTGGTCTGCCGCTGCAACGGCTTCTCGATCTTTTCTCTTGTCCGCTACATCAAGGACGAGCTGCTGCTTGTCCTGGCAACGTCCTCCTCGGAGGCCGCGCTGCCCTCGCTCATGGAGAAGATGGAGAAGGCCGGCGCCGCGCGTTCGGTCGTAAGTCTCGTCATCCCTACTGGATACTCATTCAATCTGGACGGCACCAATATCTACATGACGATCGCCGCCCTCTTCATCGCGCAGGCGACGAACACAGATTTGTCAATTGCCGATCAGATCCTCCTGCTGCTAATTGCGATGCTTTCCTCGAAGGGTGCGGCAGGCGTCACCGGCGCCGGCTTCATCACATTGGCCGCTACTCTGTCTGTCGTGCCGAGTGTTCCCGTTGCCGGAATGGCTCTAATTCTTGGCGTGGACCGCTTCATGTCGGAATGCCGCGCGCTGACGAATTTAGTCGGTAATGCGGTGGCATCGCTCGTTGTCGCTCGCTGGGAAGGCGAATTGGACCAGTCCCGGATGGAAGCCGCTTTCCGCGGTTAGGGTTACATCAAACGGGCTCCCCGCAAGCAAGCAATAGCGCGACGTGTAAGTCACGGCCTTCACAGCAGTCGAATTGCCGGCCTCCAAAGAGCGCTGGAAATAGTGTACTAACGCGGAGAGTAATACAACACCATGAAGCCCCTAAGCAAACGAACGGTTCACGGAAACTCATCTGGGTCCGCATGGAGCGCTGTTCGTCGAATGCGTTATCAACCGTGGGGTGTGGTAACTATTTCAGCTTGCCGCCCCAAGCCGTCGCGGGATCGCACCGGATGACGGAGGACCGGCCGATCAGAATCGCTAGGGGAAAGCGCGTCACAATTGCCGATCTCGCCCGCGAAGCCGGAGTCAGCGTAGCAACAGTCGATCGGGTTCTGAACGTCCGCCTTCCGGTGCGAGAGGAGACCGCCCAGCGGGTCCATGCGGCCGCGCACGCGATCGGCTATCATGCTGCCGGTCTCATCAAACAGCGCTTGCAGCAGCACCTGCCGCACTACAAGCTGGGCTTCATCTTGAGAAAACCTGCCCACGATTTTTACCAAGATTTCGCTCGCAATATTGAAGAGTCGGTCAGTATGGCTAAATCCTTCCACGGCCTTCCGATCATCGAGTTCGCGCAGTCACATTTGCCGCGTGACCTGCTCCCGCTTCTTAAGGACCTTGGAAGCCGCTGCCAGGCGATCGCCATGGTGGCGGCCGATCACCCGAAAATCACAGCATCAGTCGAGGAGCTCAAGGCGAAAGGTATCCCGGTATTTTCGCTGTTATCCGACTTCGCCGATGGCGTGCGCGAGGGCTACATCGGCCTCAACAACAGCAAGGTCGGACGGACTGCCGCTTGGGTGTTTTCCAAGGCCGCAAAACGGCCCGGCAAGGTGGCGGTGTTTGTCGGAAGCCATCGCTTCCAGGCGCATGCGACGCGGGAAACGGCCTTTCGTGCCTATTTTCGTGAGAACGCGCCCAAATTCGAGGTGCTTGATCCGCTCGTGAACCTTGATGAACGGCAGCTCACTTACGAAAAATTGCTGGATCTTATGCAGCGGGAACCAGAGCTCGTCGGCTTCTATATGGCCGGCGGGGGTATAGAGGGAGCAATTTCCGCGCTCCGAGAAGAGGGGAGCGGTCAGGATCTCGTCGCGATCGTGAGTGAAATGACGCCGCAGTCACGTGGGGCGCTTGCGGATGACATCTTGACGATGGCGGTCGGCACGCCAATGCGCCGACTTTGCCAGGAGCTGATAATGGCAATGGAGCGGGCCATCAAAGCCGGCGTCGCGGAGAGCCCGGGGCAGACATTTCTGCCGTTCGACATTTATCTTCCGGAAAATATTTGACCTTGATGGATTTCTATCATGAGCGCCCATTTTCCTTTCACCGATGAAAGGAAAGCTCGATTGACTCGGCCGTCTCTGTCCGATCTGTGAACCGGCGTGGTTCCGTCTTGAAAGAAGCCGGATGCCGAAATGGCAGCCGCGCTTCATGGAAGGAAAGTCAAGCAATGCGCCAGGTATCGCCCCGCTTTGCACTCGATCACATGGCGGCGCCCCGCCTTGACGTCAGTGCGCTTTTCGCGCTTGCCCGTGACCAAGGCCTGACCGACGTCCAAATCCGTTACCCTCATTTCAGCAATCCTGTCGCACGCGGCATTCCGGCTGCGGACGTTCGGTTTGCCGCTACCGAAGCGGGCGTCACGATCATCTCTGTCAACGCCTTGCAGCGGTTCAACGACTGGACTCCAACGCGTCAGGCCGAGGCAAGCAACCTCGCCGATTATGCGACGGCGTGCGGGGCAGAGACGCTCGTGTTGGTGCCGGCCAACCGCAGCTCGTGGCCCACCAATAGCGAGCGCCAGGACAATCTTCGTTTCGCTCTAAACGAGATCAAGCCAATCCTCCAGTCGCGGGGTCTGATCGGTCTCATCGAGCCGCTGGGTTTCCGAACCTGCTCGCTTCGATCAAAGAAGGAAGCGGCCGAGGCCGTTGCCGCGGTTGATGGCCAGTCCGTCTTTCGCCTCGTGCACGACACGTTCCACCACACCCTGGCCGGGGAGACATGCCTGTTCTGCGAGCTTACCGGCCTGGTGCACATTTCAAGCGTAAACGACCCGACCTTCTGGATTTACCCCGATCGCTTTCTTGCAGGTTCCGACAATGGCAGCCAGATTCAGGCGCTGCTGGATGGCGGCTACGCGGGACCTTTCTCGTTCGAGCTGATCGAGGAAGTCCATTCTCTGGACGATCTCGCAGGCGCACTTGCCGCCAGCATCGACTTTATCCGGCGAGGGCTATTGTCGTCAAAGTAGATGGTGACAGGTGTAGTGACTATAGGTGCGCCTGAATTTTCCGAGGGTTCACAGCGGGGCAGCCATCCGAGATGCCTCCTGTATCATTATCTCCCGCATCCAGATGCTTGCCGGATCGCTATTGTGGAGGGCCGGCCATTGGAGGGTCTCGGTGAATGTGGGAAATGGCAGCGGAAGTTCGATAACCCGCAGGGGGAACGTTTTTTCGAAATGCCTGACCAGCCGTAAGGGCATGGTCGCTATACGAGCTGTGCCGGACACCATAGGTGGAATCATGCTGAAGCCCTGCACGGCGACCTCGACACGTCTCTTAAGGCCATGCTCAAGCAAAAACCATTCCTCGATAGACGGCTTCATCGTACGCCCGAACCTGACCGCGACGTGCCTCATCGACATGTATCTCTCGAATGTAAGCTGCTGTGGCAGCTGCTTGTTTGTGGGACAGCCTACGCACACGAGCTTCTCGTCAAACAGCGCAATGCTTGAATGCACACTCGACGTGAACATATCCGGTAGAATTAGAAAATCGACGTCACCGCGCCGGAGAAGCTCATCGGGGCTATCGTCGACAGGCAGCAGTTCGAAGCTGACGGCGGGGGCTTCCCGTGAAATACGCTCCACAAGCTTTTCGAAAAACACGAGCGTGACGAAATCGGAAAGAATGATCCTGAAGAGGCGATCGGCTCGAGCTGGGTCAAACGGATCCGAAGAAATAATCGAGCACTGGATGTGCTGGAGAGCGTCGCGAACTGCGGGGGCAAATGCTGCCGCACGCGGGGTTAGAAATCGTTCGCGACCTCTTATCGTAAACAGTTCATCGCGGAAATAATCGCGCAGTCGGGCGACGGCCGCACTCATGGCGGGCTGACTCAGGTTGATCCTGCGTGCCGCCGCCGAGAGATTACGCTCCGTCAGGAGTGCGTCGAGCACAACGAGGAGATTTAGATCAAGTCCTTTGAAACGCATGTCATCAGCCATCCATGGGATGGATGCCTTTAACCGAAACAAACGACTTTAACAATTTAGCATTCTTGCAATCTTTTGTCGCAAAAAGTTTATGATGGATGACGTTAAGGTCCGACATATGAGCCGCGTGATCTGCCGAAGCGAGCAATCGTTCGTACTGTGCAGGTCAGAGATTGGCAGTTTGAAACGCCGGGCCGATGGCGCCGGGCTATCAACCAGCGTCTTCGGCGGCCCCGACCTAGCTGGGCGTGGAATCTAATAGGGTGCACCTTTCCAGTCCGAGGCGACTGATGGGCGGTTTGATCCTAAGCTGCCGTGAGGCCTGTGCCAATTGTATCGGCGAGCCAATGCAGCAGTCCGGCAGCGTTTTTGAGAGCTGTTGTAGGCTCGGCCTAAGCCCATTGGCGCAAGCCTATCTGAACGAAGCGCTTGGCCTTGCCGCTATCCGGTATGTGATCTGTGGTGTCTTCTCGTCCTGCTGTTCTTGTTTTGGAACGCCCTTATGGTGAGCCCATCCGGGACGTGGGGCACCGGGAGCACAAAGGTGCAGGCAGGCCGTCAATAGACCGTGGGCTGAGAGCCCGAGCTCGTTACATGGCGCCCCTGGCGACTTTCCCGGATGCGCTGCGAGCGCGGATCAGTAGATGTCGTGTTGCCCGCCAGCTCCCGTCTTTGACCGAGCCAAGAAGGAGGAACGGGCATGCTTATCATCGGACTGGATATTCACCGCGCCTTCGCCGAAGCAGTGGCATGGGAGGAGGGCAGGCTCAGGCGACTCGGCCGCGTCGACATGCGGCGCGATCTGCTGGCGGCGTTCGCCGCGAAGCTGTCGCCGAACGATGTAGGAGTGATCGAGGCCACCGGCAGCGCGACGTCCGCTGCAGCTGTGATTGCGCCGCATGTGAAGAAGGTGGGGATCGCCAAGCCGAAACAGGTGTTTATCGTTGCCTATGCCAAGATCAAAACGACGATCGACGCCGACGTTCTTGCGCAGCTCTATGCCAGCGGCTTCTTGCCAGAAGTCTGGATTGCGGACGAGCCGACGCAGGCTCTGCGTCGACAGGTGACACGGCGCAATCAGATTGTCCGACAGAGATCTCGATTGAAGAGCGTCATCCAGTCGATCCTTCATAGCCACCTGATCCGTCCTGCCCGCATGCCGACCTGTGCGGCGCCAAGGGTCGGACCTGGTAATCGAGCAGGTCGTACCGCAGGACGAGCGCCTCGCGATCGATGGGCATCTGCGCGAGTTCGACCGATTGGGCGAAGACCTCCAGGTCATCGAACGCGATCTTGTCCGCTCGGCTCTCGAGGATGAAGGCGTGAAGCGGCTGATGACCATTCCCGGCGTCGACATCACCGTCGCGCTGGCGATGAAGGGCGGCGATCGGCGACGTGTCGCGCTTCGACGATCCGCAGAAGCTCGTGACCTATCTCGGGTTGAACCCAAGCGTCCAGCAGTCCGGCCAGGTCCGGCCTACCATGGGCGGATCACCAAGCAGGGCCGTGGTCATGCGCGCGGCATGCTCGTCGAGGCGGCCTGGGCGGCCGCTCGTGCTCCCGGACCGTTGCGAGCCTTCTCCCTGCGGCGTGCGAGCCCGGCGCGGACAGCATGTCGCGGCCGTGGCAACCGCACGCAAACTCTCTGTCGTGATCTGTCATCTGTTGAGAAGGGCGAGAGTTACGCGTAGGCTCGACCCTCCCTGCATGCCAAGAAGCTTGCGCGATGTGGAACTCAAGGCCGGGAGCAAGGCTGTGCGCGGCCAAAAGGGAGCGCACGCCTACAACATAAAGAGCCACCGGGAAGAAGAGCGCCGCTGGGTGGAGCAGGCCGAGGGCGCCTATGCACGCCTCGTCGCCGGTTGGAACCCACGAGGTCCGAAGAGGGTAGGCACGGATGCCGCAAACCGGGCGCCCAGCTTGGCATAAGGGCTACGTGGCCTCAGGAAGCGTCGTCGCCAATGCAGACCATGGACGAATTCCCAGCCGATGCCGAGATGCCGGTCGACCGTGCCTGTCGCCGTCCGGTGATGCGATGCCCCCGAGCGGATGAGTTCGCCCCGGATGCTCCCGGTCACGACGCACGGGTTCGGGTTCCAAGGCGCTCAGTTTTGTTCGCGCCCAATCGGTGTAGGACGCGGCAGAAAATACGAGCGTGACGAAATCGGGAAGAATGATCCTGAAGCGGCGATTCGGTAGAGCCGGGTCAAACTATCCGACGAAATAAACGAGCACTGGATGGGCGGGAGAGCGTCGCGAACTGGAGGGCAAGAGCTCCCGGACACAGCGTTAAGTTTGAATACCTCCGCGGACATGGTCGCGAGCTTATCGCGCAAATAATCGAGCAGCCGAGCGCCGGCCGCACTCATGACCGGCTGGGCTCGGTTAATCCTGCATGCCGCGCCCATGAGGTTGCGCTCTGTCGGGAGTGCGTCGAGCACAACGACGAGATGTAGTTCACGATCTTTGAAACGCGTGGTCAACTATCCAAAGTGTGGATGCCTTTCATCGAAACAAACGATTTCATCAATGTTCTGGAATCCTGCATGGGCAGAAGCACCTGACGCACACCGATGCCCCCACTGCCTCATGGCGTGGCGAGCGTCTTAAGAAACCGCCCGAAAGGAGATTTTTCATGCGCTCTACCGGGCAGTGGAGTGCTGGGAAAGGGAGTTGCAACTGACCGGGTCCGACTTCTTCCGAGCCTATGGACAGACTGGGAGACGCGCACGGTGTAGCGGCTCACATCGTCATACTGCACCTACGCCACACACCGGCCGGACCTGATCCGGCTTTATGAGCATTGGGCTTTGTCAGTTGCCCAAGCGTGATGGCTTTCGCGACGCGGCGCGCCTCAGGAACTGAGCCGCGTCCAGGTCGAAACGCGGGAAAGAAAGACAGGAAACAGAATGGCCGATCAATTCGCAACGGACGTCATTGCCCTGATCAAGAAACGCGCCGAGTCGGAGAGCGGTGAGGGAATGCCTACGTCATTCGTCGGCGAGATAACAATCGCCACGGAACTGGACGCGCTCGGGTTTGATTCGCTGGGTTTGGCGGACGTCCTCTGGGATGTGGAGCAGGCCTACGGCATCAAGATCGACATGAACACGGCCGATGCCTGGTCCAATCTCAAGAATGTCGGCGACGTCGTGGAAGCCGTCCGCGGCTTGCTTGCGAAGGAGGCTTGAATGGACAGGCGCGTCGTTATCACCGGAGTGGGCGGCCTGTGCGGACTGGGCACCGACGCCGCCTCTATGTGGAAAGAGATGCGCGAAGGCCGCTCCGCCATCGGCCCGATCGCCAATTCCGAGCTTCATGACCTGGAGGGCATGACCGGCGCTGAGATCAAGGCGCTGCCCCAGCACGACATCAATCGCAAGCAGTTCGTCTCCATGGCCCGCTTCAGCTTGCTCGCCGTGCTTGCAGCGCGCGAAGCCATGCGGCAGGCCGGACTTTCCTGCGACGAGGGGAATGCCCATCGCTTCGGCGCGACAGTGGGCGTCGGCGGCTTGGGCTGGGATGTGATGGAGGAAACTTACCGGGCCCTTTTTTTGGACGGCGCGAGGCGAGTTGGCATCCTCGCTGTACCCAAAACGATGCCAAGCGCCGCCGCCGGCCAGGTGAGCTTGAGCCTCGGCTTGCGCGGGCCGGTCTTCGGGGTGACCTCCGCATGTGCCTCGGCCAACCATGCGATCGCCTCGGCGGTGGACCAGATCAAGCTGGGCCGGGCCGACGTAATGGTTTCCGGAGGCAGCGACGCACCCTTCGCATGGGGCGTGCTGAAAGCATGGGAAGCAATGCGCGTGCTTTCACCCGATACCTGCCGGCCCTTCTCCGCCGATAGGAAGGGCCTGGTGCTGGGCGAGGGTGCGGGCATGGCCGTGCTGGAAAGCTACGAGCATGCCACGAGGCGTGGTGCCACAATTCTTGCCGAGATCGCCGGCGTCGGCCTTTCCGCCGATGCCTTCCACATTGCCGCGCCATCTGTCGAGGGGCCAGCGTCGGCGATGCGCGCCTGCCTTGCCGATGCCGGGCTGAATGCCGAGGACGTCGACTACCTCAACGCGCACGGCACCGGTACCAAAAGCAATGATCAGACTGAAACGGCGGCGATCAAGCGTGTGTTTGGAAACCACGCTTATTCGATGTCCATCTCTTCCACCAAGTCCACGCACGCGCATTGCCTCGGCGCAGCGAGCGCGCTTGAAATGATCGCCTGCGTGATGGCAATCCAAGAGGACGTCGTGCCGCCGACCGCCAACTATCGCGAGCCAGATCCCGCTTGCGACCTCGACATCACACCCAATGTGCCGCGCGAGCGCAAGGTGCGCGTCGCCATGAGCAACGCCTTCGCCATGGGCGGTACGAACGCAGTTCTGGCATTCAGGCAGGTGTAGAAGCCATGCAAGACGCCTCATTTGAGGTCACCTGTCGTATCTAGCTGCTTG
>NZ_SRUU01000023.1:86114-105497 GCF_004791585.1 Mesorhizobium sp. M1C.F.Ca.ET.210.01.1.1
CGCAAGGTGCGCGTCGCCATGAGCAACGCCTTCGCCATGGGCGGTACGAACGCAGTTCTGGCATTCAGGCAGGTGTAGAAGCCATGCAAGACGCCTCATTTGAGGTCACCTGTCGTATCTAGCTGCTTGAGGGGCGGGGCATTGTGATACAGGGAGAGCTGTGGGGTCCCTCCTTCTCGGCCTCGACGATGTGGAAGGAGCCTGTGCGGCGAAACGGGCTAGACGCCCCCAGGCCCAGAACTTGGGCGAAACCAACTCCCACCAAAGGACAGCCGGTTTAGTAGCCGAACAATGAAACCTCGCTCGACGAGCCGCCGTCTCTACTGTCTCCGGCCTCACGCGGTTGAAGCGAACAGCGCAGCAGCTACTGTTCCGCACAACTCGGATGGCAATTGGGACAAGTCCGCACATGTCGTCACGTACGCTGAACGCCGCAGGTACAGCCAAACTGGGGCGGGGCGTTTCTGCCGTTTTGATAGAATTCTATCAAACTGACAATTTTCCTTGCATAAATGCAAGGAGAGCTCGGTTGACTCCCCTCCTTTCTTGTCAAGGATGAGTTTGCAGGCTGCGGTGCGGCAGAAGCCGGACAGAACAGCGACCGGTCGAGTAAAGGCCTGCGCAAACCGCATATTGCGAGCGCCCGCGCGGAGGAAGACGCTCGTCCTGGTGAAAGGCAACGATGCTCAGGCGCCATTGCCATTTGCCGAGGGCGTCCGCGCGCCGAAAATTTCGAAGCAACAAAGGTGAGATCGAGAATGATGATGACGAAATACAACACAGCTCACCGTCCAGTGCAGTTCTACCGGCGGGTGGCGGAGTGGGATGGGCTGCCAAATGGAACGTAAAAAGATCAGCAAGGAGATGCTTGGCGATAGTCAGGCGCTGCGCAAGCTGCGTGAGCACCTTGTCAAGGTGGCCAAGGCGAAGACTACGGTCCTGTTGCGAGGTGAATCCGGAACCGGTAAGGAGCTGGTTGCCAAAGCCATTCACGAGCTCTCGCCTCGCGCCAAGCAGCCCTTCATCAAGGTCAATTGCGCGGCGCTCACCGAGACGCTTCTGGAATCTGACTTGTTCGGTCATGAGAAGGGTGCCTTCACCGACGCGAGCAGTTTGCGCAAGGGGCGCTTTGAGGCTGCCGACAAAGGCACATTGTTTCTGGACGAGATTGGCGAAATATCAGGTTCGTTCCAGGCTAAGCTGCTGCGTGTCCTGCAGGAGCAGGAGTTTGAGCGCGTCGGCAGCAACCACACCATTAAAGTTGATGTTCGCGTGATTGCCGCAACGAACAGGGACTTGGAAACGGCAGTTCAACGCAAGGAGTTCCGGCAAGACCTCTATTATCGCATCAACGTCGTCACTTTACGCGTGCCGGCATTGCGCGAAAGGCGAGGTGATATTCCGCTCTTGGCCGCTCAGTTTCTCAAGAATTTCAATACTGAGAATGATCACACGCTGACCTTCGCTCCCGAAGCGATTGAGGTGCTAATGAACTGCGAATTTCCAGGCAACATCCGAGAGCTCGAAAACTGCGTTCAACGGACGGCAGTTCTGGCGACGGGTCCATCAATCCTCAGAACTGACTTTGCCTGTTACGCGGATCAGTGCTTGGCCGCGGCGCTGTGGAAGAACGGACCGCCGACGTCAGAGAAGTCGACTACGATCCAGCCTTCCGCCGCCTGTGCCGCCCCGCCCGTCGGCGACGGGCAAGCGCCGATAGGCCCTGCCACGAGTCGTGGTAGGGTGCCCGATGCCGATACGGTCATTGCTGCCATGGAAAAGTGTGGCTGGGTGCAGGCAAAGGCGGCGCGCCTGCTCGGTTTGACCCCGCGCCAGATCGGCTACGTGCTGAGAAAACGCGGTATCGAGATCAAGCGTCTCTGAAACAACCCGCCGAGCAAGAGCTGGAGCAGGTCAAGCATTGGTGCTCTGGCGAGCCCATCGGCCAGGCTTACGAAGTGGGTGTGAACAGCGCTGCCAAGATTCCGGCCGTGTGCTTTCTACCACGTAGTCATACTGGGGCTCTGCGACTGACAAACTAAAAAGGAGTAATCCTATGGCTAGTAACTTCGCTCTACACCGCAAGGCAAATCAATTCGACGTGCCTGGATCCAGAAATAATCGATGTATTATTGGTGACACGCCAGCATGCGTAGAGGCGACGCGCAGATCTCCGCTGGCGGGACCTGGTCGATACATTAGCTGATGGCTTACCGCTCGATATCACGCAATCTGAGATGGGCATGAAAGTGAGTTCGACCGCTGGACAGTTGCCGACCTCGTCAGGTATTGGCCCCTGCGACCGGTTGATCTGCGATATCCAAATTCGCGGAAGTTGGTCGAGACGAAACTGTCGCCCCGGCTCGTGACCGACCGCGCGCCCGGCAAGACCGAGTTACAAAGTTGCCGAGGCAGTTTGATGTGCGTTCCTGCATCACTGTACGGGACACGACCTGACGGGAGACTATGATGCGTAGCCAAAAAGAAAAGATGCTCGCAGGCGAGTTTTACAATGCGGCGGATCCGGAGATCCAAGCTGACCTGTTGGCCACCGGGGCTTGGCTCAAGCGGTACAATGATACGCTGGGGCAGACCACGGGGCATTGGCATGAGCTTTTGTCCGAGCGGCTGGGAGAGGTTGGGCGCGGAACGGTCATCCGTCCGCCCTTTTTTTGCGACTACGGATTCAATATCCGCATTGGAGCCAATGCCTACATCAACTTCAACTGCGTTATTCTTGACGTGGTAGAGGTCAAAATCGGGCAAGGAACGGCAATTGGGCCTGCTGTGCAGATTTATACCGCCGATCATCCACATGATGCCGAGCAGCGGCAGGCCGGCCTGCAGGTCGGGCGTCCTGTTCACATTGGCAGCCGTGTCTGGATCGGCGGTGGAGCAATCATTCTGCCTGGCGTCACGATTGGTGATAATGCAGTGGTAGGCGCTGGCTGCGTGGTCACACGAGATGTTCCCGCCGGGGCAAAGGTAGTGGGAATTCCTGCTCGCGTGGCCGACCCACATAAACAGGCATAATCAACCTCGTTGACCCTGGAGGTGCATGCGAACTGTCGAAACTGTGCCGAATTTTTGTCGAAGCCATTGAGCGCTGCATATGTTGTCGCGACTCGGGCGCTTCAGTTCTTTTGCCACGGGGGTCACAAGATCATGTGCGTAATGCCGCCGCAACGTGCTCACGTCCCGCAGCAGCGGACCCTTTCACATCGCCCAACGAATTCAGAGCCTACGTTGTGCTGCCACTAGCATTACTACTCACGAATGTATTCCCAACTGAGTTTTCGCCCTTGGAGGCAAGCAGCGACTCACCAGCAATCGCCGGCCATTAATCCTGGCTAGCATCGACCCCGACGAGGCGAGCCGCGGCGTTGCGGATCGGCATGTCGATGACCGTGATTGCGCCTTCGGCAAGGAAACGACGTTCGTTTCTGGTCAGCGTAGCCGAATCGATCACCGCAAAATGTGGGCCAGTGGAGCGCTTCATCAGCTGTCTGGCATATGTGCGCAGCATCTGATCGTTGAAGCGGCAGCCCACGAAGAAAAAACCCCGGTTGACGCGCCGTTGCTTCACCGCGTCCGGGATCGGCGTCTGGATATCAATTTCGGTTAGGACTTCGACGTAATCGGAATCAGCCACGAGGAAGTTTGCCGCCGGCCTGACGCTGCCGTGCGGCGCATAGAGCACCGTCCTAGCCACTTGTTCGGCCTCGAGTTCTGTTCCTGACAAATCGTAAGTTCTCGTCCAGATGTTACCGATTCCGGTCGCGCGCGTCGTTCCTTGTATCTCGACAACGTCTGTTTGGCCGGCCTCTGCAAGGGCTGCTCGCATGGCGCCATCGTACCAGCTGTCGATGATGACAGACAGTTGAAGGGTTGCGAGCCAGGCGTGAAGAACGGTCGGCTCGGCGGGGGCTGCGAATATCTCCGCCATCCACGCTTGGAGAGTCCGACGATGTCGGCGCTGCTCGATAAACTGCGCGACCGACCACATATTGGTGCGAATCCTGGAAGGGGCAGGCGCCCGCTTGTTGAGGGCCGCGGCGACATCTTCAGGGGTGCAAGGTACAGGTGATTCCGGTGGGTTAAGCTGCAGAAGACCAGGACCGAGATAGGGGATCACTCGATCGGCCTTGAGAGCGCCGTTCAGCAGGTCAATCAGTTTTTTGGCAAAACTGCCCCGGACGACGACGAGATGGTCCCAGCTCAGCATCGTGTTCATACGCGTTTCCTCTCCGCCACTGAACCCACCGGCATCAGGCCCCGTCGGAAATCTTCATCGCCTCGACGGTGATCGGCAAACGCGTGTCGCGCGGAAGGTCGGGCAGCATGAGCCGCCAACCGTTCCTGAGCGTCACGGTCCCGCCCCATAAGTCAGCGTTCTCAATCTCGGTGATCGGCTCTTCGAGATCCTTCTTGGGGACATAAGCCGACAAGCCAGTAGCGGTCCTGCGAATCATTACTTTCATCCGGCTGTTCCCCCGTTGGAAATGCCTTCAGCTCCGCAGGGAACCTCGACTTTGTCGAGGCTAATGAGTTCGCGCGCTCGCATGCCGACGACCGTGCCACGATCGATCCATTCGACCGCATAGATGAAGAATTGCTGGAGAAAGGTTCCAATGTCGCGCACGTAGCCTTCGTCGCCCTTCCGCACGAGGTTTTCGCCGATCTCCTTGCCGGGATAGGTGCCGTCGTTTTTTATGTGGCGTATCGCACGGACCCGCTCACCCTGCATGAACCGTGGCGGTCTGCCGATTTCGACCTCCTGTTCGCGTCTGGACCACATGCTGTCCATTCCTTTCTCGAGGCTTTTGTTGTGGTCGCGGGTTGCAGGCGTCGTCGTGCGGCGAACCCGACCGTTTCGGTAGGAATCAAGCGGGAACGCAGGTTTTCGGTACCGGACAGACCGACACGCATTGCTGCGTATCGAAGGCCTCCTTGCATTCGGTGCACTTGTTTGGATCGATCACATAGGCGTCGCCCTTGAACTTGATCGCTTCCGAAGGACATTCGAACTCGCAGGCCCCGCATTGGGTACATTGGGATGCGATGATCTTTAAAGCCATTCTAACTCCTGGTTATCGGACGAGACGGCTCAGGCCGTCGCCGCTAGTGGTCTGATCCCAAACTCTGCCGCGTAAAGTGCGCTGACTGCGGTCTCGATGTAGTCATGGCCATAGGCGTCGGTTACGCGCAGTCCAGCTCGCGAGAGTTGTTCCTTCGGGCGATTTCCGATCTTGGCGCATAGCACTATGTGTATGCCTTCGAGCGCTGCGATGACGCCCTCGAGGATGGCGTCTTCGCCCCCGCCTCCGAGGCAATACCGCTCGACCTTCCGATGCCCGACCAAGCTGATCCCTCTAGGCGAGACTTCATAAACCTGGAATTCCTTCGCGTGGCCGAAGTGTTCGTTGACCCGTCCACCTCCCTTAGTGGCCACCGCAACCAGAAGCGACTTTTCGGAGTCTGTTGCCTTGACCATACCGATGGCCTCGCTCCTCGCCGCCTCATGATCACGGCGCTCGTGTGCGACCACCTGCCGATAGGCCTGACGCTTGCCAGCATCGTAGGCGACATCGTCGGGAATCCCGTCCAGCGTGAATTCCTGGCCACGATCTTCACCGAGCAGGCCGACAGCATCTGCCCGGCACTGCCGGCAGTGGCGCATCAACTTGGCGCCACCTTCAAGTCGATCCTGAAGAGCCATCATCTCCATTGCCGTTGGGCCGCGCTGCCCGATGAGTCCGTAGTGGGTACCGTGCGCCGGGTCCGAAATCAGAGGCATCACGTTGTGCAGAAACGCGCCCCGCTCCCTGACCATTTTGTTCACCTCAAACAGGTGCTGGTCGTTCACTCCAGGAATCATCACCGAGTTGATTTTGGTGAGGATGCCGCGCGCGCTCAGCATCTCCAGGCCCAGCATCTGCCGCGCGTGCAAGATTCGAGCGGCTTCGATGCCGAAGTAGCGGCGATTTTCATAAAAGATCCATGGATAGATCTTCGCGCCGACTTCCGGGTCGACCATGTTGATGGTGACCGTCACGTGATCAACATTCATTTCGGCAAGCTCGGCGACATGGTCCGGCAGCACGAGCCCATTAGTGGAGACGCACAGCTTTATGTCGGGGATTTCCCTGATGACGCGGTCGAGCGTTGCCTTCGTTTTCTCCCAATCGTAACAGGCATCCCCCGGCCCAGCGATGCCAAGAACCGAAAGCTGCGGAACTTTGTTGGCAACGGCGATGACCTTGCGTAGCGCTTGGTCGGGCGTCAACTTCTCAGACACAACACCAGGCCGGCTCTCGTTGGCGCAATCGTATTTGCGATTGCAATAGTTGCACTGGACATTGCAAGCCGGCGCGACCGCCACATGCATACGCGCGAAATAATGATGCGCTTCCTCCGAAAAGCAGGGGTGATCCTTGATCCTTTCCCAAATAGCCGGATCCCCTTCGCCCGGGCTGGTCGGCGACGAGCCGTAGGAGGACGATGCGCAGCCACCGGATTTCGCGGCTGCCAGAAAACCCTCGGATGTCGTGCTAGTCGGCCCCTCAATCGAAACTGTCGGTGAGGACATCAAACGGCTCCGTTGCTGGTAACGTCGCGGTTCAAGGTGCAAGAGCCATACCAACTGAAAAAAGCGGCTTCAGTTCACTATTCGGGTCGATATCGCATTGTGTCAGGCCGGCGCGACACAATTTTGTCCTGCTTGCGACAGTGCAAGTCCAAATCCGTTCAGAAGCACGAAGCACTCCTTGTCGCGCACAGGGCGCGCAAGACCACTGGCCTGACGATTGGCTCATCAGGCTCTTAGAATTTCCTTCACCTCGATACTATGCCGGCGTATCGCCTAGCCGACTTGTCGCAGCTTGAGGCCGAGAATTCGAGCCGCATTAGCCTGAACCCAGCCGGCCTTCTCCATTGTGTCGATCAGCCGTCACGCTCCGTCCGCCGCGGTCTCAGCCCCCGTCCGGCCGTATCGTTAGAATCGCAAGTGGCTATCTCGTGTTCAGGGGGCGCCGATGCGCCGAACCGGCATCGTGCTGGCCCGTGAGAGCTCGTCGATGACATTGCCACGTTCCGAAAGATTGGTTCCTTCCAGAGGAGAACGCCAAGCACGCAGTTCTCCGGCTCGGACGTTGCCGGGGAAATAGCATTGCGAGATCAGCTCAACTGCCGACGGCGCAAAGCCATGGTTCTCCATATTTCAAGGGTAAGCGCTGTGTCCTTCCAGGAGGACCCGCGATCTGTGGGCCTGCCGATTCTGAGGTGGATCGGAGATCGGCTTGTGTCTGAACTTGAACTTACGATTGACCCTGAGCGGCAGCCTCGGCGTTTTCGAGGGTGATCAACGGCGCTGTTGGTCGGCGGCATTGGTCGATGGACGACAAGGCACGGAGTCATTCCGAGACCCTGGAGCCGACGCGGTGATCTCGGAGGTTGCCCGGCGCTACGGGCTGCGGCCGCGGCGGAACGCTCGCAAGCTTGCGACGTCGGCAGGACAGGCCACTCCCGCCTAGTGGTTTCGGTGGCGCCACCGGAACGACCCGTTGGGCCTATCCGTGCACCAGAGCTCAAGGCCACGGCCTGAGAATCGGCCGCCGCTCACCCTACTTGGTTCCTCAGCCGACTGCGCTAAGAAGGAGAGCAACTTCCGTCGGCGCGAGGATCATTGCGTCGTGGCCAGTGGCGAGTTCCTGCCACGCCCAGCCATCCTGCTTCGCGACCCATTCTCGCGCTCCCGCCATCGGCGGGTGGAGTGGATTAGTGCAGACGACATAGGTTCGGGGTCTGCCGTTGCCGAGCGGGTGCTCGAGCTTAAGTCCGCTTTCGTAGGTGCCTGCCGGATGCGGTGTTATCCGGCGCCGCACCCAGTCCGTGAGCGAGTGTCCCTCGGGAATGCCGAATGCTGTTGGCGGCGGAGTCGGCATGAAGATACCCCGTCCTTCCTCCGCAACCAATTTTCGACGGGCCGCGACGATGTCGGGGGGCATGGTGCTGAATACACTTTGACCGCTCTCGACGATGGCGCTGTCGAGATAAACGAGATGGCTGATATGGTCGGGTATCCGGTCGGCGGCGCCGGTGATGCTGATGCCGCCTAGACTGTGACCGACAAGGATCACATCGCTCAGCTCTTCCGTCACAATGTGGTTGACGATGTCGGTCACGAATGTGTCGGGCGTGATGTCCTTGCACAGCAAACGTGCGCGTTCGCCGACACCTGGTCGGCGTGGTCACGTGGCATCCCATCTTGCGAAGATTGGCAGCCACGTCCCGCCAACACCATCCGCCATGCCAGGCACCATGCACTAGCACATACGTCTTTGCCATGGGTTGTGCCGTTCCACTTGCTCACCGGCCGTTGTGGCTGCCATCCGGCACGATGGCCGGGCGTTGTCCCAAAGGGGCTCGACCACGTGACCGGTGGTAAGTCCGGCGCACAGGGCAGCGCCGTGGCCTGAGGACACCGCTAACGAGTCAAGGAAATTTGAATTGCGAAAGGCCAATATTCACTAGCTCTTTGCAAGTGGATGGAGAGGCTCATGGTGTGCCGCAGTTGCTCGCTGCCGGCATGCTCTTGGCACGGTCCCGGCTGATCATCCGAACTTGAACAGGACACCAAAGCCGCCGCGCGGATAGTTCCACTCGATGTCGCCGCCTTTCTCGCACAATATCCGGCAGGTGCCGCATTCCATGCAGCCGTCGGCGGTGATCTCGACTTGACCCTTGTCATTCAACTCATAGCATTTCGCCGGACAGACGTAGGTCAACGCAAGCAAGTTCGCGCTTGGCTTGTCGTGCGGTCGCACTATAATATGGGGGCGGCCGGAATCGACCAGATAGCGGTTCTGGTAAAGTTTGTCCTCGACACGAACCTTCGTCACTGCGATCGTCATCTTGTACCCTCTTCAGCGCCATGCCAATGCCAGGCGGACCGCGTCGCTGACCAACCCCCAGCGCGAGCGCGCGTTGATGAAGGCGGCCGTGGTGTTCTTTTCCTTCTCGATCTTCGGCGTGCCGTCGACACGCATGAAGTTCTGAGCGGCATGCGACATCAGCCGCGGATAGCTGTCAAAAAAGTTGCTGGAATTGGTGTGGAGCAAGGCTGGCATGTCCTTGTATTTCTTAAGATCCTTGATCACAAAGGAGTCATCCAGCATCGTCTTGTAGAGCGCAAGGTTCGCTTTGGTCATAGGACCGTTGCGGCTTTTGACTTTGATGATCGCCTCAGCCGCGACACGACCCGAGGTCATGGCAAGGTTCGAACCCTCACGGTGAATGGCATTGTTCAGTTGCGCTGCGTCGCCGACGATGACCCAACCGTCGCCGAAGAGCTGCGGAATGGCCTTGTAACCACCTTCGGGGATAAGATGGGCGGCATATTCTTTCACCTCCGAGCCAGCGATCAGCGGCCGGATCGAAGGATGGTTTTTCATCGCATCCAGGAGGGCGGACGGGCTCTCCATCGTCGCGGCGAAATCCGAGACCAGGCAGCCGATGCCGAGTGATATCGACTCCTTGTTGGTGTAAAGGAAGCCGAGCCCGGCCATGCTGCGAGAGATCGTGCCCACGGCCTCGATTACGCAGCCTTCATCGCCCTTGACCCCGAACCGCTGGCCAATGACCTCTTCGGGCAAGAAATGCATTTCCTTGACGGCAAGCGCCACGGTCTCCGGCTTCGGCATCTCGCGCAGGCCTGCGCGAGTGCCAAGCAATCCCGACACCCCTTCTGCGAGAACGACCACATTCGCGAAGACCACTCCGCCAGCCCGGTCTGTGCGGACGCCGATCACCTTGCCATTGCCATCACGGACGAGTTCCGTCGCGGTCGTCTCACACAGGACCGTCGCGCCAGCCTCGCGCACCTTGCGGGAAAACCATTTGTCGAACTGGGCGCGAATGATCGTGTAGCGGTTGGGTTTCGCCTCATTGAAGTCGTCCGACCGGTAATGAATTCCGGTGTGAGACGTGTCGTCCAACACCCAAAGTCGCTGTTCGACCAGGTGCCGCTCGAGGGGCGCATCATCCCGGAAGTCCGGGATGATCTTCTCCAGCATGTTCGCGTACATTATGGCACCCTGGACGTTCTTAGAGCCCGGATATTCCCCGCGCTCCAACTGCAGTACCTTCAGCCCCTGGCTTGCCAAAGTGTAAGCAGCTGCGTTTCCAGACATGCCGGCTCCGACCACTATGGCATCGAATTGTTCAATCATGTCCTCTCCCTCAACTCGCAAGCTTGTCTCGACTGTGCGGCGACAGCCGCCGGGTGAAGGCTTCCGTCAGTGCGGGCAGGAAGCGGATTGCATCCGTGACGATCCCGAGGTGGGCGAACTCGAAAATCGGCGCGTTCGGATCGGTGTTGATCGCGACGATGAGATCGGCCCCCTCGACCCCAACTCGGTGCTGGATGGCGCCGGAAATTCCGGCCGCGATGTAAAGCTTCGGTCGAATGGTCTTGCCAGTTTGTCCAATCTGTCGATCAGCCGGCATCCAGCCCTTCTGGACCAAGGGGCGCGAACAGCCATGCTCGGCGCCGATCGCTCGGGCAAGATTCTTCACAAGCTGAAGGTTCTCCGCCGCTCCGAGACCGAGGCCTCCCGCAACCACGACATCCGCATAGGCAAGATTTGCCATTGCCGACTGGTTATCCGGTAGGAAGCCGAGGACTTTGGTGACGATATCGTCCTCAACGAGCGACAGCTTGTGCCGCATGACACGCCCGACCGGCTTATCCACCCGTTGCGGCATAGGCATGACCCTTGGTCGCACCGTCGCCATTTGCGGCCGGTAATTTAGTGTATAGATCGTACACAACAATGAGCCACCAAAAGTCGGACGGGTCGCGGCGAGTGAACCGTCGGAATCTACATCAAGTTCGGTGCAGTCGGCCGTGAGCCCCGTCTGCAGGGTCGTCGCTACCGAGCCTGCAAGATCCCTGCCCAGTGTGGTCGCGCCGAGAAGGAGGATTTCGGGTTTATGGGTATTGACCAGATCCGTGAGCGCCTTGGCGAACGGCTCGTTCCGGTAGTCGGCGAGCGGCGGCGCATCGACGATGTAGACAAGATCCGCCCCGTAAGCGAAGGCCTCGGCAACAGCGTCCTCGACCATCTCGCCCGGCGGTCCCAGCACGACGCCCGCGAGCTGGACTTCAAGCTTGTCGGCCAATTTGCGGCCTTCGCCCAGCAGTTCGAATGATACAGGATGCACATTGCCGCGTTCGAGCTCGAGGAAGACCCACACGTGCCGGTAGTCTTTGAAATGGTCGGGAAGTTCTTTCTTTACACCGGCACGGCCGGGGGCAATGCGAGGGGTGGTTTGGCTTGCGGTCGACATTTTCTGCTCCTGGCCGTCACGTGCCGCTGTTGAAGGCCAGCTCATGTTCCAGCGCCGGCCGGCGGGTTAAGATATCGGCGATGAGTTCATCGGCTATGTCCTGCAAGCCCCTTTCCGCGGTGTCGATCTGCGCCGCCCTTTCTGCCCGTGCGGTGGGGGCGAAAACACGCTTGACGACTGTAGGCGAGCCACGCAGACCGCACCGGGTGAGATCGTCAATGCCGGCGTCGGCTGCAGTCCACTTCACGACTTGCCTGCGCGCCGCGCACAGAGCCTGCTGGAGCGAGCCCCGGCGGATTTCGTTGGTGTCTTCCAGCATGGTAATGAGGCAAGGGAGTCTGCTCTTCAGCAACTGGGTGCCGCCTTCGGCGCGACGCGCGACTTCGATCTCTCGCGTATCGAGATCGATGGAGGCAATCTTCGCGACATAGGTAAGTTGCGATAAATCTAGGCGCTTGGCTATGCCCGGTCCGACCTGGGCGGTATCGCCGTCAATCGTCTGCTTGCCGGTGAAGACGATGTCCGGCCTGCCGAAAGTCTCCCCAATTTTTGCGATTGCTTGCGAAAGAGCAAAGGAAGTCGCCAGCGTATCGGATCCGGCAAAATAGCGGTCCGTCAAGAGAACTGCTCGGTCAGCACCGTAACCGAGCGCCTTTCGCAGCGAGTCCTCCGCCATGGGCGGACCCATTGTGAGCACAGTAACCTCGCCACCATGAACGTCGCGCAGTTTGAGCGCTTCTTCGAGGGCGAACAGGTCGTAAGGATTGATGATGGTCGGAACACCCTGACGCATGATCGTGTTCGTCACCGGGTGCACGCGGATCTGTGCCGAATCCGGCACCTGCTTGATGCAGATTACGATATGCATTGGCGGTTTCTCTAAGCTCCCAGTCCGGATTCGTGCTTGGCGGTTCGCCTCATTGCCTGCATCGTTCATGCCAAGTCGTCTTCCTGCCTCTATTCCAGAAGGTGGCTTCGTTTGCTTCCGAGGAGGCGTCATGAGGACTGGATTTGTCGACTTCTCGACATTGTCGCGTCGCAGCCGTGTCGGGCTCATTACTTTCCGAACCGCTTCAGTGCAGAGTCGAGCGGGACGAAGGCGCGGCCAGGTGCGGGACATATGTTTGGATCGTGGTCCCTTAGCACCTTGAACACACGTTGCGTGAGCGGCGAGGAAGTCGCGAAATCTTCGTAGGCGCGTTCCAGCTTGGCGCGCACCCGCGCGGCGATTACCTGGTTAGGCAGACCGGAGAAATCTTCTTCGGCAAGGTATTGGCCCACGCGCTTCATGATATGGAGCCGCGAGACATTCATCACTTTCGGGTCGTAGGAGACGCCAAGGCAGGCGAAGAAGTCCTCCGCGGCCGACAGGCCCTTCAGTCGCGCTAGGATATCGGTGCGATCGATCGGGCGGCTATCAGCGGAGCAGTTCATTGTATTCTCCCGGCGCGTAATTGTGGTGTCGATGCATTGGTGACATTGCTGACGGCGTGCCGACCTCTGGCACGGCGGCTGGGCAAGAGACTTGGCGATCTCAAGCTTTTCTGAAGTGGTGAAGGCGACCCCGAGTTTGACTGCTCTCCATTGCGCAGGGTCGTCACGTTGAGGAAGACCTCACGGCTCGTCGGCTATTGTGCCGCTCGGACCCGGGCCGGAATGAAGCTGTTCTGCACCTCGCCCGCACAGTCCAGCACTGGGAACGGCCCGTAGCTTCTCGGTGATCGCAGGCAGGACCTCAAGCACGCGGTCTACGTCATCTTCGCCGTTGTCACGCGACAAGGAGAAGCGGACTGCCCCACATGCCGCGTTCATAGCGATCAGAACATGGCTCGGTTCCAGTGAGCCAGAGGCACAGGCGGACCCGGCGGAACAGGCGATTCCCAGCCGGCTCAGGACAATTGGAATTGCATCGCCTTCGATACCTTCGAATCCAATGTTTGCAGTGTTTGGCAATCGCTCTTGCGGATCGCCGTTGATGGATGTGTTTGGGATGCGCTGGATGATCCCGTTCTCAAGGCGGTCGCGCAACCATTTTATTCGTTTTGTCTCGTCCATGAATTTCAAGGCGAGTTCGGCCGCCATGCCCAGTCCGACTATGCCGGGTGTGTTTTCAGTGCCTGCACGCCGGTCGCGCTCTTGGTGCCCACCCTTGATCATGGAGGAGAAGCGCACGCCACGTCTTACATAAAGCGCGCCTATCCCCTTTGGACCATGCAGCTTGTGGGCGGAGAGCGACAGCATGTCGATCGCGGTCGATTTCAGCTCAATCGGAAGCCTTCCGACCGCCTGCACTGCATCAGTGTGGAAAAGCGCGCCGACTTCCCTGGCTAGATCGGCAAGCTTAACCACGGGAAAGATCGTACCGGTCTCATTGTTCGCCCACATTATCGAGACGATTGCCACTTGTGGAGTGAGAGCGGTTCTGTAGGCGTCCAGGTCGAGCCGGCCGTGGTGATCGACTGGGATAATGTGCACCTTGACGCCGCGCGTCTTTTCAAGGTGCGCGCACAACTTCAGAACGGCCGGATGTTCAACCGCGGAAGTCACTATTTCCGTTCGGTCGGGCATCACCTCCAGCGCCGAAAGGATGGCTGTACTGTCGCTTTCAGTCCCGCCCGAGGTGAAGATGATCTCGTCCTCGAATCCCGCGCCGATGAGGGCTTGCAACTGTTGCCTCGCCTTTCTCACGGCTTCAGCAACCGATGCGCCATAGGCGTGCATGGACGAATGATTGCCAAATTGCTCCGTAAAGAAAGGCAACATCGCTCCAACGACTGCAGGATCAACCCGCGTCGTTGCGTTGTTGTCGAGATAGACAGGGTTCATGGGAGTGATCCTTCAACTGCTGAAATGATTCAAGGGTAGGCGGGCCATTGAACCTCTGGCGCATATCGTATCTGGTAAGGTGGGCGGCCGGGCGAGCGATGGCTTGGCTGACCGGTCGCTGTCGACATTGCCCTTTGGTGGCGGCATCTGCCGGGAATTCAGCTGTTTCGGGCAATTTTGTTTGCTTGCCCACGGCAACGATCGATGATCGCGATTTGGCGCATCACCGAACGCAATTGTTCCGGGCCGACAGTGCGTGTCGGCCGGTTCCAGAGCGCCGGCGGTGCCGGTTCGACGCAGTATTCCTTGGCGTCGCTATAGTCGAACATAGCCTGTTCCCTCGCAATCATTTGCAGGACTTGCCGCAGCCGCACGTCTCACGCGCATTGGGGTTATCGAAAACAAAGCCGGATGTTTCGAGCCCAGTGACGAAGTCCACGGTCATGCCGGCTGCATGGGGTTGGGAGCCTCTATCCATGAACACCTTGAGCCCATCTCGCTCGATGATCGCATCGCCCTCACGTGAGACGCTCTCCAGGCCCATTGAGTATTGGAAGCCGGCGCAGCCGCCGGCATGGACCATGATGCGAAATCCTTCCGCCGGCTCGCTGGCGCGGTAAAGAGCGGCCTTGATGGCGGCAACAGCGTTGTCGGTGAGCGTAATCATGGCTCGATTTCTCCTCGGTCCGACGTTTTCGCGGATCATCTCGCATGGACCGTGCCAAAGGGAAGACGTGTCAAAAACCGTAGGACATCCCGACGTCTCTTATGCTCGATTGCTGGGGAGACGTCCGACAACCGACACTTACTGTCGGATTTGTCGCGTCCGCGTCACAGGAAGGGCGCCTGAGTTCGCGATGCACTCACGCGTAAAGCAATGAACAGAGCCAAAGATGTTCAGAGCTTGCCGCGGAGCAACTGGCACGATTTTTGTGAAGCCTTCGTTGCGGCGGCAAAATTGCCGGCCGATTCACCTTTGGGTTGCCCTCGCAATCGAAGAACGAAGGAGAGCAATATGATCCATCAGACCCGCCTTGAGTGGGAAAGCAGCACCGCCGGTGGTACCCGAATGCTCGATCGGCCGATTGGCGCCGACCACCCAACAATCGCTCTCTACCGGCGATTGGCCGCTGACCGCCCGGAGACAGGATTCGACTGGCATGTGCCTGACGATCGATCGCGTCCGCCGTGCACACCCCTGAGGCCCGTTTTTCGATCGATCGTCAAAAGAAGAACGGGGCAGGGGTAAAAACATGGATCAGCGCAAGAAGCGGTCGCCCAACGAAATCCGGCGTGCGTGGGAAGTCTGTCCGAACATTCCCGCGCGTGATTTCGCAGCCCAATTGGCCATTTCGGAAGCGGAACTGGTCGCGGCCCATTGCGGTTTCGGCGCGGCACGCATCGACCCGCGCGTCAATCACGTTCTGACGGGCCTCGAATTCGTGGGCGAAGTGACGGCGCTGACCCGCAATCAAGGTGCCGTGCACGAAAAGATTGGCGTCTTCAACAGAGTGATAACCGGCAACAATCACGCCATGGTCCTTGGTGACGAATTCGACCTTCGCGTCTTCCCGCAAGCTTGGAGGTATGGTTTCGCTGTTGAAAGGCGCCATCGCGGCGGAATCCAGCGCAGTTTGCAATTCTTCGACGCCACCGGCGCAGCAGTGCATAAGGTGCATCTCAGGCCGGTCTCCAACCTTCATGCCTATCGAAAGCTGGTGGCCGAGCTCGTATCCGCCAACCAGGAGCCGACCATGTCGCTTAAGGCGAGAGTAGCCGACCTGGGCGCGAGGACTGCGGACTGGGCCGGCACGGTGGACGACCTACGCGAGCACTGGAGCCGGCTGACTGACGTCAACCTTCTAAAGACGCTCAAGCTCAGCCGCTGCCAGGCTTTGCGCATGGTCGGCCAGGATTACGCTTGGCTGCTCGACAATGCCGCAGTTGGCGCCGTGCTCCAGCGTGCGGCCGAAGACGAATTGCCGATCATGTGCTTCGTCGGCAACCGAGGTTCTATCCAGACCCATTCCGGCTTAATCAAGTCGGTCAAGCAGATCGGGCCGTGCATCCATGTGCTGGACGAAACGTTCCGGCTGCATCTCAGGACCCACCAAATCCGTGAGGTTTGGGCCGTGCGCAAGCCGACCAATGACAGTCACGTCACCTCGCTCGAAGCATATGGGTCCGACGGCAAGATCATCATCCAGTTGTTCGGTGCGCGCAAGGAAGGCGAACGCGAGCGCGACGACTGGCGGGTTCTGGCGGAAAACCTGCCTCGTTTCCCCGACAGCTACATGAGAAAAGACCGATCGTCGTCGGTGGGACGCCGGCGCCCATCTGCCTCCGCAGCCAGTAGCCGGGCATTGAAGCCGAGACCGGGGACACGATGACGCAATAAGCGCGCTGTATTATCGCAACGCGATGAGCAGGAAGCAATTTGGCGCTGCCCCATCGACCGCATGGTTACGACGAAGCCGCGGCCTTTGGGCCGAGCTCAGAGGTGGCAATAGCGTGAACGCCGCCGACCGTCACTCCCCACCAGGCGGTCAGGTTTTGCGGTTCGGGCCGAGCAAAAATACTGTCAAGACAGCGAGGAACGTGGCAACCGCGCTGTAGACAAAGACACTGGCAATACCCGTGTGATCCACCAATAGGCCACCGAAAGTTGTGCCGGCTGCGATGGCCACTTGGAAGGTTATGACCATCAGTACACCAGCGCTCTCGGCCTGTTTCGGAGCGGCGCGTAGCACCATCCATGTCTGCAATCCGACCGGGACCGCGCCAAAAGCAAAGCCCCATACGGCAACTGCAATTGCCGAGGTCAAGGCCGATGCTCCCATAGTCAGGAGCGAGACAGCGGCTACGGCAATGAGCAGGGGCGGCAGGGCCGCGACCGCCTTGAGACTGTGTTTGGTGAGGAATGCGCCGGCTAAATTGCCGAAGACGCCGGCCGTGCCAAAAGCAAGGAACACGAGCGGGATTGACTTCTTTTCGAGCGCAGGAACGCTCTCGAGAAAGGCGCGGATGTAGGCGAAGCTGGCAAAATGGCCGGAAGCGACCAATAGCACGACTAGCACCGCAACCTTCATCGCCGGATTCTTCGCGACATCCAGCGGACTGCGGAATCTGCGCACTTCGATCGGAGGCAGTGGCGGAATGGTTACGAGTTGCACGAGCAGCGCAACGGCACTCACGATTGCGGCGACCTTGAACGAGGCTCGCCATCCCCAAATGTCACCGACATAAGCGCCGATTGGAGCCGCGCAGACGGAGGCGACAGAAACGCCGGTGAGGATGATCGACATGGCGCGCGGCATGAGGTGACTTGGAACCAGCCGCATCGCCAACGCTGCCGAAATAGACCAAAAACCACCAAGCGATATGCCAAGGACGACGCGTGCCGCCAGCAAAACCGGCAGCGACCCCGCAACCTCTGCCAGAACGTTCGACAGGATCAGCAGGAGCGTCATCGCCCAGATGACGACCCTGCGGTCCAGACGCTTTGTCACGATGGCGATTATCGGTGCCGAGATCGCCGCGACGATTGCGGTCGCTGTTAGCGCCTGTCCAGCCGTGCCCGTGGTGATACGGAGATCATGCGCGAGCGGTGTCAGAACGCTGGCGGGCAGAAACTCTGCCGTCACAAGCCCGAAGGTGCCGAAGGAAAGCGAAATGATGGCACCCCATGCAGGGCCAGAACGTTGATAGGGACTTTCTGGGTCAAGCCGATCTCGGTCGAACAAAGCCGCGTCCACTAAATCTGTCGCCGATTCGGTCATGAATGAGTTCTCCGGCTAGGAGCTGTTGCAGCAGGGGTGGCTACATCGCCGGGGATCAAAGCCGCGAGACCTTCCGGCGGCGGCCAGTCGGCATCAGTCGAGGCCTCGGCGCCCGACGCATCCGAGGCCTCATCGGAGGGCCGACGGACCCAACCGTCGACAATGCGGGAGAGTTCTCGGCGCGGTCGCATCGATCGCATTCGTCGAAGTGCGGTCTGTTCACTGCGAACCAAGCAAGCCGAACGCGGTGTCCTCGATCGAGGCCTTGATGGGGGGATGATCGACGATCTCTATATTGCTTTGAAGCAGGAAGTTCCGTCGCCATATGTGGTTATCCTGGCAGCCAGAATTGAGCGGTTGTCGCAAGCACCAAGGCGGTCGCAATGAGTGCAACGAGGCGGAAGTCTGATCGATGGCTGCGGTTCGATGGCCGCGCGATCGACAAAATTGAGGTGATGAGTTATCCCTTTTGAAGCCGTTGCTCCCAATTCTGGGATAAGGTAATTGCAGGCGGTCCCAGCAACGTCGGGCGGCCTTTTTGGTGATCGAATTCATGGGACGACACTCTCGGTCCGTGACGCATCTGCGAATGACTCCGCAAGTTCCGTGCCATCAACGACAAATCTGGCTCTGCTGAGCGGGTGGTGGAGGCACGAGCGTGGGCTATCCCAAGAGCTTGCCGCAAGGTTGTTCGAAGTTGAGGTGCCGGATAGACCGCAAATATGTCGGGCGGCCTGGGGTTGGCCAACACGAAGATGCGCAAGTTCAAAAGGACGAGCTGAACCCTTGCCGATATCCATCCGAGGCTGATCTGGAGAAGGTCAAGAACTGCGTCTTGAAGGCTTCCGCCGCACCGGCAAATGCTAAGCCAAGGTGCTGGGCAAGATGGACAGGGCCATCCAACCCGTCGACTGGACGCTCATTAATGGCGTCGGTGTGGCTCTGTAGCTGGCGAGAAAAACGCCCTGCTGAAAGACAAAAGCTCGTGTGGCCGGCTCTGAAGGACGGCCAGTGAGGCAGGCGAGGAGAGGCTATAGCCCATTCGTGTAGACTGATCTTGTCCCACGGAGGCGGCTAACCACCCCGCCAGACATCATCGAGGGGAGCGCCACTAGGCTTACCCCAAGTGTTGGTCATTTCCACCTGGGTGACCTCGGCCAAGTCACCAAGCCGCTTAGAGCAAGCTTTCGAACTGGATGCTCCCCGGGCACATGATCGGCTAGCTGTGAGCTTTCGGGAGGTTGTCCATTCGGACCGGACCGAGGAGACTGGAGTTACCACGCTTCAGCATCCATCGGAGGATCCGAATGAACATCCATAAGAATGCCCGTCTCACACCGCTGCGTCGAGAGGAGATGGCGCTGTCGGTGATAGAAGGCGCTTTCTCCAAAGCCCATGCGGCGCGTGTCTACGGCGTGTCGGCCAAGAT
>NZ_SRUU01000239.1 GCF_004791585.1 Mesorhizobium sp. M1C.F.Ca.ET.210.01.1.1
GCCGGTATAGTGCATGGCACAGATTGCCAGCCCGACAAGGCATCCGCCCCATTCCGGCGCCAGGCCGCGGCTTTTGTCGAGGGCAAGACCGAAACCCGCCCCGGTTCCAACAATGGCGATGACAAGGGATATCATGGTGAGCGCCGGATCGAAGGTGATCGGCGCGCCGGGCTGATAGGCCAGCATGGCGATGAAATGCGTACACCAGATCGAAGAGCCGGCCGCGACCGCGGTCAGGAACAGCCAGCCCCGCATCTGCATGCCGACGGTCTTCCTGGC
>NZ_SRUU01000240.1 GCF_004791585.1 Mesorhizobium sp. M1C.F.Ca.ET.210.01.1.1
CTGGCCGGCTCTTGGCGATGTCGGCGATGTCGCCGACCACCGCCGAAGCGGTGGCGTTGCCGCCAGCGCCGGGACCGGAGAGCAGAAGCTCGCCCAGGATGTCGCCCATTTCGCTCCGGCCTATATGGAACGGATCGCCGCCGGCGTGCCGGGCGCGAGCAAGCTCGATTTCGCAACGCCGCGCCTGCACCCTTGCCTGCGCTGGCGGCATTGCTGGCTGAAGCGGAGGCCGCGCGGGAAACGGGTGACGGCGAGGCGCTCGAGGAACTCGGCCTGCG
>NZ_SRUU01000241.1 GCF_004791585.1 Mesorhizobium sp. M1C.F.Ca.ET.210.01.1.1
CGCAAATTCATCAGGCTGGGTCCCCTTCCAGTCTATCCGTTGCCGCAAAGTCAGGCGAGCCCGATCGGAAACGAATCATACCACGCCGCGCGTCCCGCATCGATCATCAACGCCTCATCGCGCTGCGCGGCTCTCCGTCCCGCCAGTTACCCTCGGCCCACATCCGCTCCAGCGCCACCCGGTAGTTCGGGAACTGGAAGCGATAGCCGGCCGCCCTGATCGCCTTGTTGGCAACGCGCTTGTTCTCGCCATAGAAAGACCGTGCCATGGGCGAAAGA
>NZ_SRUU01000242.1 GCF_004791585.1 Mesorhizobium sp. M1C.F.Ca.ET.210.01.1.1
GGATCGAGAAGGTCGACGATCTGCACGGCATGCTGCGGGTCTGCGACTTCGTCTCGATCCACTGCGTTCTGAACGATGAGACGCGCGGCCTGATCGGCAAAGAAGAACTCGCTTGCATGAAGCCTTCGGCCGTCCTCGTCAACGTGTCGCGCGGCGCGCTGATCGATGAGGCCGCACTCGTTGAAGCGATCCTTGCCGGGCGCATCGCGGGCGCTGGGCTCGACGTCTATTCGCTGGAGCCGCTGGCGAGGTCCGGCCATCCGATGAGCGCGCTTTTC
>NZ_SRUU01000243.1 GCF_004791585.1 Mesorhizobium sp. M1C.F.Ca.ET.210.01.1.1
AACGAGGTCAACGGGCTGACCCCGGACCGCTACCCATCGCGGCCGTTCGCCAGCATCGCCTCGGTCGGCTTCGCGCTGACCGCCTATCCGATCGGCATCGAGAACGGCTGGGTCAGCCGCAACCAGGCGATCGACCGGACCCTGACCACCCTGAAATTCTTCCGCGACGTGCCGATGGGCCCGCAGCGCACCGGCAAGGCCGGTTACAAGGGCTTCTACTACCACTTCCTGGACATGCAGGAAGGCCGTCGCTACGACAGCTGGGTCGAACTGTCCTC
>NZ_SRUU01000244.1 GCF_004791585.1 Mesorhizobium sp. M1C.F.Ca.ET.210.01.1.1
GCGCGACAGCGCCTCGGCAACACGGTCTTCGCGCACCTTCAGCCCGGCAATCGCGCTGTCGGACAGCAGCCGCGACACATTGGCCAGCAGGCCGATGCCATCCAGCAGGTTCACCGCGATCAGCGGCAGCGTGACGTTGAGCTGGAAGTTGCCGGTCTGCCCGGCCACGGTGATCGCGGTGTGGTGGCCGATCACCTGCGCGCAGGCCATCACGGTTGCTTCCGGAATCACCGGGTTGACCTTGCCCGGCATGATCGAGCTGCCCGGCTGCAGTGCCG
>NZ_SRUU01000245.1 GCF_004791585.1 Mesorhizobium sp. M1C.F.Ca.ET.210.01.1.1
CGCGCCCAATGGCGACAACGGCAAGAAGCTGATCGAATTCCTGCTCTCCAAGGAAGCGCAGTCGACGGTGAGCTCTGTCGCGCTCGGCCTGCCGGCCCGCAAGGATGTCAAGCCGGACGACGCCAATTTCGGCAAGTTGCAGGACGCCATGAAGGGCGTGACCATCTGGGCGCCGAACTGGGACGACGCGCTGACCAAGCTGCCCGACTACGTCAAGAAGTGGAACGAAGCGACCGGAAGTTGATCTCCTGGTGACCCAATCCGGAGGACCAGCCATG
>NZ_SRUU01000246.1 GCF_004791585.1 Mesorhizobium sp. M1C.F.Ca.ET.210.01.1.1
CAGACCATGAGAACGCGACTCTGCCCGAATGACACCTTGCTATCGTAACGGCCAAATAGCTTTGTACCCTGAGGAATGAGAACGTAATGCCCCGTGGCGCTGTCGTAGACGTTCTGGGAGGCCTGTGCGGTGATGCGGCCGGGAAGATCGGAGTTGATACCAGTGATTAGGGTGGCCGGGATGACGGAACCACGTTTCAGCTCATAGGGAGATTGCTGCGGAATCACACGGCTTGGAAGGTAGCCGAGCTCCTTCAGATCTGTGTTGAAAAAGTCCTC
>NZ_SRUU01000247.1 GCF_004791585.1 Mesorhizobium sp. M1C.F.Ca.ET.210.01.1.1
GCTCAAACAGAGATATCCTATGGCCCAGTTCGACAATCATCGTCAGCGTCTGTTCGTTCCCGCCGTTGCACCGCTTTATAACGGGACACACGATGTGGTGGAGACCATTTTGCGTGTCACGGCGGGACTTCTGCTGGTTACCCATGGGTTCGGCAAGATTCTCAATCCCTTCGGACCGTACCGGCGTCGATGAAGCTGCGGGTGACTTCATATGTCGGAACGGCGGCTCCACCGAATTTGACCTTCTCGCCAAAGGTCACGACATCATAAGCCCTGAT
>NZ_SRUU01000248.1 GCF_004791585.1 Mesorhizobium sp. M1C.F.Ca.ET.210.01.1.1
GGTCGCGCCATTGTTGAGCGACAGCGTCGGCGTGCCCGATACCGCCACGGCCTCGTTGAAGCCGAGTGTCAGCGTGACCGTGTCTCCGACGTGCTCGGTGCCGGTTCCCGGCGAAGCTGTGGCCTGCGTCACCGCCGGCAAGATCGGATCGATCTGGAGCCCGGAGAACGTCTTCACCGCGCCCGAGAGGTTCGCCGCAACACCGGACGCATCCTTGATGCTCGCGCCGCTCGGAAGATTGACCCCGGTGATGGCGAGCGCCGAGGTATCCTTGTCGG
>NZ_SRUU01000024.1 GCF_004791585.1 Mesorhizobium sp. M1C.F.Ca.ET.210.01.1.1
GAACCTGGCCGCAAGCCGCCTCTGCTCGACGCCCTTCGTGCCCTCACAACGCGCGCCCAAACCTTCCCCGGCATCATTCGGCAGCCGCATCGATATCCGATATACTGACATCAATCTCTCCTCGGGACTGCGCTGAAACCCTTGCGTCGCGTTAATGCTTGAATCTGAGGTGCTGGTTGTCTTCGTCCTGTGCGCGAGGACACGAGAGTGCCGAATTCAGAATTGGACGGGCTTGAGCATTGCAGGTTCAAAAGAGAGCATCACGGATTGCGAATGACGCAACTCAATGAATGCATCCGCCGGCCGACAGAGGCGACGTACGGTCTCCTTATGAGGAGCGGCGGCACACCTGGTTCGGCGATGTCAAACCTTGTTGAGACTACCGAGCAGCTATTCGCAGACCCTTCAGACTCGGCCCGACGCTCTCGATTCGTGTGAGGTTCGCTGCATTCCGTTCATCCCGGTCTGGTTTCGAATGTCGTCGATTCCGATCGCCGCCTAACTCGATCATTAAGCACGCTGTATGCTCGCGGCCGCGTTCGGCTCTTTCAGGATCGGCACTCAAGCTTTCAGAAAAGAGCGCCGGCCACAAATAATCAATTCTGGGCGATCGATGAGTTCAACTAATGCCCGCCAAGTTGGTTGCGGGTGTCGCAGTCCGCGATGTCGTCGATCGTCGTGCCTTGGTCTCGGCTCGACTCTTCAAATTGGCGCTCGGTGCGCGATCGGTCGCTAGGCCATTGGGCTAAGTGTAGCCTCGGATCGCCGCGCCGACAATTCGATAGCGTCGGCGACAGAGCAAGCGGGTTGTCGTTATCGATTGCCGTCTCAAACGGCGGGACGTGAGGACGCGGATGGCTACCACACGGTCCATATTAGTGGATCCCCCCAGGACGTTGTAAATCGAGTGGTCTTGACTTTTATATGCTGCCCAGGCCTCGGAATGGCCAAAAGCCGGCTAAAAAAGCCAGCATTTCGCTGCCCCACTGCATGAAGTTTTGGTACCAGCCAGACACCGTTTCATATGCAACCTGCAGTGCGCCCAGGAAGAAAACGAAACAGATGACGATTGCAAATACCTTGCCAAACCCCTCATCACCCTTCGGGTCCCTGCTCTGGTAAACGTAATCCTGTTGATTAAACATGGTCCATTAACGATCCCGGTCGTCGCGGTCGCGTTCCCTTCTTTCTAGTTTCTCCCGCTCCAACTCCTCGAGGCGAGGAATATGCTGTTGGGCCGGATCGGTCCGCGTTGTTTCACCGCCTCGTTGTGCGGCCTCCTTGTCCCTGGCTACCTTATCCTGCAGCCGATTTGTAACATCTACGGCCGACGCCAATCCGTGAGCCTGCTCGGCCGGTTCGTCCGGCCGATGCTCGGCCTCCTCGGGGCGAGGATCTCGCTGCGTTTCGGTCACGGTATCGACATTTGCAGGGGATTTGCCTTTGTCTTTCGCCGGCCGCTCTTGGGTCTGCTCTGCCGCCTCGATGGCGCGCTTGAGCTCCGGATCCTTCTCGGCTACCTCGCGCATATAGGTGTTGCCCTGGACGGCAAGCTCCGCCGTGCGAGCCAGTACGCGCTCAATTTCAGCGCGGAATACCCTTGCATCATTGGAAAGCTCACCGGCCCCGATTCTATCCAAGCCCTCGCGACTGGTTTCGATGCCCACAAGAACGTCATTGGCCGCCTCAACAACCGCCTCACCGTGTTTGGCGACTGCCGCATCCCACTGTTCATTCGCATCGTCTCGAAGCTCCTGGCCTTCGTCTCGCTCGGTCGCAGTCCCCTGCTTCTCCTGTGCCTGGCCCTTCATCTCGTAAAGCTCCATGAGCTCGCGCCGGCCGTTCACATGCTCGCGGGCGACAGACGCGACTTCATCAAAGTCGTCTCGCTCGTCCGGACCGACGCTCCGCTCCAGCCGGAACAAGGCCGTCTCGACCTTCTTTTCATAGGCTTCAAACTCTGCCCGCGTTGTCTCGCGCATTTCCTGACCCTCCAGAACGACTTCCTGCAAGGTTACCAGATTGGCGCGGAATTTGGACCCGAAATCTGCATGCACGACATTTACGCTCGCTTCCGCCTGATCGGCCGAAAGGCTTGCTGCCAAATGATCCCGCAGCTGTTCTGCATAAGCGACAACACGCCGATCGCCGCTGGCGAGTGCAATTTTCTCCCAGCTCTGCGTTGCCTTTATGGCATACTCCCGGCTTCTTTCGGCCTTCGCCAGACCGCGCCATCCGCCCCGCTTGGCGTCGTACCGTCCCTGTGCCGCCTCGCTGGTCCCGACGTGCTCGGTCCGCCCTTCCCTGCTCACCGGCCTCACCTGATTGCGGGTAAAGGCGGGCGGACTGGCGAACTCTCGACGATCGGTCATCTCCATCGCTATTCCCTGCGCCCGGGCCATCTCAGCCATTGTGGCCCGCCACTCGCGAAACACCTGCGGGGTCGTCTCGATCCGATCCCCCGATTCCGATCGCATAGTGATGATCGCGTGCGCGTGCACATGGGGCCGCTTGCCCCCATCCCCTTCTTCCTTCGGATCATTGGCCGGATCATGCATGGCAAACACGTAGCGATGGCCGGCGAACTGCTCGGCAAGGAAGTTGCGTGCAGCATTCTCACACGCCTCGACATTCGTACCGGCCCGGGCCGACATGATCAGGTGCATCACGTCGCGGCCTTTGCGGCTGTGCAGATCACCGCGCCATTCCTTTTGCACCAGGTCGCCAGCAAGCTTTTCGTCACCGATGACTTGGCCGCGGTCATCGCGAACATTGCCGTCATGACGTTCGACCAGGCTGCGTAGGTTGCTGGCACCATACTCCACACCATTGCCGTAGCCCTGGAACGAGAACCGCGCAGCCACACCCTGCGCGGCCGCACTGGCGTCATATCGCGCCTGAACGATATTGGCGGCCTTGTCGTCGCCACTCAGCCGCTCGCCCTGCTCGCTTCTGAGCACGACCGCACCTTGAACCGTCAGCGCGCCGTCGGCCTGGCGCGTGACCGCGTAAGCATAGCGACGATCGCTGAACGCGCTCGTCAAACTGTTCCTGATCAGCTCATGCATCGTCTCGTCTGACGAGACCGCCGCAGTCGCTATCACTACGGTGAAGCTTCCAATATCGCGGCTCTCTGCGCGGTTTTGGAACAGATGGTTCCAGTCTCCCCGCAACCGCGCCAGATCCTCCCGGCTACTGATGCGCTCGCCGTTCTCGTTCTCGACGGCGAGCTCGCCGCCGCGCGACACATAATTCAGCATCGCCCCCACCCTCGCGCCGGCGCCATAGGATGCCATTTTGACAACCGCGGGCTGGCTGCCCTGGGCCACCGCCGCTAGCCGCGCTTCGATTGGACGGGACGCCTCTGCTGCCCGCGTCTCGGCCACGAGGATCGGCTTGGCGGCCCGCCGCCGCATTTTCGGCTGGCTGCCACCACCGCTACCAGCACCAGAACCGCCGCCGCCTAGCTCGGCCATAGCTTTCAATCGACGCTTCATTTCGTCTTCGGCCGACGACCGGCGTTTTGGCCCAAGCGACAGCTCATGCAGCATCGCCGCGCGCCGCTGCTCCCATTCGCTCGTGAAGGCGCCGAAGAAGATTTCCACCCCCTTACCCCTCCCCACGCCGCTTATGGCCGGCGCGCTTCGCCAGCGATCGTAGCTCCGTCATAACGGCCGCTTGGACGCGCTGCACGTTGCCAAGATTGATGTCCAGCTCGCTCGGGTGAACGCTCTTGCCGCTGTTTATTGATCGCGCCACCTGGTTCAGGTTCACGCCGATCGCGCGCATGTCCTCCAGCAGCAGCGCCATGACGAGCCGATCATCCTTAGTCAGGATCGGTCGTACGCCGGCGCCTTCGAGGATTAGCGAGCGGAAAAATCCCGAAACCGTCATGTCGGCCGCCTTCGCGGCCTTTTCGATCGCCGCATACTCGTCCGCGCTGACGCGGGCATGCACCATTCGACCCTTCCGATCCGACCCGAGCCGGACCTCGAATTTCGCGTCGTCCATTGGCCTTGGGCCCCTCTCTGGCGCTTTGCGGCAGGCATCGAGGGCTTGTTCCTCGATCGTGAGGAAAAATGTCGCACATTTTTCCGTATCCTGCCATCCCTCAATAGACGAGAAATTCCACTCAATAAAACCAACCTTTCGCGCGACCACACTTCGCTCGACTTTATCGCGACCACGGCCTTCGCCCCTGCCCTTCAAACGTCAAAACGCTCTCCAGGGTTCACCTCCAGGACCGCTTTGTCGGCCTTTGTGTGCCCCTCGTACTCGCCCGCAAGGGACGCTCCGCTCTTCGCCCTTGCCGGCTGCGTGCGAGCGTCACAGACGGCCTTCGCGCGGCTCCGGGGTTCACCACAAAAGAAGCGAGGGGCTGCGGTGCCTATGGCCTCTTGCCCAACCTGGGGAAATTGCATCGACTGGCGAGCCCCATGGCTCGCTCAACGCCAGCGCGGTTAATTCGATTTCACACGACTTGTTCACACGGTGTGTTCACATGCAATCACGTTACGATGTTGAAGATGTGATTGAAGTATCACACACTAGGGCCGTGAGGCTTAATCCCATCGTGTAAAACTGCCATGCGAACCCAGCATTCAGTTCAGATGGAAATGCAGTTGCCCAAGAGGAGGCATGAGCGTGGCGACGGTCTGCCCTGTTCGGCTTTGAGGGCGTCGAAAGAGGGAGATCAGATATGCCTCGAAGAATTTGCGCGATCAGCGGCAAAGGCGGCGCCGGGAAGACGACGGCCATTATCCTCATTGCCGGCGAGTACGCTATTCAGGGAAAGAGGGTTCTTCTGATCGACGCCGATCCGCGCCAGAACCTCGCCGAATGGTGGAAGCGATGCGAGGCCAAGGACAATCTTCCGGCCAACATCGAGCTGCACAGCGCGGCCACCCAGCGAAGCATCGAAACCGTGCTTGCCGACCAAGACGGCGTCTATGATGTAATCCTGATGGACTCACCGGGCATCGACAGCGTCATCCGCGATACGATCATCCGCAACTCCGACCTGGTGCTGACACCAATTCAGCCAAACCAGGATGAAATCAAGGCGGCCGGCGAAGCCGCCACCGTGACCGCGGATGTCGGCGACCGGGAGGGGCGCACGATTCCCCACGTCAACGTGGTGACGCGCATCGCCCTGCCTGGCCGCGTCCTCGAGGCCTACAGGCTGATCCGTCCGTTCATCGCCAATCTTCGCGACAATGGCTATGAATCGAAGCTGATGGAAACCGAACTCACCGAAAGAAATTGCTATCGCGAAATCCGTAACGGCCTCGGCACTTTGCAGATGCTCGAACTGACCGACCCGGTCATGAAGGGTCGCGCCGAGATCACGGCGTTTGTGGCTGAGCTCGATCGCCATCTCGCGGCAAACCAGGAAAAGGTGGGAAATGTCTAAACCAGGCAAACTGTCCGTCTCTGACTTTCCGATCGCTCCGCGACGGCCGAAACCAGCCATATCCAAAGCCACAACGAAACCAGCATCTGTGTCGGATGAGGCAGAGGCTGGAACAGCTGCGCGGGAACTAAAAGCGGCGCCGATTTCAGAAGCGGATGCGACGAGAGAACGGCCGCGGCGCGATCTACCGAACCCGAGCAGTGAAGAGCGCAAGAGTAAGTCGATCGAACGTGCTCTGGCTCAGGAGGAGGGACGCTATCGCCTGCGCGACTTGAAACGAGCGCACGCGCGCGAAGCCAAGCACTATGTCAATTGCCCGCTCGACTACGACACCAAGATGCGGCTGCAAAAGGCCGCCTTCGACAACGACATCAAGATGACGGTGATCATAAAGGCGGCCATCGACCAGTTCCTTCGGGACAACGGCTATTGATCCGTGAGCGGTCGAAGCCTCCTGCTCGGGATGACGATCGGTATCCTTATTGGCATCTACGCCGCACCATTGGTCGGTCGCCAAGACTTCGACTTTGGTGAAGGTTCAAACGCCGCCTCCCCATTGAACGTGCTTATGGAATCCGCTCTCGATGCGGCCATCCGGCCGTCTGACGAAACCGCCAAAGGCGAGCTGTTTCGCTTATCCAATTGGGATATCTCGATGCACGGGACTGAATCGACGGTTACCGTGAAGCGATGTATTAGTGTTGGCAAAGATTCTATCGCGCGCGAACTCCTTGCGCGTCTGGGTTGGGTCGATGGGGAAAAACTTGTCGAAGCTGTGTTCGAGGGCGAACCGGGTACTTGGCGAATGGCTGCAGCCAGGGCGCGCTGATTTTCTCTCAGCGGGAGGGAGGGGACGTGCCTGAGGATATGGACGCCTATAAAAGCAAAATGGAATTGATTGAGACAATCGATCCCGAGATCGACAAACCTGTTTTCCGCCGCCCAGGGTACGACGGCATCAAAACCTTCGGCGAGATTGACGAAAGAATAGCCCAGTTCATCCGCAAGGCGCGCGAGGACAAGGATCTGACTCGCGCCGAGCTTGCGCCCTTGCTAGGCCTATCGATGCAGGTTTATGGCCGCTATGAACGTGCCTTTTCAAAAATGCACGTAACCAGGATGATCCACCTGTGCGAAATCCTCGGATTTATGCCGATGGAAATGCTGTACAGCGCTGCGCCGCATTTATGGGGCCGCACGCCGGAAGAAGCGCGCGACACCATGGAACTGGCGCAACAGGTCGTGTCTCTTCCGCACGGCACGAAACGCGATCTGCTAGCCCTGGTAAAGAAAATGGTCGCCTTGGAGCGTGCCGCAGACGGAGCGGCGGCGGAAACGCAAAGAGGCGAAGAAGGACGCCTTTAGGCGCCTCGCGCTGCGATGAATGGCGCGGGGCGCGAGGCGCCACCGCGACGCACACCTTAAGCATCGACCTTCTTCAGCTCGGCGCAAGGCGAAGACTATCTGATTGTTGCATTGGCGATGAAAAGCGTCTGACCTGAAGGTCCACTTCCCACCTGCTTGTCGAGATACGGAACTCCTCCGCGCGAGAGGCCGTTCCGCAGAATGCTGCAAAACGCCTCGGTCGTTAGGCCTCAGAAGCGGCCAGCCTTGCCAACACGGCTCCGGATCGAGTTATGCCATCCCCAGCAGCGCGTGGTGCAGCTCGATCGGCGGGCTTGGATGGGCTCGTCGATGGGCCGAGCGCCAGAAGCTCGGGTCATCGACGATATCTGAGATCGCGAGCTGTTCAGCGGTACGACGGACACGTCTGAAGTAGGCGTTCACACCGCCTGCGGCCTCGGCGGCATCGCCACGGAGCAGGTAACCAGCCATGAAGCCGGCCGCGTGGTTTTCGGCATATTTTCCGGTGCGGAAGCGATCGACGCCTTCGACCACGTATTCACGGCAGAGATGGGTATCCGCGCCGTCGAGTCGCTTGCACTCGATTATCGCGTGGGGGTCGTGCTCGCCGTAGCGCAGGAAGACCGCGACCACGTAGACCGGAATGTCCGTACGCCCGTCCGGCGTGGTCGTCGACGGAGTCGAGCGGGACTCCATACCGAGCGCCACGATGAAAGACTTGCCCCAAGGCAGGCGCCCTGAATTCAGGGCGGCGCGCATTCCGTCGCGGAGCTGCTCCGTTATCTCCACCTCTCCTGCTGCGGTTATGTTCGCCGCCGCCCACCCGCTTTGGAGCGTCAGCAGGATTGCGGCGACGATCTCACGATCAAGAGCAATGTACTGGCGTCCGATTACGCCGGTAGACTCATAAGGTATCCTCAAGCGGACGGCCCCGTAAAGCTTTCGGCGATTACGGAGTCGACGTCCTCAAGGGCGACGCTCTCCATCCAGTGCCTTCGAGCTGCGGGCTTGATGACCACGACCTCGCCGGGGCCATGTACCCTCAGTTCCCGCTGGCCGGTCACGGACGTGGCGAGGGGAACGCCCAAGCGGTTACCGATGCGGGCCAGGACCTTTATGAGATCGCCGCGCGGCTCGACGACCTCAACGATCGACGGGCCGGGCTCGTCCTCCAGCGCGAAGCGAACCACTCGCAGCGCTTCGGAGTTGGACAGATCGAACACTTCTGCCCGCATCCGACGGCGACGTCTGGCGGATAGCCAGCGATCCATAACATCTGCAAAAGTCTGAGCGTATGCGAGAACGTCGGCGCGCGATGCGGCCGGCTCGACAGAGCTCAAGCGCCCCGGACGCCATTCCCAGCTCGCCCTGAAGAGACCATCGCGCACGACGATCCTATCGTCGGCGTCGAGGCCGTAGAGGTCAAAGACAGCTTGGTCGAGCGCCTCCCAGTCGGCGGCGGTAGGTGCATGCTGCTGGAAGCGCTGCTCCAACTTACGAATCGCACGGCCGGGAGCGGAAGACGCCGCGGTCGTCAGGTCGGGGGTGGGCAAGAGCGCCACGTCCTGCCGGAAGAGTCTCTGCTTCCAAAGACCGAACTCGGACGCCGTCATGATGAAGAACCACGAGGCGAGGGCCGAGCTCAACACGCCAGCCATAACGTGCCCGGCGTCGCGGTGCTCGGCCGGGATCGGCGCGCCGAAATAGGCGTCTGAGAAGACGAGGTCGCGGTCGGCGACGGCTGCGAGCGGTCTGGGCCCCTCGGTCAAGAACTCCTTCACGAGCAGCAGGGGCGCCTTGTAGAGGTCGCGGTCGCGGGGCCACTGCGCCTTGGTGTGCCCGAAAATCGTAAGCTTTTCCGGCACCGAGAAGGGCCGCAGGTCGTCCACCTGCAAGAACTCCAGCGGAGCGAGCTCCCTTGCATCACGAGTCCGGTTCTCAGCGTGACCAAGGATGAGCCCGTCCTTGAGGACGGTGCCGAGAGCGCCCAAGCGTTCGCCGAGCGACGGGTGCGAGCACATTAAGTCGTCGAGGAGGCGCAGATCGCGGCGACGGCCGAAGGCGGCCGTCTTCAAGCGGACCGGCTGTCGCTCCCAGTCGCTGAGCGGCAGCTGGATGATGTCGCTCGGCGTGATCTCGAAAGTGTGCGACTTCGCGCCGCTCGGAGACCATGGCACCTGGACCACAGTGATCCGATCGGCCGCTTGGGGGCGATGCCGCGCAAAGAGCGCCACCGCCGGCATCTTCGCGGCCGGAAACAGCCAGGAGGACAAGTTCGACAGGTTCACGAGCGTGACCGGGCTCAGCGCCTTGACGACATGCCGCGACGCTTCGGCCCCTGTCTTGCTACCGCTAAAGAAGGGCATTGCGCTCAACACCATACCGAACCGGCTCTGCTCGTGCGCGAACTCGGCTGCCCGTAGCACGAAGTCGAGGCCCTCGCCGCGCGGCTGCGGCGGCGAGGGCGCGCCCGCGCTTCGCCGGTTCGCGGTGCCGGCTTTGCCTCGAAAGCTCCAGGGCGGA
Organism: Mesorhizobium sp. M1C.F.Ca.ET.210.01.1.1; assembly: GCF_004791585.1. Classification (GTDB taxonomy): domain Bacteria; phylum Pseudomonadota; class Alphaproteobacteria; order Rhizobiales; family Rhizobiaceae; genus Mesorhizobium. Next base: position 9,302 of record NZ_SRUU01000024.1, read on the forward strand.
TTGCCGACGATTAGGTCAAAGCGCTTCAGCTCATCTCCGGCGGTGAGCGCCTTGGCGCCTGCTTCCGTCTGCTCAATGGTGTGTGCATCGCCGACGAAAAGAGTGCGGTCGATCAGCGGCTTGAAGGTCAACGCTTCGGGCGGCTGTGGATCGGGATCGATCTCAAGCGCCGCGAGGTAGAGGCTGAACGCGGCGACGCGGATGGCCGCCTCGCTGACGTCGACACCATAGACTTGGCTGTAGAGCACTTGGCGGATGAGCTGCCGCGTCACTGGCGATTTCAGGCCCTTTAAGTGAACGAGGCGACGGAACGCCTCGACGAGAAAAACGCCCGAACCACAGGTCAGGTCGAGGACGCTTTCGTCTCCGGTCAGGCCGTCCATGACCTCGTCGAGGACCAAAGAGACGACAGGCAGGCGCGTGTAGTAAACGCCCGCGCGGGAGGCCTCCGTCGACCGTGGCCTTCCATCAACGGGCGTCGACCCGGAGTGAGCGAACTGCTCGTAGATCGAGCTGATCAACTCCACAGGGATGACGTCAAACTGGTAGGGGAAAAAGGTCATCTGCCCCATGTCGGGGTCGACCGCTTCAAGGAAATCGGCAACGCGCGCGAGGTGCACTGCGTCCGGCGGCGCAGCGGCCGACGGCGGAAACATGTCGCCGTTGAAAGTCCGGGTAAGCCACGCGAACAGGTCCGTTGTCGCTTTGCGGTCGCGCAGCGCGGCCGAGAGCTTTGCGTGGCCGCACAGGCTTTCAAAACGATCCGCGGTTACGATATCGCGGTCGACCAGATACTGTGTGAAGATGGAACGACCGATCAGGGCCTGTGCCTCGGCTCGGCCGAGGTCAGCGGCGACGAGGTCTTGCTCCAAGGCGGCGAGGTCCGAGAGCAACTGCTGGTCGACCGCAGTTTTTCGATCGACGCCCTTGGCCTTGAGCCAGAACTGACCCGTTTCCATGGCGAGGCGTCCAGCGAGAGCATCGAGCTGCTCGAGGCTCGACTCGATCGCTTCGAAAGTAGCCAAGCGGTTTCGCGCGGCGTCGGCGGAAGGGAGCGGTCGGCCGAATCCGTTATAAAGGTCGACCCGGTCGGGGGACACGACCCAAAGCAGCGGCGCGAAGCCCTCGTTCCATACTTCCTGGCGCCAGGACGCGACCAGCTCGTCGGACGGCTCTGCCTCGGCAGACTTGAAGTAGACCGTGAGCGACGACTGACCGCGCCAGAGCGCGTCGGGCTCGAAGAAGCGGCCGCGCCGGCCGCGCCGGGCGTCGTCGTCGATAAGCACGCCCTGCGCCGGTATGCCGTCTGCAACGTAGCCGGTCGCTTCCAGAACCTTGCGGAGAATCGGCGCCGTCATCGGCCCGCTTTCAACATCTGAGGTGGAAATGGGAGAGCGGTCTGCCTGGTGCCAGGAGCCGCTGGCATCACTCGCTGCCCAATCCGCGCGAGAATTGGATCGCACGGCACGACGAAGATCGGACCCGTGAAGTGACACGCTCCTAGATCAGCCGTTGGAACCAAACGTGCCGACGCGGTATCGATGAGAGCGATCAGATTTTCAAGGTGGGGCGGGCGCGCCTGCGCGAGCGCGCGGAAGAGCGCGTCGACACCGGTACCCATGTCGCTAATGCGGACGTGGAATGCACCTGTCAGGTTCGCGGTGATCGCGAGCCCTACCAAGTCAGCGAAAGTGAACCGTGCCGCCTTTCCGGATTTTGCGGCGAGATACGGCACGGCCTTTCGCCATGCGCGAACGTCACCCGGCGACACGTCGGCGAGGACGCGGGCCTGCTCTTGGGTAAACTGAATGGTTCGCAGCGGCACATGATTCTTGTCGCTTACGACAAGAAAGATTGCAAGAGTTATCGATTGGACACGCATCCCGACGCCTGTTTTCGAGAACTCGGCCGGACGAACGGTAGGGATTTTCCTTGAAGCGGTCGTAGGCGACGAACAATCCGTATCCGAAAACGTCGCCAATCAAACATTCGGAGCGGCAGCAAAGAAGACGCGTTTTCCGAATGCCTGTTTGGCGGACTTCGCTGAATGTGACGCATTCAACATCTCAAACAATTTCAATATAGCCAATCAACTCGGCCGAATAACTTCCGTCGCCAACTGCCGCTCCCTTGTGTTTCAGCTCGCGCTGTAACGTCGGCTCGACAGCCGTGATGAAGAGCGACAATCGGTCTTCAGATGGCAGCCTAGGCACGGCGCAAGGAGCCTTCAAGAACTGAGCCGCTTGCCGTTCGATAGCCGGGGCACGCGACCCGTCCCTCCTTATTGCGATAGGCTGCACGAAAACCCGTTTTTCGCCGTTACCAGTAGATGACTCCACCAACCAGGTAGAGAGAAGAATGGTTCCGTCGCCACTGCCTCCCACGGCTACACCCAGTTGTTCAGGCGGAAGGCTGCGCCAACGTCCCAACTCTTCCTGCAAGAGCGGGTGGTCAAGCCCGAGCAGTTCGACATTCTCGCTCGACGTTGCGGTGTCGCGATCAAGCGTAAACCGCTTCTTTCGCACTCCATCTGAGGAAATGAGATCGTACGTCAAATCGTCAATCTTGATGAGCCTCCAGTTCCGATCGGTCAGAGACGCGCTGAGGAACTGGACCAAACGATCCATCCCAGATGAGACGTCTGAAAACGGCTTGTAGTCGTCTAGGCTAAATCCATCGAGGTCCTGAAACAGATCGAAGACAACTTCGCGAGCTTCCCGCGCGTTGGAAAGCGCCGCTTCAAGTTCAACAGCCGTTCTCTTCAGTTCAGGGTCAGAAAGCGCTTCCTGATACAGGCGGTCGTAGTTCAATCGCTCGGAAAGTTGACCTAATATCTGAGAACGAAGATCCTCGGCTATGTTCCCCTGATCGTCCACCTTGCCGAGCGTTCGTGCGATCTCGGTGAGCTTGTCATCCAAAAGAAGAAAGATACGTCCCTCGATCGTGTCAGACAGCACGAGATTGTAGACTTGGGCGGTGTGAGCCTGCCCATACCGATGGATGCGACCGATCCGCTGCTCCATATCCATCGGATTCCAGGGCAGGTCAAAATTGAAGAGAACGCGCGCGAACTGAAGATTTATGCCTTCGCGGCCGGCCGCCGTGCAGACCAGGACGCGCGGCCCGTCCTTCTGTCGAAAGCGCCGTTCAGCGGCAACCTTTGCACCGTGGTCCCCCCCCCGTAGGACGACAACCCCCTGACCTGGATAAACCTGTTCAATCTCGCGGGCGAGCAGGTCAACCGTGCCGAGGTAGGTGGCGAAAATCACGATTTTCTCGTTTGGGTTTTGGCGCCAAAGCGTGCCCAGACCATCGAGCAGTTTTTGGACCTTGGTCTCGCGTTGCTCAGGGAATATCGATAGCAGATCGGCAATACGAAGCCGTTCTTCAGGCAGATGGATGTCCACTGCCGCCGAGGCGGCGTCTTCCATATGTGACGAGGCAAACTCGCTGCCATAGGGGTCAGACGCCATTTCAAGCGCCTCTTCGTCCAGCTTCTTCGCAAGGCGATACTTGAGGTCGGCCATCACCCGGTCGACTTCGTTCCGGCCAGCAGGATCCCGCCCGAGGGCCCATTCGACGTGGATAAGCTCGCGGGCCTCATCGTAAAGGCGTTCACGGCCCTCAATATCCAGGTCTCGATCACGTATAAGCGCCTCGTGCAACGTTAGCATCAGCTTCCGGCGCTTTAACGTTCGACGCACGGCAGCAAAGCTCGATGCAGCTATCTTCTGGAAAATGGCCATGAGGAAGCCGAGGGCACGGCCCTGGCTGCCCTGCCGCTTCGCAAGATCGAAGCCGTCCTTAAGGTATTCTCGTAGCTTCTCGTAGAAACGCCGTTCCTCGTCCCTCATGAGGAACGATTCCGCATGCACCCACCGACGCGCGAAAAGCGGATCACCATCCGGCCGGCAGGCGTCTGCCTTGGTTCGACGGAACATAACAGTGTTCAAGCGATGACGACTCTCGAGCATCTCTTCGGGACTGCCGAAGAGGGTGGGATTCAGGAGTTGGACAAGCATCCAAAACTGGAAATGATTGCCTTGGTGCGGCGTTGCGGACAGCATGAGGAGATCGCGCGTATGCCCCTTCAGTGCCTCGCCGAGCTTGTAGTTCTCCGTCTTCCGAACCTTTCCGCCCGTTCGGTAGGCGGTCAGGTGATGCGCCTCATCGAAAACGACCAGGTCCCAGCGCGGCGCTTCGAGCAACCGCTTGATGCGTGCCGGCCGCTTTAGCGTATCGATGCTGGCGATCAGTCGATCATGTTTGGCAAAGGCATTGGTCTTCCGGTCGGTGATGTCGCCTTCCGACCCGAACACCTCGAAATCAAGATTGAAGACCTCGTTCAACTCGCGGTGCCAGTTGTTCACGAGGCCCGCTGGAACAACCATCAATGCTCGGTGCAGTTCGCCGCGGCTGGCGAGCTCACGCAGAATCAGCGCTGCTTCAATAGTCTTGCCCAGTCCCACTTCGTCGGCGATCAGGAAGCGGCGGGGAGATGCCGTGGCGATCCGGTGCGTCAGAACTACCTGATGAGGAAGAAGATCGATCCGGGCCGACGTCAGGGCCGACGCACTTTCCATAACCGGCAACGCATGGGCTTCATAGGAAAGCCACACTGCCCGCGCCCGCTCGGGCGTACCCTCGACCGATCGCAGAATTCGCTCTGTCCGTGACACTTCGCGCCGGACGCTTTCCAGCGGAACGCGCCGCTCCCCGGTGCTGAAGAACGCCCGCAGATAACCTTCGCGCGGAGAGTCGAGCACAACGCCTGTACCGAAATCGGGGTGTGTTATCCGCTCGCCCGGACTGAAATCTGCACCATCCATTAAAGGCGTCCTCAGGTGATCCGCAGGTGGAATAACCCGACAGGCTTGCCGCCCTGCGATAGGATGATTTCCTGCGGGTATTCCCGGGCTTCACCCCATAGAAGACGCCCAAATTCGATCTGTTGGTCGGCGTGCGGCGCTGAGCAACGCCACCGAACAGAATCCGTCGCCATGTCGGTGTGGAACCGTCTCTGACCGACCGGTAGCCAGAAGATCAGCGCGGCTTCGCCTGAATACTCATCCTGGAAAGAGAGGATAGTAGCCTTGAGTTCGTCCCCTAGCCAGCCGTCGGCATCAACCGGCGTGAGCAGGTCGAGACATGCGTCCAGTCCAGCGACCACCAACGTGTTGCCGCCATTGCTCGGCAGATCATCGGGCCAGTCCTTCGCGGCACGGAGGAATTCGCGCAAACTGAAGACTCCGGAGGGACAAGTTACCAGCGAGAGCGCCTCGTCGTCCCAGATCCAGCTCACTCCTCGCCGCTGCCAGACACTATCGAGCAATTGCTTCATGTTCCATCCTCCTGGAACAGCGACATCTGCGCGACCGCCTCTTTGTGGCTGGAGGCCCAGTTGTTGTAGATCGTCAATGCCCGTGACGACGCATTCCGTTTGGGCTGCGTTGCCCCATGCCTGCTAAGCCATTCCAAGAGACTCTTCAGTGCGGGATGCGGCTTGAAATTTTCGTTCTTCAATGTGTCTGACGCATTGATTCCGCTGCCGTCATAGCACGCACCTATCAGCACCAGTGCCTGATCGAGATCGGCGGTCAATCGTCGGCGATGCCTGCCTTGCCAGTCCAAAGCGAAGACCCGTGGATCGGCAAGGTGGAAAACCTTTTTCTCCTCCGTTGCCCAGCCACGATTGGTAAATTCGTCTGGCGCGATGCCGGAGCCACGCAGAAGCTTCTGCATCTGGTCGCGTGCGAGCTCGGCTTGGCCGTTAAAGATGCGCAGGAACTGCCGGGTGATAGGTTCGGCAGTTACTGGCGGCGACTCGGTCGTTTTGTTCGTATCCTCTTCGATCAGTTGGTTGATGCCGACCAGGGCGTCCTTCACCGAAATCGCACGACCTTCGTCTACGAAGACCTTGCCATAGTGGCGCGAGAAATATTCCAACGCCTTACCGCGGCGAATTACCTGAAGATCCGCAGCCGGCAGGCCAGCCCGCGCGTGGTTTTCCAAGAGCCCCTGGAGCTGGCGGACATCGGCCAGAACCTCACGACGCATACGCCCCCAACTCACCGGCTTCGGCTCCTCGGTCCGCTTCCGGCAGACATGTACTATGTCGTACTCAACCTTCTGCGAACCATATTGGCCATCGCCCTTAGTTTCATCGCCTCGCACAGGGAATGTTGCTTCAAGGATAAAGCCAGCTTCAAACAGGCTTTCTAGAACATCAATCCAAGGCTCATCCTGACTATGGTGGAATGTGAAGGCCAATATGCCCCCAGCTTTGAGCTTACGCCGGACGGCACTCCAGCAGCTAGTTAGCAGGCGGCGATAAAATTCGTCCGGACCTTCTGGATTCCTTGCTTTGTTTGAAACTACCTCCAGGTCTTTAGGAGTCTGAACGCTTCCAAACACCTTGGGATATTTATCCTTTAGAATTGGCCGAAGCCAAACATAAAAGAAATCCGACCACTCAGCATATTGCATTAGATCGCCAAACGGCGGATCTGTTATACACAAATCTATTTCTTCGTCACCCAAAAATTCAATATCTGTAGACGACCCACAGTTAATTATAACCGCATCAGACCTAACTTTATCTCCGATATATACTTTTTCGCTCTTCCCGGAGACTCCATCAACGTTCAAGCTTCCATTTGCAACAAGCTCCCAAGGCGTCCGTGCCCACTCAATAGTCTCGATTATCTTTTCGCAGCAAGATGTCCAGTTACCGCGACCATCCTCACCGAAGAAACTGTTCTCGACGGGCATTGCCTTCGGTCGAAAGTTGTTTTTTGCAAATTGTGGCTCAAGCTTATCTGCCTGCATGTTCCATATTGTCATCATGCATTGATTTCTCAGATACTGCTGAAATGCCGATATGACTAAATCGACAGCTGATTCAGAATATCTGCCGCGGCTTTCATGTATCGCTTTTGACAGAATCGAGAGGCACAACAACTGCCGATGATTAAACATCGTATACCAATGCGTGTAGCCATGCCTACGAACTGACCAAAAATCCGCTTCGAGACCGTAAGGAAGTTCTTCCTTTGGCCAGAAAGGGGACAGGTCTCGATCCTTGCGGTGCTGCCATTCCCTTTCCGCGGCATCCAACGATTTCGTGTTTGTAATTGGGGAAAAAAATCTGCCTCCATAAGGCTTCGAGGTTTCTTTCCTTCGGGGGGACGAGCCTTGGATGGCAATTGCTTGATATGGAGCCGTCTTTCTCGTCCGAAATGTACTATCCAGGACATCTTGAACGGAACCACAATGAGCGCAGGCGAAGTTGGATTTTTTGGGGACAGTTCCGCCGCCCTCATCGGTCCTGAATCTCTTCTTTGTTTCCGGGCATTCGACCCATATGGGGATCACTGTTTGTGTTTTGACACCACCCGTCACGGCGTTGGTAAGTTCAATTGTCTCCGTTCCACGAACCTCCAGCAACCTCATAGACTGGGCACGATGAAGGTTCCAGCTAGAGGTTGTGTCCGCATCATCCTGGGCAGATCCGCCGAAAGGCACTCCGTTAGCGTCAAGACCCGAGCTACCAGATAGCCAGTCGGGATGAACGACTAGCGCCAGTTCAATCTTCTTCTTTTTGCTCTTGCCGAGCTTAACCATTGAGCTGTATCTGCAGGATGGGCAGACAACACGTCCTTTTGGATCGAGGATCGCATAAGGCTTCTCATCTGGCGCCACGTAAAGTGGAACATCGGGCGCCATTCGAGCTTCGGCATCTTCGACATCAAACGTCGCCCGGCAGGAAGCACATTCATGCTCCCAACTCTTCACCATCAGCGTCTTCACCGCCATGACCGGATTCGCCATTATGGGAGTACGGTGGCCGCATCCTGTTACTTGGCAGGGGCCATGTTTGGACCAGAACACGTAGATAGTTTCCGGCCCCTCATACACGTAATCCTTGCGTTCCTCCGGCGTAATTGACAGCGGATCGAAGTCCGGCCCCATCACTTTGTTGGAGGGCTTATGCGTCCAGGTTCCCTTCTCGCCGTTCGGACCGTCGCAGTAATAGAACGGCGCAATCTGAGGCTTCACCTCAGCCTCAATGTTCGCAAGCAGCTGCTTCACCTCGTCGAGATCGACATCGGCCATCTCCTGCTTCACGACGAACCACGCAACCGGATTGAGGTCGTTACCCGACATCTGCATGCCAAGGCGCGAACCCTCTACCAGAGTCGTCCCGCCACCCATGAAGATGTCGGCGACCCTCAGGTGCTTGAAGGCCCCCTTTTTCTGGTGATTGGAATAGTAGTTATCCCAGACCAGCTTTGCCGCTAACGCTGGATCCTCGGGTGCCTTTGTAGCTGCAGCGATGAGCATCGACCTAAACACGCTCGATCGCCGACGCGCCCACCATTTCGACATCTGATAGATCGGCTTGCCCGCGTTGCCTTCGATGACGGCCACCTGGTTCACGGGCAAGATCGGAAAATCAACCTCAAGACAGGTCTTCGGACGATTCGGATCGGCGAAATCAACCGTCTCCAATGCAACCGTCTTGCCAGCACCAACCGCGCGAGCCACCTCTTGAGCAATAAATTCCTTCTTCCTGGCCATGCACGGTGTTCCTTACTTCGTCATTTCTACAAACGGTGACAGCATCTCGAGCAGGGATAGCCCACCATGCGCCAGCGTGGGGTATCCACCCTGGCTGCGCCATTTCCATCGACCGACAGCGAGCAGATGCTTGCCATGCGGACTGTCCGCTTGCATAGCGACCGGAGGCACGAACGGGCCGGGATCGTGTTCGCCAGCAACGAGGCGACCGCTCTTGAGGACGCCCTTGAGAAAGGCCGCCTGTTCATCCGCGGCATCGAAGAACAAGCCGGTTGCAGCGTAGCCGTGGTCGGACGTGATCACTAACTGCCTGCCTGTAGCGAGCCGCTCAACAAAGTCCCAAAAATCATCGCTGGTGAGTTGAGCGACAATGTCACGGGTAAGGGTGTCGAGCCCCTGACCTGCGCCGGAGCCGTCGTGCAGCTTGCTATCCGGCCACTGGTGCCAGAAGATCCAATCGGGAGACGGATCGATGAGATCGGCGCAGTCCTTCCATGGCAGATCGACGCACTCGGTTCTTGCGGGCACGAGACGATGTGCCTTGCCGCCGCCGTTATTCTGTAGCTGGCTCCGACTGTTGAAGCCGAGGGCGCGAGCAAAGGCACTGGTCTCGCTCGGCACTTCAGCCCCATGCGCAGTCGTGCTGTGAACCGTCAAACCACGCACCTTTGCGCCCTCGATCAGCCAAGGGAGCTCCCGCAGGCTTAGCCCGTCGAGGATAAGGATGGCCTTGGCGCTGTACGGCGATGACCACCAATCCACGAGACGATCGGCGTTCCGGTCGACGGCGTCGCCGAACTGCTCCCAAAGATCCCACCCCGCCGCTGCAAGGAAGTGGTCAAGCTCGCCGATGGCGCGGTCCCGCCTGGTGACTTCCCCCGACGCGCTGGTCACGGAGAACGGCTGAACACACACCGAGATCACGCCGTCGATGATTACACGCCAAGCATTGGCAGGCGCTACGGTCGTGAGTGCGCGAAACTGATCCAGGGCGAGGGCCATCAGTTGCTCTCCTTATCTACGGAGAGCTCGAAGGTCATGCCGTCGGGCAGTTTTTTCAGTAACTCCTTTAACTGCGCGCCGGTCGCGGCCGTGACCTTCAACGTCACTTCCCGAACCGGCGTAGCAGGGCCGATTCCCCAACCCTCAAGCTTGCCTATCAGGTTGAGAGGTGAAGTCGCCGGGTTGGACAGGGTCGTCCGCGAGCCGGGCGAGGTTTCACCAAAAATGCCACTACTAGGCGCCTGCTGCTCCGATCCGGGTCCTAAAGGAGGATACGAGAGGGCCTCCCCAGGGCTTGCGGTCGGCGTGGGCGTTGCCCCACTACCGAAACCACCTCCAGGTAGGTCGTTTGGCGCCACCACTGGCGATGCTGATCCGCCGGAAGACGGCACGGCCGAGGGGGGAAGCAGGAAAATCTCATCGAGCTGCCGCCCGCTGTAGGCCAGCTTGGGTCGCAGCCTCTTCCACGCCGCGTCCTCATCCTCGCCGGCTTGGGCTTGAAGGTACTCCATTCCGCGAAGATTGATTGCCACCTTGCCTCGCGCGCACATGCGCACGACGCGTTCCTTCATCGCGATCTCACCGAGCCAGGGAATGCAGTCCTGGCCTGCCGGCCGCGGCTCCTGGAGCTCTCGTAGCAGTTTGCCCACGGCAGCGTTGTCGCTCGCCGCCTCGAGCACAAGCGCTTCAAAATCTTCGGGCACGAAGATGTCATTGATTAGCGCCTGCTCAATGGCGTCCGGTATCTTAGCGCCTTGTTCGCGCAACGTCTCTACGTGGAACTCGCACTTCGTGGGTTCTGTAAAGTTCCAGCGATGCAACACGGCGAAGCGGTCGAACCGTTTCTTCAGAATATCTCGAAGCTCATTTTGATACTTCGTCTGGAGCTTCCGATATTCCGGGTTCTGGACACCCCATTCCTGCGCCTTCATCTCGGCGCGCGCGAGGATCAACAGATCATGGTCATAAAAGGCGTTCGTCGTCCCGGCGCGCGGCAGCAGGAAGCGAACGGTGTTGCGGCGCTTCTGGAGATGATCTTTCGACCACCGCCCAAGGCGTTCGCTCAGCCGGTCCGGCTCCTCCGGCAACACGAGGATCGGCAGGCGTTCATCCCATCTCTCCGGCTGCTCAGTCTCGTCTAGGCCTGACCAGGGATCGTTCAGCCACGTGCGCGGCAGGGCAATGACGCGGAAGGTACGCGCCACCTCCTCGGAGCCGCCGATGACATAGCGCGTCTCCTTCGCCAATTGTTCGAGATCGGACCCATCCGCGAAGAGCTTGTCGTTCCGGGCGGAAGCCATGACCTTGGCCTGTGGGTTCTCCTCCTCCTTGAAGACAAGCCGCGCACCATCTTGATGGATGTTGAAGCTGTTCTCGATGATCGTTGCCAATTCGACCTGAAAGGCGTTGTCGTCGATTGGCTTGCTCTGAGTGATATCCGCCTGAAGAACGGCTGGTTCGGCGCCCGCAAGATTTCCAACTGCGATTGAGCGAAGCCACAACGCGCCCACGATTTCCTGCAAGTGGGGAACCTTCGACGCGTGATCTGAGACCGCCTCAGTGACCGAGGTCAAATTTCGCAACGCCTTGTCGCGAAGCGTCCGATGTTGCTGGTTAGCGACCGAATCCAGGAGCGCGCCAATGCCCGAGGCGTCGTCATCCATCCTAAAATCCGCCGCGGTCAACACGGGCGTTTGGTCTCCACGGCTCTTGAAGAGATTTGCCAGAATTCTGATCAGATCTCGTGTCTCTTGAGCATCGGTGGCGACGAGGACCTGATCTTCCAGCAACTGAAGAAGATGCGGCGCAAAGGGCCACGACTCAATAAAGTCCCGTTGCTTGCGATCCTGCTCTGCCGCCGGCGTGCTCAAGAGCCGGAAATATTCCGAAATGTGACGCGCCAAGGCGGCCTCGATCGATGCCGACGTGATTTGGAGCCTGTTTTCGAAGAGGCGGTGCAACAGCATCCGTCGCCGATCGTGCTGGATCCGCTCCGGGCTTCCGCCGGCCTTGAAATCGATCTGCACAGGGTTGACGCGATGTATCTGCTGATATGCGTCCGTTTCGCCGTTTCGTACTGAAACGACGAGAACAAGGAGCTCAGGATGCTCCTTGGCGATCTCAGACAGGATCTGGATGAAATTGAACGCCCAGTGCTTCCACGGATACTGTTTGGTGTTCGTGAGGCCATCGTACCAGGTCTGAAATTCATCCAGCAGCAGCATGACAGGTTTATGCCGAAGGAGTTCCAGGATGAGTTGGTCAGACGGAATATCCGTCTTCGCCGAACCCATGCCTTCCCACTTGCCTTTGATGTAGGCACCGTGCGGATGCTGCTCGAACAGAAGGTCCCAAAGAAACTTGTATCGCTGCCGATGAAGGCTCTCGCCGATGACGAGCGTCCCGTCGCGAAGCTGGATGTCGCCAATGTGGGGATCGCCCAGGGTTGTTGACCAATTCTTCAGCCATGCGCCGGTTGAGGCTGCGTCGTTGATCGCATGATACAGCGCAGCCATCAAGTGAGATTTGCCAAGACCGCGCTCGCCGATGACGACGACGGGCCGTCCTTGGTCCGGCCCGACAGCTTCGATGCCCTTCAACAGGTCATGCGTCGGATACGTAATCTCGAGAAAATCTTTAGCCGCAATCTGGGTCGCGCCAGTGTTAGATTCGTTCGACAGCTCGATTGCGGTCCCCCTAAGGCGCCGCCCTTTGAATTCTGTTCGAAGATTAAGCCCGAGCACTTTACCCACCCCTTCATTGTCACGCCTGAGCCGTAAGGCTTTTGTCGACTGTCCTCAATCACTCATACGCGTTTTCCAGATTCTCGCATGGTACCGTAGCCTCTCCGATTCACTTCCCCCGTCAGCTATTGCGACGCAGATCCGAGCAGCATTGCTGACAACGTGCCGATGTGGTGCGTCTACCAAGCGGCCGGGTCATGGCGATCGAGTGCAATGTGTCAAACTCTAGCGTCAATTCTTATAACGGCTGGTACATGATACGGGTGGCAAAGCGGCCCTATTAGTATCAGCTAGGCCAATCGCCTGTCTCTCGGCTCGCGATGTAGGCGTCGACCGTCTGCGGCAGGATTGCATCGTTGAGCGTGAGAATCGCTTGCAGCAAATGCTCGCGGATGCCCGACCGGGACTGCTTGTCGCCGGCATTCCCAATGGCTGCGCAGATACCGAGAAAGACGAACTCCAGGCGCCGGCATTCCTCTAAATCGATACCTTTTTTGAAAATTACGTCGTCGATGACGTGATGCCACTCCGGTTCGTTCTTTGCCGAGCACGGGCAGGCACAAAACCGCTGGCCCTGGAACAGCTGGCCCCCTTCCCATAGGTAGCCTTTGTCGCGGTAAACGATGCGGGCCCCGTTCCGGGTCGTCGTCGGGTAACCCCTGTGCTTGGGGTTAGAACAATTGCTGTGCCGGGTGACAACAAAAAAACCGTACATACCGGCCGCCGTCACGTACTCATTCAACGTTGCCTCGAGACTACGGCGAATGATGCTATTCGGCGTAGTCGTATCCCATCCATACCAGCCGTTGGCATTCTGGATCTCGCCGACCTGCTCCAGCAGTGCCCTCCGGAGGCCGACACGAAATTTGAAAATATCCACATATATACTCCCTGATGGCGGACTTATTTCTGTAAAATCGTATCTGCAATTTTATGATTACCTCGCCGAATCGGCTCCACAGCTGGGCCTTCACGGGTCTAATGGGTATTGAACTCATCCAACGGTAGGCCGTACTCGAGGTGAGCGTAGAGTTCGAGCAGATACTGGGCCACTGGATCGGCAACATCCACGAAACGGACGTTCATCAACTTCACCAGCTCGATCTGTCGATAGAACTCTGCCCGGAACACGTCTTCTTTCGAAAGGGCGCGACGTGATCCCTCCGCTGTATAGGTTGCGGTCCGCTCGAGGAGGCGCCGCGCGCGCTTGAAGGCAAAGGATGCGGAGTAGTGGCTTTTGGCAGTATGGCCGCGAAGGCGACCTTGCAGATTTCGCGTCCGCCCGACATGGACGGGGACGGTATCTTCGAAAAACACGTAGACCCCCGCCTTGCCCAGGTGCGCCGCCACGCCCTTGGCGGGAAACGGTGGCGATGCGTGAAGCTCGGCGAACAGGGCAGGGATTGCCGCCGTTGCCGTTGCAAAATGCTCGTTCATGGCCCCTCCCCCGCGCAAACGCGCCATTATCGTATTTCTCCAAATACGCTTTTACGACGAGGTTTGGTCCAAGTTCGAACCGACCCTCCATTGCTCACCCGGCGCGAGCTGTATCCCAAGCTGCCGATCGAACTGACCGAAAAGTGGCCCAAAATGGAAGCGGCCTACAAGTCGGTCAATCCATTCCCTGCCGCCTCCATGTCGTAGCGCAACACAAGCGTCGTTCAGCATTTTCTATCCCGCGGGCGTGCCGGTCCGCAGGCGAGCATATAAACTTGAACGCTGGGAACTCGCCTATCAAGATCGAAGGCACTTGTGGCGCACATCTCAGCGGCTCCGGGCTAAATGTTAGACAAATCCCCACGCCCTGTAACGCCCCCGGCCCGTCACCTCGCGCACGGCGAGCTCGGCGACGAGGCCGAGCGCGGCGCGCTGGCTGACCTTAAGCTCGGCCGCGATCAGCCCGGCCGATACCACCGGCCGCGCCAGCACGAGCTCGATCAGCGCTGGCAGGCTCGAATTTTTGCGCCTGTTCCTGAGCCGACGCTCCATCTGGCTTTTGGCCATCATCAACCGGTCGAGCTCCTTCAATCCGGCTGCGGCGGCTTCTGCAAAGGCGTCGAGGACGCCCAGCAGGCGGGTGATCTGGTCGCGCGCCCGCCGCCGGTCCCGCGGAACGGCCCGCAATCCGGCATTGAGGCACAACAGATGCGAGCCGACCTTGCCGCGTTCCCTGAGCAGCGCAGCGACCAGCAGCGTGCCGAGCCAATGCTGATGTTGCAGCGGTTCGATTTCTTGCCAGGCCTCCCAGGCGATCGCCGCGGCCAGCACGGCCGGCGTGTTTTCGCCGTGCAGCCGGTCGACCACCGCCAGCCAGTCGGCCAGCCGCTGGTCCTCGCTCCAGTCGAGGTCGCGGATCAGCGGCCCGAAGCTGTCTAACGAAGCCGCCTCCTGCGACCTAGCCCTCTGCCCTGCCGTGTCGACCTCCGGGCTGTCTGCGAGCGGCGCGAAATTCTCGCCCGCCAGCAGCCGGCTGGAGCGGGCCAGCACGGCGTCGATCTCGGCCAGTTCCTCGGCAAGAGCGTCAAGGCTTTCGCCGGCGTCGCCGTCCGGCCAGGCGGCGGCCGTCGCGGCATCGGGCTGGGAGCCGGCCCGTCCAAGACTCGCCCCGTCTCCGCCCTGCTCTTCGCGGCCGCGCAGCGCCGTAACGCCAGAGCGAGAAAGCGCCCAGTCGGGCTTGTGCGCAAAAATCCGGCGGCGGGCGCGCAGCACGGCATGCGCCCGGGTGATCTCGTGGGTCGGGGTGCGGATGTCCATGTGGGCGTCGTGCAGCACGAGGTCTTCTGTATGGACGAGTTCGCCGTCGAGCCACAGCGCGGCGGCCGCGTCGGCGAAGTGGGAGCGTTGCAAAAACCCGTCGCGGACCGGGCTTTTTTGCAGCCGCTCGTCAAGGCGAGCCAGAAGGTCTTCGGCGCGGGTGAGCGGCCCGATTAGGGTCTTTAGGGGCAGATCGGCGAATTCGTAAGCCATTGATTCCTTTGTAGTGGATTCGCGTGATGGAAGCTAAATTATTTTTAACTTCCGTCACTGGCGATGATCCTGGGAGTCATGGCTAACTATCGATAAGTACCTCTTATCGATAGTCATGGATTTGGCGGCTCAGAGCCGCTAGACTCGGCGCAAAGCATGGCTGCAACGGCCCCAGAAACCCGCCTGGAAGACACCTCGATGGAGATTGCCCTGACGCCCGCCGGCTTGCCGCAACTTCAGCCGGCGTTACGCCGTGCGCGACGTGCTGGTATGCGCCTGGCCTGTCGCGATGGCGACAAACCGGCGCTTGACCGCGGCAAACAACGCCGGCGGCAGCGGCCCGTAATAGCCGCTCTCCGTCTCCAGCGGCCGGATGTCGGGGCCCGGCCAGGCGAACCGGTTGCTTTCCGTCAAAACGATCCACGACCGCTCGCCGTCGAGCTGCAAGCGCAGCTTGACCGCAGCCGGGATCTCGATGGCATCGTTAGGATCGGACGGCGGCGTGTGGGTGATCGGCAGGACCCGAACGACCGGCGAGCCGTCCTCCTGCATGGCGACCAGTGCCAGCACCAGGCAGGGACGGTCCTTGTCGCCTTCTTCGCGGCCCTCGCGATGTTGCCAATGCCAGAGATAGGAATAGCGGAAGACGTGGCCGACCTTGATTTCAGTCGGCAGCATTTTTTGCCGTCAGGCCTTTTGCCCCGGAGGATTTTGACCCAAAGGGTTTTGACCCAGCGAGCTCGTCGTTGAGATGGTCGAGACCCGGCTCCATTTCGGAGGCTTCGACCGCAGCGATCTCGTCCGCGCTGAGCTCCGCTGTCAGCTCGACCCGCCGGTCGCGCTTCGACAGCCGGACAAAATCCTCGTAAGCCAGCAAAACGGTGCGCGGGCGGCCGTTCTTGGTGATAATGACCGGGTCGCGGACCGCGGCATCCTGATAGGCGCCAAAATTTTTCGAGACGGCGGCGGCGGTGACGGTGGTGGTCATCGGCGAAACTCCTTTGTTCCGGAATATACGGGCTTTCCGGGCTTTCCGCAAGTTTCGGGCGCCAGCCAGATGGAGACGAGCCAGTGACAGGGCAGCTTGCCAAGACCCAGAATGCTGAAACCGTCGCGAGACGGGCCGAAGCCCTCGATGCGCTCGATTCCGTGCTGCCCTTCGACCGCCGCGATTTTCTGGCCGGGCTGCTGACTGATGACGACATCGAAACCCTGCGCCACCTCGCGAAAGAAGGGATCGGCGAGAATTCGCTGCGCGCTCTCGCCTCCGATCTCGGCTATCTCGAAGCCTGGTCACTCGCCGCGACCGGACAGCCTCTCCCCTGGCCGGCGCCGGAGGCACTGCTGATCAAGTTCGTCGCCCACCACCTCTGGGACCCGGCCAGACGCGAAACCGATCTGGCGCACGGCATGCCGCAAGACGTGGCAGTTGCGCTGAAGGAGCAAGGCTTGCTGCGCAGCGACGGTCCGCATGCGCCCGCGACGGTGCGCCGACGGCTCTCCAGCTGGTCGACGCTGACGAAATGGCGAGGGCTCAAGGGAAGATTCAACGCGCCGGGGCTCCAGAGCGCCATCAAGCTCGCAGTGCGCGCCAGCGCCCGGCCGCGCGGCCGCAAGAGCCGCAAGGCAGTGACCGCCGATATTCTCGCCACCCTGCTGAAGGCCTGCGCGGGCGATCGTCTGGTCGACGTCCGCGACCGCGCCCTGCTGCTCACCGCCTTTGCCTCCGGCGGCCGCCGCCGCAGCGAGGTCGCCGCCCTGCGCGCCGAGCAGCTCAGGGACGAAGATCCGGTCCCCGTCGACCCGAAGGATCCGGACAGCGAGAAACTGCCGTGCCTGTCGATCCACCTCGGGCGCACCAAGACGACCCAAGCCGATACCGACGCTTTCGTGCTGCTCATCGGCCGGCCGGTTTCGGCCTTGCAGGACTGGCTCGCGCGGGCCGGGATCACCGAGGGCGCCGTCTTCCGCGGCGTCGACCGCTGGGGCAATCTCGAGCCGCGCGCTCTCACCCCCCAGGCCGTCAACCTCATCCTGAAACGCCGCGCCGCCGCGACCGGCCTCGATGCGCAGCTGTTTTCCGCGCACGGCCTGCGCGCCGGCTACCTGACCGAAACCGCCCGCCGTGGCATCCCCCTCGTCGAAGCCATGCAGCAGTCGCAGCACCGATCCGTCCAGCAGGCTTCGCGCTATTACAACGACGCGGAACGGCAGCTGGGACGCGCGGCAAGGCTGATTGTCTGACGCGTCCCCAGGCAAGCGCCCACTCGCCTCCTTGCAAAGGCCGATCAAGTTCAAGGGACCCGACGCCTCCTCCCGGCTCGGGATCTGTTTCTATGGGACCGAGCGTCACCGTCCTGCTTCCTTGATCCCTTGCCTTCCCTTACAATCTCTTCCGGACACAGAGGAGTTCCGCCATGAGCGAAGACGCCTTCAACATGTCGATCCGCAAGTTCCTGAAGGAAGTCGGCGTCACCTCCCAGCGCAAGATCGAGGAGATGGTGCGTGAAGGGCAAATCGGCGGCAAGAAGAAGTTGAACGTCCGCATGACGCTGACGGCGGAAGGAACCGGCCTCAACCACGTCGTGGACGGCGAGATCGAACTTCCATAAGACGGGCGAAGCGACCTAGCGAAACGTCCGACGCGGGTTCTTGCCTGACCAGGTTGCCTGAGCTGCTCTTGGTCCTAGGCGTTCACTCCCACGGTTGCGGCACTCCTCACTCAGCGGTCGTTCGTTCGCCTGAGTTCGTTCCGCGCGTGCGCCGCCGCTACCAAGACGCAACGCCCAAATCACCTTCGCTCGCCGTGGGCCTCCCGCAACTGGAAACGATGGCGGGCGTTGCTGTGTTACCACCGGATATAAGGCTACTGTGGCAGCCTGCCTGGTTGAGGAAAGCCTAACCGTCATGAAGCCAATGACCGAAGAGCATCTCGCGGTACTACGCAGGCACATGGTCGAGATGATTGCGATCCATGCCGACCTTGCAAGCGAAGAACTCGGCAAGGCAACGCTCGATGAGCGGGTGATGACAGCGATGAGGTGGGTGCCGCGGCATCTCTTCGTGCCAGCATCGGTTGCGCCTTATGCGTACCAGGATATGCCGCTGCCGATCGGCTTTGATAAAACCGTCTCGCAGCCCTTCATCGTCGCTCTGATGACCGATCTCCTCGCTCCGCAACCGTACGAAGCTGTGCTCGAGATCGGCACCGGCCTGGGCTATCAAACCGCAATCCTCGCAGAACTCGCCGGACAGGTTTGGAGCGTCGAAATCATCGAGGAATTCGCAAGCCATGCCGAGGCTCTGCTGCAGGGTCTCGGCTTCTCCAATGTCGGCATTCGTGTCGGAGACGGGTCTCGCGGCTGGCCCGAGCACGCCCCATTCAACAAGATCCTGGTCACGGTGGCGGCTGAGCGGACACCGCCGGCTTTACTGAAGCAACTCAAGCCGGGAGGACGCGTAGTCCTGCCTTTAGGATCTAAAAATGCGCAGTTTCTGACTGTCATCGATAAGGATGCGGCAGGTAAACTCGAGACTCGGCAGCTTATCCCTGTTCGGTTCAGCCAACTCGAAACGGCCTAATAAAGGTAAGGTGCAGACGGCCGCGACGGAAGGTTCCCATCGTAGCCAGTTACCCGGCCATCCTGGTTGGTGGCCCATTAGCTTTCAAAGCAGCCATCAGCATCGGCCCGACCGAAAACTCCCCTGCCCTAGCCTTATCGGTCAGCACGCGCAGATAGCCGCCTGCTGAATTGATGTGCTGCGCCCTTTGCAGAATGCAGGCGATCACCATTGCCGCAGTTTCCTGCCCCATCACATGGCAGGCGTCCTCGTATGCGGAAGGCGACACGCCGAGATAACCGCGCACCTGGGCCGCCGTGACCATTAAATCGCGCCAGTTGCCAATCCCGTCGACGGCGTAATCCGCAATTTCCGGGCAGGCCTTCAGCACAATCCCTAGCGGGTATGTTTTCGGGGATTCTGCGGTCCTCGTCCTTGGCTCGGCCGTCGACCCGCTTTTTTCGAAAGCAGGTTCAAATTCAAAAATAGAGTCGGTATTTGAATCAGATTGCTGCCGCCCGCTTTGGGAGTCATTGCCGCTCGGATTCGTGGATTTCATATGAATTTCCAACAGCTTATCCACGTCGCCATGCAACGCGGCCAGATCGGCCACGATCGGTTCAAGTTCGGCAATGCATGCACGGCGCGGAATTGCCTCCACGACGCTACGGAAACGCTTCCACAGGCCTCCCCAGTCGCCCGGCACGTCTTCGTCTACGGCCGCCTCGATCAGCTTGTGGATATCCCGGCGGTGTAGCGTAATGCGTTCCCTCATAAGCCTGAGCGCCCTGTTGTCGGCTCGAACACGCTCGGCCGCTGCCTCGAACTCGCAGGCACGGGCCAGCAGCGGCGCCAGGGAGAAGCCAAATGCTTCCTCAATCTCCCCTCCTCTCCCCTTCCGCGCATAACGCTTGCCGTTCGGACTGTCCCGACGGATGACTAGCCCGCAGTCCACAAGAGCCGCCAGGTGGCGCCTCACTGTGGCATCGGGCATTCCGTGCGCCCTGAGGGACAGCTGTGCGTTCGAGGGAAAGACGATGAGGCCGTTTTCCTCACTCAACTCACTGTCGGGATAGAATGATAGCAACGCATTCAGGACGGCCAGAGCGCGATCGCCGATGCCGACAATGCTCTTGCCCTCGCAGAGGTTACGATAGATCTGCCACTTGTCGACCACCCTGCCCTTGGGGATCTCGCGTGACTCGTTTTGCGCTGCCAGCATGGCAAGCGACATCGGCCGCCGCCCAAAGGGCGTCGTTGCAATACCCGTCTCCATTTCTTCCTTCGCCTTCTAATTAGGCAAAAGAAACCTGCTCGCCAAAACGACGCCTAGGACTCTTGACAGTGATTCGCGGAAATGAGATTCTCGGATTGTCTAGATACGAGAAGGGCTTCCGCGACGGTGACGTTCGGGGGCCTTTTTCTTTTGCGGGTTCATTCTCCTGTGTTGCTCGTTTCCGATCGCCTGAACTCGCTGTAGAGCAGCTCCAGATTCTCGGAAATCCAGGTACCGAAGCGAACTCCGTCCCGTTCTTTCAAGGACAGCGTGAACGCCTTTCCGGTATCTTTCGCCGTGACGCGGACGGATTTGTCAGACGGAGCCCAAGCTGGAGCTACGGCACTCTTCGATCCCGTTGTTGCCGCTTGGTGATCGGCGATTGCTTCGTCGCCGGGAAGGTGATTGAAAAGAAGGCTAAACCTTGTGTCGCTTTCAACCTCTAGGAACTTCTGTTTTCCGACGAACCTCGTGGCCTTTTCGAGGTTACCTTTAACGCGACATTTGACCGACAGGTCGTACCATCGATCTCGCCCGGTCCCTCGCGCAGCACCGATTGCTTGAATAATCTCGACTGGAATCTGTTTTGTGACGGATGCCATTTTCGACACGACAGTCTTGTTCACCGACAAGGCCGACATGATCGTCTGGGTGTCGAACCCGCGTGCGGCAAGTTTAGCCGCAAACAGCGCGCGTTCGATGAACGAGAGGTCCGCTCGTGCAGTGTTCTCCTGCCCTTGGGCGACAACATGGTCACGATCGGACAACGGCTTGACGACCGCTCGGACATTTCTGCCAAGTGCCTTTGCGGCTTTTACGCGTCGGTGGCCGAATACGATCTGGTAACGGCCTTCGGTGCTTGGGTGCGGCCTGACAAGGATTGGCGAATCCTGTCCCCGCTCACCAATGGCTTGCACCAAGTCCTCGAAGCGACCCTCGTCCTGGTCCATTCGATCGATGACGAAAGAGCTGTCCAAATGGTCGGGATCAATCTCGATGACCGTCTCACCTGCGAGCAGCTTTCTCTCTATTTCCTGTGCGGCCTCGACCTTGGTCGCCATTTCGTCGGCGGCCCGGCTCATCATGCCGAAAGCACCCCTGCCGGATCGCGCTGCAAGCGGCGCAGCTGTCTCGGCCGAGTTTACGGCCGTAAACTCGTCCTCATCCAAGATGCCCGCCAACAGACCCTTACGTGCCATTTCGAAGCCCTCCGACGGGGTGTGCCACTTCAATCAGCGTCATGTCCGTCCCCATGCCTGGTGGACCAGCGAAGTGATCTCGCCGTTGACGCTATGGAGGGATTCCATGGCGCGGTCGTACGTTGACCTTGTCAACTGGCTACGCTCGACCTCGTAGAGTGTCTGCTTGGTGATACCCGCGTCCGATATCGCGGTGCTCTTCAGCATCTCGTTCTTGAGGACGAAGCCACCGAAAATCACGCGCATGAAGTCGACCATTTGCGCTTGCGGACCGTCGCCAGGCTCGAACCTCGTGACAAGATAACGAAACCAGTCGAGGTTCATATTGCCACCGCCCCGTTTGATCGGATTGAGGATCTCGCCAAGCATCAATAGGAACTGACACATCGACATCACATCTAGCATTTGCGGATGCACCGTGATCAGGACCGCAGTAGCCGACGATAAAGCCGTCAGGGTCAGGTACCCGAGCTGCGGAGGGCAATCGAGGACCACGACATCATAGCGGTCCTGGACCTCTGCAAGCGCTGAGTCCAACCTCGTGAAAAACACACGCCCAAGATCACGCGTTCCTTTTTCGGCGAGGATAAGGGGCGTGTCGTACTCGAACTCCTGCAACTCAAGCGCTGCCGGCACGATATCGAGCCCAGGTAAGTTCGTCGCCTTTATGAGCACGGACAGAGGCTTCCGATGGTCGTCGTAACGAAGAGCTTCGTATAGGCTTTCGTCCCGATCAACTTCTGGCTGGAACCCATGCAGGGCAGAAAGTGATGCCTGCGGATCTAGATCGATCGCAAGCACCCGATGCCCCGTCAGAGCGAGGTGTTGTCCGAGATGGGCTGCCGTCGTTGTTTTGCCGGAGCCGCCTTTGAAATTCACAACAGCAATAATCTGAAGGTGTTCTGTTCCGCGGCGGTGGGGAACGTACTTCTTCACGTCCGACCGTCCGTTTCTGTCCAGCCAATGCCGCATCTCGAGCATTTGCGCGGCTGTATAGGAGCGACGCCCCGTCGATGTGACCGCCGGCTGCGGCCCCTTGCCCTCCAGGGACAAGTTCTTCAGGTGTCCCGAACTAATGCCCAGATAGCTGGCGGCCTCCGAAAGCTGGAAGGAACGGAGGGTCTTCTTCGCGTCAGGCGGAAAGCTGTCGAGCCGATGCTTCTGCAGTCTCCTTGACAATTCGCCGCCCTGCTTCAGGATCAGTTCGTCGAAGTCGGCGAGAGCGCTTGTGAACGCGGGTGCGATATTCATCGTTGCGAATTCCAAAATGCGAATTTCCGTTGTATTCGCTTAGAAAGCGCATTTAGCTCTGATTCGAGCGGTAGGACAAGGAATTTAATGTTAACAAAAGGTTAACGTCGATTCGCGCAATGCCGGTTTACTGCCGTAAACTTTCACGTGGAACACTTGGCGGCGCAGTTCTGCGAATCGTTCGCATGGGTTCCGGAGTTTACTTCAGTAAACCCGCCCCATGATCACAATCGTGATGTCATCTCCATGAGTTGCACAGATCATCCGGTGCCCTGGGCGATCAATTGCGTCTTTGCCGACACTTCCCTTTAGGTCCGCAAAACCGGCCGTCAAGGCAACGGCTACACGGCGGCAAGCCGGTCTTGACCGGCGTCCCTGTGCATTAAGATCATCGACGGGCAGCTCTGCCCGTCGATCGGTCAAACACAAAGAGGGGAGCCTACTGCACTAGGCAGCTGTCAGTTCGGCTCCCGGTTGGAGGGCCGTGAGATAATCGGCGGCAGCCTGCGCCTTGGCAGCCGCCGTGATGATCGCGCGCTTATCATTTTTTAGCACGGCCACCCAGCTCGCCAAGTAGGCGGCGGTATTGTCCCGCGGATCATGGTCTACGCCAAGATCGGCGCATAAAAAGGCCGCGGTACATTCGGCTATGCACTCTTCCATCGCGTATGCTTCATTGCCGAACCGACCGGTCAGATCCCGGTCAAGGCGGCGCTTGGCCCCCGAAAAATGTGCAAGCTCGTGCAACAGGGTCGAATAAAGATGGACCTCGCTGTCAAACCGCTCGCGGTCCGGCATGAGAATGTCGTCGATGGAAGGCCGATAGCAGGCTTTCGTGCCCCCATAACTTACCTTCGCGCGCGTATTTCTGACGAAGGCCTCGACGGTGTCGATGTGTGGAACCGGAGACGTCGGCAGCTCCTCGGCCGGGCTGAAAAACCGGTCGGGGAGGCTGTCGATCTGCTCGACATTGAAGACGGTATAGCCCTTCAGATACGGAATGGCGCGGTCCTCGTCGTCCTCGTCGTCCTTCGGAGTGAACGTTCCGTATTTGACGACGAGCGTGCCTTTCTCGCCCTTGCGGACCTGAGCGCCGAGATCCTGCGCCTGCCGGTAGGTGATCCAGGTATTTTCCTCGTAGCCGAACATCTGACCGGCGACCCACAACATCAGGACGTTGATGCCGCGGTAGGCTTCGCCGGTTGCGCGGCGCGGGGTCAGTGAGCGGCGGGCATTGCCGCGCCAGGGGCGAATCCATGGCTTGGTGCCGGCCTCAAGCTGCTCGACAATGGTGTCCGTGATGCGCTGGTAAGTGTCCTTGATGCTCTGCATGGCCGTCTCCATCCGTTGGTTGACGGCAGGAAACGGAGATAGCCGAAGCGAGCCCACGCACCCGAAGGGCCGAAACGGAAGAGGAGGACCGCGAAGCGGTTGCGTGGGGGAGGGGCTATCGTAGCTTGTCCGTCAAATCACCCAACGGATGGAGACGGCCAGAGCATGGACACCTGCGGCTGCTACGGCGCCATGAGCAGCTTGTTGCCGGCGATCGCTGTCATCGCTCTCGGTCGTCGTCGCGCTCTCGCGCGCGCTGCGCCGCCATATCGGCCTCGATAGCCTTCAACGCGGTGCTGGAATGCTGCTGTGATGCTTCGGCCCTTTCCGGCTGCGACTGTGCCTGGATGTCCTGGGGATCGCGACTAAGGCGAGAAAAGTCCGATCTGGCGGTGAGGGTGATTTCCGCCTCGTCGCCCGGCAATCGTTCCGGCATGTCAGCGCGATCGACCACGACAACGCGCGCATCCGTGACGAGGCTGGCAACGCGATCATCATGCCCGAGCACCTGCCCGGCGATTTTCTCGCCCGGGCGCGCTGTACGGACGTTGTGCTCGTACGGGTTTTCGCCGCGCTGTTCGAGGTCGGAAAACGCCGCGCGAATGGCCTCCCGGCGGTTCGGATCAGTCGCGTCCTCGACGACGTGCTTCATCGCCGGGCTGGAGGGGTCGTTCGTGGTCTCGATCGACGCCTCGATCATGCGCGGCTTGGTGATGACGGTAAAATCCACGTCATGGCCGTATTCGCGGCCCAACTCGACAATGAACGCTTCCTGGGCGCGACCATTGCCCTCGCGGAAGGGATGCACATAGTTGAGATCGGCCATGACCTGGCCGGCACGTTCGGCAAACTGGTCCGGCGTCGAAGCTCGCAGAACCTCCGGATCGCGGATCGGCTTCAATGCCTCGTCGAGTCCCATGTCGATGCGCGAACCCGGCAGGAAGGAAGTCCCGCCTTTGGAGAGGCCACCGATCGGCTCCATACGCTCGCCGTCGACGATCGGACTCTCGTTGCGCGTATGTCCGGCCCATTCATAGACATCCTGAAAGATATGGCCGTGAACCGCCTTCAGGTGCTGCTTGTCGAAGCGACCTTGCGGACCATCGCCTTCGGCGATCTCCGCCATGCGAAACGCGGTAGCGCGATATTCTTCGGTGCGCAGCTCGGAATGAGACCGGATTCCGAACTTGTTGCGCAGCACGTCGGTACGATCGGGATCGTCCGACGTGTTGGGATAGAAGGACGATCCTTTCGGGGTATTGTCGGACATGGGCGCGCTCAATAAAAAAGCCGCCTGTAGATGACAGGCGGCTGATCGCCTCTATGAGGCAGAGTTCGTTAGGATCGCTGCGCCGGCCGCACGACGCGCGCGCGGTATTCGTCGCGGCTGATGTCGCCGGCGACATAAGCGGCCGTCGCCTCCTCGAGGAGGGGATCGTGGGTATAGCCCTGCCGGATATTGGCGGCGCGCGCCTGATCGGTCGCCTTTTTGCGCCTTGCGATGGCCTCCGGGGAACGATCCGGGCGAGCGGAATGAATGTTCATCGGCAAATTCTCCAGTTACGACGCACCCTAGCAGAAAAAGCGCTGAAAATCGACCGCTTCGAGCGGTTTTCGGCATCGAGAGGAGAAAGCGCCCGGCCTTTCGCCGGGCGCTTCGCCGCGATCAATCGCGGGGTTCCCATTCGATGATCGACTGCAGCGTCGAGTCGTCCTGGCCCGGGAAGCGGCCGAGATTGGCGTTGTAGCCAAGGCGCTTGATCGAGAGCGTGTAGTAGGGCTTGCCCTCGGCGTTCTTCTTCTTCCAGATGCCGCCTACGTCGATGTCGTGGCCGCGCGGCGATTTGGCGTAGACGCGATGCGTCGGTGCCTTCTCATTATCCGAGCTGAAGGGCGTGACCTTGACGTCGAGGTCGCGGTCGATGGTGGAAATGAGGCCTGCGCCCGAGGCGGTATCCAGGTCGTCGCCGTTGAACTGGATGTAGTTGGTGATGTTCTTCATTTCAGTCACTCCTCTTTGGTGGTTGCGATGATCGTTCCAAGGCACGCCGGAAAAGCGGTGCGCACCGCGGGCCGGAGCGAAGCGGAGGGGGCCGGAGGGCGGAGAAATTTGGGGCGCGAGGAAGCCGAAGGCGGGGAAATTCTTCTGCAATCCGGCTTTGCGAAAACCGCTTCGGCGTGCGAACGAGCGTCAAAAGCAACCGCTCTCGAGGGGTGATTGATGAACATCATTGGCAACATGAACCCGCTCGGTAACGGCCTTATCCGATGAGAAATGGCCTCATCTTATATAATTTCCGCGCTCCAGCAACGGGATAGTCCCGGTTTTCTCGCCAAATGGTGAAGCAAATTGCTTCACGACTCTTGCCATTCCACCGCGCCAATTTGACTACACCGACTAAGGCTTGGAGGACGACTTGCCGCGCCGGTAGAGACGCGGGCTTTCGATGTCCGCCGACCAGATGCCTAAACGTCGATCCCGCGTCCCGTTCTCGGCCCCAGCGTATTCGTCCAGGCTGATAGAATGGGAACGGGGCAGGTATCGAAGCATCGCCTCGGCAAGGCCGGCGTTGGCCATGGCGATATCGCTATCGATGAAGCACTGTCCGACCAATCGCCGATACTGGTCCCTGTCGATGATCTCGCTTGCCCTCGATCATCTTCCGCAGGTAGCCGCGAGCGGCGAGACCACACGGCCAGACCTTTCCGTTCTGGATTCCGGTCTGCTTCAACTCGCATGCATCGATCGCAGCAATTCGGATGCGTTGCCGCCTCACGCTGACCGTGTCGCTGTCGATCACACGCGCCGTTCCAGGCCAGGTGGCGGGCTCGGCCACGGCGCGCCCCGCCGCGGTCAACAAAATCGCGGCGGCGACGGGCAATCTTCCTCGAAATCTCAATTCAGCATCTCACAGGATTGGCGGGCGGCAAGCCCGAATACTGACCGGGCGAGGTGGAGCTCGCCGGCGGCCGCGCGGTCTGTCATGGCCCGCAAATAGCCGCCCGGCGACGAAACCTCCTGCCGGTCGAATTTCTGTAGCGTAACGGCAACCGCGACGGCGGCCTGCTGCTCGCCCATCTGCTCGACGGCGCGGCGGCGCGCATCGTCGGAAATACCGGCAAGCCGGCACATTTGCGGCACGAGCCGCGCCAGATCACCCCAGGTTCGGGGCAGGGCAAAGCCGTAGGTCGTTAGCGCTGGCACTGCCCGCACCACGTCATGCAAGGCAACAATCGCCTGCGGCGGCCGCTGCTGTTGATTGACTTGGCGCGAACCTCGCCCCAGGCTTGTTTCAAGAGCCCATCCGCGGGCGGAGCCCGCCGCTAGCAAACCGAGTTGTTCGGCGTCAGCCGAACGCCGATTCCCATTACTAGTTTCAAGTGGATCAGGGCTTGTAGTCTGTTTGTGCATGCCGTTTTCGGCATCCGTGCGTGTCGACTCTTGTGTCTTTGGCGCAGCTTCCGCGCGGCGTGGGAGCTGCAGGACTCGCTCGACGAGCCATTCAAAAAGGCCGGTCGCGCGCTGCAAGAGCGCACTCGGTGCTTTTGCGGCGACGCCGACCAGGGCGACGACCTTTTCATGCCGCGCCTCGAGCCGCGCTTTAACGCGCTCGGATAGGCCCGATACGGTCGAAAAGGCGTAGCGGAGATTGCGCAGCGCGCCACGATAGCGGCGCAGCGCGGAATTCGCGGCAGCCCGCTCGGCTCTCGCTTGCCTGACGAGCTCGTCAAGCTCGCGGTATCGGACGATGAGGATCCGCATGTCGATGCCACAGCCATCGACTACCGAACCGTCTGCACTACGAACCGGGTAGCGCTTGTAGTTGCCGCTGTCCTGCATCGTGATCAGGCCGGCGTCGAAGAGGCTGGACAGCAAACGGCTGACCCGGCCGGTTGAACGATTGATCTCGAACGCAAGCTGCTGATTCGATTTGAAGATGATCGGCCGGCCCGCCTTGTCGAAGGTATCGGCTGATGCGGTGTTGATCAGCGTCACCAGAAGATGGGCTTCTGTCGCATTGATCAGGCCTGTGCACGGCAGGTTTTGCGCAAGCACGGCGAGCTGTCCGCGCGTCACGGTCCCGACTTCGGCGGACTGTGCCAGTCGCCGGAACTCGGCACGCTGCGGCGTCACTCTGCGGCCGATCGGCCGCAATTGCGGGTAGGGGTCCCCCATTCCTCGTCTCCTTTCGCTAGGGACCAGGCAAAGCTTCCCCGTTCACCGAACCGGTGTTTTGTGTTGACAAGGAAGGGAGGGTTTGAGAGAACGATTTTGGCTAGTTTATCAACTCATATCCCCCGCTTCCGGACTTCGTTCGGGAGCGGTTTTTCTTTTTCTGGCCGGGTCGGTCTTCTCCGTTGTGACGCGTTAAGATGCAGGAGCCGGGAATCACACCGGTTCCCGAACGATTTGCGCGAACGATAACCTGAATTACCTTTTTGGCGCAATAATTGTGCTACACGCGCAACTGCACCCACGGGAGTCGAGGCCGTAAACAGGGCCAACTGCAGAGATTTCCCTGTATTTTATGTTCTTGCCACTTCTTTGCCCGCGATTCTAATGATGCCATCTTGGATATATGAAATAGCGTAAAACCGGCATGGCGTAGCTAAGCCGGTGCGAATCGAGGGCGGGAAGGGGAGTTTGAGGGGAGGGGGAGGGGGCGTGGCCTCCCCTCAACAAGGAAAAGGGCCGGGACGACCTGGCCTTGGCCTGAATGGCGGCTTGTTTCCAGCGGGTCACTCACCGTCGAAGTAGGCCGCTCGCTTCCTCCGCGTACAATTGCGCGAACAGCGGGAACTTCCTTGCGAGCCGCCTAAGATTCCGTCTGCGGACTGAGGCCTTCGCCTCGTTATTCCGGCGCCGGACAGGGTTCGACGAGAGGAAGTCGAAGCAGATTGCATTGCCCCGGCCCGGCTTCCACAACCCCATGATCTCGAGTGGGCACTCTGACCCCATTGGAACAACGCGCTCGACAAGAACCTCCGGCCCGGAACAGCTCTTGACCCCCACTTCACAGCACGAATTCGACAAAACAGCACGAATTTGAAAGCCGCCAGATTGGCGTGGGGCGCATGGTACGAACGCTTCCCGAATTGCAAGTATAGGGAGCGGGCCGTCGCCTCTGAACTTGGAAATAGGAGACGGCGGCTCCATGCAAAAAAGGGGAACCGGCCGCGCTTGAGGGACGCGGCCGGTGCGGTCGATCACTCGGCCGCTTGGGGAAGGGTGTCGTCGGCGTCCAGTTCTTCCTCGTCCAGCTCGTCGCCTTCGATCGCATCGTCAAAGACGGGATCGTAGTACGGTGCACTCGCCTTCTCCCTATCGGCTTCGCTTGCGAATGCCGAAAGGGAAGCAGGAAGCCAGAGCCCGTCTAGTTCGGCGGTTGCCCGCTCAACAAGATCGCCCTTCTTCATGCCGGAAAGGTTGGTGGCTCGGTCCTTGCCCTTCACGCGCTCGACGGCGGCGAGGATCACCGATTTCTTGGTGCGGCGGAGGAAATCAAGGTCCGAAAGCGTCACCCACTGCTCAGGGCGGCTCTCCAACGCCTCGGCCAGTGCGTCGGCCTGAACGCGCACCGCCGCGCCGCCAAATGGGTTGAAGGCTTTGAGCGAAATGGCGGTGAACACGGCCAGATGTTCAAGCAAGGCCGTCTCGTCCATAGCGAGGAAATAGCCCCACCAATCACCTGGGTTCTTTGGCGCGGCTTCACGCTTTGCCGCAAGCGCTGCCTCGCTGGCGACGAGCGGGCGCATTTCCTTGTTGGCGATCCGCTGTTCAGGATGTCCACGATCAAGCGAAATCTGGCATGCGCTGTGCCCGCCATAGCGGCTGAATGCCTCTGCTGCCAACGCTTGGACCGTTGCGACAAGGGCGATCTTCGGGTTTGCCGCAAGATCGGCAGCAACGCAGGCCGTGCGGACCGCTGCAAGCTCCTCCTGCATCGAAGCCCCGGGAAGCTCGATCCCTTCGGCGTCGACCTTGGGTCCGGTTTTTGCTTCGCTACGGGTGTTGCCATTTTTGACGGTCAGGCCACGATGGATGGTCAGGTTGCCGTTGTGGTCGAAGCACGCCACTGCAACAGCCTTAGCCATTTCCTCCGGATCATACACTTCCGGCGTCATGGCATCGATGCGGTCGGAAAGCTCCTGCCACTCGGCGGCAAGCTCCTCGTTGTCCGGATCGGCTTCGACCTCCACGCCGAGTGCCTCCAATTGCTCCGTCATTGCATCCCGCTGCTGTTCTTCCTCGGGCGTCAGTTCTCGGCGCGTCGGGTAGACACGGCCCCGGTACTTTTCCGAAACGGAATAGTACCCCTCCGGCGAAAACAGCACCTCTTGCCAGCCTTCGGCCCTCACCGGCTCAAGAACCTCCTCGATCTTCTCGGCAAAGAGCCGGTCCAATAGCGCTGCATCGGTCAAATAGGCCTCGTCGCCGCGCTCTGCGAATAGATCGCGGATGATGCCGCCGCCCGCTGCCTCGTAGGCTTCGAGCGTCACGAACCGGACTCGCTTATCCGACAGGGGAATGTTGCCCTCCGTGAGAGCCTTCTTGATCTGCCAGCTTGCCGCTTTCGGCATGGCCTTGAAAACGGTGCGCTGCCGCTCCTGATCGTCGGTGAGTGTGTAGGCGGCGACCTCATTAAGGCCGATTTCATCCTTGCGGAACACCTTCATGATTTCCGGCGCGACCGCTGCCAGCTTCAAGCGCTTTTTGACGACCGTGGGCGACACGCCGAACGCGTCGGCGGTTTCCTCTATCGTCTTTCCGGAGTCGATCTGCTCCTTGAAGGCGTCGAACTGATCGGCGGGGTGCATCGGTGCGCGAATGATGTTCTCGGCCAGTGACAGCCCCTTGGCGTCGGACTTCGCCAGACTGCATTTGACCGGATAATCCTTGGCGAAGACCTTTTCCTTCGCCAGCCGCTTCAAGGCGCGCAGGCGACGGCCGCCAGCGACAACGGCGAAATGCCCTTGCTTCTCGGTCGGCTCGACGCTGAGGTTCTGGATGAGACCATGAACCGGGATTGAGGCCAGAAGGTCATCGATGGCCTCGGCATTGGTCTTGCGGACGTTCTTTTCGGAGATCGTCAGCTTATTCAAAGGCACCATGAAGATTTCGGTTTCAGCGATAGTCATGAGGGTTCTCCATTCCCTTTTCCCGCGAAGCGGTCTTGCTCTTGCCCGATGGGGCAGGAGCCCCGCTCCTGCTCCCGAGACCTCGGCGGCGAGAGCGGGGGAGAGGGGGGCAAGGAGACAAATCGGAGGGGGATCACCCGCCCGAAGGGGCGACGCTGATCCGCGGATGCGGATCCGCGTCGATCCTGCACGGAGCACAGGCCGAAGGCCAAAGCGGAGGAAGGACGGGGAGACCGATTTTCTCCTTGCTGGGGAGAGGGGGCAGCGCTCCCTTTCCCCTCGAAACAAACAATGAGCGTACAAAGCGAAGGACAGCGCAACGGCCGGAGCCAGTTCGCGCACCGCTTGACCGGGCTAAAAGGGCAGCCGCAGGAGGTTAAGCATCGTGCTGCCGGAAGCGAGGAAACCGGACCGATCGGCTACCTGGCAAGCGGTTCGGTGTAGTATTTGGAGTTGGCTGTCTGACCCGCTGTGGCCCGTTCGCCCGCGCCGCTCCGAGTATGGAGCGCTCCGCGTCGCGCGCGAACTCTACCGAAAATCGCCCTCTGATGTTGTCCACCTTGGGGAAATTGAATGACCCTGACAGACTGGCATGCAGTACCGCCTATCGGATTGCGGTCAGAGACCTCGGCGGCTCACGCAGCAAAACGTCTATACCAATCGCCTGGATTGCCTGACCGACAGCATGCTCGATTTGCCAAACGACCGCCTGGACCACTTCCATCGAAGGTGGTCTCCGGCGCCGCGCCCCTGGATCATCAAGCTGGTAGTCGTATCGGATGCGTGTGTAGTCGTTTGCGAGAGTACGGGAGCGGATGAATCTTTCGACTGCCTTCGGCACCGGCAATCCGAGGCCTTGGCTCTCGTCGAGCATTGCAGCAAAGTTGTGCTGGTAGGCACGAATACGCGCTGGTGACGTTCCGCGGAGCAGGAGAAAGCTCCGGAGAAAGTTTTCCAGTGCTTGGAAGTAGAGAAGCCGCCGAGGGTGATCCGACATTCGAGGTCTGATCCGGACGACCACGGCCTCTAAGGCGTCGGCGTTGGCCCGGTAGGTTTGTGCGAATAAGAATGCGCCAAAGGGCGTCATACTGACGCCCGGGATGGCTTTCGCCTTAGCAGAGGCTTTCACAAGGAATCCCATCTTTGTCGCGGTCGAGTTTTCTGCCCCATGTGCAATTCTGCAAATACCATTGGGCCTCATCGCACGAGCTGATTTGCGAACAGTACCGCCGCGGCTCGCACAAATAGCTGCCGCTCTGCGCGACCAGCTTGCGGCTGACGACGCCGAGCGGCTGGCTCGACGGTGCCGCGCCGTCGGCATGCGATGCGCGCCAGTCCCACGGTGCCTGGAAGTTGCCGACCCACAGGCCGTCCTTCGCCGCTTCTGCTTCCGCCTGCTGTGCAGCGTAGGCGCCATGGCTGTAGCGGGGCCAATCGAGCGCCTGGCCGTGCTCGACCATCCACGCCGCCACGCTGGCGCCGTCGGCGCGCCGGCAGTCGCCGACAAAGCGGTGATAGCGATCCCAGGTCACGAACGTGCACTGCACCGGCATCGACGCGGCCAGGAAGGTATCCAACGCTTCGGCCGATCGCCGGCCGCAGGGATATTCGAAGCCCTTGGCGTCGTCGCAATATTGCTTGCTCTCCGGGGCGTCGATGCCGTTGAAGCGAATCCGCCGCCCATGGACTTCGATCGTGTCGCCGTCGATGACGGATGCGACGCCGGAGATCGGCTCCGGGAGCTTCGGCCCGATCAAGTTCTGCAGATTGATCTCGGGCAGGCTGTCGCTGTGCTTCATGGCCGTTTGGGCGGCCAGCGCGCCAACCGCGGCGACGGTCACGAAAATCAGACGCCGTGGCACGCTTGCCCACAGCAGGGCGCGCGAGCGCTTGGCGCCGGTGCGCTTGCGCCATTGATCAGATCGATTGTCGTGCCGAGACCTGTCCAAGCCAATTCCCCCGCTCGGGAGGATGCTCGCAAATACGACTGAAGTCCAGCGGCGCCTCTTGGGGAACTCTATTACGCTGCAATGCAAATGCACTCGAAGAACTAAGACCAGCCGCCAGGACATCTCGCATTATGGTTCGAGAAGTGCGCCACCGTATTGCCCCCACAGATGTTCGCAGTCCCATATCCTCAAGCTTGGTGTTCCTGGTTCCCCATATAAGACCATTGCACCGCGAACGTCGTATCCAAGCACCGATGCATTGGCGACGAACTGGATGGCGCGCCCTAAGCTAATGGCGCCGATCCGGGCTTCAATTTTGCTGGTGAGATCGATAACTCCGAAGATTTCCGCGTCTGCGGCTCTGCCGGCCAAAACAGCCGACGAGATCGCATCGTCCAGAGCAAGCAGCATCGCGAGAGTCCCCCGTTAGCAGCGCCTGCTAACTTCGATGCTTGAAATTGGTTCCGCTGCTCCCCGAAAGAATCTGGGATCAACTGTCCAGCTCAAGTGGCTCATGGTCCGGCCGTTCATGCCAAATCACTTGCCGGAGATCACGCCGGTCGATCGGCTGACCGCATTTCCTGCAACTGTAGAAGTGATCCTGCTCACCCGCGCAATTTCCTGGCTTCGCGTTCCAAGGTCTTGCGGTCGTTGCCGTGCTGGCCGATTAACTCCCGAACTTGCTCGGGCATGATACGGTGCTGCTTGGCGAAGTAGCGAACCTCATAATCCTCATCTGCTGACACACGGTCACGGTCCCGGAAATCGCGTTTCGTCCTCTCGTCTGCCATGGCCATTTCCTCCTGATTGAGAAACAACCGCAGCAGGGCGGGAACGTTCCTGATTCTTTAGTAGACGCTAACGGAACGCTTACGGCCGTGCGATATTGAATCAAATTCGGGTATCGCGTGGGGTTCCAATGCGTAAACCTGCCGGCAGCGCCCGGCTGTCCTTCATTCGTCCGATGGAGCCGGAGCTCGTCGAACGGCCGCCCAAGGGCGACAGATGGAGCCACGAAGTCAAATTCGACGGCTACCGCACCCAGGTCGTCAAGGACGCAGACGGCATCCGCCTCTACACGAAGACTGGGATCGACTGGACGGCTAAGTATCGGCCGCTGGCCGCGGAGGCGAAGAAGCTCGAGGCGGAAAGTTTCATAATCGAAGGCGAGACGATCGTGACCAACGAAGCCGGGCTGTCCGACTTCCACGGGCTGCGCTCGGCCATCACCAGGCGACCACAAGATCTCTATCTGGTCGCGTTCGATCTCCTGCACCTCAACGGACACGATCTGCGCGACATGGCGCTAAAAGACCGGCGGGAGGTGCTGCAGGCCCTTATCCCTGCCGGCGGGCGTATCCAGTTCAGCGAAGCGCTGCCTGGCGCCGGCGACGCCGTCTACCACCTCGCTTGCGAAGCGGGCCTTGAGGGCATCGTTTCGAAGCGGCTGGACAGCAGCTACCGCAGCGGCTCGACGATGAACTGGCGCAAGGTGAAGTGCTACGTTGAGAAGGAGATGGACATCATCGGCGTGAAGCGCGAGACCGGAAAGCCTGCGATGGTGCTCATGGCCGACAACGGCCGCTACATGGGCGGCGCCTTCGTGACGTTCAAAGCCGACAAGCGGCAGGCCCTATGGGATCACGTGCAGCGCAGGGCCGGCGCGTCGCCGCCGAAGGGATTGGCGAAGGAAAAGGCCGAATGGCTGAACCCCGGCTTGGTCGGCCTGGTGAAATTCCTGAAGGGCGAGGAAAAGCTGCGTCACGCCACGCTGAAGGATTTTTGGGAGCAATAAGCAACAGACTGCTACCGCGCGCGGCGGCGCCAGTTTCTATTGTCGGCGTGGCGACCACTATTCTGACCCTCAGAGCGCGCTAATGATGGGCTCCCTTCAACGGTAAAGACAATGCCCGCGTCCTCCAAAGCACGCCGCATTGCGGCGGCATTACGGGGATTCGGTTTCCCAAAGCCGTTCTCAAATTCGCAGATCGTCGATTCGCTGAGATTGGCTTTGGCAGCCAGTCGCACTCGCGACCAGTTCAAGAGAGTTCGTGCGGCTCTTAATTGTTCTGCTGAGAGTTGGTCTCGGCTGTCCATAGGTGTGGAACATTCAATGGCTCTAAAATGTTCCGGCTGCTACCACCGACGGCGTCGTATGCAGGGCCGCTGGATGATCCCCGTCGCTCAGCCGACGGCGAATTTTTTGCCTGACTGAACAGTCCGCCTTCTAGATCATTCTAGAGATTAGGAGGCCATATCCTCATGCGTGACGGTGACAACAGATCAGGTTCGCAAAGTGGGGCGACGAAGGTTCTGGCCGATCGCTTGGTCAGAGAGGCAGACATTACCGAAGAGCAAGCCCGTGAGCTGATCACGTTGATCGGGACCGATTGGAATTCCCTGCTTCGAGAGGCTCATTTCCTGAAGGCGCGGCACCGCCTATGAGCGAACGGGGGGTAGAATTCTTTGGGAAGTGGATCACGGACAATGTGATGCGCGGCAGCGTCGGCGTCGACATCATTTCTGTGGCGGAGCTGACGACCAAGCTGTTCGCCGATGCGAAGGCCGCGGATATTTCCGAGGATGAGATCGAAGAGGAAATCGGCAGTGCCTAT
Organism: Mesorhizobium sp. M1C.F.Ca.ET.210.01.1.1; assembly: GCF_004791585.1. GTDB lineage: Bacteria > Pseudomonadota > Alphaproteobacteria > Rhizobiales > Rhizobiaceae > Mesorhizobium. The sequence continues at coordinate 44,918 of NZ_SRUU01000024.1, forward strand.
GAAGCGATACTTGCGGCGATAAATGGCCCGCCAGATTTCGAATCCGAGTGACTGCCGCGCGGGGCTTTACCCATTCTAAATTGCCATCCGTCCACAACGAAGGACACCTTAGCTCGCGACGCGGAATTCGCTCTTCTACCTGTAGCTGGTCAAACTCGGATCGAGGTTCTGCTACAGTCCCGAATGGTCGTCCGAATCGTGGTTGTCCTGGCGCTTCTTTCCGCCTTCGCCTTGGGATTCGCAAAACTCGTGGAACGCTATGGCGGCGTTGGCGATCGGTCCCCTCCATGTGAGCAATTGTCTGATTGCCCCGGCCCGAACACGCCGCCTCCGGAAAAGACGGGCTAACCGAGCAGCATATATCGCGTCCCATTTTGAAGGGCACCTGCCTGGTGAGTTTGCCGAGGGGAGGGCAACTGAGCTATAAGTGTTTCCTGGCGCGCATCATCGCCCGCGCCATCGCCAACTCGGTTTCAACCATGGCGTTTTCCTTCTGCGTCATGTTGTCGGCGGCGATCAGACGCCGTAACGCCCGCATCACCTCGCCGCGCTGCCAGCCGGCATCGAGCATGCAGTCGACGATCGCCTGAAAGCCGGGCTCCATCGCTTCCTGACAATCGACCTCGCGGTCGGGGTAAGCAGTGGTGCGTCTAGGCGGGCTGATCACAGGAACCTCTCTCCCTCGCCGCGGTGCTCGAAGCAGAACCAATGCGACGGCTGCCTTGGCCGGGCGAAACCCCAGCCGGCATCCTTGCCGCATCCGGCGTGCTCGCAAGCATGGCCAAGCGGTCCGTAATCACGCGGCTGCACAAGCTCTCCGGGGCGGCTCGGCTCGTCGCTCACTAGTTTTGCCGCCGCTTGAGCGCGTCGATCTGGTCCTGCAGGTGGCCGTTGAGAACGATCATTTCTTTCAGCGCCTTCATCGTGTCGCCCTTGTGCAGGGAGACGAACCTATCTGCGACCTTCTGCAACGCTGCTTCCTGGCGGCTGTCCAGGTTTATGATCTGATCCACGGCGATTTCTCTCTAGAACAAAGAAGCCTGCGCTGGTGGTTCGGCTGGAAATTTGATCTGCGTTGCCGGCTTCTCGACGATCACCAGCGCATCGTCCGGCGCCGGCCGCTGCAGCTTCTTCGCCTCTGACCACGGCGCGGTGAGCCACAATTCAGTTTCCTCCGGCGTGGTCAGGACCACCGGCATCGCCTTTTCGTGGATCGGCGCGACTAACGCGTTGGGCCTGGTCGTCAGGAAGCCGTAGAGCTCGTGGTCGCCGGGGCCTTCCTTCACCTTGCGCACGCCGTGCCAGGGCGTCCACAGGCCAGCGAAAAAAAACAGAGGCCGTTCCTCGCTGAGCGCGAACCAGAAGTTCTTCTGGACGCCGGTTTCGGAATCCTTGTCGCCCGGTGTCGGCGACGGCTCGGCGAAGCTTGTCACTGGCACCACACAGCGATTCTCGACGCCGAGATAGGGCTGCCAATGGGCATACTGCGGGTTGCGGACGTTGGTGGTGCCAGAATCGGCGTTGCCGCGCATCCGTTCAGGCGGCGTCGGCATGCCCCATCGCAGATTGGCGAGCTCGCGGCTGCCGTCGGCAGCATTGCGGACCACCGGGGCAAATTGGTTGGGGTAGATGTCAATCGACGGCTCGAGGTTGCCGGAGATGTCACGCAGCGCCCGCGTCCACTGGCGGATTGCCTCCTGGCTGGTCGTGATGTTGTAGAGATTGCACATACTTAGCTCCGCAGGGCTTCGGGCGTGCTGAGCGGCCCCATTTCCAGAATTCGCTCATGGGCGCCCTGGCGGCGCCAGACACCGCGAGCGCGCCCATTCTCCCTGTCTCGCTTCGGATCGAACACGATGCCGCCGAAGTGGTCAAGGAACGACGACGCGGCCTCGCGATCGGTGAAGCAGTGCAGCCGCCATTGCTCCTGCTTGCCGTCGTTCCAAACCGCGATCACCGCCCTGGTCCTGTATGTCAGGCCGCGCTCCTCAAGAAAGCGCCTGATCAGCGTGAAGTTGCGGTCCGTGCAAAGATCGTCGGGCAGCGCGACCTGGTGCGGCATCTCGCGGTCGATGACCGAAGGCGTTGGTATTCCCCGGCTGCGCCTGACCATCAGTGCCGTGCACCAGTCCCCTTGCTTTCCTTGAGATAGATATCGGTCTGTTCGCGCATAGCGTCCGAAAGTGACAGCGCCAGTTCCAAGTTTTCCGGGTAAACTGCCAAGATCCATGTGGCCGTCAATTCAGCAATGGCCTGCTTCTGATTGACGTCAGAGAGGTCGCGCATTTGCTTTGCCATTTTGCTGACGGCCCGGTGAATTGCGGGCCGCTCGCGCTTGACCGTGGCGTATATCTCGGGCTGTTCGGACTCGGTGACGATGATCGATTTCATGGTTTGTCTCCTAGTTGCCGACAGTGAACAAAATGAGAACACTGGAGTCAATCCCCCTTGACCAGTGAGGAATATGTTCCTCATTTCAGCGTATGCCCGAGCAACCCGAAAAGTGGCCGAGAGGCGCGGCCTGGACCCTGACGCATGCGCATGATGCCGGGCAGGTGGCGGGCATCCGCTGCGCCCGCTGCAACGTCACGCGCTACTACAAACCGCTCGAGCTGCGGGAGGTGATCGGCAACGTCACGATCGACGAGGTACGGGACAAGGTCCGCTGCCAGCAATGCAAGAGCCGGGAGTGGATGAGCGCGCAGCTATTTCACCCGACAGGAGAGCAGGCGCACGACATCCGCTTTCGGCGCTTAGTGGAGATTCGATGGGAGAAGCGGGTAGTCTGGCGCGATGAGTAGTGGGCCAACCATCACCGACGCCCGGGTCGAGTTCCTATTCGTCGCTGTCTTCGCTGTCGTTTTCGTCGTCGGATTGGCCGTTCCGACTTGCATCATCCGCTTGCTCTTCAACGTACGCTTGGCAGCCTTCGTTGAAAGATCGGCTATCGCCATCGCAATCCCGCTCGTCGGTAATGTCGTTCCTTGCCGCCCAATCGTACCCGGCCTCGTGGCCCGAGCAGTCATCGGTGCAGTCGTAGCCGTGGAAAGTCTCTTGCGCGTTTGCCGGGGCGGCAACAAAGCCGGCCAATGCAAGGGCACCGGCCGCGACAAGAATTCGGATCATCACAAAACACTCCTATCGGCGCCCAGGCGGTCGGATATTCTGTGACCTTGTCGAAGACGAGGCTGGTTGGCCGACCCTCAGTCCCAATCCTGATCAGGTGTAGCGGGACGGCGATTCCAGCTTCTAAGTTTCAATTCGTCGATGCAGACTGGGCCGGATGCGAAGCGGCCGCCCATTTCAAGTGCTGCCGCCCCGTCCTGGAGTTTTCGCAACGTCTGACGGGAAGACACCAGGCGGCATCATCGCCGGTGCGCTTATGGGCTTGCAGTTCTTTCGAGTGCTGCGCCCCTACGCTTGCTGAGGGACAGGCGTGATGACCGGCGCCATTGTGGAGGACCATACGCTTGTCGTCGCTTATGTAACTATGTAACTGACATGAATTTGCGCCCGATACCGACTTTCCCGCTGCGCGCCATTTGACGACGCTTGATGCAATTCCTAGCCACGGTTCGCTCGGTCATATTGAGACCACAGATCACCGGGAGCAGCACGTTGTGTAGCAATGGCCTCGTTCAGGTAATGTCTTCACGCTGTTGCGGTGCGCCGAAAACCGGCTAAGAGGTTTCATCTATTGCTGCTGCGAAATGGAGTTACTGCATGCCGGAAGAGATTGAGAACGGCCGAAGCCAGTTGATCGAGCTCACCGCGGACATTGTGTCTGCCTACGTCAGCAAAAACCCAGTGCCGGTTGCGTCTCTTCCAGAGTTGATCGAAAGCGTGAATTCGTCGCTGTCGAAAATCGGACGACCGGCCGAGCCCGAGCAGCCAACCCAGGCGCCCGCGGTCAATCCGAAGCGGTCGGTGTTCCCCGACTACATCATCTGCCTCGAGGACGGGAAGCAGTTCAAATCGCTGAAGCGCCATCTTGGCGTGCACTACGGCATGACGCCCAACGAGTACCGCGAGAAATGGGGATTGAAGCCGGACTATCCGATGGTGGCGCCGAACTACGCGGCCCAACGTTCGGCGCTGGCGAAGTCGAGTGGGCTCGGCCGGAAGCCAGCGGCAAAGCCGTCGAAAAGCACGGGCAAAAAGCGTTCTCTGCGGTGATCACGGACCCTTTCCCGTTTTGCACGAGCAACGACGCAAGGCCGCAGTGACAGATGAGGGCGAGTTGTGGTGCGGTGCGACTGCGGCGGTATCCACATCGCGTCGATTTCATTATCTGAATTGTCGCTAAAGTGCTGATGTTCACGACAGGCTCGCTGCCGCCGCCCTGTGTCCCCCGTACGGCTTGCTGCGGGCTGTCGACAAGAGGGCCAGCTGTCCTTGGCCGATGGCTGACCCTCTTCCTTTTTGCCACGATGCCGCTATCCTGAATCGTAGCTCGCAGTCGGTGTCCCAAGGCGCTGCGGACTTCCCGAGGGCTGGGCTGCCGGCTAGACGGTCCGGCCCTGTTTTAGCCTTGTCCATGATCGCACCGCAGCACCGATTTTGTTACCTAAGCGAGTGCTAACGTGGTATCCTTTATAAACAACGCCGAGTGTCCCTCCTCGAAAGCCTCTGGCCGTTGCGAGTAGAAAAAGGACCGGTCGCGCATGCCTCGCGGCTGGTCTTTTTCGTCGGATTATTGGCCTTTGGGACATGAATGTTCCAGATGACAATAGGCCCACTGGGCCCGCAAAAGAAATGGTACGATAGCCGACGGTATCGGCCAAAGAGACCATCGCCGTCATTTGCAAGCGTAGTTTGTCGAACTCATCATGTTGGAGGTGATCTCGTTTGACGCAACGTTCGCCTCGCCGTCGCGCTACCGGCGGCGGGCGGGTCGGCGCGGCAAACCTTCGCCTATCGGTTTCGTCCGGTCTTCGCGCAGGCCGGCCATCAAAGACACGACGGCGGCTAATATGTCGTCGCCGGTCAGCCCTGAGTAATACATGGTCCACCGACGGTACCGATGCCTGATCCTCTAGGAGAGCGCTAAAGTTCCCAATTGGGGCTTGGTAGTCGGCGCTAATCCCAATGGCGAAAGCCTCACGCTTGGTACCCGCGAGAAGAGTCCAACTTTGCTCGCGCTACGGCACGAGTTGACCCGGTTGAGAAGCTCACGGCCCGCTGACAGACGGCCAACCTGTGCCTACCCGTTGTGCCGCGAGAGGCTTACCGCCCTCTCAGACGAACCACTGCACGCCGAGACCCAAAGCGGCGAGCGCCATCGCAGCGGTCGAAATCCAGCCCAGCAGACGCAGCCAACCCTGCACCGGAAATTTCCCCATGATGTCCTTGCGGCCGGCCATCAGCATCATGACGACCATGACCGGGACCGCGCAGATCCCGTTGATGACCGCACTCCAATAGAGCGCCTTGATGGGGTCGATGGGCGTGAACATGATACCGGTGCCGAGCGCCGCGGCCGCAACCAGTGTTGCATAGAACGCCACCACTTCTTTGGGCTCCCGCTCCAACCCGACCGGCCAGTGCATCGCTTCACCGACAGCAAAGGCGGCGGAACCTGCAAGCACCGGCACCGCGAGCAGCCCGGTCCCGATGCCGGCAGAAAAGACAACGAAGGCGAACTTGCCGGCCACTGGCTCCAGCGCTTTCGCGGCGTCGGTGGATGACGAGATATCGGTCACACCCGCCTTGTGAAGGGTCGCAGCGGTGGTGAAGATGATGGCGACGGCGATCAGGTTGGACAGCGCCATTCCGACCAGCGTGTCTGCGCGAATGCGCTGGAAGGCTCTCGACGCCTGCCAGGGCGCCCATTTCAACGGCTTTGCGGACCGGTCAAGTTTCTCCTCCTCGACTTCCTGCGAGGCCTGCCAGAAGAACAGGTAGGGCGAGATCGTCGTGCCGAAGATGGCCAGCAGCGTAGTGAAGAACGCGCCGCTCCACTCGACATGCGGGATGAGCAGCCCTTTTATGCCATCAGCCCAGGGCACCCGTGCCGCGAACATCGCGGCGACATAGGCGAACAGGCTGAGAGTAGTCCATTTGAGGATCGTGACATACCGGCTGTAGTGGATGAATACGATGGCCGCCACGCAGATCAGGGCAAACACAACGACATAAAGCGACCTCGGACCGCCGACGAGCAGTTTCAAGGCATCGGCCATCGCGCTCAAATCGGCGCCGATATTTATAACGTTGGCGGCAAAAAGCAGAACGACGATGAAGTAGAGCAGAGAGGCTGGATAGTAGCGTGCCAGATTGCCCGAGATTCCCTTTCCTGTTGTGCGTCCGATCCGGGCAGAGATCTCCTGGATCGCCGCCATCATCGGGAAGGTCAAAAGCATGGTCCAGCCGATGTTGAAGCCGAGCTGCGCACCGGCCTGGCTATAGGTGACTATGCCAGAGGGATCGTCATCCGAGGCGCCGGTGATGAATCCGGGACCGATGGTTCACAGGAAGCGCTGGAACGGTCCTTTCGTGCGAGTGTTGCTTTGCGCCCGCGAAACCTCCGAACCTACATCGGCCACGACCCTATCGCCTCCACAAAGACGTCGCGGTGAGCGCACCCGCGACCATCGAAATAGTCGGGCCGAGCAAGATCAGGAGAAGCTCATTCCCGTAAATTCTTTCGAGCCCCAGATCGATGACGGTCTCGGACAAGCTCACGATGAGGATTGCTGGAACCAATGAGGCACGGCTGCGCTGCATCGCAAACCCCCGCCAACGCAAGGAAATAACAACGAAATAACGAAGACGGGAATTCCCGGTTCCCTTAGCGTGATGATCCGGAAAGGGCGCCATTATATCGGGGCGGCGAGAGCTGCTTTCGAAACACGAGAGCTTCAGACGGAGCGCTGGTTCATCGCGAAATGCGCCCCTGGGTGTCAGCGGAGCCGTTTAGTTCCGCAACCGGATGCAGATGCGCTAAAGAACTTCGGCGTAGCATCGGATTGTTTCGGTGATTGTGAGGATTCCTTGAAACCGTCGACCGCCGCCCCGGCAGAGTGGCTGCCGCCGAACATTGAGGCCCGGCAACACTCCCTGGCGCGTGGCGAAATCCTATTCCGAAAGGACGACCCAACGGCCGGACTCTATCAGGTCAAGCAAGGCCAGGTGCGGCTCTCGCGAGTCGATCACACGGGCCGCGAAGTGGTTCTGCATGCTGCCTGCGCAGGCGGGCTCATTGCCGAAGCCTCGCTTTTTGCGCAGGTCTACCAGTGCGATGCCGTCGCGATGACGGACGCAACGGTGCGTCTCTATCCCAAGGACGCCCTGCTCGCGGAGCTCCGGCAAAACCCCGAGGCACTCGCAGGATTTGCGGCAGGGCTTGCGCATGAACTGATGGCGCTGAGAGCGCGTCTCGAGTTGCGCAACATCCGTTCCGCGCGCGAGCGCGTGGAGACCTACCTGGCACTGAATACCGGGGCAGACGGGCGCACCATTGCACTGCGGGGGACGGCGAAGGCCCTCGCCGCCGAGCTCGGCCTCACCCACGAAGCTCTCTATCGAACGCTCAGCACGCTTCAGGCTGAAGGGATTATTGCCCGCACGAAGGACGCGATCATCCTAAAGATGCCAAGCGTATGATCTTGATCATATGCCCCCGCCGACCATTCCGGATAATGTGTCGTCATTGCTCCACGGGAGGTTTCAATGACATCGTCAACCCGCAAGCTTGTCATCATCACGGCAACCGCCGCCGTCACGGCTTTGGCCAGCATGGCCTTCGTTCACCCCATCACCAAGGCATTTTCTCAGCAGATGCCCATGATGAATGACAGCATGTCGGGTGATCAGCAGATGCCCAGCATGATGCATATGCACGGTATGATGCAGCACATGATGCGCGGCCAAGCGGGAATGCAGATGCACGGCCAAGGTACGATGGAGATGGGCCTGAACGCGCCGACCCGGCCAGGCCAGGATGCCTTCGGCGCGATCCAGGAAATCGTCCGTATCCTGGAGGCCGATCCCGCGACCGACTGGTCGAATGTCAATCTCGAAGCGCTGCGCCAGCACCTGATCGACATGAACGAGGTGACGCTCAAGGCGAACGCGGCGGCGACTCAAGTCGACGGCGGCCTGGAAATCGCCGTCACCGGCGAGGGCCGCACCCTTGTCGCCATCCAGCGGATGATCCCCGACCATGCCCAGGAACTCAATCAGATGAACGGCTGGCATGCCAAGATCGAGACGCTTCCCGACGGCGTGCGCCTGACCGTCACGTCGAACGACCCCAAGGAAGTCGCTCACATCCGCGGGCTCGGCTTCATCGGACTGCTAGTGAGCGGCTCGCATCACCAGCCGCACCACCTTGCGATGGCGAAGAACGAGATGGTGCACCAGCACTGAGGGTCGGAACGCCGCTCGTTTGATTCCGATCATATCGACGCGGTCATATGATCAGTACGGTGCGACCCAAAGGGGGCCGCCCCAATGGTGCCAGAGGACGGTCACCCTCCAAGGAGGTGCTGTCCTTGCAAATTTCCACGAGTGGGTGACCGTGAACCTGGGCGTGCCGGTGACGGCGAATATGGACACGCTCAGGCTCGTGACATCCTTGTCGGCCAGCGTGCCTTCCTTCGAGGCCTGCCGCCCGGCTTCCTCGCTGGCTGTCTGATAGACTTCGGCTGCAACCTGCTTCACCTGATCGACGCCCTCCTCGAGCGCGTCCTCGGCCTTGTCCCGAAGCTGTTCGCGATAGCCGCCGAGCCGCTCGTCCTCGACTTGCGTGTGAGGCAGCATCGCACCGATCGCTGCTCCGATCGCGAGGCCGACAGCAGCCAATGCAAGAGGCTGATCCTCCATCAACTGCTGCGCGGAACGGCCGGCCTGCGTCGCCATGTCAGCCGTGGCGGCCGCGGAGTTGGCCAGCGTCTGCGCTGTGCCGCTCGCGATGTCGGATACGGTGCCGGCTGCGTCGCTGGCCATGTCAGACATGGTATTGGCCGCGCTGCTGGCCATTCCAGAGAAAGTTCCGGCCGCACCGCCGGCCATCTCGCCAGCCGAGGCCGAGGTGTCCGAAGTCATGGCCATACCAGAGCCGGACGCGCCGTCGCGTTGGCCGGAACTGCGGCGCGTTGCATAGCCCGGAGAAGCTGCTGCGGCGGAAGCGCCGCTACCCAGCATCAGCCATGCCAGCCCGGCACCGATCACGGTCAGCGGCAACGGGTTGTCGCGCACTTGGGCCTTGAGGTTGGCGAGCATCTCGGCGCCTGCACCACCGCTAAAAAGCCCGGCGAGCTCGTCAACCAGTTGGCCGGGCGTCATCTTGTCTCGAATGGATTCGGCCGTCGCCACTACCCTGGCGCGCGTGGCTTCGGCCTCTCGTTCGAGTTCGGCTGCGGATTTTTTGGTCATCTCGCTTGTCCCTTGATCACGTTCGCGTCGCGCTTCAACTGCTCCTGCGTGCGGTCCGGCGCCAGTTCCGAAGGCGGCCACTAGATCGTCGCGATAGGAAGTAAGTTGGAACCTCTGCCCAGCGTTTGCCACGCATGTCATCGGGCTCGTCATCCGAGCGAGCTTGACCTGAAGCCGACTTTGACTTGGTGGCTGCGCCTTATTCGGTTGTTTCATGGCCAGCTGGCTATGCTGTCTTATGCGGAACGCAACGGCTACGAATTCGATCGATGGGAATGCGGGCAATGCTTCGGCCCCGGTTACGATCCCAGGCGCATTCGCGATAAGCCTTTATGGGACCGGTCTGGATAATCAACGTAAAACCGAATTTGGATTCCCATTTTTGTTAGGCGAAGCGCGATACATCCCTCGGTCCAATCAGAATTGACTTACCCCTCCGGTGAGGTCCGGTGACGGCCGCCTTGATGAGCTAGGCTGAAGACTGCAAGTCATAGTGCAAACACTAGGAGGAGTCCTATGACGAAGCATCAGATTGAGATGGTCACGTCGGCCGAGCGGCGTCGGCGCTGGTCTCGCGACGAGAAGGAGCGTCTCGTCGCGGCGACATTTGAACCGGGCACCCGCGTTTCGGAGATCGCGCGCTCGGCCGGCATCCCTGTCAGCCAGCTTTTCCGCTGGCGCAAGCAGATCTGCCAGATATCCGCGCCCTCCGTGCCGCAACTTGTGCCCGTAGAGGTGGCCCTGCCAGGGCCGGCGTCACCGACGGCGCCGCCGCCGGTCTCGCGGTCGCGCAAGAAGGTCAGCTTGGTGACTATCGAGCTTGGCGGTGGGCGTCGTCTCCGCATCGAGAGTGACGTCGACACCGAAGCGCTTTCTTGATGTGCTGGAGCGGCGATGATCCCGGTCCCGGACGGTGGTCCGGCTGGCGACCGGCTATACCGACATGCGCAGGGGCTTTCCCGGCCTGTCCCTGATGGTGCAGGAGACGGCCTGCTGATCTTGATAGACACCAGCGGGTGTTTGACCGACCGTGTGACGAACGGCGGGGCCGCCACCCTCGGCGCGGCAGCGCTATTATCTCACAGAACGGGGTTGAGAGGCGAAGAACACAATGTGCCATTGTGGAACGAATTCACGGCATAGTGATTAACAACGCACGCGGTCGATTCCTTCAGCGATGTAGCCGCCTCAGTGGCAACCAGAAAGCCCGTCGCCTACGCTCATTAGCTGCGGCGGGCTTTTCCCGTGGAACCAAACTCGGTCCAATCGCGTTGCCGGCGACTTGGGACTTTTCCTATGACCGAAATCAAGCAAGAGCTTAGCGCGCGCGCGCAGGCACAGAAGGAATTCAGGGTGCAGCTCCTCACGCGAGAAACTGGCATCACCGAAGCTCAGGCGCGCGACCTCATCGATATGATCGGCAATGAGCCCGCGTCGTTGGTTCGTGAGGCGCGGCTTCTAGCAGCAACCAAAGCTAGCCGTTGATCTACGGTCAGCGCTACCAAGAAGTCCATGTGCAACGACTACGAACAGCATGTTGCTTGGGCCGAGTACTGTCGGGTGATGGCGTCGCTCGAGTTGAAGGTCCCGACCCATCAGACCGAGCTCGATCTGCCGCAAGCCGCGACATCCGGATCGACGACCCGGCTCCGATAATGCGCGCCTCCGGCGGCGCGATCGAGCTTGCCTCAATGACATTCGGCTTCCCGCCGTCCGGTCCAAAGGGCGGGCCGGTGTTCAACTTTCGGTCTGAGGGACGATAGTTCGCAAACAGCCTCGTGGGCGCGGCGTCTGATGCGTTCTTCAATCCATAGCTGCGCTCCTCGCGCCGGACCTGGCGTTTACTCCGCTCTAGTTGGTGGCCTCAGGTTTGTTCCATCAGACATGACCTCGAACGGAGGTGAGGGTAGCCGGCGTTGGGAACGCTCCTCCGATAATCTTGTTATCCATCAGATCAATAGGAGGAAGTCATGAGCAAGAAAGATAACCGCCGTGAGACAGGCGCCAGGAAATACCCGGCCCAATCCACCCCGGATCCTTCGGACCAGTTCTCGCAGGCCGCCGCCAACAACGAAGAGCCTCACGATAGATTTGGGCTCACTCGGAAGAAGGGTGAGGTAGAGGACGAGACACATCAGTCCGAAGGCCAGAACCCTCCGCGTCGAGCGACACCCAGCCCGGCGACGGAGAAAAGCTCCGGGGCCGGCCCGTCGGTCGCCGAACATTCCAAGGACGCCAAGGCGCCCAAAGGCGGGCGCCAGCCCGGCGCCTATGTGAAGGATTGAGGCGGACGCAGGCAGGGCGAATCGGAGCTCAGGCGGGACAGTGCGAACGCCGTCGCCTCAGGTTCCTTGTTCCTCCGCACCTTTGTCTTGGATTGATCCCGCCGGCATCGGTGGTTCTCGGGATCGCCTTCGACCGTGTTTTCGCCCTGATCCAGTTTTCGCCTGGATGTCCCGATGCCAGGGTCGTTGGCCGCCACCTATAAACAGTCAAGAATGAGCGGTCGGTTTTTCAAAACCAAACCGCTCCGGGGCGGCAAGATTGCGAGTGGCCGTCAGCCGCGAACGAACAGTGCCTCGTCTTCATCTCGTTGCTTGCCGCCGAGCGCTGCGGCAACGCTGGCGATGAAAGCGCCAACCATCATCGACAGGGCGCCGACCAGCGCGAAAGTGGCGCTCGCCTTCCTGGCCGTGTCCGCGGCCGCCTTCGCCTTGTTCTTGGCGTCATCGACGGCTGCGAGAACGGTGTCGACGCGCTTGGCGGCGTCGGCTTCCGAAAGCCCGGTGCGGGAAGCGACCAGTTTCACAAGATAGGCCTTATCCTCGGCCGATACTTCGCCCTTGGCGGCGCTTGCCACCAGGATGCGTGTTGCCTGCGCCGTTACGGCGGCATCGTTCTGTCCGGTTGCCGCGACGGTGCCGGTCTCGGCCGGCCGGAATAGCGTATCGACGAAATAGCCCAGGCTGTTGTTGTCGGTTGTTCCAGCAGCCGCATTCGTGGCCGCAGACGAAGCGCCCGCTGCTGCGCCGGCCGCGACATTGGACGCAGCCTGCACACCTGCGCCAACCGTTGCGGACAATGCGGAACCAAGGACGCCGGCGACGAGCAACGTTGCCACTGCCCAGGCAAGGAAACCGTGCGCCGTATCGCGAAAGTAGACTTCGTCGTCATGGATACCGACCCATTTTGTCCGTAGCCGGCCGGTCAGATAACCACCCAGGCCGGCCGAGAGCCATTGCACGACGACCAGCCAAACCGCGGCCGAAACCGCGAAAGTGGTGGCTGATGCGCTTGCGCCGGTCCAAGGGGAGACCATCGTCAGCCCAAGTCCAGAGCCGATCAGCATCAGGATCACCGTCAGTGTCGACGCAGCGAAAGCGCCCGCCACGATCGGGCCCCAGCTTACCGCAGATGACGACGATTCCTTTTTGCCGGAGACTTCCACCTCAGTAACGGGGGTCATGTGAAGCTCCTACCGTGCGAACAGCATGAGCAGGATGATGATCGGAATCGGAACTCCGAGAAGCCAAAGCAATATACCGCGTCCCATTAGAACCTCCTATATTCTTGAGACGAAATACCAATTCCGCGAACTGGCTTTCGTTCCAAAGGTTTAGCGAGGAAATTGAAATAGGGTGCGCCCGATCTATTTTGGCGATCTGCGCAAGCCGCAAAGAACTTCGCTTCCCCGTCCCGTTAGGAGCGTGACTGACCGCGGCCCAGGGCGGTGCCGCTGCAAGGAAAACTTCGAAACTGTATATTAGTTCCACCTAAAGGGACGTGGACCAATATCGGCTGAAACACCTTGGGCAGCTCAACGCTCCTCCGCCAGACCTGCGAGATCAGCAGCGTTGCCAGGCTGCTGAAAACGACCCAACCGCGGATCTCGCTGTCGGGAACCGCGGACAGCGGGCCGAATCCGGGCGGCCGGTCCGTAGTGTTAGTCGGAGTGGATTGGGAGCGCTCTTCAGAAAGAGTCCATGGACGTTCGCTCGGGTCATGATGCCTTCCCCTTGGTGTGTTGCGCCCATAGGCGCTTCACCGTGGTGACGCAGGATCGCAAACTGGATTATCCCGCAAGGCTGTTAGGCTGCCTCCAACCTACCTTTTCAAGCTCAGCCGAGAGCCGATCAGCGTCGACTATGCCGCGTCTGTAAAAGCTCATAACCTTCAAGGCTACCTGTTCGCGCTCATCGATGTGCGTGATCTTATGATTCGCGCAGTAGTCGCTCACGGCTCTTGCCAGAATTTCAAGCTGGGCGGGACCAGCAACAACGCCACAGTCCAGCATGCTTGCCTCCCAACACAGGGGCGAAAGCATGGTAGCCGCTTCAAGCGTCCGCCTGCCTTTAGTGGTACGGACGATCCAAAAACCCTACGCCTGGAATGGGCCGACTGCGAATCAATTTAACCGGATGAAAGAAAGCCCGACAGGGAGCCATCGGGCCAGCTTGGCTTGGGCGTTGCAGAGGCAGGGGGTGGATCGGGGTCGCCTACTGCAACGAGGTCGAATGTGGTCATGTTAGCCGGTGCTTGGCAATGCGAAATCGCAGCCCGTGTCAGTCGAGCAGCAAGCCTTCTTTCCTTGCTGCGGCCTCGAATGCGGTGCGTACATCATCAGGGGATAATTCGCCGGCTAGTGCAGCTAGGCAAGCTTGTACAGCCTTGTTCCAGTGGGGTCCGCGCTTGGGCCATTCCAGCAGGTTTTCAGCGGCTGCCTGCACGTTGTTGACCTCATAACGGACGCCTGTCTGACGGGCCTTCACTGAGACCGGAGGATAGAACCAGAGTGTGCCATGCGTGCGCATCTATTCGTGAATGTCGAAGGACAAATCGAGAAAAAGGACCAGTCGCGAGGCATGCGCGACGGGTCCTCTTTTCTGGTCGCGCCGCCCTGAGGCTTTTGGGGGACACTCGGTGGCGGGTGCGAGCCTAAGTTGAACTTATCACATTTTAGCTATCGCTTGATAACGAAATCGATGCTGCGGTGCGGCCATGACAGGCCCAGGGCAGATGAGGGCCAGCGCGTCTACCCTCGCAATCTGACCCCTCTGGCGAGCCGGCGGCGCTTTACAAGGAGGAGAGGTAGCGCGCGCGCGGCTCTGCCTGGTAAACCTTCTGCGGTGGCCTCCTTGGCGCCTCCGGCGGCTAAGGCGGAAGAAATCACGCTTGAGACGGCCGCCGTCGAGGATGCGCAGTGGCTTGGTCAGGTGAGGGCGCCGCGGGACGAGCTGGCGAAGCTTGATGCGGAGCACGCGCAGGCGACCGAAGCAACCAAGTCAGAGCCGGTGAGGGCAGGGCAGGGCGCCGAGCTAGCGCGCCACGAGCCTGCCGCCGGCACGCTGATGATCAAGACGCCGATCGCTCCGGGCAGTGTCGATCTTCCACCCGCATGGCGATGTCATCGCGCTGGGCTCGGTCGCGTCCGGCTCGAAAATCGTCGTCGGATATCGGCCGAATTCGTCAATCGCAGCATCGACGGCTCCGTCTTCGCTGAAGCTCCCCCATCCGGCAGGTGCGCGCGCCTCCCCATACAGATAATCGTTTACAGGTCAGGATCGCCGGGCCCACTTGTCAGCTCACGACAGAAACCGCTTCAAGCTCAAACCGGCCAACAAAATGTAAGGCGGAATGGCGAGCGAATAGTGACCACAGTTTAGTTCCAAAATATTTGGCCTAGCTCCGGCGTCCTTCAGGGTCTGCATGAACCTCTCCGATAGTTCTGGCAACACCACTTTGTCTCTCTTAGCCAACACAACGTGGAGATCGAGATCAGACCGTGCCAAACTATGTGCGTAATTCTCCAAGTTAAGTGGCCCCCAGGCTCTTCTGAGATCGGTCAGCTCAATTTCAGGCTCAAGGCTGTCACGTATCAATCGTGTCGCGCGACCCGTCCAAACCATATCCGCTAGACTCCCTGCCGTCAGAAACAGGGCGGCTTTTGACACGGCCTGGTCGTGCGCAGCAATTAACCCCGCGACCCAGGAGCCTAAGCTCATACCGAGAACCGAAACCTTTCGATACCCTTCGCTCTTCAACCACCGTATGAGTTTTCGCCCATCCAATACTCCCTGCCTTACAGATTGAATTGTTCGACCGAGATTCGGGCTAAGCATATAATCTGCATGCAGGGACCCGGGACGGCTGCGCTCGAAGTGATATGGCATGGCAATCTCGACAACCGTGATGCCACGCCGCGAGAAAAAGTTGGCAATGTGACGGTTCCGCGCGCTTGCATTCCAATGGTGAAAGATCACCATCGCCTGATCGAACGACCCGCTTTCTGTGATTTTCGCCCAGACGACATTGTTCTCTTCAATGTCAGTAGAAATATCCGATGGAAATTTGAGCCACCCATCTTTCCTTTCAAAACCCTGATCGCTCTCACTCGGCTCACCGAAAAAGGCTGGATCAGCCACGGCCTGGTCCGCAAGGATACAAAACTCCTCGATACTTGCTACATTCTTCGCGCCTGGAAAGGCGCGTTCCGCGTCAAGGACGAAACCCGTTGTTTTCTTCCCTTCGTCACCGCGTCGCGCCCGCTGCTCATCCCAACGATCAAGCCAACTATGATACACTATGATTGTTTCCTAACTTACCCGCTCGCCATCCCCCAAATCCGGGATCAATTAGGCCGTATATCGCGAGCAGCGCTCCAACGCCCAGAAGGATCGAAAAGCCAGCAAATGCATCGATCAGCAAGTAGCTAGCAACGAGTAACACCACGACAGCAGACATCTTCCACAAAGGCACATGAAACCGACTTCCGACACCCAAACGGATGGACCCATACAGAAAAACAACACAGGTCGAAATAACGATAAGAAGGCTGCTATAATGCGTCGGCATTCTATAACCGAACCCTTCGCTCACATTATTCCCCCCATATAAGGCTGAAGACATATCGCCGATCAACCAAGCCACAATATTTTCCCCTCGCGATGTCAGGTAAGCGCTTTGGGCCTTCATGCATATAGCGATCAGAACCCCCAAAACAGTACACCGAAAAATCCCACGCATTACCATGAGGCCGACTTCATTGACCTCATGTTGATAATCAACCTCCAACCGACTCTTCGATGCCTCACCAATTCTCCCAAGGTCATATACCACCGTATAAAGCAATATGAGACCCACAAAGAAAAGATAAAAGCACAGGCACATGTATAGGTACGCGAGCCCGGTGAACACGACCGCCTCCGGTACCGATATGATCTCGGGGCGCACAATCGCTAACTTGCCCCAGTCCGTCGCATAGTTGCCACCGCCTTTCAAAAGCGGGATCAAACACACACCGATCCACTGAAAAAGACCGGCGAACATCACACAAATCACAAAAACCGCCCAATATGTATACGACGAAGCTTCCACGCTGCGTGTCCAGGCATGGTCGCTTTCCATCCGGTCGCCCTGCGCTACAAGTTTTATGTGACCATCGCGTTTCCAAAAGGCCAACAACTCTATCACGAATGCAAAAAACAACGGCAAGAACACCATAAAGTCGAGTGTCCAATTTGCCGCCCAAAGAAAACCAACCTGCTTAACGAGGCCATCCGACTGCACGTAAGTAGCATTGTGGATACCCGTAATATACGACAAGAACCCAAGGGCCGTGATACCCGCAAACACCGACGCCGGTAAATTTAAGGGAGATCCGCGACTAAAAATCGCCTCCGACGCCCTCGCCAGACTAAAACGCCGGCTCGGCCCCTTGGCGTCAGTATCCCGTGCCAGCTCTGCCGGGGACTCTGTCTCGTCATGGAAGGTCTCAGACCGCGCCTTATCTGGAACCTCCGGCGCAACGGTGCTTCCCGCTCTCTTCCATTCTCGTCTCTTGGCCGTTAACCGCGATTGCGCCGCACTGAGCTCCATCTGCCATTCGCTGGTTGCCACCGGATCATCGCACCCAAAAACCCTCGCCAGCCAGCGAATGTTGGCAGCGCTAATTCCCTTCTCGTTCTCTTGAAACCAAAGCTGCACCGTTCGCAGATCGACCCCAATCCGGTTGGAATCAATCTCTGAAATCGCCTCTGCAAGAAGCTCGGGCGTCCATGAGCCTGCAGGAAACCCGTCTTTGCCCAATGGCCGACCCGCACCCGCCGCCACTAATCCTTTGAATAATTCTTTGAAGTCACTCCCGTCTCTCGGCGGAGGGAGAAATAACTTTCCATTCTTAAACAATGACTTACAGGCTCTGGTTTCATTTCGTTTCGCTAGGCTTCGTATCCTATCGTGCCCTCGTCCCTGATCAACGTTTTTATCGACCCGATGCAACTAGTGGTTCGTCTCACTGAGAGGGGAGAAAGGGCTCTGCGCTCTCTCCCCAGCAAGCAGAAAACCGGTCTTCCCCATGCTTTGGCCTTTGGCCTGCAGCACCAGCCGGGAATCCGCCGGGCGGATCCCCGGTCCCTAGGGTTGGGCGATCCCCTTCCGGTTTTTCTGCTTGCCCCCCTCTTTCCCGCTGCTCCGCGCGAGCTCGGGGAGCAAGAGCGGGCTCCTGCCCCTTTCGGGCAGAAGGACCGCTTCGCGGGTAAAGGGAAAAGCAGCTTGGAAGGAGCTGAGGCGGCAATGTTTGAAACTCGGACAGAGAGCAGGCGACGGACCCTCGCGGAGCTGAAGCTGGTCGACGTAACCGAGCGTCACATGGCGACGCAAAAAGCATCTGCCATCGTCGCCGACGGGGAAGGGCGACGGGTGTCCGAAGAGGCGATGGCGCGCCGCGAGGTGACCATGTATCGGCCGGCCGATCACAAGGAGTCGATCGGCAAGCTCGTGTATATCGCTGCGTATCTCATCGCCCAGCGCAAGCGCCTCGAAGAGGAGGAATTGGCGGCCATTCTGGAAATGGCTGCGCCCGTCGGGTGAGCGTCCGACCATAAGGGAAAGTCCGCCGCCCAGGTGGACTTTTTTGTAGCGCAGGCGTTTCCGTGAAGGACTGTCACAGTAGATCAGGCCTTCCATGGACTAGTGGTGGAAATCTGACGCTTGATACCGGAGTCGAAATACCGGTTTCGACCCCTTGCAGACCTTCCCTGAAGGCGAGGGAGAGTCGTGACCCGAAGCCGTCGCTCCCGCCACGCTTCAAGAACGACTGCTGTGCGCCTGATATCGGTCGTTGGGTCGACCCTAGTCGTATCTCAGAAAGAGACATCTAAAGCGGCAAGTCCATATCATCGAGTTCCGGGTAAACTTCGTGATGCGGAACGGCTTCGAACGACGCCCCACGCACCACATGCACGTCGAAGCTTCCTGCCTTGAAACGCATGCGGGCTGCCCTGCCAGACGGTCCGAAACGCGGCAGGGAAGACAATAGGCTGTCGAATGGCTCACCATAAGGTGCAGATTTTGTCTTCTGCTGAACTGGAACAGCTTCGATGGCGCAGGCGTCCCCCAGGATGACAATGTTCTTGCCTCCCGGATGTTGCGCGGACCGATAGATGATTGCCTCGATGCGGCGCTTGGCCCCGCTGAGGTAGAATTCGTGATGATTGAGAAGATACTCCGCGACCGCCTGTGTGGGGATGTAGTCCAGGTGCTCGTCGTTCGGCGAGATCGGACGGGCTATCTCCCGCATGAAGCGCTGCATAAAGCGCCACTGAGCTGTTCGTCGGATGTGATCCTTCGAAAATAGATTCGGCTCCTTGAAGCCTCCAGAGAAGCGGGTCGTATCGATTACCCATAGAGGCGCGAGGATCTCGAACTGCGCGCATACGATCACGCTTCCAACGGATGGTCTCATTTCCGCAACACAGGTATCCAGATCGAAACCAGCATACAGCGCCGCAATGCCAGATGGGTTCATCCGTCCCGGCCGCCGCGAACGCGTGGGCGGAGGTCCCATGTGGGTCGGAACGTCCTGCTGAATTTTTCTTCTCTCATCGGGATCGTCGACGGTTCTCACCCGGTAGACGCTCGACAGTGGTGTACCGGGCTGGATTTCAAAGACCGGATTCGAGCGCTGGAGACCTCGCTGCAGTTGGATTCGGTCGAAGATTTCTGCCAGGAGTTCCTTTGCCCTATCGTTGAAGAACCTTTGCCCGTGAACAATGCTCTCGCAAAACTCGTCCCATAGATGGCTGTGGCCATTGAAGGCCTCGTAGCTGCGAACGTAGGAAGCATCCTCGGAATAGAATGCCTCCTCGCCGTCAGGTGGCCAGTAGGGATCATCGGCAATCAGTTGATTTGCAATGGCCGAAACCACGTCGTCGAGGTCTGCTCCCGTCAGGTCGTACAAAACACCGTGAAGGTCATCTCCCGAATAGTGGTCGGCCATGCTGTTATAGCGGCCGAAAGTGTAGTTGTTGCGGAACACCTCATCAATGATGTCGGCGACATCCTTGACGGGAATGCCCTTCATCGTCGGATGGAATGTGCACCTCTCGTCGGGAAACTGAGGTCGAATCTCGACTAGCCGCCGCTCGAGTCCCTTATTGGAAAAACAACGGGGGCACAAAAAGGTCATCAGCGGGTCTCATCTGTGGGCGACAAGCGACGAACAAAAGCGATATTGCCGCGGTTGCGGGCGTAGAAGTCGGATTCGTCGAGGTTGCTGGCATCGGCCAGCGCTCGCCGAGGATGCAGTCGATGGCCGACAGGGTGTCGTTTTGCAAGCGTAGTTTGCCCTAACAAGGCGAACATTTTCGCGGTAGGCCGACGAGATGCTTGCTCATTTTCATAACGTCGAATCATCGACTGCAGCGCTGACTTTCAGGTCGGCGCCATCTTCAACCAATAGTCCCGGTGCCAATTGGTGAAGAAGATGGGAATCGGCTCACCTGATACCCGATCGATTGCCTGCGCGATTCCGCCCTCGAGCCACATGGATCCATCTGCTCGCGCGATACGGTGCGGCGTCCACCGGTCGCGGAGTGCTTGAGTGACATCGGCGCGGCTCAGTCGCGTGCCGATTCCGTCGTGGTTGACCTTCGAGAGGATAAGAAGGTTGCCGGCGTGGCGAGCGCCACCAGCCGAAGTCTTATCAGGGTGATGACCTTCGAGCATGCGGATACGGTTCTCGGCATGTTCTGCGTAAGACCCGACCGGTGCCAGTTTCTCGGGCGATCGGCGAGCAAGCTCGATCTGACAATGCGACGCGTAGTGATCGGTCTTCAACTGCACGCGCTGGATATCCTCGGCGACTACTTGCGGGCGATTGCTTCCACCGCTTCGCGTGGTGTTACGGATACCGCCACCGGAATATAGTTCGCCCGGGTTTGGATTGTTTCGTTTGGGATCGGGGTCCGATCCCGGATGGGGCTGCGAAGACTCGCCAGCTTTTTCCTCGGCCGGTGTCTCGTCATAGCCGTCCTGCTCGTAGCTGTGCGGTTGCTGAGTTGCCCGAAAATCGCGGGTGCGGTGGCGGAGCGCGTCCTTCAGGACCGAACTCAGCCATCGAAGCCGGGGCTTCAAGAATACGATGTCTGCGATGGCCTTCATCAGCAGATCGTCGAGATCGCCGGCGCGATCGAGCCAGATTTCATTCGGCAGTACGACCCATTCGCGCGCCGCTCGATATTGGCGGCCGCGCACCTTGAACTGGACGGTCAGACCGCTCGCGATCACCACCCGCTTGATTGCGAGCAGACGGCTCTGGAACTGCGGTTCGATTAGGTTCTGGGAAACATCGAATTCCTGCAGCTGCTTCCGGAAGAGCTTGCCGGCGTTCGCGCCTGCCATCGCATGTACGGTCTCAAGAAAACTCTCCGAAGCGGGTTCCTGGTCACGGCCGGCGGGGTTGACGGGCTCTGTTGCGAGCGACGAAAGGGTCGGGATCTGCCAGTGCCGCAATTCATCGGCGATCGGGTTTCGCACGTTAGGGACGCTGTGGATCGCCAGCCGCAATTTCGAAAAGGGTGTCGCCGCGGATCGCCTCGGCGAGCTCGGGCATGTCGTCGACGACCGCGACACGGCGTGCCACCGTTCCGGCGAGCAGTTCGACCCCGCCATCATCTTCGACCGGGATGCAGCCCAGCTCGGGCGGCTGCATTAGCCAGGTGTCGACGCCTTTCGGATGATGGAGGTGCCGCATGATGCAGCCGATCTGGACGGTTCGCGTCACCTGGGGCTGCGCGTCGAGCCATTCGAAATAGGCGCGCGACGTCTCCGGAGTCGGGATTCCGCGGATGACGCCGGCCTTGCGATAAAGCTCCTGGACATTGTCGGCCAGGCCTTCACCGCTGATCTGGAGTTTCCATCCGCCCCAGAGTTCGCCGAGATTGCCCTTGAACGCGAGACGATCCGGAGCGACCAAGCCGTCTCCAAAGGGGAGGCACGGGATCTGGCGGACCTCCGACGCGATCTCGGGATCATCGGCCTCGGTGATAACCGCCAGCCGCGGCAGGAGCGCCCGATCATTGCCGGGGTCATCGCGCAATGCGTCGAGGGCCATTTGCGCGGTTGGGTTGCGCGCCGGCGGCAGGACGGCATCGAGGTCGAGCGTCGGGCGATCGATCAGGTCCTTCGGCTGAAGGTCCAGCCGGGAGCTCTCGCCACTGACGCGGACGAGCGTAATAACCGGCTTTAATTCGCCCGCGAGGCTGAGTCCGACCGCGCTTCCGCGTAGCGAGCGCAGCACCCCTGCGGCCCGCTTTGAACTGGCTAGCGCCGCGAGGGCGGATTCAAGAGCATGAAAGGCGGAGCGCTCATTTGCCTCCAGTGGGCGGGCGGTCGGAAACGCTGCGAGCTGATCCGAATAGAAGGCCATGACCTCGGCCGCGCTGGGTTCCTCGCGCAAGGTCAGCCGAGCGCGGCTACCCTTGAGCTTCTTGCACAGCACGCGCACCTCGCGCGTCGGTCTGGCAATATGGTCACCGAGCAATGTCGCGACCTTGCCTTCCGGCAAGCACAGCTCATCGAAGACGTGGACCGTGCCGTGGACCACTGGCCAGATCGGCAGGTTCTTGACCGCAGGCCAGTCGTCGCGGGCAAGCTCATCTGGATTGGCGGCGACCCAAGTGAAGAAGCGCTTACGGACCGCAACTGATTTGTTCTCGAGGTCGCCATCGCGCAGCAGGTTGCGCAGCACATAGCCTTCGAGATGCCAGCCTTCGAGCTTGAAGACCTGATGCCCGCGCAGATCAGGATGGATCGTGGGAGGGACATCGAGTTGGAGCCCGGATGGAATCGATGCGCCACGCTTCAGCTTTGACAGGGGATGAATTTTGCCCTCGCCGTCCGGCAGATATGCGGTAGCACCGCTGGGGCGAGCGGCTGCGGCGAAGCCGCTCAAAAAGGGGTGTAGCGCGTCGAGATGCGCTCTCGAGATGGCTGGATCGCCCAACGATCGAAGCCATTCCGCCTCGCTGCGCCATGGGAAATGCTCGGCATCAGAGCCCTCGAGGCGATCCAGCACATCCTGTCCGTCGTATCTCAGGTGATCGTTGCCCCATCCGGTGCAACTTCCGGTTGCGAGCAACTGGACCAGCGCAGCCGGGGTCTTTGGGTCGAGTATCGGCAATGAAACGGGCGCGACTTTAGCAAGCGCAGCGGACCATTCGCGCTCCCTGCCTTTATAAACCGGAACGGCCAGCAGCAATCGTCGCTTGTGGCGGACAGGCTTGCCCTGGGCGTCGATTGCCGGAAACGCGCGAACCGCCAACAGACGGTTGGCAAAGGAGAGCAGCCGTTCACCGGCAAGGGTGCCGAGCAGGTCGAGTGCCCCAGCGCCGTAGCGCGGGATGAGCAGCTTGGCGAGGGCGTCGGCTAAGAGCGCATCGCATGCCGCGATGATCGCATCATTCCATGCGCCCGATTGCGCCGCGAGTTCGTGCCGTTCGGTGTCGGAGACAAACGCCCCTGAGTAGTGCACGGTGGTTCCGCTCGCTGAACCGGTGTCATTCCCCGGATACGCGACGGGATAACGCAGACGTCCTGTGCCCAGTCTGAGCTTGCCGCCCGCGTCGACGTCCCATGCCACTTCGACGACGAGACCGCCGCGAGAAATTAGCCGCTTGCCTGCCGATCGGTATTCCGCCGCCTGGAAGAAGCGGGCCTTGCCGGGCGACCGCTCGGTCGACAGCGTGAGGCAGGCCTGCTCGCGTTCTAGCTGCCGCTCGCCATCGGCGAGAATCTCGCTACACTCGCGGAAATACGTGACGAGCCCCGACTCTCGGCGCACGCGGCCGGCGCTGAAGGCGAAAGTGTGTGAGCCCAATTTGTGGTGCGAGATGACCACCTCGTATCGTTCGAGCATCCCGGGTCGCATGATGCCGAGGAGCCGTTTGGGCAGCGTAGCCACGGCCTCGTTGAAAACCTGCTCTATCTTTGGGTCGGTCACCGCCGAGAATTCGATGGCCTCGCCATGCGGCACCGAGAAGCCTCGGCGGCGATAGGGAACTTCGATCTGCGTACCGCGCACCGGTGCGCCAGGATCGTCGCGCGGCGGGACGCGAACACCGGGATAGGGAGGTTTGTTGTCGCCATCCTTGAACAGTGTTTGTAGGATCTGCTTGCCAGCGGACCGCAGCGTGATGCTGTTGCCAAGTGTGAAGCATGCCTTGAGCCCGTGGTTCTTGACCCCGAACATTCCGACTTTGGCCGCGACTTCGTGGCCTGCGCCCTTGATGTAGCTCAGCCGCTCCCATCCAGGCGTGTCGATTGGGTCGCCATTGCCGGTGCAGACAAGTTGGTCGAGCTCGAACCGGATTTCGGTTCGCGATGAGCGCGCGTCGAGCTCATTGACGATCAGCTCGACGAGCAGATCGTCGCCGCGCAATCCGTTCAGGAATTGCCAGAACTCGGGCGCCTGGTCGGTCTTAAGAACAAATTCTTCCGCCTGCTCAGAATCTAGAGGGTGCTGAGGCCTCATCAGGTTGCTCCGATCGATCGAGAGCGAGCTTGAGCTCGCGATGGGTCCCGTGATGGCGCCGTTGTGTCCGCTCCTTGCCAAGGACACTATTGCGGAATGAAGCCCACCCGCTCTCCGGGCTCCGCCTCTTTGCCAGCGAACCGTTCGTAATGCACCGCATACGCCACATCAGGTGGCGGCTCCTTGTTCTCAATTACGATGATTTGGATGCCGCTTTTCACGTTGCGCAGAGATTCCCAGAAGGCGGCTTCGATGCCGGCATTTATGCGCTCATCCTCACTAACCGCTTTGCCCTTTTTCTTGTAGCTCGTCAGGGGTGAATCAATGATCACAGTGCCTAAGTGTGGGCGCCCGTTGTCTTGGCAGTAGCGCAGCAGCGCCATCACAAATGCGGCGTAAAGGATCGCCCGGACCCCTTTGCCGTGGGACTGACGGGCCTGTCCGTCAACCCTGATGTCGAATGCAGTTTCATCGAACTCAACGCGACCCTCGCCTTCCCAATTCCACTCCTTGAGAATTGCTTCCACCTCTCGGCAAAATTTCAGAAGAGCAGCGGACGGCAGAGCTTCCCACTTTTGTGTAGAGGCGCCCGCCTCGCTGCTCGTGGCAGTTTCGATCTGCTCTCTCAACTGCCTAAGGTTAGCTGCCTGAGTATCGTCATTCTGCATACCCTCAAGCTGCAGGCGGCGGGCCACCAAGCGGTCCAACCGCGAGCTGCCGTCCTGGACAGCAGGTGCTAAGATGGTCCCGATCGTCGTGTCAATTTGGCTTATCTCGTTCTGGGCATCCGTCTGCTCTCCAACCCGCGTTTCGCGGAGTTGCGCGACAGTTTCGATCGTCTCTCGCAGGTCCCGACGGTGAGCGAGAATTTTTGCAGCTTCGGCGCGTGCAGCCGAGTAAATAGCGGTGCTCTGTTCGGATGCTTTGTGAACGTGGTCCGGTGACATGAGTTGGTCACACAAGGGACAGCGGACCTCTTGCAGACCGTCAAGAAAATATGCGCCTTCCGCAATAAAATCTAAGCGCTCCAGATCGGTCCTGTAGCGTTCATCCAAGAGTCCATATTGCTTTAGCAGTTCGTCGATCGCGACTATCTGAGATTCAGCGCGCTGAGCGGATGCGAAGGCGGTGCGGCGTTGTGCTTCAAGCTCTTTTCTCTCGGTCGAGTGATCGGAAAGCGACTTGGATAGCGCCGATATCGCGTCATCGACCTTCTCTATCTCCTCATCGGCTGCATTGGACGGTCTTTTTTGAATCCGTTGTTCGATGGGCTCCAGCAAGTCCGAGATGAGCGACAGCTGAGCCGTGAGCTTCGCGTTCGCAATCTCTTTCTTCTCGCTCGCTATAATCCCTTCATCATCCTTGCCTGTAAGCAGGTAGGCGAAAGCGCGTTTTCGGGGAGTCCTATCGAATCCTCCGCGACCGAGCACAGGCGATCGCTCGTCGATCATAGAGACTTCATCGACGAGAAAGAGAGGCAGCAAGGTTCTTATCGTCAGTCGGTTTGTGTCTCCGACATCGTTGCGACGGAGCCGCGCCTCGGCAATCCCGGCGAATTTGAAGAGAACTTCGGTTGCGTCCTTCGCCTTACTCATTCCCGAGCGCTTCGGTGCGATGATTTCACCCTTCTCTTCTTCTCTGTCGGCAAATTTGCCGGAGTGAAGCATGAGGTTGCCACCAGAAAGGTGCCGCTCTAGGGTAATGAATTCGCCGATCGTGTTTTCGAACTCGACGAAGAGTTGCGAGTACGGCTCTGCCTCATCGATGCGCTTGTTGAGCTCATCGGCTCCAAACACGTAGTCGAGCAGATGGACGAGGTAGCTTTTGCCAGTATCTGAATCGCCCGCAAGTATGTTTGCCTTGTCGTGAAATTCGACAACCGCATCAGCGACTCCTTTCCCAGTCAGTCTGATTGAAAGAACCCGCAGCATCTAAAGCTCCAGGTCCTTTATCGCGGATAGGCGCTCAAATTCAGCACCCCAACGGCCGACGTTCGAGGACATAAGGGAATTCAGCTCGGCGTCCTGCATGCCACCAAACTTATCGATCACCCAAATCGATCGCTGCCGCAGGTCTTCCGCATAATGGGTTTTCAGGAGCGCAACGAAAGCAGACGTGAGCTCAGTTGCGCGATAGAGAATGCCTGAAGTGTCGAATGTTTTCGCAATAAGCTCCCGCGCAAACATCTGATTCAGTCCTGCGCTCAGCACTTCGCGCTTAACCAGCAGTTCTGAGCCCCTATAGGGTACAGAAGGGTGCAGGCTCTCTGGACCGTCTGCGACATCTCCGGAATGCACTAAAAGGTAATCGTAGGAAATGAGGCGTTGTAAATCAGCTGGCTTCCCGCTTGCCTCCAGGACAAACAGCATCCGAAGGCCGCATTCCAGCGGCGAGTTATAAGGACGGCTCGGCGATGAGCCTTCAGCATGAGGGTTCATGGCTGGTACCATGACACACGCTTCTCATTTGCGAGCTGGTGACACATTCCCTCTCGATCATTGGCAACGACATGGGGCGCAAGGACATGTCCCCCAAGTTGCAGCTGTTGCGCAGCCTTAACAGTTGCTGAGAGGCGTTGTAGCCCCGTCAGTCCAGTGGCGTTGTAATCGTGATAGAGCCCGTCTGAAAACTCATTCAGCAGGGTTTCGAAAAATGCGACGTCCGCCATCTGATCGCGCGCCAACTCTTTGAGGTTCTCGGCGCAGTAAAATGTGACTCTGGAGCGGTCAAATAGCTTCGCATGGATCGGCAGATGCACGAATTCCGATCTGTCGGTGACTGCTTTTCCCATGGCCTCGCCGATTGCTAGGAGCAGCTGTTGCACGTATTCCGCTTCGCCGGCAGCGACGGCTGAGGGCGGTATCGGAGGTGGCGGCCTCTCAATGAGTGGCGCACCGAAAACGGTCAAATGATAGCGGGTTTTCTCGTGTTCTTTGATCAACTCAAGGGGCTGCTTCGCCCGAAAGATGGAAAAATCGCACGACCCAATATGGGCCTTCATCGCTGCGTCCAGCGGCACTGTTCCCTTGACAATTTTCGTTGCACACCGCTGGTCCCATTCGGCGAGAATGTAAGCGCGCAGCTCGTCCGGATTGTCCAGAAGATCCTGGAAGTCAGAGGTTACGCCGGCATGTGTGATGAACCAGTATTCCTCCGGAGCGGAATAGTCCCCCTTTAAGGTGTAGTGGAGCACCTTTCCTATTTCCGCAGCGGCGACGCCTTCTCCGAGGCGCGCGCCATAATGTTTACATTGGTAAAGTCTCCACCTGCGCGGCTTAACAGATGGCGCGTCGAACCAAACGATCAAGTCGCGGCCCTTGTCGCCCGATCCCCCGCGCTGTTGCACCTCGTACACACCGACAAGTTTGTTCGCGATGTAGTCGGATGCCCACTCCAACGTAAATCGCTCGAAATCCAATGGGCTGAACTGCGCGAGGCGGTCTAAGGGTTGCACGGGCAAGCCAACACCCAAGCCGAGAAGTCGCGCATTGGCATTCGGCCAAGGTGTTGGCGCGCTCAACGGCTCAAAGCTCGTGGTATCACTATTGTGCACGTCTCCCCCCGTGACTGCGTTCTAGCCTGGATGGATGATTGGGGGAAGAAAACTTTGAATGAGCCAGATGGTACGGTCTAAAAGTGAAATTTCACGAAGGCAGACCCGCTTTTTTCCGCACTATCAGCTTGGTCAAGTCTGCAGTACGCGCGAATTTTTTGACCCAGACCACCCTAAGCGCGTCAGGCCAGCTATGCTGCCGCCAGCGGCTCCAGCAATATGATTCTAATATTCTACTCCAGAAGTTTGCGGACGCGGGCGCCGGCGATAGACAAACTCAAATGGCAGACGGGAGGCCGCTGCGGATCGGCAAGTTTTTCGCGAAATCATCTCGGAAGCCGCCATTCCCCTTCCGGCCCCGTTCGAGACATTTAGAGTGTAGAGTGCGACCCAGGAGAGGACTGCTCCTGGCGCATGGCCGTCATTCGTGCTGGTCCCAGCGGGCGACTGCTCACCACCCAAACGGAAGTCCGTGTCGGTTACCGAACGTCAGAATTTCACCACTAGGCGGATGAGTCCGGCCTGTGCCGCGCCGGTGACGATTCCAAAAAGCAACGCAGCCAGGAAGTTCCAGCCAAGGCAGAGTGAGATGACGAAGCAAACCACGGCTGTTGCGAAGACCGTCACGTAGTCGAGAAATTGATCTTCCATTACGAACACCTTTCCGTATCGGCCTAGAAGATTGTGGCAACCCATTCGCCGTTGGCCGCCCTTGCGAAGCCGACAACACGATTGAGGGGCTGTGCCTCGGGTGAGATCTTGACCGTGGTCATGCACGCAACGCCGGGACCGTTGTTGTTTTTGTCGCACTGGCCAAGGGCAAGCGAGATCTTCGGCGTGTCGTTGCGATCCCAGACCAACGGTGAGCTGGATTGGGCGTTCTGATAGGCAGCCAGGGCCTCACCCTCTGACGGTTTTTCCACGACTGGCAGAGGACACAGTGAGGGATCAGCGGCTATCGCCGCCGTGAGCTCGGCCTTGGGAACGGTCCTTGCCTCGACAGTCGGGTGTGAAATTACCAGCCAGGTTCCGCCGGCGCCGACCACAAGGGCGGCGCCGGCTGTTATGGCGAGTAGGACGGCATTGTTCATCGATCTGACCCACTAGAGATTCAGATTGAACCAGTGGCGTTGCTTGACGCCCTGTTCATTCGGAATGTCGAAGTACCAGGGATCAGCGCGCCTCGGCCGCTGCAAGGAAATTTCCTTGATGCAAGAGTCTTCTCCGTCACGGGCCCGGCGATTCAAAATCACGCCGGCTTGATTGGCAGGACCCTTTAGACCGGGGTGCGTTTGACAGGTGTTGAGGGTCTTGACGCAACGATCCGGCACGCCGCGATTTCCGTCCCGGCCATATTGGCTGTAGCCGATCTTGGTGCCTTCGGGGCAATCGGCATAGTCCTCACGACCCGGTGCACCGGCGTTTGCTTCGTTGCAGATGGGCCACGAGAAGCCAGGCTTCGACATGGCAGCAATAAGTTTGATCATCGGCGGGATGCAGTATTGCACGCCATGCCAGGACGGGTTTTGCGAGGCTGCGCAAAGCAGGACTTGGCAGCCCCAGGATGCGTCTTGTGCCTTGGCCGCTGTGGCTGGAAGGAGTGCGGCGCCGGCGAGGCCGGCGGCATAAATCAGGTGTTTCATGTCGGGCGGTCCTCTCGATGATAATTGCGGGCATCGCCCACGACAGACGGTGTGCGGCTAGAGTGGAGCGGTTCGCTTCGAAGCGTCTGGCACGTAGACGAAGTCCGGCAGCTATCGGTCTGTCCTCAACGGTCGCTTGCGGGCATCGGCAAAAGGCGGGGATATTTCACTCTCGCGTTCGGCCAGCAGATTGAAATCAGCGATCGGCCGGCGCTCTAGCGTCTTGTCGACCGCCTTGCGGCGCCATTCATTCATGTCGAGCACGTAGGTTGCCCACATGCCGTAGCGCGCGGCCATGGCGTAACGCTGATAGGCGGCATATTGGCCATTGACCGGATAGGGAGAGGCAACCCGCGCCCAACCGACACGGAGCATTTCCAGGGCAAGATCTCGAGCGCCGGTGGTGCAACGCGCGATCGCCGTACCGTCGACTCTGTAGGAGACGACGTTGCAGGTCACCGACTTGTCGCCGACCGTCCGTTTAAGCCATGCCTTGGCAAACGGTCCGCACGGAACGGGTGGAGGGGCCTTCACGCGCTCGCGGTCTTCCCACTTGGGATCGAGTGCCCATTGCGGCAGCTCGCACGCGTCGATGTCGGCCAGTTGGACTCTCTTTGCGTACTGAGGGTACCAGAGCGTCCGCCCGTCCATCACAGCGACCCGTCCCCCTAGAACAGGATGCACCCCGGTCACCTGGGCGGCGGATGGTTCTGAGGCTGGCCGGTAGACCTTGCGGACAGGCTCATTCCTGGTGACATCCGCCGCTTCGACGACCTCAGCGGTGAGGGCAAGCATTGCAGCCGACAGGAGGAGTTGGGCTTTCATTGCTTCGCCTCCTTCTTGGCGCGCTCGTTGGCTGTCTTGGCCAACAGGACTGCCGGGTGCACAACATCGGAAAACTGCCAGAGACCGGCCTTGCGTTCGCGGGCGTCCAGCTCGGCCACGGAGTACGGCGGATGAAGTGGCATGCCCTGATCATCGAGCGAAGCGAAGGCGTAGCCGCTCGAAATCATCATGGTGGCGAGGTCGAGGCGATCCTTGCCAACGGTGGCATAGCAGATGACGTAGGTTAGGTCCGCGGTCTCGGCGACCGGCGCGCAAACCGGCTTGGTGTCCTTGATATAGGCAGCAAAAATTGCCAGGGAGGCATCGCCACAATCGCGCTTTTGCCCCTTCAAGTCGGTGTACCTGGTGCCCCGAAGGCAGGATTGAATGCCAAAGAGGCGATAACGTTGCCCGTCGGCGACCCAAGTGTCGCCGGTTTCCAGTGTTATCCCCGGCTCCAGGTCGAAATAGCCATCAGGCGCACCAAGTGCCGTTGCAACACCGGCCACGGTGAGCGCAAGGGCGAGTGGAAACCTCTTCATTGGGCTTTCACTCGCGGATCGGCCCACATGCCGTAGGACCCTTTCTTGCCGACATCTTCGGCCTGCGCGAGGTCCGGCCGGTCATAGGAGCCATCGGGCTTTTTTGTCAGGCGCAACGCGCCAAGAGACAAAAGCTGTTCCTCGAACATATCAACCGAATCGAGGCTGCCGGGATAGTTATAGTAGCCGTAGCAGGTAGCATTCTGCGTCGGTGACGACTGCTCGCTGACGAAGGCCCGGCAGAAGATGACCTTTGGGCTTTTCAGCATGATTTGCAGCTGCTGTTGCGCGAAGTCGGCGCAAGTGCCGGTAAAGCCTTCCTTCCTGTTGACCATTTCACCTTGGCACGGCTGGAGACCGTAAAGGTGAAGACTGGTCTTGCCATCGACCCGGAAGTCCGTGGGCGATACCGCCACATATCCGGATGCTGACGCGTAGCCCTTTCGGTCCACGGCTTTGCCGCTGCCGTCATAGTATTCGACGACCAGCACCGTCTTGCCCGGTGCCGCCAGCGACTTGATGTAGTCCTTGTTGACGTTGCCGACCGACCAGGCCGGCGTTGCCATAACGCAACCTGCGAATGCAGCAAGGATGGTCCGTTTCATTTCCAGCCCTTTACCATATTGGTTCATGCCGAATCCCACTTTTGGGGTTTAAGTGTGGCGCAAAAACTTGTATCGCTACACCAAATCGGTTCATACCATGGCGAACTTAATCGGTTTTCGCCACAATCTCAACACCGCAAATGAGGCGGCCGCGATGACAAAAAGGGCTGGAGCGAGCAGTATCGGAGGCAATGGAACTCTGATTTGTCCGATCCTGCTGAATGTGCTCCTCGCTGGCGCCGCAATAGCCCAGGAAGCGCAGAAATCCGCCGATTTTGTTAGTAATTTCGCGCAAGCTGAAAGTGCCACTGACGCTGTTGACGCTGCCATCAGCCAAATTTTCGATACTAGATGGGGCACAAGGGGCGGTGATTACGTGCTCAGGGAGGACGGCGTTGTCGCACCAGAGAAGACACCCAAAAAGGATCGTCAGGCAGCTACCCATATTGGCGCGCTGAAGCGAGCGTACACGACGGAGGGCGGCACCACAGACGATACCATCATGGGTAATCTGCCGACAGGACAGATTACCCAAAATGTCTTAGCAAATGCAGATCAAGACAGCACGCCAAGCGTGCAGGCATGCGGTCCGTCACCGCTGAGCCCTTCGGAAATCAAGAAATTGGTTGTCGATGCGGCGCGGCGTCACAAGGTCGACGAGGTTTTCGCCACGGCGATTGCCTGGGCGGAAAGCGGCTTCGACCAAACTCGCAATTCGGACAAAGGCGCACGCGGCCCCATGCAGCTAATGCCTGCGATCGCCGAACGTTTCCAGGTCGAGGACATCTGCGATCCGGAGCAGAACATAGAAGGCGGTATGAAATACCTACGGGTCCTGCTCGACGAGTTCCAAAATCCTCTGCTTGTCGCCGCTGCCTACAACAGCGGCGAGCAACGCATCTACGAGTACGGCGGCATTCCGCCCTTTCGGGAGACCGTCGGCTACGTCGCCAAGGTGGTCAATTACCAGCTCGGATTGCCCATGCCGGCGGCGAAGGCAAAGCCCAAGGCATCCGGGACAATCGCAGACGGCGGCGAGAACGGCGACGTCGGGGTCATCGCCGTGAAGAAGACCGGCAAGTTTGTCAGTGGAGTGATGCACTTTTGAAGGAGAGAACGTCATGAAGTTCAATGCAATTGAGGGACCGGGGATCGGCGCATGGAAGCTGGCAGCCGTTCTTGGATTGGCCGCGGCAGTGCACATGGCCGGCGTCGATCTTGCCTTGGCGCAAAGTGGCGGCGCCGGCGGCGCCTTCGCGCCACTGCAGACGGCCGTTCAAATGATCGTGGATTTCATCACCGGACCGTTCGGGCGGCTGCTAGCTATCATTGCAGTGATCGGACTCGGTTTCCTCGCCTTCGCCGGTCGGCTGTCGTGGTTCACGGCCGGCGCCGTCATCGTCGGCATCGGTTTGGTCTTCGGTGCACCAACCATCGTCGATGAAATGATTGCAGCCGTCGGCAAATAGCGATGGCTGAGTTCGAGGACGAAAAGCCTGCCCTCACGCCGTTGGTGATCGGCTTGACCCGTTCACCGACGCTTTGGGGCGTGCCCTACATGGCCGTCGTTATCGTCGTCGGTTGCACGATCATAGGGTGGTTGGGCTCCAACTCCTTGTGGGCACTGCTGACCGCACCGGTCGCCTACCTCGTCCTTTTCACCCTGTGCACCTGGGACAACAAGATCCTCGACGTCATGCAGGTTGCGTCGCGCAAGACGCCCCGCACGCGCAACAAGAGCTTTTGGGGCACCAATTCATACGGACCATAGCCGATGCTGAAAGTCGTCACAGATGAGCTTGGGTTTGGGAAGGCCGCTCACAACGAGCGGCCAATGTCGACTCATATCCCCTATTTGCGCCATGTCTCCGATACTGTGATCGGCTTGGAAAATGGCGCCTTGATCAGCGTCATCAAGCTCGATGGCCTGTTCTTCCAGACTGAGGACCAGGCCACGCTAAACATGCGCTCCGTCGTGCAAAACACGATGATCCGCGCGCTCGGTTCCAGCCGGTTTTCGCTGTGGTCGACAGTCATTCGCCGCGCGGTTGAAACCGAGATCGGAGGCGCCATTGATGATCCGTTCTGCGACCTGCTCAACAAGCGTTACATGGAGCAGTTGCGCCACAAGCGCATGTTCACGAACGAGATCTACCTGACCATCGTAAGGTCAGGCATGCGGGGGGCGCTCGGTATCGGTCACACCCTTAAGCGGATACTCAACAACGCCAGCCGCGACGGCCGCTCTCAACAGTCACGCGAGGACGTGACGGAACTGGAGGAACTGGTCACCAACATCACGCGCGAGCTCGAGAAATACGGCGCGCGTGCGCTCGGCATCGCTCGCCGCGATGGCGAGCCCTATTCCGAACCCTGCGAGTTCTTCAACACTATCCTGACCTGCGGCGTGCCACGTAAGATGCGGCTCCCGCGCATGGGCATCAGCAACTATGTCGGCACCTCTCGGCTGCATTTCAGCAAGCGGACCATGCAGGCACAAGCCGCTGTCGACGAGGACAGCCGTTTCGGCGCGCTTCTGTCGGTAAAAGAATATCCCCCCTTCACAGGGCCGGGAATGCTTGACGGCCTTTTGCAAGTCAATCACGAGTTCATTCTGACGCAATCGTTCACGATCGCGGATAAGCCCATTGCTCAAGAGCGAATTACCCGCCTGCAGCGTCAAATCCAGGCCTCGGACGAAGCGGGTAGCTCGGTCGAACACGACATCGATTTCGCAGTTAACAGCCTGATGAACCAGGAAGTCGTTTTCGGCTTCCACCATCTGACACTGTTGTGCCTGTCGCGCGATCTGGAGGGCGTGAGCAAGGCGGTCTCCGAGCTTGGGGCATGCCTCACCGACATGAACATCAACTGGCTACGCGAGGATATGAACCTCGAAGCGGCCTTTTGGGCGCAATTGCCGGGAAACCACAGTTACATCGCCCGCAAGGCGTTGCTGTCGAGCGGCAATTTCGCCGGTTTGTCGTCGATGCACAATTTCGCGACGGGGCAATCCGACGGCGCGCATTGGGGCCTGCCGATCGCGATCCTCGAAACGACTTCGCAAACGCCGTACTGGTTCAACTTTCACCAACGCGACATTGGCCATTTCCTCGTCACTGGTCCAACCGGCTCGGGCAAAACGGTCGGCCTGACGTTCTTGCTTGCCCAGGCGATGCGCATCAATCCCGCGCCCAAGGCAGTTTTCTTTGACAAGGATCGCGGTGCGGAGATTTTCATTCGGGCGGTTGGCGGCACCTACGAGGTGCTGTCCCCGGAAACACCCACCGGCTTCAACCCTCTCCAGCTCGAGAACACCGGACCGAACCGGGAATTTCTCCTGCGGCTGCTAAAGGCAATGCTTCGCGCCAACGATCGTCGCGACTTTAGCCAGGAAGACGAAGACACACTCGAAAAGGCCTTGGCTCGGCTCATGCAAGAGCCCGCGGCTGAGCGTAACTTGGTGAACCTGTCGACCCTGCTCATCGGTCGCTCTCGCGCAGACGCCAACGACCTTCATGCTCGGCTGCGGCCGTGGATCGACGGCGAAAAGGCATGGTTGTTCAACGCTCAGCACGACGTTCTGTCGTTCTCAGGGCATCGTGTCTTTGGCTTCGACATGACCAACATCCTCGCAAATGAGGAGTTGCGCACACCGGCGCTGATGTACCTCTACCATCGGCTGGATGAGCTGCTGAACGGCGATCCTGTCATGTTCTTCATGGATGAAGGCTGGCAGCTGCTCCAGGACGAGACCTTCTCGGCGTTCATCGTCGACAAGATGAAAACCATCCGCA
The DNA here is from genome assembly GCF_004791585.1 of Mesorhizobium sp. M1C.F.Ca.ET.210.01.1.1. Lineage (GTDB taxonomy): Bacteria > Pseudomonadota > Alphaproteobacteria > Rhizobiales > Rhizobiaceae > Mesorhizobium. Next base: position 80,070 of record NZ_SRUU01000024.1, read on the forward strand.
AGCTCAACGGCATTGTCGGTTTCGGAACGCAGTCGGCGGCAGACATCACCAAGGCCCGGGCGTCTCACACGCTGATCGAGCAGTCGGCAACCAACATCCACTTCCCTAATCCGCGCGCGGACGAGGAAAGCTACATCAGCCGCTTCGGCCTGACGGTCAAAGAATTCAACTTCATCAAAAACACCCCGCCCGAGAAGCGCACTTTTCTCGTCAAGCACGGGAATGACTCGGTCATTGCCCGCCTCGATCTGTCGTCGATGCCCGACATGGTGAAGGTCCTGTCGGGCCGAAAGAAGACGATCGAGGAGTGCGCAGCGCTTCGGGGAAAATACGGCGACGAGCCGGAAAAGTGGCTGGCTGAATTTTGCGGATGGGAGAAGGCCCAATGAGAAATTGTCTGGCCCTTGGCTTGCTGGTGTCAACACTCGCCACCCCCGTTCCGGCGATGGCGTCCGGTGTTCCCGTCAGCGACGGAGCAAACCTCGGTACAAAAACGGATCGGAAGGACGAGATCGGCGAAATCGAAAAGACCGACAAGGACCGGTATTCGATCAACAAAGGGGTGACCTGCTCCGTCTACAGGGAAGGTCGCAAGGACGATCCGGCCGCGGCCGCGCAAGCCAACCCTGAAATCGCCGGCCTGGTCAAAAGGGTCGCGCGGGAAGAAGGCGTCGACGAGAACCTTTTTATGGCTCTCGTCTACCAGGAAAGCCGCTTCAATCCGTGCGCCCAATCTGGCGCCGGCGCATACGGCCTCACACAGCTGATGCCGGGGACGGCGAGCGATCTCGGGGTCAATCGCTACAATATCGAGTCCAATTTGCGTGGCGGCGCCCGCTATCTGAAACAGCAGCTCAAGCGGTTCGGCGGCAACGTGAATCTGGCACTTGCCGCCTACAATTCCGGTCACGGCAGCGTCCAGAAATACGGCGGCATCCCGCCGTTCAAAGAAACGCAGGGTTACGTCAAAAAGATCACCCAACAGTGGCTGCCGGCACTCGGTGGGGCGAATGGGGCGAACATCCCGATCAACTATGGCGGCGGCAGCACATCGTACACTGGCATGCGGGATTCGACGATCAACGCCATGGCGACGTCGCAAGCCACGCAGGAGAGCGGCGCCAACGTCGTGTCATGGCTGCAGCAGCTCGGCGGCCTGACCACTGGAACCATTCAGGACAGCTGGGACCACAATTCCGGTGCGCGAAACGCCAATCTCGAAATGATGAACCAGGTCATCCTGCTCGGGACGACAATGGCTGACCTGTTCAATTCAAGAAACGCGATGCAGCTGACTGAAACGTCAGGCTCATCTCAGTCCTCTGGAGACAAAAATAAAGGCGAGATGCCGCGCGAAACCACTGGTCTGTGCGACCCGCGCGAAGGGTTCACCTGGAGCCCGGCGGACCAAGCCTGTGTCCAGAAGCGCGAGCGTGAATCCACCCTCAACCTGCAACTCAAGCTTCAATAAGGAGACCTTCTATGAAGCGCTCTATCCTCACTGCGTGTTCGGTTCTCTTTGCTTCCGCGGCATGGGCATCAGGTGTGCCAGTCATCGACGGCGCCAATCTCAAAGTGGCCAAGGAAACGGCCATGACCACCGACAAGATCCTGAACACGAACAAGGACATCCTGTCGACTGTCGAAGACACGTTGAAGGCCGTCACCGGCGATCGCGGCGGTGACGCCAACCAGATGCAGAATCTGGCTGTTGGCAACGGTTTCAGCGTGTCCTCCATGCCATCCTTCGACAGCATCATGTCAGGCGGTGTGCCAAATTTCGGCGGCATGGGTGGCGACATCAGCAAGATCGCGACCACCTTCATCAATGGCCTGCAGCTGGTGAAAAGCCTCTCTGGCAAGTCAAACAGCGGCTTTTCCAGCGACAAGTCCTATGAAGAGCTGATGAACACGGTGCTTGGCGTTTCGGCCCTTGTGACCGGATCGCAGAAGGCCGTGACGGCGCGCCGGAGCGCCCTTGAGCAAGCGGGACAGAGCATCGGCCAGGCTCAGGACATCAAGGGGTCGATCGATCAGAACACCCAATTGCAGGTCCAGGCCGGCCTCACGATCAACGAGCTGATCGGCGTGATGAACGGTGCTGTCGGTTCCCTGCAGGCCGATAACCAGCGCCGGCTTACCGACATTTCCAACTCGAAGAAGGCGTTGACCTACGGTGGTAACTAACTCTGCACACATGGTGAAGGCCTTGTTCGCGGTCGTGATCGCTGCCGGCGTTGCCGGCTGCGGCACGGTCAAAGGCAAAACGGCCCCCTGCAAGCGACCCGTAAATCTGACGTCCTACGCGGCCGACCCTCGCCAGGAATGCGGTCCGATGTCGTACGTCAACGGCGACCCAGCCACGGCGGCGGCCGCGATAAAGGCGATGGCAACCCAGTAAGGACAATCGGCGGCAATGGAAGATTTCTTAGGCAACCTTCTCGACCGGATTGAAGACACCGGAAGAACCTTTTCGGAAAGGGCATATGGGATTGTCGGCGGCGAAATCATGCCGCTGCTCAACGTCCTGTTCTTGGCCTATGTCGCCTATTACGGCCTGCAGCTCTTCATGGGAACATCCAGGGTCAGCGTTGCCGAAATCATCGGCCGTGTCGCCCGAATGGTGGTCATTTTGCTGATCGTCAAAGAATGGAGCAATTTCGACACGCTGTTTTACAGTTGGCTGAACAACACGCCAGAGGATGTCGGGCGCGCGATCCTGATGGCCACGGGAACCGGCATCACCGAACCGACAAATGGCCTGTCGATGATCTGGAAGACCGCCAATGAAGCAGCGGCGGCGTTTGCGGAACAGTCGGGCTACTTTGCCATTCTGCCGTCGATGATCGGCTTTCTCATCATGCTTTGCGTCGCGGTCTTTATCGCCGTCGCGCTGGCGATCCTGTTGCTGGCGAAGGTGATGATGTGGGTGCTGGTCGGAACAGCCCCGATCTTCATAGCCTGCATGCTGTTCGAGCAGACGCGACGCCTCGGGGTGTCGTGGTTCCAGCAGGTCCTTCTCTACGCACTGATACCGCTTTTCATCTATGTGGTTGCCGCCTTCCTCATCGCCGCCATGGATCCCGAGCTAACCAAGGTAACAAATGCAGCGAACCAACGCCGGCTGCAGCTCAGCGACGTGTCGGCTTTCCTGCTGCTGTGTTTCGCAGGGGCGTTCGTACTTTTCCATATCCAGGTGTTGGCGCAAAGCATCGTTGGCGGCGTCTCAGCGGGCATCGGCAATGTCGCGAGAGCTGTCGGCATGACGGCTCCAACGAAGGCACTCGACGGTGCACGCGGCGCGGCAGGCGTGGTCGGCAATGCCGGTATGCGAGCACGCGATCGTATCCAATCCGGCATGGTCGCCAATATTCGCACTGCCAATGAGCGCACTGCCATGCAGAACAAAATCACCAACAACAGCATGCCTCGCTGAGGCTGCTCGCTGGCAGGCAAAGTAAGGGCTGGATCAATATGGCAGACAACGAAGGTGCTCTGAGGAGCTATTTTCAGGACGGCGATCGATGGGAAAAGGAGATTGTCAAGAAAGCGAAGCGCTCTCGGTCGCTTGCATGGTTCGTGGCGCTGCTTTTCGGAGTGATCACGTTGCTGGCACTCGTCGCGCTCGTTCTCTTGGTCCCGCTGAAAAGCTTCGAGCCATATATCGTCGAGGTCGACAAGAACACCGGCTATATCGAGGTCAAGACAGGCTTGACCAAGCCGTTGACTCTGACAGAGACGCAAGCCATCACGCAAGCCAATGTGGTACGCTATATCCGCCAGCGCGAGGGCTATGACCCGTTCGCCATCGAAGAAAACTTCGGCGTCGCCGCTCTACTGTCGACCGGGGATGCGGCACGCGAGTTGGCAGAGCAGTACAGCGCAGCCAACCGGAACAATCCGGCCAAAGTCTACGGCAAAAACAAGCGCGTGCTGGTCGACGTCAAGTCCGTGACGTTCTCGAATGCCAGCACAGCGCTGGTCCGGTTCTCGACGACGGAAAAGTCCGACACGGATTCGATCGTGCGGCACTACATTTCGGTTGTGCGCTACCGGTATACGGACACGCCGGAAACGAATGAATGGCGGTTTGAAAACCCTCTCGGATTCCAGGTCTACAACTACCGCCGCGACCAGGAAACGGTTACGCCGGGAGACGAGGGATGATGAGGCGCCTGCTGTTTTCGGCGGCGCTTTCCGTCGCCATCCTGACTCACGCCCATGGCGCGCAAACGCCTCGTCCGGGCAACCTCGACGGGCGCGTTACCAGTGTCGTCTATCAGCCGAACAACGTGGTCACGGTCAATGCCACCTACGGCATTTCGACCATGATCATTTTCGACGAAGACGAGAAATTCGAAACGATCTCGCTCGGCGATACGGAAAGCTGGCAGGTGGCACCTTCCGAGAAGGGCAACATCCTGTTCGTCAAACCGGTCGCCAAGAACGTCACCACCAATATGAACGTGGTGACGACGAAACGAATTTATTTCATCGAGCTGCACGATTATGCGCCAGAGGCAGGCCGCAAGGTCTTCGGCGTGCGCTTCGTCTATCCAGAGAAGGATCTGAACGCCGCCTTGCGCAAAGAGGCAGAATATAGGGCGGCAAACCCCAACGTTTCGAGCATCGACAAGGCCAACGTCAACATTGACTACTCGTTCTCGGGCGACGCGGCCCTGAAACCGTCGATGGTCTTCGATGACGGCAAAAAGACCTTCTTCAAATTCAACGGCCGCGTGCCGGCGATCTTTGCCGTTCAATCGGATTTTTCCGAGACGCTGCGCAATTTTCGCAAGGAGGGCGAATATCTCGTCGTCGATGGCGTCGCCACTCAATACACGCTGCGCGACGGCGATCAGTGGACGTGCATTTTCAACCTTCGAAAGCCCGACTTCGGGACCCCAGACCCCGACGTCCTCGGCCCGGCTCCCGATCGCCAGGCTAAGAAGCGCTGGAGGAGCGGCAACTGATGAAGCAATCTCCAGAATTGGAGGCCATGCTTGCCGGCGACGATACGGCCATCGCCAACAAGAATGCCAAACGCAATCAGCTGCTCGGCGGTGCTGCACTGCTAATCGGTGGCGTTGTCGCTGCCTATTTCGTTCTCTCGCCCGCCAAAGAAGCCTCTCATGACATCACCCAGGGCGACGAAGAGTTTCGGACCACGACCTTCCGTCCACCGTCATTCGTGCGCGAGCAGAATAAGCCCGAGCCGCAACCCAACCCGGCGATCATCAATATTCCTCCGCCGCCCGAACCGGCTGAACCCAGGGTCGATACGACGGAGTTCAACGTTCCACCGCCGCCGCCTCCGGTTGCTGAGCCGGCCGCCGCGCCGCCCCCCGCGGACGGACCGCCACCGGAAGAATTTCCGCAACGCTACAAATCAGGACTGATCTCGCTCGACCAGGCCAAGGCTGAGGACGGCGCCGGCAGGCTTGGTGGCGCCAATGGCAGCGGCCCTACGGTCGCAGGTGAGGACCGCAACAGCAAGTACCTCGCTGCCGCATCGAGCCTGGCCGACCGTGGCGCGAAAGCCACCCAACTCAAGCGCATTGATGCCTTGATCCCCGAAGGCACCCTCATTCCCGGTATCCTCGAAACGGCGATCAACAGCGACTTACCGGGGGAGATTCGGGCGATCACGTCTCAGGATGTTTATTCCTTCGATGGCCGCCGTATCCTGATCACTACGGGAACGCGACTGATCGGTGAGTACCAGTCCGATGTGACCAGGGGACAAAAACGTATCTTCGTCATCTGGACGCGGCTTATCCGTGACGATGGCGTGAGCGTCCGGCTGAATTCGATCGGAAGCGACAGTCTCGGCCGTTCCGGTCTCACCGGCCATGTCGACAACAAATGGCGCGAACGTTTTGGGTCGGCCATCGTCCTCTCCATCGTTGGCGCCGGCGCCAGCTACCTGACCGGCTTCGGGAGCGACCAGGCGTACGGCAAGAACAACGACGATGCCAAACGCGGCGAGGAACTGGCGCGCGATACGATTGCTCAAACCTTCAGCGACATGGCCAACCAGGCCTTGAGCGAAAATCTCCGCATCCCACCGACCATCAGCGTTAGTCAAGGCGAGCGCATCTTTGTGTATGTCCGACAGGATCTCGATTTCAGCGCCATGTACGACGATCCCGTCACCGAAGCGATGAAGGAAATTCAACGTGAACGTCGCCGTCGGTAGAGCCCACAATCCTTATCATTTTCTCGATCGCGCGCTGTCGCCGCTGAAACCATTCCTGGAAGACCCGCGCGTCGTCGAAATTTCGATCAACAAGCCGGGCCATGTCTATGTCGAACGTCTCGGCTCCGATCATATGGAGCATCACCAGATTCAAGAGCTGACGGCCGCCGAAATCCAGAACATCGGTGAGCGCGTCGCCGGCGCGACAAGTCAGTTTATCAGCCACTCCAAGCCCGTTCTCAGCGCCGCGCTGCCGACAGGCGAACGCATCCAGGTCGTCCTACCACCGGCTGCTCCGGAAGGCGGTTCGATCTCGATCCGCAAGCAGGTGGTCAACAACTTCACGCTCGAGGAGTATCGCGACAGCGGTTCACTCGACAAAGTATCAGTCGCTGTCGGCGGCCTAAGTGACATCGATCGCGACTTGATTGCCCATCTGCGCGCCGGCCGTATCTATGACTTCATCCACACGGCGATCACGAAACGGGTGTCGATCCTGATCAGCGGCGGCACTTCCTCCGGCAAAACGACGTTTCTCAACGCATGCTTGAAAAGCATCGATGCCAATGAACGCATTCTGACGCTGGAAGACACGCGCGAACTGTTTCCGCCCCAGGCCAACAAAGTGCACCTCCTCGCCTCAAAGGGTGATCAGGGCACGGCTGATGTGACGATTCAAAGCCTGCTTGAAGCATCGCTTCGCATGCGCCCCGATCGCTTGTTTGTCGGCGAGATCCGCGGCGCCGAAGCTTTCTCGTTCCTCCGAGCGATCAACACCGGACACCCCGGCAGCATGTCTACTGTCCATGCCGACACTCCGATGGGTGCCTACGAGCAACTTGCCATGATGATGCAACAGGCTGGGATGTCGTCAGGTTATTCCAAGGCCGATCTGATGTCGTACATTCAGATGGTCATCCCGATCGTCATCCAGCTGCGCCGCGACGGGGGCAAGCGCGGCGTGTCGGCAATCTTCTTTGGCAGGGATGAATCATGAGCCAAGGCTTGAAGGCCTTTTACCTGCTCTTCTGCACCGGAATCGTGTTTGCAGTCTGGATCCTCGCCTATGGCCTCGGCCTGCAGATTTTTTTCCGTGACGGCCGCATTCTCGAAGCGACGATCACCGCCAATCCACTCGCACCATTGCAGCAACTCTGGCTCTACAAGAGCAACACCACATTGCAGATGGTGGCGATCGGGTCGCTCGTCCCTGCCCTGCTCGCAGGCGGCCTCGTCGCTTACACCGGCCTTCGGCCGCAAGGCAGCCCACTCGGTGACGCGGCCTTTCAGGACATCTCCTCTCTGCGTCGCGGCAAGTGGTTTCGCAAAGCCGGCCATGTCTTTGGCCGCATCGGCAGCAAAATCCTGCGCACCAAGGATGATCGCCATCATCTGATCATCGGGCCGACACGATCGGGCAAAGGCGCCGGCTATGTCATCCCCAATGCTCTGATGCATGAAGGGTCGATGATTGTTACCGACCTCAAGGGAGAGATTTTCAAGGCGACGGCTGGCTATCGCCGGCGAAACGGCAGCCAGGTCTACCTATTCGCGCCAGGCGCGGAGAGGACCAATCGCTACAACCCTCTCGACTTCATTCGCCAGGAACGGGGAAATCGTACGACCGACATCCAGAACACGGCGAGCATTCTCGTTCCCGAAAATACCGAATCCGAAAACTCGGTGTGGCAGGCGACCGCTCAACAGGTCATGGCAGGCGCTATCAGCTATGTGCTGGAAAGCCCATTTTACAACGGCCGGCGCAATCTCGGTGAGGTCAACTCGCTCTTCAACAGCGGCGTCGACCTGCAAGCGCTGGTGAAATTCATCAAGGCAAAAGAGCCGTACCTGTCCAAATTCACATTGGAAAGCTTCAACGCTTATCTGGCCCTTTCCGAGCGCGCCGCCGCTTCGGCTTTGCTCGACATCCAGAAGGCCATGCGGCCATTCAAGAACGAACGTATCGTCGCCGCGACGAACGTCACCGACATGGATCTCCGTGCGATGAAGCGCCGGCCGATCTCTGTCTACCTCGCGCCCAACATCACGGATATCACGCTGCTCAAACCGCTCCTGACGCTGTTCGTGCAACAGACAATGGACATTCTCACCCTCGAGCACGATCCGAACTCACTGCCGGTCTACTTCCTGCTCGACGAATTTCGGCAGTTGAAGAAGATGGACGAAATCATGATCAAGCTGCCCTATGTGGCAGGGTACAAGATCAAGCTCGCCATCATCATTCAGGACTTGAAGAATCTCGACGAGATTTACGGCGAAACCTCCCGGCATTCGCTGCTCGGCAATTGTGGTTATCAGCTCATTCTAGGCGCGAATGATCAGGCGACCGCCGACTATGCATCCCGTGCGCTCGGCAAGCGGACCATCCGCTACCAGTCGGAGTCCCGCACGATCGAGCTCTTCGGCCTGCCAAGGCGCACGAAGGTCGAACAAATCCGTGAACGTGACCTGATGATGCCGCAGGAAATCCGGCAGATGCCGGAGACAAAGATGGTCCTACTTATTGAAGGCCAGCGCCCGATCTTCGGCGACAAGCTGCGCTTTTTCGAGACACAGCCGTTCAAGTCCGCTGAAGCCTTTTCGCAGACGCACATGCCGGATGTGCCACCGATCGAATATCTCCCGGTACAGCCGGTTCCGGCTTTGACCGACGACTACAACCGGGCAGGCCAGCCGGCCGAAGATGTCGGGGCCCCGACTACCGGGATGGCTGATTCCGAAAAGAGAATCTCATCACCAGTTAATCGCGCTGAGGCGATGCCAACTATCGCTCCGACCGTGAAACCGGCGCCGGCAACAAAGGCGTCCGCAGCTCGCACCGTAAATCACAAAGCCAGCCTGCCGAAACCGAAACGCGATAAAGCGGCGTCGAGTGGCGGGTCTGGAAACGAAGCGGAGGCAACACCGGACGTAACGGGTATCGACGCGCGAATTAAGGTTGCTGAAGAAAGCCTGAAACCTAGCGCTGAACGCCTCAAGGAGACGGTTTCTCAGAAAGTCGAAAAGCTCGGCCAAGCATCGCCCCTGAAACGGCGGAACTATCTCGACATTTTCGCGACGACGGTTCCCGATCCCGTCGAACTCGGCCTAGTGCCCGCCGAAGGCCAAGCATAAGGGGCCGCGTCCGATGGCTCGACCGCTATTCTAAAGACTGGAGAATGGTGTCGATCTCTTCTAGCAATGAGTAGCAGTAAGAGATTCGCTCCGGTGCCTGTCGCGCGAATTCCACAAAATATTCCGCCGCGCCCATCACTGCCAATTCAGCGCCGATGGATCCCTCCAACCGCTGCTTCCACATCATCGCATCTCCAAGGGGCATATCGCCCATTTCGGATGGCCACGCTTCAACGCCGAGTCCGCCATCCTCGTCTGTTCGCAGGCAGAGCATCGACTCCTTATTGACCAGTGTAAACGCAAGTGGGACATATGGCGCAGTATAGCAATACTCTCGCTCACGCTTGAAGGTCTCTATACTCGCCTTGAGGCGCGAACGGGCCATCTTGGGATCATTGAACCTCTCCAGGAGCATGAGCGCGTGTCGACGCACGGCTGAAATCTGGGCCGGCTTACTTTTGTCAAATAGTTCGTCTGAATATTTCGACATCCTCGACGCGACCCTGAATGCTGACGATGAGGCATATTGTGCTGCGCCCATCACGAGTTACGCCAGTAGACGTCAAGTTCCCCGAGCTTGGCCGGTCGTCTATCCGCGACGCGCGAGCAAGGGTCTGCGCTGCATTCCACAAGATGCTGCGAGAACTCCCTGCCCTCGGCCAAAGGGGATGTTTGGCGCGCTAAAGTGGCGATGACGTTGTCAGGCTCGACATGAACGTCCAAATCCGGGAGCGCGCCGACGGGCGGCCGTACGCTGCCGGCAGCGAAAATCGCACGATATCGCGACGGGATTTCCTCCCAAAGCGCCAACCACATCATGGTCGCATGACCCGCCGCTGCCTTGCGCGCCAGTTCACGCATCGAGCAGAATGCGACGTCCGCCGGATGATCGAGCATATACTTCGCCGCCAGCATAAGCTACTGCGGCATCTCCCCGAACTGGTCGAGAAGCAGCTCCTCAACATCGTAGGGTGCTCCTGCCCCGAGACTCGAGGACACGAGGATTTCGTCCTTCGTCGCAAGCCGTTGGACCATATCTCCCCTCCTTTGTTGCTCTATTGAGAATTCCACGAACTTGCCGGCGATGCTTCTCGTCGAACGCGAAAGCCGCACTTCGCCTCAGGCTTCACTCGGTTTCAGTCAGTGACAAGCTTGAGCTTGCTGGGATCGAGAAGCAGTCCGACCGACCGTGAATCCATGTTCCGGATGGGAGCCTGATATTCGGTGTGGTAGAGCAGGCCGATTGGCGAGTTGATCCGGTAGAGAATCCTGTCGCCCAAAAAGGCGCAGGATTCGATTTCTCCGACCAAGCCGTCATGGGCTTCTGTGTGAACTAGACGAAGCGCTTCCGGGCGGACCACCAGCTTTGCCGGCCCGGCCAGGAGCGCCGCATCCGAAACTGCTATCTCGGAGCCTGCGATCATCGCGACCCATTGCCCGTCCCTGGACTGGCGCGCTTCGCACTCTAGTAGGTTGGCTTCTCCAATAAAGCTCGCGATGAAGGAAGACCGGGGGTGCTCGTAGAGCCCGGCCGCTGTTCCCTGCTGCGCGACGCGACCCGATTGCATCACGACCATCGCATCGGATACCGCCATCGCCTCCTCCTGGTCATGGGTAACGTAGACCGTCGTGACGGCCAAGCGCTGCTGCAGGGAACGTATCTCGTCGCGAACCAGGCGTCGGAGCTTTGCATCGAGGTTCGACAAGGGCTCGTCCAGCAATAGAACTTCCGGTTCCAGAACGACGGCACGGGCCACTGCGACTCGTTGCTGTTGCCCGCCGGACAGTTCGCTGGGTAGCCGAGTGCCGTAGCCGGCGAGGCCGACCATTTCCAACGCCTGCTCAGCCTTTAACCGTGCTTCAGTCTTGCGTATCCCCGACATCAGCAGGCCATAGGAGACGTTCTCGATCACGCTCATATGGGGAAACAAGGCGTACGACTGGAAAACCATGGCGACGTTGCGATACGTCGCGGGCAGCATCGAGACGTCACGGCCGCCGATCACGATTCGGCCGTGTGTCGGCAGTTCCAGCCCTGCGATCATGCGCAGTGTAGTCGTTTTTCCACAGCCGCTCGGTCCGAGCAGGGTGACCAGCGATCCCGGTTCGATGTCAAAGCTGACATCGTCTACGGCGCACACACTCCCATAGGCTTTGGACACGGCCTCGAACACCACGCGACCATGCTCAGCAAACACCGTGTTTGCAGCCGCTCTCGGAGTTTGCAGCATGAAACAGTCCTCCTTTCGTGACCCCGTCGATGAGCGCCAGACGGTGTTATGCAACATATGTTGCCGCCGCATGACGCCCGTTGTCTTGTCCAGCGCTCATGACCGAACCGGAGCTGCCGCTATTTTGGCAAGGCGTTCGTGCCGCCGCAGGCGGCGGGTTCCGAAAGCGAGCTGAACGGCGATAACGACCACAAGCATGACGGCGATGAGAACATTGGCGTAGGCAATCGCCATGCCATAGTTCCCGTTCTCGACGAGACCGACGATGTAGGCTGTCGCCATGTTGTGGTCGGCGCTTACCAGGAAAATGACAGCGCTCACCGAGGTGATGGCGCGGATGAAGGAATAGGCGATGGCCGCCACAATGGCCGGACGCAGCAGCGGCAGCACGATCTTGCGCAGCGTCTGCGAACTGTCGGCGCCAAGCGTCAGCGAGGCTTCGTCCAGGCTGTGATCGATCTGCTTCATCGCAGCGATGCCGCCGCGAACACCGACCGGCATGTTACGGAATACGAAGCAGAGGACGAGGATGACGCCGGTGCCGGTCAGTTCGATCGGCGGGACGTTGAAAGCCAGGATGTAACTCAAGCCAACCACAGTGCCGGGAACGGCAAAGCTTAGCATCGTCGCAAACTCGAAGGCGCTTTTTCCGACGAATTGCTGGCGAACCAGAAGCCAAGCCGTCAACAGTCCGAGGGCGGCTGTCAAAGGCGCTGCAATCAGCGAAATGCTGAGGGTTGTCGCCAGCGAGCCCCACGCCGAGCCGTTCCAGATCAGCTCGCCATCCGACCAGCCAAGACCGAAAGCTTCGCGATAATGGTCGAGCGTGAATGCGTGGTCGAGACCCCACAGTTTCACAAAGCTGCCGTAGACGATCATGCCGTAGACGACCACCGTCAGCGCAAGCCAGGGAAGCGTGAGGCAATGGACGACCAAGGCATGGGTGCTGGACAATGGCGTGTGTGCGCCATTGTCGCCCTTGCCTGTAATGGTCGCGTAGTTTTTTCGCCCAACCCAGCGGCGCTGGAGCAAGAATGCGCCCAGAGTGAACAGGAGCAAGATGATGGCGAGCACAGCCGCGCGCACCTGATTTGCTTGGGCGCCGACCACTGCGAAGTATATCTCGGTGGAAAGAAAGCCGTGCGCGCCGCCAAGGACGAGCGGATTGCCGAAATCGGCAAGGCTTTCGATGAAACCCAGTAGGAAAGCGTTTGCGAGTCCGGGCCGTAACAGCGGCAGCGATATCGTGCGCATGGTGGCTGAAAGGTCTGCCCGCAGGGTCTGGGCCGCCTCTTCGAGCGACGGACTGACGCCCTCGACAACACCGATCAGAACCAGGAAAGCAATCGGTGTGAACGCAAGCGTCTGTGTCAGCCAAACGCCCCAGAAACCGTAAAGCCAGCGCCCGGCTTCGATATCCGCCACTTGCGACACCCAGGTCGTTACGGCGCCGGCACGCCCGAAAAGCAGGATAAGCGCCAAGCCCACCACAAAAGGCGGCGTGATGATCGGCAAGACAGTCAGGGCGCGCAGCAATTTTTTCGCGGGAAAGTTGGTACGGGTTATCAAAAGCGCGAAAGCCAACCCAAACAGTGTGGTGCTGCCTGCCGTCATCAGCCCGAGGAGCAGTGAGTTGATCGCCACGCCGCAACTGCGCCCGCCAGACAGGCACGCAAGACCCCAGATATCTCTTCCGGCCGCGGTGGTGAGAAATGAAGTGATCGAACCTTGCCCTCCAGAGGGAGCGAAGGCTTGAACCAGGACGTGCAAAATCGGGTAGAAAACAAACATGCCGACAAGCGCCAGAACAAGGCCGATTGAGGCGATGGTGAAGGCGTCCCGGTTGCCCAAGCCTAACTTCGACCAGACGATGGCCACACAAACGAACAGGCCCCCACAGGTGATCATCGCCCCATAACCGAGCGCGCTGGAATTGACGGCGGCCAAAAATTCGAGTCCGGTCCAGCGTTCCACGAACGGCGGCGCGACAATTGCCAGCAAGGCCGCAACCAACCCGACCAGGAGCAATCGCTCCCAGCCTTGCAGGAAGCGCATATCAAAGGCCGACAGCAGCGCCAGAGCCAGGGACAGGAAAGGCAACGCTAGCAAAAGCCGGCCTTGGAAAAGCAGGTGAAGAAGGCCGGGGGCGCCGGCTTCGGACAGCAAACCGCCGGCTTCAATCCAATCCGGCTCGAACAGGCCGTACTCGACACCAAACCAGGGAAAGAGGCAGAACCCCGCAAGGCCGAGTGCCGCAGAAATGGCGAGGGCGCGTTGCATGACGTGCTCCCTTCTTGGCGCGCGGACGACGTCCGACGCATGATCTTCGGTTGAAGTCGGCAGTTGGGCAGGTCCTGACCCGGCCTGAGCCTAACTAAGGATTCCTCACCTACCTGGCGGCCTTGATTTCGCTGTCGAAACGCGACAGCAGTCGGGCCCGCACATCGGCAGAGCCGTAGGTGGCGAAGTCATAGTCGACAAGCTTGATCTTGGTGATGTCTGGCGCTCCCGGCGGAACGGAAGCCTTGCCATTCGAGGGCACTTGGTTCTGTCCGACCGCGGCTCCCGTCGCCTGCCCCTCCGCGCTGAGGGCATAATCGACGAACAGCTTGGCGTTCTCCAGATTTCGGGCTCCCTTGACGATGCTGACGGCGCCGATCTCGTAGCCGGTTCCCTCGCAAGGGGCGACGATCTCCAGAGGGAAGCCGGCCTGCTTTTGGGTCACCGCATCATGCATGAAGGAGATGCCGATCAAGGTTTCGCCGCGGGCGGCCGCCTTGACCGGGGCTGAACCCGACTTCGTGTAGTTGTTAACATTGTGGTCGAGCTCGCCGAGGTATTTGAAGGCCTCGTCTTCGCCGAAGATTTGGACCAGCGTGGCCAGCACCGTATAGGCTGTTCCGGAAGAGTTCGGATTGGCGATTTGTATTTCGCCTTGATAGGCCTGGTTGGCGAGATCCTTCCAGCATTTGGGCGCTGGAAGGTTCTTTTGCTGCAGGATTTGCTTGTTGTAGGCGATGCCAAGCGCACCGGCATAGATACCGGCCGCGCGACCACCAGATATCTCGAAGAAATTCTGTGCCCAAGGCAGCAAATCGGCCCTGTTGACTGAGGTGTATGGCTCCAACAGCCCTTCGGATGAGCCCTGCAACTGCGGGTCGCCTGTGCCACCCCACCAAACGTCGACTTTGGGGTTTTCCCTCTCGGCACGGACCTGGGCGAGGATCTCGCCGGAGCTCTTGCGCACCATCGACGCGTCGATGTTCGTCTTGCGCTCAAATGCCTTCTCGAATGCGGTGCACCATGCCTCATCCGCGCCGCAAAGGACGTTGAGCCTGCCGCTTGCCTGCGCGACCGGCACTGACGCCAGCAATGTCGCAAAAGCCACTCCAGTGAGCATCCCAATCTTCATACTATCCTCCCTTCCGACGCAGCCGGCCATGTCCTCAAGGCCGCCGGAAAAGGATCTTACATGAAGCGAAAATCGCAACTCGATTTGTGTTGCGAGCCTTTCACGCCCCGCTCAATCTGCTTTCAAAAATGGCAATTGTTACATTTGTGACGAAGCCGGTCATTAAGCTCCCTTTTGAAATCGCCGCGCGCGACTGTATGTTGGTACCAGGAGGAGTTGCTGTTGGAAAACATCAAGATCCTGATCGTGGAGGACGATCCGGAGATGTCTGAACTGATCTCCGATCTCGTGTTCTCCGAGGGTTGGATGCCGATCGCCGTTACATCGGCGGAGGAGGCTTGGCGGACGCTCGCGCAACAGCGCGTTCACATCGCTCTGATCGACCATAATCTGCCGGGGCTATCAGGACGCGCTTTCGCGCAGCGTCTGCGCCAGGAACAGAACATCGGCATTTTGCTGGTGACTGCATCTGGCAGCGCTGCCGACCGTGTGTTGGGCCTCGAGACGGCCGCCGACGACTATGTCGTAAAGCCATTCGAGCCGATCGAACTAGCGGCGCGCATCAAGGCTGTTCTACGCCGGTCGACGCGACATTCGCACCTGGAGCCAAACGGTCCTTCACGAGAAGAGGCAGAACCGAGACTGCGAATCGGAAACTGGCAGATCGACTTCAAGCAGCGGCGCGCAGTATGCCTGGATGATCCCGCCGCCACGCTGACGAACTCGGAGTTCGCACTCCTGGAGGTTCTGGCCGAAGCACCGGGCGAAGCCGTCGATCGCGTTCGCATACTCAATCGGCTGGGTTCGGATGACGATCGCTTTATCGATCGCAATGTCGACGTGCTGGTGCTGCGGTTGCGCCGCAAGATCGAGCTCAATCCTTATCTGCCAAGGCACATCAAGACACGGCGGGGCAAGGGCTATGTTCTGGTGGTGGATCCTGCGAGCGAGGCTGCGGGTTGAAGCATCGATCGTTTTTCTCTTCCATAGCGTTCCGGTTGCCGTTCGCGATCCTGTCTATCTGCGGGCTGGTGGCAAGTCTCGCGCTCGTGGCGATCTACGGCCTGTCTCGGGCACAATCGGAGATGACCTCCTACAGCTCGACCGCCTTCGCCAGCCTGGCCAAGGCGTCGACGATTTCGCGGCAGGTGTCTACGCTGCTGTCGACGGCACCGTTTCTGCTCAATACGACGTCGCCCTATAGGCTCTCCAACGAAAGTCTGCAGATCGTTCGCCAGATCGACGCTCTGATGGAATATGTCGGGCGCCAGCCTGCCGATATTCTAGCCGATCTCGACGAAGACGACCGAACCCATCGGGTCCTCGACGTGCTTTCGGCGATCCGAAAGGAGACGCTTGCGCTTGCCGACAATGCGGACGAGGCGCAGCGCTACAAGAGCCTTGTTGGTGCTACCGTGGCGAAACTGGAGGCGCTGCAGCAAGAACCCAGGTTCGTGCCAACAAACAACGTCGCCCTGAAGCAGATTGCGATATCGGCGGCAGCGTCCGACAACTTTCTCCAACTGGGCGAGTTGCAACGCCAATATCTGAGGCTCAGCGAACCGCCCGGCAGCACGAGCCCCGCGGTCGAGGCCAAAGGTACACTGGCGCTTTATGACGGCGTTTTCGAGCTGCGCCAGGCTTATCTCAGCCGCATGTTCGCAGTCCGGTCGGCGCTCACCCGGCTCGGCACGGCTTCACAAAATCTGGGGGCGGCCACAGAAGCGCAGTTCATGGGTACAGGGCAAACACTGAGCAAGGGGTTCGCTTCGACGACCCAGGCACTCAGTCATTTGCGCCAAGTCATCCTCGCCGCCCTGTTGCTGGTTATTGCGCTCAGCGTCGCTGCAATCCTCACGGTGATCCGGGTGTCCAAGGCCATAATGGGGATTTCCGAGGGCATGCATCAGCTGGCTCGGGGCGAGAAGGACGCTCAGGCGCCGCGCTTCGAAGGTCCTGAAACAGAACTGCGTAACCTTGTCCGGGCTTTCACGGCATTCAAGGCAAGTGTCGACCGCGTCGCGCGCCTGCGGAGCACCGCCGAGGCTGCTGCACGCACCATTCGATCGACATTTCGCAGCATGAATGAAGGTATCGCCATATTCGACCATTCAGGCCGGCCGATAACCATGAACCACCGTATCATCAAGCTGATGCAGCAGAAACCGTCCGCCCGCAAATTGCCGGCGCGCTCCTTTGCGTCGAAGATCAAAGAAATCGCCCCGGACCTGCTTCCTGATGGTCTGGCGCACCCGGGCAATTTGCGCAACCCGATAGTCCTGCGAGCCAGATGCTCGGCACAGAGTGTCTTGGAAATCTCGCTTTCACGACAGGCGGGCGAACGGGTAGTGATGCTTGTCCGCGACATCACGGAGGCGGACCGCCAAGAAGCTGATGCCAGGAGAGCGCAAAGGCTCGACGCGACGATGCGCATGACGCACCAGGTCAGCCACGAAGTCGGAAACATGATCGGCATCATAACGGGCAGCTTGGGTCTGTTGGAAAAGGCCTCGCCCCTTGACCCGATGCAACAGCGCCATCTGGCGCGCATACGCAAGGCGGCGGAGCGCGGAAAGACGTTGGCCAGCAGCATGCTTTCGGCTGCAAGCCACCAGGTGCTTGCTCCGGCACGATTCGATGTCAGCGCACTGCTGCTGGGAATGCTGGATGTTCTCGAGATGGCTGCCGGCAATCATTGCGTGATAAGGCTCGATCTGCGCCGGCCGTTGCCGCCCGTCTTCGTCGACCCTGCTCTGTTCGAGCAAGCGGTCCTTAATCTGTGCTTGAACGCTGCCGCAGCTATGCAAGAGGGTGGCGAAATCCTCATCACTGCCGAGCGACGGCAAGCGATGCTTGCCGTCGAAATCTGCGACCGAGGGAGCGGGATGGCACCTGAAGTGATGGACCGGGCATTCGAGCCCTATTTCACGACGCGACCGAACAGGGGTGGCACGGGGCTTGGCCTGGCTGTCGTGTACGGCTTCGTCCGACAGAGCGGCGGAGAGGTGTCGATCCACTCACGCCTGGGCGAAGGCACACGCGTCGAAATGCTCTTTCCAGCACTGCCGGAGCACCGCGGACACGAACAATCCCCGGAACTGGCGAACGAGCATTAGGGAGCAGATCGTCAGCGGTGGCCGCTGCATACGCAGGGTGTCATTCCGGCCCCCTACCGGACCGGTTGATCGCACCCGATCACGTCGGCCCAGACATCCGGCTCGACTATTGTTGGGCGCATGCACGGCGCAAGCTAGTCGAGATCATCCGCGCTGGCTCAGCGCCGATTGCGGAGGAGGCGTGAAGCGGATCGGTGAACTCTATCGCATCGAAGCCGAGTTGCGTGGCCTCAGAGTTCTCTTCTCGCCGGATTGAACGACATGATAAACGGCGCCTATGGGAATCAAGAACTATCTGATCGAAGGGGGTTCCGGCACTGGAAAAACGTCTGTCGCTACCGAACTGGAGCGGCGGGGTTACCATGTCGTCGATGGTGACCCGGGTCCTGGCCTATGTCGGCGACCCTGAAACAGGCAAGTCACTGCCAGGCCCCCCCGAAGGCGAGGATCGCATCGTTTGGGGGTACGCGCACTGGATTTGGCCCGTCGACAAGGTCCGGACCATTGCTGCCGACCCCACCCATCCTGCCACCTTCTTCTGCGGCGGATCGCGCAACTTTCACAAATTCCTGGACTTATTCGACAAGGTTTTTGTGCTCGACGTAGACGTTGAGACATTGAACCGACGACTAGATGGGCGACCGAATGAGCCAGGTTTCGATTTGGCCGAGCGGCGGCTGGTACTGCGCAACCATCATACCCGGGAATATCTCCCGGTTGGCATCGATATCGACACGGCGGGTACGGTCCCAAGCGTCGTCGACAATATCCTAGCTCAACTCGGCTGAAGCCCTGGACGCATCGTGAATGGGGTGGGAAGCACTCGAATTGCGGGAAGCCGCTAGTCTAGCCGCTGAGCGGCTCACTGGCGGCGCTGAGACTCTGCAGCCGACCGGCAGCTTGCAGATCGGCAAGCCGGACGCCCAACGACTGACTTGAAGGCGCGAAGCAGCCGTCCCGTCATGGCGGCAATCATCGAAACTACCAAAAGCATCTTGGTCAAGGTGCGACAGCGACACCGCTTACGGTGAAACTGTTGGTTATGTTGGCATAGGGAATGTCAGAACCTTCAGGAGGCAAGATCAGTTCGGCAGATAGATCCTGTCTCCGGGAAAGATCAAGCTCGGATCAGCGATATGGTCCATGTTGAGCATCACTGTTTCCGCGACGTCCACCGAATGGCGACTGGCAACAAGGCGAATGCTGTCGCCATCCTTTGCCTCCACCCACCGATATCCAAGCTCATCCAGGTCGGGATTGAGGCGGCCATTTTCGGCCAGGCCGTCCTTCGGGCGCATTTCGACGAATGTCTCGAGGTTGAGGCCGTCCCCGGAGATGACGAGTTGCTGAGGCGCAGGAGGATCGAGGAGAACCAAAGGCCCGGAAATTTCAGACAGTTCCGGCGGTCGAGTTGGTTGGGCCGGCCCGGCCGCAGGCCACACGGGCACGTAGCCATCTCCGTCGAGCGCTTCCATGCCCTCAAATGTCCAGTCCAGAATGCTGCGGCTCTTTGAATCTTCCTTGTCCGAAAGAATGTCCTCGATGACCAGCAATGTCGGCACAACAACACCGAGGGAGATGGAGCTCCAGCGGATCACCGGCTTGGCTTTGGTAGGGATTTCCAGCTTTTCCATGAGGTCCGGGTTGAATCGCAGCCTTTCGCCAATCTTCAGATGGGGGTCCTGCTGGACCATGACCCACGCAATGCTGCTCGCTGTCTGGCTATACAACAAGCCGGCCATAACGGTATCTCCCCTGATCGCGTAGTATGTTCCGAGCATGATGTAGCTGGCAGCACTGAACAGGCTCATATAGTCGCCGACCGTGTTCCATTTTTTTCGCTCGGCATCGAGCTTCTGGAGTTCTTCTTCTTTTTCAGGCGATCTTGGAAACGGATAGGTCTTCTTGAGGTTGTCGATCTTGCTCAAGATTGCCAGATATATCGCCTTGACAAACATAGTCGGCCCTGCCCGCACCGGATCGGAGGGATAGGTCAAGCCGCCGATCGGCTTGGCGAGCCAGTTGAGGAACATGTTGAATGGCGCAGCAAACGAAAGCAACTTGAAGAAATATCCGACCTTGGTCGCCGGCGCCAAAGAACTGCCCGGATATTTCTCGGCCGCCTTGTGGCTGATTTCGTTCCCTTCCGTCTTGCTCGGCGACGCCTCGCCCAGAATCTGGTGAAGCGTCCTGTAAACCTCTCTGGCGCCCCACGTCTCCAACAGCCTTTCGGCGAGAATGCCACCGTCCTGGAGATCGTCGGGTCCTAGGCGATCCAGCTTTTCGGACAGCTCCTGGAGGACAGTCTCCCGATCCTTGTTGTAGTACTCGCCAGACTTGTCTTTCGCCATCCAATTGATAACATTGGCGAATTCTGGCTCTTCCAACCATCCTTGAACAATCTCTGCGGATGTAGGCCGGCTCTTCCCGCTTACATCGGTCATCCCGGGCATGACCTTGCGTGCCTCGGACGACACGGCTCTGAATGCGTCGCGATAGTCCGCACCGGCCTGCGCGACGAGATCGACCATCGCCCAAACATCGTCGGTTTCAGCCTCGGTCAGCTGCGCCCCTCCGTTGCGCGGGCCCGCATCCAGGATCTTGCCAAGCCGGGTTGCGGCCCGTTCGGTGCTTCCCCTTGCGGCTAGGTCGAATACCCCGGCCAAGCGCTTGCCGAGCTTGTAACCATGCAGTCTCAGCAGCGACTGGAGGTAGTGCGGTAATGTGGGTGTTCCGGCGGGCTCATGCCTTCCTTTCGGGTCAATCTTGTTGGGCAACGCCTCGCGCATGAGTTCATAGAGGGTCTGGTAGGCCTCTCTGGCCTCCCGCGTGCTCGAAAGCTTTTCGGCAAGCACGCCGCCGTCCGGGATCTCGTCGGCGGCAAGGTCGCCGAGTTTCAGCGACAACATTTGCAAGATCGTCTGCGAATCTTGACCGTAATATTCGCTGGCCTGGTCCTCCCGCATTGCCGTCACGATGGCGTCGATCTCAGGCACATCCTGCAGATGTTCCGAAAGCCAGCCGTGCACGACCCCGCCGGAAGCAGGCAGTTTGCGGATATCGATCTCCGGCAGCGCCTCCCGCAGTTTGGGCAGCAGCGCTTTTCTCGCCTGCTTGTATGCGTCGCCGGCCAGCACGATTTGGCTCACCAGGTCCCGCAGAGCGTCCGCTTCCTCTCCATTGAGCTTTGCGGCGCCCCACCAGGGAGCATGTTTGATAACCTTTTCCAGCAGCTCCTCGGCCTCATCCTTCATCCCCCTCGCGGCCAGCTCAAACACGTCGATCATGGAATGGTTCTGGCTCAACCAACTCAGTTTCGAGTAGGCCGACCCGACGTTTGCGATCCAGCCGGCAAACGCGCTGCTCATGATGTCGAACGGCCCCAGATTGCCGAGGCCGAGTTGCACCGCCAGTGTCCACAGCGCGGCTGTCCTGAGGTTCAGGGGCGGCGGCGTGCTGCCCTCTTTTGTTACGGCGCCGTCAAGAGGTTCCCCACGCAACGCATCCGGGAGCCGGGCGGGGTCCGCGAAGTCTGGATTGTAGACCGGCTCGCCGATCAGGCGTCCGTCGGGACTCACCCGCCTGGCCGCGAGAATCTGCTCCGGAGGAATCGTGTCGCTGAAACGGATTTCGTAGTGGTTTCCCCTTGGGAAGCCTCCTTCCACAGGCAACGAGGAGACGATATCCCCGTCGGACACATCATACACGACGGTATAGAGCCACCCGCCTCTGCCGTCAGGCCGCCCATCCTCATCCGCGCCTTTTGCAAAGCCCTTTGCGTCGGACGCCGATAGGGATGTCGAGATCATGCCATTGGGATAGGACTGACCGTCCTCGGTGAAACCATCAACAAAGATTTCATCAGGGCCGCGCGTATCGCCGCGAAACAGGATCGTCGGCTCCTTTTGTTCGGGCAATGGGGTGTAGGCATCTTCAGCGGCCCGAGGCAGCCGGGCTCTCAGGGCACTAGGCCGGTAATCGGGACTTGATTTATTGACCGGCCTTTGCACGTGCGGCTTCTGCGCGTCATTGGTGGCTGCGCCCGCAAGGTCCGCCACCTCTCCTTCGTCGACCGCATCCTGGAGATCGTCGCCGCTCCGGTGGGCACGGTGTTGATTGCTCTCGTGCACGATCCCGACGCCGCCGAGGCTGAGCATGGCGGGACCCATGACGGCCATCAGCCAATCGCGGGCCTTGGCGTCGTCGCCGGCGAGCAACACCTGGCGCAGGCCGTCGAGGGAGAGCCAGCCGCCGGTTCCCAGATCGATCAGGTTGCCCGCCTGCGTGCCCAGATACGCGGATTTCGCCGCCCGCGTCACCAGCCCGGGACCGGCGGCGTCGAGC
>NZ_SRUU01000249.1 GCF_004791585.1 Mesorhizobium sp. M1C.F.Ca.ET.210.01.1.1
GCCGGATATGGGGTATTGAGGCTGCTGCTGCGGCCGGCTTTCCTCGATCCGCTTCAAAATCCAGTGGCGGAAGAGCCTTATCTTGCGAATGTTCCGGCGGTTTTCGGGGTAGACCAGCCAGTAGTTTTTGCCCTCGCTGCTGAGATGCTCGAAGGGTTGATAAAGGCGGCCGAGCGCAATCTCATCGGCATAGAGTTCCGGGGTGAGCATGGCGACGCCCTGGCTGGCGATCGCCGCTGCGGCCTCGAAGGCCTGCACATTGAGACGGCTGCGGGGAT
>NZ_SRUU01000250.1 GCF_004791585.1 Mesorhizobium sp. M1C.F.Ca.ET.210.01.1.1
ACTTCGATGTGGTCAGCGCCGACGGCACCCACACCTCGGTCCATATCGACATCCTCGGCACCAATGATGCGGCTGTGCTGTCCTCGGCCTCGGTCAACCTGACCGAGACCGATGACGCGGCCGACATCTCGACCAGCGGCGCGCTCACCATCTCGGACGTCGACAGCGACCCGCACTTCGTCGCCCAGGCTGGCACCGCCGGCACCTACGGCTCGTTCTCGATCGATGTCGACGGCAACTGGAGCTACACGGCGTCCTCGGCGCA
>NZ_SRUU01000251.1 GCF_004791585.1 Mesorhizobium sp. M1C.F.Ca.ET.210.01.1.1
TCGATCGCTGTATCGCTGCTCGGATGGCGTGCGTGGTCGTGGCGCTGCCGTGGAGTATCTGTCCCATAGCTTATCCCTGAATGAAGGATCAGCTTGACTGATTCCCCCACACTCCGGGACTAGACACCTAGGATCCTGTGTGTTGGTTCGGGTGTATGGTTGAAGTGGGAAGGAGGCCGAGAGGATCCTGGTCGTCCTTTCGAGGACAGGCCGCGGCATGGCTCGGTCCCTTCCCACCAATGAACCATCAACCTGA
>NZ_SRUU01000252.1 GCF_004791585.1 Mesorhizobium sp. M1C.F.Ca.ET.210.01.1.1
ACAGCGACCCGCACTTCGTCGCCCAGGCTGGCACCGCCGGCACCTACGGCTCGTTCTCGATCGATGTCGACGGCAACTGGAGCTACACGGCGTCCTCGGCGCACAACGAGTTCGTGGCTGGCCAGCACTACACCGAAGACTTCGATGTGGTCAGCGCCGACGGCACCCACACCTCGGTCCATATCGACATCCTCGGCACCAATGATGCGGCTGTGCTGTCGTCGGCCTCGGTCAACCTGACCGAGA
>NZ_SRUU01000025.1 GCF_004791585.1 Mesorhizobium sp. M1C.F.Ca.ET.210.01.1.1
ACCGACCTTGCGGCCCGCTCCGGCTCCAAGAAACTCGCCATCATCGCCGTCGCAAGGAAGCTCCTGGTCGTCCTCAACGCCATCATTCGAGATAAAACAGCTTTCGCATGAACACAGTTGCCATGCCGTAACCTCGGCCGAACGATGCGATGGTGCAGAATTCTGCTCCGCTGCATCTTTCGTTTGAGGTTACGGCATGGATCCCAGGGTCTCCGCGACGGAGCTGCGCTCCTGCTTCGCCCTGGGATGACGACGAGGGGAGGTTCTTGCCAATTCCCGACGTCTGCGACGGTGCCCTTGCCGCAGAGACCAGGCCCGTCAGACCCCGATTTTGCCGCCGCCCTGCCTGGTGATGGCGACGACCGACGGCCGCACCGGCATATCCGGCTTGAAGTCCGGCCAGCGGGTCGACGGGTCCTCGTAATAGGACGGACGGCCGAAGCCCTCCCAGTCCTCGCCGCCGTCGCCCGGATGCTGGACCGAGACGAAAGCGGTCTGGTCGTCCGGCGCAAACAGCGGGCCGCACATCTCGGCGCCGATCGGCACGCGGAAGAACAGCTTTGACGTCGCCCGGGCGGAGCCTTCTGTGTCGACCGCCCACAGGCCGTCGGTGCGGCCGGTGGCCTTCGGGCCCTGGCCGTCGGTGGCGACCCACAGCCGGCCGGCCGAATCGACGGCGCAATTGTCCGGCATGCCGAACCAGCCATTGGCGGTGGTGGCTGTCGAGAAGGTTGCGCCGACATCGGCGACCGAGGGATCGCCGCATTTCAACAGCACTTCCCACTTGCCCTTGGCAGCGGCGAAGTCGCCGCCATCCTCGACGATCTCGATGATGTGGCCGAAAGCGTTCGCGGCGCGCGGGTTGGCGGCGTCGACCTGGTCAGCCTTGCGCTTGGAATTGTTGGTCAGCATGACATAGACCTTGCCGTTGCCGGCATTGGGCTGGATGTCCTCCGGCCGGTCCATCTTGGTGGCACCGAGCAGGTCGGCGGCGCGGCGCGTCTCGATCAGCACGTCGGCCTGGCCGGCAAAGCCGTTTTCCGCCGTCAGCGGGCCTTGACCAAACACGATTGGCATCCATTCGACCGAGCCGTCCTCGGCGAACTTCGCCACATGCAGCGTGCCGTCGTCGAGCAGGTTCATGTTGGCGGTTCGGTCGTTCGGATTGAACTTGCCGCTGGTGACGAATTTGTAGACATAGTCGAAGCGCTCGTCGTCGCCGAGATAGAAGACGACGCGGCCATCCTTGGCGACGATCGATTCGGCGCCCTCATGCTTGAAGCGGCCCATGGCGGTGCGCTTGCGGGGCACGGAGGTCGGATCGTTGACGTCGACCTCGACGATCCAGCCGAAGCGATTTGGTTCGTTCGGCTCCTTGGCGAGGTTGAAGCGGTCGTCATGCGCGCCCCATTCATAGGCGCCTTCCGGAATGCCGAGGCGCTTGTAGTTGGCTGCTTCCTTGTGGCCTTCCGGCAATTCGCCCGAGAAATAGCCGTGGATGTTCTCCTCGGCCATCACATAGGTGCCCCAGGGGGTGACGCCGCCGGCGCAGTTGTTGACGGTGCCGATGACCTTGGTGCCGGACGGATCGGCATTGGTCTTGACGCGATCGTGGCCGGCGACCGGACCGGAAAGCACCATCTCGGTGTTGGAGGTGATGCGACGGTTGAGCTTGCCGTCGCGCACGACCTGCCATTTGCGGCCGTCCTTACGGATCTCGACGATGGTGCCGCCATGCGCCGCCATCTCGACATCGACCTGCTCCTTGCTGAGCGGCGCCACCTCGGCTGCCTTCTTGCCGTCCTTCTCGACGATCTTGACGATGCCGGGGAACATCAGATGCGGGTTGGTGTATTCGTGGTTGACGACCAGCAGGCCATGTTCGGCCGAGCCGTCGATCGGGATGTAGCCGATATAGTCGTTGTTGTAGCCGAACTGTCTTGCCTGGGCCGCGGCCGATTGTTTGGTCGGGTCGAAGTCCGGCGAATCGGCAAACAGCGGGTCGCCCCAGCGCAACAGCACATCGGCATCGTAGCCCGGCGCGACATGATGCTTGTCGTCGATGCCGGCTTCGAGCTCATCGAATTTGAAAGCAGACCCTTCGGCGGCGCGCGCATCGTCGGCGGCAACGAGCGCCAGCGGGCTGACGGTGGCGGCGATGGCCGAGACGGCCAGCGAACCCTTCAGGAAACCGCGGCGCGAGAAGCGCGCGGCGATGATCTCGCCCATGGTGCGGTTGTCGGTGGGATTGACGGGCGGCCCGTCATTTTCCTCGAGCAGGCTGGTGCGGAAGCGGGTCTCAGGGGATTGGGTCATAAGCTGTCCTCTGGCTCATGAAGTGGCTGGAACGTGTGACCTGTCGATCCCTATAGCCGGCCGATCACATTTTCGTGACACCGGCAGCCTAAACAAGGCTGATTTGCCGACTGATGACTTTTCGTCTCCGGCCGCGCACGCACCAGCGCCGATTACCGGCACAACGACCGGGCGGGCAGGTCCCGAGCGGCCTCGGCGCAAGGCGCCAGCCAAGGTTGCGGGGCGTATTTTGCGACATCCGGCTTCTATCCCGTAGCAGCGCGCCTTGCCCGACGCGATCAGCTTGACGGCTTCGCGCGCTTCGGAAACAAGGGCGGCGACGGGCGCGGCGAAGGCCGCTTCAGGAGGGGCGAAAACGTGAGTTTCTGGGGCTTGGCGCAGCTTGGCGTCTCGACGGTGATCTTCCTGCTGGCGGCGATGGCGGCCAAACAATGGGGGCTGGCGCCGAGCCTGGCCAAGATCCTCTTGACGCTGGCACTCTATTCGGCCGGCAATCTGATCATGCTCAGGCTGATCCGCGAATTCGGCATGTCGGTGTCGTTCAGCCTGTCGGCGGTGATCCAGCTGGTGTCGGTGAATGTCGTCGCCCTGGTCTTCTTCGGCGAGCGCCTGAACGCGCTCCAGGCGACCGGCGTCGTGCTGGCGATCGCCGCGGTCGCGCTGATCACGCTCGGGCCCTATATGCAGCGGCTGTAGGTGGACCGAGGGCACCCGAATGAAATCGAACGCCAACGCGCTGCTCAGCAAGATAGAATTCCCGGTGCTTCTGGCCGGGCTGGTGATCGCCGGCGGGCTATGGGGCCTGGTGGAACTGATGGAGGTGGCGCGCGCCACGACGCCGCACGCCTTCGACACGGAAATCCTGCTCGCCTTCCGGCATGCCGGGCAGCCGGACAGCCCGATCGGTCCACACTGGCTGGAAGGTACGGTGCGCGACATCACCGCGCTCGGCAGCACCAGCGTGCTGGTGCTGATCACCAGCGCGGTCATCATCTACCTGCTGCTGATCCGACGGCCGACAACGGCGCTGTTCATCTTCGTGGCCGTGGCCGGCGGGCAGGCGCTTTCCAGCCTGCTCAAGTTCGAAGTCGACCGGCCGCGGCCCGAGCTCGTCTCGCATCTCGTCAGCGAGACTTCACTCTCCTTCCCCAGCGGCCACGCGATGCTGTCGGCGGTGACCTATCTCACCCTTGGTTCGCTGGCGGCCCGCTTCCTGCCGGACCGCACGACCAAGGTTTTCGCGCTCGCGCTGGCCGTGCTCATCACGGTGCTGGTTGGGACCAGCCGCGTCTATCTCGGCGTGCATTGGCCGTCGGACGTGCTCGCCGGCTGGTGCGCCGGCTTCGCCTGGGCCATGTTGTGCTGGCTTGCGGCGCGCCTGCTGCAGCGGCGCAAGGTGGTGGCGGACAGCGAATGATCCGCACCGATTGATGCTGGAGACATTGCAATATTTATATTGTACATCGATATTGCATATTCAGACATGGACCCCCCGCCAATGATGACTGCCGCACAGATGCGCGCCGCGAGGGCATTGGCCGGCGTCGACCAGCGAACGCTCGCCGCGCGCGCCGGGGTTTCGCTCCCGACCATACAGCGCATGGAAGCGAGCGAAGGCGTCGTCAGGGGCGTTGTCGATTCGCTGATGAAGGTCATCCAGGCGCTCGACGAGATCGGCGTGGAGCTGGTCGGCGAGAACCAGGCCAGCGAGCGCGGCGGCAGGGGTGTGCGCCTCAAGGCCACCGCGGCGCAGAACCCGCAGGGCTAGAGCTTTTCAGCGATTCATAGAATCGCCGAACTGCTCCAAGTATTTGTCTTTGCGCAAGTCCCGAAACCGGTTCCCACTTTCGGGAGACATGCTTCAAGCCGCAACCGACATCAAACTGCCGCTTCGATCGGCTCGGCAAGTTTCGGGTTTGCCCGTGCGGCGATCAGGCAGCCGGCGACGATCAGGCATGCCCCTGCGAGCGTGGTCCAGGCCACTTCCTCGCCGAAGAAGAACCAGCCAAGCGCGATCGCCCAGATGAAGGCCGAATATTCCGTCGGGATCAGATATTGCGCTTCGGCGCGGGCGTAGGCCCAGCTCATCAGGAACTGGCCGGCGAGCGACAGCGCCGCCACTCCGACCAGCGGCAGCCAGAGCTCCCTCGGCAGCGCGACGGCGAGCCACGGCGCGGCCAGACCAAGGATGATTGCAACGCAGAGGTTCTGGAACAGCATGATCTCGATCGGCTTGGCCAACAGCGCCTGTCGCCGGGAGAGGATCAGATTGTAGGCATAGAACACCGTCGATACGAGCACCGCTGCCGTGCCAAGCAGCGCATCTTGCGAGCGGCTTGCCTGGCCGAACTGACCGGCCAATATGATCGCGACGCCCGCGATGCCGGCGAGCGACGCCCAGACAACCTGCCGCCTTATGCGTTCGCCCAGCAACAGCGCGGCGAGCAGAAGGGCGAACAGGGGCGCGACAAAGCTGAGGCCGATCGCTTCGGCGAGCGGCAGCCTGGCGAGCCCCCAGAAGAATGAGAGCAGGACGATGCCGACAATCGCGGCGCGCAACGCATGCAGCCTGAGCACCGGAAGGGATGGCTTCGAGCGCGGCCCTGCCGACCAGGCCGCGCCCGAGACCAGGGTCGCGACCATGCTGCGCCACAGCACCGTGTTGTAGACGCCAACCGCGATGACCAGGGACTTCATCGCCGCGTCCATCCCGGACAGCAGGAAGATCGCCAGCGCGCAGACGAGCACCGGGATCGTCGGGGAAACGGCGCCGGTCAGGCTTGATGTCTTCACCGCATCACTCATGGCAGCCGGATATCCCGCGGCGGATTGCGGAACCAGATGGCAGCGCCGTCGATATGCCGGTCCAATCCCGGATATCGAGAGCAGACCCTGGATGGAGGGCCAACCCTGATTGACGTCGTTCTCGCCGCGGCGGCTCTCAGTCGATCCTCAGCGCCGCGACCGCGCCCTCGTTCATCAGCGGGACAAAGATGGTCGAGTTGCCGTCGGTGCCGATGTCGGCGCTACCAGGCTTGAAGGTGGCGACGACCTCCGGCTTGCCGCCGGCCTTGCAGCGATAGAGCGTGCCGGTCATGTAGGCAGTGGCGTAGATATCGTCGCCGATGGCGACGATGCCGTCCAGGTTGGCGAATTCCTGAGCGCCGGGCAGCGGCGTCACCTTCCTGCCGGCGAGATCGACCGCCAGCAGGCCGCCAGGTTTCGCCGTGCTGAAATCGGGCTTGATGCCCTTGCCCCAGGACGCGACGATCAGCCGGTCGCCGTCGGCGAAGATGCCGTTGGGCGAGGCCAAAAGCGCATCCTTCACGAACAGCTCCGGCTTGTCGCCGTCGATGCGGTAGATCGTGTCGGCCAGCATATCGGTGACATAGACCTTGCCCGAGGCATCGGCGGTCATGTCGTTGAGGAAGACCGCGCCCGGCACGTCGATGGTCGAGACCAGCTTGCCGCTGGCGAGGTCGACGACGCGGATCTTGGTGATATCGGAGGCGTAGAGCTTGCCGCCGGCGATCGCCATGCCCTTGGGCGCGTCCATGCCTCCCACCCAGTTGCGCGAGATGACCTTCCCGTCCATCGACAAGAGCGACAGGTAGCCGTTGCCGTCCGCCTTGCCAGGATTGCCGGCGATGTTGGAGACGACGATGCGCTTGCTGGCGATATCGACAAGCGCCGATTCCGGCTGCTCGAAGCCGCCGGCCCGCCAGATCTCGCCCGCCTGGGCGACTGGTGCCGTTGCGATGCCGGCGATGGCGAGAAAGGTCGAAGCGATGAGGGTTTTCATGATGCTCTCCTGTGATGACGGCGGAGAGCTAGGTTTTTCGATACTTTTCCGGAAGATGGTTCGAGCGTAGTATTGAAAGTCGATACGAATTGGCGCGGATGAGGTGCATTCCATGAACGGTCCGATCTTCGAGGCGTTGAAACGGACGCTGAAGGCCAAGGGGCTGACCTACCGGACGCTGGCCGAGCGAATGGGCGTTTCCGAGCCCACGGTGAAGCGCATCTTCCATGAGCGGAACTGCAAGCTCGACCGGCTGACGGAGATCTGCGCCGCGGCCGAGGTCGAGCTGGAGAACGTGCTCGGCTCGATGAATCGGGGACCGGGGCCGGCCAACCATGTCGCGCCCGAGATTGAGCGCAGGCTCGCAGCCAGACCGGCGCTGCTCTTCGTCTTCATCATGCTGTCGGAGAAATTCACGCCCGAAGGCATAATGCGCTCGCAAGGCCTGAGCGAAGCCTCGATCTTCCTCTATTTGCGCGACCTGGAAGAGCTCGGCCTGGTGGCGCTCGGGCGCGGCCTGTCGGCGAGGCTGTTGGTCGACACACCCATCCAGTGGAATTTCGAGGGACCGCTGAAGCCGCATTTCGAGACGACCAACAAGAATTTCGTCGGCTGGGCGATAGCCCATCTGGAACGGGGAGCGACCTTCGTCAGCTTCTCGCGGCGCATGCGGCCGGAAACGGCGGAAATGGTGCGGCGCGAGGCGGAGGATTTGGCCGAGCGCGCAAAGCTGCTTGCCCATCACGACCAGCACACCACGCCGGAGGATCAGCTCGTCGGCTACAAATGGACGTTTGCCTTCGGCGCGACGCCGTTTCCGGCGATCATGCCGATCGGGCCGCATCCGCGCGATGCCGGGGCGCGGGTCGAGGCCGCGAAGCGACCGCTGCCGGCATGATCTGTCGACAGGCTCTCGCCTGAGGCAGAGCTACCCGACGGCCTTTTCTTCCGAGCCTGGCGCCGTGTCTTCCCACGCGACCGCCCGATAGTCGAAACCATATTCGAGCGTCGGCTTGACGATGCGGAAATAGGGCGACAGGTCGAAGTCGCGTGGCGTGTAGAGCGAGTGGTGGCGGATGTGCAGGATCTCCCGCCGCATATAGCTCGACTGCGCCGAGGCGCGGCCCGGCGCGCGCGTGATCTCAGGCAGGATCGGATAGCGGACCTGGCCATAGGCTTCGGCGATCAGCGTCGAGCAGATCGCCCGCGTCGGATCGCCCGAGCCGAACGCCAGCATGCGGCGGCGCCATCGCACCGGTACCGGCGGCGTCGGCAGGAAAAAGCGCAGCATGTCGAAAATGTTCTTGAGATCGTATCTCAGGCCAAGCTTGCCGATCATGAAGGCAACGACCTTGTCGCGATCCTCCGGCGTCAGTCCGCTCGCCCGGCAGATGCGGGTATTGTAGGTGCGGTAGCGCGACAGCGGCACAGCAACGCAGCCTTCGCCGAGCGTCACCTCGATCAGCCGCGGCCGTTCCGACCCGTCTTCCGGCTTAGGCAAGGCATCGCCGACATAGAAGGCCGCATGCGACCAGGTGGACTGGGTGAGGTACTTGATCGCCGCCGAGATCTTCTGGTTGCCTTCGATGAGCAGGATGTCGCCGGGCTGCAGCGTGCGGCGCAGCGTTTCGGCATCGGATGGCGTATAGGGTTCATAGCCCGAAGATTCATCCTGCAGCCGGCCAGCGAGCCAGCGGCCAAGTCGATCCAGAAGGGTGTCGGCCGGCGCAGTCATGCCAGACGCCGATTAGCACAGACCGGCCATTTAGACCATGATCAGGCCGCCTTCGCTTCCTCGTGCGGAGCCGCGAGATCGTCGCGCGCCTTGCGCGCGAGCTTCCTGGCCGAGCGCTTGGGGCTGTCGCCGAACAATTCGGCGGCCTCGGTGAGGCAGGCCTTGCCGAGGCTCTTTTCCGAACGCTTCAGGAGCTTGCGCAGAAGCTTCGTGTCGCCGGGCGGGCCGAGCGGCTCGCCGTCGGCGGCGAGCAGGGCGCGCATGACGAAGACGTCATGCAGCTCGCCCAGCAGCTCGCCAAGCTTGTCGACCGCCTTGCGGCGTGCCTTGATCGGCGTCGGCCACAGGCGGCCGAGCAGCGACAGGTGCATCGAGTGGGTTTTCGCCGCCTTGCGCAGATCGTGAAAGTCATCGGCCTCGCCGCGCGAGCCGGCCTTGTCCAGCGCCTTTTTGGCCCGCCGCAAGGTGGCGCGGGCGCCGTCGGCCAGGATGTCCGCCGCCTGCTCGGGCTGGTCGGGCAGGGACAGCCCGTCGATACGCTCCAGCCCTTCCCGGCAGGCGGCTTCCGCCGCGTTGATGGCGGCGTCGAGACCGGGACCGGCGTGAAGCTCGTGCTGGCGCAGCACCAGCCGATCGCGGACGGCGTCGAGGCCACCGCCGGCGGTCTGCTCCGGGAAGGCATCGGCCAGACGGTCGACGGTCTCGATGAGAGCGGTCGCCTCGCGCGGGCCCGCCAGCAGCGCCGAGACCTGCTTGTAGCATTCGTTCTCGGTCTGGCAGAACGGTTCGTCACCGGAACGAACCAGCCGCAGCAAGGCCCGCACGTTCTTCAGCCGCTTGCGGCACTTGTGCAGCCCCTGCTCCGGCTTGTCGCGCGCCGTCTCAAGATGGCCGAGCGCCTTGCCGATCTCGTCGGCCAATATGCGCCTAACCTCGCCGGTCAGCGGCAAGCGCGGATCGATGCGAAAGCTCATGCGGCGATCTCCGGAATCCCCCCGAGGGCCAGCGACGCGTTGTAGAACCTCGACTCGCTGGTGACCTCGCGACCGAGCCAGTCGGGCAGCATTTCGTCAGGTACGTCCTCCGGCGTCTCCAGCTCCGCGACCACGAGCCCCGAGAGCACTCCGCCGAATACATCGACTTCATAGAGATAGCCGCGGTGTCTAACATGGTGGCGTGTCTTCTCGATGACACGCCCGATGGCAAAAGCCATCATCTCCTCGGCATCGGCGAGCGGGATCGGGAATTCGAATTCGTCGCGCTCGCGCGCCCTGTCGCCGAACTTGAGTGTCAGTTGCGCCGAAGCACCGTCGCTGATGCGCACACGCACCGTGCGCCCGGGCGCGGCGGCGAGGTAAAACTGGCGAATGCGGATTTCCGCCTCGACCAGATGGCGCCAGGCGTTGCCGGAGACCAGGAACTTGCGCTCGACTTCCTTGCCCATGGCCGCGCACTAAAGCGTGCGGGGACGGACATGGCAAGCCGAGTCGGGATTCAATTTGACTTTAATCAATCGATTGATTAAAGTGGCTTCATGAGCAAGCAGACGAACGCCAAACGGCCGCAACGCGAAGCCTCTCCCGCAGACCAGACACGCGCGGCGCTCGTCCATGCCGCGCTCAAGCTGTTCGGGCGGCAGGGTTTCGACGGCACTTCGACGCGCGAGATCGCAGCCGAGGCCAAGGCCAATATCGGCTCCATCGCCTATCACTTCGGCGGCAAGGAAGGCCTGCGCGCCGCCGCCGCCGACTTCATCGTCGAGACCATCCAGGGGGTCGCCGGCCAGGCGCTCGGCGCACCCCAGGCGACTACCCCCTCAAACCCGGAAGCCGCGCGGGCACAGCTCTTTGCGGCGCTGGAGCGGATGGTCGGCTTTGTCGTGGCAAGCCCACAGGCCGGCGAGATCGTACAATTCGTACTCCGCGAGCTGTCCCACCCGACGGCAGCACTCGACCGCATCTATGCCGGCGTGTTCGAACCGACGCACCGTCGGCTTTGCCAGATCTGGGAGCAGGCCACCGGCGAGCCGGCCGAGAGCGAGGCCACCAGGCTCACCGTGTTCACCATGATCGGCCAGGTCATCTATTTCCGCATCGGACGCGAGGCGGTGCTGCGCAGGATGGGCTGGCGCGAGATCGGCGACAAGGAGGCCGCCAAGGTCGTGGCGGTCGCGACCGACAACCTCAGGGCAATGCTGGCGGCGCGCGATCCGGCCGCCGGCAAGAAGGGCAGATCATGAGTTTTCTTTGTGCGCTGCCGCTCGCGGCCCAGTTGTTCAGCGCTTGCGCGCCGCCCGCGCCGCTCGCCGTCGGCTATGTCGAGGGCGAATATGTGCTGCTCGCGCCGATCGAGGTCGCGCAGGTGACGACGGTCGGCGTCAAGCGCGGCGATCGGGTGACGCCAGGCATGCCGGTCGCCACACTGGAAGACGCCGACGCCGAAATTGCCGTGGTCCAGGCTCAAGCCGCGCTCGCCCAGGCGCAGGCGCAGCTTGCGGACCTGCAGGTGGGCAAGCGGCCGGACGAGATCGCCGTGCTCAAGGCGCAAGTGGACATGGCCAAGGCGCAGGCCGCGGACGCCAAGCGCAAATACGATCGCGCCAGCGACCTCTACAGGCGCGGCACCGGCACGCAGGCCGACTACGACACGGCTTCGGCTTCGCTGGAGACGGCCAACGCGCAGGTCGGCCAGGCCGAGGCCAACCTCGCCGTCGGCGGACTGCCGGGGCGGCCGGAGACGATCAAGGCCGCAGAGAACCAGGTCCAGCAGGCGCAATCGGAGCTGGGGCAGGCGCGATGGCGGCTGTCCAAGCGCGTTCTGGCGGCGCCTTCGGCCGGCCGCGTCAACGATGTCATCCGCAATCCGGGCGACACCGCCGGACCGACCGCGCCGGTGATCTCGGTGCTGCCGGACGGCGCGGTGAAGCTCAGCGTCTACGTACCGGAGACCGCTTTCTCCTCGGTGAAGGTCGGCACACTGCTCAGCGTGCGTTGCGACGGCTGCGGGCCGGATCTCAAGGCGCGCGTCAGCTATGTGTCGCCCGATCCGGAGTTCACCCCGCCGGTGATCTATTCGCTTCAGAACCGGCAGAAGCTGGTCTATCTCGTCGAGGCACGGCCGGAAGGCGATGCCAGCCGGCTGCAGCCAGGCCAGATCGTCGACGTCGACCTCGCGGACATCGGGGCGGACCTCCCAAAATGAGCGTCATCGACGTCCACGGGCTGGTCAAGCGCTTCGGCGACAAGACCGTCGTCGACCATGTGACGATGACGGTGGCCGAAGGCGAGATCGTCGGTTTCCTCGGGCCGAACGGCTCGGGCAAGACGACGACCATCCGCATCATGTGCGGGCTTCTGACGCCGGACGAGGGCGAGGGCACGGTACTCGGTTTCGACATCCGCTCCGACTCGCTCAGGATCAAGCGCGAAGTCGGCTACATGACGCAGAAATTCTCCTACTACGAGGATCTGACGATCGGCGAGAACCTCGAATTCGTGGCGCGGCTCTACCAGCTGAAGCCGGTCGAGGACTATGTGTCGCGGACGCTGCAGGAGCTTGGCCTGGCAACGCGCCGCAACCAGCTCGCCGGCACGCTCTCCGGCGGCTGGAAGCAGCGGCTGGCACTCGCTGCCTGCATCATGCACAAGCCGAAGCTGCTTCTGCTCGACGAGCCAACGGCGGGCGTCGACCCGAAGGCCCGCCGCGAGTTCTGGGACGAGATCCACAGGCTGGCGAGCGGCGGGCTGACGGTGCTGGTCTCCACCCATTACATGGACGAGGCCGAGCGCTGCCACCGCATCAGCTACATCTCCTACGGCAAGCTGCTGGCCACCGGCACGGTGGACGAGGTGGTCAAGAATGCCGGGCTGACCACCTTCGTCGTGCAGGGACCGCGGCTCGACCGCGTGGCCGAAGCGCTGGAGGGCCGACCGGGCGTCGACCAGGTGGCGCCGTTCGGCGCCACGCTGCATGTCGTCGGCTCCGACAGGGCGGCGCTGGAAAAGGCGCTTGGCGATGTCGAGAAGGAGCACAAGGGGGTGACGGTGACGCCAGGCGAGACCAGCCTGGAAGACGTGTTCATCCAATTCATGGCCGGCTCGAAGGACAACATGACATGAAGGATGGCTTGAGAGCGGTCTTTTCCTTCGCGAGGCTCGGCGCGCTCTTGATCAAGGAGTTCATCCAGATGCGGCGCGACCGCATCACCTTCGCCATGATGCTGGGCGTGCCCTTGCTGCAGCTCGTGCTGTTCGGCTTTGCCATCAACAACGATCCCAAGAGCCTGCCGACGGCGCTGGTGGCAATGAGCAACGACCAGTATACACGCGCCATGGTCTCCGCCCTGCGGATGACCGGCTACTACCGCTTCGACCATGTGTCCGAAAGCGCGGCCGAGGCCGAAATGCTGATGGCCAAGGGTGCCGTCTTGTTCGTCGTCACCATCCCGGCCGACTTTGCCCGGCGCGTCGAGCGCGGCGACAGCCCTCAGATCCTGATCGAGGCCGACGCGACGGATCCGTCGGCGGCAAGCGGCGCCATTTCGACGCTGAGCAAGGTGGCGAGCCAGGCGCTGCTGCGCGCCCAGGGCATGCAGGCGACCGCTGCCGAAACCGCCAAGCAGCAGCTGCAGGTGGTGGTGCACCAGCGCTACAATCCCGAAGGCATCTCGCAATACAACATCGTGCCCGGCCTGCTCGGCGTCATCCTGCAGATGACCATGGTGATGATGACGGCGATGGCGCTGACCCGCGAGACCGAGCGCGGGACGATGGAGAATCTGCTCGCCATGCCGTCAAGCCCGACTGAGATCATGCTGGGCAAGGTGCTGCCCTTCCTTGTCGTCGGCGCCGTGCAGGTGACGGTGGTGCTGGCGGCGGCGAAGCTCTTGTTCGGCGTCCCCTTTGTCGGCAGTCTGACGCTGCTGCTTTCATCGGTGCTCGTCTTCGTGCTCTCGCTGGTGCTGCTCGGCTACACGATCTCGACCCTGGCCCGCTCGCAGATGCAGGCTATGCAGCTCACCTTCTTCTTCTTCCTGCCGTCGCTGCTGCTCTCTGGCTTCATGTTCCCTTATCGGGGCATGCCGGGCTGGGCGCAGATCTTGGGCGAGATCTTCCCGCTGACGCATTTCCTGCGCATCACGCGCGCCGTCATGCTGAAGGGCGCCGACTTCAACGCGGTCGCCGCCGAGGTCGGCTGGCTGGCGGTGTTCGTGGTGACCTTCGCCGGCGCCGCCCTGCTGCGCTTCCGGCGGACGCTGGACTGAGCGTTTCTACAGTGCACACCCTTTTCATGTCGGCGGGACAGCGGGGGGCGCGAAGGAACGCGGCGATCCCTGCGTGCGGGCCGTAGCCTATGCCGCCGCCATGATTTCCGCATAAGTGCTGAAATCGACATTGCCGCCGGAAAGCACCACGGCCACGCATTTGCCGGCGAGGTCGATCTCGCCGGAAGCGAGCGCGGCGAGCGCAACGCAGCCGCCCGGCTCGACCACCAGCTTCAGATGGACCATGGCGTCGCGCATCGCCTGCGCTGCCGCCTTGTCGGAGACGGCGATGGCGCCGGCGAGATTCCTGCGGTTGATCTCGAACGTGATGGCGCCGGGTTCGGCGGTGAGAAGCGCGTCGCAGATCGAGGTGTGGCCGGGCTCGTTCGAGACCCTTTCGCCCTTGGCGAGCGAGCGGCGCGTGTCGTCGAAATGTTCCGGCTCGACCGCCCAGACAGCGGTCTGCGGCGAGGCGTCCTTGACGGCGACGGAAATGCCGCTCGACAGACCTCCGCCGCCGCAACACGACGACAGCGTCGAGGCTGACGTTCAGCGCCTCCGCCTGCCGCATCAGCTCCAGCCCGATCGTGCCCTGGCCGGCAATGATGGCCGGATCGTCGAAGGGCGGCACCAGCACCATGCCCTTCTCGATATAGGGGCGGACGACAGTCATGCGATCGTCCTTGTAGCGGTCGAACGGCACCACCTCGGCGCCCATCTTGCGGACATTGCCCACCTTGAGCGCCGGCGCGTCGACGGGCATGGCAATGACCGCCTTGACGCCGAACATGGCGGCCGAAGCGGCGACACCTTGGGCGTGATTGCCGGAAGAGAACGCAACGACGCCGCGGCCGCGCTCTTCTTCGGTTAGCGACGACAATTTGTTGTAGGCGCCGCGGATCTTGAACGAGCCGGTGCGCTGCAGCGTTTCGGGCTTGAACAGGATGCGGCCGCCATAGCGCTTGTTAAGCTCCGGCGATTCGATGAGCGGCGTTTCGACGACCAGGCCGGAAAGCCGCGCGGCGGCGGCGCGGATGTCGGAGATGCCGGGGAGGGTGGTCATGGGCGTGGCCTCGTGAAGAACTGGACCGCCCATGGTGCACGGAAATTGTCCCGGTGCGCCAACGAAAAGATGTGACGGAGACAATGTTGGCGAGTGACGGTCGCGTTGGCGCTTCCCGGCCCTCCGCTATGGCTCCGGGCGTTCGCCGCTCGAAAAGCCCATTCGGGCGCTTTTCGACCGCTCCTCACCCCAGCAGCGTGCGCGTCCTCTTCTTGCCGCCGAGCTTGCGCCAGCTGTTGAAGCGGTGGGTGGCGGCGGCAAACGAAATCTTCATCTGCTGGGCGACCGTATAGCGTGACTTGCCCTCGTCGAACATGCGGTAGCAGCATTCGACGCCTTCCTCGGTCAGCTTGCCGTCCAGAGTCTTGTTGTGCGGATTGGCGGGATCGAATTTTTCCGTCTGCTGCTCGACGAGGCCCTTGAGGCGCTGCAGGTCGGCCTCGATGCTGGCGATGAGATCGAGAACGGGTTTTACGTCGAATGCGTGCGGGGGCTGCTTGTCCGTCATCCCTTGTTCCTTAGTTACTGGCTGGTCACCCATATAGGTGAACATTCGGCAATAATGAAGAGCGGGGAACGCTGGATCGGCGAATTCTGGCTGCCACACGACGTCCGTGATTGACCCTCGGCACGCGAGTGCCTAGTTTAGAATAATTCTAATCTAGGGTGATTTCCTCATGCTTTCCCGTGTTTTCGGCTTCGGCCGCCGCTCCTTCGATTCGCTGTCGGAGCAGGAGATCCTGGCGCTGGCGATCTCTTCCGAAGAGGATGACGGGCGCATCTATCGCGCCTATGCCGATGGACTGGCGCAGGACTTTCCGCAATCGGCCAAGGTGTTCGAGGCGATGGCGGAGGAGGAAGACGGCCATCGCGATTCCCTGATCGAGCTGCATCGCAAGCGTTTCGGCGAGCGCATTCCGCTGATTCGCCGCGAGCATGTGAGGGGCTATTACGAGCGCAAGCCCGACTGGCTGGTGCGGCCGCTCGGCATCGAGCATGTGCGCCGCCAGGCCGAGGAAATGGAGCGGCAGGCCTACCGCTTCTATGTCGAGGCGGCCAAGCGCACGACCGATGCCTCGACCCGCAAACTGCTTGACGAGCTGGCCGCGGCCGAGCTCGGCCATGAGAATTCCGCACACGAACTGGAGCAGGCGCATGTCCCGGGCGCGGTGAAGGAGGAGGAAGCGAGCGCCGAGCAGCGCCAGTTCATCCTCACTTATGTGCAGCCGGGACTGGCCGGGCTGATGGACGGCTCGGTGTCGACACTGGCGCCGATCTTCGCCGCCGCCTTTGCCACGCACGCCACGTTCCAGACCTTCCTCGTCGGCCTCGCCGCTTCGATCGGCGCCGGCATCTCGATGGGCTTCACCGAAGTGGCGTCCGACGACGGCAAGCTGTCGGGCCGCGGCTCGCCGGTGAAGCGGGGCCTCACCGTCGGCGTCATGACGACGCTGGGCGGGCTCGGCCACGCGCTGCCCTACCTCATCCCCTATTTCTGGACGGCAACCATCGTCGCGGCGATCGTGGTGTTCTTCGAGCTGTGGGCGATCGCCTTCATCCAGAACCGCTACATGCAGACGCCGTTCTGGCGCGCCGCCTTCCAGGTGGTGCTGGGCGGCGCGCTGGTGTTCGGCGCGGGGGTGCTGATCGGGAATGCGTAGCTACTGCAGTTTCGCGGATGAAGGGCGGAGACCAAGCAGATCGAGCACACGCTCAATCTTCCGCGGTCTAAGACCCGACGTTTGCTCAATCCAGTCGGCAAGTTTCCAGCCGTGTGGATTGCAATCGGTCTTGGCTCCGTGCCTCAAAAGCCACCGTATAAACGGCTCATGTCCTGCGTGTGCGGCCAGAGACAGAGCCGTCTCGCCAAAGTCATTCGACGCGTGAAGCTCTGCTCCGTGAGAAAAGAGCAACTCGCCAATAGCTGTATCGCCTTCGATGGCTGTAAGCATGAGGAGCGACCAAGAAAACTGGTTGGTCAGATTTGCATCGAGCCCGTTGTCGAGCGCATGCCTCAGGCCGAGAATGTCCGATCTCTTGATAAGCCGGTGAACTTCTTCGAAGCTTAGTGGTTCGGTGCTCGTCATAGTACCCAAGCTATGCACCGTTGGAGACCGCCTAGACAACCGGTAATCTTCACTACGTCGCAGACCTAGAATTCATCCATTCACCGCGCGACTGTCCTGCGGCGCCTCGGCCCTTTCGGTCATCCCGTAGTCGCGCACGACATGGGCGATGCGCAGACGATAGCCGGCAAAGATCCCGCCGCGGCCGGCCTGCTGCGCCTGGCGATGCTCCTCGGTGTTGCGCCAGGCCTTCACCGCTTCCTCGTCGCGCCAGAAGGACAGCGAGAGCACGCGCTTCGGGTCGGTAAGGCTCTGGAAGCGCTCGACCGAGATGAAACCGTCGATGCCCTCGAGCAGCGGCTTTAGCTTCGCGGCGATGCCGAGATAGGCATCGCGTTTGCCTTCAGCCGGCTCGACCTCGAAGATCACAGCGATCATGCCTCTATCCCTTCCCTGATCGTTACGTCGGTTTGAAAAAGCTGTCTTGGGCCATGCGGTCCCGAGACCAGTTTCAGGAAGACGCGATCTTCCTTGAGGATGAATTTTTCGCGCCGCGCGAACTCGTAGTTTGCCTTGCCGGCGGGGTCGGCGGCAAGCCGCGCGCGATAGGTTTCATAGGCGGCGAGGCTTTCGATGTTGTAGGCCGCGTAAGCCGTGGTCGCCGAACCCTCATGCGGCGCGTAATAGCCGATCAGGTCGGCGCCACAGCGCGGGATGGCCTGGCCCCAGGCACGCGCATACTGCTCAAAGGCCGCCTTGCCGAACGGGTCGATCTCGTAGCGGATGAAGCAGGTGATGGTCATATCGGTCTCTCCTCGTCGGTTGGTTTTGCGGCGGCAACAGTTCGACCACGGTCGAAACATCGCTTGCCTCGATCTGCTAGGCATTCTCCTGTCAGGAGCGTCTGCCGCGCTGCTTGAGCTCGCCCGAGAATAGTGCTTCCATCACAGGAATGCTTCGATAAGGATCGAACTATGCGTGAAGGACCCGACATCGCCCGCATCGCCAGCCTGATCGGCGACCCGGCCCGCGCCAACATGCTCAACGCGCTGATGGGCGGCACCGCGCTGACGGCATCGGAGCTGGCGCTGGAGGCCGGCGTATCGCTGCCCACCGCATCCTCGCATCTGTCCAAGCTGATGGATGGCGGGCTGCTGACGCTGGCCAGCCAGGGCCGGCACCGCTATTACGGCCTCGCCAGCCCGCAGGTGGCCGGCATGATCGAGGCGATCATCGGCGTCGCGGAGGCGGTCGGCCCGAAGCGGGTGCGGCCGGGCCCACGCGACGCTGCGATGCGCGTGGCGCGCGTGTGCTACGATCATCTCGCCGGCGAACAGGCGGTCGCCATGCTCGACCGTTTGGTCGACAGGAAGCTGCTGCTGCGCGAGGAGAACGAGATCAGGCTCTCGCCGTCCGGCGCCTCGCATTTTTCCGCGCTCGGGATCGAGACCGACAGCAAGTCAAGACGGCCCGTATGCCGCGCCTGTCTCGACTGGAGCGTGCGGCGCTCGCATCTCGCCGGCACGTTGGGCGCCGCCATCCTCGACAAGATCATCGCCGAGAACTGGGCGCGGCGCGAGAAGGACAGCCGCGCCGTGGTATTCTCGCCGAACGGCAGGCAGGCATTCGAGCGGGTGTTTCTCTGCTGATTTCGTCATCCTTGGGCGCAGCGACGCGAAGCGGAGCGAAGACCCAAGGATGACGAAGCTGCTAGGTGCGCTTCAACACCTTGCCCAGCTTGAAGAAATCCGCCCACGGGTCTGCCTTCTTCAGCTGTGCCAGGGCGGAAGCATCGCCGAGCGGGAAGGCGTTGGGCGCAACACCCTTTTCAAGCTCCGGCCAGGTCACCGGCATCGACACCGTCGCGCCCTTCTTGGCGCGCGACGAATAGGGCGCCACCGTGGTCGAGCCGCGGCCGTTGCGCAGATAGTCGACGAAGATCTTGCCGGTGCGCGCCTTTTTCGACAGCGTCGCCGTATAGCGGTTGGGCGCGGCCTGCTCCAGCGCGCGGGCGAAGTCATGCGCGAAGTCCTTGACCTCGTCCCAGTCCGCCGAGGCTTCCAGCGGCACCAGCACGTGATAGCCCTTGCCGCCCGAGGTCTTGACCAGGTTCGGCAGCGACAGCTCATCCAGCCGCTTGTGGATGTCGAGCGCCGCCTCGCGCACCATCCTCACATCGACGCCTTCGTCAGGATCGAGGTCAAAGATGACCTGGTCCGGCTTTTCCAGCGCGTCGATGGTCGAGCCCCAGATATGGACTTCGACCACGCCATACTGGACGAGCGCGGCAAGGCCGTCGAAATCCTTGATGAACAGGATTTCCTCGCCATCGGTCGGATCCTTCATCCTGGCGATCTTGTCGCTCATGCCGGGCGAGGCATGCTTCTGGAAGAAGCGCTGGCCCTGGATGCCGTCCGGCGCCCGCACGAGGGCCAGCGGCCGGTTGACGACGAACGGCTCCATGCGCGGCCACACCAGCGCATAATGGTCGAGCAGGCCCTGCTTGGAGACCTTTTCGTCGGGCCACAGCAACTTGTCGGGATGCGAGAGCTTTATCGAGGTCATTGCCGTTCCGGCCGAGGTTTTCGGCGCTGAATTGCCGCTGCCCGACCTTGCTTCGGCCTTGCCGTCGGCCCTCTTAACCTTTTCCTGCACGACTTCCTCCGCCGGCTTGTCTTCGCGTAATCCCTGGAACGAGGCGTGGCGGATTATACGGTCGGATGTCCAGCTTCGGAACTCCACTTCGCCGACGAGCTCCGGCTTGACCCAGATGAGGCCCTTACCCTTGGGCACGGCGGCGGAGAAAGGCGAGACCTTCGCCTTCAGGCGGTCGAGCTTCTTCTTCAGATCGGTCAACACCTTGCCGGAAAAGCCGGTGCCGACGCGGCCGGCATAGCGCAGCTTGCCGCCCTCGTGATAGCCGACCAGCAGCGAGCGCAGGCCGCGCCCCGTCTTGTCCGACGGCAGATAGCCGCCGATGACAAATTCCTGGCGCAGCGTGCATTTCGACTTCACCCAGGTGAGGCCGCGCCCGCTGCGGTAAGGCGCATCGGCGCGCTTCGAGACCACGCCTTCGAGGCCCATGCGGCAGACATGCTGCAGCATGACCTTGCCGGGCTCGGAAAAATGGTCGCTGAAGCGCAGCGCCGAATTCGCCGGCTGCTTGCCGAGCAGTTCGGCCAGCGCCTGCTTGCGCTCGACCAGCGGCTCGCGGCGCAAATCCTGGCCGTTGAGGCGCATCAGGTCGAAGACGTAGTAGACGAAACGGTCGGTGCGACGGGCGGATAGATCCGCCTGCAGCAGCGGAAAGGACGACACGCCATTGCCGGCCAGCACGACGATCTCGCCATCGATGATGGCGTCACGGCATTTCAGGCCGGCAAGTGCCGTAGTGACCGGGCCTTCGAATTTCCCGGTCCAGTCGAGGCCGGCCCGCGTCAGCAGCCGCACCTCGCTGCCGGCGATCTGCGCCTGCATGCGGTAGCCGTCGAATTTCACCTCATGCAGCCAGTCGTCGCCGGAAGGCGCGTCCTTTTCCAATGTTGCGAGCTGCGGCTCGATGAACTCCAGGCGCCTGGCATGCCCGGCCTTGGCCTTGCCGGCGGCGGGCTTGTTCGAATGCCAGACTTTTGGCTTCTCGCCCTTGGCCGCCTTGCCCTCGCCGACCTCCTCTATCGTGAGGCCCGACTTCACCGATTTCGGCTCGTCCTCGAGAATGTCCTCGCCGGGGCGGGCGGCGGCATCGTCGGACTTGATCAACAGCCAATTGTCGCGCTTTTCGCCGGAGCGCGGCTTCAGCCGCACCAGGTGCCAGCGGCCGTTGAGCTTGTGGCCTTCGAGCTCGAAGTTGATACGGCCCTTCTTCATCCCTTGCGCCGGATCGCCTTCCGGGATCCATCTGCCTTCATCCCAGACGATGACCGAGCCGCCGCCATATTCGCCCTTCGGAATGGTGCCCTCGAAGGCGGCATAGTCGATCGGGTGATCCTCGACATGGACCGCCAGCCGCTTCTCGTGCGGATCGAGGCTCGGGCCGCGGGTCACCGCCCAGCTCCACAGCACGCCGTCATGCTCAAGCCGGAAATCGTAATGGAGGCGGGTGGCGGCATGCTTCTGGACGACGAAAATGCCGCCCGCCTCGTTCTTCTTATGCCGGGACACCTTGCCGGCCGGCTCGGCGGTTTTGCGGAAGTCGCGCTTGGCTTGATACTGTTCGAGACCAGCCATGACGGCATGCTCCTATGCGGATTTGCGACCTCTATGTTGACTGCGACCGGGGGCGGGTGCCCTGGCCTTCGTTCGCGCCGTCGTTTTCGATGAAGATTTGCCGGCCTTCCTGCCGCCTTCGGCGTTCAGGCTCTTCTTCAGCGCGTCGAACAGGTTGACGACGTTGGACGGTTTCGGCGGCGCCTTGGCCTTGGGCGCCCTCTTGCCGGCCTTCTTGGCGCGGATCAGTTCGAGCAGCGCTTCCTCGTAGCGGTCGTCGAACTTCGAAGGATCGAACTTCGTCTTCTTCTGGTTGATGATGTGCTGCGCGAGGTCGATCATCTCGTCGTCGGTCTTGGTTGCCTCGATGTCGCCGAACACCGTGCGCGGCTGGCGCACCGTGTCGTCGTAGCGCAGCGTGGTCAGCACCATGCCCTTGCCGAGCGGCTCGATCACCACCGGGCGCTCGCGTTGATAGAGCACGAGGCGCGCGAGGCCGGCCATCTTCTTCGCCGCCATCGCGTCGCGGATGACGGCGAACGCCTCTTCCGACACCTCGTC
The DNA here is from genome assembly GCF_004791585.1 of Mesorhizobium sp. M1C.F.Ca.ET.210.01.1.1. Lineage (GTDB taxonomy): Bacteria > Pseudomonadota > Alphaproteobacteria > Rhizobiales > Rhizobiaceae > Mesorhizobium. Next base: position 21,013 of record NZ_SRUU01000025.1, read on the forward strand.
CGCCGGCGAGACGTAATAGGGCGTGTCGAGGTAGATCTGCTCGATCGAGGATTTCTCGACGAAGCCGTCGAGGCTCATCGTATGCGAGGACTCGATCTGCACCGCCTCGATCTCGTCCTCCTCGATATGGACGAAGTCGCCGTCGCTGACTTCATAGCCCTTGATCTCGTCGCCTTCCTCCAGCGGCTTGCCGGTTTCGGCGTCAACATAGATGCGTTTGACGGTGTTGCCGGTCTTGCGGTTGAGGATGCGGAACGAAACCTTCTCAGTATGGGTGACGACGTTGGTCAGCTCGATGCCGCAAGTGACCAGCGACAGTTTCAGATAACCCTTCCAGGCGGGGCGCGGTGCCATGGCGAACTCCATCCGCGAACACGATGTCCAACCGGAACGGGCCGAGGGCGGGGCAGGTTCCTGGGCTTTCCTCCCGCGAGCAAGGAAATTTCCCGATGCGCCTTGAACGTGAAACAGAAGCGCGTCCAAGCGACATCGAGACGAAACATATGTGATGCAAAAGTCACACGACGCGGAAACGCGACAAAAGGCATCGAAAGACCGCGAATCAGCCGCATTCCGGCCACGAAGCAACGAGTTTCGGACCAGAAATTAACATCACGTTCACCGACTATTCACGCCTCGACGCTATCCTCTCGGACAATTCGGAAGGGACATCCGAAAACGGGACAGGGACAGGTAAAATGAACTTCTGGAACCACATCGCCGGCTATGCCGCCGCCATTCGCGAATTCGTCGCGCCGACCTATCGGCCCGAGCGCTACTACATGCGCGGCCCGGGGCCGGCATGCGCCCGCCGCGGCAGCTCGCTCGGCATCGGCACGCACTGACCGACAATGCCCGACAGCCGCCACAACAGCCGGATCTGCAAGCCGGCCGCCGACAACCGCGCCACGACCTATCGTGACGAGCGCCCTGCCGTCGCCGACGGCAGGCGTGCGACAACGCCGCGGCTTTGACACCGCCGCCGGCTGGCTTAGTGTCTGAAGGCACAAGCAGCCGGGGCCGAAATGACCGACCTGCCCGAACCGAAGCGTCCTCTTCTCCCAGGCCGGGCCTCCGACGCTGACCGGCCGCTGATCGTCTTCGACGGCGTCTGCGTGTTCTGCTCAGGCTTCGTCCAGATGATCGTCAAGCTCGACCGCGCCAAGCGCTTCCGCTTCGCCACGGCGCAATCGCCGTTCGGCGAGGCGCTGTTTCGCAAATACGGCCTGCCGACCGACAATTACGAAACCAATCTCGCCGTCATCGACGGCGACGCCTTCACGAAGCTCGACAGTTTCGTCGCCGTCATGGCCGCGCTTGGCTGGCCGTGGCGCGCCGCAAGGCTGCTGCTCGTCCTGCCGCGGCCGCTGCGCGACTGGCTCTATGACCGCGTCGCCAGGAACCGCTATGCGCTGTTCGGCAGGAAGGACAGCTGCGAAATACCGTCCGCCGAACTGCGCCAGCGGCTGATCGGATAAAGCGATTATCGTGCGCTATCGCGGCTGGCGCGCGCCGTCGCAAGGTTCGAGCAGGATCGTTTCTCCTGCCGCCTTGCCCAGCTCGCGACAGCCTTCGGCCGTGCACAGGGTCCAGCCTTCTCCCGTTGCGCCGGACGCCGCCAGCAGCAGGCGCGGCTGGGATCCGATCCGCGGCGCATAGACCCACCAGCCGTCCCGCAGCATCGATCCCTCGGGCGGTTCCATGCCGGCGCCGGAGCCCTTCACCCGCGCCTCGACGAGCTGAAGCCCGGCAGGCAGCACCTTCCAGTCTTCGCGCCAGCGCGTCCGCTCCACCGAATGCGTCCAGGACAGGGTGAAGGCGGCGGCGGCAAGCGTCACCGTCTTGCCGGCGGCGAGGATGCACAGGCTCATATCGGACTGGCCGTGGATGCCAGACGCGCGCGCCAGCAGTGCCAGCCGATCCAGAGAAGCGCCAGCGCCCAGCCGGCCTCGTCGGTGAGCGGCAACGCCGCGACCAGGAGCACGCCGGCGGCGAAGGCGACGAGGCGCTCCCACCAGGCCATGCGGCGGGCCAGGAAGCCGACGGCGGCGGCGCCCCACAGCACGATGCCCATGCAGGCCTTGACGACGATGTAGGCGACCTCCACCGGGTAGCCGAACTGGGCGGCGATGGGACCGGCATCCTGCAGCATCAGCGCCGGCGTGTAGACGGCCATAAATGGCACGACGAAGCCGGCGATGGCGAGCTTGGTGGCCTGGATGCCGATCTTGAGGCCGCTTTCCCTGGCCATGGGCGCGGCGGCAAAGGCGGCAAGCGCCACCGGCGGGGTGAGGTCGGCCATGATGCCGAAATAGAAGACGAACATGTGGCTGACGATGAGCGGCACGCCGAGCGACAGCAGCGCCGGGCCGGCAAGCGAGGAGGTGATGATGTAATTGGGGATGGTCGGAATGCCCATGCCGAGCACCAGGCAGGTAAGCATGGTCAGCACCAGCGACAGGAACAGGTTGTTCTCGCCGATGGAGATGATCCAGCCGATGAAGGTCGAGGCGATGCCGGTGAGCGTCAGCGTGCCGATGACGATGCCGACGATGGCGCAGGCGATGCCGACCGGCAGCGCGTTCTTTGCCCCCTCGGCAAGCGAATCGACACAGATGCGCAGCGTCTCGCGCCCGCCCTTGAAGGTGAAGCAGGCAACGATGAGCACCGCGATGACGAGGCCGAGCACGTTGACGCCGAAGCGCATGAAGGATGCGGCGGCAAGCCCGAGCGCCAGCCAGAAGACGACCCGGAACGCAAATGGCCCGATCGATGCCGCCAGCGGCGTGCCGAGGATCAGCACGACGGTCAGCGCCAGGCCCATGGTGCCGGCGAAGATCGGCGTGTAGCCGGCAAAGAGTAGGTAGACGAGAACGGCGAGCGGCAGTACCAGCGGCCAGTGCTTTCGCACCGCCTCCCAGGGATTGGGGAGCTCCGCCTTGGCCATGCCGTGCAGGCCGGCCTTGCCGGCCTCCAGGTGCACCTGCCAGAAACAGGCGCCGAAATAGAACAGCGCCGGGATGATCGCGGCCTTTACCACCTCGGCATAGGGAATGTTGAGCGTCTCGGCCATGATGAAGGCGACCGCGCCCATCACTGGCGGCATGATCTGGCCGCCCATCGACGAGGTCGCCTCGACGGCGCCGGCAAAGGCGGAACGGAAGCCGAAGCGTTTCATCAGCGGAATGGTGAACTGGCCGCTTGCCACCACATTGGCGACGCCCGAACCGGAGATGGTGCCCATCAGCGCCGAGGAGAGCACGCAGACCTGCGCCGGGCCGCCGCGCCAGGAGCCGACAAGGCCAAGCGCGAAATCGTTGAACAGCGCGATCATGCCGGCGCGTTCGAGAAAGGCGGCGAAGACGACGAAGATGAAGATGTAAGCCGCCGAGACATAGACCGGCGTGCCGTAGATGCCTTCGGTGCCATAGGCGAAGGTGTCGACGAGCTGCGCAAAATCATAGCCGCGATGGATGAAGGGCGGTGGCAGGTGATTGCCGACGAAGCAATAGGCGAGGAAGACGAAGGCGATGACCGCGAGCGGCAGCCCCATCAGTCGCCTGGCGGCTTCGAAGACAAGCGCCACCAGCAGCGCGCCGACGATCAGGTCCGGCGTGGTGAGGAAGCCGGAGCGGCGGATGAGGTCGGCGTAGAAGACCCAGTTGTAGAGGCCGGTGGCGAAACCCAGCGCGCCGAGCGTCCAGAACGCGGCCTTCGCCGCCGCGCCGGTGGCGCGCAGATTAGCGATCAGGCCGAAGCCGAGCAGCAGCAGGAAGCCGACATGCATGGCGCGCACCACCTGGCTGGGCAGGCTGCCATAGGCGGCGATGTAGATCTGGAAGACGGAAAAGGCGACGGCAATCAGGAAGGCCGCCTTGCCGGCAAGCCCTTCGCCGAAGCCCGGCGGCAGGCCTTCGACCTGTTCTTCGACGACCGGGAGATGAAAAGTGGCCGACTTGCCGTCGGTTGTTCCAGGCGTCGCTTCGCTCATCCGACGCACTCCAGAGCGAGCGAATTGTGGTGCAAAGCACTGGGCGAAGACATATCGGTTTGCCGCGCCACCCTTGCCTACTTCAGCAGCCCTTTTTCCTTGTAATATTTCTCCGCGCCGGGATGCAGCGGCACCGGCATGCCGTTGAGCGCCTTGGCCGGATCGATCGCCTTGGCGGCGGCGTGCGCGGCGGCGAGCTGGTCGAGATGCTCGAACATCAGCTTGGTCATCTGATAGGCGGTCTCGTCGGAAACATCGGCCCGGGTGACGAGGAAATTGCCGACCGCGGCGGTCGCGACATCCTCCGCCTGGCCCTCATAGGTCCCCTTGGGAATGACGACCGACAGATAGGGCGAGCCGATCTTGGCGACATCCTCGGCCGGCACGGCGACGACATTGATCGGCACGGAGGTGGCGAGGTCGCGGATCGAGGCGACGCCCAGGCCGGCCGATTGCAGCGTGGCGTCGAGCTGGCGGTTCTTGATCAGCTCGACCGATTCGGCGAAAGGCAGATATTCGACGCGTCCGAGATCCTCGTATTTCAGCCCGGCGGCGGCGAAGATGGCGCGGGCGTTGAGTTCCGTGCCGGAGGCGGGCGCGCCGACCGACAGGCTCTTGCCCTTGAGGTCGGCGAGCGTCTTGATGCCGGACTCCTTGCTGGCGACGATCTGGATGTAGTTGGGATAGATGGCGGCGATGCCACGCAGCTTGTCGAGCTTGCCGGGAAAGCCGGCCTCGGTGTTGCCTTCGGCGGCGAGCTTGACGGAATCGCCGAGCGCGAAGGCGATCTCGCCCTTGCCCTGCTGCAGCAGGTTGAGGTTCTCGACCGATGCCTTGGTCGCCTGCACCTGGGTGCGGGCGCCTTCGATGCCCTTGCCGTAGATCTCGGACAGCGCGACGCCGAGCGGATAATAGACGCCCGACGTGCCGCCGGTCAGCACGTTGATGAATTCCTGCGCCCCGGCCGACATGGCGCCGAGGCCGAGCGACAGCGCCAAAGCGCCGGCGGCACCAAATTTCGTCCTGAAATCGCGCATATGGTTTCCTCCTCCTGAAACAACGGCTCGCGCCTCACCGCCTCTCCGGCGCGAAGTTCGGAGTTTAGACAGGAGGCACGAAATGCCAACCCGCAATTGCATGCATTAGACCAACGGTTGAGTGTGGCGAAAAGCGCCGGCTTGCGCTCGATCGCTTCGGGGGCGAAAGATTTTCAAGGCGCCTGTCGAAATCGGCCGCAGCCGCACGACATAGGTCGGCCCGCGACGACGCGGCCTTCGAGAAAACGGAGAAGACCCATGCGATACATGCTTTTGATCTACAATGACGAAGCCGCGATGGCGAATGCGCCGCGCGACAAGACCGAGCAGACGCTCGCGGCCTATGGCGCCTATACCGAAGCCTTGAAGAAATCCGGCGCGTACCTTGCCGGCGAAAGGCTGCGCCCGACCCAGGCAGCGACATCGATCAGGATGGCCAACGGCAAGACCAACGTGCTCGATGGTCCCTATGCCGATACCAAGGAGCAGCTTGCCGGTTTCTACATGATCGAGGCGACGGACATCGACACGGCCATGGAATGGGGCGCGCGCTGCCCGGCAGCCAGCACCGGCACGGTCGAGGTGCGACCGATCTGGGAAATGACCGACTACCTGTCCTAGCAACATGGACGGTCGCCAGGAGATGGCGCGGGCGGCGGCCGAGGCGGCCGCCCGTCAGAGCTACGGCAAGCTGGTCGCCTATCTCGCGGCCCGCACGCGCGACGTCGCCGGCGCCGAGGACGCGCTGGCCGAAGCGTTCGCCGCGGCGCTGGAGCGCTGGCCGAGAAGCGGCGTGCCCGAAAAACCGGAAGCCTGGCTGCTCGCGGTGGCGCGCCGGCGCGGCGTCGACGCCGTGCGGCGGCGGCTGACCGGCGAGGCGGCGCGCGACCATCTGCAGCTGATTGCCGAAGAGGCGGAGGCGCACATGACGAGTGAGGATTTGCCCGACGAGCGGCTCAGGCTGATGTTTGCCTGCGCCCATCCGGCGATCGAATCGAGCGTGCGCGCGCCGCTGATCCTGCAGACTGTGCTGGGCTTCGACGCGGCGACCATCGCTTCCGCTTTCCTCGTCTCGCCGGCGACGATGAGCCAGCGTCTCGTGCGCGCCAAGAACCGCATCCGCGAGGCCGGCATCCCCTTCCGCGTGCCGGAGCAGGCCGAGCTTGGCGAGCGGCTCGGCGCCGTGCTGGAAGCGATCTACGCCACTTTTGCCGAAGGTTGGTCAGACCCGGCCGGCACCGAGACGCGACGGCGCAACCTTGCCAGCGAAGGCATCTGGCTCGGCCGGCTCGTCGCCTCGCTGATCCCGGACGAGCCGGAAACACTCGGGCTTCTGGCGCTGATGCTTTTCGCCGAAGCGCGGCGCGCGGCGCGGCGCAGCCCCGAGGGAGATTTCGTGCCGCTGGCCGCGCAGGACGCGGCGTACTGGGACGACGCGCTGATCGACGAGGCGGAAGCGCTGCTCAAGCGCGCGGCGGCCAGGAGAATCATCGGCCGCTACCAATTGGAAGCCGCCGTGCAGTCGGCGCATACGGAGCGACGGCGCAGCGGCAGCACCGACTGGGCCGCGATCCGCCAGCTCTACGACGCGCTGATGGCGATCGCCGGCTCGCCGGTGGTGGCGATCAACCGCGCCGTGGCGATCGCCGAGGCCGAGGGGGCTGTCGCGGGCCTTGCCGCGCTCGACGGGATCGGCGCCGACAGGCGGCTTGCCGAGTACCAGCCCTATTGGGCGGCGCGGGCCGAGCTATCGGCCAGGCTCGGCAGGACGGCCGATGCCGCCGAAGCCTATGACCGGGCGATCGGCCTGGAGCGCGATCCGGCCTTGCGCCGCTTCCTGCAGACGGAGCGGGGCAAGCTGGTCCGGAACTAACGCAATTCCAGGAAAAGCGTGCGGCGGTTTTCCGTCCGGAATTACGCAAAAACAAATAGTCAGAGCGAGACGGCCGTTACTCCTGCGGCCACATGTCGTGCGCCGCGTTAAGCCTGCGCATCAATTCGTGCTGGCGCAATTTGCCCCACAGCCGTTCGATGTTCGGCCACGCCATGCGTGCCCTCTCGGTATCGGGATGCCAGGCCGCCAGCATGACGAGGTAGATGTCGGCGAGCGACAGTTCTTCGCCCGCCAGCCAGTTTCGGCCGGCAAGCGCGTTGTCGACAATGGCAAAGCCGCGATCCATCTCGGCGATAGCCGCCTCTTCACCGCCTGCACGCCGTCGGCGCTGGCCGTGTAGCGATGGGCGTAATAGAGCCTGAGGATCGCGGGATAGAGCACCGACGACATGAAGGCCATCCAGCGCAGGAAGTCGGCGCGGCCCGGCGAGCCCGCTTCCGGCGAGAGACCGGCCTGCGGGTGACGCTCGGCGAGCAGGATGCAGATTGCCGCCGATTCGGTCAGCGAGCAGCCATCGGGCAAGGTTAGCGCCGGCACCTGGTTCAAGGGGCTGACGGCGAGAAAAGCCGGGTCGGGCGGGTCCTTCTTCGGCACGTCGATCTGCCGGAACGGCGCGTCGGCCATGGCAAGGGCCGCCTCGACGACGAAGCCGCCGCTGCCGGGGCGCGTGTAGAGCGTATACATCAAAATTCTCCCGCCGGCCGATTGCGGCCGGCGACGATATGAGCCGGAAGCGGGGGTCCGCTCAAGCTTGGCGCCGCCTGCCAGAGACGCTTTTCGAACAGTCCAGCAAGGACTGGCGAGACATTACCGACTTCGTGAGGGCGGCTGAGGCCAACCTCCGAAGTACGCGCGCCTAGGCCCCCAGCCCGTCGAACAGGATCGTCGACAGATAGCGCTCGGCAAAGGACGGGATGACGACGACCAGGTTCTTGCCTTTGTTCTCCGGCCGCGAGCCGACGACGATCGCCGCCTGCAACGCTGCACCCGACGAGATGCCGACCGGCACGCCTTCGAGGCGGGCGACAAGGCGCGCATTGGAGACCGAGTCCTCGTTCGAGACGCGCACGATCTCGTCATAGATCGTGGTGTCGAGGATCTTGGGCGCGAAACCGGCGCCGATGCCCTGGATTTTGTGCGGGCCGGGCTGACCGCCGGAGAGCACCGGCGAAGCCTCCGGCTCGACGGCCACGACATGCAGCGAAGGCTTGCGCTTCTTCAGCACCTGGCCGACGCCGGTGATGGTGCCGCCGGTGCCAATGCCGGCAACGAAGATGTCGACCTCGCCATTGGTGTCGTTCCAGATCTCCTCGGCCGTGGTGCGGCGATGGATCTCTGGATTGGCCGGATTCTCGAACTGCTGCGGGATGATGGCGTTGGGCAGTGTGGCGGCGAGCTCATCGGCCTTGGCGATGGCGCCCTTCATGCCTTTCGGCCCCTCGGTGAGCACCAGTTCGGCGCCGAGCAGCGCCAGCATCTTGCGGCGCTCGACCGACATCGTCTCCGGCATGGTGAGGATCAGCTTGTAGCCCTTGGCGGCGGCGGCGAAGGCCAGCGCGATGCCCGTGTTTCCGGAAGTCGGCTCGATCAGCGTGGTCCTGCCTGGCGCGATCTTGCCGGCGGCCTCCAGCGCCTCGATCATGGCGACGCCGATGCGGTCCTTGACCGAGGCGATCGGATTGAAGAATTCGAGCTTGGCCAGAACGTTGGCGACGATGCCCTTCTCCCTGGCGAACTTGTCCAGCCGCACCAGCGGCGTGTCTCCAATCGTCTCGGTGATCGAGTTGAAGATGCGGCCGCGGCCGGGCACGCGCGCGGAGGTGACGGGCTTGTTCATCGGTTTCGCTCCCAAGGCAAAGACATTAGCCAGACAGAATAGGGCTTTCAGCCGCGCAAGATAGGCTGCCAGCCGAAAATATCCGAGTGGGGCGGTTGCTGAAAACCACCCCCCGCCGGAAATGCATTTTCCGGATTGGCCCGATTTCGGAATGGCTTGGCCGAAACACCGGACCGATTGATACGCGAGCCTATTGGCGCGCCGCTATAGCTGCGGCTGCACCCATCATGAAGCCGGCGGCGGTGCGGTTGAGAATCTTCAGCGCACGCGGCGACTTCAGGAACCAGCGCGCCTTGGCGGCCAGCGCCAGATAGGGCACCAGCACCACGAACAGCACGACGACGGTGAGCGCCACCAGGATGCCGTAGTCGGCCAGCGTGATGGTCTTCAGGTCGACGATGGTCGGCGTGATGGCAAGGTAGAAGATCATCGTCTTCGGATTGCCGAGCGTCACCGTCAGCCCGGCGATGAAGCTCGCCACGAAGCCACCCTTGCCTTTGCGCGCCTCGACCGTTTCGGGCGAAATGCCGCTGGTCCAGAAGCGCCAGGCAAGGAAAGCGAGATAGGCGACACCGGCCCATTTGATGGCCAGGAAGACCATGCCGAAGGTCTGCGCGACGAAGGCCAGGCCGAGCACCACGGCGGTGAGATAGGTGATATCGCCGAGCATCAGGCCGAACGACATCGCCAGCGAGGAACGGAAGCCGGAGCCGAGCGCGCGGGCGACCAGCGCCGTTACGCCGGGGCCCGGAATGGCGGCGGCCACGCCGAGGGCGGCGCTGTAAGCGAGAAATCCGGTGAGGGTCATGGTTCCAAGCCCTGGTTTCAAAGGGTGATCCCGCAAGCCGGGATTGCCCTGAAGCGGCGGCTGACTACCACAAATCCCCTTTCCGGTTAATTCCCTTGCGGCTGGATTCGATTGCACCAGCGAGGCTTCAGGACCGGCCCTCGCCGTATGTGACGCGCCAGATGGTGCCGTTGCCGTCCTCGGTCAGGATCAGCGCGCCGTCCTTCGCCACAGCCACACCAACCGGCCGGCCCCAGACCGCGTCGTCGGCAATGACGAAGCCGGTGGCGAAATCCTCATATTCGCCGGTCGGCTTGCCGTCCTTGAACTTCAGCCGCACCACCTTGTAGCCGGTGCGGATCTTGCGATTCCAGGAACCGTGCAAGGTGACGAAGGCGTCGCCCTTGTAGTCGCCCGGGAAGTTGCGGCCTTCGTAGAAGGCAATGTTGAGCGGCGCCGAATGCGCCTGCATCAGAACGTCAGGCACCGTGACCTTGCCGGCGAGATCGGGCCGTGCGCCCTTGTGGCGCGGATCCTCATTGTCGCCGATATAGTACCAGGGCCAGCCATAGAAGGCGCCGTCCTTGACGGCCGTGGCGTATTCGAAAGGCACGTCGTCGCCGAGCTCGTCGCGTTCGTTGACGACGCACCAGAGCGCGCCCGTCGCCGGCTGCACGGTCATGCCCGAGCAATTGCGCAGGCCGGTGGCGACCATCCTGCGGTTGTTGCCGTCGGGATCGAAGGCGAGCACGTCGGCGCGGCCTTCCTCGGAACCCCAGGCGGCGCCGAGCGGCTTCGACCTTGCCCATTCCTCGACGCCGCCTTTCGGCCTGGCGCCCATGTCCTCAGCGATGTTCGAGCCCGAGCCGACCGACAGATAGAGCGTCTTGCCGTCGGGCGAAAAGGCGATGTCGCGCGTCCAGTGGTGGCTTGAGGGGACGTCGGAGACGATCGTTTCCGGCCTGCCGGACGCTTCGAGATCGCCCTCCTTATAGGGAAAGCGCACGACGCTGTCGCTGTTTGGCGACATAGACCCATTGCGGCTTATCGCCCGGCGGATAGAAGGCGATGCCGTAGGGCCGGGTCAGGCCCTTGGCGAAGACGGACTTCCCAGCGGGTTTCGCGCTTCCTTGCGCGGGCCGATAGGCGAGGACCTGGTTCGCCCTGCTGTCGGCGATGAAGAGATCGCCGTTCGGCGCGACGCGCACGACGCGCGGGCCGTCGAGGCCGGACGCGACGAGCTCGACGGAGAAACCGGGCGGGAGGATCGGCCTCGCATCCTCGGGGCGATCGGTGACGCCGCCGCCGTTCGACGCAGAGTCGGTGACATAGGGCTTCGGCAGATCGTCCGGCTTGATGAGACGCCGGACGCCTGGCCGGTCGGCCTTCCAGTCGCCGAAGGCTTTCTTGCCTGTGAGCAAAGCTTGGTCGGCCTGCTGCGCCAGGGCCGCGGCGGCAACGGACAGGGCGAGGGCCGCAACGCCGGCGATCCGGATCATGCTGTTCTCCCTGGCAGGAAGCGCTGCGTCATGTGCAGAAACAGCTGAGATCGGCCGGCGTTCCACAAAGAACGGCTGACGCACGCAGATTTGACGGAGGCAGGGAAGCTCAGCTTTCCTCGACGTCGAAATCCTCGTCGAGCTGCTTCTCCAGCGCGACCAGATCGGCCGGCAGCGGCAGGCCCATGGCCCGCATTTCCCTCAGCTTCTCGCGCAGCTGCTCCTGGATCTCGTGATCGTCTTCCGGCTGGTTCACCATTTCCTCGAGCAGCAGGCTGATCTGAGCCTTGAGCGATTCCAGCGCCATTTCCACCCTCCTTGCGATGATCCGCCCGCTCCCGCTTAGCTCAGCATGCGCGAGATCAATTGGGCAGTATAGTCGACCATAGGTACGATGCGGGCATAGTTGAGCCGGGTCGGGCCGATGACGCCGAGCGCACCGACGACGCGCGCGTCCTTGTCGCGATAGGGCGCGACGACCAGCGACGAGCCGGACAGCGAGAACAGCTTGTTCTCCGAGCCGATGAAGATGCGCACGCCCGAGCCTTGCTCGGCGAGGTCGAGGAGCTGCAGCAGCCCGTCCTGCGTCTCCAGATCCTCGAACAGATGGCGCAGCAGTTCGAGATCCGCTTGGGCGGTGACGTTCTCCAGAAGGTTGGCGCGGCCGCGCACGATGAGGCGCGCCGGCAGGCCGCTTTCGGAGCCGGCCCAGACCGCGAGGCCCTTCTCGACCAGATCCTGCGACAGCGTGTCGAGGGCGGACTTCGTCTCGTCCTTGATGCGGGCGATCTCGATGCGCGCCTCAGCCAGCGTGCGGCCCCTGATATGCGCGTTGAGGAAGTTGGAAGCCTCGTGCAGCTGCGAGACGGTGATGCCGGCCGGCAGGTCGACGACGCGGTTCTCGACGTCGCCGCCCTGCGATACCAGCACGGCCAGCGCCTTGGTGGGTTCGAGCTGGATGAACTCGATATGCTTGAGCGCCACCTCGTTCTTGGCCGCGAGCACCAGGCCGGCGCCGCGCGACATGCCGGACAGCATCTGGCTGGCCTCGGTCAGCATGTGCTCCAGCGTCGCGCCCGAGCCCGAGGCGCGCACCTGCGCCTCGATGACGCGGCGCTCCTCGTCGGACAGGTCGCCGAGCTCCATGAAGGCGTCGACGAAGAAGCGCAGCCCGGTCTGGGTCGGCAGGCGGCCGGCCGAGATGTGGGGCGCGTAGATCAATCCCAGATGCTCGAGATCGCTCATCACGTTGCGGATGGTAGCCGGCGACAGCGATGAGGGCAGGATGCGCGACAGGCTGCGCGAGCCGACCGGCTCGCCATCGCGCAGATAGGAATCGACAATCCGCCTGAAGATGTCGCGCGAACGCATGTCGAGCGACTGAAGCACGGGTGAAGCGGGATCGACTGCCTTGTTCATTCCAGCCAGGAACCTCCGCTTAGAAGATATAGACTTCCGCCCCAAAGGCGCAACCCGGCCTGCTTTCCCCGCGCCCCTGTTTCCCTTGCGCTCCCCTTTTCCTTTGCGCCATGCGCCGCATGCGTCTACAAGCCGGCCACGATTCCAAAAACCATAGGAAAGAAGGCCGAATGCGCCCCTCCAAACGCCAAGCCGACGAAATGCGCGCCATCTCCTTCGAGCGCGGCGTCTCCAAGCATGCCGAAGGCTCGTGCCTGGTGAAGTTCGGCGACACGCATGTCTTGTGCACGGCCAGCCTGGAGGAAAAGGTGCCGGCCTGGATGCGCAATTCCGGCAAGGGCTGGGTGACGGCCGAATACGGCATGCTGCCGCGCTCGACCGGCGAGCGCATGCGCCGCGAGGCCTCCGCCGGCAAGCAGGGCGGCCGCACGCTGGAGATCCAGCGGCTGATCGGCCGCTCCTTGCGCGCCGTTGTCGACCTGCAGGCGCTGGGCGAACAGCAGATCACCGTCGACTGCGACGTCATCCAGGCCGATGGCGGCACCCGCACGGCCTCGATCACCGGCGGCTGGGTAGCGCTCTACGATTGCCTGCGCTGGATGGAAGCGCGCCAGATGGCCAGCGTTTCCAAGGTGCTGAAGGACCATGTCGCCGCGATCTCCTGCGGCATCCATGACGGCCAGCCGGTCATCGACCTCGACTATCTCGAGGATTCTTCCGCCGGCACCGACGCCAATTTCGTCATGACCGGCAAGGGCGGCATCGTCGAGATCCAGGGCACGGCAGAGGGCGAGCCGTTTTCCGAAGAGCAGTTTTCCGCGCTGATGGCGCTCGCCAAGAAGGGCATCCAGCGCCTGGTGAGCCTGCAGCAGATGGCGGTGGCGTAGGGTTATTGATGAGGTTGGCGATCCTTCGCACCCCCCTCTGGCCTGCCGGGCCCGGCCCTTCGCTGTCGCTTCGGGCAGAGGGGGGTGCCTCGTGACCCCCTCCGCGATTTTGGAATCCGCTCTCTATGTGACTGATCTGGCTAAGGCCGAAGCCTTCTACCGCGACATCATCGGCCTTGATCCGGTGGGCAAGGTCGAGGGCCGGCACGTCTTCTTCCGCTGCGGCAACGGGGTGCTGCTGCTCTTCAATGCCGAGGCGACGAAAGTCCCGCCGGCGCCCGACGCCAGGTTGAAGGTGCCGCCACATGGCACCCTCGGCGAGGGCCATCTCTGCTTCACGGCAACCGCCGATGAGATCGCCGAATGGCGCAAGCATCTGGCGGCAAGAAACATCGCCATCGAAAGCGACTTCGAATGGCCGCAGGGTGGACATTCGATCTATATCCGCGACCCATCGGGCAATTCGATCGAGTTCGCCGAGCCAAGGATCTGGGGCCTGTGATGCATTCGCTCAACGGAAAAAAGATCGTCGTCGCCAGCCACAACGCCGGCAAGCTGCGCGAATTCGCCGACCTGATGGCGCCGTTCGGCTTCGAGGCGAAATCGGCCAAGGAATACGGCCTGCCGGAACCTGACGAGACCGGCACGACCTTCGAGGAGAATGCCTATATCAAGGCCTTCGCCGCAGCCAAGGCCACCGGCCTGCCGGCGCTGTCGGACGATTCCGGGCTCTGCGTCGACGCGCTTGACGGCGCGCCCGGCGTCTATACTGCCAACTGGGCCGAGACACCCGGCGGCAGCAGGGATTTCGGCATGGCCATGCAGCGCACCGAAGTGGCGCTGCAGGAGGTCGGCGCGACAGAGCCGGCGCAACGCACCGGCCGTTTCGTCGCCGTCATCTGCCTCGCCTTCCCTGACGGTGAGGCCGAATATTACCGTGGCGAAGCGGAAGGCACGCTGGTGTGGCCGCCGCGCGGCACGCTCGGTTTCGGCTACGATCCGGTTTTCCTGCCCAACGGCTTCGACAAGACGTTCGGCGAGATGAGCGCCGAGCAAAAGCACGGCTGGAAGCCCGGCCAGGCGACGGCGCTGTCGCATCGTGCTCGCGCCTTCCAGAAATTCGCGCAGGCCCGATTGGATTTGGCCCGATTGGATTTGGCGCGGCTTGGCTCAAAATGATCGGGACCGGCCAGACCATGCCGCTCGACCGTGGCCCCGGCTTCGGCGTCTACGTCCATTGGCCGTTCTGCGCGGCCAAGTGCCCTTACTGCGACTTCAACAGCCATGTCCGCCACCAGCCCGTCGACCAGGAGCGTTTTGCGCGCGCCTTTGAAACGGAGCTGGCGACGATGCGCGCCCGCACCGGGCCGCGCGAGGTGACCAGCATTTTCCTCGGCGGCGGCACGCCGTCGCTGATGAAGCCGGAAATCGTCGCGGCGGTGCTGGAGGCCGTGGCGCAGAACTGGACGGTGCCCGAAGGCATCGAGGTGACGCTGGAGGCCAATCCGTCCTCTGTGGAGGCGGAGCGCTTCCGCGGCTATCGCGCGGCCGGCGTCAACCGCGTGTCGCTGGGCGTGCAGGCGCTGAACGACAAGGACCTGCGCTTCCTCGGCCGGCTGCACAATGTCGAGGAGGCGCTGCAGGCAATCGGCCTGGCGCGCGAGATCTTCCCACGACTCTCCTTCGACCTTATCTATGCGCGGCCGGGCCAGACGCCTGAGGCTTGGGCTTCGGAGCTTGAGCAGGCGATCGGCCATGCCGCCGACCACCTTTCGCTTTACCAGCTGACCATCGAGGAAGGCACGCCGTTCCATGCGCTGCACGCGGCGCGGAAGTTCGTCATCCCGGACAATGACCAGGCCGCCGATCTCTACGCGCTGACGCAGGAGGTGACGGCGGCGCATGGGCTGCCGGCCTACGAGATTTCCAATCACGCGCGGCCGGGCGCGGAAAGCCGGCACAATCTGACCTATTGGCGCTACGGCGAATATGTCGGCGTCGGACCGGGCGCGCATGGCCGCTTCGTCGAGAACGGCCGCCGCACGGTGACGATAGCGGAAAGGATGCCGGAGACCTGGCTCAACCTGGTCGAGGCCAGGGGCCATGGCGTCACCGGCGGCGAGGTGCTGACGCGAACCGAAGAGGCAGACGAGTTCCTGCTGATGGGCTTAAGGCTCGCCGAGGGCATCGACCTTCAGCGCTACGAGACGTTTGCGGGGCGCAGCCTGTCGAGCGACAGGCTGTCGGTGCTGCAGCAAGAAGGGCTGGTGGCGCCTGTCGGCAACGCCCGGCTGCGCGCCACGACCGCCGGCATGATCGTGCTCGATGCCGTGGTGGCGGATTTGGCTAGGTAGGTTCTTGAAGAACGTCCTCTTCGTCTGCAGCCAGAACCGCTTACGGAGCCCGACGGCCGAGCAGGTGTTTTCCAAGCGCCGCGACATCGAGGTCGAATCGGCAGGCACCAATCACGACGCCGACAACCCGCTGACACATGAGCTCGTCACTTGGGCGGACATCATTTTCGTCATGGAGAAGGTACATCGCGCCAAGCTGCAGAAGAAGTTCCGGGCAGCCTGAAGCGGGCCAAGGTCATCTGCCTCGACATTCCGGACGACTACGGATTCATGGATCCCGAGCTGGTGCGTCTGCTGGAAGTCAGGGTCGGGAGATATCTTTGAGGATGCGGTTCTCCCCAGCGCGTTCGTCATCCTCGGGCTTGACCCGAGGATCCAGGCCGTGACCTCGGCCGAAGGGGGCGGCGGAGCAGAATTCTGCGCCGCTCGCGAAGCTTCGATGTAAAGGCATGGATCCCAGGGTCTGCGCCGCGTCGCCTCGCTCCTTGCTCCGCCCTGGGATGACGAGGCGAGAGATCGCGAAGGCCGCAAACTGCTTCAGGCGTCGTGCTTCTGCCGGTGCTTGCCGCGATGCTTCTCGCCATGCGGCTCGCCGTTACGGACCGGCTTTGCGTCGGCCTTATCGCGGCGGTTGCCGTTCTGGGCGGCGATCGGATGTGGGGGAGTACCCTCGCGGGCGGTTTTGCTTTCAAGTCGGCTGATGAAAATGTCGAAGCGATTGGGCATCGTCCGGTCCTGCCTCCTCCAAGGAATCAGGGATTAAATCCGAGGGTGCCGGTTTCGTTGCTCACTGTGGCGAAGGCATGGCGATTTCCTTGCCGCGACTTCACGTTTTGCAACCACGTGTGAGCCGTGCCAAACAGGCGTTGTTTCTTGCGCAATTCCAGACGGAAAACCGCCGCACACTTTTCCTGGAATTGCTTGAACGGAGGGCCATTCTTGACCGGCGACAAACGCAGCTATGTGATCGGACAGACCGAGATTCCGGCGCGGCCGCTGGCGCCGGCGCTCTATCTTGTGGCGACGCCGATCGGCAATCTGGCCGACATCACGCTGCGCGCGCTGGAGACGCTGGCCAGCGCCGACATCGTCGCCTGCGAGGACACGCGCGTCTCGCGCGTGCTGCTCGAGCGCTACGGCATCCGCCGCCGCACCACTGCCTATCACGAGCACAATGCCCAAGAGGCCGGGCCGAAGCTGATCGAGGCACTCGCTGCCGGGCAAAGCGTGGCGCTGATCTCGGATGCCGGCACGCCGCTGGTGTCCGATCCGGGCTACCGGCTGGTCGGCGAGGCGCTGGAGCGCGGCATCCGCGTCGTGCCGGTGCCGGGGCCCTCGGCGGCGCTTGCCGCGCTGACCGCTTCCGGCCTGCCCTCCGATGCCTTCCTGTTCGCCGGTTTCCTGCCAGCCAAGGCTGGACAGCGGCTGACGAAGCTCGAAAGCTTCAAGCAGGTGCCGGCGACGCTGATCTTCTTCGAGTCGCCGCGGCGCCTGGCCGAAACGCTTGCCGCGATGGTCGAGACGCTCGGCGGCGCGCGCCAGGCGGCGATCGGCCGCGAGCTGACCAAGGCCTTCGAGGAGATGCGGACGGGCACGCTCGGCGCGCTCGCCGATCACTATGCGGCGGCAGACACGCCCAAGGGCGAAATCGTCATCTGCGTCGGTCCGGCCGAGGCCACGGCGGACCAGCCTGCCGATATCGACCGGCTGCTGCTGTCGCTGGCCGCCGAAATGCCTGCTTCCAAGGCGGCGGCCGAAGCGGCAAAAATGACCGGTGGCCAGAAGCAGGCGCTCTACCGGCGGCTGCTGGAACTGAAGGACGCCGGCGGTGGGTGAGCGCACCGTTGGTCATAGGCGAAAAGCCTATCGGCGCGGCCATCGCGGCGAATGGCTGGCGGCGCTGGCGTTGATGCTGAAAGGCTACCGCATCCTCGCCCGCCGCCACCGCACCAAGCTCGGTGAGATCGACCTGATCGCTCGGCGCGGCGACCTCGTGCTGTTCGTCGAGGTCAAGGCGCGGCGCACGCTGATGGAGGCGATGGAGGCTATCGCCCATGCGTCGGAACGGCGCATCGAGGGCGCCGCCGACCTGTGGCTGTCGCGCCAGCCGGACTATGGCAAGCTTTCAATACGTTTCGACATGGTGGCGGTGCTGCCCTGGCGCTGGCCGGTGCATGTCGAGAATGCTTTTTATGGAAGGAATTGAGAGGCTTTACCCTCCCCCCGGGAGGGTCGGCGAGCAAGTGACGCGCAGCGTCGCTGGCGAGCCGGGGCGGGGGGTTACGGTGCCGACCCCCACCCCGATCCGCTTTGCGGATCGACCCTCCCCACAAGGGGGAGGGTAAGCTCACCCCCAGATCATCAGCGCTACCAGTCCCAACCCGCCGACCACCAGGCGCCACCAGCCGAACAGCGAATAGCCCTTGCGCGAGACGTAATCGAGCAGGAAGCGCACCACGATCAGGGCGCTGACGAAGGCGGCGACGAAGCCGACGGCGATGACCGGCAGGTCGGCCGAGGTCAGCACGTTGCGGTTCTTGAACAGGTCGAAGGCGAAGGCGCCAACCATGGTCGGCATGGCGAGGAAGAAGGAGAATTCCGCCGCCGCGCGCTTGTCGACGCCGAGAAGCAGCGCGCCGACGATGGTCGAGCCGGAGCGCGAGGTGCCGGGGATCAGCGACAGGCACTGGAACAGGCCGATCTGCAGATAGAGCCTAGTCGGGAAGCGCTCGACGTCGCGGTAGACTGGCTTCAAATTCATGCGGTCGACGGCAAGCAGCACGACGCCGCCGATGATCAGCATGATGCAGATCAGGCGCGGCGATTCGAACAGGAAGGTCTTGATGAAGTCATGCGCCAGCGCGCCGATGACCGCCGCAGGCAGGAAGGCGATGAGGATGCCGATGACGAAATGCCTGGTCAGCCGATCATGCGGCAGCTCGAGCAGCATTTTCCACAAGCGGCGGAAATAGACGCTGAGGATGGCGAGGATCGCGCCGAGCTGGATCAGGATCTCGAAGGCCTTGCCGGTGGAATGGAAGCCGAGGAAATGGCCGGCGAGCAGGATATGGCCGGTCGAGGAGACCGGTATGAACTCGGTCAGGCCCTCCAGCAGCCCAAGCAGCAGCGCTTCGACGATGGTCTGGCTTTCCATGGCAACCTCAGGATTTAGGGGACGACTGGAGACAACGGCTTGCTTGTCACGGCGCGGAAGTCCCCCTATAGGTCGCAACACCGTGACGGCCGCATGACGGGCCGCCAAGACTTACCGGCGCAGGGGGCGATTCGCCAGTGCGCCCTATCATCGCGGAACCATGCTGACGCTTTTCCATCATCCGATGTTCGCCACCTGCC
Organism: Mesorhizobium sp. M1C.F.Ca.ET.210.01.1.1; assembly: GCF_004791585.1. Taxonomy (GTDB): domain Bacteria; phylum Pseudomonadota; class Alphaproteobacteria; order Rhizobiales; family Rhizobiaceae; genus Mesorhizobium. Next base: position 40,072 of record NZ_SRUU01000025.1, read on the forward strand.
GGTTCGTGCGCCTCGCCTTCGGCGAGTATGGCGAGGAGCTGGCGCTGATCGAAGAAAAGCCCTGGACGCGGCGCAAGGAGTTCCTGGCGCTCAACCCGGCCGGCACGCTGCCGATCCTGCTTGCCGAAGGCGACGTGCCGATCGTCGGCGCCATGGTGATTGCCGAATATCTCGACGAGACGCGCGGGGTGCTCAAGCGCGACAGGCGGCTGTTTGCCGAAGACCCGATGCAGCGCGCCGAAATCCGCCGACTGACCGACTGGTATCTCAGCAAGGCCGAAAGCGAGGTCACCCGCCATCTGGTGCGCGAGCGCGTGCTGAAGCCGGTCATGCCGGAGACGGCCGGCGGCGGCTCGCCCGATTCGGCGGCGATCCGCGCCGCGCGCGCCAACATCCGCCAGCACATGAAATACACCAACTGGCTGGCCGGCACGCGCCATTGGCTGGCCGGCAACAAGGTAACCTATGCCGACCTCGCCGCGGCGGCGACGCTTTCGGTGCTTGACTATCTCGGCGAGATCGACTGGCGCGAACATGCCGCCGCGCGCGAATGGTATACACGCGTCAAATCACGGCCGTCGTTCCGGCCGCTGCTCACCGACCGGGTGCGCGGCCTGTCGCCGGTATCGCACTATGCGGACCTCGACTTCTGACAAAACCCGCCTGCGCGCGCTGATCGACGCGGAGGCGCGCCGCGCCGGCTTCGATGCCGTCGCCGTCACCCGGCCGGACGCGATCCCGCTGGCGCCCGCGCGCCTGGCGGAATTTGTCGCCTCGGGTTTTCATGGCTCGATGGACTGGATCGCCGAGACGATCGAACGCCGCGCCGAGCCTTCGTCGCTGTGGCCACAGGTGCGCTCGATCATCGTTCTGGCGATGAACTACGGTCCTGACCGCGACCCGCGCGATGTCCTCAAAAAACGCGATCGCGGCGCGATCTCGGTCTACGCGCAAAACCGCGACTACCATGACGTGATGAAGGGCCGGCTGAAGGAGATCGCCGGCAAGATCGTCGCGCGGGCGGGGGGCGACGTGAAAGTCTTCGTCGACACGGCCCCGGTGATGGAAAAGCCGCTGGCCGAAGCTGCCGGGCTCGGCTGGCAGGGCAAGCACACCAACCTGGTCAGCCGCGCGCATGGCTCATGGCTGTTCCTCGGCACCATCTTCACGACCGCCGAGCTCGAACCCGACCGGCCGGAGGAAGATCATTGCGGCTCCTGCCGCGCCTGCCTCGACGTCTGCCCGACCGATGCCTTCCCGGCCCCCTACCGGCTCGATGCGCGGCGCTGCATTTCCTACCTCACCATCGAAAACAAGGGGCCGATCCCGCGAGAATTCCGCGAGAAGATCGGCAACCGCATCTATGGCTGCGACGATTGCCTTGCCGCGTGCCCGTGGAACAAATTCGCCAGCGCTGCCTCCGAGGCCAAGCTTGCCGCGCGCGCCGAGTTGCGCGAGCCGCCGCTGTCCGAGCTTTTGCTCCTCGACGACGCGGCGTTCCGGTCCTTCTTCTCCGGCTCGCCGATCAAGCGCATCGGCCGCGATCGTTTTGTCCGCAACGTCCTGATAGCCGCCGGCAATTCGGGCGATGCTTCGCTGACGTCGATCGTGCACGGCCTGCTCGAGGACGGCTCCCCGCTGGTGCGGGGTGCGGCGGTATGGGCACTGTCGCGGCTGATGCCTGCGCGCGATTTTGCGACGCATGCCGCATCGGCCTTGCAGACCGAAGGCGACGCAGCGGTGCGCGACGAATGGTTCTTGGCGCAGCGACATTCCGCAGAGGTTTCCTGATGAGTGAAAGACGCTTCTTCATTTTCGGCGCCGGCTATTCCGGCAAGGCCTTTGCGCAGGCCAACGAGCTCGGCGCGCCGATCTTCGGCACGACGCGCTCGCCGGAAAGGTTCGAAGCGTTGCGGCAGGCGGGCATCGAGCCGTTGCGCTTCGAGGGATCGCTCACGGCCGAGATCGGCGACGCGCTTCGGCAAACGACGCATCTCATCGTCTCGGTCGCCCCAGACGAAGCGGTCGACCCGGTGCTCGACGCCGCCGGCGAGACAATCCGGACAAGGATGCCGGCGCTGGAATGGATCGCCTACCTCTCGACCGTCGGCGTCTATGGCGACCATGGCGGCGCCTGGGTGGATGAGAGCGCCGACTGCAGGCCGGTGTCGAAGCGATCGGTGATGCGGGTGGCCGCCGAGCAGGAATGGCTGAAGCTGGGCCAGCAGACCGGAACGCCGGTGGCGATCCTGCGGCTTTCCGGCATTTACGGCCCGGGCCGCAACGCGCTGGCCAATCTGGAGGACGGCACGGCGCGGCGGCTGGTCAAGGCCGGCCAGGTGTTCAACCGCATCCATTGCGACGACATCGCCGGCGCGCTTTGGCATCTGGCCGGGAAGAATCTCGGCGGCATCTTCAACGTCACCGACGACGAGCCGGCGCCGCCGCAGGATGTCGTCGCCTATGCCGCCGGACTGATGGGCATTGAACCGCCGCCGGAAATTCCCTTCGAGACCGCCCAACTTTCGCCAATGGCGCGTTCCTTCTACGGCGAGAACAAGCGCATCGCCAACAAGGCGATCAAGGCGGCCGGCTACAGCTTTCGTTTCCCGAACTATCGGGTGGCGCTGGAGCGAATGTGGGCCGACGGCAACTGGCGGGACGGGGAGCCGCGCAGCCCGATGAAACGCTCGTGATCGAAGCGAAGCGCGTGGCGTGGTATGATTCGCGCCTGAAGCATGTCGCCGAGATTGCGTCGCGCCACTGGAGAGGGGACCCGACCTGATGACGTTGCTATCGCTGCCCGACAGGAAGCCGTTCCTGACCGCCGCGCTTGCGCTGGTGACTTTGGCCGCGCTTGCCGCGGCCGCGATTTCGGCCGAACCGCGCGCAAAGGACCTGTTCGGCGCCAAGAAGCTGCCGGCGGTGGCGCCGGCGCAGTCCTTCGGCTTCTACTCCAAGGGCTGCTTTACCGGCGGCGTGGCCTTGCCGATGGACGGGCCGGCCTGGGAAGTGATGCGCCCGGCGCGCAACCGCCGCTGGGGGCATCCGGCGATGGTCGCGCTGATCGAGAAGCTCGCGCGGGACGCCCAGGCTGACGGCTGGCCGGGGCTTCTGGTCGGCGACGTCTCGCAGCCGCGCGGCGGCCCGATGATGACCGGCCACGCCTCGCACCAGATCGGCCTCGACGCCGACATCTGGCTGACGCCGATGCCGAGCCGTCCGCTGACGATGGCGCAGCGCGAGAGCATGAGCGCGACGCTGATGGTCGACGAGAAGACACATCTGGTGAAGGACGCGCTGTGGACGCCGGCGCATACACGGTTGTTGAGGCGCGCGGCGAGCTATCCGGAGGTCGAGCGCATCCTGGTCAATCCCGGCATCAAGAAGAAGCTCTGCGACACCGTCACCGGCGACCGTTCCTGGCTGCGCAAGATCCGCCCGTTCTGGGGCCACGACTATCATTTCCACATGCGCATCGGCTGCCAGCCGGGATCGCCCGGCTGCAAGGCACAGGAGGCGACGCCCGACGACGACGGCTGCGGCAAGCCGCTCGCCTGGTGGTTCATCGAGGAGCCCTGGCGCCCGAACAAGAACCCGGACGCACCGAAGGCCCGCGACCTGATGACGATGGCCAATCTGCCAAGGGAATGCCAGGCGGTGCTTGCCGCCGCCGATGCCCCTTCGCTGGCCGCCGTGACCTATCATGGCGGCAGTGCAGTGGCGGTCGCGGTGGCCGAACAGCCTGTGGCTGAGCCGGCCGAGACGATTTCCAGCAGCGGCGCTGCATTGCCGGCCCAGGCCAGCGCCTTCGCTCCCACCCCCTCGATCGGCATTCCGCTGCCACGGCCAAGACCGGGGAACTGACGCCGAAGCAGCTTTCCCTTTGCAGGGTCATGCGCTAGAGCGGGACAGAGGCAAATCCCGCTCTATCTCCTGTTTTAGCTGCATTTGCGCAGCGGCAAGTGATTCCACCTGGCTGCAAAATGCTCTAGGCAACGACGAGGCGGTAAGAGCGCTGCCGGTAACGGGGACGAACGAGAGAAAAATGGCAGGCGAAGACGATACAGCGCTGCGGTTTCCGGTTCTGATCGGCGACATTGGCGGCACCAATGCGCGCTTCTCGATCGTGCTCGATGCCAATTCGGAAGCGACCGAGCCGCAGATCGTCCAGACGGCCAATTTCAAGACCATCGACGAGGCGATCCAGGCGGCGGTGCTCGACCGCTCGTCAATCCAGCCGCATTCGGCCGTGCTGGCGGTGGCCGGGCCTGTCGACGGCGACGAGATCCGGCTCACCAACTGCCCCTGGGTGGTCAAGCCGCACCAGATGTTCGCCAATCTGGGCTTGAGCGAGATCGTCGTGCTCAACGATTTCGAGGCGCAGGCGCTGGCGGTGGTGGCGCTCGGCGAAGAGCACATGGAAAAGATCGGCGGCGGCACGCCCGAGCCGAGCGCGGGGCGGGTGGTGCTCGGCCCCGGAACCGGACTCGGCGTCGCCGGGCTGATCTACGCGCTTCGCCACTGGATACCGGTGCCGGGCGAGGGCGGGCATATGGATATCGGCCCGCGCACGCCGCGCGATTTCGAGGTGTTCCCGCATATCGAAAAGCTCGAAGGCCGCATCTCCGGCGAGCAGATCCTGTGCGGCCGCGGGCTGGTCAACCTCTATCGCGCGGTGGCCAAGGCGGACGCCAAGCCAACGCCATTCACGACGCCGGCCGAAATCACGGCGGCAGCGCTGTCCAAATCCGACGCCGTGGCGGAAGAGGCGCTGTCGCTGTTCGTCACCTGCCTCGGCCGCACGGCGGGCGACCTGGCGCTGGTGTTCATGAGCCGCGGCGGCGTGTTCCTGACCGGCGGCATCGCGCAAAAGATCGTGCCGGCGCTCAAGGCCGGCAATTTCCGCGCCGCCTTCGAGGACAAGGCGCCGCACAGCGCGCTGATGCGTGCGATGCCGGTCTATGTCATCACGCACCCGCTGGCCGCGCTTCTCGGGCTGGCCGCTTATGCCAGGACGCCGTCGCTGTTCGGCGTACAGACGGCGGGACGGCACTGGCGGGCGTAAGCGCGGTCGTTCGGGTCGCGGGATCGTGACCCGTTGTGGTCCGCGACGAAGTTTCGCCATAGGCAAGCCGCGACGAGGACGCTAAGAGGGGTGCCGATCGGAACCACGAAACGACACTCGACTTGAATCAGCTTCAACCTCAAGCGAAACCCCAGCCGGGCGAAACCTGGGCGATCCTGCGCCGCATCATCGCCGAGAACGGCCGCGAGTACCGCTGGTCCTATGTCGTCGCCATCTCCTGCTCGCTGATCGTTTCGGGCACGACGGCCTTCGCCGCCTGGATCATGAGCCCGGTCGTCAACCAGATCTTTTACGAGCGGCGCGGCGACCTGATCTTTGCCATCTGCTTCGGCATCATGGGCTCTTTCGTGCTGCGCGGGCTTGCCACCTATGGCCAGGCGGTGACGCTGGCAAAGATCGGCAACAATCTGGTGGCGCGCTACCAGCGCCGCATCTTCGACCACCTGATGAAGCTCGGTGTCGGCTTCTTCACCGACACGCGTTCCGGTCAGCTCGCGGCGCGGGTCAACGAAAACATCAACGGCATCCGCGATCTGCTGTCGATGACGCTGACCTCGATCGCGCGCGACGGCGTGTCGCTGATCGGCCTGATCGGCGTCATGATCTATCAGGACCCGCTCCTGTCGCTGTCCTCGCTGCTGATCGGGCCGCCGCTGATCTGGGCCGTCGTCTATCTCCAGCGCCGCGTGCGCCGCATCTCGCGCGAATCCGTGCAGATCAACTCGCGGCTGATCGGCGCCATGCAGGAGGCGACGCAAGGCATTGCCATCGTCAAGGCCTTCACCATGGAGGAGGAGCTTGCGCGCCGCATCGGCGGCCTTTCGGAGAGCGCCGAGCAGCGGGGCAACAAGATCGCCCGCGTCTCGGAGCGGCTGACGCCGATCTCCGACTTGCTGGCGGGCCTCGCCGTGACCGGCGTCATCGCCTATTCCGGCTATCGCGCGCTCGTGCTCGGCCAGCCGCCAGGCGCGGTCTTCTCCTTCATCACCGCGCTGATCCTGGCCTATGATCCGGCGCGCCGGCTGGCGCGCATGCAGGTCGGCATGGAGCGGTCGCTGGTCAATGCGCGCATGATCTACGAGCTGCTCGACCTCGAGCCGCAGCAGGGCGACGCGCCCGGCGCAGCCGAGGCGAAAATCACCAGCGGCGAGGTGCGCTTCGAGGATGTCTCGTTCGGCTATTCCGCCGACATGCCGGTGCTGAAAGATCTGAGCTTCACCGCCGCCGCCGGCAAGGTCACGGCCATCGTCGGCGCTTCGGGCGCCGGCAAGTCGACGCTGGTGGCGCTCCTGCAGCGCTTCTACGACGTCGACCAAGGCCGCATCGTGGTCGACGGCCAGGACATTTCCAAGGTGACCAAGCAGTCGCTGCGCGGTTCGATCGCCTATGTCTCGCAGGCGCCGTATCTCTTCGAAGGCACGATCCGCGACAACATCCGCTACGGCCGGCTTTCCGCCACGGATACCGAGATCGAGCTGGCGGCAGCCCAAGCGGCAGCCGACGAGTTCATCCGCCAGCAGCCGGAGGGCTACGACACGCCGGTCGGGGAAAACGGCGTGACACTGTCGGGCGGCCAGCGCCAGCGCGTCTCGATCGCCCGCGCCATCGTGCGCCAGGCGCCGATCCTTCTGCTCGATGAGGCGACGTCGGCGCTCGACAACGAGGCGGAAGCGCGCGTCCAGGAGGCTCTGACCCATGTCATGGAAGGGCGCACCACGATCGTCATCGCGCACCGGCTGTCGACCGTGGTCAATGCCGACCACATCATCGTGCTCGAAGAGGGCCGGCTGGTCGAAGAAGGCAACCATGCCGCGCTGATGGCCGATCCGGACAGCGTCTATGCCCGCTTCCACCGGGTGCAGGGCAAGAAGGGGCTGGGGCTTGTCGATGACGCCAAGCCAATCCAAACTCCGCTGCCGCGCACGCGCGGAAAGAAAGTGATGGGGAGAGAGGCATGAGCGAAGCGGGCGATATGGGCCTGGTGGTGGTGGGTGCCGCCGGCCGGATGGGCCAGACGCTGATCCGTGCCATCCATTCCATGCCGGGCGCGCGCGTTGCCGGCGCGGTCGAGCGGCCGGGCTCGCCCTATCTCGGCAAGGATGCCGGCGAGCTCGCCGGCATCGGCATCATCAACGTGCCGATCGTCGACGACCCGCTGCCTGCCTTCGCCAGGGCCGACGGCGTGCTCGATTTCACGGCGCCCAAGGCGAGTGCCGAATTCGCCGGCTATGCGGCGCAGGCCCGCATCGTGCATGTCATCGGCACCACCGGATGCTCGGCGGAGGACGATGCGAAGATCGCGGCCGCGGCGCGCCACGCTACAATCGTCAAATCCGGCAATATGAGCCTCGGCGTCAACCTTTTGGCAGTGCTGGTGGAGCAGGCCGCGCGCGCGCTCGACGCGCAAGATTTCGACATCGAGATCCTGGAAATGCATCACAAGCACAAGGTCGACGCGCCGTCCGGCACGGCGCTGTTGCTTGGCGAGGCAGCGGCCAAGGGCCGCGAGATCGCTCTCCAGGACAACAGCGTGCGGGTGCGCGACGGCCATACCGGCGTGCGCAAGACAGGCACGATCGGCTTCGCGGCGCTGCGCGGCGGCTCGGTGGTCGGCGAGCACAGCGTGATCCTCGCCGGAACCGGCGAGCGCATCACGCTTGCCCACCAGGCCGAGGACCGGGCGATCTTTGCCCGCGGCGCCGTCAAGGCGGCGCTCTGGGCACGCGGCAAGAAGCCTGGGCTTTATTCCATGCGGGACGTGCTCGGCCTGGGCTGAGGCGGCCTTTCCATATTGTCCTACGCAATTCCGGACGGAAAGCCGCTACACACTTTTCCTGGAATTGCTTCAACGAAGGAGCAAACATGTCGGGAACTCTCGTGCTCGTGCGCCACGGCCAGAGCGAATGGAACCTGAAGAACCTGTTCACCGGCTGGCGCGACGTCGACCTGACTGAGCAGGGCACCGCCGAAGCCATCGCCGCCGGCGAGAAGCTCAAGGCGCGCGGGCTGAAATTCGACATCGCCTTCACCTCGGCGCTGAAGCGGGCGCAGAAGACCTGCCAGATCATTCTCGACGGGGTCGGCCAAGGCGATCTGAAGACCATCCGCGACCAGGCGCTCAACGAGCGCGACTATGGCGACCTCTCCGGCCTCAACAAGGACGACGCGCGCAAGAAGTGGGGCGAGGAGCAGGTGCATATCTGGCGCCGTTCCTACGACATCGCGCCGCCCGGCGGCGAAAGCCTGAAGGACACCGGCGCGCGCGTATGGCCCTATTACCTGCACGACGTGCAGCCGCATGTGCTGCGCGGCGAAACGGTGCTGATGGCCGCGCACGGCAATTCGCTCAGGGCGCTGATCATGGCGCTGGACGGCAAGTCGGGCGAGGAGATCGTCAAGCTCGAGCTCGGCACCGGCGTGCCGGTGATCTACAAGCTCAACGCCGATTCGACCGTGGCGAAGAAGGAAGTGCTGGAGGGGTGAGGCAAGCCGGCTCAGCCAACGCGCCGGTGAAAAAAGCGCGTTGACACGCTTCGTTTGCCCGCTTACATGAGCCCGCACCAGCCCAGATGGCGGAATTGGTAGACGCGCACGGTTCAGGTCCGTGTTCCGCAAGGAGTGGAGGTTCGAGTCCTCTTCTGGGCACCATCTTTCCCGACTGCCAACGGGATTTCTCCAGTTAGAAACGACGCGGGACCCAGGCCAAAACCTCCCCTTGCGGCCAGTCCCCTAACAAACCGCTTCAAACCCGGCGACCATGACGCTACGGTCCGCCCCATGGCCCCTCCCGTCAGCCCGACCATCGCCGCCCGCCGCGACCAGATGTTTCCCGTGCTTGCCGACGCGGACATCGAGCGCATGCGGCGGTTCGGCGAAGCGCGCGCCTATGCCGCCGGCGACCGCATTGTCACGGCCGGCACGGTCTCGCCCGGGCTGATCGTCATCCTGTCGGGCAAGGTCGAAATCACGCAGGCCGGCGCGCTCGGCCAGCCTGAGGCGATCGTCACCCATGGCGCCGGCAATTTCATCGGCGAGCTGGCGCAGCTGTCGAACCGCCCGTCGCTGGTCAATGCCGAGGCGACCGAGCCGGTCGAGGCCATTGTCATCCCGTCGCAGCGGCTGCGCGACCTGATGGTGCAGGAGGCGAACCTTGGCGAGCGCATCATGCGGGCGCTGATCCTGCGCCGCGTCGGCCTCTTGGAAAGCGGCATCAGCGGGCCGGTCATCATCGGCCCTCCCGGCAATGGCGACGTGCTGCGGCTCGAGGGGTTTCTGCGCCGCAGCGGCCTGCCGCACCGGGCGCTCGATTCCGATACCGATCCTTGCGCGAGGACCCTGATCGAGCGTTTTCATGTCGATCCGCACCATCTGCCGATCGTGCTTTGCCCGAACGGCAAGCTGCTGCACAATCCGGTCGAGAGCGACCTCGCCCGCTGCGTCGGGCTGCTGCGGCCGGTCGATGCCGACAAAGTCTACGACGTGGCCATTGTCGGCGCCGGGCCGGCGGGATTGGCGGCCGCGGTCTATGCGGCCTCCGAGGGACTGTCGACGATCGTGCTCGATTGCCGCGCCTTCGGCGGCCAGGCCGGCGCCTCCGCGCGCATCGAGAACTACCTCGGCTTCCCGACCGGCATCACGGGCATGGCGCTGATGGCGCGCGCCTACAACCAGGCGCAGAAGTTCGGCGTCGAGATGGTGATCCCCGACGAAGCCAGGCTGCTCGGCGCCGCCGACGACATGTCCGGCTACAAGCTCGATGTCGGCGACGGCGAGACCGTGCGCACGCGCACGGTGGTGATCGCCAGCGGCGCGCGCTACCGCCGTCTCGGTGTCGCCAACCTCGCGCAGTTCGAGGGCACATCCGTGCATTATTGGGCCTCGCCCATCGAGGCACGGCTTTGCCGGGACCAGGAAGTGGCGCTGGTCGGCGCCGGCAATTCGGCCGGGCAGGCTGCGGTCTATCTGGCCAGCCAGGTGCGCAAGGTGACGCTTTTGGTTCGGCGCGACGGCCTCGATGCCACCATGTCGCGTTACCTGGTCGAGCGCATCGAGGCGCAGCCGAACATCGAAGTGCTGACCGAGACCGAGATCGTGGCGCTCGACGGCCACGACGGCAATCTCGACAATGTGCGCTGGCGCAGCCGGGCAACCGGCGTCGAGACGACGCGGCCCATCCGCCACCTCTTCCTGTTCATCGGCGCCGATCCGAACACCGACTGGCTGGCACGCTGCAATGTGGCGCTCGACGCCAAGGGCTTTGTGCGCACCGGACCGGACGTGGCGCCGGGACACGGCCTGATGGAAACGAGCCGCGGCGGCGTGTTCGCCATCGGCGACGTGCGCTGCGGCTCGACCAAGCGGGTCGCTGCGGCCGTCGGCGAGGGCGCCCAGGTGGTGGCGGCATTGCATGCCTATCTTGCGCGCAACGGCGGCCGCGCCGCCGACAGCAGTTCCAGGAGATCATGATGGACGAATGCGGACATACGGACGGCATCAAGGATGTGACGCCGAGCGCGCTCGGCTGCGAGGAATGCCTCAAGAGCGGATCCTGGTGGGTGCATCTCAGGCTCTGCCGCACCTGCGGCCATGTCGGCTGCTGCGACGACTCGCCCAACCGCCACGCCACCAAGCATTTCCACGCCACAAGCCACCCGGTCATCGAGGGCTACGACCCGCCGGAGGGATGGGGATGGTGCTATGTCGACGAGGTTTTCATCGACCTCGGCGACCGGACCACGCCGCAGAACGGACCGATCCCGCGCTTTGTTTGAGGTCGCCCTGACCTCGCGGCGCGCGCCGCGTTGGGATTCAACCCCTCGCCTCTCGATCCGATGACGCTGACTGTCTCAATGGCGGATCTGCGTAAAGTGATCAGACGGAAGGAATGATTCGCCAGCAAAGCGCAGGAAGCGGCGCAGGCTGATAGCCAGCCTATTTCACCGAGCTGGTCACGGTCCGGTCGATGGCGCCGGGATCGCGGTCGTTGCCGGCAAGCGCGCCGATGATCAGCAGGCTGACGACAACGGGCACAAACAGAATGGCGACGCGCGCCTGCACATAGAAGATGGCGCGCCATTCATTGCGCTTTTCGGGGCTGTCGTTCATCGCGCTCACTCTGTCATGCCTCGCGAGGCCGGACATAGTAGCGAAGCGTTAAGCAACCCCTTCCGATTCATTAACGCCAACGGATTTGCGAACCAGTCAGGCCACCTCCATCGGCCGCTGCCGACTGCCGGCCGTCGCGCCTGTTCAATTGCTAGAGCGGTTCGGCGACTCATAGCATCGCCGACCGCTCTAACTATTTGTTTTTTGCGCAATTCCGGACAGAAATCGTTACACGCTTTCCCTGGAATTGCTCTCGGCAAGCAAACTCCGGCGCTATATTTGACCGTTGACGGAAGTCCATCGTTCACGATAGAAACAGGGGGGTTCTATTGTGGGGTAGGACAAATGCCTGGGGGGATGCGCCGCGCTATATGCGCGCGCGGAAGAGAATGTCGTCGCGACGTCTTTTCATATATTGTTGTTCGGGGAGGGAAGACGACCGGGGCGTTTTCATGACCCCGTCCGAAGCTCCATCCATTTCGGTGATCGTCAACACTTACAACTGGCCGGAAGCGCTGAAACTCAGCCTGCAATCGCTCGCCGGCCAAACCGAGCGCTGCTTCGAAGTTATCGTCGCCGACGATGGTTCGCGCCCGGACACGGCCGACGTGGTCAATGCCTTTGCCGGCTCTGCCCCGATAGCCGTCAGGCATGTCTGGCATGAGGACATCGGCTTTCGCCGCGCCGCGATCCTCAACAAGGCCATAGGCGAGGCCCGCGGCTCCTATCTGATCTTCATCGACGGCGACTGCATCCCGCAGCCCGATTTCGTCGCCCGGCATCGCGCGCTGGCCAGGCTGAACTACCTTGTCACCGGCAGCCGCATTCTGCTTGCCCAGGAATTCAGCAAGCAAGTGCTGGCGGCGGGGACCTGGAACTACCAGGCCTTCCGCCGCAATATCCTGCGCCACCGCGTGAAAGGCGATATTTCCAAGATCACGGCGTTTTTCATGCGGCTGCCATGGCGGAGGATGTCGGATTACCGCTCCTTCGTCTTCCGGCGCATCAAGGGCTGCAATCTCGCCTGCTGGAAAAGCGATGCGCTTTCCATCGGCGGCTTCGACGAGAGCTTCACCGGCTGGGGCTACGAAGACGCCGACTTTGTCTTCCGATTGCAGGACAAGGGTGTTGTGCGTCGCGCAGGGACCTGGGCGACGGAGGTGCTGCATATCTGGCACAAGCCGGCCGATCCGAGCCGCGCCGCGACGAATGAGAAGATCGTGCTCGACAGGATAGCGGCCGCCCGGCTTCGAAACAAAGTCAGCTGGAAGCTGTTGGCCCGCCGTCGGCGGTGAGCCGGGCGGCGATGCCGCCGCATCGTCTCAAACGGCCGGCAAAGCGAACAGCCTTCCGCCGGCGGGCACGACGTCGTCGATGCCGGCAAGCCGCAGGCAGTGCCAGGCCATGGCGTGGTTCGACGAGGTGACGGGAATGCCGATGCGCCGTTCCAGGCCCGCCACCGCCTCGGCGACGCGCAGGCTGGTGCAGGAGATGAAGATCGCGTCCACACCCGGCGCCGCCGCCATGCGCTCGGCCGCGGCCTCGATCGAGGCGAGCGAGATGCGGGCCGCCTCGCGATCGTCACGCCGGTCGAAAGTGGCGACGGCGGCGATGTCGAGGCCGCGTCCGGTGAAATAGCTGACGAGGCCGTTGTTGATCTCGGGCGCGTAGGGCGTCATTAGGCCGATGCCCCTGGCGCCGAGCGCCCTGAAGGCGGCAAGCGCGCCGGTGACCGGCGTGGTGCAGGCGACACCCGGCCGCGCCTTCCTGATCTCGGCGAACACGGCCTCCTCGCCGAGCGTCATGGTGGCCGAGGTGCAGCCGAAGCCGACGACGTCGAGCGAAATGCTGGGCAGGATCAAGTCGACCGTCGGCGCGATGCGCGGGCCGATGGCGCGCAGCGTGTCGGGGGTGATGTCGTTGTCGTTGAAAAGGCGGGCTTCGTAGAAGGCGACGCCCGGAATGCGCACCAGCGCGCGGAATTCATGCTCCAGCGTCTGGTCGGTGGCGAGGATGGCAAGGCCGATGGCCGCGCGCGAGGCAAGGCCGCCGTCGAGCTCCGACGGCAATATGCCAAGGTCGACTGGCTTGGGTTCGACCGGTCCCGAGGATTGAAGGCGGGTAGCGGCTGCGCTGACGGACATGGCATTCCCCTTCTTCTGTCGATTCCCTCCGATCCCGTCCGGGACCGAGCGTTCAGTTCAAAAGACCTTCCATCGAGATGGCCGGCTGGCGGCCGGCGATCAGATCGGCAGTAATGCGGGCCGAGCCATGCGACATCGTCCAGCCGATATGGCCGTGCCCGGTGTTGAGGTAGAGGTTGCCGAGGCGCCGCCGGCCGAACTCGGGCAGGTTGTTCGGCGTCATCGGCCTCAGGCCCGCCCACATTTCGGCGCGGTCATAGTCGGCGCCCTCGGGATAGAGCTCCTGCGTCACGCCTCTCATGAAGGCGAAGTCGGCCGGCTTGTGGCTGGTGTCGTAGCCGGCGAACTCCGCCGTGGCGGTGACGCGCAGGCGATCGCCGAAGCGCGAGATGGCGACCAGATTGTGCTCGTCGACCGAAGCGATGGTCGGCGGATGCGGCCGGTTGCCGACGGGTATGGTCAGCGAATAACCCTTGATCGGATAGATCGGCAGGCTGATGCCGATGGTTTTCGCGATCAGCGCGCTGTAGGAGCCGAGCGCCAGCACATAGGCGTCGCCCTTAAAGGCGCCTTTGTCGGTCAGCACCTGGGTGACCCCGTCACCCGAAGTCTCGATGCCGGTGATGGTGGTGTCGGTGCGGATTTCGCCGCCGCGTTCAACCACCTTGGCCGCCAGCGCGCGGGTGAACTTCGCCGGGTCGCCGGTCTCATCGGTCGGGCAATGGATGCCGCCGGCGATTTTGTCCTTGGCCGAGGCGAGCGATGGATCGAGCGCGACGACGCCGTCGCGGTCGAGCACCCTGATCTCCTGCCCGTCGGATTCCAGGAGCTTCATATGCTCGACGCCCTTGTCGAGCGCCTGCTGGCTGCGGTGGAAATAGACGATGCCGCGATCGTTGCGGTCGTGGTCTATTCTTTCGTCGGCGATGACCTGGTGCAGGACCGATTGCGAATAGGCGGCAAGCCGATGCTTGAGCAGCGTGTTGCGCCTCGCCTTCTCTGCCGTGCATTCCATCAGGAAGAGCCAGGACCAGGTGTAGAGCCTGGGATCGGCCGAAAGCTTGAAGCGCAGCGCCTGGTCCCTCAACACCAGCGATTTCAGCAGGATCATCGGCGCCCTGGGCGAGGACCAGACGAAGGAATGCCCAGGCGCGATCATGCCGGCATTGCCCCAGCTGGTCTCGGCGGCGACTTGGCTCTGGCGCTCGAGGACCACGACCTCGTGCCCGTCCTTCTGCAGCTGATAGGCCGTCGTGACGCCGACAACGCCGCCACCCAACACGATCACGCGCATCACGCCTCCGGAGATCGCAAGCGGGGATAGTTTAGTGGGTGGATTGGTGTCTGCAATGGCACACATACCTAGATGTCGGCGGGACAGCGCCCTCTCTGGCCTGCCGGCCATCTCCCCCACTTGGGGCGAGATCAGATGGCGCGCCGGCTTTTGCCAATCGCCTCCGCTACCGGACGAGCGGAGCGCGCGAAGGATCACCACAAAAGCAATTCAGCCCCCCAGCGCCTGCTCCAGATCGGCAATCAAATCATCTCCGTCCTCGATGCCGGCCGACAGCCGCACCAGGGAATCGGAAATGCCGATGGCTCCGCGCTTCTCCGCCGGGATCGAGCCGTGCGTCATCAGCCCCGGATGCTCGATCAAGCTTTCGACCCCGCCAAGGCTTTCAGCCAGCGTGAAGAGCTGCGTGCGTTCGAGGAAGCGCTTTGTTCCCGCCAGGTCGCGGTCGAGCTCGACCGAGATCATGCCGCCATAGGCATGCATCTGGCGCTTGGCGATCTCGTGCTGCGGATGGCTGGGAAGCCCCGGATAGATGACGCGGCGCACGTCCTTCCTGCCTTCCAGCCATTGCGCGATCTTCAGGCCGTTGGCCGAATGGCGCTCCATCCTCAGCGCCAGGGTTTTTATGCCGCGCAGCGCCAGAAAACTGTCGAACGGGCTGGAGATGGCGCCGATGGCGTTCTGCAGGAATTTCAGCCGGTCGGCCAAATCCTGGTTGTCGCCGACCACGGCCACGCCGCCCACCATGTCGGAATGGCCGTTCAGGTATTTCGTCGTCGAATGCACGACGATGTCGATGCCGAGCTCCAGCGGCCGCTGGATATAGGGGCTGGCGAAGGTGTTGTCGGCGACGGTGATGAGCCCCTTGCGCCTGGCGAGCGCGGCAAGGCCTTCGAGGTCGACGATGCGCAGCAGAGGATTGGTCGGCGTTTCGAGCCAGAGCAGTTTTGTCTCCGGCCGGATCGCGGCTTCGACGGCGGCGAGGTCGGTGAAGTCGGCGAAGCTGACCTGCAAGCCCGCCGAGCGCTTGCGCACCCGCTCCATCAGCCGGAACGAGCCGCCATAAATGTCGTCGGTAGCCACCACATGGGCGCCGGCATCGAACAGCTCCAGCACCGTGGCGATCGCCGCCAGGCCGGAAGCGAAGGCGAAGGCCTTCGTGCCGCTTTCGAGGTCGGCGACGGCGCGCTCGAAGGCAAAGCGCGTCGGGTTCTGGCTGCGGGCGTATTCAAAACCCTTGTGCACGCCGGGCGACTGCTGGCCGTAGGTGGAAGTGGCGTAGATCGGCACCATCACCGCGCCGGTCGTCGGGTCGTGGCTCTGGCCGCCATGGATGGTGCGGGTGGAAAAGGCCAGGCGGTTCTTGCCAGTCGTCGTCATTTTGCGCGGCGCCTCAGATGGTTGATCAGGTCGATACGGGTTATCAGGCCGATGAACTCCTCGCCATCGAAGACGATGGCTACCTCGTTGCGGTCGAAGACGGGAAGCAGCGCATCCAGCGTCTGGCTGGCCTGCAACGTGTGCAAGGTCGAGGTCATGGCCGAGCGCACCGGCGCGTTGAAGCGGTCCCAGCGGCCGTCATAGGGGCCGTCGACCTTGGCCAGGATGTCGCTCTCGTCGACGATGCCGACCAGCTTGCCCTCGTCGAGCACCGGCAGTTGCGAGACGTCGGAGCGGCGCATGCGGCCATAGGCGTTGAGCAGGCTCTCCTCCGGGCCGACCCAGACGGTGTCGCCGGTGCGGTAGGTGCGCATGACGAGGTCGCGCAGGTCGCCATGCTGTTCGCGCTCGGCAAGGCCCTGCTCGGCCAGCCAGAAATCGTCGAAGACTTTCGACAGATATTTGTTGCCGCTGTCGCAGACGAAGGTGACGACGCGCTTGGGCGATGTCTGCTCACGGCAATAGCGGAGCGCGGCGGACAGCAGCGTGCCGGAGGAGGAGCCGGCCAGGATGCCTTCCTTCGACAGGAGATCGCGCACCGCCAGCATGCTCTGCTTGTCGGGGATGGAATAGGCCTTCTTCACCAAGGACAGGTCGGCATTGGGCGGCACGAAATCCTCGCCGATGCCTTCGACGGTCCAGCTGCCGGCCTCTTCCATCTTGCCGGTCTTGATCAACGGCGCCAGCACCGAGCCGACCGGATCGGCCAGCACCATCTCGGTCTTGGGCGAATGTTTGGCGAAGTAGCGGCCGAGGCCGGTAAGCGTGCCGCCGGAGCCGACGCCGACCACCACCGCGTCGACATCGCCGTCAAGCTGGACAAGGATTTCCGGGCCGGTCGTGGTCTCATGCGCCAGCGGATTGGCCGGATTGGCGAACTGGTTGGCATAGTAGGCGCCGGGGATTTCGGCGGCGAGCTTCTCGGCCATGTCCTGGTAGTATTCGGGATGGCCCTTGCCGACATCGGAGCGGGTCATGCGCACCTCGGCGCCCAAAGCGCGCAGATGCTGGATCTTCTCGCGCGACATCTTGTCGGGCACGACGAGGATGATGCGGTAGCCTTTCGGAATGCCGACCTGGGCAAGGCCGAGGCCGGTGTTGCCGGCGGTGGCCTCGACGATGGTACCGCCGCGCTTCAGCGCGCCCGCCTTCTCGGCCGCCGCGATCATCGACAGCGCGATGCGGTCCTTGATCGAGCCACCGGGATTCTGGCTTTCGAGCTTGATGAACAGCCGGCATTTGCCGGTGTCGAATTTGGTGAGCTCGACGATCGGCGTCTGGCCGATCAGGTCGAGCACCGAGCCGTAAGGCGGGCGCAGCCTCGTCAGAGTATTTTCCGCGCCCTCCGGCGCCGCTTTCCTGTGCACACTCATGTCCGCGCTCCATAGGGTCGAAACCAGCGTCTTTTCCAGCCGATCGCCGCTGGAAAGAAGATAGATCGTGCCAATCCGGCGGCGAGTGGAGGAATGGAATTTCACGGCGGGAAGAGGACTACCCCTCAATAGGCGTCGGCGGAACTGCGCCCCCTGGGCCGATCCTCCACAGCGTGACGGAATGCTCGCGGTCGACTCGACGGCCGATTAGGACTTTGCGGCGCGAAGGGGCAATCGACCGCCCGGTTTCAACGAACCATGTCGTTCGTTGCCGGCGCCGATTTCGTCATGCTAGCCGAATGCTGCGCGGGGCCAATGCAAGGGACAGCCGATGAAGATTTTGGCCTATGACAATTTCAAGCCCGGCGTCACGCTCGATGACCTCAGGCCCTATCTGCCGGAAGAAGTCTCGAATGTCTGGCGGCTGTGGAAGGCAGGCATCGTGCGCGAAAACTATGCGCGCGCCGATGTCGGCGGCGTCATCATCGTCTTCGAGCTCGATAGCGTCGAGGAGGCCAGGCGCTACACCGACGATTTCCCGCTGTCCAAGGCCGGGCTGCTGGAATGGCATTTCATCGCCTTCGACGCGCCGCTGCCGCTTGAATTCCTGTTCGACCCGAGCGTGGACATCGCCAAGCCCTGGGATCGGACAGCGGCATGATCCGGTCGCGCGACGGGATCGAAATCCCGACCACATTGAGGGAATGGTGCGACCCGCGCCGCATGGCGCTGGTGGTCTACGACATGCAGGTCGGCATCTGCCGCCAGGTCGAAGGCGCGGCGGCGATCGTCGAACGCACCGGCATCGTGCTGGAAGCGGCGCGATCGGCCAGCATGCGGGTGGCGTTCACGCGGCATCTGTCGCTGCCGAAAACATGGATGGGCGCAACGCAATTGCGCACCGCCATGGCCTGGCAGCGGCGCGACAACCCCGACGCGGTGCAGCCCTGGTTCCTGCGCGACGCCGACGCAACGCGCATCGTGCCCGAGCTCGCGCCGCGCGCGGACGAAGCGATATTCGACAAGCTCACCATGTCGGCCTTCGATTCCACTGCGTTCGGCTTTGCGCTGCGCGATTGCGGCGTGCGCGCCGTGGCGCTTACCGGCATCGCCATGGAGATCGGCATCGAACCGACGGTGCGGCAGGCGACCGACAACGGCTTCGTGGCTGTGGTCATCGAGGATGCCTGCGGCTTCGGCAATCGTGAAGCCCGCGACCGTTCGATGGCGACGCTGCGGTTCCTTGGCGAAGCCATCGTCACCGATGTCGCAGTCTTTCGCGACGCGCTTGCCGATGCCGGCTGACGTCCGATCAGGCCGCGGCGTCGATGTCGGTGCGGAAGCGCACCCCCTCGGCGCGGCCATGCACGTCGCCCCAGTCGTAGAGTGCCTGGAGCGCCGCGGCGAGATCGTGGCCGCGCTGGGTCAGGACGTAGCGCGCGTTGCCGTCGAGGGAGGTCTCGCGCGTTACGAAGCCGATCTCGACCAGGTCGGCCAGGCGCTGCGTCAGCATCTTGTCGGAGAGCGAAGGGATCAGCCGGCGCAGTTCGGAATAACGCAACGGTCCTTGCTTGATCCTTGCCAGGATCACCGTCTTCCACTTGCCGCCCAGAGCGTCGAGCGCGAACTCGACCGGGCAGCCATAGAGTCTACCTCGTTGTGTCATGCGACGATCCTAGGCAGGGCCCGGCCGATCGGAAAGCGGAAATTGCCCCGCCATCTGGCGGGGTTGAAAAGCCCCATCTTGTCGGGCAGCGTTTCACAGAAGGAGAGCGACGATGAGCGCACGCGGTCAATTCGCGACACCCCAAGCGCGTGGCGATCGTCATCGCCAATCCGGCCGTCTCGACCACGACCGGGTGGCCGGTGGGCTTCTGGTGGAGCGAGCTTACCCATCCTTGGTTCGTCTTCACCGAGCGCGGCTATCAGGTCGAGATCTTTTCGCCTGACGGCGGTAAGTGCGAGGCCGATGCGCTGAGCGACCCGCGCGATCCGTCAGGCTATTCGGAGAGCGACCTCATCTCGCTCGGCTTCATTTCGAGCCCGAGGCTCTTGGCCTTGGTCGATGACACGCGGCCGGTGTCGGAGATCGAGGTCGAGCAGTTCGACGCAATCGTGGTGGCCGGAGGCCAGTCACCGATGTTCACCTACGAGCGCGCGACCGATCTGCAGCGGACATTCGTCGCCTTCCACGAAGCCGCCAAGGTGGCGGCCGCGCTCTGCCACGGCACCGCGATCCTGCGCTTTGCCAGGCACGCCGACGGATCGCTGCTTGCCACCGGCAAGACGGTGACAGGCTTTGCCAATGTCGAGGAGGATTTTGCCGACAACGCCACCTGGGAGATGGGCGCGCTTGAGCGCGGCAAGCATCTGATGCCGTGGCGGATCGAGGACGAGCTGAAGGCGATCGGCGCCAACTATGTCCAGGCTGGGCTGTGGCGCGGCTTTGCCGTGCGCGACGGCAGCCTCGTCACCGGCCAGCAGAATTTCTCCGCCGCGGAAACCGCGCGGGTCGTCTGCGAGGCGCTTGGCGGCTGAAAGCCAAGCTGAAAGCTAGCCCAGCAATTGCTTGCTCAGCCTTGCGCACTGGACGCGGATATCCGGAATGGCGTCGATCTCGAAGAAGGTGCCGCGCGTCAGCGGTCCGACGGCGAGGATTTTCGACGACACCGTGCCGTCGGCCGCGATCAGCTCGCATCTGGCGGTGACGTCGAGGCCGAGGCGCAGCGGGTCCGGCCGCGCCAGGCCGCGCTCGACCAGCGAACGCACGACGCCGTTCGACGTCTTCGAGATGTCGCGGGCAATGCCCATGCAGTCATAGATGCGGGCGACTTCGAGTGTTTCGAGCGCCTGCGTGCCGCGCTGCTGGATCTTTACGGCAAAGCCATCGTTCGGCTGGATGTCGACCACTCGGCCGGCGACGAGACGGATGCGGCCCGAACGGACCGCTTCGGTGACACGCTCATAGACCTGAGGCGCCATGCGGTGGCGATGGATGTCCCACCAGGCCTTGGTGTGCTCGACAAAGCGGCGCTTGGCCGAGGACGACCAGTTCTGCCAGATCTTCTGGTTGAAGGGCCGCAGGCCGTCGACCACGTCGCGCCAGTCGCCGCCGGCCTTCTGGTTCTCGCGGATCAGGTTGCGGAACCAGCCGACGAAATAGGAAAGCTCCGTGCCGAGCGGGATGTCGGCGATGTCGAGCTTGATCGGATTGCCCTTGCGGTGCGGCGAAGGCAGCAGGCCGCGCCGCGACACCGCGACGATGGCGCCGCGATGGCCGCGCTGCTCCAGCGAAAGGAATGCGTCGACCATGCTCAGCCCCGTGCCGAGCACCAGTGCCGGGGCCTCAGGGTCGAGCGCGGTGTCGGCGTCCGAACCCATCCGGATGGCGCGGCCCTGGAAGGCGCCCGGCTGCTCGTCATGGCCGGTGGCTAAAGCGGCGAGGTGGCCGACGACGCTTGTGCCGTTGGCCAAGGCCACCTCGACGCCCGACGGCGTCGGCGAGATCGACAGGGTCTGCTCGCGGATCAGGCGCAGCCTTCCCGTTTCGCGCTCTCGTTCCTCGAGCTCGTCGAGCAGCTCTTTCAGATAGCGGGCATAGAGGCTGCGCGGCGCGTAGAACGGTCCCTGGTCCGGCGTGGCGAGGCCGCGCTCCAGCACCCAGCGGGCGAAGTTTTCCGGGTCGTCGGCATGGGCGCTCATGAGGGACGCCCTGACATTGAGCACATGGGCTGAGAGCAGCGTCGAATAGGCCATGCCCTGGCCGAAATGCGGCCGCTTCTCGATCAGCGTCACGCGAAGATCGGGGTTCGGCGATTTCAACAGATGCGCGGCCAGCACGACGCCGCTGGCGCCGCCGCCGACAATGATGATGGAATTGCCGCGTCCAACCATGGGTGAGATTCAGGAGCTGTCGAGGGCCGCGAACGAGCCTAAGCAGCCAGCACCGGCCGCCGTGAAGCAGCCGATGCCGCAGCGGTCAGGCTCACGCCACGAACGACTGGCGGTATGCGGTTCAGGTGGTCGCGCATCGTTCTCTCTCCCTAATGTTGATAAGATTACTATACTAAACCAACCGCACACGGAACCTCGTTTCAATTCCGCTGCTATCTGGGGCATGGATTTACCCGGGAAAGGTAACAGGGGGATTTTCTTTCGGTGGGCGTCTTTTTTCGTGGGCGAGCGACAGACGAATGCAGAGCGCCGGCGGCGAAGCTGCCAATCTCCCCCCTCGTGGGGGAGATGGCCGGCAGGCCAGAGGGGGGCGCGAAGGATTGCGACCGATCTCACCTTGCGATCCCCGTGACCTTGGAGCGCTGTGGCGGTGAACAAGCTTTGAAACGCCGGCGGGACAGCGCCCCCTCTGTCCTGCCGGACATCTCCCCCACAAGGGGGGAGATTGGCTGTCGCGACGGCTTTCGCCAATCTCGAAGGCCTTTACGGGGCTGGCGAACGCCTCCGCGACCGTTCTTTGCGTCCTCGTAACCAACCCCGAGCCGCTTTTTTCCAAGAAAGCCCACACGGTTGGAAGGATTTAACTCTACAAACTCGATAGAATTAACCGACGATAGAAAGGCAATCCGGTTTTCTCAGGGTTTAGGGAGCCTTTCATGTCAACCATTTCACGACGCATTCTGCTTCTGTCGTCCGCCGCACTCGCGGGCGCTGCCTTCCTCGAACCGGCCGCGGCCGAGGATTTGAAAATCACCATCGGCTATCAGACGGTGGTCGAGCCTTCGAAAGTGCCGCAGGCCGATGGCGCCTATGAAAAAGCGACCAAGGCCGCGATCGACTGGCGCAAATTCGATTCCGGCGCCGACGTCATCGCTGCTGTCGCTTCCGGCTCGGTCGATATCGGCTATGTCGGCTCGAGCCCGCTGGCCGCGGCCGCCAGCCGCGAGCTGCCGATCCAGACCATCTTCGTGGTCGGCCTGATCGGCCCGTCGGAAGCGCTGGTCGCCCGCAACGGCGCCGGCATCGAGAAGGTCGCCGACCTTGCCGGCAAGAAGGTGGCCGTGCCGTTCGTGTCGACCACGCATTACAGCCTGCTTGCCGCGCTGAAGCATGAAAACGTCGATCCGAAGTCGGTCGAGATCCTCAACCTCAGGCCGCCGGAGATCGCCGCCGCCTTCGCGCGCGGCGACATCGACGCGGCCTATGTCTGGGACCCAGCTCTCGGTCAGATCAAGACGTCCGGCAAGGTGGTGCTCGATTCCGCGCAGGTGGCGGCCTGGGGCGCGCCGACCTTCGACGCCTGGATCGTGCGCACCGACTTTGCCGACAAGCATCCGGAAGCCGTGCGCGACTTCGTCAAGGTGACCGGCGAGGCCTATGCCCGGTACCTGGCCAAGCCCGAGGCCTGGTCAGTGTCCTCGCCCGAGGCCGGCAAGATCGCCAAGCTGACCGGCGCCAAGCTGGAAGAGGTGCCGGAACTGCTCAAGGGCTACGTGTTCCCGACGCTCGAAGAGCAGGCCTCGGACAAGTTCCTCGGCGGCGCCACGGTGCAGGCCGTCGCCGCGACGTCGGCCTTCCTCAAGGAGCAGAGCAAGATCGACGCCGTGCTGCCCGACTATTCGAAATACGTGACGACCAAATATGCCAGCGAGGCGCTCGCCTCGAACTGAGCTTTTCTCCGCGCAATTCCTGGAAGGAAGACCGCCTTTCCTGGAATTGCTCGGAAGCGCGGCCTCTCTTCCCTGGCTTTGCGCTTGCCTGCCACGGGACCGCTTACGAGGAGCGGCTCTGGGGCAGGCCCCTTGACCCAACGGAGGCTCGAGTCCAATGCCGCATCTGACGCTCGACAAGGTCACCGTTCACTATGCCGGCCAGCCCGCGCCCGCGGTCGAAAGCGTTTCGCTCGACATCGGCAAGAGCGATTTCGTCGTGCTGGTCGGCCGCTCCGGCTGCGGCAAGACCTCGCTGCTCAACGTCGCCGCCGGGCTGGTCGGGCCCGCGCGCGGTCAGGCCACGATCGACGGCCGGCCGATCACCGCGCCCGGTCCGGACCGCGCCGTGGTGTTCCAGAACGATGCGCTGTTTCCCTGGCTGACTGCGCGCGAAAACGTCGCCTTCGCGCTCAGGCTGCGCGGCGTGCCCGCCGACAAACGAGCGCGGCGCGCCGACGAATTGCTCAGGCTGGTCAAGCTCGATAGTGCCGGCGACAAGCGCATCTGGGAGCTTTCCGGCGGCATGCGGCAACGCGTCGGCCTGGCGCGTGCGCTCGCCGCCGAGCCGGAATTCCTGCTCCTCGACGAGCCGCTCGGCGCGCTCGACGCGCTGACGCGCGAGCGCATGCAGACGACGCTGCTCGATCTCTGGGCGGCTGCCCAGGTCGGCGTGCTGATGGTCACGCACGGCGTCGAGGAAGCGCTGATGCTCGCCACCCGCATCGTCGTGCTGGCGCCGGGACCCGGCCATGTGGTGCGGACAATCGAGACGCATTTCGGCCGCCGCTATGCGGCCGGCGAGCCGATCCGCGCGATCAAGGCGGATCCGGCTTTTGCCGCAGCCCGCGCGGACCTGACCGATGCGATCTTCGAGGGAGAGGCGGCATGAGCATCAGCACCTACACCGAGCGCCCCGCCGCCAAGATCTCGGAAATTGACACGCTCTCGGTGCCGTGGTCGCGACCGCGGCCAAAGCGGGCGGGTGTCTCGGCGCGGCTGGTCAGCGCCCTTACCATTCTCGCGCTTTTGGCGGCATGGACGGTGTCGGCCGAACTTCAGCTTGTGTCACCAGTCTTCCTGCCCTCGCCCGCCGCCGTCTGGGCAAAACTTGTGGTGGTCGCGCGCGACGGTTTTGTCGATGCGACGCTTTTTCAGCACCTCACTGCCAGTCTGGGCCGAGTGTTCGCGGCGCTGATCGTGGCGATCGTCGTCGGCGTTCCGGTGGGTCTCGCCATCGGCATCAGCAGGATCGGGCGCGGCGTGTTCGATCCGCTGCTCGAATTCCTGAGGCCGATCCCGCCACTCGCCTATCTGCCGCTGATCGTCATCTGGTTCGGCATCGGCGAACCGTCGAAGATCCTGGTGATCGCGATCGCCATGCTGGCGCCGGTTGCGCTGTCAACCGCCGCCGGGGTGCGCGGCGTTTCGCGCGAGCGCATCGACGCGGCGCGTTCGCTGGGCGCGACGCGCGGGCAAGTCGTGCGTCATGTCGTGCTGCCCAGCACGCTGCCCTCGATCCTCACCGGCCTGCGCATCGCGCTCGGCGCCGGCTGGTCGACGCTGGTGGCGGCCGAGCTGGTGGCGGCGACGCGCGGGCTCGGCTTCATGATCCAGTCGGCGGCGCAATTCCTGGTCACCGATGTGGTGGTGATGGGCATCCTGGTGATCGCCACCATCGCCTTCGCGCTCGAATTCGTCATCCGCAGGATCGAGCGCGCGCTGGTCCCCTGGGCGGGGCGGGAATGACCTGAGCCAAGGAGAGTCACGATGACCCATTCCACCGCGGTGCTTTTCGCCCATCTCGGCACATGGCTGTTGCGCCTGCCGCCGGACGTCAAGCGATCGGAGGACGAACCGAAATCGCCGACGCCGGTGCCGCTTGCCGGCGAACGCGATCGCCTGCCGCCGGGTGACGAGAGCTTCTACTGGGCCTGGCAGTACTGGTCCCAGTGATCGGATCCCGCAGCCCGGCCCTTTCCCGAAGAGCAACCAGGAGTTTCCCATGAGCAATCCAGTCCTTGTCGACCAGATCATTCCCGCAACCGATGTCATTCCGCTGACCGCCCGTGTGGGGGCGGAAATCAGAGGCGTCCGCCTTGGCGGAAACCTGTCGGATGCCGCCATAGCGGCGATCAACGCGCTTCTTTTGAAGCACAAGGTCGTCTTCTTCCGCGGTCAGGAACATCTCGACGATTCGGAGCATGAGCTGTTCGCGCGGCGCCTGGGGGATCTTGTGCCTCATCCTACGCAAGGGCCGGTGGCAGGCACGGCCTCGGTCCTCAATCTGGACTCAAGCCGCGGCGGCGGCCGCGCGGACCAATGGCACACGGACGTCACATTCGTGGACGCCTATCCAAAATTCTCCGTCCTGCGCGGCGTCGTCATACCCGCGGCCGGAGGCGACACCATCTGGTCCAACACGCATGCCGCCTATGAGAGCCTGCCGGCGCCGCTGAAACTATTGGCCGACAATCTCTGGGCCATTCACAGCAATGCCTACGACTACGCCGCCGTGCGGCCCCGCGCCACCGCGGAGGAAAGGAAGCATTTCGAGGAGGTCTTCACCTCGACGGTCTACGAAACCGAGCACCCCGTGGTGCGCGTGCATCCGGAAACCGGGGAGCGTTCGCTGCTTCTGGCAACTTCGTTCAGCGCTTTGTCGGCCTGTCGAAAAGCGACTCCTCGAAGCTCTACGAGTTGTTCCAGACCTATGTGACCACGCCGGAGAATACCGTGCGGTGGCGGTGGCAGGCGGGCGACGTCGCGATCTGGGACAATCGAGCCACCCAGCACTATGCGGTGAACGACTATGGCGACCAGCATCGGATCGTGCGCCGCGCCACGGTCGATGGCGACGTGCCGGTCAGCGTCGACGGACGCCACAGCGTCACCCACGTCAAGACGGCCAAGCCGGCAGCAAAGGCCGCCTGAAGCCATCAGGGCGCCGCTCGTCGAACTGACGCGCGGCGCCGTCCCTTGCCGGCCGGGTCAGATGCGCGAGCGGTTCGCCCAGCCGAGGCCGAGCAGGCCGACCAGCATGGTGACGAGCCCGATATAGAGCCATTCGCTCCGGCCGGTCATGAAGCTGCCCTGGACCAGCCCGAGTCCCTGCAGCGACCATAGCATACCGATGCCGAGCACGATCAGCGCCAGCACATTCCTGATCAGTCGCATGGGCGAGGCTCTCTCTGAAAGTCGATCCTGAACAGCAGTGGGGACGCAGCAAAAGACCTCAAGGAAGCGAAGACGTTTCGCCCCATTCTACTTTCATCTTGATGGCCGATCTTGCCCGGGACATTCCGGGAATCGACCCAATGTTCATCAAGAATACGCCTGCTTAGGGTCGAAAATATCATGACAAACTGTTTCGAGGCGACTCCAAACGTGTGCATTTGCCATGGAACCGCCAGATGGTTGCCGCATTTCCTGCCTCAATCGGCACATACGGCGGGTTGTCTATAAACGGAGCCCACCCCTAAAAGATGAAGAAAACCAACCGGACCGCGCTTGTCGCGGTAACGGTCGCGGCTGGCCTGATGGCTGGCGCCTCGACCGCCTCCTCCGCCGCCGCGCAATGCGGGCGCGCCTCCTGGTACGCGCTGCATTCCAGAACCGCTTCCGGCGAGCGCATGAACCCCGCCGCGCTGACCGCCGCGCACCGCAGCTTGCCGTTCGGCACCAAGCTCAGGGTCACCAACAAGAACAACGGCCGCAGCGTCGTCGTGCGCATCAACGACCGCGGCCCGTTCGTCCGGGGCCGCGTGCTCGACCTTTCCCGCGGCGCCGCCACCCAGCTCGGCTTCATCGGCTCGGGCCACACAGCCGTGTGCATGGCGCGCGTCTGATATGTCCGACATGTCCGGCAAGAAGGCCGGACATATTTTTTACACAGTTCGGCAATGCACATTGAGCCGGCTCGGCCGTTCCAGGCGGATTTCCAACGCTTTGGACGAAAGAAGCATTGGTCACGCGACGTGACGTATTGCATCGCAACAATATCTTGTTAACCTCGCTGCGAGACATTCAAGGCTCGGCGCTGCTCGTCGGCCCTTCGGTCGTCAGGCAGCAGCGGGGTTCCCGATGTTCTACCAGCTCTACGAATTGAACCATGCGGCGCTGCAGCCCGCCCGCCTCTATGCCGACGCGGTGCGGCTCTTCTACTCCAACCCGCTCAATCCGATCTCGCACACGCCGCTCGGCCGCTCGGTCGCAGCAACTGCGGAACTGTTCGAGCGCACGACGCGCCGCTACGGCAAGCCGCAATTCGGCCTGACCAAGACCGTGGTCGACTGGAAGACCGTCGACGTCACCGAAAGAACCGTCTGGTCGAAGCCGTTCTGCAACCTCACCCGCTTCGAGCGCTCGCTTCCCGCAGGGCGCAAGCCCGATCCGAAGCTTCTGATCGTGGCGCCGATGTCCGGCCATTACGCGACGCTGCTGCGCGGCACGGTCGAGGCGATGCTGCCCCATGCCGATGTGCACATCACCGACTGGGTCGACGCCCGCATGGTGCCGCTGTCGCAGGGCAGCTTCGATCTCGACGACTATATCGACTACATCATCGACATGTTCCATGCGCTGGGCCCCGACACCCATGTCATGGCGGTGTGCCAGCCCTCGGTGCCGGTGCTGGCGGCGGTGGCGCTGATGGAAAAACGCGGCGACCCCTTCGTGCCGTCGACCATGACGCTGATGGGCGGCCCGATCGACACCCGCCGCAATCCGACCGCGGTCAATCTTCTGGCCGAGGAAAAAGGCAGCGCCTGGTTCCGCGACAACGTCATCATGCAGGCGCCCTGGCCGGTGCCGGGCTTCGCGCGCGAGGTCTATCCCGGCTTCCTGCAGCTTTCGGGCTTCATGAGCATGAACCTCGACCGCCACATCATCGCCCACAAGGACTTCTTCATGCACCTTGTGAAGAACGATGGCGACAACGCCGAGAAGCACCGCGACTTCTATGACGAATATCTGGCGGTGATGGATCTGACGGCGGAGTTCTATCTGCAGACGGTCGACACGGTGTTCGTGCGGCATGCGTTGCCGAAAGGCGAGATGACCCATCGCGGCGAGGCCGTCGATCCAAGCGCGATCCGCAACGTCGCGCTGCTGACCGTCGAGGGCGAGAACGACGACATTTCCGGCCTCGGCCAGACCCAGGCCGCGCATGACCTTTGCGTGAACATCCCGGCCGACAGGCAGGCCCACTATGTGCAGCCTGCCGTGGGCCATTACGGCGTCTTCAACGGCTCGCGATTCCGCTCCGAGATCGTGCCGCGCATCGTCGACTTCGTCACCAGCTATGGCCGCCAGACCCGGGTGGCGGCCAGGCCGAAGCTGGTTCGCCCCGCCAAGGGCTGAGCAAGCGGCTTCTGCCGCAGGCGCGTGGCGGTTTTGCGTTCGAAAATACATGAAAACAAATAGTTGAGGCGAGCCAGCAACTCTATCGAGAGCTGGTCGGCCTCAGACGGCTTATGGCGTTCGCCAACGCCTCTGTTGCGAAAGTGCCGCTGTCCGGACCGCGCGGGTAACCATGCCGCAAACTCGCCGCTGTCTCTAATTGACACGGACTGTAAATCGCCTTTAACGTTTCGTTAATAAAAGAACAGGGCGGACCGGGGACAATGAACTCCTCACCGATGGCGCGGATGCTGCGCTTGTGTGCAGTCGCAGGGCTGGCGATCTCGGCCCACTGGGCGGCGCCGGCCTGGGCGGCGGGCGCCATGACCACCGGCGGCCTGACCTCGCAGCCGATCGGGCACTATGATTTCTGCAGGGCGCATCCGAGCGAATGCAACATTCGCCCCGACAATCTCGCACCGGCCAAGATGACCGATGGGCTCTGGCGCAGGCTGACCAGCTTGACCGCCAGGATCAACGCCGCCGTCAAGCCGATCAGCGACCTCGATAATTACGGCAAGGACGAGGTCTGGACCTATCCGGACAATGGCTATGGCGACTGCGAGGACTATGTGCTGGAGAAGCGGCGCCAGCTCTACCGCATGGGCATGTCGCTTGCCGATCTCCTGATCACCGTCGTGCGCAAGCCGGACGGCGAAGGCCATTCCGTGCTGACGGTGCGCACCGACAAGGGCGACTACGTCCTCGACAACCTGACCGACAAGGTCAAAGCCTGGGACGAGACCGGCTACCGCTTTCTCAAGCGGCAGGCGATCGACAACACCGGCCGCTGGGTCTCGATCCGCGACGGCCAGCAGGTGCTGGTCGGCTCGGTGCAGTAGACCCATTGCTTCCTCATCCCAGGGCGAAGCAAGGAGCGGAGCGAAACGGCGCAGACCCTGGGATCCATGCCGTGACGATGGTGACAGGCGCAGCGGTGCAGATGGAGGCAGCTTTCCGTGCCATCGCTCTATTCTGCACCGCTGTGGCGCTCGTGGTTCACGGCCTCGGCTGATCCAAGGAGACCTTAAAAGCACGTCGCATTGAAACGGATTTAGCGACGCGCTTTAGGTCTTTGTTTTGATGCATGTCGTTGCCCCAGAACCACTGCACGCTTCTGGGCGGCATGCATTGAGCGTTCGCTAGTGGAACTACCTTCTCAACGCCGCCCGGACCGATGCGGTGATCTTGCGCAGCTCCGCCTCATCCAGCTTCTCGATGCTTTCGGCCAGCAGATTCGCCAGCTCGGTCGCGGCGGGCGACAGGCCGGACGTGTCGATCCTGACCCGGGGATGCGAGGTTTCGGCGAGGCGCGCGAGATCCTCGGCGTCGTCCCAGATGATGTTGAAATAGCCGATTATCTTCTGGATCAGCGTCCAGGTCGGTGCGCCGCGGCGGCCATGTTCCAGCGCCGACAGATAGGCGGCGCTGACGCCGATGGCCTGAGCCATCGCCTTCTGGCTGACGCCGCGTTCGGCACGCAGCGCCCTGAGCCTTTCGCCGAACGGGGTCACCGTCGCTTCCTCATGGCCGGCGTCCTCATGCGCGCGTGCGCCTGAGCCGCACATAGAGCGCGCCCGAGCCGCCATGGTTGCGGGCGGCGTGATCGTGGCTGGAGACCAGGTGGCGGAAGGCCGGCGTCGACAGCCAGTGCGGCACCGAACGCCGCAGGATGCCGTCGCCCCCCGAGGACGAGCCCTTGCCGGTGATGACCAGCACATAGCGGATGCCGCCGGCATGTGCCCGGTGCAGGAAGGTCAGCAGGAGCGAATAGGCCTCGTCCTGCGTCATGCCGTGTAGGTCGACGCGGCCCTCGATCGGCAGCCGGCCTTTCTTCAGTTTCTCGTGCGTCTGATCGTCGAGCGAATGCGAGACATGCTGCGGCTTCGGCTTTGCGGCTGGGGCCGCAACACCGTTGACCGGCGCCGCGACCGGCACCGGCTTGGGCTCGGCAATGTCGGGGATGTCGATGGCGGTCCTGCCTTTCAGCGGCCGCGTCGTGCGCGCCACGAGATTCCACAGGATCCGATCGTCCTCGCTGAGCTTGTCGTCGCGGCGGGTCATCGGCGCCCTCCGTCTACCAGCCCGTGCGGGACCAGTCCGCGCGGGATCAGCGCATGAAAATCGGCGGCGTTGCGCACGACGCCGGCGATCTCGCCGGCATCGTCGCCCGAGCCGGCGAAGAGGTCGCCGCGCGCCGGACCGGTGATGGCCGAGCCGGTGTCCTGCGCGATCATCAGCCGCCGGAACGGATTGCCGTCGAAAGCGGTGAGCGTCGGCGCGACGATATAGAAAGGCGTGCCGAAGGTGTGCAGCAGCCGGTCGACGGCGACGGAGCGGCCGGGCGTCAGCGGCACCTTGGCGGCGGCGATGGGCCCAAGCGCGGCGTCCTCGACCGGCGCTTCGCGGAAGAAGATATAGGAGCGGTTCTGCCAGAGGATCTCATCGATGCGCTCGGGATGCGCCTTGAACCAGGCGCGGATCGACTGCATCGTCACTTTTTCCAGCGGGATTTCGCTGAGCTCACTCAAGGTTTTGCCGGGACCGGTGAAGCGCTGCCCGGATTTGGCGGCATAGGTGACGCGGCAGAGCCGGCCGTCGGCCATCCTCAGCCGCGCCGCGCCCTGCACATGGATGAAGAAAGCGTCGACCTTGTCGGCAAGCCAGGCGATCTCAAGGTTGCGGCCGGAGAGCGCGCCGCGCTCGATCTCTGCGCGATCGAAATATTCGACCGGCCCTGCCGGCATATCGCGCGCGAAGGCGAGGTAGGAATCCATGCCGGCGGGGCGGTTTTTCTCGTCGACGTCGATCAGGTCGGCGGGGCGGGAAAGCAGCGGCACGGTGAACCGCTCCGTCCTGACCGGCGACGCCTCGACCTCCGGCTCGTAGAAGCCGGTGACGAGGCCGGCGCCGCCGTTTTCCGCTCCTACCAACACCGGAACAAAATGACGCTCGAAAAAAGACCGCGCCTCGGATCGATTCGCCGGCGAAACGGAGCGCGCTTCGGCATAGGCTCCGGCAAAGGCGTCGAAATCAATGCCGAGCGATCCGGTGCGATAAGGCTTGGTCAGCACATGGAAGGCGGAGCGTTTGAACGCCGCAAAAGCGGCGAGGTGATCGTCGTCGCCCCAGCCGGGCAGGTCGCCGAAGGATTTTTCACTGAAGGCGGGAGATAGCGACACGGCAGCCGCCACCTAGCGCCGGATGATTTCAGGTCGATTCGACCTGAAATCTGAATCCGGCTCCAAATCAAAGAGATAGAGCATGATGTCGTCCGAAAACCGCTTCACACTTTTCGGCATCATGCTCTAGGTCAGTCTTCTTCTTCCGTGGCGACCAGCTTCCAGTTCGGATCCCGCGAGCGGGTATCGCGGAAGAAAGTCCAGACGTCCTTGACCTCGGCGACCTTCTCGGGATCGCCGTCGATGACGGCGCCGACCTTGTCACGGGTCGCCGAAATCAGCTCGCTGACGATGCGCAGCGTGATATGCGCCTCGGTGCCCTTCATCTCGGCGGCGACGACGTCGACCTTGTCGATGCCGACGAAGGAAGACTGGATCTTTTCCGCTTTCGCCTCGCGCTCGCCGATCGCGGCGACGAAGCTGTCGTAGACTTCGCGCGACAACAGGTTCTTCAGCGTCTTGCGGTCGCCGTCGGCAAAAGCCATGACGATCATCTCGTAGGCCATCTTGGCGCCGTCGATAAAGGTCTTTGGATCGAAGGACGGATCGTTGTCCTTGATCGTGCGCAGGCCCCTGTTGAGATCGCTGTCAGGCTTGGCGAAGGCGTCGATATCGGCATAGGTCTCGGCCGCCGTTTCGCCCGGCATGCGCTTGCGCGGCAGCGACACCACATTCTCGGATTTCTGCGCCGCGTCCTGGTCGCGCGTGCGGCTTGCCGAATAAGGATCGAAGGGCGGGCGCTCGTTTCCGGTGCGACGGCCCAGCACGTTGCGCAGCTGGAAGAAGATCACAACCGCCGCAATCAAGAAGAAAATCGTGCCGAAGTCGAAGAAACCCATATCTTCCGCCAATTCGATCCCTGTCCTGGCCGGACCGCCGGAGCCCCCAACAAGGCGGCGGTCGCATGGCATTCAACACCCAAAGCATATAGAACGGCGGGGGCAATCATTCAAATCAAAGGCAGCCATACCTATCTAAAGGCCCCAGTGCCAGCGGCGATTGCCGATGAGGCCTGCAAAAGAAGAAAGCGATCGGTCTAGACTTTGAGAATGTCTCTGTTCCCGCTGTTCGTGCTCCTGCTGCCGCTTCTGGAGATCGCCGGCTTCGTCATCGTCGGCCGCGAAGTGGGCGCCTTGGCGACGGTCGGGCTCGTGATCCTGTCCACCATTGCCGGCAGCCTGCTGCTTCGGCACCAAGGTTTCGAGGTGATGGCGCGGGTGCGGGCGGAAATGGATGCCGGGCGCGACCCCAGCCGTCAGCTCGCGCATGGCGCGATGATCGTGCTGGCGGCGATCCTGCTCATCATTCCAGGCTTCATCACCGACATCATCGCCATTCTGCTCCTGCTGCCGCCGGTGCGCGATCTCGCCTGGCGCCTGCTCAAGAGCCGCATCGTGATGGCGACGAGCTTCAGCAGCGGTTTTTCGGCGCGCCGGCGCGACAAGGTCATCGACCTCGACGACAGCGACTACTCGCGCGACGACTACGAGCGCGGGCCGGACCACAACTCGCCCTGGCGCCGGCTCAAGGACGACTAGACCAGGATGACGTTTCGTTGAATGCCATCCTGATCCAACTCTTTGTCGGAGCATGACCTTCTCCGAAAACCGGTTCCCACTTTTCGGGATCATGCTCTAGTACCGTTTCACAGCGACTCTTTTGGCGTTCGCGGACAGGCGCGGCCCGTTTTGCCATCGCGCCAGCGACGCTGGTGATCACCAATGTCGATTTCAGTCGAACGAAGCAGGAGGTATTCAATGTCGCTCGAGCTCATCAACCCAAAGGATCTGCCCGTTCCAGAGATGTACTCGCAGGTTGTCGTCGCGACGGGATCCAAGCTGGTGTTCGTCTCAGGTCAGCAGCCCGAAGACATAGACGGCAAGCTGGTTGGGCATGGTGATTTTGCCGCGCAAGCGCGCCTGGCGTTCGGCAATCTCGGCCGGGCGCTCAGTGCGGCAGGAGCGCGGCCCGAGCAGGTTTGCAAGATCACAATCTACATTGTCGACTATAAGCGCGATGAACACGTTCCGATCATCGAAGAAGCGCAGACTTCGCTGTTTGGAGATCACAAGCCAGCAAATGTCATCGTCGGGGTAGCGATAATGTCCCCAGGCTACCTCATAGAGGTCGACGCGATAGCGGTCATTGACGAGGCCATCAGAAGCTAGCGTAGTCACGATGCGGCCCGCGTTGGCTCAAAAGCGCTACGCACTTTTGGGCGACATGCATGAAGCCGCAAAACTTGTCTTGTCCTGCCGAGCATGGTAGCGAACCCCCGATTTCAATCCGGTCAGCAATGCTGCCCAGGCAAAAGGACTAAGGCTCATGGCCAGCAATGATGATGCCGCGGCAGGCGCCGCCAACGGCAACGGCAACCAGGCACAGCCCTCGCTCAACGTGCTTGCCCAGTATGTGAAGGACCTGTCCTTCGAAAGCCCCGGCGCGCCGAACTCGCTGCGCGGCCGCGACAAGGCTCCGGGCATCGCCATCAACGTCAACGTCAACGCCAATCCGCTTTCGGACAAGCAGTTCGACGTCAACCTGACCTTGAACGCCAAGGCCTCCTTCGACCAGGAAGTGCTGTTCAATGTCGAATTGGTCTATGGCGGCGTCTTCGCCATCAGCGGCTTCCCGCAGGAGCACATGCTGCCGATCCTGTTCATCGAATGCCCGCGGCTTCTGTTCCCCTTCGCCCGTCAGATCATCGCGGACGCCACCCGCAACGGCGGTTTCCCGCCGCTGATGCTCGACCCGATCGATTTCGCGCAGATGTTCCAGCAGCGCATCGCCGAGGACCAGGCGGCGGCGAAGGTCCAGGTGAGCTGAGGCGAGCCTGCGCCACACCGTATCAAGAGCCCGGCTTCGCGCCGGGCTTTTTGTTGGAGCTGTTGCCAACTTTCGCGATTGGCCGTGGCTATCTTCCTGATCCATGCCCTTACTTTTACAGCGGCATTCTACGGTTGAGGTCACGGCATGGATCCTCGGGTCAAGCCCGAGGATGACGACGTCACGGGGTTTTGGCCAATCTCCAACGTCGGCGCGAAGAAGCGGCCGCTCAACCAGCCGCCATCTTCAGCCACAGCGCCTTCTCGCCAAGCGTGCCGACCAGGCCGGCATGCGCCGCGCGGTCGGCCTCGGTGAGGCGCGGCGGCAAGGCGATCGGCCTTGCGCCAACGCTGATGTCGATATCGGCGACTTCGCCGGCGCCGTTCATCTGCACTGCGACAGACTCCAGGACCAGCGCCGCCTGCTTGCCGCCGATGAGCTCGATATAGACCTCGGCCAGCAATTCGGAGTCCAGAAGCGCGCCGTGCTTGGTGCGGCGGGTGTTGTCGATGCCGTAACGCCGGCAGAGCGCATCCAGCGAATTCGGCCCCATTGGATGCTTGCGGCGCGCCAGCGCCAACGTGTCGACGACGCGGCCGGCATCGATGGCCGGATGCCCGAGCCGGCTGAATTCGAGGTTGAGGAAGCCGATGTCGAACGTGGCGTTGTGGGCGATCAGCTTGGCGCCGTCGGTGAAGGCCAGCCACTCCTCCACGACTTCCGTGAAGGTCGGCTTGCCGACCAGGTCGGCGGCGCTGATGCCGTGCACGGCCTGCGCCTCGGCATGGATGGCGCGGCCTTGCGGATTGATGAATTTGTGGAAGGTGCGGCCGGTCGGGAAGCGGTTGACCAGCTCGACGCCGCCGAGCTCGATGATGCGGTCGTCGCGCAAATCGAGGCCGGTGGTTTCCGTATCGAAGATGATCTCACGCATTCGAATCAGTCCACTCCAAGCGAGCAGAATCATACACCAGAACAAAATGGCAATGGGGACTGCTGACGGCTTGACGCATGACCTCCGAAAATCGGAACCGATTTTCGGAAAAGGATCATGCGCAAAATCAAAGTGTTACAGCGTCCTTTGCGCGTCCAAGGGACGCGCGGCGCTGTAATGTCAGGATCCGGCTTTGCCGGACTTTTCCCCCGAGAGCTCGGCAATGATCGCGTCGACCGCCGCGCGCGCTGCTTCAAAACCCTCGCCGGTGTCGACGATGAAATCCGCCTGGCGGCGCTTTTCGGCGTCCGGCACCTGCTTAGCGAGGATCGCCTCGAATTTCGCCTCGTTCATGCCGGGCCGCGCCTGCACACGGGCGCGCTGGATGTCGGCCGGCGCGGTGACGACCACGACCTTGTCGACGCGGCCGCGGCCGCCGGTCTCGAACAGCAGCGGGATGTCGAGCACGGCGATCGGCGCGCCGGCGGCGCGGTGGCGGCCGAGAAACGTGTCGGCGTCGGCGCGCACCAGCGGATGGATGATCGCCTCCAGCTTCTTCAGCGCGGCGGGATCGCCCAGCACTTTTTCGGCCAGCCTGGCGCGATCGACCACGCCCGATCGCGTCGTGCCGGGAAAGGCCGCTTCGACCAGAGGCGCTGCCTTGCCGGAATAGAGGCGATGCACGGTCTCGTCGGAATCATGCACCGGCACGCCGGCCTCGGCGAACATCTTCGCCGTGGTCGACTTGCCCATGCCGATCGATCCGGTGAGGCCGAGCACGATCATATCCTTGCCTGTCATCTCAATGGGCTTCGATGTCGGCGACGATGATGCGCCGCAATTGCGGCGTTACCTCCGGCCGCCTGCCGAACCAGCGCTCGAAGCCGGGCACGGCCTGGTGCAGCAGCATGCCCAGCCCATCGACGGTCTTCAGGCCACGCGCCCTGGCGGCCGCCAGAAGCGGTGTCTCCAGAGGCACATAGACGATGTCGGTGACGATGGCATGGCCGGGCAGTCCTGCGGGATCGGCGGCGAGGGTCTCGTTGCCATGCATGCCAAGTGCGGTGGTATTGACGAGCAGGCCGGCATCGGCAAGCAGCTCGCCGCCGGCGCCGGCGCCATGCGCCGAGACGCCGGCGCCAAAGTGGCGGCCGAGCTCCTCGGCTCTTGCGAGCGTCCGGTTGACGATGCGGATGTCCTTGATGCCACGCTCCTTCAGCGCATGGATGACCGCGCGGGAAGCGCCGCCTGCCCCCAGCACCACGGCCGGGCCATTCTTCGCCCAGCCCGGCGCATGCTCGTCGAGGTTGGCGGCGAAGCCGTAGCCGTCCGTATTGCCGCCCCAGAGAACGCCATCCTCGAACCACAGCGTGTTGACGGCGCCGATCTCATCGGCCGCATGGTCGCGGCGGGCCACTCCCGCGAAAGCGGCCTCCTTGTGCGGAATGGTGACATTGCCGCCGCGGTAGCCGTCCTCGCGAAGTGATTTCAGGAACGCGGCGAAATCCTCAGGCCTGACGTCGATCGCTTCATAGCTGCCGTCGATGCCGTATTTCGACAGCCAGTGGCCGTGGATTTTCGGCGAACGCGAATGCGCGATCGGGTGGCCAGTGACGAAGGCCTTTTGCTCAGCCATCGATGGCCCCCAGCGCACGAAGCTCCTTCAGCAGTGCCAGCAGCGGCAGACCGACGATGGTGAAATGGTCGCCCTCGACCTTCTCGAAGAGCTGGATGCCCTCGCCCTCGATCTGGTAGGCGCCGACGCTTCCCAGCGCCTTGGCGCCGACCAGCGCCAGATGCCGGCCGACGAAGGCGGGATCGAGCTTGCGCATGGTGAGGCTGGCGACGCCGACATGGCGCCACAGCACTTTGCCATCGCGGCAGAGCACGGCGGCGCTGTTCAGTTGATGGGTCTTGCCGGACAGCGCGAGCAGATGACGGCGGGCGCCTTCCATGTCGGCCGGCTTGTGGAAGATCTCGTCGCCGAGCGACAGCGTCTGGTCGCAGCCGAGCACCAGCGCGCCCGGCCTGCGCTCGCTGACCTCGGTCGCCTTGGCTTCGGCGAGGATCGAGGCGACATCCTCGGGAGATACGCCGCTGTCCTGCAAGGGCGCCTCGAGCGCGCGCTCGTCGACGTCCGCCGGCACCGCTTCAATGTCGAGCCCGGCATTGACGAGCATCGCCTTGCGGAACGGGCTGCCCGAAGCGAGGATGATTTTCTCGGCCATGGTCTTTTCGCGCCCGGTCTGTTGAACCGACTAGGGTGGTGAGATTCAGATCAGGCCGAGCCGAAAATGATGGCTTCCGAGAACCGGTGCGGAGCGTACTTGAGTACGCGAGCGCCGGAAGCGCAGGAAGCCGTCATTTGCAGGCCGGCATCACCTGAATATCGACGCCCTAGCGCGTCTTGCCCCGCAGGGCAACGATAGCCGCCGCCGTTTCCTCGATCGAGCGCCGGCTGACGTCGATCATCGGCCAGCCATGCCGCGTGCAGAGCTGCCGCGCATAAGCGAGCTCCTCGTTGATCGCGGCGCGGTCGATATAGTCGGTCGGCACAAAAGCGCTGGTGTTGCCGAGGATGCGATTCTGGCGGACGTGCGAGATGCGCTCGGCGGTGGCGACAAGGCCGACGATCAGCGGCGTCTTGGCGGCGATCAGGCTTTCCGGCAGCGGCACGCCGAGCACGATCGGGATGTTGGCGGTCTTGATGCCGCGATTGGCCAGATAGATGCTGGTCGGCGTCTTCGAGGTGCGCGAGATGCCGATCAGCACGATATCGGCATCGTCCATGTTGGCGGGCAGCTGGCCGTCATCATGCTCCATGGTGAAGTTCAGCGCATCGATGCGGCGGAAATATTCGGCGTCCAGCACATGCTGGGCGCCGACGCGGCGGCCGGCCGGCGTGCCGAGATAGGACTGAAAGACGGCGAGCACCGGCTCCAGCACCGAAACGCAAGGCAGGCCCATGGCGGCGCAACGCTCGTCGATGCTGCGCGCCAGCTTCTGGTCGACGACGGTATAGAGAATGATGCCCGGCTCCTCCTCGATGTCCTCGAACACCTTGGCGACCTGCTTTTCGGTGCGGATCAGCGGATAGATATGCTCGATGGCGCGCGCATCCTTGTATTGCGCGGACGCGGCGCGGCCGGCCGCGAGCAGCGTCTCGCCGGTGGCGTCGGAAATCAGATGCAGATGGAAGAAGCTCTGGGGTTTGTTCACAAGCGCGGTTCCAGGCTGTGGGCAGATGTGGACAAGGCTGGATGGAAAAGCCGATCCGGTGAGAGCGACTGTATCAGATGGCAGCTTGTCCACAATTCGCCCCGCTGTAGGCTGTGTCGCGGCGCTGGGGACAAAACCGGGGATCAACTTTTCTTGGCCGGTTTGGTCCACAGCGCCAAGCCTGGCACCAACAGGCCAAGCCTTTGACTTGAAAGCCTGAATCCGGTTTGTCCCCAGATCCCTCCAATTTGCGAATGAAGCTGCGCGACAATATGCTGACTGGCCTTTTGCGACCGCAGGCGGGACAGGTCGCAACCACCACAACCAACAGACTCTTAGAATCAGAAGACTCTTTTAAAATGGATATTTGATTTAAGAGACCGCGCATGACCCCGAACCAGAGGTTCGGAAAGGAACAT
Source organism: Mesorhizobium sp. M1C.F.Ca.ET.210.01.1.1 (assembly GCF_004791585.1). Taxonomy (GTDB): domain Bacteria; phylum Pseudomonadota; class Alphaproteobacteria; order Rhizobiales; family Rhizobiaceae; genus Mesorhizobium. The sequence continues at coordinate 79,160 of NZ_SRUU01000025.1, forward strand.
GCGCCAGATGAAAGTGCTGCAGCGTCCTTTGCGTGTCCTGGGACGGGCGGCGCTGTAGAGAGAGGGCGAGCGCTGAATGCCTGGAAAACGGATCATGCTGGACGTTCTCAAGGGCGAGACGGTTTCACCGCCGCCGCTCTGGATGATGCGTCAGGCCGGCCGCTATCTTCCGGAGTATCGCGAGACGCGGAAGCGGGCCGGGTCATTCCTCGATCTCTGCTACGATCCCGACCTTGCCGTCGAGGTGACGCTGCAGCCGATCGAGCGTTTTGGTTTCGATGCCTCGATCCTGTTCTCCGACATCCTCGTCGTGCCCAACGCGCTGGGCCGCGAGGTCCGCTTCGAAGAAGGCCAGGGACCGATCCTGAAGCCGATCGCGGCGGCCGAGATCCCGGCGCTGAACAGCGAAACGTTTCACGTGAATCTTGAGCCGGTCTACGAGACGGTTCGCCGGCTGCGCGCGAAACTGCCGGAGGAAACGACTCTGATCGGTTTCTGCGGCGCGCCGTGGACGGTGGCGACCTATATGATTGCCGGCCACGGCACGCCGGATCAGGGGCCGGCGCGGCTCTTCGCCTATCGCGAGCCGGAGGCCTTCGCGCGGCTTCTGAAGATACTGGCCGACTGTTCGGCCGCCTATCTCATCCGCCAGATCGAGGCCGGTGCCGACGTGGTGCAGATCTTCGATTCCTGGTCGGGTGTTCTCGACGAGGCGTCCTTCGATGCGTTCTGCGTCGAGCCGGTGGCGGAGATCGTGCGGCAGGTGAAGGCGGTTCACCCCGACGTTCCGGTGATCGGGTTCCCGAAAGGCGCCGGCGAGCGCTATCGCGACTACCGGAGGAAGGCGGGGATCACCGGTCTTGGCCTCGATTGGACGGTGCCGCTGTCGATGGCGAAGGAACTGCAGGGCGAAGGCGCGGTGCAGGGCAATCTCGACCCGCTGCGGCTGGTCGCCGGCGGCAAGGCGCTCGCCGACGGCGTCGATGCCATCCTTCGCACGCTGGGCGATGGCCCGCTGGTCTTCAATCTTGGCCATGGCATCACGCCGGAAACGCCGGTGGCGCATGTCGAGGCCATGGTGAAAATGGTGAGGAGCAGAAGATGACCGACACGAGCGTTGAGAACAGCACCGGCCAGGCGATGAAGCGCATGGTGATCGGGATCGTCGTTCTCGTCGTGTTGACCGCGCTTCTCTATTTCATGGCGCCCGACAGCTTCTATCCGTGGGCAAAGGCAATCCACGTGATTGCGGTCATCTCCTGGATGGCCGGCATGCTCTATCTGCCGCGGCTCTTCGTCTATCACGTCGATGCCGAGAAGGGCTCCGTGCAGTCCGAGACCTTCAAGGTGATGGAACGCCGGCTGCTGAGGGCCATCATCAATCCGGCGATGACCGTGACCTGGGTGTTCGGGCTCTGGCTGGCCTGGAAAGGTTTCGGCTTCCAGGGCGGCTGGCTGCACGCCAAGATCGCGGCGGTGCTGATGCTGTCAGGCCTGCACGGCTATCTGGCCGGCGCGGTGCGGAAATTTGCCGAGGACAAGAACGAAAAGCCGGCCAGGCACTGGCGGATCGTCAACGAAATCCCCACATTGCTGATGATCGTCATCGTCATCCTGGTCATCGTGAAGCCGTTCTGAGGCTTTCGCGGATTCAGCCAGAAGGCCCAGCAAAAGGCGGCTTGCTCTTTCAGGCGACCGACGATAAAAGACGGGTCTTCCTTCCCGTCATGCGCCGCCCCCTTTCTCGCTTTCGGCCGCGCCCGGCATTTGTCGCATCCAGCCGATTTTTCTCCCCAAAGCCTACCCAGAGTCCATCTAATGCAAGAAATGAAACTCGCAGAGTTCAAGAACAAGAAGCCGCCGGAGCTGATCGCTTATGCCGAATCGCTCGAGGTGGAGAACGCCAGCGTCATGCGCAAGCAGGAGCTGATGTTCGCGATCCTGAAGAAGCTCGCCATCCAGGACGTCGAGATCATCGGCGAAGGCGTGGTCGAGGTGCTGCAGGACGGTTTTGGCTTCCTGCGTTCGGCCAACGCCAATTACCTGCCCGGTCCCGATGACATCTATATTTCGCCGTCGCAAATCAGGCGTTTTTCGCTCAAGACCGGCGATACGGTCGAAGGGCCGATCCGCAGCCCGAAGGAAGGCGAGCGCTATTTCGCGCTGCTCAAGGTTAACACCATAAATTTCGACGATCCGGAGAAGATCCGGCACAAGATCCACTTCGACAATCTGACGCCGCTCTATCCGACTTCGCGGCTGAAGATGGAGGTCGACAATCCGACCACCAAGGACATCTCGCCGCGCGTGATCGACCTGGTCGCGCCGATCGGCAAGGGCCAGCGCGCGTTGATCAACGCGCAGCCGCGTACTGGTAAGACGGTGCTTTTGCAGAACATCGCGCATTCGATCACCGCCAACCACCCGGAATGCTATCTGATCGTGCTTCTGATCGACGAGCGTCCGGAGGAAGTCACCGACATGCAGCGCTCGGTTAAGGGCGAAGTGATCTCCTCGACCTTCGACGAGCCGGCGGCGCGCCACGTGCAGGTCGCCGAGATGGTGATCGAGAAGGCCAAGCGCCTGGTCGAGCACGGACGCGACGTCGTCATCCTGCTCGATTCGATCACCCGCCTCGGCCGCGCCTACAACACCGTGGTGCCGTCATCCGGCAAGGTGCTGACCGGCGGTGTCGACGCCAACGCGCTGCAGCGGCCGAAGCGCTTCTTCGGCGCCGCCCGCAACATCGAAGAAGGCGGCTCGCTCACCATCATCGCCACGGCGCTGATCGATACCGGCAGCCGCATGGACGAGGTCATCTTCGAAGAGTTCAAGGGCACCGGCAACTGCGAGATCCAGCTCGATCGCAAGGTGGCCGACAAGCGCATCTATCCGGCGATCGACATCCTCAAGTCCGGTACCCGCAAGGAAGACCTGCTAGTGCCGCGCTCGGATCTGCAGAAGATCTTCGTGCTGCGCCGCATCCTGGCGCCGATGGGAACGACCGACGCGATCGAGTTCCTTATCGATAAGCTCAAGCAGACCAAGACCAACGGCGACTTCTTCGATTCGATGAATACGTGATCGGGTGACGAAGCAAGGAGCGAAGCGACGCGGCGCAGACCCTAGAATCCATGCCGCTACTTTCAAGCTTTGCAGCGGCGCAGAAATTCTGCTCCGCTGTATCCCTTGGCAAACGTCATGGCATGGATCCTCGGGTCAAGCCCGAGGATGACGAAGGATAGAGGCCTCTGTCTGCGCCGGTTCTGATTCTACCCTCGCCGCAACAATTTCTCCAACTCTGTCGCGTCCGTCACCACCGGCAGGCACACCTGCCCGGTGCAGAACCAGGCGCCTGGCTTGTCTGTCGACGGCAGCACGCCCCCCGGCAGAAGCGGTCGATTCGCTTCCATGCCGACAGGCACGACAATGTCGACCCGGCGCGGGTCAGGATTTCGATTCGCCACCGGAACAAGGCTTGGAGACTCTGGTCTCTCTATAATAACGAGCTTCAACGGTTCGAGCGCCAGCGCACAGGCGTTGACGATGCCGGCCTGGCCATAGGCCTGCTGCGCGGCGCGGCCCATGGCATTCTCGGCTGTCGTCAGGGCTCTGTCCCAGAGGTCGGAATCGCCAGTCAGCGAGGAGAACCGCACCAGCGCTTCGACGATCTGGCTGGTGGCTGAAGGGATTGCCTCGTCGACGTCGCCGCGGATGCGGATCAGGACATCGCCGCTGTCGGTTGCCGTAAGATAATAGCCGGTCTTCTCGTCGTCCTGATGCCAGCGGTCGAGCTCGCCGATGAACCGTTTGGCGTGATCCGAATAGGCCGGATCACCCGTCGCTTCGAATAGCGCGACGGCCGCATTGGTCATCGCGGCATAGTCGCTCGACAGCGCCGGAAACAGCTTCTTATCGCCAAGCATGGAATGCGGCAGCCGGCCATCCTTGCCGGCGGCGACGATATGGGTAAAGGCCTTCGCGGCAGCTTCGATCCAGTCGGGCCGTCCGAAGGAACGACCGGCTTCCGCGATGGCGGCGATCATCAGGCCGTTCCAGTCGGTGAGGGCCTTGCCGTCGCGGCCCGGCCTGACGCGCTTTTCCCGGGTGGTCAGCAGCTTTGCTTTCAGCAGGGCGATTTGATCGCGATCGGCAATGCCCTGGCGTTGCTGCGCCTCGCTCTGGCGGATGATCGGCTTGCCTTCCCAGCCATGCGGAGCGGCCAATTCGAAATATTGAAGGAACAGGCTCGAATCATCCCCCAGCGCGGATTCGATCTCCTCGCGGCTCCAGGTGTAGAAAAGCCCCTCCTCGCCGTCGCTGTCGGCGTCGAGGCTGGCGGCGAAGGCGCCGCCTTCGACCCGCATCTCGCGCAGCAGCCAGGTGACGGTCTCTTCGATTCGTATCCGGAACAAGTCATTGCCTGTCTCGGCAAAGGACCAGTTGCACAGGCGGATGAGCTGGGCGTTGTCATAAAGCATCTTCTCGAAATGCGGCACCAGCCATTCGGCGTCGGTCGAATAGCGGCTGAGGCCGCCGCCGACATGATCGTAAATGCCGCCGGCGAGCATCTTTTCCAGGCTGAGCAGCACCGCATCGCGGTGCGCGGCCCGGCCGTCGCGCAGCCAGGACAGCCACAGGCTATGCATGAAGGGCGCGTTGGGGAATTTCGGGGCGCCGCGGAGGCCTCCGAGATCGCGGTCGATCATGCCGTCGATGCGGCCGCCGAGATCGGCAAGCGTGTCATGGTCGAGTGCCGCCTTGCCGTTTGCGCCGGCAAGCCGCTGCTCGACATGAGCGGTCAGTCCATCGGCGCTTTCGGCAAGGCTTTGCTGCTTCTCCCGCCAGGCTTTGTCGACCGCTTCCAGCACCTGGATGAACCCCGGCCGGCCATAGCGCGCGTCGCGCGGAAAATAAGTGCCGCCCCAGAAAGGCTTGCCGTCGGGCGTGAGAAACATGGTCAGCGGCCAGCCGCCCTGCTCGCCCATGGCATGGAGCGCCGCCATATAGATCTGGTCGATGTCCGGCCGCTCCTCGCGATCGACCTTGATATTGACGAAGAGCCGGTTCATGACGGCGGCAACAGCGTCGTTCTCAAAGCTTTCATGCGCCATGACGTGGCACCAATGGCAGGCGGCGTAGCCGATGGAGAGCAGGATCGGCCGTCCGATCTCCTTCGCTTCGGCAAGGGCCGCCGGCGACCACGCCCGCCAGTGCACGGGATTGTCGCTGTGCTGCTGCAGATAGGGGCTTGCCTCTTCGGCAAGCAGGTTTCGCGCGGGCAGGGTCACGGTCGGCAGCTCGGCATGGTTGGTTTACAAGGCAAAGGCTAGGGCGCTTCAGCAGGTCCGGCAAATGGTTTCCCAGATGACCGCGAAGGATTCAATCGTAGCGCTTTCGAGCGGCCGCCTGCCCGCGGGCATCGCCGTGATCCGCATTTCCGGTCCGCAGACTCGATTCGTGGTCGAAACAATCGCCGGCCCCATTAAGGACCGAGTAACCATGTTGCGGAGGATTAAGGCGGCCGACGCTTCGGTTATCGATCATGGGCTTGTCTTGTTCTTTCCTGGGCCCGGCAGTTTTACTGGTGAGGACGTTGCCGAGTTCCAAGTCCATGGCAGCCGCGCGGTGGCCGCAAAGATGCTGGAGACGATCACCGGTTTTGAAGGGGTGAGGCACGCCGAGCCCGGCGAATTCACCCGGCGCGCTTTCCTCAATGGCAGGCTCGACCTTGTCGAGACGGAGGCTCTGGCCGATCTCGTCAATGCCGAGACGGAGGCGCAGCGGCGCTTTGCCGTGCGCAACGCCGAAGGGGCGCAAAGCGAGCTTTATTCGACCTGGCGCCGTCGGCTGATCCATGCACGAGCGATGATCGAGGCGGAGATCGATTTCGCGGACGAAGAAGATGTGCCGGGCTCCGTTTCGGAAGCGGTCTGGTCTGACGTGGCAAGGATGATCGATGAGATCGGGGATCACATCCGCGGGTTCAAGACCGCCGAGATCATTCGCGATGGATTCGAGGTGGTCATTCTTGGGGCGCCGAATGCCGGCAAGTCCAGCCTGTTCAACGCGCTGGCCCGACGCGAGGCGGCGATTGTCACCGACGAACCGGGGACAACCCGCGATCTGCTCGAAGTGATGCTTGATCTCAATGGGATGATGGTGCGCGTGGTCGATACGGCTGGACTGCGCGACACGGCCGGCAAGGTTGAAGCGATCGGCATTGAAAGAGCGCGCGCCAGGGCTCGTGAAGCGAACCTTGTCTTGTTGCTGGAAGACATTGCCAACCCGATGGCGGTGGGCGCGGCGCCTGCCGATGTTCCATTGCTCAAGATCGGCACGAAGGTCGATCTCGGCGCGGCTCCCTTGCATGCGTATGATCTGGTGATTTCTTCGACGACTGGGACCGGCCTTTCGGATTTGCTGGACGAGATCGGGCGGCGCGCCGCGTCTGCAATCGGAGACACCGGAGATGTCCTGCCGTCCAGGTTGAGGCATGTCGAATTGCTGGCCGAAGCTCAGGATTTCCTCTCGGCGGCCGTGATGGGATTGAACCAGGAGCTGCGCGCGGAGGAATTGCGCCTGGCGGCTGACCGGCTAGGCCGGATCGTTGGCGCGGTTGATGTCGAGGATTTGCTCGACGTCATTTTCTCGCAGTTCTGCATCGGCAAGTGATTCACGTGAAACACCGATTCGCGATTCGGGCATGCGGATGACTCACGTGAAACACTGGCAGGAGCTGTCGGACATATGTTTCACGTGAAACGAGTCCGGGCTTCGTCCTTGACAGCGCGGGGCTGCGGGGACATGTGTCGGTCAATCTCTGAAACCGGATTCTTGAAATGACCGATCACTATGATGTGGTGGTGGTAGGCGGTGGTCACGCCGGATGTGAGGCGGCCAGTGCCGCCGCGCGCGCCGGCGCCAGGACCGCGCTGGTAACGCTGCGCTTCGACACGATCGGGGTCATGTCGTGCAACCCGGCTATCGGCGGTCTGGGCAAGGGCCATCTCGTGCGCGAGATCGACGCCATGGACGGGCTGATGGGCCGCATCGCCGACACCGCCGGCATCCAGTTCCGCCTGCTCAATCGCCGCAAGGGCCCGGCCGTGCGCGGCCCGCGCACGCAGGCGGACCGCAAGCTCTATCGCCTCGCGATGCAGGCAGCGATTCGTGAGCAGGCTAGTCTCGATGTGGTCGAGGGCGAGGTTCTGGATCTGGAGATCGAGGACGGGGGGGTTGCGGCCGTGCTGGTTTCGCGCGACCAGCGCCTCGCTTGCGGCGCCGTCGTGCTGACCACCGGCACGTTCCTGCGTGGGTTGATTCATATTGGTGAGAAGAAGATCGTCGCCGGCCGCATGAACGAGCAGGCAAGCCACGGGCTCTCGGCCACGATGGCGCGAGCGGGCTTTAACCTCGGACGTCTGAAAACCGGGACGCCCCCTCGCCTCGACGGTCGCACCATCGATTGGGCCTCGCTGGAAAGCCAGGCGGCGGACCAGGATCCGGTGCCGTTCTCGCTGATGACCGACCGAATCACGAACCCGCAGATCCATTGCGGCATCACCCGCACCTCGACGACGACACATGAGTTGATTCGCCTCAATCTGACGCGCTCGGCGATGTACTCCGGCTCGATCGAAGGTGTGGGACCGCGCTATTGTCCTTCGATCGAAGACAAGATCGTCAAGTTCGGGGATCGCGAAGGCCACCAGATCTTCCTCGAGCCGGAGGGCCTCGACGACCACACCGTCTATCCGAACGGCATCTCGACGTCGCTGCCGGAGGATGTCCAGCTCGATATCCTGAAGACGATCCCCGGACTGGAGAAAGCGACGATGCTGCAGCCGGGTTACGCGATCGAATACGACCATGTCGACCCGCGGGAATTGTCGCCGACGCTGGAGGCGAAGCGCGTCGCGGGGCTGTTCCTGGCCGGACAGATCAACGGCACCACCGGCTATGAAGAGGCCGGCGCGCAGGGCCTGCTTGCCGGCATCAACGCGGCGCGCAAGGCATCAGGGAGCGAGCCGGTCGTGCTTAGCCGTACCGAAGCCTATATCGGCGTGATGGTCGACGACCTCACCAGCCGCGGCATCGCCGAGCCCTATCGCATGTTCACCTCGCGGGCAGAGTTCCGGCTATCACTGCGCGCCGACAATGCCGACGAGCGGCTGACGCCGCTTGCCGGCCGGCTCGCGATTGCGTCGGCAGAACGAATGCAGCGCTTTGGCGAGATCGCGCAGAGGCTCGACCATGCCCGCGCCTTGGCAAAGTCGGTCACCTTCACGCCGAATGAGGCGGCGCGGCATGGTTTGGAAATCAACAAGGACGGCGTGCGGCGGTCGGCCTACGAACTGCTGGCGCATCCGGGCGTCGACATGGCCTGGCTGACAGGTGTCGAACCGCGCTTTGCCGCGCTTGATGCGAAGACGGCGGAGCGGCTTGAGACGGAGGCGAAATACTCCGTCTACCTCGAACGGCAGCAGGCCGATGTCGCGCAGATCAGGCATGAAGAGTCGCGGCTCATTCCGGAGGCCATCGACTTCTCCGACGTGCCAGGCCTCTCCAACGAGCTCAAGCAGAAGATGAAGTCACGCATGCCGCGCTCGATCGCCGATGCTCAGCGCATGGAAGGCATGACGCCGGCTGCGCTCGCCATAATCGTCGCGCATGTCCGCAATTGCGAGCTCGCCGCGCGAAGGGACGTGGCGTGAGCGCCGATGACTTGGGTGCCCATGCCTGGGCGGACCTGCAGAAGGCGGCAGGTCCGGTTTCACGTGAAACATTCGAACGCCTGCAAGCCTTCGAACAGCTCTTTCTGAAATGGAATCGCAGCATCAACCTGGCGGCGCCGTCGACGCTGGACGACGTCTGGCGGCGCCACATCCTGGACAGCGCCCAGCTTGCCCGAATCGCGCCCGCCGCGACGCGCTGGGTCGATCTCGGCTCGGGCGGCGGTTTTCCCGGACTGGTGCTGGGCTTCCTGCTTGCCGAGCGTCCAGGCGCCTCGATCGATCTGGTCGAGAGCAACCGCAAGAAGGCCTCGTTTCTGCAATCCGTCATCGGCCAGTTCAACCTGCCGGCGCGCGTCCTGGCCAAACGCATCGGCGACAGCTATCCCCTTGTTTCTGCGCCGGAAATCGTGACGGCGCGAGCCCTGGCGGCGCTGCCGGGCCTCCTTGACCTGTCGGCGCCCTGGCTGAGCAAAGGCGCGCGCGCGCTCTTTCACAAAGGCCGGGATTACCGGACCGAAGTGGAAGAAAGCGCTCACCGCTGGGGCTTCGATCTGGTAGAACATCCAAGCATGACCGACCCTCACGGCGTCATCCTCGAAATCACCGATCTGCGCCCGGCGACCCGCAATGAATTACTGGCATAAACCCATGAAAACTGGACCGCGTATCATCACCGTCGCCAACCAGAAAGGCGGCGTCGGCAAGACCACCACGGCCATCAACCTGGCCACGGCGCTGGCCGCGATCGGCGAGCGCGTGCTGATCGTCGATCTCGATCCGCAGGGCAATGCCAGCACCGGCCTCGGTATCGACCGAAAGGATCGCACCGTCTCGTCCTATGATGTGCTGACCGGCGAGCTCGAGCTGGAGGCGGCCGCGGTGCCGACCGCGGTGCCGGGCTTGTCGATCGTGCCTTCGACGCTCGACCTGCTCGGCATCGAGATGGAGATCGCCTCGGCGCCCGACCGCGTGCTCAGGCTGCGCAACGCGCTGCGCGCGGCGACCGAGCGTTCGGCGCCGTTGGGCTATGTGCTGATCGACTGTCCGCCCTCGCTCAACCTTTTGACCTTGAATTCAATGGCGGCGGCCGATTCGGTTCTCGTGCCGCTGCAATGCGAGTTCTTCGCGCTGGAAGGTCTCAGCCAATTGCTCGAGACGGTCGAGCAGGTGCGCGGCACGATCAACCCGGATCTCACCATCCAGGGCATCGTGCTCACCATGTTCGACGGCCGCAACAACCTCGCCAACCAGGTGGTGCAGGACGTGCGGGCGCATATGGGCGACAAGGTCTACGAGACCATCATCCCGCGCAACGTTCGCGTCTCCGAAGCGCCGTCCTACGGCAAGCCGGCGATCCTTTATGATCTGAAATGCTCCGGCAGTCAGGCCTATCTGCAGCTCGCCTCGGAGGTGATCCGCCGCGAGCGCAAGCTGCGCGCGGCCTGAGCCGCGCGGGCAGGCCGAATCCCATTAACGAATAGCCGATTCGATTCCGAAACGATCTGGACAGAATAATGAGCGAAGACCAATCAAGAAAAAGACTGGGCCGCGGCCTCGCGGCGCTGATCGGCGAGATCGACCGGCCTGCGGCGCCGGAAAAGCCAAGCGCGGTGGCGGCGGACGGCAAGGTTCCGATCGAGTTCGTCAGCCCGAACCCGAAGAACCCGCGCCGGCATTTCGGCGATGCCGAGCTCACCGATCTTGCCCAGTCGATCCGCGAACATGGCGTCGTGCAGCCGGTGGTGGCGCGGCCCTCCCCTTCGCAGTCCGGCCGCTACGAGATCATCGCCGGCGAGCGGCGCTGGCGGGCGGCGCAGCGCGCCGGGCTGACGGAAATCCCGCTCATCGTTCGCGACGTCAACGACCGCACGGCGCTGGAACTGGCGATCATCGAGAACGTGCAGCGCGCCGACCTCAACCCAGTCGAGGAGGCGCAAGGCTACCAGCAGCTGATCGACGAGCATGGCTACACGCAGGCCGATCTCGGCCAGGTGATCGGCAAGAGCCGCAGCCATGTCGCCAATACGCTGCGTCTTTTGAAGCTGCCTAATGTCATCCGCGACATGCTGGTCGACGGCGATCTGTCGGCCGGCCATGCCCGCACGCTGGTCACCGCCGAGGACCCGGCCGGCCTTGCCAAGCGCATCGTCAAGGAGGGGCTTTCGGTGCGCCAGGCTGAGGCGCTGGCGCAGATGCCCGCCGGACCGACGCCGGCCAAGGCGAAGTCCGCGGCGAGAGCGCCGGAGAAGGATCCCGACACGCTGGCGCTGGAAAAGCTGATGACCGACACGATCGGCATGATCGTGTCGATCGAGCACAAGGGCACGGGCGGCACGCTGCGGGTCAGCTACCGCACGCTGGATCAGCTGGATGAGCTATGCCGGCGCTTGAAGGACGAGCGTTAAGGTGCTGATGCGGCACGGTTTAGCCGGCCAATGAAGTTCTGGCTTAAGGTTAAGTCAGCCTGATATACTGGTGATAAACGAAAGGGCCGGCCGCTACGCCGGCCCTTTCGTTTGCGGCGGCGAATGGCAAAGGTGGTTGCGACGGCCAATCTCACCTCGAGGTTCCTCGCGAGGGAGATGCCCGGCTGAGCAGGTGGACACGAAGGCCAACATTCGGTGGTCGTCATTCTTGGGCGGAGCAAGGAGCGAAGCGACGCGCGCAGACCCTGGAATCCATGCCGTGACGCTAAATCGATGCAGCTATTACAGAATTCTGCACGGCCGCACTCCACGTGGAAGGTGACGGAATGGATCCTCGGGTCAAGCCCGAGGATGACGAGGCGCTCAGGGGGGCAGGCAATCGCCTAACGCTGCCCCAGCCTGGCGCTCTCGATCGCGATGCCCAGCAGCGCCTGCCTTGCCAGCGCCTCGGAAAGGTCCGGCCGCCTGCGCGTCTGCAGCACCGCCGTCTGCAAGCGATTCAGCGCCCGGCCCAGCGCCTCGACACTCCAGCGCTCCAGCGCCTTTTCCACCAGCTTGCGGCGCGAGAAGAAGACGGGCGGGCGGGCGCCGGCGACGACGGAGGCGGCGTTGCGGCCGCCGGCCTCCATCTGGCCGCGCATCACCTGGATCGCCTGCAACTGCCGCATCGCCGAGGACAGCACCAGGAACGGATGGCCGCCCGATTGGCAGTGCCGGGTGAAGGCTGTGTCGAAATCGGCGACCTTGCCGTCGAGCATGGCGTCGACCGCATCGTCGAACGAAGCGCCGGAGACGTCGCCGGACATGGCATTGACGTCGTCGAGGTCGATCTCCCTCTTGCCGTGAGCATAAAGCACCAGCTTCTCGATCTCGCCGCGCGAGGCCAGCCGATCGCCGCCGAGATTGCGCCGCAGCGCCTGGCGGGCGTCCAGCGTCATCGACATGCCGGCCTTGCGCAGTTCGTCGTCGATCACCGAATCCAGATCGCGAGCCTCGTCGGCATAGCAGGGCAAGGCGATGGCGTTGCCTGCGGCCTCGACGATGGCCCGCAGGCCCGTGCCCTTCTTCAGGTCGCCCGCTTCAATCAGAATGACTGCATCCCGCGCCGGCTCGGCCGTCAGCGCCTTGACGTCGTCGGCCAGCGCCTTCTGGCCGCTGGCATTGCGCACCCAGAGCAGCCGCCGGTCGGAAAACATCGGCACGGTGCGCGCCTCGTCGAGCAGGCGGCCCTCATCGCGATCTACCTCCGACCCATCCAGCCTGACCACCGAGAACGGATCGTCGAGCGGCAGGCCGGTCCTTGTCGCGAAGGTCTTGGCCCGCTCGGCGACCAGGCCGCGATCGGGGCCATAAAGCAGCACGATTGCCATGGCCGGATCCGGCCGCGCCAGCCACGAATCGACCTCATATCCCTTCTTCTGTGCCATGGAAGCGTGGTTAGCATGATGGTGATGCGGGGTGAACCGGAGATCGGCGCGCCGATCCACCCCCGGCCGGGTCCCCACTGCTTCGCAGCGTCCCGGCGATCGCTGGCCTTTCATCGTGCCACTGGCACGATGAATTCGCTTCGCGAACCGGCTGCTCACCCCGCAAGGGGAGAGAAGGAAGACCGCGCCAGGCTCTCGCTGCCGCCAATTGTCTTATCTGGCGGGAAACCCTGCGCAAACTTCCGCCAAATTGCGCGGCGCCGGAAAAGATCGACAAGAAATTTCGCCGCCATATCTGCATTTTGCGCTTGCGTGCCGCGTCGGCTTTCAGCAGCCGATGGCCGGGAGGACGGCCGCAATCTCGCCCGATGAAATGGCGGCGCGGATGTGCAAATATTGCACCGGCAACATTGGAGGACGAAGGTCATGGCCGATGCTGGAATGTTGCGCTTTCATGTGCCGGAGCCGGAGGTGCGGCCGGGCGGGACACCGGATTTCTCCAATGTGACGATCCCCAAGGCCGGATCGGCGCCGCGGCCGGAGATCGACGTCGACCCGCGCACCATCCGCGACATGGCCTTCTCGATCATCCGGGTGCTCAACCGCGACGGCGAGGCGGTCGGGCCGTGGGCCGGGCTGCTCTCCGACGCCGAACTGCTCGAAGGCCTGCGGCACATGATGACGCTGCGTACCTTCGACGCGCGCATGCAGATGGCGCAGCGCCAGGGCAAGACCTCGTTCTATATGCAGCATCTGGGCGAGGAGGCGGTGAGCTGCGCCTTCCGCAAGGCGCTGGCCAAGGGCGACATGAACTTCCCGACCTATCGGCAGGCCGGCCTGCTCATCGCAGACGGCTACCCGATGGTCACGATGATGAACCAGATCTATTCCAACGAGGCCGATCCGCTGAAAGGCCGGCAACTGCCGATCATGTATTCGTCGAAGGAGCACGGCTTCTTCTCGATCTCCGGCAATCTGGCGACGCAGTACATCCAGGCGGTCGGCTGGGCGATGGCCTCGGCGATCTCGAAGGATTCGCGCATCGCCGCCGCCTGGATCGGCGACGGCTCGACGGCGGAGTCCGATTTCCATGCGGCGCTGGTCTTCGCCTCGACCTACAAGGCGCCGGTCGTGCTCAACGTTGTCAATAACCAGTGGGCGATCTCGACCTTCCAGGGAATCGCCCGCGGCGGCTCCGGCACCTTCGCCGCGCGCGGCCTTGGCTTCGGCATTCCGTCGCTGCGCGTCGACGGCAACGACTATCTCGCCGTCCATGCCGTCGCCAAATGGGCGATCGAACGGGCCCGGCGGAATCTCGGGCCGACGCTGGTCGAATATGTCACCTATCGCGTCGGCGCCCATTCGAGCTCGGACGATCCGTCCGCCTACCGGCCGAAGGCCGAATCCGATGCCTGGCCGCTCGGCGATCCTGTGGTCAGGCTGAAGAACCATCTCATCCACAAGGGTGTCTGGTCAGACGAACGCCACGCCCAGGCCGAAGCCGAAATCCTCGAGACAGTGATCGCGGCGCAGAAGGAGGCCGAGAGCCACGGCACGCTACATGCCGGCGGCAAGCCGTCGACGCGCGACATGTTCGAGGGTGTCTATGCCGAGATGCCGCCGCATCTGCGGCGCCAGCGCCAGCAGGCGGGGGTCTGACCATGCCCAGACGGACGATGATCGAGGCGATCCGCGACGCCATGGACGTGTCGATGGCGCGCGACGAGCGCGTCATCGTCTATGGCGAGGATGTCGGCTTCTTCGGCGGCGTCTTCCGCTGCACGCAAGGCCTGCAGGCCAAATACGGCAAGAGCCGCTGCTTCGATGCGCCGATCAGCGAATCGGGCATCGTCGGTTCGGCCATCGGCATGGCCGCCTACGGCCTCAAGCCCTGCGTCGAGGTGCAGTTCGCCGACTATGTCTATCCGGCCTATGACCAGATCGTCTCGGAAGCGGCGCGGCTGCGCTACCGCTCGAACGGCGATTTCACCTGCCCGATCGTGGTGCGCATGCCGACCGGCGGCGGCATTTTCGGCGGCCAGACGCACAGCCAGAGCCCGGAGGCGCTATTCACGCATGTGTCTGGGCTGAAGACGGTGGTGCCGTCCAATCCGCATGACGCCAAGGGGCTCTTGATCGCGGCGATCGAGGATCCCGACCCGGTGATCTTCCTCGAGCCGAAGCGGCTCTATAACGGCCCCTTTGACGGCCACCACGACCGGCCGGTGACGCCCTGGTCGAAGCACGAGCTCGGCGAGGTCGCCGACGGCCACTACACGATCCCGCTCGGCAAGGCGGCGATCCGCCGGCCGGGCTCGGCGGTCACCGTGCTTGCCTACGGCACCATGGTCTATGTCGCGCAGGCCGCGGCCGAGGAGACCGGCATCGATGCCGAGATCATCGATCTGAGAACGCTTTTGCCGCTCGACCTCGACACGATCGTTGCTTCGGTGAAGAAGACCGGGCGCTGCGTCGTCGTGCATGAGGCGACGCTCACTTCCGGCTTCGGCGCCGAGCTGGTTTCGCTGGTGCAGGAGAACTGCTTCTACAATCTGGAAGCACCGGTGGCGCGCGTCGCCGGCTGGGACACGCCCTATCCGCATGCGCAGGAGTGGGAGTATTTCCCTGGCCCGGCGCGGGTCGGGCGCGCGCTCGTCGAGACGATTGAAGCTTGAAGAAGGGGGAAGCCTGAGGATGGGCGAATATGTGATCAAGCTTCCCGATGTCGGCGAAGGCGTCGCCGAAGCCGAGCTTGTCGAATGGCACGTCAAGATCGGCGACCTGGTGCGCGAGGATGCCGTGCTTGCCGCCGTGATGACCGACAAGGCGACGGTCGAGATCCCGTCGCCGGTCGACGGCGAGATCCTTTGGCTCGGCGCCGAGATTGGCGACACGGTGGCGATCGGCTCGCCGATCGTGCGGCTAAAGGTAGCCGGCGAAGGCAATGTGAAGGCGGATAGCACCGCCGGGGCCTCACCGAAAGCGGAGGCCAAGCCGCCTGAGGTGAAGGCCGAGCCGGCCCCGAGCGCTCCGAAATCATCGCCGAAGCCGGCGGAGCCCCCTGCGAAGGTGCCGCCTCAGGTCGCCGCGCCGAAGGCACGTCCATCGTCCGTCCCGGGCGCGCCGCGCGCCGAAGGCGAAAAGCCGCTTGCCTCGCCCGCCGTCCGGCTGCGCGCCAGGGAAGCCGGCATCGATCTCCGCCAGGTTGCGGGCAGCGGCCCGGCCGGGCGCATCAGCCATGAGGACATCGAGGCCTTCCTGGCGCGCGGTCCGCAGCTCGCCCGCGCCACCGGCCTTGCGCCGAAGGACGGCGTCGAGGACATCAAGGTCGTCGGCCTGCGGCGCAAGATCGCCGAAAAGATGTCGCTCGCCAAATCGCGCATCCCTCATATCACCTATGTCGAGGAGATCGACGTCACGGCGCTGGAGGATCTGCGCGCCACGCTCAACAAGGAGAAGCGCGGGGCCAAGGGGGCGGAAAGGCCGAAGCTGACGCTGCTGCCTTTCCTGATGCGGGCGATGGTCAAGGCGATCGCCGACCAGCCGAACCTCAACGCGCTGTTCGACGACGAGGCCGGCGTCATCCACCAGCATGAAGGCATCCATATCGGTATCGCCGCCCAGACGCCGTCGGGGCTCGTGGTGCCGGTGGTCAAGCATGCGGAGGCGCGCGATGTCTGGGATTGTGCTGCCGAGGTCAATCGGCTTGCGGACGCTGCCAAGTCCGGCACGGCGAGCCGCGAGGAGCTTTCCGGCTCGACCATCACCATCACCTCGCTCGGCGCCATGGGCGGTGTGGCGACGACGCCGGTCATCAACTACCCGGAGGTGGCGATCGTCGGCGTCAACAAGATGATGGTGCGGCCGGTGTGGGACGGCACGCAGTTCATTCCGCGCAAGATGATGAACCTGTCGTCCAGCTTCGACCATCGCGTCATCGACGGCTGGGATGCCGCGGTGTTCGTGCAGCGCATCAAGGCGCTGCTGGAGACGCCGGCGCTGATCTTCGTGGATTAGACGATGGCGTTGATTGCGAACGTCACGAGGCTGGAATGTGGGCTCCCCCTTCTCCCCTTGTGGGAGAAGGTGTCGCCGAAGGCGACGGATGAAGGGTGCTCCAGGGAACGCCATCGTCTCACTCCGCTGGAACACCCTTCATCCGTCTCGGCGCTACCGCGCCGATCCACCTTCTCCCACAAGGGGAGAAGGGAAGGCGCGCGCCAGCCGAAAGGACTGACCCCATGAAAGAAATCTCCTGCAAGCTGCTCGTCATCGGCGCCGGTCCCGGCGGCTATGTCTGCGCCATCCGCGCCGGCCAGCTCGGCATCGACACGGTGATTGTCGAGGTTGCGAAACCCGGCGGCACTTGCCTCAACGTGGGCTGCATTCCCTCCAAGGCGCTGATCCATGCCGCGGAGGAGTTCGGGAAGATCGCGCATATGGCCGGCGGCAAGGACCTGCTCGGTATCAAGGTAGGTGCGCCGACGCTCGATCTGATCAGGACGGTCGCGTGGAAGGACGGCATCGTTAGCCGGCTCACCAGCGGCGTGGCCGGGCTGCTCAAAAAGGCCAAGGTCAAGACCGTGCACGGCTGGGCAATGTTCCGGGACGGCAAGACCGTCGAGGTCGAGACCGAGACCGGTACGCAGGTTATCCGCGCCGAGACGGTGGTCATCGCGACCGGCTCGGCTCCGGTCGAGCTGCCGTTCCTGCCCTTCGGCGGACCGGTCATCTCGTCGACGGAGGCGCTGGCGCTCGCCCAAGTCCCGAAGAAGCTCGCCGTCGTCGGCGGCGGCTATATCGGCCTGGAGCTCGGCATGGCCTTCGCCAAGATGGGCGCCAAGGTCACTGTGGTCGAAGCGCTGCCGCGCGTGCTGGCGCAATATGATGCCGAGCTGACAAGGTCCGTGCTCAAACGCCTGGGCGAGCTCGGCGTCGAGGTGATGACCGACGCAAAGGCCGGGGGGCTGTCGACCAAGGGTGATGCGCTCCTGGTCGAGACGGCGGACGGCAAGAACGCGAAGGTCGCCGCCGACAGGATCCTGGTGACGGTCGGGCGCAAGCCGCTGACCGAAGGCTGGGGGCTGGAGCAGATCGACCTCGACATGGCCGGAAGATTCATCCGCATCGACGACCAGTGCCGGACCTCGATGCGCGGCATCCATGCCATCGGCGACGTCACCGGCGAGCCGATGCTGGCGCATCGCGCCATGGCGCAGGGCGAGATGGTGGCCGAGATCGTCGCCGGCCACAAGAGAAGCTGGGACAAGCGCGCTATTCCCGCGATCTGCTTCACCGATCCCGAGCTGGTCACAGCCGGCCTGTCACCGGAGGAGGCGAAGGCGCTCGCCGGCGAGATCAAGATCGGGCAGTTTCCGTTCGCCGCCAACGGCCGCGCCATGACCAAGCAGGGCGAGGACGGTTTTGTGCGGGTTGTGGCTCGCGCCGACAATCATCTGGTGCTGGGCATCCAGGCGGTCGGCCAGGGCGTATCGGAACTCTCCGCGGCCTTCGGCCTGGCGCTGGAAATGGGGGCGCGGCTGGAGGACATCGCCGGCACCATCCATGCGCATCCGACGCAGGGCGAGGGTTTCCAGGAAGCGGCGCTGAAGGCGCTGGGGCACGCGCTGCATATATAGGGGAGCGCTTCTCCTTTCCTCTCCCCCGGTCGACGGGCAGGGGAATCGCATATGGCTTTTTGGGAGTTGAAGTTGGCCTGAGAAGGGATTCTTTGGGCAGGCAGTCGAACGAAGGAGAGACTGTCATTTCCAGCCTTGAGAGCTATTTCGGTGCGGTGCCCGATCCGCGCGCTGGCAACGCCACGCATCGGCTTGGCGATTTGATCGTAATGATGATCGCTGCGAGCCTGTGCGGAGCGAGCAACGCGACG
>NZ_SRUU01000026.1 GCF_004791585.1 Mesorhizobium sp. M1C.F.Ca.ET.210.01.1.1
CCAGAAGCGAACCATCGACGACACCTGGCGACACATCGGACACCTCGTCGCCACCATAGAACCCGACGAATGCTCAAACTACTTCAACAACGCCGGATACGCTTCCGTCAAAACCTGAAGCGCTCTAAGGTCTGCTGATATTCAGGTCCGGCGCAGGCCGGTGCTCACCCACTTCAAGGACGCTCCGCCCCACCGTTCCCGGCTCGGCCCGACCTGACTCTCAACAGGCCTTCGAGCGGTCGAGCCTTTCCGGAACCCGCCCCACACTTTCCGAGAGCGTTTCAGCGATTCATAGAATCGCCGAACCGCTCTAAGCATTTGTTTTTACGCAACTCCGGACGGAAACCGTTCCACGCTTTTCCTGGAATTGCTCTAGCAATTTGCCGCAGTCGCTCAGACCGGAGCAGGGATGCGGTTCGCGTGCCTTTCATCGTCGATCGGGAGGTGAGCCGTCCGCCGCCGTCGCGCCACCGGCATCGGGCTCAGCTTGAACAGGCCGTAATAGACGATGAAGGACGCCATGAAGTAGGGGCCGAGAATCTCGACCTCGAAGAAGGAGCGGATCAGCATCAGCCCGACAGCGCCGGCGAGCACCACCGAATCGGCGTTCCATGCCCCGAACACCACCTTCGATATATGCCCGTAGAAGGCGCGCAGGATGATCAATGCCAGCATGGTGACGCCGATGAAGCCGATCTCGACCAGGGTCTCGACATAGGTGTTGTGGAAGTGGAAGCCGGTGCGGGTCGAGATGTAGAACTCCGCCCACAAGCGTTCCGGATCGGCGAAGCCCTGCACCCAGTAGGCGGCATAGCCGTAGCCGAGCAGCGGATGCAATTGCGCCGCCTCCCAGCCCTGCTGCCACAGATAGGTGCGGCCGGTCAGCGTCGAATCCTTGCCGAAGACGCCGAGCACGACATCCAGCAGACCAAGGTTGAGCGCCGCCACCACCCCTCCCACCAGCGCGCCGCCGCCGACCACGAACAGCACCCGGCGGTAGCGGCGCGACAGGACCCTGCTCATGGTGAGCAGGATGACGACGCCGAACACCGCCGGCAGCGAGGCGACGGATGTCGCCGAATGGGCGATCGCCAGCATGTATGCCGACATCAGGATGATCGGCGCTGTCCAGAAGAAGCTCAGCCAGTTACGCCGGTAGAACATCAGGAAGACGAGGGACAAAAAGATGCCGAAGGAGGAGAAGAAACCGACCTGGTTCTTGGAAGCGAAAGCGCCGACGAAATTGAAGGTGCCGTCGACCGTGTCGAGCGCGTAAGCGTTGACCTTCAGGGAATAGAGCAGGACGAAGAAGATGCCGATCAACGAGCCCAGCACCAGCGTCCGGACGCTGATGGTGCGGGCCGCGACATAGGCACAGACAATGTGCGAGGAGTATTGCACCGCCGCACGCGCGCTGATGCCGGCGGCCTGCGACCAGAAGACCGACAGGCAGACATAGGCCGCGAAGAGTAGCGGCAGCCAGGCGCTCGAGAGCTTCCAAGTGAAGCGCCTGTAGTCGACGAAGAGCAGCGGCAGCCAGACCGCGTAGTAGGCAAGGATCAGGATCTGGCCGAAATTGCTCGAATAGGCGAAGGCAAAGACGGAAACCACAACGGCAAAGGCGCCATAGGCCTTGTTTGCCTCCGGATCGAGCAGAATGGATTTCGGGATCTTCATGCCGGATTTTTGTCCGTTAGCCTTGGAGCGTTCAGCGCGCGGTAGCCGGCGCAAAGCCAATGTTCGGCCTGGCCGGGATGCATTGTGCACTGCAGCATAACCTATCGCCCAACGGCCGGCGGCTCAACCGCAAATGTTGTCACGGGCAAAAGGGGCGACCGTCGGAGGCTTGTTGCATAGCGAAAAGGCCGGAATGGGGCGGCGGCGCAGCCTGGACGCATCACCCGAGCAGCGAATTGTTCCTGCATTTCGGCAGCGGATGGAAATCTGGAGCATTCCAGGAAAAGTGTGTAAACGGTTCTCCGCCCGGAATTGCATAGAAACAAATAGTTAGAGCAGCCCGCCGTTTCCGTGAGACGGTGAACTGCTCCAGACTTCGGACCATCTATGGATGGCGGCGTGCGGCCGGGCGACCAGTTTGCTGGAGGGGATCAGATAGGCTTGCAACGAACACTGATAGTCTGCCACGAACCGCCCTTTCCGCCGACATCCGGCGGTGATCTGAGGAATTTCGGCAATGCCACGGCGGCCGCCGCGTTCGGCCCGGTTTGCCTTGCCTCGGTCGTGCCACAGACCGGCGAAGCGCAACCTGTCGGCCTGGACATCCGCCTGGTTCAGCTGACCAATGAGACCGAACGGCGCGCGCCGTCGCTTGGCTGGCGAAGGATCCGGGGCGAGAGCCGGATACCGCTTCCGGCGCTGGCGCGCCTCAAGGGGCTGGTGCGGGACTTCCGCCCGGACACGATCGTCGTCGAAGGCATTGCGCTGTTCAAACTTCTCGCTCCGTTGCGACCGGCGGTCCGGCAACTGATTCTCGACATGCACAATGTCGAATCGGACCTCGCCGATCAGTTGCCGCGCAAGAAGTTCTGGCCACTGTTTTCCTCCGGCGTCAGACCACTCGAAAGAAGGGCGGCCGCCATCGTCGACCGGATCTGGGTCTGCTCGCAGTTGGATCGCGAGCGGCTGGAGACATTTGTCCAGCCCGCAATACCCATAGACATCGTGCCGAACGGCATCCCGCGCGCCGATCGGATGCCGCAGACGCTGCCTCTGCAACCAGCCGCCTCCGATCGCTTTCCGCTTATCTTTTTTGTTGGCCATCTGGGCTACGAGCCGAACATCGACGCCGCCGAGCGGTTGGCCCGCATTATCTTGCCCCGCATCCACCGGACGCTGCCGGCCGCGACGCTCGTTCTCGCGGGCCGTTCGCCGGGGCCGCCCGTTCGCGCCCTTGCAGGGCTGGATGGGGTCAGTCTGGTCGAGGACCCGGAGGACACCGGGCCGCTGTTGTCCGCTGCCCATCTCACCATCGTGCCGCTTGCCATCGGCGGCGGCACGCGCATCAAGATCCTCGAGGCGACAGCCGCGGGTGTTCCGGTGATCGCGACGCCGCTGGCGGCGGAAGGCCTGGATCTTGTCGAAAACGAAGACATCCTGCTGTCCGACAGCGACGAGGGCTTGGCCGACCTGGCGGTCGGGCTCTGTTCCGACCAGGCGGGCATGACCCGCTTGCGGGCGCGAGCCCATGACTCCGCCTGGTCCCGTTTCGGGCCGCAAGCGATCCGTGACGCGGTTCGCCAGGGATTGGGGCTGGACGCCACGCCCCGCTGACTCCCGTCGTGGCCGCCTTCAAATCATGATCGGACCACCCGGGCCGGATCGAATGCGAGCCGGGTGAGCGCCTGCCTCAGAACGGCCGGCCGCGACGGGCTGCCTTCCAGCGCCGCAAGCGGGTCCGCAGGAATGCTTCAGCGCCAAACGGCAGGGATGGCCTTGCCCGTCACCCGGCCCGTGCCGCGCTGCAGGCGTTGATTGACGAGTTGAGCGAGCCAGCAGCGCGGATGCATGCCGAGTTCACCAATTCGCCCAGCCAGGCGCTCGGGCAGAGGCTTTGATCGCCAGGCAAGAAATGCGCCGGTCAGTCATGCAAGTGCCTGGAAATCGGCGGACCGACTATGAAATCGGAGAAAGTGGCCTCGAAGCCCTCGCGCTGCGGCGAGCAGCACATCATGCCTACATCGACGCTTCGCGAGACCGGGAAATGGGCCAGCCGTACCGGCTTCCAACGGCCGTCCGCAGCATCCCGATACTGGATGCGGATTGCCTCGGCATGTCGGGTCAGGCGTATCCGGACACCGTTCGGGTCCGCGGGAATGGCGACCAGCGACCAGTCGGATCTGTCGTTGGTGACGACGACGGAAAAGTAGGCAAGGCCGTCGGTGTATTCGATGCCCGCCTTGATCCAGTGCGTTTCGCTCAAGCGCAGCATCAGCCCGGCCTGGTCGTAAAGCGCGCTATAGTCGCCGTTCACGGTGACCTCGGCGCTGAAGTCGCCGGCTATCGGCCGGTAGAAGAAATGGCCATTGTCGCGCCGGAAGCCATAGAAGGTCTCACGCCAGAAATCGGTCTCCATGCCGGTGCGAACACGGAGCGTCCCGTCGCCGAACGCGTGGTGCGGCGGCGGGTTGAGCCAGGTCATTCCGGCAAAGCCCGACATTTTTGGGCCTTCCGCCTAGCCGGCAAATGTATAGGCCGTCTTCACGGTGGTGTAGAACTCCATGGCGTAGCGGCCTTGCTCGCGCGGGCCGTAGCTCGAGCCCTTGCGGCCGCCGAAAGGCACATGGAAGTCGACGCCCGCGGTCGGCAGGTTGACCATCACCATCCCCGCTTCGGAATTGCGCTTGAAATGCGTCGCGTGCTTGAGGCTCGTCGTGCAGATGCCGGACGTCAGGCCGAACGGGGTGTCGTTGGCGACGGCCAGCGCCTCGTCATAGTCCTTGACGCGGATGACGTTGGCGACAGGGCCAAAAATCTCCTCGCGCGAGATGCGCATGGCATTGGTGGCGCCGGTGAACAGCGCCGGCCGCAGATAGAAACCGGGCGTCTCGCGCTCCAGCCGCTCGCCGCCGAAGGCGAGCTCGGCGCCTTCCTGGCGGCCGATCGCTATATAGTCCTCGTCCTGCTTCAGCTGGGTCTGGTCGACCACCGGACCGATCTGCGTCTTGGCATCCAGCGCGTCGCCGATGACAAGCTTGTCCAGGCGCTCCCTCATCGCGTCGACGAAGCGGTCGTGGATGCCTTCGGTGACGATCAGGCGCGAGGACGCCGTGCAGCGCTGGCCGGTCGAGAAATAGGCGCCGTTGATCGCGCAGTCGACAGCGACCGCCAGGTCTGCGTCATCGAGCACGACGAGCGGGTTCTTGCCGCCCATCTCGAGCTGGAACTTGCGCATATGCTCCACACCTGCCGCGGCGACGCGCTTTCCCGTGCCGACCGAGCCGGTGAAGGAGATGGCGTTGACGTCGGGGCTGTCGAGCATGGCCTGGCCGACCACCGAGCCCTTGCCCATGACGAGGTTGAGCACGCCCTTGGGCAGGCCGGCGCGATGCAGGATGTCGACGATGGTCCAGGCGCTTTCGGGGACCAGTTCCGCCGGTTTGAAGACGATCGTGTTGCCGTAGGCGAGCGCAGGCGCAATTTTCCAGGCGGGAATGGCGATCGGGAAATTCCACGGCGTGATGATGCCGACGACGCCAACGCCTTCGCGTGTCATCTCGACGCCGACGCCCGGCCGCACACTGGGCACCATCTCGCCCGACAGGCGCAGCGTCTCGCCGGCGAAGAAGTCGAAGATCTGCGCCGCCCGGATGGTTTCGCCGATGCCTTCGGCCAGCGTCTTGCCCTCCTCGCGCGCCAGCGACCGCCCGATCTCGTCCTTGCGCGCCATGATCTCGTCGGACGTCTTCTTCAGCACGGCATGGCGTGCCAGCGGCCCAGAGCGCGACCAGGCCGGAAAGGCGGCCTTGGCTGCGGCGATGGCCTGTTTGGCCTCTTCCGGCCCGGCCGAGGCGTATTCGCCAACGACATCGTTGGTGTTCGAGGGGTTGATGTTGCGCGAGCCGGCCTCGCCCAGCCACTCGCCGTCGATCAGGTTCTTGCGGAGCACGGTCATCTTCATTCCTTCGAGATTGGCTTATTTCTTCGAGATTGCTGGGGCGGCAAGGCGCCGGTCATTTGTCAGACAAATGATATACGCATTGTCCGCTGAAAGGTCTACCCGAGCGCTTTCGATAAAGGTAGGCGCGCGACGGTGGAAGTCCATCGCGCTGCCCGCGACGACCTGTCACGACGTGGAGCTTGAGGCCTCAGACGGAAAACGACCAGAACAGGCAGGCAAGCGTAGCGGCCGCGAAGATGACGAAGAACAGGCTTCTGAGCAGGATGTTGCGACGAAGCTCGTTCATGGTGAGATGCGCCGCCACGATCGCCACTGCGAACAGGAAGCGCCAGTTCAGGAGCGCCGAAAGCACGCCACTTTGGCCGAAGGCCCATCTGGCGAGAAGCGAGCCGACAATGGTGGCGAACAGCACGATCGTCGCCCAGAAGATGGCGTCGGCGGCATGGGTGAGCACGACGCCGGCGGCACGGATAGGCAGGATCATCATCAACAGCGCGCTGAAGAAATAGATGGCGGCGATGGGGAGGAACGAACCCGCTTCGGCAATGCCGTCCAGCCGCTTCATGCCGAAAGCGCCGTAAGGGTAGCCATGCCTTGCGACCGCCAGCGAAAGCGCCATCAGCAAGGCGCTCAGGAGCGTGACCAATGCGAATGTGCCGAGAGCCTTGCTCATGCCGTTCCTTGCCCGAGACGAATCAACGGGAACGATTCTAGCTCAGGGGCACCACACCCGCACCGATTGGCTGACCTAACCTATGCGATTACCGGTTGCCGGATCGAACAGATGCAGCGAGGCCGGATCGGCTGACAGCCGAACCGTGTCGCCCGGCTTCACATCGCTGCGGCCCATGACGAAGACGCAGATCTGCTGGTTGGCGAGCCTGACATAGAATTGCGTCGACAGGCCGAGCGGCTCGACGACCTCGACCTCACCTTTCAGCGCGCCGTCGTCGACCAGCCTGATGTGCTCGGGCCGCAGCCCGACGGTGAGCGCGTCGCCGTCCTTCAGCGGCAGGCCGTCCGGCAGCCTCAGCTTCTGGCCATCGGCGAGCACGGCGTCCACCTTGCCGCCCTTGGTGACCTTCGCCGGCAGGAAATTCATGCCGGGGGAGCCGATGAAGCCGGCGACGAAGGTGTTGACCGGCCGGTCGTAAAGCTCCAGCGGATGGCCGACCTGCTGGACATAGCCGTCATGCATGACGACGATGCGGTCGGCCATGGTCATGGCTTCCACCTGATCATGCGTGACATAGACCGAGGTGGTCTTGAGCTGCTGGTGCAGCGCCTTGATCTCGGCGCGCATATGGACGCGCAGCTTGGCGTCGAGGTTCGACAGCGGCTCGTCGAACAGGAACACCTTCGGGTCGCGCACGATGGCGCGGCCCATGGCGACGCGCTGGCGCTGACCGCCGGAGAGCTGGCGCGGCAAGCGGCCGAGGAAAGTTTCCAGGCCGAGCCGTTTGGCGGCGGCGCCGACCCTGCCGTCGATCGTCGTCTTCTCGGCCTTCTTCAGCATCAGGCTGAAGCCCATGTTGGAGGAGACGTCCATATGCGGGTAGAGCGCATAGGACTGGAACACCATGGCGATGTCGCGGTCCTTCGGCGCCACGTCGTTGACCAGGCGCTCGCCGATGCGTATCTCGCCGCCGGAGACCTCCTCCAGTCCGGCGATCATGCGCAGCAGCGTGGACTTGCCGCAGCCCGACGGACCGACCAGCACGACGAACTCACCGTCGACGATCTCGAGGTCGACGCCGTGCAGGATGCGCAGCGAGCCGTAGTCCTTCTCGACATGTTGCAGGGTGACGGAAGCCATCTTTTATCCTTTGACCGCGCCGGCGGTGAGGCCGGTGACGAGATAGCGTTGCAGGAAGGCGAAGAAGATGCAGACCGGGATCAGCGCCAGGATGGACGCCGCCATCATCTGCCCCCAGTCGACCGCGAACTTGCCGATGAAGGTGAGCAGGCCGACCGCGAACGTCTTCTGCTCGTCGCTGGAGATCAGCATCAGCGCGAACAGCAGTTCGCTCCAGGCGGCGGTGAAGACGAAGCCGAGCGTGGCGCCCATGCCCGGCAGGGTGAGCGGCACGATCACCCGGCGCATCGCCTGAGCGCGCGTGCAGCCGTCGATCATCGCCGCCTCCTCCAGGTCCTTCGGAATGCCGTCGAAGAAGGACTGCATCAGGAAGGTGGCGAAGGCGGTGTTGAAGGCGGTGTAGATGATGATCAGCCCGGTCAGGCTGTTGGTCAGGCCGATGTCGCCCATGATGCGGTAGATCGGCGGGATGACCATGACCAGCGGGAAGGTCTGGGTGAGCAGCAGCAGGATGGCCAAAGTCGCCTTGCCGCGGAAAGTGAAGCGCGACATGGCGTAGCCGGCCAGCGTTGCGATGACGGTGACAAACCCCGCCGTCGACACCGAGACGATGACGCTGTTCAGGAAATAGCGCGGGAAGTCGGAGGCCTCCAGCACGGTGGCGAAATTCTTGAGCGTCATCTCGGACGGCCAGAAGGTGATGCCTTCGGAATAGAGCAGCCGCTCGGGCGTCACCGAGATCTTCAGCGTCCAGAAGATCGGGAACAGCGCGAAGATCACATAGGCTGCGATTGCCGCGTAAAGGCCGACGCCGCCGGCGATGCGCGAGGAGGTGGAGCGACCGGCGATCATCAGACGTGCCTCACCAAAGTGCGGCGGATGGCGATCAGCCCGACCGCATAGGCAATGAGCAGCACCAGAAGCAGCACCGCGACCGCCGAGGCATAGCCCTTGTCCAGCGACTTGAAGGCGCTGACATAGATGTAGACCGGGACGGTGCTGGTCGAGCCTGCCGGCCCGCCCTCCGTCATGACGAAGATCAGGTCGGCGAAGGTGGCGATCCAGATGGTGCGCAGCATGACGGTGATGACGATGGTCGGCGCCAGGAACGGCAGCGTCACCTTGGTGAAGCGCTGCCAGGGCGAGGCGCCATCGATTGCCGCGGCCTCATGCAGCTCGGACGGGATCGACTTCAGCGCGGCGAGCAACGTGATGGCGAAGAAAGGGATGCCGAACCAGATGTTGGCGACGATCGGCCCCCACATGGCGGTGGCCGGATCGGACAGCACATTGGTCGGTTCCGCCTTCAGGCCGAGAGCATAGAGCCAGTGCGGCAGCGGCCCGATGATCGGGTTGAACAGCCAGGCCCAGGTGAGGCCCGAGAGGAAGGACGGCACCGCCCAGGGCAGGAACACCACCGCCTGAACCACCTTGCGGCCATAGAACGGCTTGTCGAGCAGCAGTGCCAGGCCCAGCCCAAGGAAGAACTGGAAGAACAGGCTGGCGACGGTCCACCACAGCGTGTTGACCAGAGCTTGCCCAAGCACGGCGTCGGAGAGCATCGCCTGATACTGGCCGAGGCCGACATACTCCGACTTGAAGGCCGAGAATTTGCGGAAGGAATAGCTGATGCCGATGATCAACGGCACCAGCAGCACCACGACCAGCAGGACGATAGCCGGCGAAAGATAGAGCCATGGCTCGATCGCGGCCCTGCTCAGCCCTTTCTTTCGCGGCCGGGCGGCGGATCGGATTTCGGACACTGCGTAGGTCATACGGTGCTCGCGGTGGTGGGTGGGTGGCGTTGGCGACAGCGTCCTTCTCCCCGTTCACGGGGAGTTGAGGAGCGGTCCGCGCAGCGGACGAAAAGCCAATTGCTTGGCTTTTCGATCCGAAAGCCGGCAGGCAGACAAGGGGCGGCGCCAGCCTGGCAGAACTCGACGCTGCCCCTCATCCGGTCCTTCGGACCACCTTCTCCCCGTGAAACGGGGCGAAGGAAAAGCCTGCGCCTACTTCTTGTTCTTGGCCAGCCAGGCCTGCTGCTCCTTCGTCAGGAACGCCGCCCATTCGTCGGCAACCTGCTTGGCCGGCTTCTGGCCGAGCAGCACTTCCTGGAAGTTCTTGATCGCCACCTGGTCGACGAAGTTGCCGAGGTTCTCCAGATGGGTCGGCGGCGTCACCATTTCATATTTGGAGCTGTCGCTGAGCTCAGTGAACCAGCCCTTGAACTGCTCGGTCTTGAAATGGGCGTCCTGGTCGGCGCCGTTGTGGATCGGGACGACACCGACTTCCTTGGCCCATTCCAGATTGTCCTTGGGCGACAGCAGCGTCGCCATCAGCTTCCAGGCTTCGTCCTTGTGCTGGGAGTTGGCGAACATCGCCCAGCCGGCATAGCCCAGCGTCGGGTAGGACTTGCCGCTCGGGCCGACCGGCAACGGCGCCACGGCGAAGTCGTCGGCGCTCATCTTGTCGGCGATGCCGAGCAACGCATCCGGATCCTGGTTGAGCATGGCGCAGGTGCCGGAATAGAAGCCGGTCACCGTTTCGTTGAAGCCCCAGCTCACGGCGTCCTTCGGCGCCAGACCTTTCTTGTACATGTCGGCCAGCATCTGCAGGCCCTTGACCGAGCCCTCGTCGTTGATGGTCGAGGTGCCGTCCTCGGTGAAGTAGCCGCCCTTGCCGTCGGCGATGTTCATGAACATGTGCATGCCGTTGAAGGCACCGGGGCCGCCGCGAAGGCAGTAGCCGTATTTGCCGGGAATGGCCGAGATCTTCTTGGAGAATTCCACGAACTCGTCGAGGGTTGCCGGCGGACGGTCGAGGCCGGCTTCCTTGAACAGCTTCTTGTTCCAGAACAGCGCGTTCACATAGTAGCCGTAGGGGATCATGAACTGAGTGTTGTTGACGGTCGAGCCGAACTGCTTGGCGCGGTCGCCAAGCGTCTTGGCGTCGTCCCACTTGGCCATGTACGGCCCGAGATCCTCGAGCTGGCCGTTGTTGGCATAGAGGCCCATCCAGCGCTCCGGCATCTCGACGACGTCGGGCGTGTCGCCAGCCTGGACCATGGTGAGGAATTTCTCGAATGCCTGGCCCCAGGGCAGCGAGACGAGCTCGACCTTGATGCCGGGATTGGCCTGCTCGAACTCGGCGATCTGCTTCTTCAGGAATTCGGTGCGCGGCGGGCTGGTGATGACCTCGACCATCTTGACGGTGGTGTCGGCCAGCGCGGCCCCGGCGGAGATCGCCAGACCGGCAACGGCGGCGAGCATGAATGTCAGTCTCTTCATGTTCAGGACTCCCATTTTTTGAACGTTATTTTTTTGACTTGTCGAAGGCCTGGACGACGTCCGCCCAGAGATCCTCGACGTTTTCCAACCCGACATTGAAGCGGATGGTTCGGGGGCTGACGCCGAAGCGCGCCATCGAATTGAGACCCGGCGTCTGCTCGAGCGAGGCCTTTGCCGGCACGACCAGGCTTTCGTGGCCGCCCCAGCTGACGCCGATGCGGAACAGCTTCAGCGCATCGACGAATGCCGGGATGTCGACATCCTCCGTGACCTCGAAGGAGAACAGCCCGGCATAGCCGGCAAGCGTCTTCTTGCCGGGATGGTTGGAATAGGCGGGGTGGTTGACCCGCTCGACCTTGCCGTGCGCCTTGAGGCGCTCGGCAAGGGTGAGACCGCTTTTCATGTGGTGCGGCAGCCTGAGCGGCAGCGTGCGCAGCCCGCGCAGGAGCAACCAGCCCTCGAAAGGCGACAGCTTGCCGCCGAGCGAGGAATAGGTCTGCTCGTTGATGTGCTTGATGTGCGCGGCCGAGCCCGCCACCACGCCGGCGACCGTGTCGCTGTGGCCGCCGAGATATTTCGAGGCCGAATGCAGCACCAGGTCGACGCCGTGCGAGATCGGCTTCTGGAACACAGGCGTCGCCCAGGAATTGTCGATGGTGGTGACGATGCCCTGCTCCTTCGCCAGCCGCGTCAGGTGGGCGATGTCCTGCAGCTCGAACATCATCGATGTCGGGCTTTCGAGGTAAAGCAGCCTGGCGCCGGGAAGGGCCGCGGCAACCGCGTCCGGGTCGGAGCCGTCGACATAGTCGACCTTGATTTGCAAGCGCGGGAACAGCCGCTCGAACAGGCGGTAGGCGTCGCCATAGCAGTTGCGCACGGCAACGATGCGCTCGCCGGCGCCGACGAAGGCAAGCACCGTGGCGCTGATCGCCGCCATGCCGCTGGAGAAGCCGCGTGCGGCCTCGGCACCCTCCAAAGCCGCGACGCGCGCCTCGAACTCCATCACCGTCGGATTGTCGCCGCGTGAATAGATCGGCTGGCGGCGGCGGCCGGCAAAAGTGTCGGCCATGTCGGCATAGCTGTCGAAGGTGAACAGCGATGTCTGGTAGATCGGCGGCACCACGGCGCCGCCCGGGAACGGATCGTCATGGGCGAGAAGCGTCGCCGCCTCGCCGAGATAGTCGCTCGCCAAGGGAGCCGGGTCGAAGTTTGCGGGATGCTCGTTCATTTGCGGTCCGAAAGTTTGAGGTTGGCGGCGCCGCGCTTCAAATCGTCCTCGACGGTGGCGATGAGCTTGAGCGCCTCGGCGCGGGCTCCTTCGGGGTCGCGCGCGACGATGCGGTCGAAGATGGTGCGGTGGTAGGGGAAGCTGGCATGGCCGAAATCGCGTACGCCCAGAGGATGCTCCCAGAAGCGGTGGAACAACTCGTACATGGCGGCGATGATCTGCTCGAACAGCGGATTGCCGGAGGCGCGGAAGATCGCCTGGTGGAATTCCCAGTCCTCGTCCGACGACATGCCGTCACGGGTGCGGAAGGCCTCTTCCATCACGTTGAGCTTATGTTCGATCTCGGCGAGTTCGGCCTTCCCGGCACGAACAGCGCACAGGGCGGCCGCCTCGGCCTCCAGCGCACGACGGATTTCCAGCGTGCACATCAGGCCGGCGAAATCGTTGCCGCCTGCCAATGTCAGCGGCATGTGCAGCATGTCGGGAGAGACGGCCGCCTTGAGATAGGTGCCTGAGCCCTGCCGACGCTCGACGAGGCCAAGCCCCTCCCAGCGCGTCAGCGCCTCGCGCACCGTGTTGCGGCTGACCTTGAGGCGTTCGGCCAGTATGCGCTCGGTCGGCAGCTTCTGGCCGGGGCCCAGCGCCTCCTGCCTGACGAAGCCCGCCAACGCCTTCAGCACCGCGTCATCGCGGGCCGTCGTCTGAATGGGCGGGAGGCTGTCTGTCACGCCGGCGGAGCCTAAAGTGGTTCAATGGTCCAACCAATTTCTGCACAGACCGGATGGGGAGTCAACAGCCGAAATCGAGGCAGGACCGGATGGCGCTTAAGATGCGCCATCCCGGTCGGATCGGGCTCAGCCGCGGATCCGTACCGGCGTGGCGGCCGCGCGAGCCTCGCGCCAGCGAGCGAACATTTCCTCGCGAACCCGCCTCGAGGCCGAGAGCCGCTCTTTTGCCTCCGCAAGGACAGCCGGCGAAGCCTCGGCCGGTGTGCCGGAGCGGAAGGGAGGAGCCGGCGCATATTCGAGCGAGAGCTGCACGATCTCCGCTTCGGCCTGTCCGAGGAGCCTTGCGACCAGCGCAAGACCGAAATCGATGCCCGAGGTGACGCCACCGGCAGTGATCAGTTTGCCGTCCTCGACGATACGCGCATCGACAGGGATTGCGCCGAACTCTTCAAGGAAATCATGTGCATACCAGTGCGTGGTCGCCCGCTTGCCCTTGAGCAGCCCGGCCGCGCCGAGCACCAGGGCGCCGCTGCACACCGAGGTGATGTAGCGCGCCTGCGCCGCGCGCTCCCACACGAAATCGAGAACTGCCTGTCCTCGAGCAGGGCGTTGACGCCGCCTCCGCCCGGAATGCACAGCACGTCGAGAGGCGGGCAGTCGTCGAAGGTCGCCGTCGGTGTGAGGGAAAGACGCGTCGACGACATCACCGGATTGCGATCCTTCCAGATCAATTCCACCTCGGCGCCCTTCGCCGATGACAGGACTTCGTAAGGTCCGGTGAGGTCGAGCTGCTGGACATTGGGGAACACGAGGATGCCGAAACGAAGGGTCATGGAAATCTCCGCAGGTTGACTCCCGGCAATCTAAGGCATCATGCTTTGGCGCGATCGCCAATCACCCCTCGTTTCAGGCCAAATCGAAATGCGCCGCATCGAAGTCCTTGCCTATCCCGACGTCCAGCTCCTCGATGTCAGCGGACCGCTCCAGGTTTTCGCCAGCGCCAACGACTTCAAGACGCAGGCCGGCGAGCCGGCGGCCTATCAAGCCGTGGTTGTTGCCGCTTCCCCCAGGATCAGGACGTCGGCCGGTCTCGCGCTGGAAACCGTGGCGCTGCCGACGCGCGGGCTTGAGATCGACACGCTGATCGTGCCTGGCGGATGGGGCGTCAACGCGGCCTGCGAGACCCCCAACTGATCCAGTGGATCATCGGCCGCTCGCGCGAAGCCAGGCGAACAGCTTCCGTCTGCAGCGGCGCCATGCTGCTGGCGACGGCTGGCCTGCTCGACGGCCGTCGCGCGGTCACCCATTGGGGGCGCTGCGCGGAATTCGCCCGGCGCTTTCCGGCGGTCCGCCTCGAGCCCGACCCGATCTTCATACGCGACGGCAATGTCTGGACGTCTGCCGGCGTAACGGCGGGCATCGATCTCGCCCTTTCCTTCGTCGAGGCCGACCTTGGCCGGCGCATGGCGCTCGCCGTGGCGCGCGAGTTGGTCGTCTTCCTGAAACGCCCTGGCGGCCAGGCGCAGTTCAGCCAGACCCTCAAGCTGCAGGGTGGCGACGGGCGCTTCGACAAGCTGCATGGCTGGATCCTCGAAAATCTGGCCGCCGACCTGTCGCTGGCGCAGTTGGCTGACCACGCCAATATGAGCCGCCGCAGTTTCTCGCGGCGCTATCGCGAGGCCACGGTCGCACACCCGCCCGCGCGATCGAAGAAATCCGCATCGAGGCGGCGCGGCGGATGCTGGAGCGGGGCCAGCCCGTCAACCAGACGGCCCGGCGCTGCGGCTTCGGCTCGGAAGAAACGATGCGGCGTGGATTTCTACGCGTCCTCGGCACCAACCCGCGCGACTATCGCGAGCGTTTCTGACGAGCCTTCTCGCGCCAGCCGGCAGGACTGAACACGCTAACGCGCTGGGACTGCGAGGCCAGCAGCAGCCCTCACGCGCCGAGCTGGTCGGCCTGATACGCAACGACCTGCATCGTGTCCTCCGCAGGCTCATGTGGCTGGACAGCGGCGTAGCCGGCTTCGGTGAGCGCGTAGATGCCGCGCTCGGCCCGGGCGAACCAGCCATAGTAATTGTGCAGCAGGATGCTGGCCGCGCGCGGTGCGACGGCTTTCAAATCGCGCGGCCGCTTCGGGCCATCGGCCATGGCGGCGGCGCAGGCGATCGCTTCCTGCCGGTAGGCGGTCATGATCGGCTTTCGTCGCGTGCTGCCGCCGATCGACGGATCGCCCCTGCGACGGTGATGCTCCTCGACCAGGCGCGAACGCCGCCTCGG
Source organism: Mesorhizobium sp. M1C.F.Ca.ET.210.01.1.1 (assembly GCF_004791585.1). GTDB lineage: Bacteria > Pseudomonadota > Alphaproteobacteria > Rhizobiales > Rhizobiaceae > Mesorhizobium. Next base: position 14,978 of record NZ_SRUU01000026.1, read on the forward strand.
ATCGCGCCGCGGCGGCACGGCGGCCGGGCTGAGCAGCAGCTCGACCTTGCCCTTTCCGTCGACCGCCAGCAGGCCGAAGCCAAGCCTGCGGCAGAGCGCGCGAAACCGGCGGTCGTGCTCGCGACCCTTGCCGCGTGCCGACATCCTGGCGGCGAGCCAGACTTCGTCGCAGACCGCCGCGCGATCGACGCCCTGCAGGACGAGCTCGAGATTGAACTGCAGCTTCAGCTCGCAGATGACGACCACGGGCGGCTCGCCGTCGCGCAGCCCGACGATGTCGCAGCCGCTGACTTCGCCCTTGACGGTGAAATCCAGGCTCTCGAGGAACCGCTTCACCGGTGCATAGAGGGACGTTTCCTGCATGGGAGAGGCATAGCCGATTCGTGGCCGACCGGCATGTCTTCAGGAGGCGATCCTGCCGTGGCCGCCCTCGTCTTCGACAACCGCAATTCCAGCAGCGGATGGAGCCGCTGCGCCGGATCGTTCTGCGGACTATTGCCTGGCGAACTGGCCCTTATAGGTCTGGCCGGCAAGCGTATAGGTGGCGGCCAGCGTTCCGTCGGGGAGCATCGCAAAGGTGATGTCGGCGCCATTCGGGAGACGCCCGAGCTTCAAGGTGTTGCCGACGATCCTGCCGGAGCCGTCGGCCACTCCCGGCTTGTTGTCGGCCACGTCTCCCCACGCATAGCTGACCGTCACCTGCCCGCCGGAAGATACCGTCAGCACGGCCAGCTTGCCTTCATACATGCCGTCCAGCTGGCCGGCCCATATGCCTGAAAATGCGGCATACCTGGCCGGAACGCCCTTGCCGGGCGGAACGATCGCCACGGATCGGTCCAACACCGCAGAGCCCGGGAGCGCAGGCGCCGCAACAGCAGCAGCCAAGGCGGGTTGGGGCGGAGGCGGAGGAGGAGGCGGCGCGTCGGAAGCCGACTGGCAGGCGACAAGAGCGAATGCCGCGCAACCGAGGATCAGAGAAAGACGAATTTTCGGCATTTTCAGCGATCAGCCCCGATTCTTTGCGAGAAGTCCTAGCACGAATTCAGAAGCTTAGCAGGGACTTCCCCGGGCGCCGGATTCAGGCGCCTTGAATCTCTCGTCCCAGGCTTCGCGGAAAGCAAATGGGAAAAGGCGCAGCTATTTCTCGCGCTTATAGCGTCGTTGTCGGAGAAGGACTGTTTGGTGGAGCCAATCGGAATCGAACCGACGACCTCTTGAATGCCATTCAAGCGCTCTCCCAACTGAGCTATGGCCCCACTCCCGGCAGTCAGCCGGCGCCGTTTCCGGCGAAGAGATCCGGCGCGGTGGGAACCTGCGCCGTTGTTTAGTGCTGGCGGCTTCTAGCGCCGCATTCGGTCAAGATCAAGCCTTCAACGCCGCTTTTTCGTCACAGGCCAAAATGGCCGGCAAACGATCGCGAAAAGGCGAAATCAGACCTCGTCCTCGTCGTCGCCGACGCCGATCATGTCGGAGACGTCGTCGTCCTCTTCCTCCTCGTCGGCAAGGAAGGTGTCGTCGTCATCTTCGCCGAGATCGACATCATCCTCGTCGTCGCCCAGATCGGGCAGATCGTCGCCGCCGCCCTTGGTCTCCTCGTCCGCATCCTCGAGCGAGACGATTTCGGCGCCTTCTTCTTCCTCGGCGTCGATTTCCTTGTCGGCGACGTCCTCGTCGTCCTCGATCGCGGAAATCTTGCCTTCCTCGAAATAGGAACGCGGATAGCTCTTGCCGGTATAGGGCGAGACGATCGGATCCTTGTTTAGGTCGTAGAATTTCCGACCCGTTTCGGGGTCGACACGCTTTGTGCCAAGTTCAGCTTTTGCCACGTCAGGCCTCGTCAAAAAAAGAATGGTCCCCATAACCGCAGTTTTCCGCGCTGTCAAAGCCAAAAGACATGTCCTGAGAACGTGCTTTTCAAAGGCCCGCGCGAGGGGATGACCGTTGCCGCGCGCCGTGATACGAGACCGCCGCAACGTGACGAACCGAGCCGGCCCGGCCGGCGTTTCATTTGGACGACAAGATGTCTCATTCCGCCGCCGCCAAGCCGGCCACAGCCCGCAAATCCCCAGCGCTAGCCGGCACGGCGCGGGTGCCGGGCGACAAGTCGATCTCGCACCGCTCCTTCATGTTCGGCGGCCTTGCCTCCGGCGAGACGCGCATCACCGGCCTGCTCGAAGGCGAAGACGTGATGCGCACGGGCGCGGCCATGAAAGCGATGGGCGCTCATATCGAGAAGAAAGGCGCCGAGTGGGTGATCCGCGGCACCGGCAACGGTGCGCTGCTCGAGCCCGAAGGCCCGCTCGATTTCGGCAATGCCGGCACCGGCTCGCGGCTGACCATGGGCCTCGTCGGCACCTACGACATGGAAACGACCTTCATCGGCGACGCCTCGCTTTCCGGCCGGCCGATGGGTCGCGTGCTGGAGCCGCTGCGGCAAATGGGCGTGCAGGTGCTGAAGGCGGCGTCCGGCGACCGCATGCCGATCACGCTGCGCGGCCCGAAACACGCCGCGCCCATTACCTATCGGGTGCCGATGGCTTCGGCGCAAGTGAAGTCGGCGGTGCTGCTTGCCGGCTTGAACACGCCGGGCATCACCACGGTGATCGAGCCGGTGATGACGCGCGACCACACCGAAAAGATGCTCAAAGGCTTTGGCGCGAACCTGACCGTCGAGACCGACGAGCGCGGCGTGCGCCACATCTTCATCGAAGGCCAGGGCAAGCTGACCGGCCAGACGATCGCGGTGCCGGGCGACCCTTCCTCGGCAGGCTTCCCGCTGGTGGCGGCGCTCATCGTGCCGGGTTCGGACATCGTGATCGAGAACGTTCTGATGAACCCGACCCGCACCGGCCTGCTTCTGACGCTGCAGGAGATGGGCGGCCGGATCGACATCCTCAATCCGCGCAATGCCGGCGGAGAGGATGTAGCGGACCTGCGCGTGCGCTCCTCCGAACTGAAAGGCGTCGTGGTGCCGCCGGAACGCGCGCCGTCGATGATCGACGAATATCCGGTGCTGGCGGTGGCGGCGAGCTTCGCCGAAGGCGAGACGCTGATGCAGGGCCTGGAGGAATTGCGCGTCAAGGAGTCCGACCGGCTGTCGGCGGTCGCCAACGGGCTGAAGCTCAACGGCGTCGACTGCTCCGAGGGCGAGGCGTCGCTCGCGGTGCGCGGCAAGCCGGGCGGCAAGGGGCTGGGCGCGCATCCCAACGGCCAGGACACGGCGGTGAAGACCCATCTCGACCACCGCATCGCCATGAGCTTCCTGATCATGGGACTGGCGACGGAAAAGCCGGTGACGATCGACGACGCCAACATGATCGCGACGAGTTTTCCGGAGTTCATGGGGTTGATGAAGGGACTGGGCGCGGAGATCGAGTGACGGGCGATGGCAACCGCAGACCTTCGAGATCGGCCGCTGACGTCCTTCCCGTTGTCATCCTGGGGCGAAGCAAGGAGCGAAGCGATGCGGCGCAGACCCCAGAATCCATGCCGTGACGCCAAAGCGCTGGGACGGTGCAGAATTCTGGCTCGCAGCATTCTACGGCTGATGTCACGGCGTGGGTCCCAGGGTCTGCGCTTCGCTACGCAGTGGGATGACGAAGGCGCGAGGATTTGTCGCCAAGCAGATCGTGCGGTGGCCCGCCAATGACCCACACCTTCACCATCGCCATCGACGGTCCCGCGGGCGCCGGAAAGGGCACGCTGGCCCGCCGGCTTGCCGACCATTACAGGCTGAACCTGCTCGACACCGGCCTCACCTACCGCGCTGTGGCGCATAAGCTGCTGGAGCTCGGCCTGCCGCTCGAGAATGTCTCGGCGGCTGAGACTGCGGCCCGGCAGGTCGACCTCTCGAAACTCGACCGGACAGTGCTTTCCGCGCACGCGGTGGGCGAAGCGGCTTCCAAGGTCGCGGTCATTCCCACTGTCCGGCGCATCCTGGTCGAGAAGCAGCGCGAGTTCGCCAAGGCGCCGCCGGGCGCGGTGCTCGATGGGCGCGACATCGGCACCGTCGTGTGCCCGGACGCCGACATCAAGCTCTATGTGACGGCGAGCGCTGCGGTGCGGGCGAGGCGCCGTCTGGCCGAGATCGAGAGCATGGGCGGCAGCGCCGATTTCGCCACGATCCTCGCCGACATCGAGCGCCGCGACGAGCGCGATATGGGCCGCGCCGACTCGCCGCTCAAGCCAGCCGCCGACGCGCACTTGCTTGATACCAGCGAAATGGCTATAGAAGCCGCGTTTCTGGCGGCGATGGCGATCGTTGACGACGTCCTCACCAAAAGAGACAAAGCCTGATCCGGGTTTTCGATTGCCGTCGGCGCCGAAAATACCCATATCGGGCACGAACCAGCCTGCCAGCATTCTTCATGCGCCGGACTTGCCGCTAAAAGCGGCCGAGGGCTTTTCAGCCCGGAACGCCGGCAGGCTCACGCAACGCTAACCCACGGCGCCCGCTCCGCTTGTCATGCGGAGCACTCCAGGAGAAACAATGTCAGCTGCAAATCCCACTCGCGATGATTTCGCGAGCATGCTCGAAGAATCATTCACCGCCGGCCATTCCGGCGAGGGCCAGGTTGTCCGGGGCACGATCACCGCGATCGAAAAGGACATGGCCATCATTGACGTCGGCCTCAAGGTCGAAGGCCGCGTGCCGCTGAAGGAATTCGGCGCCAAGGGCAAGGACTCCTCCCTCAAGGTCGGCGACACCGTCGAAGTCTATGTCGAGCGCATCGAGAACGCGCTTGGCGAGGCCATGCTGTCGCGCGAGAAGGCTCGCCGCGAGGAGAGCTGGGTGCGCCTCGAAGAGAAGTTCACCAAGGGTGAGCGCGTCGAAGGCGTCATCTTCAACCAGGTCAAGGGCGGCTTCACCGTCGACCTCGACGGCGCCGTGGCGTTCCTGCCGCGCAGCCAGGTCGACATCCGTCCGATCCGCGACGTCTCGCCGCTGATGCACAACCCGCAGCCCTTCGAGATCCTCAAGATGGATCGCCGCCGCGGCAACATCGTGGTGTCGCGCCGCACCGTGCTCGAGGAGAGCCGCGCCGAACAGCGTTCGGAGATCGTGCAGAACCTCGAGGAAGGCCAGGTGGTCGAAGGCGTGGTCAAGAACATCACCGACTACGGTGCGTTCGTCGACCTCGGCGGCATCGACGGCCTGCTGCATGTCACCGACATGGCATGGCGCCGCGTCAACCATCCGACCGAAATCCTCAACATCGGCCAGACGGTCAAGGTGCAGATCATCCGCATCAACCAGGAAACCCACCGCATCTCGCTCGGCATGAAGCAGCTCGAGTCGGATCCGTGGTCGGATATCGGCACCAAGTTCCCGATCGGCAAGAAGATCAAGGGCACCGTCACCAACATCACCGACTACGGCGCGTTCGTTGAGCTGGAGCCGGGCATCGAGGGCCTCATCCACGTTTCGGAAATGTCGTGGACGAAGAAGAACGTGCATCCCGGCAAGATCCTGTCGACGACGCAGGAAGTCGATGTGGTCGTGCTCGAGGTCGATCCGGCCAAGCGCCGCATCTCGCTCGGTCTCAAGCAGACGCTGGAGAACCCGTGGGAAGCCTTCGCGCGCAACCATCCGGTTGGCAGCCAGGTCGAGGGCGAGGTCAAGAACAAGACCGAGTTCGGCCTGTTCATCGGCCTGGAAGGCGACGTGGACGGCATGGTCCACCTCTCCGACCTCGACTGGACCCGTCCGGGCGAGCAGGTGATCGAGGAGTACAATCGCGGCGACATGGTCAAGGCGCAGGTGCTCGACGTCGACATCGAGAAGGAGCGCATCTCGCTCGGCATCAAGCAACTGGCCCGCGACACGGTCGGCGAGGCAGCGAGCAGCGGCGAGCTGCGCAAGAACGCCGTCGTCACCTGCGAGGTCATCGCGGTCAAGGATGGCGGTCTGGAAGTGCGGCTGGTCGACAGCGGACTTGAGACCTTCATCAAGCGTTCGGACCTGTCCCGCGATCGCGACGAGCAGCGCCCCGAGCGCTTCACCGTCGGCCAGAAGGTCGACGCCCGCGTCATCGCCTTCGACAAGAAGACCCGCAAGCTGCAGGTCTCGATCAAGGCGCTGGAAATCGCCGAAGAGAAGGAAGCGGTTGCCCAGTACGGGTCGACCGACTCCGGCGCCTCGCTGGGCGACATCCTGGGCGCGGCGCTGAAGAAGCAGGGCAACTAAGCCCCCTCGCCTCGACTGAAACAAAAAACCCCGCCGGAGCGATCCGGCGGGGTTCTTCTTTGTCCGAACCTTTGTCGTGTCAGGCCCTGCCGTAAAGCGGCACGAGCGTGCCGCTCATCGCCTGGTTGGCGGGCGAGACAAGGTAAGCGATCGCCTCGGCGGCGGCTTCGAGGCTGACCCACTTGGTGAAATCGGCGTCCGGCATGTCGGCGCGGTTGGCGGGCGTGTCGAGCGTCGAGGGCGCCACGGCGTTGACCAGGATGCCCTTGTGCTTGAGCTCCTCGGCCATGGCCTGGGTCATCGCGGCAACCGCCGCCTTGCTGGCGGCATAGGCGACCATGCCGGCGCCGCGCCTGGGATCGAGCCCGGCGCGCGCGGTGACGTTGACGATGCGCCCCGCCGTGCCGGACGCCAGCATCGAGCGCACCGCGGCGCGGCTGCAAAGGAAGGCGGTGCGCGCATTGGTGTCCATCATCTCGGCAAAGGACGCCGACTCGATCTTTTCCACCGGCGCCATGGTGAAACCGCCGGCGAGATGGATCGAGCCCCAAAGCCCAGGCACCTGATGGTAGAAAGCCTCGACCTTGGCGGAGTCCGACAGGTCGACATTATGCGCCAGATGAACGCTGGCATGGGCCGCGTATGGAAAATGCGGCGGAGCCGCGGCATGGGCATTGGGCACATGGCAGATCGCGCCCTGCTCCAGCAACCTGCCGACAACCGCGCCGCCGAGCGCCCCAGTGCCGCCCGTCACCACGACATGCCTGCCGTTAAGCGTTTCCGTCATATTTCGACCGCTCCTGTCACTTTTTTATGGTTATGCCGCCCCAGTCTCGAACGTCGCGCCTTTCGTGCTGTCACTCAATTGAAATATCGACATGGCTGGCGCAGCGTCTTTGCATGCGTCAGCCCAGCGGAGAATTGCGCCGCCGCTGCTGAGCCGGCGTGGCGAATTCGAGCGCCGGCAAACACACGCGACCCCGGGGACTTCAATCGACCGTGATTTCGATAACGCGCGGCTTGCCGGCCGCTCGCGCGCGCTTCAGCGCCTCGGCCAGGCCGCCGACACTGGCGAGCCGCTCGGCCTCGATGCCATAGGCCTCGGCGAGCTTGCAGAAATCCGGCGGCGCCGGCGACACGCCGACCGGCTCGACGCCGACATCGAGCATCGAGGTCTCGATCTCGCGATAGCCGCGGTTGTTCCAGACGACGAAGATCACCGGTGCCCCGGCATCGAGCGCCGCGCCGAGTTCCGGCAGCGTGAACTGGAAGCCGCCGTCGCCGGTGAGACACACGACCGGTGCCTCGGGCACGGCAAGGGCGGCGCCGATCGCCGCCGGCGGACCGTAGCCCAGCGCGCCGAAGCCGGTCGCGGCATTGAACCAGCCGCCCGGACGATCATGGTCGTAATAGAGATTGGCGGCATAGATCGGCTGGGTCGAGTCGCCGACGATGACGGCGCCGGGCAGCGCGTCGCGGATCACCTCCACAGCCCTCACCTGCGCCAGATAGTCGGGCTTCAGCTCGGCCAGCGCTGCCTCCCGCCCCGCTGCCGCGCGGGCTTCGCCGTCTTTCGCGGCGACATGAGCCGGGCCGAGCTCGGCCAGCAGAGCGCCAAGCGCCTCGGCGCAATCGGCCTGGATTCCAACCGTCACCGGACGACGGGCGAGCTGGTCAGCGCCGATGTCGATGCGGATGAGGCTCGGCGGCAGGACGAAGCCGCCGTCGCCATAGCCGTCATAGTCGGTCGGGCCGAATTCGGTGCCGGCGGCGATCACCAGATCGGCGTCCGCCATCAATGCGCGCACCGCCTTCAGGCTGGGGCTCGCCGGCACGCAGAGCGGATGACGGTGCAGCAGGCCGCGCGCATTGGCGGTCTCGACGACCGGCGCGCCCAAAGCTTCGGCAAAGCGCGTCAGCGCCGCATCGGCCTTCTTGGCGCCGCCACCGGCCAGGATCAATGGGCGGCGAGCCGCCTTGATCAGCCGCGCGGCGTCGGTGATCGCCGCAGCGGCCGGAGCGGGTGGCGCGGCGTTGCTGAGGACCGCCGCAATCCCGTCGGCAGGCTTCACCATGACGTCGGTCGGAATCTCGATATGAACCGGACCCGGCCGAGACGAGGTGAAAACGGCGAAGGCGCGGGCAAGCGCGCCGGGCAGTTCACCGGCCTCGGTGACGCGCTCGGAGAACAGCGCCACCTTCTCCATCATGCCGCGCTGGTCGGGCAGTTCGTGCAGGAATCCGAGCCCCTTGCCCAGCGTATCGGTGGCGTTGACGCCGGAGATCACCAGCATCGGCACCGAATCGGCGCGAGCCTGGCCCATGGCGGTGATGGTGTTGGTGAGCCCCGGCCCGGTGATGACGAAGGCGACGCCCGGCCGGCCGCCGGCGCGTGCATAGCCGTCGGCCATGAAGCCGGCGCCCTGCTCGTGGCGCGGCGTGATATGGCGGATCCTCGAGCGCGCCAGGCCGCGATAGAGCTCGACCGTGTGCACGCCCGGAATGCCGAAGACGGTGTCGACGCCATGCGCCTCGAGCAAGGTGATGAGCGCTTCGCCGAGCGTGGTCATTGGTCTCTCCCTTTGGAGCGGATCACCGTTCAACGGAAACGGTGATCCGCTCTATCTCTTTGTTTCCTATGCAATTCCGGACGGAAACCGCTTCTCACTTTTCCTGAAATTGGTCTAGCGGCGCCAGGCCGAGCTCGGCCTCGACAGCATTGATGCCAATCGCCGCCAATTCGCCGGGCGAGAACATCTCGCCGGCCAGGCAGCCTTCGATCCAGAGCCCGTCGATGATCGCATTGATCGCGATGGCATGGTGGCGCAGCTGGCTGGCGTCCGGCTTTCGCTGTTCGGCGGCGAGCACTTCGGCCACAACCGCTTCCACCTCGTTGCGAAAGCCGAGATAGCCTTCGCGGTGGGCACGGGCGAGCGTCGGATCCGCACTGGCGCGGCCGAGGAAGGTTGCCCAGAGCGAAAACACCCGCGCGTCGACGATCGGCGCGTTGAGATTGGCAGTGACGAAAGCCGCAAGGCGCTGGCGCGGCGAGGCGCCGTCCATGGCCAATGCTGCTTTCGCCTGCTCGGTCATGCGGCCAACCAGCGCTGTATAGGCTTCCTGCAGCAGTTCTTCCTTGCCGGGAAAATAGTGCCGGATCAGCCCGGCGGTGACGCCGGCGCGCAATGCGATCGTGCGCAAGGTGGCGCCCTGCAGGCCATATTCCGCCACGCTGTCCAGCGTCGCTTCGATCAGATCCTGTCGCCGCCGCTCCTCGCCCTCGCGACGGAACTTACGGCGCGCATTCATTGGCGCAGGATCGGCCGCGTCAGGCATGTCGGCCCGCCTTCGCAGGCGATACAGAGCGCATCCGCGTCGAAGATTTCAACCGTGCAGCCGACGGCTTCCATCGCGGCTTTGGTCCTGGGAAAGCCTGCAACGGCAATGACGTTGAGCGGGCTGGTCGGCAGCACGTTCAGGCTGAGGCCGTTGGAAGCGGCGAACTCTCCGGCGTCGCCTTCGACCAGCCGGATGCCTCGCGCCTTCAGCATCTGATAGAACGGGGCCGGCAAAAGCGGCGGATAGACCAGCGCGAGGTCGTCGGCCAGCGGGCTGATCACCGACATGAGATGCAGGCACGCCTCTTCGCCCTGCCAAAGCGGCAGGTCGAAGCCGTAGACGGAAATGCCCAGTGGCGTCAGCAGGTTGGAAACCTGCTGGATGCCTTCCTGGTTGGAGCGGATACCGCGCCCGATCGCCAGCGTGCGGGCATCAACCCATACGCAATCACCGCCTTCGACCTGGCCGGGAGCCTCGATGCGGCCGAGGATCGGAATGCCCAGTCTTGTGTAGGTTTCCTCATGCAGCGACGGCTCCCTGGCGCGCAATGGCTTGCCCATGGACAGGATCAGCGCGCCGCGGTCGGTCATCAGCGACGGGTCGTGCGTGAACACCGAATCCGAAAGGCCGTCGGCCTTGTCCTCGATCCATTCGATCTCGGCGCCGGAAGCCGCCACCAGTTCAGCAAGGACCGCGTGCTCCGACGCAGCTTTCGCCGGGTTGAACCCCGGGCCATAGTGCCAGGCAGCCCTGTCGGCGTCGCGCATGGCGTTGGCCGCCGACCGCATCAGGACGCGCCGCAGCGGCGCCGCCATGGACTGGGATCCGAAAGCGCTCATCGATGTCCTTTTAAGCTGAAAAAAATCGGAAAAATTTCATGAAGGGCTACTTATACACTTGCACAACAAGGCCGCAAGTGCCGTAATGGGCGGGATTGACGGGCTCGCGCGGTTGGGTCCATGCTGAAGTCTGGAGCGCAGTGCAGCGTATGTTGATTAGCCGGATGGACGTTCGACGAACTGCCCATTTTGAGGTCACCCGGTGAGCGTGGCGGAGGCTGCCGCAGTCCCATCCGGCGAGGCGCAAAGCGGCGCCGCCGAAGCCATCCACGTCGAAAACCTGCACAAGAAGTTCGGCCAGCTGCATGTGCTGAAGGGCGTGTCGCTGTCGGCGCGCGACGGCGAGGTCATCGCCATTATCGGCGGTTCGGGCTCCGGCAAGTCGACGCTGCTGCGCTGCATCAACTGCCTGGAGAACCCGACCAGCGGCGTCATCCGCGTCAACGGCGAGGAGATCAAGCTGAAGGCCGACAGCCACGGCCACACGGTTCCGGCCGACCGCAAGCAGATCGAGCGCATCCGCTCGCGGCTCGGCATGGTGTTCCAGAACTTCAACCTGTGGAGCCACATGACGCTGATCGAGAACGTCATCGAGGTTCCGGTGCATGTGCTGGGCGTAAAGCGCGAGCAGGCGATCGCCCAGGCAGAGAAGCTGCTTGCCCGCGTCGGACTGGCGGAAAAGCGCGACGTCTACCCGGCGTTTCTCTCGGGCGGCCAGCAGCAGCGCGCCGCAATAGCCCGGGCGCTGGCGATCAATCCGCGCGTCATGCTGTTCGACGAGCCGACCTCGGCGCTCGACCCGGAACTGGTCGGCGAGGTTCTGAAGGTGATCGGCGACCTGGCGCGCGAGGGGCGCACCATGGTGCTGGTGACGCATGAAATGAAGTTTGCCCGCGAGGTCGCGACGCATGTCGTCTATCTCTACAACGGGCTGGTCGAGGAAGAAGGACCGCCGGAACAGCTGTTCGGCGCGCCCAAATCCGAAAGGCTCAAGCAATTCCTCCGCAACGTCGGCTAGGGCCGGCGTCAAGCAGGGTGAAAAACCGGGAACAACAACAAACTGGGAGTCCTGAAATGAAGACTGTTCTCAAGACCTTCGCAGCGGCGCTGCTGTTCGGCGTCGCCGCGATGGGCGTGGCCAAGGCCGATCAGGTCAAGATCGGCGTCGCCGCCGAGCCCTATCCGCCCTTCACCTCGCCGGATGCCACCGGCAAGTGGGTCGGCTGGGAGATCGATTTCATCGACGCCGTCTGCGCCGAGGAGAAGCTCGACTGCGTCATCACGCCGGTCGCCTGGGACGGCATCATTCCGGCGCTGACCACCAAGAAGATCGACCTCATCGTCTCCTCGATGTCGATCACCGACGAACGCAAGAAGACGATCGACTTCTCGGACAAGTACTACAACACGCTTCCGGCGATCATCGGGCCGAAGGACCAGAAGTTCGGTGCGACGCCGGACGACCTCAAGGGCAAGGTTTTGGGCGTCCAGGTATCGACCACACACGCGGTGTACGCCAAGAAGCACTTCAGCGGAGCGCAGGAAATCAAGGAATACCAGACCCAGGACGAAGCCAACCAGGATCTCGCCGCCGGTCGCATCGATGCTGTGCAGGCCGATTCCATCGCGCTCGTCGAATACCTCAAGAGCGACCAGGGCAAGGCCTGCTGCGACCTCAAGGGCATGGTGGCTCCGGACGACGAAGTGCTCGGGCCGGGCATCGGCGCCGGTGTGCGCAAGGAAGACACCGCGCTCAAGGAAAAAATCAACGCCGGCATCAAGGCGATCCGCGCCAGCGGCAAGTATGACGAGATCACGAAGAAGTACTTCGATTTCGACATTTACGGCGGCTGACGAGGTTTCGCCCATGACTTGGGGGCATGGCGCCTGGCGCTGCGCCCCTGAGTCCAACCTTCCACTCATGTTTGCCGCCGGCCGCCACCGCCGGCGAACAGAGCCAGCAATCCGGGGGCGAACCTGATCGACACCTTTCTTCCGGCCTCGGCGGCCGGGATCATCGAACTCCTGTCGCCCGTGCCGCCCGGCTGGGGCGGCACCCTGCTGGTCGGCTTGCTGCATTCGATCGAGATCGCCATCGGCGCCACCTGCCTTGGGCTGCTGATCGGCACCGGCGGCGCCTTTGGCAAGCTCTATGGCGGCCCGGTGACGCGCGACCTGCTTGCCGTCTACACCACGGTGGTGCGCGCCGTCCCGGAGCTGGTGCTGATCCTTTTGCTCTATTATGCCGGTACCGACCTCATCAACCAGTTGCTGAGCGCGATGGGCTACCAGCGCATCGACATCAGCGGGCTGGCGGCCGGCATCTTCGTGCTCGGCGTGGTCCAGGGCGCCTATTCGACGGAAGTCATCCGCGGCGCCATCCTGTCCATCCCGCAAGGCCAGATCGAGGCTGCGCGCGCTTATGGCATGCCGCCGCTGCTGATGCTGAGGCGCATAACAGTGCCGGCAATGCTGCCTTTCGCCATTCCGGGCCTTGCCAATCTCTGGCTGATCGCCACCAAGGACACCGCGCTGCTTGCCGTCGTCGGCTTCTTCGAACTGACGCTTGCGACGCGGCAGGCGGCAGGCGTCACCAAGGCCTATCTGCTCTTTTTCGTTGCTGCCGGCGCGCTCTATCTGGCGCTGACGCTCTTCTCCAACCTGATCATCGGTCGCGTCGAGGCCCGGTCGCGGCGCGGCATGCCTTCCGTCAAGGAGGCACGCTGATGCCGGCCGAAGCGACCGCGATCAACATGGCAGCGCGTGCCTCGCTCTGGCTCAAGCCGCATCGCATCGTTCTGATCCTGATCGCCCTGGCCCTGGTCCTTTGCGCGGCCTTCTTCATGCGCTGGGACTGGCTGCCGCAATATTGGGAAATGGGGCTGCTCGGCATCTGGCGGGCGCTGTGGATCCTCGTCGTCACCTGTGCGCTGGGCTTCACGCTCGCCGTGCCGCTCGGCCTGGCGCAGGCCGGCGGGCCGTTCTGGTTCGCCGTGCCGGCAAAGGTCTTCTGCACCATCATCCGCGGAACGCCGCTGCTCCTACAGCTCTGGCTGCTCTACTACGGGCTGGGCTCGCTGTTCCCGCAATATCCGTGGATCCGCGAGTCTTGGATGTGGACATATCTCAGACAAGCCTGGCCCTATGCCGTGGTGGCGCTGACATTGTCCTTCGCCGGCTATGAGGGCGAGGTGATGCGCGGCGCCTTCGCCGGCGTGCCGAAAGGGCAGCTCGAGGCGGCACGCGCCTTCGGCATGAGCCGCTTCAAGATCTTCCGCCGCATCTGGCTGCCGCAGGCCTTCTACCGCGCGCTGCCGACGCTGACCGGCGAGACCGTGCTGCAATTGAAGTCGACGCCGCTGGTGGCGACGATCAGCGTCATCGACATCTTCGCCGTCTCGTCCAAGGTGCGGCAGGATACCTACCTGACCTATGAACCGCTGCTGCTGCTGGCGTTGATCTACATGACGATCACCGGCATCCTCGTCCTGATCTTCAGCCGGATCGAGGCTCGGATTCCCGTGAAGATCGGTTAGCAGGCAGCGAATAGTGAGTAGCGAATAGCAAGCGCTTCGCCTATTCCCCTATTCGCTATTCGCTTAGGAACTCAGTGCCATGCAACTCACTCTCGACCAGGCAACAGGGCTGTGCCGGATGGCGGCACTCGGCGCCGGCGCGAACGAGGAAGCGACGCAGTCGCTGGTCGCCTCGATCATCGCGGCGGAGGCCGAGGGCTTGTCGGCGGTCGGCCTGGCGCATTTCATCGACTATCTGGAGGCAATCCAGGACGGCCGCATCGACGGCAATGCCGATCCGGTCGTCACCCGGCCGGCGCTGGCCGTCTATCTCTCCGACGCGCGCGGCGGGCTTGCGCATACCGGCTTCGATCGCACGATCGAGGATCTCGCCAAGGCGGCAAGGCTGTTCGGCGTCGCCATCTTCTCGCAGAAGAACGCCTATACCTGCGGCGCGCTCGGCTATTTCACCGGACGGCTGGCCCAGCAGGGGCTGGTCTCCTTCGCCGCCACCAACGGGCCGGCGGTGCTCGCCGGCTCCGGTTCGGTCAAACCCGTCTACTGCACCAATCCGATGTCCTTTGCGGCACCTGCCGCCGACGGGCCGCCGCTGGTGATCGACCAGTCGTCGAGCGCCACGGCCTTCGTCAACATCCGCAAGGCGGCGGAAGACGGCAGGAAAATCCCCGAGGGCTGGGCGCTGGACGCCAGCGGCAATCCGACGACCGATCCAGCGGCGGCCATGAAGGGCGCGATGCTCGCCTTCGGCGGCCAGCGCGGCGCCAACATCGCGCTTATGGTCGAGGTGCTCGCGGCAGGCATTTCCGGCGCCAACTGGTCGCTCGACGCGCCGTGGTTTTCCGGCGGGCCGGACAGTCCCGGAACCGGGCTCTTCGTTTTAGCCATCGAGCCGAAGCTGCTCGATCCGGATTTCGAGCAGCGCATGAAGGACCAGCTCGACCGACTGCGGCGGCGCTACGGCGTGCACATCCCCGGCCGCGCCCGAGCTGAGGCCACCGAGAAAGCGAGCGCGCGCGGCATCGACGTTCCGACGGCGATCGTCCAGCGTATTTCCGAATTCGCCGAACGCTACTCGGCCTGATCGGGACCGACCACGCCTGAGCGTTTCAGCGATTCAAAGAACTACCGAACCGCTCTAAATATTTGTTTTTGCGCAATTCCGGACGGAAAACCGATACACACCTTTTCTGGAGTTGCTCTGGCAGGCCGCGCTTTTCACGCGGCCCTTGAACCTTTTTTCGTCCGGCGGCGACCCATCACCGGCACCCCACATCGCAGGCCGCAGAGGGTGGCTTGGGTAGCGGCTTGCGGTTGGCGGCGCTGCGCCGGGCGTCCAGGGCCGGGGCGGGCGTGCTTGCTCACGCCGCCTTGATACCGTCTCAGGTCAGGCCGCCTCGTTGGGCCCTGTTTCGGTGCGAGCACTGCCCGGAAAACCCCGCTTCGGCGGGGTTTTCTGCGTTCGGCTGAAGTGCGGCGATCCCCTGCCTTTAGTCATCCGCGGCTGGCATCGCGATCCGGTCGACGCGCCTCTAGGCAAAGTGTTCCAGACGGGGTGAAAAACAAGGCGGCGGCGACCTCCGGTCGCTCTTTGCCTTTGACGCGAAACGGATTAAGAAGCGGCTTCAGCCAAGCTTTTGCGCGCGGAGCCAACCATGACCGAAGTCCTGCAGACCCCCAAGCTCGTCGTCGTGTTCGGCGGCTCGGGATTCGTCGGCCGTCATGTCGTTCGCGCGCTCGCCAAGCGCGGCTACCGCATCCGGGTCGCCTGCCGGCGACCTGACCTTGCCGGCCATGTGCAGCCGCTCGGCAATGTCGGCCAGATCCAGCCGGTGCAGGCCAACGTGCGCGTGCGCTGGTCGGTCGACCGCGCCGTTCAAGGCGCCGACCACGTTGTCAACCTGGTCGCCATCCTGCACCAGACCGGGCGGCAGAAATTCGGCTCCGTGCATGAGTTCGGCTCGCGCGCCGTCGCCGAGGCCGCGCGCTCGGTCGGCGCAGGCCTCACCCACATCTCGGCGCTCGGCGCCGATTTGAACTCGCCTTCCGACTACGCCCGCACCAAGGCGCTCGGCGAGAAGGCGGTGTTCGAGACGATCGAGGATGCCGTCATCTTCCGCCCGTCGATCAATTTCGGGCCGGAGGACAGCTTCTTCAACCGCTTCGCCGGCATGGCGCGCTTCTCGCCCGTGCTGCCGCTGATCGGCGGCGGCCAGACAAAATTCCAGCCGGTCTATGTCGGCGACGTCGCCGAGGCGATCGCGCGCTCGGTCGACGGCAAGGTCAAGGGCGGCCAGGTCTACGAGCTCGGCGGCCCGCAGGTGCTGACCTTCAAGGAATGCATGGAAGAGCTGCTCGCTATCATCGAGCGCCGACGGCTCCTGGTGCCGGTGCCGTGGTGGGTGGCGAACCTGCAAGCCTCGATCCTTCAGCTCTTGCCCAATCCGCTGCTGACCAAGGACCAGGTGCTGCAGCTGCGCGAGCACAATGTCGTCTCGGAAGCCGCCGCCAAGGCGAACAGGACGATCACCGGCCTCGGCATCCAGCCGCAGGCGATCGCCACGATCCTGCCGAGCTATCTCTGGCGCTTCCGCGCCGCCGGCCAGTTCCAGCAGCGCCGGCCGATAGCCGACCGATAGAGCAATTCCAGGAAAAGCGCGCAGCGTCTTTCCGTCCGGAATTGCGCTGCCTGGAGGGCGCGATCAGGCGCGGCGGGAAATCTGCATCGGCAGCCCGCCCTGCGGCTGCGTGGTCAGCTTCTGCACCGGCCATGGCCGGGTTTCGGACGTCACATCGAAGCGGAAGCGCGACAACAGGATGGCCAAAGCGATGATCGCCTCCTGCATGGCGAAGCTGGCGCCGATGCAGACGCGCGGCCCGGCGCCGAAGGGCAGATACTGGAAGCGGTCGATGCGGTCACGGTTTTCCGGATGGAAGCGTTCCGGCATGAAGGCGTCCGGCTTGTCCCAGAGCTTGCGGTGACGGTGTACGACCCAGGGCATCACCAGCACGGCGGCGTATTTCGGAATGTAGAGACCGTTCCAGGTTTCCGGCTCGATCGGTTCGCGGTTGATCGAAGGCGCCGGCGGATAGAGCCGGAGCGCCTCCTCGAAGGCGGCGCGGGTGAACGGCATGGCGTCCAGCCACTTCGTCGGATCGGGCTCTCTTGCCAGCACCGCGTCGATCTCGCGCTCGACCCGGTCGCGCTCCCAGGGTGCTTCGGCCAGACAGTAGATCGTCCAGCCCAGCGCCCGCGCGGTGGTCTCGTGGCCGGCGCCGATGAAGGTGATGATGTTGTCCTCGACTTCCGCGCGCGTCAGCCCGTCCGGCCCTTCGGCCCGCAACAGAAGCGTCAGGAAATCCTGCGGCACGCCGTCGGGATCGCGCTTCAGCCGCTCCTCGCGCAGCCTCACCGTGTTGGCGACGATGTTGCGGAAATAGGCCATGGTCTTGCGGCCACGGATGCGGGTCAGCCTGGGCAGCCATTCCGGCGCGCGCAAAAGGTCGAGCGGATCGACGCGGCCCATTGTCTCGAACAGGCGGTCGACCTCCTTGGCGAAGCTGCCCGGCTCGCCCGCGATCTCGCCGGAAAACAGCGTCTCGGCGAGGATGTCATAGGTGAGCATCGTCATGTCACGGGCGACGTCGAACGTGCCGCCAGCCTCGTAGCAGGTGACGAATTCCAGCGTGCGCTTCAGCATCGGCTCGGCGAAGCCGAAGATATGGCGCGGCGTGAACATCGGCGCCATCGCCTTGCGCGAGCGCTTCCACACCTCGCCCTCAGCCGTGAGCAGGCCGTCGCGCAGGATGGGGCGCAGGATCAGCTGGCGCACCGTCGCCATCTTGTAGTTCCTGGCGTTGTCGATCAGCACGTGGCGGATGAGGCCGGGATCGTTGGCAATGACCAGCGGCCCGCCGATGCCGGTCACCGATATCCACGGCTCGTTATAGGTATGCTCGCCCCACAGCTCGAGCGGGTTGCGGTAGACGATGCGCATCATCTCCAGCGTCGAGGGAGGCTGGGTGCGCGGCTTCGGCGCGGGCGGCACGAAGGGGGCGGGCTTGGTGTCCATGGGCATGCTCCGCAGGCAATGCTGAATGTAGTGCCCGGCAAAGCGCGCGTCCATGTGACTGAACGGCAGTCGGCGAGCAGACCGCCTCGCCTGAATGTGAACGGCGTCCCCCGGTGGCTGCTTGTTGACGGTGACCGTATATTTAGTCACCAACGGATACCGAGAATCGAGGAGCCACCCGTGAAGCATCAGTTGAGCATCATCATCGGCAGCACGCGGCCGGGACGCGCCGGCCCGATCTTTGCCGAATGCCTGGAAGCTATCGCGCGCGAGCACGGCAGCTTCGAGCCGGTGCTGACCGACATCGCCGCCTTCAGGCTGCCGCTGCTCGACGAGCCGCATCATCCGCGCCTGGGCAAATACGAGAACGACCACACCAAGGCCTGGTCGAAGGCGATCGATGCCGCCGACGCCTTCGTCTTCGTGGCGCCGGAGTATAATTACTTCGCGGCACCGGCGATTGTTAATGCCGTCGACTATCTGCTCAAGGAGTGGCGCTACAAGCCGGCCGCGATCTTCAGCTACGGCGGGGTTTCAGGAGGCCTGCGCGCGGCGCAGGCGCTGAAGCCGCTGCTGACCGCGGTCGGCGTCATGCCGATCCCGGAAGGCGTGGCGCTGCCCTCC
Source organism: Mesorhizobium sp. M1C.F.Ca.ET.210.01.1.1 (assembly GCF_004791585.1). Lineage (GTDB taxonomy): Bacteria > Pseudomonadota > Alphaproteobacteria > Rhizobiales > Rhizobiaceae > Mesorhizobium. The sequence continues at coordinate 33,573 of NZ_SRUU01000026.1, forward strand.
TACCGGGCCCTGCTCGACAAGGACGGCGCGTACCGTCCGAGCGAACAGGTGCTGGGCGGCGCCAGGACCATGCTGGACGAGCTGTTCCGCTGGAGCGAGGCGCTGAAGGCGCTGCGCGCCGGCCTCCCTTCGGGATAGGAGCGACCCTGATATGACTGCCGCGGGCCGTGCTCTGGCGCGGCTTTCGCGGCGCTGTCCGCGCCCGCCTTACGGTGCATCGCCCCAGGGCCTGCGAAAGGTCGCCCGCCAAGCCTGCAAAATGCCGGCAAACCTTGGAAAACCGGCCGTTTGCGCCTATATCTACGACATCAAAACGGCGCGATTCGGGGCCATTTTCTCGCGCCGGATCAGCGACATCAATCAGACAGGTTTTCATGAGCGACCAGACCGAGAGCGCCAATGGCGCGGAAGCCGAGTACGGCGCCGATTCCATCAAGGTTTTGAAGGGGTTGGATGCTGTCCGCAAGCGGCCGGGCATGTATATCGGCGATACCGACGACGGCTCGGGCCTGCACCACATGGTCTATGAGGTGGTGGACAACGCCATCGACGAGGCCCTGGCCGGACATGCCGATCTCGTCTCTGTGACGCTCAACCCCGACGGTTCGGTGACCGTCATCGACAATGGCCGCGGCATTCCGACCGATATCCACCCCTCGGAGGGCGTTTCGGCGGCCGAAGTGATCATGACGCAGCTTCATGCCGGCGGCAAATTCGACCAGAACTCCTACAAGGTCTCCGGCGGCCTGCACGGTGTCGGCGTGTCGGTGGTCAACGCGCTTTCGGCATGGCTGAAGCTCAAGATCCGCCGCAACGGCGAAATCTTCGAGATGAGCTTCACCCACGGCAATGCCGACGCGCCTTTGAAGGTGACGGGCAGCTACGAGCAGGACAAGCGCCCGGGCACTTACGAGGGCCGCAGCGGCAGCGCGATCACCTTCTTCCCGTCGGCCGAGACCTTCACCATGGTCGAGTTCGACTACAACACGCTGGAGCACCGGCTGCGCGAGCTTGCCTTCCTCAATTCCGGCGTGCGCATCGTGCTGACCGACGCCCGCCATGCCGACCTGGTGCGGCACGAGCTGCACTATGACGGCGGCCTCGAGGAGTTCGTCAAATATCTCGACCGGGTCAAGAAGCCGCTGATCGAGAAGCCGATCGCGATCCGCGCCGAGCGCGACGGCATCACCGTCGAAGTGGCGATGTGGTGGAACGACAGCTACCACGAGAATGTGCTGGCATTCACCAACAACATCCCGCAGCGCGACGGCGGCACGCATCTGGCCGGCTTCCGCGCCGCGCTGACGCGGCAGATCACCGGCTATGGCGAGTCCTCCGGCCAGACCAAGAAGGAAAAGGTTTCACTGACCGGCGACGACTGCCGCGAAGGCCTGACCGCGGTTCTGTCGGTCAAGGTCCCGGATCCGAAATTCTCCTCGCAGACCAAGGACAAGCTGGTCTCGTCGGAAGTGCGGCCGGTGGTGGAAAGCCTGGTCAACGAGGCGCTGGGCACCTGGCTGGAAGAGCATCCGAGCGAAGGCAAGGTGGTGGTCGAGAAGGTGATCCAGGCGGCGGCGGCGCGCGAAGCCGCGCGCAAGGCGCGCGACATCACCCGCAAGAGCACGCTCGGCGTCACCTCGCTGCCCGGCAAGCTTGCCGATTGCCAGGAGCGCGATCCGGCAAAGTCGGAAATCTTCATCGTCGAGGGTGACTCGGCCGGCGGCTCGGCCAAGGGCGGGCGCTCGCGCCAGAACCAGGCCATCCTGCCGCTGCGCGGCAAGATCCTGAACGTCGAGCGGGCGCGCTTCGACCGCATGCTTTCTTCCGACATGATCGGCACGCTGATCACCGCGCTCGGCACCTCGATCGGCAAGGACGAGTTCAACGCCGACAAGCTGCGCTACCACAAGATCATCCTGATGACGGACGCCGACGTCGACGGCGCCCATATCCGCACGCTGCTGCTCACTTTCTTCTTCCGGCAGATGCCGGAGCTGATCGAGCGCGGCCATCTCTACATCGCCCAGCCGCCGCTCTACAAAGTGACGCGGGGCAAGAGTTCGCAATACCTCAAGGACGAAAGCGCCTATGAGGAATATCTGATCGAGTCGGGGCTGGAAGAGACGTCGCTGACGCTCGGCTCGGGCGAGGTGCGCACCGGTCAGGACCTGCGCAGCGCCGTCGACGACGCGCTGGCGGTGCGGCACCTGATCAACGGGCTGCACACGCGCTACAACCGCAGCGTCGTCGAGCAGGCGGCAATCGCCGGCGCGCTCAACGCCGACGTGCTTGCCGACCTCGGCCGCGCCACGGCGATGGCCGAGCGGGTCGCCAGGCGCCTCGACATGATCGCCGAGGAGACGGAGCGCGGCTGGACCGGGCGGCTGTCGACCTCCAATGACGGTTCCGGCGGCTATGTGTTCGAGCGCACGGTGCGCGGCGTCAAGGACGCGGTTCAGCTCGATGCCGGGCTGATCAACTCGGCCGATGCGCGCCAGCTCGACCGCTACGCGCCGCGCCTGGCGGAAGTCTATGGCGAGCAGCCGACGCTGCGCCGCAAGGAGACTTCGGAGCTTCTTTCGGGACCGCTGGCGCTGCTCAACGCGGTGTTCGCCGCCGGTCGCAAGGGGCTTACCATGCAGCGCTACAAGGGCCTTGGCGAAATGAACGCCGAGCAGCTCTGGGAAACCACGCTGGACCCGAATGTGCGCTCGCTGCTGCAGGTCAAGGTGAATGATGCCACCGACGCCGACTCGCTATTCTCGCGGCTGATGGGCGACGAGGTGGAGCCGCGGCGCGAGTTCATCCAGGACAACGCGCTGTCGGTGGCCAATCTGGACATTTGAGCAGGCCGACAGCCTTCTGCAACGAAAAAGCCCGGCGGACGCCGGGCTTTTTTTGCGGAAGGCTGCGGCCAATCAGTGATCCATGGCCTTGACGATTTCCTCGGTCATCTTCTTGGCGTCGCCGAGCAGCATCATGGTGCCGTCCTTGTAGAACAGCGTGTTGTCGATGCCGGCATAGCCGGAGCCGAGCGAGCGCTTGACGAACAGGCAGGTGCGGGCCTTGTCGACGTCGAGGATAGGCATGCCGTAGATCGGCGAGGACTTGTCGTCGCGCGCGGACGGGTTGGTGACGTCGTTGGCGCCGATGACATAGGCGACGTCGGCCTGCGCGAACTCGGAGTTAATGTCCTCCAGCTCGAACACCTCGTCATAGGGCACGTTGGCTTCGGCGAGCAGCACGTTCATGTGGCCGGGCATGCGGCCGGCGACCGGGTGAATGGCGTACTTCACCTCGACGCCGTTGGCCTTGAGCTTGTCGGCCATTTCGCGCAGCGCGTGCTGGGCCTGGGCGACCGCCATGCCGTAGCCCGGCACGATGATAACCTTCTGGGCGTTCATCATCAGATAGGCCGCGTCGTCAGCCGAGCCCTGCTTGACGGTGCGCTCGATGCCGTCGTCGGCAGCCGCCGCCGTCTCGCCGCCGAAGCCGCCAAGGATGACCGAGATGAAGCTCCGGTTCATGCCCTTGCACATGATGTAGGACAGGATCGCACCGGACGAGCCGACCAGCGCGCCGGTGATGATCAGCGCCAGGTTGCCGAGCGTGAAGCCAAGCGCCGCGGCAGCCCAACCCGAGTAGGAATTCAGCATCGACACCACGACCGGCATGTCGGCGCCGCCGATCGGAATGATGAGCAGCACGCCGAGCACCAGCGAGGCGGCGACGATCAGCCAGAAGACCAGCTTGGACTCGGTGTTGACCAGAAGCACAATCAGCACGAACAGCGCCACACCGAGCGCGATGTTGATGACGTGGCGGCCGCCGATCATGATCGGCTTGCCGGACATGCGGCCATCGAGCTTCAGGAAGGCAATGACCGAGCCGGTGAAGGTGATGGCGCCGATGGCGACGCCAAGGCTCATCTCGACAAGCGCCTGGGCGTGGATGTCGCCGGCCGTGCCGATGCCAAAACTTTCCGGCGCGTAGATGGCGGCGGCCGCCACCATGACGGCGGCAAAGCCCACCAGTGAGTGGAAGGCGGCGACCAGCTGCGGCATCGAGGTCATGGCGATGCGGCGCGCCACGTAGGCGCCGACGCCGCCGCCAATGGCGAGGCCAACCACGATCAGGCCGAAGCGGCCGGCCGAGGGCAGAGCCAGCGCCAGCGTGGTGGCGATGGCAATGCCCATGCCGATCATGCCGTAGAGATTGCCCCGGCGGCTGGTTGTCGGGTGCGACAGGCCGCGCAGCGCCAGGATGAACAGGATGCCGGATACCAGATAGAGGAAGGAAGCGAGATTGACGGTCACGTCACTTGTCCTTCTTCTTGTACATGGCGAGCATGCGCTGGGTAACGAGGAAGCCGCCGAAGATGTTGACCGAGACCAGCACCAGGGCGACGAAGCCGAAACCCGCGGCAAGGCCGGAGGCCGCGATACCGACGGCAAGCAGCGCGCCGACGACGATGACCGAGGAGATGGCGTTGGTGACGGCCATCAGCGGCGTGTGCAGCGCCGGCGTCACCGACCAGACGACATAATAGCCGACGAAGATCGCCAGCACGAAAATGGCGAAGCGGAAGACGAAGGGATCGATGGCGCCGCCCGACAGCGCATGCGCCGCGTTGCCGGCAGCCTCGACGCCGGCGGGCGCATTGGCCAGGTCCTGCACCGCCAAGCGGACGGCGGCGGTCGCCTGATCGAGCTGGTCGAGGGCTTTCTGCAGCTGTTCCATCACGCGGTCCCTTTCGACTTAGACGAGGGCGACTTGGCTGCGACAGGTTTCTTCGCCGCGGTCTTCTTCACAGCGGGCTTGGCCGAGGCGTCGGCGACCATGGTCGTGGCCGGTATCGCGGCGGGTTCGGTGCGCGGCGCCTCGACGGCCTTGGCGAAGGCCGGATGCACCACCTTGCCGCCATCGGTCAGCATCGTCGCCTTGACCAGCTCGTCGTCGCGTTTGATCGCAAGCTCCTTCGCCGCCTTGTCGACCATCGTCTCGAGGAAGGCGTAAAGGTTCTTGGCATAGAGCAGAGAGGCGGATGCGGCGACGCGGCCCGACACGTTGAGATGGCCGACGATCTTGACGCCGTTTTCCGTCGTCACGACCTTGCCGGGTACCGCTCCCTCGACATTGCCGCCACGCTCGACCGCGAGGTCGACAATCACCGAGCCCGGCTTCATCGAGGCGACCATGGCGGCAGAGACCAGCTTCGGCGCCGGACGTCCAGGGATCAGCGCCGTGGTGATGACGATGTCCTGCTTGGCGATGTGCTCGGCGGTCAGCGCCGCCTGCTTGGCCTGGTATTCCTTCGACATCTCCTTGGCATAGCCGCCGGCGGTCTCGGCCGCCTTGAACTCCTCGTCCTCGACGGCAAGGAATTTGGCGCCGAGCGACTGCACCTGCTCCTTCACGGCAGGGCGCACGTCGGTGGCGGTGACGACGGCGCCGAGACGGCGCGCGGTGGCGATGGCCTGCAGGCCGGCGACGCCGACGCCCATGATGAAGGTCTTGGCCGCCGGCACCGTGCCCGCCGCCGTCATCATCATCGGCAGCGCGCGGTCATACTCGGCGGCCGCATCGATCACCGCCTGGTAGCCAGCAAGATTGGCCTGCGAGGACAGCACGTCCATCACCTGCGCGCGGGTGATGCGCGGCATGAATTCCATGGAGAAAGCGGTAATCCCGGCCTTGGCCATCGCGGAGAGTGCCGCATCGTTGCCGTAGGGATCCATGATTGCGATCACAGCCGCGCCCGACTTGTAGCCCTTGAGCTCCGCATCGGTCGGTCGGCGCACCTTCAGCACCACGTCGGCCTTCGACGCGTCGGCTGCCTTGCCGATCGCGGCACCCGCCTTGGCGAACTCCTCGTCGGGGATGCGCGAGCCGAGGCCGGCGCCCTTCTCGACGATCACCTCGAAGCCCAGGCCCGCAAGCCGTTTCACCGTCTCAGGCGAAGCCGCGACGCGCGGCTCGTTCGCATCAAGCTCACGAGGGATGAATACCGTCTGCCCCACCGGATGATCCTTTCGACTGGAACCTTGCTGCGCAAGGCGTCAGCCGGGATACCCGGCGGGACGTCGAACGCAATGGCTTGGAAAGTCTACCGCAGAATGAAATAGCCGACGGCCATGATCACGATGAACAGGATGGTCGCCGAGAAGAAGCCGCCAGCGAAGAAACCGAAGGCCATGGCCAGGAGGATGGCGGCGCAGAAGAGGGAGCCATATTTGGCGAGCGAGAGGAAGGCCGCATAGGTGCGGTCATGCTCGGCATAGTCCATCTTCGCGCCCAGCTCGACAGGACCGGTCGGCGTGTGATCAGCCATTAGGAGTACCCCTTCGAAGATATCTTCGAGGCACATAGCGAAAAGCCGGACGGAGAGCAATGGCGCTATTGCCGCACGGCGCGCGACAACAGCCTCAAATGAAAGTTGAAGGCCGGCGGCCGTTGCAAACCATGGTGGGCGCCGCCGATCCCTTCAGGATGTCTGAACGTGCGACGATAATTTCGCGCTTTCCGGCGAAACGTGACGTGACTAGGCTTACCGGAACCAATGACTGGGCAATCACGCGCATGATGTCGCCGACAGAAACGTTTGACTGGGACGGCACCGGCATCGCCTGGGGCTCGACCGGCTCCGGTCCTCCGATGGTGCTCGTCCATGGAACGCCATTTTCCTCGCATGTCTGGCATCGCGTTGCCCCCGAACTGGCGCGCGAGCACACGCTCTATTTTTACGATCTTCCGGGGTATGGCCAGTCCGAGAAACGCGAGGGCCAGGATGTCTCGCTGGGCATCCAGAACAACGCATTGGCGGCGATGCTGGCGTTCTGGAAGCTCGATCGACCAAACATCATCGCCCACGACTTCGGCGGGGCCACCGCCTTGCGAGCGCATCTGATCGACGGCTGCGACTACGAAAGACTACTGTTGATCGATCCGGTGGCGGTGCGGCCGTGGGGCTCACCCTTTGTCCAGCATGTCAGACGGCATGAATTCGCCTTCGCCGGCGTGCCGGACTACATCCAGGTAGCGATCCTGAGGGCCTATATTGCGGGCGCGGCAGCCAGATCCTTGTCGGACAACGAACTGCAGCCGTACATCGCACCATGGACCGGATCGAATGGCCAGCCAGCTTTCTATCGGCAGATCGCGCAAATGGATCAGCGTTTCACCGACGAGGTCGAACCGCACTATCGCGAATTCCGTTGCCCGGTAGCGTTGCTGTGGGGAGAAGAAGACCGCTGGATCTCGCCGCAGAGCGGCGAGAAGCTTGCGGCCATGCTGCCGGATTGCAGCCTGAGGCTGGTTCCGGGCTCCGGTCACCTCATGCAGGAGGATGCGCCCGAGGCGATTGTCGCTGCCGCGCTGCGCTTCTTCGCCAGTTGAGGGTTCTTTCAGCCGGCGAGGTTCGGAAACAGGCCGATCAGGCCAACCACGATCAGGTAGAGCGCCACGATGTAGTTGAGCAGGCGCGGTATCACCAGGATCAGTATGCCGGCGATCAGCGAGATCAGGGGCGTGAGCGCAAGCGCGTGAATGGTCATCATCGTATCCCTTCCCACGAACAACCCGACGTCAGCCGGCGAAAGGTTTGCTGGGCAGCACCGCAGCGTCGCTCGGCCCGCGACGCCGCTACTTACAACGGTGGAACCGCAGAAAAGGTCCATGTTGCGCGGAAGGGCCCCTTTCAGGCAGCGTCGCGCAAGTATTTCGCCGTCGGCACGATGGAGAGCGGCGTCAGCCGGTTGATGGCCGGATTGGCGAACATCATCCGTTGTTCCACCGGCGTCGACTTGAAGAACGGAAACCGTTCGAGTGTCTGGCGCAAGTTTTCGCCGCAGGGGATTTCAAACAAAGCGATCGGCGCCAGGACGCCCGGGAACACCTTGCCCTCCGTCCTCTGGATGGCACGGAAGATGCGGGCGTAATAAGCGGAATGCTCGACCTTGACCGGCGTGAGAACCGCGGTCTGGCCAAAGTAGCAGGAGGCCACCATGCCGAGCCGCAGCGTCAGGAAGGGCAGGACACCGGGGGCTGGCGCGCTGTCGGGATCGGTCGCGAAGCGGGTCCCGTCGATGAAGCTCTCTCCGCGGGCCAGCCGCTCGGCCAAGATTTCGGGATAGGCGTCGACGGAGGGCGAATAAGGGTGCTCGCGGGAAATGTAGTGGAGCCGCAGCGTGCTGACCAAGTGGCCATCGAAATAGACGCCGAAGCGGTAGGAATTCGGCAAATTGTCCCAGCGATCCTCGAACATCCCGCTGGCGATCGGACCGCACATGCCGGAGCGCAGATAGGATTGATAGCGAAGACGGTAGATCGCCTCCAGATCCTCGCCCCCGGTTATGAGACGATAATCGACATGCTCCAGCAATTGCATGATCGAACGGTTCAGCGCCGACCCAGCGTTTGCGCCGGCGCCAGCCTGCGCATCGTTTCTCGCAGCATCCATCCTCAAGTCCTCGTATCCGCCTGTAAATAGGCTATTCGAGTTGAAATGGGACACAAGGCGAAAATTCGATAACGCTGATTTACCGTTCGTTAACCTTAACGGTCAGGGAGATTCCTGCCGGCGAAGTTGCGCCTAAAGAACAGACCAAACATCCGGATCCAAGCATGCGGCTAATACGGGGAGAGCACTTAATACAGAAGCAATAAGCACTGCCGCGAACCTCTGCTACAAATTCCGCCCGTCTGTAAATATTCAGATTTGTTCAGTTTCCGATGAAAAATGCCTGCGCACTTTTCCTGGAATAATCCCAGACGGTATCAGGAAATTTGTTTTGAAGCTTCTGCTTGCTTCCAAACCGCCGCGCAACCAAAGCAACGCGCATTGTCGATCCCGGTCGGCGAAATTTGCCAAAATGCGGCTACCTGGCCGTCCGTTTGGCAGCGAGGCGCAGGTCGGCGGCGAATGGCCAGGTGACGTTCGACATCGTCTCGATGCCGGACGCGCTGAGCGCGGCGCCGAAGAGGAACCCTTGCACGAGGTCCGGCTTGACCGAACGCACCAGTATCTTCAGCTGTTCGAAGGTCTCGACCCCCTCGATGGTAACGACCAAGCCCAGCGTCCGGGTCAGGCCGACGATGCCCTTCAGAAGGTCGAGCGACTGGGGACTCTGGGTCACGTCGATCAGGAAGGAGCGGTCGATCTTGATCTTGTCGAGCGGCAGCTTATGCAGGTAGCTAAGGCTGGAATAGCCGGTGCCGAAGTCGTCGAGCGCGATGCGGACGCCTAGGGTCTTGAGCTCTTCGATCAACTCGCGCGTCTGCGATTTGTCGTCGAGCAGGGCAGTCTCCGTGACCTCGATTTCGAGCCGGTGCGGCGCAAGGCCTGCGGCCGCCAGGGCGTCGCGCACCTTCTGCACGACGTCGCGGTTGCGGAAATCCTTGGCCGAGAGGTTGATCGAAACGCTGGTCTGGGCCGGCCATTTGGCGCATTCGGCGCAGGCCGCCTGCAGCACGAAGGCGCTGATCTCGGAGATGATGCCCATCTCCTCGGCCAGCGGGATGAAGATGCTCGGCGAGATCGGACCGAGATCGGGGTGGTCCCAGCGGCAGAGCGCCTCGCAGCTGGCTATGCGCATGGTGCTCATCGACACGATCGGCTGATAGACGACGCGCAGTTCCTTGGCTTGCACGGCGCTGCGCAGATCGGCCTTCATCAGCTGGCGGTTGCGGAAGGCGGCGTCCATCGATGCCTCGAACAGCCGCCAGCTGTTCTTGCCGAGCTCCTTGGCCTTGTAGAGCGCAAGGTCCGCCTTGACGATCATGGCGTCGACGTCGGTGTCATTGACCCTGGACAATACCGCGCCGCCGCTGGTCTGGATGCGCAGGCCGTGGCCGGCGACATCGACCTCGCCCTGCAGGTCGGCGAAGATCTCGTCGAGCAGGCTGGTGAGGTGGCTCTCGTCCTCGATGCGGTCGAAATAGATCATGAACTCGTCGCCGCCGAAGCGGCTGACATTGATGCCGGGCCCGGCAACCGCAGCCAGTCGCTCGGCGACGGCATAGATCAGCCCGTCGCCGACCGGATGGCCGAGCGTGTCGTTGACGCTCTTGAAATCGTCAAGGTCGAGCACCGCCAGGCCGCAGAGCCGGTCGCGGTCGCCGGACGCCATGGCCTCGCCGGCCAGCTCGTGGAAGTAGGCACGGTTCGGCAGGCCGGTGAGGTTGTCGTAGCGCGCCATGAAACGGATCTTCTCCTCCGCCTCGACGCGGGCCGTGACGTCCTCGAAGGTGACGACGCCGAGTTCCTGGCTGCCTTCGCGCGCGGAGAATTCGTAGTGCTGGCCGTTGGCAAGCGAGACCAGCACCTTGCGGTCCCGGCCCTCGCGCAGGGCGCGCGTCAGCTGCGCCTCGATGTAGCGGCAGTCCTTCGGCGCCAGCATGCCCCCGGCGACGCCGCGCATCAACAGGCCGTGGATAGAGCGCCCGAGCAGCGCGTCGGCCGATTTCAGCGACATCAGATGGGCGGCCTCGGCATTGGCGACCGCGACGCGTCCGTCGGGGCCGAGCATGACCAGCCCGTGGGACATGGTGTTGAGCGCGCGGTCGAACCTGCGCGTCAGGTTCCTCGCCTGCTTGTGGCCGATGACCGCCGAGAACAGCACGTTGCGGACATGGTCGGCGCCGGTGATGGTGATGAACGTCATAGGGATGATCATCAGGCCGAGGACGACCGAGGGCGCGTCCATGCGCAGCAGGAGCGCAAGCGCCGCCGGACCGATGAAGGTCACCGAAAAAATCCGCACCATGCGAGGAGAGCCGTAGTTGCGGGCGACAACCGTGACCAGGGTCGCCAGGGTCAGCGACATCGCTGCCAGTTCGGCAAAGGGATCGGGAAATACATAGATCGACACGAAACACAGCGCGCCCAATCCGAGACCCTGGAGGCAGCCCTTGAGGATGTAGCTGTGCTCCAATCGCCGCGCTTCCTCGACGTCGGCTATCACGCCGCCGGTCCTCAGAAAACCGCGAATGCCGAAGTAACGGATAAGGCTGACCGAAAGCAGAGCAAAAGAAAACGCCAGAAACAAGGAATTGCGGGTGCGCAGATAGATCATGAATCCGAGGATCCAGTAGCACGCACCACCGATCAACAACATGTGCGCGTTGTCGAACAACGAGCGCACAAATTGGATATAGACATCCGCGGGGATGCTCTCGGTCTTTGTTTTGCCCATGTGGTCGGCCCAACGCTAAGCCCTGTCATGCCACAACCGCCTTAAGAAAGGCTTAGAACAGGGGGCTTAGGCAGCGGCTTGAGCCGCCCGCAAAGGCGCGAAGACCTGGGCAGGCCGGAAAGGCTTCGGCCAAGCCACTAAAGCGCGTCGCGTTGGATACAGGCGATGCGCCTTAGTTCTTTTTGATGCATGTCAGCGCGATCACTCAGCCGCGCTGAGAACCGGCACCGGTGCGGCCTCACGCAGCCTCTGCAGCAGCCTGGAGCGCTCCTGCGCCGCCTTTGCGGCGCTGGCCTGCCGGACATAGCCATAGCCGCGGATGAGCGCCGGCACGGAGGCCAGAGCGGCGGCGGCATCGATCCTGCCGGGTGCAAGCGCTGCGGCGATCAGGTCGAGATCCGCCTCGTATTGCGCAAGCAGCTGCCGCTCGGCGCGGCGTTCGGCGGTACGGCCGAAGAGATCGAAGGCCGTGCCGCGCAGGCCCTTCATCGCAGCCAGCAGGCGAAAGGCCTTCATCATCCAGGGGCCGAAGCTCGATTTCTTCGGCTTGCCGTCGTTGCCGTGCCGGCCGAGGATCGGCGGCGCGAGATGGAATTCCAGCCTGTCGTAGCTCTGGAACTGCCTGGCGAGATCGGCGGCGAAGTTGCCGTCGGTGTAGAGCCTCGCCACCTCGTACTCGTCCTTGATCGCCATCAGCTTGAAGAGGTTCCTGGCGGCGGCCTCGGTGACCGCGGTCGAGCCCGGAACCGCCCGCGCCTCGGCGGCCCGCAGCACGGCCACCCTGTCGGCATAGCGCTTGCCATAGGCCGCGTTCTGGTAGGCGGTGAGGAAAGCGACGCGCCGGGCGATGATGTCGTCGAGCGTCTCGGCGGGCGCGGATGCCGGCTTGCCTGTACGGCCGACCAGGTTGCGCACGAAGTCCGGCTGGTGCGCGGCGCGACGGCCCCAGCGAAAGGCGGCGAGGTTCATCGCCACGGCTTCGCCGTTCAATTCTATCGCCTTTTCAACGGCTTCGGCCGACAGCGGCAGCCCGCCATGCTGGAAGGCGAAGCCGAGCATGAACATGTTGGCGCCGAGCGAATTGCCGAACAGCGCGGTCGCCGTGCGGGTGGCATCGAAGAAGTGGGCCTTGTCGTCGCCAGCGGCGGCGCGAATCGCCTTCTTCAGCCGCTCGACCGGCAGCGAGAAATCGGCCGAACGCGTGAATTCGCCAGGCATGAATTCGGCGGTGTTGGCCAGAAACATCGTGTGGCCCTCGCGCACCGCGGCGAGCACCTTCTTGGCGCCGGAGACGACGAGGTCGCAGCCGAGCACGAGATCGGCCTTGCCGGCCGAGACGCGGATGGCGTGGATGTCCTCGGGCGTCGAGGCAATGCGGACATGGGTGAAGACCGAGCCGCCCTTCTGGGCAAGGCCCGCCATGTCGATCATGCCGCAGCCCTTGCCTTCGAGATGGGCGGCCATGCCGAGCACCGCGCCGATGGTGACGACGCCGGTGCCGCCGACGCCGTCGATGATCGCCGCCCAGCCCTGGCCACCGAGCGGGAATTCAGCCGGTGACGGCACGCCGTCGAGCGGATCGCTCCTGCCGGCAATGCCCTCGGCCTTTCGGATCGTGCCGCCATGCACGGTGACGAAGGACGGGCAGAAGCCGTTGAGGCAGGAGAAATCCTTGTTGCAGCTCGACTGGTCGATCCGGCGCTTGCGGCCGAACTCGGTCTCGACCGGCTGGATCGAGACGCAGTTCGACTGCACGCCGCAATCGCCGCAGCCTTCGCAGACCAGCTCGTTGATGAAGACGCGCCTGTCCGGGTCGGGGAAGGTGCCGCGCTTGCGGCGGCGGCGCTTCTCGGCGGCGCAGGTCTGGTCGTAGAGAAGCACCGAGACGCCCTTTACGTCGCGCAGCTCGCGCTGGACGAGGTCGAGATCATCGCGGTGATGGATGGTGGCGCCGGCCGGGAAATCGGCCTTGCCGGCATATTTGTCCGGCTCGTCGGTGACGACGGCGATGCGGTTGACGCCTTCGGCGCGCACCTGCCTGGCGATCATGTCGACGGTGAGGCCGCCTTCATGCGGCTGGCCGCCGGTCATGGCGACCGCGTCGTTGTAGAGGATCTTGTAGGTGATGTTGGCGTCGCTCGACAGCGCGAAGCGGATCGCCAGCAAGCCGGAATGGTTGTAGGTGCCGTCGCCGAGATTCTGGAAGATGTGGTCGCGCTTGGAGAATGGCGCTTGGCCGACCCATTGCGCGCCCTCGCCGCCCATCGCCGTGAAACCGACAGTATTCCTGTCCATCCACAGCGCCATGAAGTGGCAGCCGATACCGGCGGCCGCGAGCGAGCCCTCCGGCACCTTGGTCGAGGAATTGTGCGGACAGCCCGAGCAGAAGAAGGGCGTGCGCGAGCCGATGTCGACGGTGTCGGCAAGCATCGCCTGGAACTGGCGCAGCTTCGCCACCCGCGCCGCGATCTCCTCCGAGTAGCCAATGGTGCGCAGGATCCGCTCGCCCAAGGCGATCGCGATCTCGTTCGGGTCGAGCGCGCCCTTGGCCGGAAACAGCCAGTCGCCGCGCTCGTCCTTCTTGCCGACGATGGCCGGCTGGATGGCGGAGCCGTAGAGGTTCTCGCGCAATTGCACTTCGATCAGCGAGCGCTTCTCCTCGACGACGACGATGGTGTCGAGGCCGCGGGCGAAGTCGGCGATATGCTGATAGTCGAGCGGCCAGGGGCAGCCGACCTTGAACAGACGGATGCCGATGCGGTTGGCGGCCTTCTCGTCGATGCCGATGTCCTCCAGCGCCTGACGCACGTCGAGATAGCTCTTGCCGATGGTGATGACGCCGAGCTTCGGCTTGCGGCCCCCGGAATAGACGATCCGGTTCAGCCCGTTGGCCTGGATGAAGGCGGAAGCGGCGGCGCGCTTATGCTCATGCAGCCGCTCCTCCTGCCCGAGCATGTCGATCTCGTGGCGGATATTGAGGCCGCCGGGCGGCATGTCGAAGTCGGGAATGACGATGTTCAGCCGGTCGATCGAGGCGTCGACCGAGGCCGTCGATTCGATATTGTCCTTGACGCATTTGATCGCCGACCAGGTACCGGCGAAGCGCGACATGGCAAAGCCGTAGAGACCGTAGTCGATGATCTCCTGGACGCCGGCCGGGTTGAGGATCGGCACCATGGTGTCGACAAACAGGAATTCGGTCGCGTGCGCATTGGTCGAGGATTCGGCCATGTGGTCGTCGCCCATCAGGGCGAGCACGCCGCCATTTCTCGACGAGCCGGCAAGGTTGGCGTGACGGAAGACGTCGCCGGAGCGGTCGACGCCCGGCCCCTTGCCGTACCAGACCGCAAAGACGCCGTCATGGGTGCCCTCGCCGAGCAACTCGGTCTGCTGCGAGCCCCAGCAGGCGGTGGCGGCGAGTTCCTCGTTGAGGCCCGGCTGAAAGACGATGTCGGCCTGGGCAAGCTGCTTCTTGGCCCTCCAGAGCTGCATGTCGAGGCCGCCGAGCGGCGAGCCGCGATAGCCGGAAACGAAGCCCGCGGTGTTGAGACCGGCGCGACGGTCGCGCTCGCGCTGCATCAGAAGCATGCGCACGACGGCCTGCGCCCCGGACAGGAAGACGCGCTCCTTGCCAAGGTCGAACTTGTCGTCGAGCGCGACGTCGTGCAGCGTCATCAGGCATTCCTCTTCGGAGGCGCGCCTCAGATCGAGCGGCCAACGTCGGAGTGGGACGCCGCAGTCTTTCTTCCCTTGCCGGGGAGGTCAAACAAAATCGCAGGGGCCAGAGCGCACGCAACAAATGGTCCGGATGAAGCCGCCCAGCGTATTTAAGATGAAGCTAAACGCTTCATCGAGCACGAAAATTTCGGCGGATGCCGCACTGTTTGCCTGGCCATGATCTTTCCCGGACCGGAGGTCGACGCAAGCAACAGCCGCTAACGCTTTTGCCCTAGACCGCCTTCGAGCAATCCGGCTTGGGCTCATCGGGCAGCTTGCCGTCGGGGTGACCGGCGAGGTCCGGGTTGAGCTCGTATTTCGGCCCGATCACCAGCGGCCGGTCCGGCAGCATCGTCTGGTCCTCCGTCGAGGTCATCGTCGTCTCGAGGCTCTGCAGCAATGTGCCACTGGAATCCTCGATGCGGATCGTGACCGAATAGGGCTTGTCCTTGACCACACAGCTGAGCGGCGGGCTGGTGAGCGTAATGTGGGGAAGCTTCGGCCAGATCTTCTGGTTGACGATGAGCGGGTCGCCGCCGGCCGGATTCTGGAAATTGACGACCGCAACCTGCCCCTCGCCCATCGGGCGAAGCGGCCGCAGCGTGATGACGTAGGTGGCGATGCCGAGCCGGTAGTTGAACTCGAACAGCTTGCCGGAAATGGCGAAGAGCTGCTCCTTGCCGGTGTCGCGGCAGGCGCCGAGCACTGTGGCGGCAATCAGGGCCGCGCCGAGGGCGATCAAACGGAATTTGCTAGGCATTGGTGGTCTCCCTGACCGCCGTGCGGCGGCGATAATAGCGGTTCGCCTTCTGGCGGTTGCCGCAGACGGCCATATCGCACCAGAGGCGGCTCGAGTTGCGGCTGCGATCGACGAACAGCCAGCTGCAGTTCGGACAGATCCTCAGCCTGGCAACGGTCTCGTCCCGCAACAGCGAAAGCGCCGAGACGGCCAACGCCGCCTCGAAGGCGATCGGCGTCGCCGGATCGCCGAAAGGCTGCCCCGGCGCGCCGATCTCGGCGCTGCTGCCGGAGAGCCCGCCGGCACAGGCCGTCAGGAAATCCGGCAGATGGCCGGCGGCGATCGCGCCTTTCGCTATGGCATGGCGGAACAGGCGATCGGTCGCCTCACGGATCGACAGCACGACCGGGGCGATGCCGCCCGGCTCGGGCGCCTCCAGCCGCCGGCCGCCGAGCTCGGCGGCGCGAAAGCCGCTTGCCGCCTCGGCGAAACGGGCGATCTCGGCCGGATCGTCGAAACGGTCGAAGGTTTTTTCCGGGTCGTTGCGCAGCACGACGGTGTTCGCCGTGTCGAGCGCCAGAATGCCGCCGGTGAAGCGGTGCGGGGTCCAGGATACTGTCATACCGGAAATCTAACCTATAAAACGTGTTTGACAAGTTAGATTCCGAGTGTAACGGTCCCAATCGGGCGCGTCGCGCGACCCAAAGGATGCCGCATGCTCTATTTCTTCCAGCAAGTGCTCAACGGGCTGCATTCGGGCGCGCTCTATGCGCTGCTCGCCTTTGGCTATGTACTGACCAACGGCATCCTGCACCGCACCAATCTTGCCTATGGCGCGCTGTTTGCCTTTTGCGGCCACACCATGATCCTGACCGCCGCCTTCGGCTACCAGGCGCTGTGGCTGACGCTCGCCGCCTCGGTCGCGCTCGGCATCGTCGCCGCCCTGCTCTACGCCGTGCTCATCAGCCAGCTGTTGTCGCGAAGCGTTTTCGAGAGGCTGGCGGACCGGTCGCCCAACGCCATCGTGGTGACGACGCTCGGCATCCTGCTGTTTCTGTCGGAAGCGAGCCGCATCGCCGCCGACACTCATGATCTGTGGCTGCCGCCGATGCTCGCCCAACCTGTCATCTTCACCCAGGATGCCGGTTTCAAGGTCACCCTTACCGTCATCCAGTTGCTCGACTGCGCGGCGGTGATATCCGTGGTGGCGCTGGCCGCCTGGCTGTTTTCGCATTCGCGCTTCGGCCGCGCCTGGCGAGCGGTATCCGATGATCCGAAAGCGGCTGCGATGTGCGGTATCGATGTGCGCGCCATCTTCCGCCGCGCGGTGCTCTACGGCGGCTTCTGCGCGGCTTTTGCCGGTGTGCTGGCCGGCCTCTATTACGGCAACATCAGCTTCGGCACCGGCCTCGTCTACGGCCTCAAGATCCTGTTCGTGACGGCGGTCGGCGGCTATCTGTCTCCGCTCAAGGCGGCGCTTGGAGCCGCCGCCTTCGGCATGGCCGAATCGCTATGGGCCGGCTATTTCCCGATCGAATGGCGCGATGGCTGGATATACCTCTTCCTCGTCGCCATGCTGGTGCTGATCGGCGCCGGCCGCGACCAGTCCAAGGTCGCCTGAATCCTGTAGACTTTGGTTGCATGACCTGCGGTGAGCTGGCGGGTTTCCACCGCCGGCGCCGTTTGTCGTGCCTTGCCATGTTGACCTACCGGACCACGCACTGCATACCCTTGGGCCAGCGGCGTGACACCGGATGGGGGAATCGGGCGCGCCGAATGATCAGGGAGGACATGCATGGCAGGGCTGCTCGCTCTATCCAGGACGATCGACCGCATCAATGAGTTCATCGGCCGCTGGGTCTCGTGGCTGATCCTGCTGGCAATCCTGGTGAGTGCCGGCAACGCCGTCATCCGCAAGGCATTCGACATCTCCTCCAATGCCTGGCTCGAACTGCAGTGGTACCTGTTCGGCGCCGCTTTCATGCTGGCGGCCGCCTACACGCTGAAGCAGAACGACCATATCCGCATCGACATCGTCTACGGCATGTTTTCCCGCCGGCTGCAGCACTGGATCGACCTCTTCGGCCACGTGTTCTTCCTGATGCCGTTCGTAGTGCTGATGGTGATCTATTTCGTGCCTTACGTGTCGCTGTCCTTCCACAGCGGCGAGATGTCGACCAATGCCGGCGGCCTGATCGTCTGGCCGGCCAAGGCAATCCTGCTTGCAGGCTTCTTCCTGCTGGCTCTGCAGGGCGTTTCCGAAATCATCAAGAAGATCGCCATCATGCGCGGCGCCATGGATGATCCCAATCCCTTCGTGTCGGCGCATGACCAGGCCAAGCTCGAGGCCGAGGCACTTGCCGAGGAAGCCAAGGCGCTGTCCGGCGAGGTGCGCTCATGATCGAGCTTATCGCGCAGAACATGGCGCCGATCATGTTCGCCTCGCTGATCATCTTCCTTTTGATCGGCTACCCGGTCGCCTTCTCGCTCGCCGCGAACGGACTGCTGTTCTTCTTCATCGGCGTGCTGTTGTCGCCCTATTCCGGCGGATCGATCAATCTCGCCTGGCCGCTGCTGCATGCGCTGCCGGACAATTTCTACGGCACCAGGGTGATGTCGAACGACACGCTGCTGGCCATTCCGTTCTTCACCTTCATGGGCATCGTGCTCGAACGATCCGGCATGGCCGAGGATCTGCTCGACACCATCGGCCAGTTGTTCGGCCCCGTCCGCGGCGGTCTTGCCTATGCGGTGATCTTTGTCGGCGCGCTGCTTGCCGCCACCACCGGCGTGGTAGCGGCTTCCGTCATCGCCATGGGCCTGATCTCGCTGCCGATCATGCTGCGCTACGGCTATGACCGCCGGCTCGCCTCGGGCGTCATCGCGGCTTCCGGCACGCTGGCCCAGATCATCCCGCCCTCGCTGGTGCTGATCGTGCTGGCCGACCAGCTCGGCCGCTCGGTGGGCGACATGTATGCCGGCGCGCTGATCCCGGGGCTCGTGCTCACCGGCATCTACATGCTCTACATCCTGATCATGTCGATCATCCGGCCGAATTCGATGCCGGCATTGCCGTTCGAAGCCCGCACGCTCGGCCGCGGCGTGATCTCGCTGATCGTGGCGCTGCTGGTTACCGGCGCGATCTCCTATGCCGCCTACCGCTATCTCGAACCTGCCCATGGCGACAATGCCGACATCCTCGGCGCCAGCGTCGGCGTCATTGTCATCTACGTCGTGGCGATCGCCGACCAGCGGCTGCACATCAACATGATGTCGAAGCTGGCGCAGCAGGTGGTGATCGTGCTGATCCCGCCGCTGGCGCTGATCTTCCTGGTGCTCGGCACCATCTTCCTCGGCATCGCCACCCCGACCGAGGGCGGCGCGATGGGATCGGTCGGCGCGTTGATCATGGCCGCGGCAAAGGGCCGGCTGTCGTTCGACGTCATCAAGCAGGCGCTGGCCTCGACGACCAGGCTCTCCTCCTTCGTGCTGTTCATCCTGATCGGCGCGCGCGTCTTTTCGCTGACCTTCTACGGCGTCAACGGCCATATCTGGGTCGAGCATCTCCTGGTCTCGTTGCCGGGCGGCGAGACTGGCTTCCTGATCGGGGTCAACATCCTGGTCTTCTTGCTTGCCTTCTTTCTCGATTTCTTCGAGCTCGCCTTCATCATCGTGCCGCTGCTGGCGCCCGCCGCCGACAAGCTCGGCATCGACCTGATCTGGTTCGGCGTGCTGCTCGGCGTCAACATGCAGACCAGCTTCATGCATCCGCCCTTCGGCTTCGCGCTGTTCTACCTGCGCTCGGTCGCGGCGCGCGTGCCCTATCTCGACCGCATCACCGGCAAGCAGATCGCGCCCGTCACCACCGGTCAGATCTACTGGGGCGCGGTGCCCTTCGTCTGCATCCAGGTGATCATGATCGCGCTCACCATCGCCTTCCCGCAAATGGTGATGCGCTACAAGGGCGCTGCCGTCGAACCGAGCACGATAGACCTGAAGCTGCCGGATATGCCCGGACTGGCGCCGCTCGGCACGCCGCCGGCCGACAACGGCGCGGCGCCCGCCAATGGCGGCACGCCGCCGGCAGCCCCGGGCACGCCGGATCTGTCGCAGCCGCCGAATTTCGGCGACACCGCGCCGGCCAAGCCGGCCGCACCCGCGCCCGACCTTTCGAAGCCGCCAAGCTTCAATTGAGGTGACCGCGTCATGAGAGCCGTAAGGCTGGAAGCAATCGGCGCCATCGCGCTTCGCGAGGTCGACAAGCCCTCGCCGGGGCCGGAGGATGTTCTGGTGCGGGTCGAGGCCTGCGGCGTCTGCGGCACCGACCGGCACCTGTTCCATGGCGAGTTTCCGTCAAAGCCGCCGGTGACGCTCGGCCACGAATTCTGCGGCATCGTCGAGGCGGTCGGTGAGGCCGTCGCCGATATCGCCGTCGGCGACCGCGTCACCGGCGATCCCAACATTTCCTGCGGGCGCTGCAGCCATTGCCGCGCCGGCCGCGTCAACCTGTGCAGCAACCTCAGGGCCATCGGCATCCATCGGGACGGCGGTTTCGCCGGCTATGTCGTGATGCCGCAAAGCCAGGCCTTCCTGCTGCCCGCCGGCCTCAAGCCGACGCATGGCGCCTTCTGCGAGCCGCTGGCATGCTGCCTGCATGGCGTCGATCTTGCCGGCATCAAACCGGGCGCGTCGGTTGTGGTGCTGGGCGGCGGCGTCATCGGCCTGCTCACGGTGCAGCTGGCGAAGCTCGCAGGTGCAGCGACCATCATCCTGTCGACCAGGCAGGCCTCGCGCCGGGCGCTAGCCGAAGAGCTCGGCGCTACGGCCACGGTCGATCCCAGCGCCGTCGATCCCATCGAGGCCATCGCCGGAAAGGCCGGCCTGGTGCCGGGCGGCGTCGACGTGGTGCTCGAATGCGCGGGCGTCCCGGACACCGTCGAGCAATCGATGCGGCTGGCCAAGTCCGGCGGTACGGTGGTGATCGTCGGCGTGATGCCGCAAGGGCAGAAGGTGGCCTTCGAGCCGTTCGACGTCCTGTTCCGCGAGCTGAAGGTTCTCGGTTCCTTCATCAACCCCTTCACGCATCGCCGCGCCGCCGACCTTGTCGCGTCGGGCGCGATCGAAATCGACAAGCTGATTTCGAGGCAAGTGCCCCTAGAAGAGGCGCCGCGCGTGATCTCGAATCCGGCGGCTCCCGGCGAGGTCAAGGTGCTGGTCGTGCCGAACGGCTGAAGCAGCGTCCGCTACCGGCGCGAACGAAGAGACCCCGGACAAGCCGGGGTCTCCCAGATCGAAATTCGATCAAACCGCCTACAGCTTGCCGTTGCGCTGCTGCACCATCATGAAGGTGTCGTAGTTGTATTCGGCGACCTGGGCCCAGAGATAATGCTCCTTGCGGAAGCCCTTGATCGACTCCCAGATCTTCTTGAACGGCGCGTTGTTGGCTTCCATTTCGGCATAGACTTCGTTGGCCTTCTCGAAGCAGGCGGCCATGATTTCCTGGCTGAAAGGCGCCAGCTTGGCGCCGCCCGCCACCAGCCGCTTCACCGCCGCCGGATTGAGGAAGTCGTATTTCTGCAGCATGTTTGCGTCGGCTGCCTGGGCGGCGGTGCGCACCAGCGACTTGTAGGCCGGCGAAAGCTCCTCGTACTTGGCCTTGTTGAACATCAGATGCACGGTCGGGCCGCCTTCCCACCAGCCGGGATAGTAGTAGTAGGGCGCGACCTTGTAGAAGCCGAGCTTCTCGTCGTCATAGGGGCCAACCCATTCGGCGGCGTCGATGGTGCCCTTTTCCAGCGCCGGGTAGATGTCGCCGCCGGCGATCTGCTGCGGCACGACGCCGAGCTTCTGCACCACCTTGCCGGCGAAGCCGCCGATGCGCATCTTGAGACCGGAAAGATCGGCCACGGTGTTGATCTGCTTGCGGAACCAGCCGCCCATCTGCACGCCGGTGTTGCCGCCAGGCAGGCCGAACAGTCCTTGCGTGGCCAGGAACTCGTTGAACAGGTCGATGCCGCCGCCATGGTAGTGCCAGGCATTTATGCCGCGCGCGTTGAGCGAGAACGGCACCGCCGCGCCCAGCGCCCAGGTCGGGTCCTTGCCCCAGTAGTAATATGCGACCGTGTGGCAGGCCTCGACGGTGCCGGCGGCGGTGGCGTCGGCCGCCTGCAGGCCGGGCACCAGCTCGCCTGAAGCAAAGACCTGGACCTGGAAGTTGCCGTCGGTCGCTTCCGACAGCATCTTGGAGAAAACCTCGGCACCGCCATAGATTGTGTCGAGCGATTTCGGGAAGGACGACGCCAACCGCCAGGTCACTTTCGGATTGGATTGGGCAATCGCTGGCGTGGCAAGCACAGCGGCCGCCGCCGCGACGCCGACGCCGGACGCACCGGCCTTGCGGATGAATGAACGACGATCCATTAAGTTTCCTCCCTTGCGGATCAACTGACCGACGTTCGGACATCCAGGGCGCCCGGATCGGCTGGGGAAGAAACATACACAGGCAACAGGTCGAGTCCAGCATTGCGACCAAAGTTCCAGCCATTCAGGGGACGCCTGCAACTATAGTCTAACGCGGCTTGTTTCCTGGCCCATGCGAGGCAGCGAAACTTGCCATGGCAAAGCGCCATCGGATCGCCTATTTTGTGGGCAGGAATAACCCGTTAGCCCTCGATGGAAACCGAATCCAAAATGCAGCAGCCGCTCGTTGCCGTCTCGACCGATGTCCGCCAGTTCGACAACTACACATGGCATGCTGCCCCACAGCAATATATCGAAGCGGCGATCAGCGGCGCCGGCGTGTTCCCGCTGCTGGTGCCGTCCTTCGGCGACCGGCTTGATTTCGACGAGTTGCTGTCCTCGGTCGACGGCGTCATGGTCACGGGTTCGAAGTCCAATGTGCATCCTGCGCTCTACGGCGGCGATCCCAGCGAGGCCAACGGCCCTTACGATCCGGCGCGCGACGCCACCACGCTGCCGCTCATCCGCAAGGCGATCGAGCGCGGCGTGCCACTGCTTGCCATCTGCCGCGGCATCCAGGAACTGAACGTGGCGCTGGGCGGCACGCTGGGCACCGAGATCCAGGAGCGCGAGGGTTCGCACGATCACCGCGCCCCGGTGAGCGACAATCAGGACGAGCGCTTCGCCATCCACCAGACGATTTCGATCAAGCCCGGAAGCTGCCTTGCCGGCGTGTTCGGCGCTGGTGAGATCAAGGTCAATTCATTGCATCGCCAGGCGATCGACCGGCTTGGCTCCAAGCTGCAGGTGGAAGCTTTGGCCACCGACGGCACGGTCGAGGCGGTCTCTGTCAAGGATGCCCGCGCCTTTGCCGTCGGCGTTCAGTGGCACCCGGAATATTGGGTGAAGTCGGACAGCAACTCCGCCAAGATCTTCCGCGCCTTCGGCGATGCCGTGCGCCTGCACGCAGCGGCGAAGGCCGGGGCACGCGCGGCGGCGGAATAAGCTCGCCTCAGGAATCCCGCTCGTTATTCGCCGTTGTTCATCGACAGCAACGGCGCGGCCGGCGCGTAGGATTCGTAGCCGTCGCCGTCGGCGACGCTGAAGGTGACGACCGGATCCGTGCCGTTCACGCTGAAGGCGACCGAGCCATCGGCCTGCTCACGCCAGAATTTCACGCGTTCGATGCCGGGCATCAGCCTGCGGCAGTTCGGGGCGACAGTCAGCAGCGACAGGCCGTCCGACACCTCGGCGCCGCGCCGGATAGCGCAGGCCGCTTCATCGCCATTGGCCGTCAGACGATAGGTTCCGGATGTGCCGGCTTCTTCGGCCGCGCTCTGGACCGCGCCGCCATGCAGGACCTGGAAGCCCCCGTACAAGGCCACCGACGCAACCAACCCGGCCAACAGCTTCACTCTGGCTCTCCGCATCCAAGCGCTTCGCGCTCTTGCCCCGGTCCATGGATGCCGTCGGCCCCGAAGCGTCCGCACGCTTCTGAGCGACATGCATAACCAAGTATGCACAGTGATTCCAAATGGTTAATCGGGCGTTAACAAATGTGGCCGATCAGGCGCGCGGCTTGACGTTGATCGTCTCCGGCACCGGGGTCAGCGGCCGGCGCCCGCCGAACCAGGAGACGAGATTGTCGACGCAGAGGTCCGCCATGGCCCGGCGGGTATGGTCCGACGCGGAGCCGACATGCGGCAGGAGCGAGGTGTTGGGGGCGTCGAGCAGGGCCTGCGGCACATTCGGTTCGTCGGCAAAGACATCGAGCCCGGCGGC
The DNA here is from genome assembly GCF_004791585.1 of Mesorhizobium sp. M1C.F.Ca.ET.210.01.1.1. Taxonomy (GTDB): domain Bacteria; phylum Pseudomonadota; class Alphaproteobacteria; order Rhizobiales; family Rhizobiaceae; genus Mesorhizobium. The sequence continues at coordinate 57,462 of NZ_SRUU01000026.1, forward strand.
GGCGATGGTGCCATTCTCGAGGGCTGCGGCAAGGGCTGCCTCATCCACCGTGCTGCCGCGGCCGATATTGACGAAGACGCCGTTCGCACCAAGCGCCGACAGAATCTCGGCATTGATCGCCTTTTCCGTCGCGGCGCCGCCAGGCGCTATGCAGATCAGCGTGTCGACCGCCTCGGCCAAGCCCTTCAGCGTCGCATGGTATTCGTAGGACAGGCCCTCGACCTTGCGGCGGTTGTGATAGGCGATCGGCAGGCCAAAGGCCTCGAGGCGATGGGCGACGGCAAGGCCGATGCGACCCATGCCGAAGATGCCGATGCGGCGGCCACGCAAGGTGAGCCGGCTCAAGGGATAGTTGCCCTTGTTCACCCAGTCGCCGTCGCGCAGCCATTTCTCGGCGGCGTACATTTCCCGCACGGTGTTGATCAGCAGACCGATCGTGGTGTCCGCGACCTCCTCGGTCAGCACGTCCGGCGTGTTGGTGACCATCACGCCGCGCCTGGCAGCATGATTGGCGTCGACCGAATCGTAGCCGACGCCGAAATTGGCGATGATTTCGAGATTGGGCAGCGCATCGATCATGGCCGCGCTGATGCCGCCGAAGGAGGCGATGCCGCGCACGCTCCGGCGCATTTCTTCAGTGACAAGAGACGGGTCGGCGCGCTCGATCCGCAGGCGCTGGAACGCCTTGTCGATGCGTCCGATCGCATGGTCGTTGAAATGTCCCGGCACCAGGATGGCGACCGAAACCTTTGCTTCGGCTTTTGTCATTGGCGCTCCACCGGCTTGCCGGTGGACTGGCGCACGTGCAGCTCCGGTTTGATCAGTTCCTGTGAGGGCCGAACGGCCTGTCCGTTCAGCTTGTCGAGCAGCGCGCTGGCGGCGCGGCGGCCGACTTCGCGCTGGCCGTTCCAGACCGTTGTCAATGCCGGAGTTGCGATTGCGGCCTCCTCGAGATCGTCATAGCCGGTGACCGAGATGTCGACGCCCGGCACCAGCCCCGCCCGCGCAATGCCGTTCATCAGGCCGATGGCGACGAGATCATTCCAGCAGCAGGCGGCGGTCGGCTTGTCCTTCAGCGCCAAGAACTGTCCCGCGGCCTCGAAACCGGCCTGCTTGGTGCGCGGGCCGGCAATGCGCCAGGACGGCCTCACCTCCAGCCCGGCGGCCTCCATGGCGTGGACATAGCCCTGGTAGCGATCGCGGCCGGTCGAGGTCTGGTCGGTGCCGCCGATCATGGCGATGCGCTTGTGGCCAAGCGAGATCAGGTGGTTGGTGGCAAGCCCGGTGCCATACGCGTCGTCGCCGCGGAACACCGGCACGCCGGCGCCTTCGACCGTGCGCGCGATCAGCACCGCCGGCAGTCCGTTCTCCTCGGCCATGATGATGTCCTCGGCCGGCGTGCCGATGGCCGGGGACATGATGACGCCGTCGGCGCCGAGTTGCAGCAGCGTGTCGATGAAGGTGCGCTGCTTCTCCAGCTGATCGTAGTGGTTGGACAGGATGAAGGTCTGGCGGCTGCGGTCGAGCTCGCTTTCGATCGAGCGCAGGATCTCGGCGAAGAACGGGTTCATGATGTCGTGCACCACGACGCCGACAATGCCGGAGCGCGAGGTGCGCAGCGATGCCGCGCGGCGGTTGTAGATATAGCCGATGGCGCGGGCGTGCTCCTTGATGCGCTCGCGGGTGGTGCCGGCGACCAGCGGGCTGTCGCGCAGCGCCAGCGATACCGTTGCCGTGGACACACCCAGCGCATCCGCGATCGTCGAAAGCTTGATCTTCTGTGCCAGTGCCCTTCGCTCCCAGGGTCCTTGGATTCGCGTCTTTAAATTGTTTAAATTCGGCCTTATGCCATCGTTCGGGAGCAATTCAAAGTTTTTTCGCCAATGTCTCGGCTTCAGTGTCCAGCGAGGCGGAATTGCGCAGCCGCAGCCGGTGCTCGCGGTGGATGATGTAGAGGCCGCTGGCGACGATGATGGCTGCCCCAAGCAGCGTCCATCGATCGGGAAGCTGTTGGAAGATCAGCCAGCCGGAAATGATCATCCACACCATCTGCGAATAGGGGTATGGCGCCAGCGCCGTCGTCGTCGCCAGGCGATAGGCCTGGACCAGCAGCCAATGGCCCCCTGCGCCGAACACGCCCAGCATCAGCAGGACGAACCAGTGCCAGCCGTCCTGCGGCAGCGCATGCGAGAAGGGCAGCATCGGCACAAGCAGCACCGACGGCGCCAAAGCGGAAAACAGGATCAGGCTCTCGGACGTTTCGCTGGCCGACATGCGCCGGGTCATGATGACGTAGAAGGAGTTCGACAGCATCGAGCCGAGCGCGAAGAGATGGCCGATACCGAACACACCGACACCGGGCCGGGTGATGATGAGAACGCCGACGAAGCCGGTGAGGATCGCCAGCCAGCGCCGCCAGCCCGCCCATTCGCCGAGTAACGGGCCGGCAAGCGCGGTGATCACCATCGGGCCGAAGAAATAGATCGAGGTGGTTTCGGCAAGCTGCAGCGTCCTGAGCGCCAGGATGTTGAACATGGTCGAGCCGAACAGGAGGCATCCGCGCAGTATGTGCGCCGGCAGGTTGTTGGCGCGGAAGCGCGACGGCTCGCGCCAGCCACGCAGGAAGACGCCGACCAGCAGGACATGGACGGTAAAGCGGGTCCAGGCGACGATCAGCGCCGAAACGCCGGCGAGCACCAGATATTTGCTCGAGGTGTCGAGAAAGGTGAAGCAGACATAGACGCAAAGCATCAGGAGCATCGCCGCAGGCGGCGTTGCGCTGTCGTCTAGGGTTCGGGAAACAGACAAATTCAGGCCGAAGAAAAGGTAGGGGCCACCTTTTTGCGGCAACCGCCGCCGGCCGGCAAGCCAAAAGCGACTGGCCCAACAAGCGCTCCGCACAGGCTTAGAGCGTACCGCTGTCGCCGGAAGGCGACAGCCGGTCCTGAGCGTTTGCGATGTCCCCTCGGGGCGAATGGTCGATCCGCCGGCAGGAGCGCGGCAAACCATCCTTTCCAGAGGATCAGGCGTGCATGCGGGCGCCCTTGGTGATCTTGTCGACCAGCTTCTTTTCGGCGCGCAGCGCGATGCCGACCACCCTGGCGCCGTCGGGCTCGAATTCGGCAAAGACGGCGCGGTTGGCCACGTCATGGCCGGTCGCGAACATTTCCTCGACATAAGCCGATGTCGTGACGCCACGCTCCAAGGCCCGGCGGTGGATCGCGGCAAGCGCCGGCCCGTCCGCCGAAAGCACGATGACGGGCTGGATCGAGAGCGGATTGAAAAGATTGCCGGCGCGGTCGCGATAGGGCTCGCCGATGATCTCGGGAAATTGCGCGACGATGCCGCTGGTCAGGAAAGCGGTGACGTTGAGCTTCTGCCAGACGGCGAGGTCTTCCCTCAGCACGATTGCAAATTTCGTGTCGAACACCAAATTGAGACTCCGGATGAGGTCCAAGAAGGGCATGTGATGGCGCATGGTCTAGGCGATGAGGCGCTGGAGGGTCTTGAACGTTCGTGCGCGGACGACGACCGGATCGTTTCAGCGCCCGGCGTTACCGGCCTCGAACGCATCGAGGCGCGCTTCCACGGCAATGCGTTCGAGCTGCACCGCCACGACACCTATGCCATCGGGGTCACGCTCGATGGCGTGCAACGCTTCCACTATCGCGGTGCGCTTCAACACAGCCTGCCCGGCCAGGCGATCGTGCTGCATCCCGACGAGTTGCATGACGGCGGCGCCGGCACCGAGGACGGATTGCGCTACCGGATCCTCTATCTGGAGCCGTCGCTGTTGCTCGACTGCCTCAACGGCGCGCCGCTACCTTTCGTGCGGGATGCCGTGGTGAGCGACCCGGCCTTACGCGACACGCTGCTGTCGGCCCTGGCGCCGCTGGACGAGGAGCTCGACGACCTGTTCGTCGCCGATTTCATCGCGCAACTGGCGCAGCAATTGAAGCGCCATGCCGGACAGCCGGCAAAATCGATGGGAAAGACGGCGTGGCGGGCCGCGGCCCTTGCACGCGACTATCTCGAAGACAATGCTGAGCGGCCGGTACGCTCCGCCGAGCTGGAGGCCGTCACCGGCCTCGACCGCTATGCGCTGTCACGCCATTTCCGCGCGACCTATTCGACCAGCCCGCATCGCTTCCTTGTGATGCGCCGGCTGCAGCGGGCACGGCGCATGATCGAAGCGGGAGAGCCGCTCGCCGAAACGGCTGTTGCGGCCGGCTTCAGCGACCAGAGCCACTTCAACCGGCATTTCAAGAAGGCGTTCGGGCTGACGCCGGGACGCTGGGCGGCGCTGGTGCGCGGCGTAACCGCGACGCGCAGCGTCGCGCTTTAATCATCCAGTTCGGCGTCGTCGTCGATGAGGACCAGTTCCTCGTTCGAGAGATTGGCCTCTACGCGGGCAAGCAGCTTGAACAGCGCTTTCTGGTCTTTCTTGTCCAGGCCTTTCAGCGCCTGCTTCTCGGTCTTCTTGACCGACTTTTCGATGGCGCGGATGGTTTCGCGGCCGGCATCGGTGAGGAAGATGTGGGCCTGGCGGGCATCGGCATTGGAGGCGCGCTTTTCGAGAAAACCCTGGGCCTGCAGCCGGTTGATGGTCTTGGTGATGGTCGGCGGACGCACGCCGAGCTTGCCGGCGAGATTGCCCGGCGTCTGGCCGTCCTCGCGATCCAACGCCAGCATGATCTGGTCCTGGCCGGCATAGAAGCCGTGCGCCAGAAGCCGCGACGCAAGTGCCGTTCGCGCCAGCCGCGCCGCCGAATGCAGCCGGCTCATTGTCGCTGTCTTGTCCGCCTTGGCCATGGTCGTTCCCTCTTCGGCCGAACCGGAGAGGACAGCATAGAGGCTGTCCGACGGCTGGCAAATGACGATTTCAAGAGTCCGGCTTGCAAAACGCTTTGCCGGCAAGCATTGCGGTGCCCGCGCAGGTGATGCCAGATGTTTATTTCAGTTAGATGACAAACGACTTTTGACCCGGCGAGATTCACAGCGGGAAGCCGGCCAGCGGTGAGGCGACGCACAGGCAAGCCCTCGGCGCGGCCGCTTCGAGCATCCCTGCTCCAGCCTCGCCGCGTGCCCCGACCAGGGACCGCTGGCCCATCGGTTTGGCGCGTGCAAAAGCGCAACTCACACCCTATATGAGGCCGACAAATCCTTTAGGCACAGATTTTCGAGGCAAGCCATGAGCGATGCACAGACGCAGATCCCCGTAACCGTTCTCACCGGCTATCTCGGCGCCGGCAAGACGACGCTGCTCAACCGCATCCTGTCGGAGAACCACGGCAAGCGTTACGCCGTCATCGTCAACGAGTTCGGCGAGATAGGCATCGATAACGACCTGATCGTCGAATCCGACGAGGAAATCTACGAGATGAACAATGGCTGCGTGTGCTGCACGGTGCGCGGCGACCTGATCCGCGTCGTCGAGGGCCTGATGCGGCGGCCCGGCCGCTTCGACGCCATCGTGGTGGAAACCACGGGCCTCGCGGACCCGGTACCGGTGGCGCAGACCTTCTTCATGGACGACGATGTGCGCTCCAAGACCAAGCTCGACGCGGTGGTGGCGCTGGTCGACGCCAAGCACCTGCCGCTCAGGCTGAAGGATTCCAAGGAGGCCGAGGACCAGATCGCCTTCGCCGACGTCGTGGTGCTGAACAAGACCGACCTCGTCACGCCCGAAGAGCTCGAGAAGGTCGAGGCGACGATCCGCGCCATCAACCCGGCGGCGAGGATCCATCGCACCGAGCGCGCCGGCGTGGCGCTCGGCGAGGTGCTCGACCGCGGCGCCTTCGATCTGTCGCGCGCGCTGGAGAACGACCCGCATTTCCTCGAGGCGCACGACCACGATCATGACCACCACGATCATGATCACGACCACCATCACCACGATCACGATGGGCACCATCACCACGACCACCCGTCCGACATCCATGACGTGTCGGTGAAGTCGGTATCTTTGCGCGGCGGCGAGATGGACCCGAAGAAATTCTTCCCCTGGATCGAGAAGGTGACCCAGATGGAAGGGCCCAACATCCTCAGGCTGAAGGGCATCATCGCGCTCAAGGGCGACGACGAGCGCTATGTCCTGCAAGGCGTGCACATGATCCTCGAGGGCGACCACCAGCGCGCCTGGAAGGATGGCGAGAAGCACGAGAGCCGGCTGGTGTTCATCGGCCGCGATCTCGACGAAGAGCGGCTCCGCAAGAGTTTTGAAGCCTGCCAGGCGGCTTGATTTCCTGACCTTCAGGCGTTAGCGCTGCCCCCTCTTTCCTTCTCCATTTGTGGGAGAAGGTGGCCGAGCGAAGCTCGGTCGGATGAGGGGCGCTCCGGCTTGGCGATGATGGCACTTTGGCCAACACCCTCATCCGTCTTGGCGCTGCGCGCCAATCCACCTTCTCCCACAAAGGGAGGAGGTGGAGCCACACCTAGCTGCGTCGGCTTCGTGATCACGAATGGACTATCCATATGCCCACAGTCGCCCCGCTTGATCTCGAAGGCCATTGCGTCGCCGCCGTCTTCCTCGCCGACGTGCCGCATTTCGCGCTTGCCGATGGCACGGTCCATCGGCTCGACAATGGTCAGAAGACGGCGCAGGCCAATGACGGGTTGCTTGCCGCCTTCCATGACGCGGCAAACGACCGGCTGATCACCGGCGGCGAGGACGGCAAGGTGTTTGCGGTCAAGGCCGCAGGCGAGGTGAGCGAACTCGCCAGCGCGGGTAGGAAGTGGATCACCAGCGTCGCCGCCGGTCCGCAGGGCGCGGTCGCGTATGCCTCCGGCAAGACCGCCTTCGTGCGCTTCGCCGACGGCAAGACCAAGGAATTTGCCCATCCGCGCTCGGTGGAAGGGCTGGCCTTCTCCCCCAAGGGCATGCGCTTCGGCGTCGCCCGCTACAATGGCGCGACACTGCATTTCCCGGCCGCCGAGGGCAAGCCGGTGGAGCTTGAATGGGCCGGCGCCCACACCGGCATCACTTTTTCTCCCGACGGCGCCTTCCTGATCACCACCATGCAGGAAAACGCGCTGCATGGCTGGAAACTCGCCGACGGCAAGCACATGCGCATGAGCGGCTATCCCAGCAAGGTCAAGAGCCTGTCCTGGAGCATGAAGGGCAAATGGCTGGCAAGCTCGGGCGCGCCAGCGGCGATCGTCTGGCCGTTTTCAGCCAAGGACGGCCCGATGGGCAAGGCGCCGCTGGAACTCGGCACGCGCGGCAACACCATGGTGACCTGCGTCGCCTGCCATCCGAGCCAAGAGGTGACGGCAATCGGCTATGAGGACGGCATGGTGATCGCGGCGCGCTTCGCCGACGCCAAGGAAGTGCTGCTGCGCCGCCCCGGCAAAGGCGCGATCACCGCGATGATGTGGGACAAGGAAGAGCGCCGCATCGTCTTCGGCAGCGCCGCCGGCGATTGCGGCGTCATCGACATCACCGCCTGATCATTCGGCGCCGCAGGAAACATCGCCTTTGAACTCGACGGGTTCGCTGCCCGCGCCGCTGCCGTCATAGACCGAGAGCGTGTAGCGCCCGTCATAGGTACTTTCGTCTCTGGCCTTGGTCAGGATCGTCAGTTCGACGGATCGGTAGCTGTCCGCGGCCTCGTGCTCGCGATAGACGAGCAGCCGCAACTCCTCGCCGTCGAGCCAGTATTGCGCAAGGTTCTGATCCTCAAAGACCGTCTTGCGCAGGCTGTCACCCGCCTTCCGCGCCTTGATTTCCAAATCGCCCCGGAAATTGAACGTCGGACCGCCCAGTCCGCGGGTGACGCCGGCATCAAGTTGGAAGGCGACCTGATGGTCGTCGACCGAGCACCAGAGGGCACCGGAGGCAAAGGCCCCGTTCGCCGATGCAAGAAGCGCTGCCGCGCAAAGACCTGTCCGCATTTCCCTTCCTCCCACCTGACCGCATTGAGGCCCTGACCGCTGCGTCGGGTCAAGAGCGCTGATCCAATGCGTGGCCCCGGCGCGGCCAATTGCGATTTTGCCAAACGGTTGGCAGAGTGCCGCGCCAACAGAGGGGTTTTCATGCGGGCATCGGATAGTCCAACCAGTTCCATCGGCGGCATCGCTGCCGCCCGCGTCGCGGAACTGCGCGAGACGGAAGCGGCCACCTTCCGCAAGGCACGGCCGAAATCCGAGGCGAAGGTCGGCAACGGCATGGCGGGCTTCCTCGGCGGCGTGCCGATGCACTGGATGACCGACTGGCCGACGCCGTTTCCGATCCTGGTCGACGGCGCCAGGGGCGCCACCATCACCGACATCGACGGCAACAAGCTCGATGATTTCTGCCTCGGCGACACGGGCTCGATGCTCGGCCACTCTCCGCCTGCGGTTGCCCGCGCCATCCGCCGGCAGGCCGGGCGCGGCCTGACCTACATGCTGCCCAGCGAGGACGCGCTGGCCATCGGCCCGCTCCTGCAGCAGCGCTTCGGCCTCCCCTACTGGCAGATCGCCACCACCGCCACCGACGCCAACCGCTTTGCATTGCGCGTCGCCCGGGCGGTGACCGGGCGCGAGAAGATCCTGGTCTTCAACGGCTGCTACCACGGCTCGGTCGACGAGACGATGGTGCGGCTGATCGACGGCAAGCCGGTCAACCGGCCGGGATTGGCCGGCGAATTCCGCGATCTGACGCGCGCGACCAAGATCGTCGAGTTCAACGATGTCGAGGCTTTGGAGGCAGCGCTTGGCGATCGGGACGTCGCCTGCGTCATCACCGAACCGGTGCTGACCAATTCCTGCATGGTTTTGCCGGAGCCCGGCTTCCACGACGCGCTGCGGCGCCTCACGCGCGCCGCCGGCACGCTGCTTTTGATCGACGAAACGCACACCATTTCGACCGGCCCGGGCGGCTATACGCGCAAATACGGGCTGGAGCCGGACCTGTTCGTGCTCGGCAAGCCGGTGGCTGGCGGTGTGCCGGCGAGCATCTGGGGCATGAGCGAGGACGTCGCCACCCGCTACGGCGCCTATAACCGGACCAAGGAACCCGGCTATTCTGGCATGGGCACGACGCTGTCGGCAAACCCGCTGCAATTCGCGGCGATGCGCGCGACGCTGGAAGAGGTGATGACCGAGGAGGCCTATGCGCATATGGACCGGCTGGCGCGCCGCCTCGACGCCGGGCTGACCGCCGTCATCGAGCGTTATCGCCTGCCATGGCACGTCGCGCGGGTCGGCGCCCGCGTCGAGTTCATCTGCGCCCCCCGCCCGCTGAAGGACGGCGGCGAAGCCGAAAAGGCGCATGCGCCCGAGCTCGAAGCCGCCATCCATGTCGCGCTGGTCAATCGCGGCGTGCTGATCGCGCCGTTCCACAATATGATGCTTGTCTCGCCGGCGACGACGGCGGCGCAGGTCAGGCGGCTGATCACCGCTTTCAGCGCGGTTGCGGCCAGGCTTGCGGCGTAAGACAAGCAGTTGGAAGATTGGCGGCCATGGACAATCCGAACACAGTAGCGATCTCCCCTTCCGGCTCGACGCCGGCCGAGGCGAAAGCCTTTCTCGACGCCCATCCCGATATCGAGGCCTTCGACATCGTGCTCACCGACGCCAACGGCATCGGCCGCGGCAAGATCGTGCGCCGGCATGAGCTGATGAGCATCTTCGAGGGCGGAAGGCATATGCCGATCTCGATCCTCGGCCTCGACATTACCGGCGAGGACGTCCACGACACCGGCCTGATCTGGGATACCGGCGATGGCGATCTCAGGGCATGGCCGATCCCGGGAACGCTGGTGCCGCTGCACGGCACCAAACCGCCGCGCGGCCAGGTGCTGATGTCGATGTATCACCTGGACGGCCAGCCGATGACCTCCGATCCGCGGCTGGTGCTGGCAAGGCAGGTGGAATTGCTGGCGGCCCGCGGCTTGCATCCGGCAGGCGCCTTCGAGCTGGAGTTCTTTCTCCTCGCCAATGAGCGCGACGCGGACGGTAAGGTGCAAGCCGCCCGCGCGGTGCTCGACGGTCGTCGCTCCGGCAAGACCGAGGTCTATTCGGTCGATCACCTGCACGGCATGGAGCCGCTGTTTTCCGACATCTACGCCGCCGCGAAGGCGCAAGGGATACCGGCCGAGACGATCATTTCCGAATATGCGCCCGGCCAGTACGAGCTGACGCTCAACTACCGCAAGGACGTGATGCGGGCGGCCGACGACCTGGTCATGCTGAAGCGGCTGGTCAGGGCGCAGGCGCGCCGGCACGGTGTCACCGCCTGCTTCATGGCCAAGCCGATCGAGACCTATGCCGGCTCCGGCATGCATTTCCATGTCTCGCTGCAGGACGATGCCGGCCGGAACGTGTTCACCGAGGCGCAAGGCGAGAAATGGTCACTGAGCCTGCTCAACGCGCTTGGCGGCCTGGTCCACACCATGGCGGAATCGATGCTGGTGTTCGCGCCGCACGCCAATTCATGGCGTCGCTTCGTTTCGCAGTCCTACGCGCCGGTGGCGCCGACCTGGGGCGTCAACAACCGGTCGGTGGCGCTGCGCGTGCCGGCGGGCGACGCCAGGAATCGCCGCATCGAGCACCGGCCGTCCGGCGTCGACGCCAATCCCTATCTGGTGGCGGCGACGGTGCTGGCCGGCATCGTCAAGGGCCTCGACGAGGGGCTGGACCCCGGCCCGGAAACAACCGGCAACGGCTATGAGCAGGCGTCGGAAACCTCGACCATGCCGGCCGACTGGCGCGCGGCGATCGAAGCGGCAAAAGTTTCGGATTTCCTGAAAGCGGCGCTCGGCCCCGACCTGCACCGGACCTTCGTGGCGATCAAGCAGGCGGAATATCTGCGTGTCGCGCGCACTGTCAGCGAGCTGGATTACCACCTCTATCTACACGAGGTGTGAGGAACCATCGCCAGGCTCGCCCATTTCAAGTTCAAAAGCGGGCGAGACAGAACGATGGCAACAACACCGTCAACGACGGCCTTGCGGCGTGAAGCGAAACGTCCAGCCAGACGCGCCCCTGCGCCGGTACCAGAGCTGACCGCAGGGGAAGATGCCACCTCCATCGGCGCGGCGCGCGAGGCGGCAAAGGGCTGCCACCGCTGCCAGCTCTGGCGCAATGCCACGCAAACCGTGTTCGGCGAAGGACCGGAGAATGCCGATGTGATCTTTGTCGGCGAACAGCCCGGCGACCAGGAGGACCTTGCTGGCAAACCCTTCGTCGGCCCGGCGGGCAGAATATTCGACAGCATCCTGGACGATGCCGAGATCGATCGCCGCAAGGTCTATGTGACCAATGCGGTAAAGCACTTCAAATTCGAGCCGCGCGGCAAGCGGCGCATCCATTCGAAGCCCAATGCCGGCGAGATCCAGGCCTGCCGCTGGTGGCTGGACAAGGAACTCAGCCTGATCAAGCCGAACCTCGTGGTGGCGCTGGGCGCGACGGCGGCGCAATCGCTGCTCGGCAAGGCCGTGCCGATCACCAGGATGCGCGGCGACGTCATCGAGCGCGAGGACGGCTTGCGGGTGTTCGTCACCGTCCATCCTTCCTTCATCCTGCGCATCCGCGAGCAGGAGGAGAAAGAGGCTGAGCGCGAGCGGTTCCTCAAGGATATGAGGAAGGTGAAGCAACTGATGGGCGCTTAGGCGGTATTGAGACACCGCCTGACCCGGCCAAGTCTAGCGGATCAGGATTGCCCTGAGATCGTTGACGTTCGTCCCGGTCGGGCCAGGGACAAACAGATCACCCACCGCATTGAAGGCCGTCCAGGCGTTGTTGCCGGCCAGCATCGCCTTGGCGTCCACGCCGGCCGCACGCATGCGTGCAACCGTCGACCCATCGGCGAAGGCGCCGGCGTTGTTCTCCGAGCCGTCGATGCCGTCCGTATCGGCGGCTAAGGCATGGATGCCGCCGACACCATCAATACCGATGGCGAAGGCGATCAGGAATTCGGAATTGCGGCCGCCCTTGCCTTTTGCGCGGAGCGTCACCGTCGTCTCGCCGCCCGACAGGATCAGCACCGGCTTGGCGAACGGACGACTACGGGTCGCCACCTGGCGGGCGATCGCGGCATGGACGCCGCCAACCTCGCGCGCCTCGCCCTCGATCGAATCCGACAGGATGACAGCCTCGATGCCTTGCCGCTTCGCTTCGGCGGCTGCCGCTTCCAGCGAAACGCCGGCCGAGGCGATCAGGTGCACTTCATTGCCGGCGAAGCGCGGATCATCGGGACGCGGCGCATCTGCAGCCGGCGAATTGATATGCGCCATCACTGCAGCCGGCAGCTTCATGTTGTAGGCGGCGATCGAAGCCAGCGCGTCCGTGCGGCTGCCGGTGTCGGGGACGGTCGGACCGGACGCCACCAGCGCCGGATTGTCACCGGGGATGTCGGAAACGACCAGCGACACCACTCTTGCCGGATGGGCGGCGGCGGCGAGGCGTCCGCCCTTGATGGTCGAGACGTGCTTGCGAATGGTGTTCATCGCCGCGATCGGCGCGCCGGAGGCGAGCAGCGCCTCGTTGACGGCGATCTCGTCGGCCAAGGTCAGGCCGGCGGCCGGAGACGGCAGCAGCGCCGAGCCGCCGCCGGAGATCAGCGCCACGACCAGATCGTCCGCGGTGAGCCCCCGCACCTTCTCCAGCAGCCGGCGCGAAGCCTCGAGGCCGGCCGCATCCGGCACCGGGTGCGCCGCCTCGGTGATCTCGATGCGTTCGCATCTGGCGCCATAGCCGTAGCGGGTGACGACCAGGCCATCGATCGGGCCATCCCAGACCCTCTCGAAAGCCGCCGCCATCTGCGCCGAGCCTTTTCCCGCGCCGATGACGATGGTGCGGCCCTTCGGCTTTGCCGGCAAATGGTTGCGGATCGTCTTTTCCGGATCGGCGGCAGCGACGGCGGCGTTGAAGATCGACGTGAGGAAGGCTTTTGGATCGGTCATTTTTCTTCCGGCGGCAGCGCAAGCTCTTTTGCATCGATGCCGAGATGAGCGCAGAGCGCATCGACCACGACGCCATGGTCCTGGCGCTCCGGCAGGCCGGAGACGGCGATGACTCCGATGACGCCGGCGCCCTTCAGCGTGACGGGAAAGCCGCCGCCGGCGAGCACATAGTCGGCAATGTCCAGGCCCTCGCCGACCTTGAAGGTGCGGTCGGGCCGCTGCTGCTCAAGCACCATGCGATAGGTGCTTCTCAAAAAGCGCTTCACGACATTGATCTTGCGCCGCGCCCAGTCCGGATTGGAAGCGTCGGAGCCCGGCATCGCGGCGTAGAACAGCGGACGGTCGAAGGTCCTGATGTCGACGATGATCGGAAGGTCTTCCTTGAGCGCCCGGTCCCTGATCGCCGAGCCGATCTCGAAGGCCACGGCCTCGTCGAAGGCCGGGAGGACCAGCGTGGCTTCCTGTTTCTTGATCAGAGCGATGTCGGCGGCGGCAGCCATGGCGTTCCCCTGTCAATATGTCGACGCACGCTTTGGCCGATGGCTGACGCGGGGTCAAGCGAAGAGCGCGCTTAGTCTATGCGACAATCGCGCTCTTGGCCGGCCGGCCCACCACATAGACCTCGCGCACGGCGCGGTCGTCGCCCAGCGTCTGCAGCAGGAAAAGTTCCTCGGCCAGCGTTTCCACCGTCTCCATCCTCAGCCGCATCGCCGGCGTGGCATGGGCGTCGAGCACGACGATATCGGCGTCGGTGCCTTCATCGAGCGTGCCGACCTTGCCCGCCACCGACAGCGCCTCGGCATTGCCGCGCGTCAGCTGCCAGAAGGACTGGAACGGGTTCAGCTTCTCGCCATTCAGCGCGATCACCTTGTAGCCCTCGTCCATGGTGCGCAGCATCGAATAGTTGGTGCCGCCGCCGACATCGGTGGCCGACGCGATCCGGAGCGGCTTTTCGCGCCGGCGATAGCGCTGGTAATCGAACAGGCCGGAGCCGAGGAAAAGGTTGGAGGTCGGGCAGAACACGGCGACCGAGCCCGACTGCGACAGCGCATCCGCCTCGCGCTCGGACAGATGGATGCAGTGGCCGAACAGGCTCTTTTTGCCCAGCAGGCCGTAATGTTCATAGACGTCGGTGTAGTCGCGCGACCAGGGATAGAGCTCCTGGGTAAAGGCGATCTCGGCATGGTTCTCCGACAGATGCGTCTGCATGTGGAGATCGGGATGCTCGCGGCAGAGCGCGCCCGCCATTTCCATCTGCTCGGGCGAGGAGGTGATAGCGAAGCGCGGCGTGATGGCATAGAGCTGCCGGCCCTTGCCGTGCCATTCGGCGATCAGCGCCTTGCTGTCGTCATAGCCGGCCTGCGGCGTGTCGAGCACGCCGTCCGGCGCGTTGCGGTCCATCATCACCTTACCAGCGATGTTGAGCATGTTGCGGTCATGCGACTCGGCAAAGAAGGCTTCGGCGGAAGCCTTGTGCACCGAACAGTAGGCTGCGACCGTCGTCGTGCCTTGGCGCAGCATCTCGTCGAGGAACAGCCTGGCGATGCGGCGGCCGTGCTGCGCGTCCTGGAATTTCGACTCCTCGGGAAAAGTGTATTTGTTCAGCCAGTCGAGCAGCTCGGCGCCGTAGGAGGCGATGATCTGCATCTGCGGGACATGCACATGCGCGTCGATAAAACCCGGCAGGATGAGATGCGGACGATGGTCGATCGTCTCGGCGCCGGCGCCCGCGCGCTTCGCCACCTCGGCATAGGGACCGGCGGCAACGATTTTGCCGTTGTCGATCAGCAGCCCGCCGTCCTCCTCGTAACGCCAGGCGGCATGGTCGTCTATCGCTTCGGGCCAGCGCAGGAAGGAGAGCGTGCGGCCGCGCAGGAGTTTTGATGTCATGCTTACTTTCCGGCGCCTTCGAACCAGGCCACCAAAAGGGCCCGTTCCTGGTCGGTTATCTGGGTGACGTTGGCGGGCGGCATGGCATGCGCCCGGCCGGCCTGGAGGTAGATTTCGCGGGCATGCTCGGCGATGCGCGCGTCGGTGTCGAGCATCACGCCCTTGGGCGCGTGGTAGATGCCTTCATAGACCGGCTCCTCGGTGTGGCACATCGAGCAGCGGCCGAGCACGGTGTCGCGCACGGCCGGGAAATGCGCCGAGGCGATGTAGACCTGAGCGGCGGCGGATGCGGCGGAGGTCTTCGGCTCGCCGGTCAGCACCTTGGGCACGGTCGACAGCCAGATGATGATCATGAACAGCACGGCGGCGCCGAGCCAGGTCCAGGTCGGGTTGCCCTTGCGGGCGTGCACGGTGTTGAAATAGTGCCGGATCAGCACGCCAATGATAAAGACCAGCGAGGCGATGACCCAGTTGAACTCGGTGCCGAAGGCCAGCGGGTAGTGGTTCGACAGCATCAGGAACAGGACCGGCAGGGTCAGGTAGTTGTTGTGCAGCGAGCGCTGCTTGGCGATCTTGCCGTATTTCGGGTCCGGCTTGCGGCCGGCGATCAGGTCGGCGACGACGATCTTCTGGTTGGGGATGATGACTATGAAGACGTTGGCCGACATGATCGTGGCGGTGATTGCACCGAGATGCAGGAAGGCGGCGCGGCCGGTGAAGAGGTGGGTGAGCCCCCAGGCGATGAACACCAGCACGCAGTAGAGCACCAGCATCAGGCCGGTGTCGCTTTTTCCCAACGGCGAGCGGCACAGAAGATCGTAGACGATCCAGCCGACGCCGATGGTGGCGAGCGACAGCAGGATGCCGACCGGCACCGAGATGTTGAGCACGTTAGGATCGATCAGGAACAGATCGGCGCCGGCATAATAGACCACGCACAGCATGGCGAAGCCCGACAGCCAGGTGGCGTAGGATTCCCATTTGAACCAGGTGAGATGCTCCGGCATTTCGGCCGGCGCCACGAGGTATTTCTGGATGTGGTAGAAGCCGCCACCATGCACCTGCCATTCCTCGCCGAAGGCGCCGGCAGGCAGGCCGGGACGTTGACGCAGGCCGAGGTCGAGGGCGACGAAATAGAAGGACGAGCCGATCCAGGCGATGCCGGTGATGACATGCAGCCAGCGGACGGCAAAACTCAGCCAGTCCCAGAAAATCGCAAAATCCAGCATCATGTTGCCCTTGGGAAGTCGTCCCTGCCGATTGCACGACTTTACGGACTGGCGCCGAAACGAAAAGAGGCGAGGTGCGCGATGACTTTCAAAAAAAAATGGAAAATACTAGGCTCACTGCACATCGCCGTTTGAGAGCCACGAAAGCCGCATGGCCTATCTCGACAACATCGCCGTCTTCGTCCGCGTCGTCGAGCTCGGCAATCTGTCGGCCGCGGGGCGCGACATGCGGATTTCGCCGGCGGTGGCCTCCAACCGTATCAAGGAGCTGGAGAAACATCTCGGTGTGCGGCTGTTCAACCGCACGACCAGGCAGTTGATGCCGACCGAACACGGCACGGTGTTTTATACCGGCGCCAAGCAGGTGCTGGATGCGATCACCGAGGCGGAAGCCGCGGTCGCCGCGCTTTCCGGCCAGCCGCGCGGCACAATCAGGGTGACGGCGCCGCTTGGCCTCGGCCGGCGGCTGATCGCCTCCGGCATTCCGGACTTCCACGACAAATACCCCGATATCGAGGTGCGGCTGAGGCTCTCCGACCACAATGTCGACATCATGAAGGAAGGCATCGACGTCGCCTTCCGCCTCGGCATCATCGAGGATTCGAGTCTGCGGATGCGCGGGATCATGGAATGCGAGCGCGTGCTGGTGGCGGCGCCGAAATATCTGGAAGCGCGCGGCGAGCCGGCCGAGCCGCAGGAGTTGATCGGCAAGAAGCACGACTGCCTGATGCTGCGCTATTCCGGCACGCGCGAATATGTCTGGACACTGCAGACGCCGAACGGTCCGCAGAAATTCGAGGTGCACGGCCCCTACGACACCGACGACGGCGATGTGCTCACCGGATGGGCGCTGTCTGGACGCGGCATCATCAACAAGCCGCGCTTCGAGGTCGAACCCTTCATCCGCGACCGGCGGCTGAAAGTGATCCTGGCGAAAACACCGCCGACGCCCGTGCAGTTCGCCGCCGTCTACCCGCACAAGAAGTTGCAGGACCCGAAGGTGCGCCTGCTGCTCGACTTCATGGCCGATCGCTGCCAACGCCTGATCAAGGATATCTTGGCCGGCAAGTAGGCTAGGTTTGCGTCGAGATTGGCCGAGGCCTCGGTGACGTCGTCATCCACGGGCGGAGCGATGCGAACCGGAGCGCAGACCCGAGGATCCATTCCGTGACTTTGGCCGGGGCATGCAGCGGAGCAGAATTCTGCACTGCTGCAACGCTCAGAAGTCACGGCATGGATCCTGGGGTCTGCGCCGCGTCGCTTCGCTCCTTGCTCCGCCCCAGGATGACGACGTGATGGGCGTTTCAGCTAGTCGCCAAGGTATGCAGTCCCGTTAACGCAACATTCAGCCCGTTAAAACTTCCGCCTCGCGGTAAGCGATGACTGGCCGGCAAGTGACAGGCTTATGGCCCACTCGATCCCGTTGCCTTGCGCGAAAGCGAGCCTAGGTTGGTAGCCAGAGCGGCTGCCGATTTTCAGGGCAGCCGATGGGGCGCACAATGCATCTCGCCATTTCGCTCAACATCGCCGCCACCGACGGACAAGAAGTCCTGGACTTCGGCCAGATCAGCAGCTTCGTGTGCAAGGCGGAAGCGGCGGGCGTCGACATGGTCACCATTTCCGACTCCGCCGATAAGCCATCGACCAGCCCGTTTGAAGCGACCACGCTGCTGGCCGCTTTGGCGACGGTGACCGACACGATCGGGCTGGTGGCCGGCGCATCGACGCTGACGCATCAGCCCTACAACCTGGCGCGCCGCTTTGCCTCGCTCGACATCATCAGCCATGGCCGCATCGGCTGGAACGCGACGCTGCGGCAGAACTCGCGCGAGGCGGCGAATTTCAGCCGGCCCGAGGGCTTCTCCGATGAAGATTTTCGCCGCCGCGCGCAAGAGTTCATTGGCATCGTGCGTGGTCTGTGGCAGGGCTGGGACGCAGATGCGCTATTGTTCGACAAGGTCGGCGGCCGTTTCCACGATGCGGAAAAGATGCATCTCCTCGACCACAGGGGAGAGTTCTTCTCCGTGCGCGGGCCGCTCAACGTCGCCCGCTCGCCGCAGGATGCGCCGGTGCTGGTGATGTCGGGCCTGGCGGAGGCCGATCGAGGCTTCGCTGCCGGAGCGGCCGACGTCGTCATGCTCGACGAGCCATCGCCGGAGGACGCGAAAGCCGCCTGTGACGATCTGAATCGCCATGCCCAGGCCATCGGACGCGCGGTGAAGGTGCTGGCGACCGTCCCTGCAGGGCTCGCCGCCGACAGGTTGGACGATTGGTTCGCCTCGCAGGGCTGGGACGGTCTCAACTTTGCTTTGCCGGCTGATATCTCGGCACTCGACGACTTCAACGATCGCGTGCTGCCGGACCTTCGCCGCCGCGGCCTGGCCCGATCGACTGACGCCGGGGCGACGCTGCGCTCCGGTCTCGGCACGGGAGGCGAGCGATGAGCGCGCGCCAGATGAAGCTCGGCCTGTTCCTGTGGGCGACCGGCCACCACATCGCCGCCTGGCGCCATCCGGACGCGCATGTGACGGCCGGCATCGACATCGACCACTACATCAAGCTCGTGCGGACAGCCGAGGCGGCGAAATTCGACATGGTCTTCTGCGAGGACGCCGCCGGCCTGCGCGAAGCCAATGTCCAGATCGCCAGCCAGACCTCGCGCTCGATCGGCTTCGAGCCGATCAGCCTGCTCTCAGCCCTTGCCGTCCAGACGGAGCGCATCGGCCTCGTTTCCACGGCGTCGACCAGCTACAACGAACCCTATGGGCTGGCGCGCATGTTTGCCTCGCTCGACAATCTGAGCGGCGGCCGGGCCGGCTGGAACCTCGTCACCTCGGCCAGCCCGATCGAAGCCGCGAATTTCGGCTCGACGGGCCTCAGACCGCATGCGGACCGCTACGAACGCGCTCGCGAATTCGCCACCGTCGTCACCGCTCTGTGGAGCCGCAGGGCGTCCGGCCATGACGGCCTGAGCTTTTCGGTGCGCGACCCGCTCGACATAGTGCCCTCGCCGCAGGGCGCGCCGGTGATGGTGCAGGCCGGCGCCTCCGACGACGGCAAGGATCTTGCCGCGCGGACCGCCGACGTCGTGTTCTCGGCTGCGCAGACGTTTGAGGATGCAAAGGCCTTCTATGACGATCTCAAGGGCCGGCTCGCCGCCTATGGACGCCAGCCGGACGACATCAAGATCATGCCCGGCGTGGCGCCGATCGTCGCGGCGACGAAAGCCGAGGCCCAGGCCAAATACGACGCGCTGCAGGAGCTGATCCCGGACGATGTCGGCGTCGCTTTGCTCTCCAGCTATCTCAGCATCTCCGACCTTTGGCGCTACCCGATCGACGGACCGCTGCCGGAATTGCCCGAGAGCGAAGGCATGAAAAGCCGGCAGGCTTTGGTCATCGAGCAGGCGCGACGGGACGGTCTCTCGATCCGTCAGCTCGCGCGCTATTTTGCCGGCGCGCGCGGCCACTGGCGCGTGGTCGGCACGGCAGCGCAGATCGCCGACGAATTGCAGGCGCGTTTCGAAGGCGGCGCTGCCGACGGCTTCAACGTGATGCCGTCCTGGTTTCCGGGTGAGCTCGACGCCTTCGCGACGCTGGTCGTGCCGGAGCTGCAGCGGCGCGGCCTGTTCCGCACCGACTATGAGGGCCGCACGCTGCGCGAGCATCTCGGCCTCAGGTCAGCGTAGGACGATTCAGTCCATCAGCCGGGCCGTTCCGGAGACCCTGATCGAGCTGCCGGGCGTCGGCGGAATATCAGCATGGAGGCGCGAGCGCATGCCCATGTCTTCGCCCTGGACGATGTCGATCGCGCCGCCATGCGGCCAGCCGAGGTCGCGCAGATAGCCGGCAAAGGCGGCGGTAGAAGCGCCCGTCGCCGGATCCTCGTAGACGCCGCCGGAGGCAAAGGGATTGCGTGTGTGGAAAAGGCGCGGCGTCTCGGCAAAGGCGAGCAGGATGGTGACCAGGCTTTCGCGCCGCATGAAGGCCTGGCCCTGTTTCAGGTCGTAGGCCATGGCGGCGAGCGCCTGGCGTGACTTCAGCGCCAGCAGCAGATGATCAGCGCCGCCATGGACGAGGGCAGGTGGAATAGCAGGATCAAGATCGCCCGGTTGATAGCCGAACAAGGCCAGCGCCTCGCCGACCAGCTCCGACGAGGCGGGCAGGCTGCGCGTCAGCGGCGACTGCAGGGCAGCGGCGACGTGGGCGCCGTCGCAAAAACCTTCGACGGTTATGTTCGCCTGGTTGAGGATCAGCTTGAAGACGCCGTTGCCGAACTTCCTGACCAGCGCCGCACCGAGCGCGATGGTGGCATGGCCGCAAAATGGCACTTCCGATTCGGGCGAAAAATAGCGGATACGCCAGCCTTCGCCGGCGCACGCGGCGAAGACGGTTTCCGAAAAGCCGACCTCTGCCGCGACGCGCTGCATTTCCGCGGCATCGGGCAAAGCGTCGCCAATCACCACGCCGGCTGGATTGCCGCCTTTGTTCCCGTCCGAAAATGCCGCTATCCGCAAGACGTCCATTTTGCTCGCCCGTGTTCACAACTCGTGTTCGTCAGGCGCGCAGAAAACACGTTTCAAACCTGTTTGGGAAACGAAGAAAGCGACGAGCAGCTGTGAGCCGCGGTCATAGCTTCGCGGCCTCGTCGCCGGCGCGCCGGGAAATCATGGCGACCGGCCTCAGCCGACCATCACCTTCTCGGAGGCATTCGAACCGGCGATCAGGGTCGCATGCGAAACCAGCGCCGTCATGATCTCGGCGGCGGCGAGAGCGGCGATCACCGGCGGACGCTTGTCCTTCACCGTATTGCCGCCGATCGGCGAGACGAGGCGGTTGAATTCGGCCACGCTGCCCTCGGCCGACTTCAGGAACCAGCTCTTGAAGGTCGCCTTCTTGGTCTTGGAGCCGATCATGCCGACATAGGCGGTGTCGTCGCGCTTCAGAGCCTCGGCGACGATCAGGAAATCCAGCGCATGGTCGTGGGTGAGGATGGCGAAGGCCGATCCTGTGGGCGCCTCGCGCACCACGCTTTCAGGCATCGGGGTCAGCCGCGTCTCGACCGTTTCCGGCATGCCCTCCAGCGCATCCGCCCGCGTCTCGACGACGACGGCATGGATGGGCAGAAGCGCCAGCGCCGCGGCGAGCGCCTGGCCGACATGGCCACCACCGAAGACATAGACATGCGGCAGACGCGCCTCTTCCGATGCGGCCTTGGCGATCAGTTCCTGTTCGAGGGCCGCATCGACCTGGCATATCAGCACCTCGACGCGACCGCCGCAGCACTGGCCGATCTCCGGTCCGAGCGGGACGTCGAGCGTGGCGCAGACCTCATCGACTTCGATGGGCGCTTCGCTGGTCGCGGATCGAGATGCTGCCCTTCCGGCCAGCATCTGCCGCGCCTTGTCGATCGCCATATATTCGAGCTGGCCGCCGCCGATGGTGCCGAAAATCGCCGATGCCGAGACTAGCATGAAGGCGCCCGTCTCGCGCGGCGTCGAGCCCTTGGTGGCCGCGACCTCGACGAGAGCGACCCGGCCAGCATGGCCGAGAAAATCCTTCAGGCTTTGCGCTTTCGAGTTCATCGACTGCATGTCCCTGCGCGGGAATGTAGGCCTTTCTGGCCGGATTTGCACCTTTTGGCTCGCTCAGGCCGGTTTTGCGGCCTTCAGCCGCTCGATCGCCATCAGCACGCGCTCCGGCGTCGCCGGCGCGTCGAGGCGCGGACAGACCTTATGGTCGGCGACGCTCGCCACCGCATCGGAGAGCGCGTGCAGCACCGACATGCCGAGCGGGAAGGGCGGCTCGCCGACGGCCTTGGAGCGATGCACGGTCGGCTCGTTCGCCTCGGACCAGTCAGCCAGGGTGACGTTGAAGATCTTTGGCCGGTCGGAGGCGAGCGGGATCTTGTAGGTCGAGGGCGCATGGGTGCGCAGACGACCCTTGTCGTCCCACCACAACTCCTCGGTGGTGAGCCAGCCCATGCCCTGGATGAAGCCGCCCTCGATCTGGCCGAGGTCGATGGCGCGGTTCAAGGAGCGGCCTGTCTCATGCAGGATGTCGGTGCGCTCGACGACATATTCGCCGGTCAGCGTGTCGACGGACACCTCCGAGCAGGAGGCGCCATAGGCAAAATAGTAGAAGGGGCGGCCCTCGCCCTTGTCGCGGTTCCAGTGGATCTTCGGCGTCTTGTAGAAGCCGGCCGCCGAAAGCTGGATGCGGGCCATGTAGGCCTGCTTGACGAGGTCGCCGAAGGGGATCTCCTGGTTGCCGATGCGCACCCGATTGGGCAGGAACAATACCTGGTCGCGCGGCACCTGGTATTTCTCCGAGGCGAAATTGGTCAACCGGTCCTTGATCTGGCGGGCGGCGTTCTGCGCCGCCATGCCGTTGAGGTCGGAACCGGACGATGCCGCGGTGGCCGAGGTGTTCGGCACCTTGCCGGTGGTGGTCGCGGTGATCTTCACCTGGTCGAGGTCGATCTGGAATTCCTCCGCCACCACCTGCGCCACCTTCAGGTAGAGGCCTTGTCCCATCTCGGTGCCGCCATGGTTCAGGTGCACCGAGCCATCGGTATAGACATGCACCAGGGCGCCTGCCTGGTTGTAGTGCGTGGCGGTGAAAGAGATGCCGAACTTGACCGGCGTCAGCGCCAACCCGCGCTTGATGAAGCGGCTGTTGTTGTTGAAGGCGCTGATCTCGCGCCGACGCCGCGCATAGTTCGAGCTCGCTTCCAGTTCGGCGATGATGCGATGGATGACGTTGTCTTCCACCGTCTGGTGGTAGGGCGTGATGTTGCGGTCGCCCTCCTTGTCAGCACCGTAGAAATTCTTCTTGCGGATCTCGAGCGGGTCCTTGCCGACGGCAAAGGCCACTTCGTCGATGACGCGCTCGGCGCCGACCATGCCTTGCGGGCCGCCGAAACCGCGGAAGGCGGTGTTCGACACGGTGTTGGTGTAGAGCGGCGCCGACTGCGCATGTACCGTTGGCCAGAAATAGGTGTTGTCGCAATGGAAGAGCGCGCGGTCCGTCACCGGGCCGGAGAGGTCCGAGGAAAAGCCGCAGCGCGCCGCGAACATGAAGTCGACGCCGAGGATGTTGCCGTCGTCGTCGAAGCCGACCTCGTAGTCGATGAGAAAATCGTGCCGCTTGCCGGTGGCGGTCATGTCGTCGTCGCGGTCGGGCCGGATCTTGACCGCGCGATGATGACGCTTGGCGGCGATGGCGGCGAGCGCGGCAAACTGGTTGCCCTGCGTTTCCTTGCCGCCGAAGCCGCCCCCCATGCGGCGGATTTCCACCATGACGGCGTTGCTCGGCACCCCGAGCGCGTGGCTCACCATATGCTGGACTTCGCTCGGATGCTGGGTCGAGGAATAGATGGTGACGTCCTGGTCCTCGCCCGGAACGGCCATGGCGATATGGCCTTCCAGATAGAAATGCTCCTGGCCGCCGACGCGCATCTTGCCCTTGAGCTTGCGGGGTGCTGCCTTGATCGCCGCCGCCGCATCGCCGCGCCTCAACGTCAGCGGCGGCGTGACAAGCTTGTCCTTATTCGGGTCGAGCGCACCGACATCGGTGACGAAGGGCAGTTCCTTGTATTGGATCTTGGCCAGCCTGGTGGCGCGACGGGCCTCCTCGCGCGTTTCGGCGATGACGCAGAAGATCGGCTGGCCGTAGAATTCCACCTTGCCGTCGGCAAGCACGGGCTCATCATGACGGCCGGTGGGCGAAATGTCGTTCTCGCCGGGCACGTCCTTCGCCGTCAGCACATCGACGACGCCCGGAGCAGTACGCACGGCCGAAAGGTCCATCCGGGTGATGGTGGCATGCGTTGCGGTGGACAAACCGAGGCAGCCATGCAGCGTGCCGGCCGGTTCCGGCATGTCGTCGATATAGATCGCGGTGCCGCTGACATGCTTGTGCGCGGAATCATGCCGCTGGTCGCTGGCGACACCGCCAGAGATCTTTTGCGCCTTGAGGTTGGGGGCATGCTTGGTCATCAGGCCGCCTCGTTGCGTGACACCTGGAACGGCGCCCTCGTGCCGGTGGTTTCGACGTAGAAGCGCAGCAAAAGGTTCTTTGCCGCCAGCGCCCGGTATTCGGCGGTCGCCCGCATGTCGGTGATCGGCGTGAAGTCGCTGGCATACTCGGCCATCGCAGCCTCCACGGTTTCCTCCGTCCAGGCCTTGCCGATCAACGCCTTCTCGACCGCTGCCGCCCGCTTCGGCGTCGGCGCCATGCCGCCATAGGCGATGCGGATGTCGGCCACGGTGCCGTCCTTGGCCAAGGTCAGATAGAAGGCGCCGAGAGTTGCGGTGATGTCCTCGTCGCGGCGCTTGGTGACCTTGTAGACGGCAAACTTCGTGCCCTTTGCCGGCACCGGCACATGCACCGCCTCGACAAATTCGCCGGGCTGCCGGTCCTGTTTGCCATAGGCGATGAAGAAGGTTTCGAGCGGGATCGTGCGGCGCGCGGCGCCCTTGCGCAGCGTCAGCCGCGCTCCCAGCGCGATGAACGGCGGCGGTGTGTCGCCGATCGGCGAGCCGTTGGCGACGTTGCCGCCGATCGTGCCCATGTTGCGCACCTGCTCGCCGCCGATGCGGTCGACAAGCGGTCCCAATGCCGGGATGTGCTTCGACAGCGTCTCGAAGGCCTCGGTGTAGGTGACGCCGGCGCCGATGGTGATAACTCCATCGGCCTCCGACGTCGTGCGCAGGCCGTCGAGACCGGCGATGAAGATCGCCGGCGCAATGTCGCGCATGTGCTTGGTGACCCACAGGCCGACATCGGTCGAGCCGGCGACGATCGTGGCGCCCGGCTCTTTCTCGAGCACGGCGGCGAAATCGTCGACATCAGCAGGCACGATCAGCCGCTGCTTGCCCGATCCGACCTCCACCCGCGCGCCATCGCGCAGCGCCTCCAACCGTGTGGTGATGTCATTGCGCTCCACCGCCAGCGGATCTTTAGCCGCCTTCCCGTAGCTCGAAATGGCCCGCGCCGCGCGCATGATCGCCTCGTAGCCGGTGCAGCGGCAGAGATTGCCCTGCAGCGCCTTCTCGATCGCCGCATCGGAGGGGTTGGGCGTCCTCATCCAGAGCGCGTAGAGCGACATGACGAAGCCCGGCGTGCAGAAGCCGCATTGCGAGCCGTGGAAATCGACCATCGCCTGCTGCACCGGATGCAGCTTCTCGCCCTCGCCGCGCAGATGCTCGACGGTGACGACATGGGTGCCGTCGAGCGAGCCCATGAAGCGGATGCAGGCGTTGACGCCTTCATAGACCAGGCCTTCGGCGGAGAGCTTGCCTACCAGCACCGTGCAGGCGCCGCAATCGCCCTCGGCGCAGCCTTCCTTGGTACCGCGCAGCGATCGGTTGAGCCTGAGCCAGTCGAGCAGGGTCGCATCGGGCGCAATGTCGGCCAGCGCGACGTCGGCGCCGTTGAGGATGAAGCGGATCTCGTTGCGGGTCTCAACCATGACTCAGCTCCCGCGATAGGTCGAGTAGCCGTAAGGCGAAATCAAGAGCGGCACATGATAGTGGCGTTCCTCCGCCATGCCGAAGCGGATCGGCACGATGTCGAGGAAAGCAGGCTGCGGCAGGCTGATGCCCTGCCCGCGCAGATAGTCGCCGGCGGCAAAGACCAGCTCGTATTCGCCGGTGCGGAAATCGGCGCCGGCCAGCAGCGGCGCGTCGCAGCGGCCGTCATCATTGGTGGTGACGGTCTTGAGGTGCGTGCGGCCTTGCCGCTCGACGCGGAACAGCTCGATCGACAGGCCCTTTGCCGGCCTGCCGGTCGCGGTGTCGAGCACATGGGTCGTCAGACGCCCGCCATCGGCTTTCGACGTTTCTGCCACTGGCCGCCTCCCATTTCCTGTACGAGCCAACTGGCCGGTACAGTCCAACGTTTTCAGGTCAATTGTGCGCCAATTAAAGGCGATGCATAAGTCCCGGTCGAGCGGAGTGCGGCAAAAAGCACTTTCAAAAATTTTCGGGGGAATGCTGAAGCACTCCTTTCGATATCTTCATCTCAATTATCGGGCAGGAGCGACTATGCGTTACGAACGGGACATGCGCGGTTACGGGGCCAATCCGCCGGACCCGAAATGGCCCGGGGGCGCGCATGTCGCGGTGCAGTTCGTCGTCAACTACGAGGAAGGCGGCGAGAACTGCGTGCTGCACGGCGACAAGGCTTCCGAAGCCTTCCTGTCCGAGATCGTCGGCGCCGCCCCGTGGGTCGGCCAGCGCCACTGGAACATGGAATCGATCTACGAATACGGCGCAAGGGCAGGCTTCTGGCGGCTCTACCGGCTGTTCACCGAAGCTGACGTGCCGGTGACCTGCTACGGCGTTGCTACCGCGCTTGCGCGCTCGCCCGACCAGGTGGCGGCGATGCAGGAGGCCGGCTGGGAGATCGCCTCGCACGGGCTGAAATGGATCGACTATCGCGACCATAGCGCGGAGGACGAACGGCGCGACCTCGAAGAGACGATCCGGTTGCATTACGAAGTGACCGGCGCGCGGCCGACCGGCTGGTACACAGGCCGCACCTCGGTCAACACGGTGCGGCTCGTCGCCGAAGAAGGCGGCTTCGACTACGTCTCCGACACTTATGACGACGAGCTGCCCTACTGGTTCGACCGCGACGGGCTGGAGAAGCCGCAGCTCGTCATCCCCTACACGCTCGACGCCAACGACATGCGTTTCGCCACGCCGCAAGGGTTCAATTCGGGCGACCAGTTCTTCGCCTATCTGAAGGACAGCTTCGACACGCTCTATGCCGAGGGCAAGGCCGGGCGGCCGCGCATGATGAATATCGGCCTGCATTGCCGGTTGGTCGGGCGTCCGGGCCGCGTGGCGGCGCTGAAGCGCTTCGTCGACTATGTGAAGTCGCACGACAAGGTGTGGCTGACCCGGCGTATCGACATCGCCAAGCACTGGCGCGAGACGCACCCCTACAAGGCGCCGGCGCTGCGCCCGTCACGGATGGAATTCGAGGCCTTCGTGCATGCCTTCGGCGGCGTGTTCGAGCATTCGCCGTGGATCGCCGAGCGTGCCTACGAGCTGGAGCTTGGGCCCGCGCATGACAGCGCCGGCGGCCTGCACAACGCGCTCTGCCGCGTCTTCCGCGCCGCGACCGAGGCCGAGCGGCTCTCCGTGCTCAATGCCCATCCCGACCTCGCCGGCAAGCTGGCTGCGGCCAGGCGGCTGACGCCGGAATCGGCCAAGGAACAAGCCTCCGCCGGGCTCGACGCGCTGACCGACAAGGAGCGCGAGCTGTTTTCGAAGCTCAACGCCGCCTACGTCACCACTTTCGGCTTTCCCTTCATCATCGCGGTCAAGGGCAAGACCAAGGACCAGATCCTGGCGGAGTTCGAGGCGCGCATCGGTAACGGCCGCGGCGCCGAGCTCGAAACCGCCTGCAAACAGGTCGAGCGCATCGCGCTGCTTCGGCTGAAAGACATGCTTCCGTTATAGGCGCCAACAGATGGATATGATGAAAATGGCCGAGCGAACCTACTATGCGCCGCATGGCGGCCATCCCGGCCAGAACGAGCTTTTGACTGGCCGCGCCGTCTTCACCGAAGCCTATGCCGTCATTCCCAAGGGCGTGATGCAGGACATCGTCACCAGCCCGCTGCCGTTCTGGGACAAGACAAGGGCCTGGATCATCGCAAGGCCGCTGTCGGGCTTCGCCGAGACGTTTTCCCAGTACATCGTCGAAGTTCTGCCCGGCGGCGGCAGCGACCGGCCGGAGCTCGATGCCGGCGCCGAGGGCGTGCTGTTCGTGGTCGAGGGCGAGCTCGCCGTCTCGCTTGCCGGCAAGAAGCATGTGCTTCGTCCCGGCGGCTTCGCCTTCCTGCCGCCGGCGAGCGGCTGGACGGCGCGCAACGAGAGCGGCGATACGGTCCGCTTCCACTGGATCCGCAAGGCCTATGAGGCCGTCGACGGCCTCGACGTGCCCGAAGCCTTCTTCAGCAGTGATCAACAGGTCGAGCCAAGCCCGATGCCCGGCACCGGGGGCCGCTGGGCGACGACACGCTTCGTCGACCCGGCCGACATGCGCCACGACATGCATGTCACCATCGTGACGCTGGAACCCGGCGCCGTCATTCCCTTCGCCGAAACGCATGTCATGGAGCACGGGCTCTATGTGCTGGAAGGCAAGGCCGTCTACCGCCTCAACAGGGACTGGGTCGAGGTCGAGGCCGGAGACTTCATGTGGCTTCGCGCCTTCTGTCCGCAGGCCTGCTATGCCGGCGGCCCGGGCAAATTCCGCTACCTGCTTTACAAGGACGTCAACCGGC
Organism: Mesorhizobium sp. M1C.F.Ca.ET.210.01.1.1; assembly: GCF_004791585.1. Classification (GTDB taxonomy): domain Bacteria; phylum Pseudomonadota; class Alphaproteobacteria; order Rhizobiales; family Rhizobiaceae; genus Mesorhizobium. The sequence goes on from NZ_SRUU01000026.1 coordinate 85,771, forward strand.
ACGCCAAGCTCGGCGGCGCCGGCATCGGGGGGTACGCCCGGTGACCCGCATAGTCGCCAAGCCGCTGACACGCGAGAACTTCGCGCCGTTCGGCGACGTCATCGACATGGGCGGCGACAATCGCTACCCGATCAATGGCGGCAAGGCGATGCGCTACCATGATCTCGCCACCGCCGAGGCGGCCGGGCCGAACGCAAAGGTGCTGATCTCGATGGTGCGCGGCACGCCCTATGAGATGCCGCTGAAGCTCACCATGGTCGAGCGCCATCCGCTCGGCAGCCAGGCCTTCATCCCGCTGTCGCCGCGCCCGTTCCTGGTCGTCGTCTGCCATGACACCGAGGATGGGCCGGGCGAGCCGTATGCCTTCATCACCGCGCCCGGCCAGGGCATCAATTACCGTCGCAACCTCTGGCACGGCGTTTTGACGCCGATCGGCGAAGAACAGGATTTCCTCATCGTCGACCGCGGCGGCGACGGCCCCAACCTCGAGGAGTGCCATTTCTCGCACCCTTACGAGATCCACCTTCCCTGAGAGCCTTCGATTCCCCATGACCGACATTTCGCTGATCGACCGCCTGCTCGACGTGATCGAGCACGACATCGTGCCTAAAACCGCCGAAGGCGTTGCCCATGGCAACAAGCTGTTCGGCGCCGCGATCCTCAGGAAGGATGACCGTTCGCTGGTGCTCGCCGAGACCAACAACGAGATCGAAAATCCGCTCTGGCACGGCGAGGTGCATTGCCTGAAGCGTTTTTACGAGATGCCAAAGGCCGAGCGCATCGACACCAAGGATGCGCTGTTCCTCGCCACGCACGAGCCCTGCTCGCTCTGCCTGTCGGCGATCACCTGGACCGGCTTCGACAATTTCTACTACCTCTTCAGCCACGAGGATTCGCGCGACAGTTTTGCTATCCCGCACGACCTCAAGATCCTGAAGGAGGTCTTCACCCTCGACCCGGGCGGCTACAACGCAGAGAACGCCTACTGGAAGAGCTTTTCCATTCGGCGGATCGTGCGAGCGCTCCCCGAGTCCGAGCGCAACCGGCTGGAGGCGCGCATTGGGAGAATCTCAGCGCTCTTTGACGAGCTGTCAGGCACCTACCAGGAAAGCAAGGCCGAGAACGACATTCCACTGAACTGACGCGGATTGACCAGCCGATTTCGCCGGCTGGCTCATGACGTTTTGTAGATGGCTCCATCATGTGGCGGCGGATATTGGAGCCGCCATGAAAATCGTCACCGAGTTCCCCCGCAAAGTCGTCGAATTTCCGGTCATGGGAATTGTCATGCCCGACGGCTGCCGGCTGTCGGCGCGGGTGTGGATGCCGGAGGATGCCGGCGACGACCCGGTGCCGGCGATCCTCGAGCACCTGCCCTATCGCAAGCGCGACGGCACCATCTTCCGCGATCAGCTGACACATCCCTATTTTGCCGGCCACGGCTACGCCTCGATCCGCGTCGACATGCGCGGCAACGGCGATTCCGAAGGGCTGATGGACGACGAATATTCCGAGCAGGAGTTGCAGGACGCCTGCGACGTCATCGCCTGGGCGGCGTCGCAGCCCTGGTGCAACGGCAATGTCGGCATGATGGGCATTTCCTGGGGCGGCTTCAACTGCCTGCAGGTGGCCGCGAAACAGCCGCCGGCGCTGAAGGCGGTGATCAGCCTGTGCTCGACCGTCGACCGCTATGCCGACGACATCCACTACAAGGGCGGCTGCCTGCTCTTGGAAAATTTCGGCTGGGCCTCGACGATGCTCTCCTACTCGTCGCGGCCACCGGACCCGCTCTTCGCCGGCAACAAGAGGTGGCGCGACCTTTGGCTGACCCGGCTGGAGAACCAGCCTTTTCTCGCGCCGCTGTGGCTCAGCCACCAGCACCGCGACGCCTACTGGAAGCGCGGCTCGATCTGCGAGGACTTTTCCGCTGTTCATGCGGCGGTGCTGTCGATCGGCGGCTGGCATGACGGCTACCGCAACACGATCTCCCACCTCGTCACCAACATCGAGGCGCCCGCGAAAGGCATCGTCGGGCCGTGGATCCACAAATACCCGCACTATGCCTCCCCCCAACCCGCCATCGGCTTCCTGCAGGAGGCGCTACGCTGGTGGGACCGCTGGCTGAAGGGCACTGACACCGGCGTCGAGGCCGATCCGGCCTACCGCGCCTATGTCATGGACAGCGTGCGCCCTGCGCGCTGGCATCCCGAGCGTCCGGGTCGCTGGATCGCGGAACAGGACTGGCCGTCGCCCAACATCGAGATGCAAACGATCGAGTTGATCCCCGAAAGCAATGAACCCGCCATCGTCGCTTCGCCGCAGAGCTGCGGCCTTGCCGGCGGCGAGTATTTTCCCTTCACCTTCGGTCCGGAACTGCCAGGCGACCAACGCCCCGACGACGCCCTGTCGGCATGCTTCGACCAGCCGCCGCTCGGCGAGGCGATCGACATCGTCGGCGCGCCGGAGGTTCTGGTCCTGGTCGCCTCCGATCGACGCCAGGCCAACATCGCGGTCAGGCTCTGCGACGTGCACCCGGACGGCGCCTCGGAACTGATCTCCTATGGCGTGCTCAACCTCACCCATCGCAAATCGCATGAGTTCCCCGAGCCGCTGGTGCCGGGCGAGATGGTCTCGGCGCGCGTCGTGCTCGACCAGTGCGCCTACCGCGTGCCTGCCGGCCATAAGCTGCGCGTCGCCGTCTCGAATGCCTATTGGCCGATGATCTGGCCGTCGCCGGAGCCGGTCCGCCTCTACCTGTCGAACGCGAAGCTGAAGCTGCCGCGGCGCCCCGCGGCAACGGGCGACGAGGTCACCTTCCCTTTGCCGGAGGCAGCCTCGCCCTGGGCGACGAAGTTGATCCGTGCCGCCAACTCCGAGCGTCATGTCGACCGCGACGAGAAGACCGGCGTCGTCACGCTTTCCATAACGGACGATTTCGGCGCGGTGCGCGATCTCGCGCACGGGCTTGTCAACGGCAGCATCGTCCGGGAGATCTGGGCGATCCATCCCGACGACCCGCTGTCTGCCACCGGCAGCACCCATTGGACGCAGACATTGTCGCGAAATGAATGGTCGGTGCGGACCGAAACCTTCGCCGACATGCGCTCAAACGCGCAGAACTTCGTCGTCAGCGCCAGAATCGAGGCTTATGAGGGCGAAAAGCTGGTTTTCGAGCGCGATTTCGAGCAGACGATTCCCCGCGCCCTTGTTTGAGCGCTGGCAAGATTGGTCCAAATGCGACGTGCCATTTACGCCACGGCATGTCGCATTCGGTCTTGCTTACAGCTTTCCGTTGCGGTCATTATCCTCCTCAAGAAACGAGAAACGACCGTAAGGTCGAACCATCAGAGTGAGGAACCCTACAATGTCTAACGAACTCGACTATCTCAGCCGTCGTGTCGCCGCCGGCAAGCTCAGCCGTCGCGATTTTCTCGGCCGTGCCGCCGCGCTCGGCATCTCCGCTCCCTTCGCCAATTCGCTGCTTTCCAGCGCTGCCCGTGCTGCCGGCCCGGTCAAGGGCGGCACGCTGAAGGCCGGCCTCGTCGGCGGCGAATCCACCAACAGCCTCGACCCGGCGCTGATGATGACGCAGGTGCCGTTCGCCTTCGGCAAGTGCTGGGGCGAAATGATCGTCGAGCTCTCACCCGACGGCAAGTTGGAGAACCGTATCGCCGAGGAGATCGGCGCTTCGGATGACGCCAAGACCTGGACGCTGAAGATCCGCGACGGTGTCGAGTTCCACAACGGCAAGACGGTGACCGCCGAGGACGTCGCCGCCACGCTCGAGCGCCATTCGGACGAGAAGTCGAAATCCGGCGCTCTCGGCTACATGAAGGGCATCGACACCATCAAGGCCAGCGGCAAGGAAGTCGTGCTGACCCTGAAGGAGCCGAATGCCGACCTTCCCTACCTGCTCAGCGACTATCACCTGATCGTCCAGCCGAACGGCGGTAAGGACAAGCCCGATGCCGGCATCGGCGCCGGCCCCTACAAGGTCAAAGTCAACGAGCCTGGCGTGCGTCATGTCGGCGAGCGCTTCGCCAATTACTGGCAGGGCGACAAGATGGGCCATGCCGACCAGATCGAGGTTGTCGTGATCAACGACGCGACCGCGCGCACGGCGGCCCTGCAGGGCGGCCAGGTCAACATGATCAACCGCGTCGAACCGAAGATCGTCGACCTGATCAAGCGCGTGCCGGGCGTTACCATCCGCAACCATTCGGGTCCCGGCCACTACGTGTTCATCATGCACTGCAACACGGCGCCGTTCGACAACAACGACCTCAGGATGGCGCTGAAGCTGGCGATCGACCGCGATGAGATGCTGAACAAGGTGCTGCGCGGCTATGGCTCGCTCGGCAACGACTTCCCGATCAACGCTTCCTATCCGCTGTTCACCGAGATCGAGCAGCGCAAGTACGATCCCGACAAGGCCAAGTTCCACTACAAGAAGTCGGGACACGACGGCTCGATCCTGCTCCGGACCTCGGACGTCGCCTTCCCCGGCGCGGTCGATGCCGCGCAGCTCTATCAGCAGAGCGCGGCCAAGGCCGGCATCAAGCTGGAGATCAAGCGCGAGCCGGGCGACGGCTACTGGAACGAGGTCTGGAACAAGCAGCCTTTCTGCGCCTCCTACTGGGGCGGCCGCTCGACCCAGGACCAGATGTACTCGACCGCTTATCTGTCGAGCGCCGACTGGAACGACACGCGGTTCAAGCGCCCGGATTTCGACAAGATGGTGCTGGCGGCGCGCGCCGAGCTCGACGAGGGCAAGCGCAAGGCGATTTACCACGACATGGCTGTGATGGTGCGCGACGAAGGCGGCCTGATCCTGCCGATGTTCAATCAGTTCATTGACGCCACCGGCGCCAAGGTCGGCGGCTGGGTCGACGATCCGCATCAGGAGCTGATGAACGGCTACGCGCTGGCGAAGTGCTGGCTCGAAGCCTGAGCTCGGCCTTGCGGAGATGTCCTCACCCATCGTGAAACTGGTGGCCCAGCGCATTGCGCTGGGCATCCTCCTTCTGTTGGCCGTTTCGGTCCTGATCTTCGCCGGCACCCAGATCCTGCCCGGCGACGTCGCGCAAGCCATCCTCGGACAGTCGGCGACGCCGGAGTCGCTCGCCAACCTGCGCGAGCAGCTCGGGCTCAACCAGCCTGCCTATATCCGCTACTTCCACTGGCTGGGCGGCGTGCTGACCGGCGATCTCGGAACCGCCATGTCGAGCGGGCAGGACATCGCGACATCGATCAAGGATCGGCTGTGGAACACGCTGTTCCTGGCCTTCTGGGCGGCGGTCGTGGCCATTCCGCTGGCGATCACACTGGGCCTCATCGCCGTGCGCTACCGCAACGGCTGGGTCGACAAGCTGATCTCCGGCGTGGCGCTTGCCTCGACCTCCTTCCCGGAGTTCTTCATCGGCTATCTGCTGGTCTTCTACTTCGCGGTGCAGCACCAGTGGTTCCCCGCCATCTCAACCGTCTATGACGGAATGTCTATCGGCGAGCGCCTGCAGGCGATCGCGCTGCCGGCCGCAGCCCTGACACTTGTGGTGCTCGCCCATATGATGCGCATGACGCGCGCAGCGATCCTCAACGTCATGCAGTCGGCCTATGTCGAGACGGCCGAACTCAAAGGGCTCTCGGCCTTCGCGGTCATCCGCAAGCACGCGTTCCCGAACGCTATCGCGCCGATCATCAACGTCGTCATGCTCAATCTCGCCTATCTGGTGGTCGGCGTCGTGGTGGTCGAGGTGATCTTCGTCTATCCCGGCATGGGCCAGTATCTCGTCGACCATGTCACCAAGCGCGACGTTCCCGTGGTGCAGGCGGTCGGGCTGATCTTCGCCGCCGTCTATATCAGCCTCAACATCATCGCGGACATTGCGGCGATCGTCGCCAATCCGCGGCTCAGGCATCCGAAATAAAGGGGCGGCCGATATGCTCGACATCAGGCGCATTCCCCTGCCTTCGCTGATCGGCCTGGTGCTGACGGGGCTATTCGTGCTTGCGGCGATCTTCGCGCCTTTGATCGCGCCGCATGGCAATGGCGAGATCGTCGGCGACGTCTGGGAGCCGATGTCGTCGACGCATTGGCTGGGCACCGACAATCTCGGGCGTGATCTGTTGTCGCGCATGATCTACGGCGCCCGCATCACGCTGTTCATCGCGGTGCTCGCCACGGCGCTCTCCTTCTCGCTGGGCGCCATCCTCGGCTTCTCGGCGGCGGTGTTCGGCGGCTGGTACGACACGATCCTGTCGCGCCTCGTCGACCTCCTGATGTCGATCCCGACCCTAATCATGGGCCTCGTCGTGCTTTCGGTGCTGCCGTCCAACCTGGTGACGCTGATCCTGGTGATGGGCATCCTCGACTCGACCCGCGTCTACCGCCTGTCGCGCGCTGTGGCCGTCGACATCAACGTGATGGACTATGTCGAGGCGGCAAAACTGCGTGGCGAGGGCAGCGGCTGGATCATCTTCCGCGAGATCCTGCCCAACGCGCTCTCGCCACTGGTCTCGGAACTCGGCCTGCGCTTCATCTACGCCGTGCTGTTCCTGTCGACGCTGTCCTTCCTCGGCCTCGGCGTTCAGCCGCCGGACGCCGACTGGGGCGGCATGGTGAAGGAGAACAAGGACGGCATCGTGTTCGGCATTCCGGCGGCGCTCATCCCCGCCGCGGCGATCGCGGCACTGGCGATCTCGGTCAATCTCGTCGCCGACTGGGTGCTCAACCGCACGACAAGCCTGAAGGGAGGACGCGGCTGATGGCTGACGGCAAGGCAAAGTCCACCCCTCTTCTCGATATCCGCAACCTGCGCATCGAAGCCACGGTCTATCCGCCTGGCGAAGCGCCGAAGACCATCACCCTTGTCCACGACGTCTCGCTGACGCTGGAAAAGGGCAAGGTGCTCGGCCTGATCGGCGAATCCGGCGCCGGCAAGTCGACCATCGGCCTGTCGTCGATGGGCTATGGCCGCGGCGGCGTACGCATCACCGGTGGAGAGGTCATCCTCAACGGCCGCGATATCCTCAAGGGCGGCAAGGAGGGCTTTCGCAAACTGCGCGGCCGCGAGGTCTGCTATGTCGCCCAGTCGGCGGCGGCGGCCTTCAATCCAGCGCACCGGCTGATGGACCAGGTGGTGGAAGCCGCCCTTCTGCACGGCACCGCGACCCGGGCCGAGGCCGAGAAGCGCGCCGTGGCGCTGTTCAAGAAGCTCAGCCTGCCCAATCCAGAGACGATCGGCGAGCGCTTCCCGCACCAGGTGTCGGGCGGACAGTTGCAGCGCGTGATGACGGCGATGGCGCTGTGCTCCGAGCCTGACCTGATCGTCTTCGACGAGCCGACCACGGCACTCGACGTGACGACGCAGATCGACGTGCTAGCGGCGATCAAGGACGCCATCCGCGACACGCATGTCGCGGCTTTGTACATCACCCACGACCTCGCCGTCGTCGCCCAGGTGTCGGACGAGATCATGGTGCTGCGCCACGGCCGGCTGGTCGAATGGGGCGGCACGCGCCAGATCATCAAGGAGCCGCGCCAGGAATACACCAACGCGCTGGTCTCGGTGCATGAGATCGAGCATCAGGAGCAGCAGCCAGGCACGGCGCCGATGCTGTCGGTGAAGAACGTGACGGCCGCCTATGGCGGCGGCCACGTCAAGGTGCTGAAGAACGTGTCGGTCGACATCTTCCCAGGTCAGACGCTGGCGGTGGTCGGCGAATCCGGCTCCGGCAAGTCGACGCTGGCCCGCGCCATCACCGGCCTGTTGCCGCCGGAGCAAGGCAGCGTCGTCTTCGATGGCCGCACGCTCGGCAACAGGCTGGCCGACCGGCCGAAGGAGGACCTGCGCCAACTGCAGATGATCTACCAGATGGCGGACGTCGCGATGAACCCGCGCCAGACGGTCGGTACCATCATCGGCCGGCCGCTGGAATTCTACTTCGGCATGAAGGGCCGCGAACGCGACAAGCGCGTCGCCGAGCTGCTCGACGAGATCGAGATGGGCAAGGGCTTCATCGATCGTTATCCGGCCGAGCTTTCGGGCGGCCAGAAACAGCGTGTCTGCATCGCCCGCTCGCTCGCCGCAAAGCCGAAGCTGATCATCTGCGACGAGGTGACGTCGGCGCTCGATCCCTTGGTCGCGCACGGTATCCTCAAGCTGCTGCTCAACCTGCAGCAGGTCGAGAAAGTGGCTTATCTCTTCATCACCCACGACCTCGCCACGGTGAAGTCGATCGCCGATTCGATCGCGGTGATGTATCGTGGCGAGGTGGTGCGCTATGGTTCGAAGAGCAAGGTGCTGACCCCGCCCTTCGACGCCTATACCGACCTTCTGTTGTCGTCCGTTCCCGAAATGGAGATCGGCTGGCTGGAGAAGGCCATCGCGGGCCGGCGCATGGAAAGCGCCGGCAACTGAAGCGCGTCGCGCCGGGCGACATGCATTGAGCTGGCGTCCTCATCTCTGCGCTTCTGGGGCTTGGCCGGACCGGCCTGGCCCTTGATGCTGGTCTCTCCCGGAAGTCCGCATGGAGCCGCGCGTGGCGCTCAAATCCAAACTGCTGCTCATCATCCTCGACGGCGTGCCCTATCGGAACTGGCGCCGGCTGATGGGCAATCTCGAAGGCTGGGGGCTGTCGGGCGAGGCGCAGGTGTGGAGGATGCGCTCGGTGCTGCCCTCGACATCGGCCTGCTGCTACGCCTCGATCCACACCGGGGTCACGCCGCAGGTGCACGGCATCCTCTCCAATGAGAACCGGTTCCGGGTCGAGCAGCCAGATATCTTCTCCGAGGTCAGCAAGGCCGGCGGCAAGACCGGTGCGGTGACCCATTCCTACTGGTCGGAATTCTTCCGCTCCCATCCGTTCGATCTGGTCGAGGACATGGAATTCGACGAGCCCGGCGGGCCGATCACGCATGGCCGCTTCCACACCATGACCGGCTACAATCTCAAGAACCAGATGACGCCGAGCGACGCCGACCTGTTCGCGACGCTGACGATGCTGACGCGGCGCCACGGCATCCATTACGGCATCCTGCACACCTGCACGCTGGACTCGATGGGTCACCGCTTCGGCCATGACTGCCACGAGATGGACCACGCCTGCTACGCCATGGACGGCATGCTGGCGGGGTTCCTGCCCGGCTGGCGCGAAGCCGGCTACGAAGTGATCGTCACCGCCGACCACGGCCAGACGAACCGCGGCCACCACGGCGGGCACGATGACGAGATGCAGGATTTCGCGCTCTATTATTTCGGCCCGGCAAAGGGTCCCGAGCCCGATGCCCTGCTCGACCAGTTGCAACTGGCCCCGACTGTGCTGAGCCGGCTGGGTGTGGAAATCCCGGCGACGATGAAGGCGAAGCCGTTTTTGGTTTAGATTCCCCTTGTCCCCTGTGGGAGAAGGGGGCGCCGAATGCGACGGATGAAGGGTGTTCCAGGGAACACCAACCTCTCACTCCGCTGGAACACCCCTTGTATCTGCACGAACAGAGATTTGTGCGAGAAGAGCGACTGAGCCTCGAACCGGACGGCCATCCGATTCGAGGCTTGGCGAAGTCGCCCGAAACCCCTTCGGTTACAACCGTGGATGAGCCTGGGATCT
>NZ_SRUU01000027.1 GCF_004791585.1 Mesorhizobium sp. M1C.F.Ca.ET.210.01.1.1
AGCGACTCAATGTTCGCAGGCGGCGACATCGCCGCAATGAATCAGAAATGCGGCCAGGCCGGAATCGGGCCACCCCAACCCGAGTCAATCTGACGCAGCCCTCGCCACAACTTTTGCCCCTCTTACCAGACCACCTGCTAACGCATTGATTTACAGAAGAAAAATATTTCCATCCGGGTCAACCCACTGTCGTATTGGACCGCGCATTTATCGGATATGTGGCCAATTTCAGGATCAGGCATCGCAACGGCATGCACGAAATGTCTCGACGGATTGAATATGAAGGTCGCGCCCCATCATGGCATCGCGAACGAGTTTCCTATGCGGCGGCCCTCAAGGTCAGCGCAAGTGCTGACACTCCTTTGGCTGCTTTGTGTGCCCAGCCGCTAGTGCGGCCACAGCCATGTTGATGGGCGTACCGACGTTGCCGATCCTCTGGTCGAGCCCCGAAGCCAAGCCAGCAAAGGCGTTGACCGTCTAGATTCTTGTTCGTTTCTGTGGCGTAACTGTGGGGTGGTCGGAAGAGTTCTCCTTCTGTGCCCCGAGCATTCTGATTGTGTTTTTGGGCACGTTTCGCGAACGCGACTTGGAGACGATCGCCCGGGTGGCTTCGGCCTGAAAATCGGGGTGATGGTGACCATAGGTCTCGATCAGCATTTCCACTGTCATGCCGAGAAAGCCAGCGGCCGCCCACCGGTCGGTACCTTGCTGCATCAGCCAGGTCGCGGCTGTGTGGCGAAAGACGTGCGGCGTGATGTCAGTGCGGAACACGCGCCGCATGCTACCGTCAGGTGCTGCAACGTAGTCATACCCGCCAAGCCCGGCCGCCTCGACCACCGAGCGGAAGGCCTTCCTGATCGACTTCACTGGTTTGCCGTTCCACTCTACGACGTAGTCGTGGGCGATCATGCGGCCGATGCTTGCGCTCTTCCCGCGGCCCTTGGTCTTGATCTCCAACGGCGTTACCGCCCAGCGACGCATATGTGCAAGCAGCCGCTCGGGCAACCTGACCGGTGGTTGTCGCTTTTTCGTCTCGCGGCCGCGGGCGGCGCAGCGGTAGAAAATGCCATATTCGAGGTCGATATATCCGGCGCCCTCTGTTGGCCGGATGGCCGCTCCGCAGATCGCGGCCGACCGGGTACCGGTGTATAGTGCAACCAGGATGAATCGCGCGACGTGACGTGCGGTGCGGCGATCGCTTGGTTTACCCTTCCATGACTGGCACATGCGCCATGCAGCGCGAAGTAGGGCGGCTGCTTCGCCGCGTGTCAGCCAACGGTAGCGCGGTACAGGCTTCGCTGGCAGCACGATCGCAGGTGCGGACGTTACATAGCCCTCACGGTGATAGTTGTTCAGCGCCGCGCGCAGATCCTCCAACTGACGTCTGGCAGCGGCGCCATTGCCGTGCACCTTGGCGTAGGCGCGACAGACCTTGCCATTGATGTCGCCGATTTTCGTGTTGCCGAACCACCTTAGCACAACGATCAGCCGTTCGGCGGTTTCCTTTGGCTTGGCGTGTGAGGGCGCGACGTCAGTAAGATAGACGCTAACGGCGTCGGCTACCGGGACGGCGGCCGGATCACGGCCGCACTCGCGGGCCGGCCGGTATTTCTCGACGATGTGTTGGGCGAGCCGTTTCTCAGCGAGTTCGCGGTCGCCAGTGCTACCGCAAGCGCTGATGAAGGTTGTCCCATCGCGGATGAACCAGCCAGCTCCGTTGCGCAGGCTGCCGTCCGCCCTTCTGCTTTCGGCGCGCCAGACCAGGCGCGCCCCTTTCGGCGTCCGCGGCATAGCTCCCTCATCTTAGCGATTGCTGCCAAAGTCACGTATTCCTTGCCTGCGATCAGCTCTGTCTGAAGGCGGCCAGCATCTCGTTCTTTTCGCAAACCTGCCGCGCCCATAGAGCCATCCGGAAAGGCGATCTCGGCAGCAACGTTTAGGCGCAGCGGCATATTGTCATCCAACTGCTCTGGAATGCTCATTGCATGCCTCTCGTTTGACGCCGGATAACAAACTCGGCGTCATCGCTTAGTGTTTGAGCCTCTGAGATGATCCGGCACTGGCCAGACAGTTGCTCGACGTGGCCGAAATTATTCACCCAGTGAGCGCAGGATCCATTGGTATCAAGTATCTAAAGCATATCCGGCATTGTCCCGAAGTCATTGGTATCATCAGCTTGAAAAGTACGCGCCTAAGAGCCGTATGTGAACGGCACTAGACCTCTTATGCGGTGATTAGGACACTCTGGCGCAAAAACGGCGGTGTATAGGTCAGGAAGAACTTATGAAAATTGCGCTGCCGTTCGATTCTGAGACCGTTTGAACCCGTCTGGAACGATGGTGAAACGATCTCCTTGCCTGACGTTGGATTCGGCATCGTTCTGCCTCAGGCTGGCCAACGTTCTGACCAGAGTTGATTTTCAAAAATTGGTCAGTAGCCGGCCAAGATGCGAGGCAGCAAAATACCCGCCTTCGAACGTCGTCATTCCGGGCGGGCCTGCCAGACCGGATAAAGGTCGACCCGGCAGCTTTTGCAGGCCGCGCCCTTGCCAAGAGCGTCCGACGACGGAAAGCCGCGCTTATGAATGCAGGGCTGGTCCCAGGTGGGGTGGCGCCGGATCAAAGCGTTGCGCCCTCTTGAGGAAGCGCGGACCCATAAAAGTGAGAGTGTGGATTGGGTTTTCCACGACGGGTTGAAAGCTGGAGAGAGTCCTCCAGCGCCTGTCGCGGAGAAATCACGATGTCCAATCACCATCACCGACGCGGAGCCGCTGCCGGCCGGGCGAACCTCTATGGCGAGATAACCGACAAGATCATCTCGGAGTTGGAGGCGGGTCGGCTTCCTTGGGTTCAGCCATGGGGGAGCGCGGCAGCCAAGGCGCCGCTTTCGCTCCCCCGCAACGCAAGTACCAGCAAAGCATATAGCGGCATCAATGTGCTTATCCTCTGGGGCGCGGTCGTCGAGCGGGGCTATATGGCCCAAAGCTGGCTGACTTTCCGTCAGGCCCTCGCGCTCGGTGGAAACGTTCGAAAGGGCGAGCACGGCACAACCGTCGTGTACGCAGATCGCTTTGTTCCTGACGATGAGAAGAAACGCGCCCGAGATACTGGCGAAGATGCCAGGGCGGTTCCATTCCTCAAGAGGTTCACTGTGTTCAATGCCGAGCAATGTGAGGGTTTGCCGGCAGACCTCGCAGTGTCCCCGCCACCAGACCCGGCCCTGATCGAGCCACGCGTCGAGGCGCTGATCAAGGCCACAGGCATCGAATTCCGCATCGGCGGCGATCGAGCCTATTACTTGCCAACCCAGGACAGGGTTCAAGTACCGCCGCCTCAAGCCTTCTTCGAGCCTATCAACTGGCACCGCACGGCGCTGCATGAACTTGGCCATGCCACTGGCCATCCCTCACGTCTTGCTCGCGACTTTTCCGGCTCCTTTGGAACGAGAAAGTATGCGTTCGAGGAACTGGTGGCAGAGATCAGCGCCGCCTTCTCGTGCGCTGCTTTGGGTATCGTTCCGACCGTGCGGCATGCCGACTATATCGGATCCTGGCTGGACGTGCTGAGGGAGGACAATCGGGCTGTCGTGCGCGCCGCCAGCCTGGCCGGCAAGGCGGCCGACTGGCTCCTCGGCCATCTGCCAGATGAAATCACGCTGCCCATCAACGTGGATGCCGATCAGAACAGGAGGGCAGCCTGATGTCGCGGCGCGATATATCCGAACTGGCATCCTGTCTCGGCCAAGAGGCCGAGGCAGTGTCCCGACGCTATCTTTCCAATGGTCGTCCCGTGGGTCGGTCTTGGGTGGTTGGCGATGCTCGCAATACCTCGGGGCACTCCATGTTTGTCCGCCTCAAGGGACCGGATTTCGGCAAGGGCGCGGCGGGCAGGTGGACCGAATATGTTGCGGCGAGGGTTATGTTGCGTCCCCGCGATTTCGCGCTGTCCCACAGACGATCGACGGCTTTTACGCGACATAATATCAGCACGCCGCGGGAGGTCTCGTGATGCCCCGCGACGCTTCCGAACTGGCGCGCCGCCTCGCCCGCGATGCCGAGGCGGTCTGCCGCCATTACCTGTCCAACGGGCGGCGCCAGGGCCGCTACTGGATAGTGGGCGACGTTCGCAACACGCCCGGCCGGTCGATGTTCGTCCGGCTCAGCGGGCCGGAATCCGGTCCCGGCGCCGCCGGGCATTGGACCGATGCCGCCTCCGCCGAATATGGCGATCTCCTCGACGTGATCCGTGAGAGCTGCGGTTTCGTTGACTTTCGCGATGTCGCAGAGGAGGCACGACGCTTTCTCAGTCTACCGCGCGCCGTAGCGCGCCGCAGCCCAAGACCGGTTCGCTACCCCTTTCCCGCCGGATCGCCGGAAGCGGCGCGGCGGCTCTTCGCCATGTCGCAGCCGATCCGCCGGACGCTCGTCGAGACCTACCTGTGCAATCGCGGCATCAAGACTGTCCACGATGTGGAAGCGCTGCGCTTCCATCCGCGCTGCTACTATCGCGCTGACAGGCATTCGCCGACTGAGACCTGGCCGGCGATGATCGCCGCCGTCACCGATCTCGACGGCCGCATCACCGGGGCGCATCGGACCTGGCTCGATCCCAACGGCTTCGATGTCGTCCGGCTCGGCAAGGCTCCAATCGACACCCAAAGGAAGGCGATGGGTGGTCTCCTCGGCCATGCCGTTCGCTTCGGTGCGCCGTGCGAGGTTATGGCGGCCGGCGAAGGCATCGAGACGATGCTGTCGCTGCGCTGTGCGCTACCGGCTATGCCGATGGCTGCCGCGCTCTCGGCCAACCACCTTGCCGCCCTTCTGCTCCCGCCGGCGTTGCGTCGGCTCTACATCGCTCGCGACGCCGATGCGGCGGGTGACATGGCGCTCGCGGCATTGACCGAACGTGCTGAAGCAGCGGGCATCGAAACGCTTGCCCTGTCTCCGCAGAGGGGCGACTTCAATGAGGACCTACGTGCATTCGGCCTCGGCGCGCTCCGGGCGGCACTGCGCATGCAGCTCACGCCGCAGGATGTCGTTCGCGTGATGCGCCAGGGAACGGCCAGGATGGTGTGACAGATGGCGGTTTTGGACTATCCTGGTCGATCCGGCGGGGCCCATGCCCGACAGAACAGCGGCGACCTTCTCGGGGTGGAAATCTGACTTTTGGTACCCGCGACGCAACACCGGCTTTGACCCCAGAAGCGGAAGCTCGCTTGTGCCGGGTCAATTCACGGCCATTACCCTTCCGTCCCCTTCCGTCGGATGATTTGAAGGGCAAGCCATGACCCGACTCGGACACTTGTTCCGCTCCGGCCCAATGGCAGCTCGTGACTCCAAAAAGTGCATGCTCCTGGCGAGGCGGCGCCGTCAGATATGTTTGCGGGAACCCCCCATAATAATGGCGCCGGCCTTCTTCGCCCCGCCGACCTGGCGGCCCCTCGAAACCTCTAGCGCGACAGGCACAGGGCTTTCGTCCGCCTATTCGGGTAGCGCCGCCTTGGCGTAGCCCTGCCGGATGCGTTCGGCGTCGGCCGGATTGCCGAAGGGCAGCCGCCCCACGTGCTCTGAAAAGCGATAGCTCGGGTTTATCTCTTTTAGCTCTGCGCTCACGCGCCGTGCTTCATCGACTTCGCCGAGGTGGCCAAGGGCGGCAATCAGGAGCCCCCGCGACAGATCGGTCTTGGGCGACAGGCGGATACGCTCGCGAAATGCCTCGACCGCTTTCTGGTACTGCCCGGCCAGCAGGTAAGCCGAGCCGATAAAGTGCCAGGTCAAATGCCCCTGCAGCGGATCGAGGCGCAGCGCGTGCTCAAGATCCGGAATCGCCCCCAGCGGCGCGCCGTTGTAGATGTTGCCCGCCCCGCGCATGCCGAAGGCCAGTGCGAAGTTGGGATTGAGAGCAAGCGTCTTCTCCACCTCTTCGCGATGTCCGGCCGGATCCTTCTCCCAAAACTTCACCAGCGCGGCCATGTAATGCGCATAGGGGAGGTTGGGGTCCTTCTCGAGCGCGAGCCGACTGTAATGGGCAGAAAGTTCCTTGCTGTCGGTGCGCCCGCTCCAGTGGTTCTGGAAGTCGTGGTTGTAAGCGTGAGCCAGGCCGGCATACGGTTCGGCATAGTCGGGGTCGAGCTCAATTGCCTGGGTGAACAGGGCGACCGCGCGCTCGAATGTCTCCTTTGTCTTTTCAGGGCCGAACAATACCTCGCGCCCGCGCAGGAAAAGATCATGCGCCTGGATGCTTCTCGTTGGTATATGGGCGATGCGCGCCGACTCGGCCGGCGTCAGCGCAACCCTGAGGGCTTCGACTATGTGGTGCGTCACCTCGTCCTGCAGCGCAAAGATATCGGTCATGTCGCGGTCGTAGCGGTCCGCCCATAGGTGGGTCCCGGTCCGTGCATCGATCAGCTGGGCATTGATCCTGACGTGGTTGCCGGCCCGGCGGATCGAGCCCTCCAGCACCGCAGTCACGCCGAGCTCGCGCCCGACCGTCCGGATATCGATGTTCTTGCCTTTGTAGGTGAAGCTGGAGTTGCGGGCGATGACCGAGAGGCCGGCGACCTTCGACAGGTCGGTTATGATGTCTTCGCTGATGCCGTCGGCGAAGTAGTCCTGCTCGGTGTCGCCGCTCATATTGGCGAACGGCAGGACGGCGATCGACTGCTTTGCCGCCGTTGACCCTGCCAGCCGGCTCGTCGAGGGTTCCGACGTCGCGATCGCCTTGGCGCCGGCGGCACCGACCACTAGCGAGTAAACTCGGATCGGCTCGGCTATGTTCTTGAGCTGCGTGCTTCCGAGATCGGCGACCGAGAGGTCGAGCCTTGCTTTGACCTGGCGATAGGCATCTTCGGACAGGCAGATGGCCCCCGGCGCCGCAACCCCCTCCAGACGCGAAGCGATGTTGACACCATCGCCCATCAGGTCGCCGTCGCTTTCCTCGACAACGTCTCCCAGATGGATGCCGATCCGGAACTCGATGCGACGGTCCTGCGACACTCCAGCATTGCGCTCGACCATGCCGTTCTGAACCTCGATAGCGCAGCGCACGGCATCCACCACGCTGCGAAATTCGACCAATGCCCCATCGCCCGTGCGCTTGATCACGCGCCCGTTGTGCACGGCGATCGTCGGATCGATCAAGTCGCTGCGCAGTGCCCGCAACCTCGCCAAGGTGCGATCTTCGTCTTCGCTGGCGAGCCGACTATATCCGACCACGTCTGCGGCTAGGATTGCGGCTAGCTTGCGATTCTCGCCCATAGCGCCCTCCGCGGCTATCGAGATTAGCACAACGAACCGTTCAGCGCCTCCCATTCAATGGGTACGATCCAGGCGAAGGAGAGTAGCTTTCAATCGCCGGCCGAAGATGACCGTCTTGGGCTCAAGACGCTACCTTCGTGGCAACACTGGCAAAGGTCCCGAAGTGGCGCGACTTGCTCATTCTGATGAGCGATCGCATCCACCACTCAGAGCAGGAGCTCTCGGCGGAAGGACGCCAGACACCTCTGACTCACAACGATTTCAGAAAGGCCATGAGATCCTTGTCCTCCTTTCCATGAGCGACCGGGTCGTGGCTGACCGACTTCGCAAATAGCTACGGCGTTGGCTTTCACCGCGAGGTATATTTCGGCATAGATGTTGGTAGTGCTGATCGAGACATGGCCGAGCCACGCGCGGGTGGTATTGAGGTCAACGTCAACGAGAACCAGACCGTCGTATGCCGGATCACATGCGGGGTTATCGCTCTGTCAGCCAGGCCCGGCAGCCCGGCTGCGTAACACCCGATAAGGCGATAGACTCCGAAGCGAGTAAAAGGCGTTCCGAGCCTACTGACAAATACGGCATCATCGGTCGCGCGACCGATGATCTCGTCGGTCAGAACTCGTTCGGTTTCCGACCACAGGCGACACTGGCGCGTCTTGCCGCCCTTCCCATGCAGAGTGGCAAGATCGTGGCCGCCATGCATGCGCCCGATTGCAGATCATGCACCTTAGCTCCGGCGTCATCGACAAATAGACCTTTGTGCCATCCAGATCGGAATGATCGCAGGACGTCGCCCGCTTCATGACCCTCGCGGCCTGACGGGAGCAGAGAGCGACAGGGGCGGCATGCCTCTGTCCTTGCGCTCATGGCGTTTGCTTCGTTTGGAAAGGACCGGCCCACGGCCTTCCAGAGGGCGATCGGGCGACAGCCGGTCCGGACCGGCAATGGCTTTGCCCGGCTATTTTCCGGCGGCCCTTCCCACCCCACGCGACGCGCCGCGTGGGGTCCCCGGCTTCGTGCCTTTCCATCGCGAAGCAAAATAGCCGGGCTTCGCCATCCTCCACTCGCGTTCCAGCCCTGCGCTGATGCTACGGGTGCAGGTCCAGACTGCCCGCCGCCTTCGTCGCCATGAAGGCCGCGATGGGCGCGACCGATCTGCCGAAGGAAGCCGCCATGAGCAACCAGCACGACACCGACTTCGAACCGCAACGGGCCTCATCGCCAATGGATCACGTCCTCCGGGAGCTCCAGCTCTACGGCTACCGTCCGTTCGAAGACGAACCAGATCCGCGACCGCTTCCGGAGGGCCAGGTCATTGCAGCCAGCATCGCCGACATTTTCGACGCCCTGGTAGTGGCGCTGTCCGACACGCGCCTCGAGCCCGACCTCGAGGAGCTGCTTTGGGGCACGGTAAACCTCTTCCATCGCGCAACCGATCGGGTCGAACGCGAACTCGATGACAACGAACTCTCCCAGCGGCGCCTGCAGCGCGAACAGGACGGCTCCGAGGTCAAATCCGTGGAGCTGGAAATCCTTACCGCGCAGGGGCAGACGTTTATCGAACGTCGCAACGCATTCGAGCTGATGCGCGACCAGGCCGCAGAGCACTTCGAGCGCCATATCCACTCGATTTGGCGTCCGCGCACCGGCTCCATGGCCAACCATCGCAACCTGACTGCCGCGATGATCGACAGCCGCGATTTCCTCGCCGCCAAGAAACACGCCGATAGTCAGGCCTTCTTGCCACCTGGCCCGAAGGTGGCCTTCACCGGCGGCCTCGACTTCAACGACTACCCTGTGATCTGGGCCAAGCTTGACCAGGCCCACGCCAAGTATCCGGACATGGTGCTGTTGCACGGCGGCGCGCCGAAGGGCGCTGAGTTGATCGCCGCGAAATGGGCCGACAATCGCAAGGTGCCTCAGATTGCCTTCAAACCCGACTGGACGAAGCACGCCAAGGCCGCACCATTCAAACGCAATGACGCGATGCTCAGTGTAATGCCGATTGGCGTCATTGTCTTTCCCGGCACCGGCATCCAGGACAATCTCGCAGACAAGGCCCGCAGGCTCGGTATCCCGGTTTGTCGATTTGGGTCGAGTGCCCCTTGAGCGCCGGCCCACTTTAGGATGCAGACCGACAGACCAACCTCTGCATATGATGCGGAGGGGGAGACTGCAGCCTGAAGTGATCGCGCACAAGCCGTCGCATCGGCGAGCAGGCCGCAAACGCTTAGCATGAGAATGCAGGCCCCGGAGGCATAGCTCTTTGCCGCAGTCTTTTATCATTTTGCAGCAAATTTGCAATTTTCGAGGAGTAACCTTATGCCTCAGTCCGATAGCTTCTACTCGACCACCGATCTCTCCCGAAAGCCCGGTGACATCATCGCCGAAGCACTCCGGCATCCGGTGACAATTACCCTGGGTAACAAGCCGCGCCTGGTATTGCTCAATATCGAAGATTACGAGCGGCTGCTGAGGCAATCCGATCATCGGATGCCTGGGACAATCGAGACAATGGTAGATGCCCTGTTCAGCGAGTTCGAAAGCGCCGTCGACACATATGCTCAGGATGACGAAGGTAGCCGGTCTTGAATTACGGCTTGATCCAAACCGGACAGAGGCGCTCCACTGACCGACCAGGCCGTGTCCGCACCAGCGACGAAGACGGATATGGTCTACTCTCAACTCCGCAGTGTTCTGAAGCGCCGACCTCCTGGCGCTGCACATGGTGAGCTTCGCAGTCTGCGGACGAACCACTGCGAAGCACAATTTACAGGCTGTCGCCCTCGCCCACTCCGTTCACTTCGGAATCCCCGGCGCGCCCTACCTGTCTTGCGTCGCGAGTGCTTTCCCAAGATGTGACAGAAGCTTTTCTCGCCGGTCTTTCGAAAGTTTGGCCAAGTTGTCGACCTTCCAGCGCACCGCTGGCAACTCTGCGGCTCCAGGCACTCCTAGCAGGTCCCAGTCGGGTTCGCCGGCCTTGAAGGAGAGGAGGAAACGGCGATGCTCGGCAGGCATCTTGCCAACGATCTCGGCAATTAGAGCTTCACGAGCATCGTACAACGCCTCCAGGGTCACAGGCTCTTCCGTCATGCCAGCAAACCCCGCGTCGAATTCCTGGCGCAGGTCTTTGCGCGTCGGCGCCAAAACTTCCGCCATCGGCCTATTGTGGCTCAGCATGTACACAATGAAGGCGCACCGGAGCTCATCAGATACGCCCTCGTTCGCAAGCAGGTCCCTGACATCGAACAAATCTCGCGGGTGTTGCCGATCCAGGGCGGCGACGATCTTGCCGGCATAGAGGTCCGGGAAGGACACGACAGGCACCTCGGCATAGCCGAATAGCTCTTCTACTCGGTCGCAAACCACCCGGGTTTCGGGAGAGTAGACGCAACCACGAATGACAGGCGTCACCTCGATCTTGATCTGCACGCCGTCGGAGGCAACCAGCACCTTTGTAACGGCGCGCCTTCGCTGTGCAGCGGCACGATCTGGGCGCGGCTACGCGGCACATTTTCCCCTATCTGAGCAGCAACCCGTCGCATGGCAGCGTCGATATTGGCGAGAGAAGTCGCACGGTCCTCGACCGGCAGATAGGTCAGATCGATATCGACCGAGAGGCGCGGAAGATCTCTGACGAAGAGATTGATGGCGGTACCACCCTTCAAGGCAAAAACAGCCTCCTCAGCGACGAGAGGCAGAGCTCGAACGAGGAGCGTGACTTGCCCCCGGTAAGCCTCAGACGCCGGCATCGAGTGTCTCCGGCACGGTGATCTGATATTTGCTTTCCAGCCGACCGCCGACGACGATCTGACGCTTGCCGCGACCAAGCTCGATACGCTTGAGATCGAGCTTGCCGAACCAAGGATGGGTATGCCGCTCAGCGAACCAGAGAAACAGCCTCTTCACCTTCACGCTGCGGCACGCTTCCAGTACTGCCTGAACCCGTTTCGGGCTCAGAGTGCGAACCGACTCCATCAGGACGTCCGCTTGTTGGAACGTCTCATGTGACGGGAGAAGGTCAAGCAGTTCGCAAAGGGCTCGTTCCGGCGCGGAGACATCGAGCTCCCATCCCCAATGTCCCCATGCGACACGCGTCCTTCCAGGTGCGTCGGCATCGAAGAGCTTGTCTGCCTTGTGCTCGACGAGCTGAGCGTCGGTCGGTATCCGCTCGACCCAACCAGGCATGCTGCCATAAGCATAGAGGTGGATTTCCGGTTTGCCCGAAAAGCGGAGGTAATGCGTCAGGCCCTGCAGCTCGAGTGCGCTACGACCGCCGACGTGTACGGATTTATTGAGGAGGCGCTGGAGCGAGATGATCACGCGCTGCCACGCTATGGCCTGCTCGACATTGCCGGTCGGACGCTGATAGACACCACGGACCACGCCTTCGAGCCAGCCCTGTGCCGCGTACTTTTCGCGCCATTGGCGACGGTAGCCATGAGCATCCAGCCAAGCGGTGTCGACCACTAGCCCCTCGGGCAGCAAGCGGTGAAGCTGGTTTATCTTTTGGTTTTTTTGACCTATCATCAGTAGGCCAAAATAGCACAATTCCAAACCGAACGGCAAGTTTGAATTATCATGTAGTTTACCTACCAAACGTAGGGAAAAAACGGCATCACGCAAACCAAAGGGATCTTGCGCCACGTGGAGCAAGATATGGGCAAGCTGTAGAGATTCACGCTTTACCCCAAACTTAAGCGCATACCCGGCGCCATGCGCGTCAGACAGCGCAGAAGTCACAAGGACTACCGCTTCAGCAAGCGTTCATCCTGCCGCTGCTGCGTGCTTTCATTGCTCGCCGGAAATCCTTCACCGAAGTTAGCCGCTTCCGGTAGGCCACGCCAATCGGCTGGCAAGTACGTGCCTATTCATCGTCGTTGGGCATCTCGGATAAATCACCAGCGAACACACACCACCTCGTGGTCAAAACGACAAGTAGGCACCTGTCGAACATTGCGTGATGGGCTGGGACCTCCTTAGAACGCGCGTCGGACGTTGACCGAAGGCGCAAGCCTCGAAACCGCAGCCGCCGGACACCTCACCATGAGACTGGAGCCTGTCACAGCTTGGTCCTGGCTTGTTCGGCGATGCGAGCGCGAGGGAAGGACGCAGGAAAGAGCGCGACGATCGGCTGGGAACCCGCTTGCCGGTTGGTGACGGTTACATTGAGCGCGCCATGGCGGATCACCCTGATCCTGGTCCAGTAAGCGCACCGCGGTCTCATCGATGGGTGTATCTGGCCGAAGGACGGCTTCGCCTCAATCGCCTTGGACGCAACGGCGCATCACGACTTTCTTCCCCTGACGGAACCCCACCCCACGCGACAAGCCGCGCGGGGACCCCGAGGCGCCGTCATTCCTCGCGAAGCAACAAAGTCGTTCCCGCGCCATCCTCCGCTGACGCTTCGGCCCAAGGGTGCGCCGGCGATCGCCTCCGGCCTGTCGATCACCATCGAGACCGCAATGGTGCGGGCTCGTAACAGATAGGATCAAGGAGAACTACCATGGCTACCATCGGCACCTTCAAGAAGTCCGGCGACAACGAGTTCACTGGCGAAATCATCACGCTCAGCGTCCAGGCCCGCGGCGTCCGCATCGTCCCCGAATACCGCGCCAACGGTGAAAACGCCCCCAGCCACCGCGTCTTCGTCGGCCGGGCAGAAATCGGCGCAGCCTGGGCCAAGCATTCCAACGAGGGTCGTGCCTATCTGGGCCTCAAGCTTGACGACCCGAGCTTCACCGGCCCGATCTTCGCAAACCTCTTCGATGACGAGGACGGCGAGAGCTACAGCCTCATCTGGTCTCGCTCCAGCCGCCGCAACGCAGAATAGGAGGCAAACAATAGGTTCCGCCCGGCCAACCGGGCGGAACCCCAAGTGACCAACTGGAGTGGTACGGCACCCGGCCGCAACGATGCCAACGTAGCATCGCTTGATGTTCTTTGAGCCCCTCCACCGCTGGGGTGACATCTGTGAGTTTCGTGTTTTACGTCTCGCATCTTGGGAAGTGCAAATCATGATCGAGCCGTTCGACGACACCGCTCCCACGGGGGACGAACTCACAGACTATGATCGCAGCCATGTTAAGCTCTACATGCGCTTGTTCGACGCCGATGCCGGCGGTGCTGATTGGCGCGAGGTGGTCAAAGTTCTCTTCGGGATCGACCCGGTAAAGGAGCCGCACCGCGCTCGACATGTCCACGACACCCACTTGGCGCGGGCGCGCTGGATGACGCGCACTGGCTACCGCCACCTTCTGCGCCAAACTGACACCTAGCCAATATTTGCAGGGTGATGCTGAAAGAGCATCACGCGATGCCTCTTAAGGGCCTTCCGCCAGTCACCAGAGCCGGGAATCGATTCGAGCACAACTTGCAGTTTTCGCGAGGAGCTCACGATGAAGCCGGACACATCGCGTTGGCGAGACCACAACAGCTACGACTTCTTCGACACTCTGCCAATCGAAGGCCTCGCCTGGGAATGCCTGCGCCGTTCAGGCTCTTATCAGCGCCATTATCTGGCACTTGTGCGTGAGGGATCTGAGAGGGATCCCTTCCCAACCGAAGCACAGAAACGCTGGGGGTTGCGATTTCGCGGCCCGACCCGACTTGTCCGCATTGACGCAAGACGTTCTGTGGTCGCCTCTAGCCAACTCAGCGGTGGTGACCCTCATGGCGTCGCCAGATTTCCTGTCACGCGCACCCTCCGCCACGCCGGTTGAGTTTGGCAAACATCACGAGTCTCCGCAGGGATTTCATGCCATCCGCGATAGTGGGATTGCGACACAGCTTCTCCTCCTTCCCGGAAGCGCGGCGAGCCGTTCCCTCACGGCCCTGATCCCGCTCGATTCCCAAACGCTCGGACGGGTCGAGGCCCTGGTCCGGTTCTGGCGCTCCTGTCACAGGCGGCCGGTGCCGCCAGATACCCGAATGACAATTCAGCAGAAGCGTCGCCTGCGACTGATGATGCAGGCCGCCGATGGCCGCAAGAACGGCGCCAGCTACCGTGAAATCGCGACTGCTTTCTATGGCACAGGACGGGTTGCCTCCAACCCGTGGAAAACCTCGTCCCTTCGCGACACCGTGATCGGCCTCGTCAAGGGCGGCGGAGCCATGATTTCAGGCGGTTATCTGCAACTCTTGCGCCACCGCAACCGGGCCTAGCGCCCCGGGGTGGCAATATCAGGCCCCCCAATCTTCCCCATCCCCCACGAAGCCGCCCTTCCGCCACCGTGATCGCCATCCGCCGCTGAGCGCCAGCGGTTCACCAGAGCTCCACCGAGGCACGATAAGATGCGACCTGATCTAGCCGTTTTGCCGCCGCGCTTCCTGCGCACCAAGGAAGCCGCCGAGTTCCTCAGTCTTTCTTGTCGCACGCTCGAAAAACACCGCACTTACGGCACGGGTCCCGCCTACCGCAAACTTGGCGGCCGCGTCGTCTATGCCGTTGACGACCTCCAGGCCTGGGCTCAGCGCGGCGCGGTGACTTCGACGTCTGACCCTCGTGGTGCCGTGCTTCCGGCCAAGCGCCATCCGCCGGCGGCTTTTACGCCGAGCGGACGCTACACGCGCTGAGCCGCGATCGCGTCATGCGAGAGCGCCGCTGATGCTTAGGCAGGCGCACCCACCAATCACGCATCGCGGTTGCTTTCCATAGCTAAGGAGACAGGCCAATGGGCACGGTCGTTGACTTCCGTTCGAGCCGATCGGCGCCAGGCGCTGTTGCCGGCGAAGGCTTAACCGACGTCGAGCTGACCTGGGTCGAGAAAAGGATCGAGTACTGGATCCGCTTCGGTTCGGTCGCTCGAGAGAAGATACTCGATCGGCGCCGGCGCATCGTCTCCTTTCGTCCCGGTGACATCTTCGCCTTCGTCCGATGGGCAGCGAACGGCTCCGACACGATCATCTGCCGCGTCGATATCGTGCGCGCCGTCACCGAGGGCGAAGCCCATCAGACGCTGCCGTTCGTGCGGCCCGGCGGTGACATTTTGCTCACCGCTCAAGGCTGGCCCAAGGTCGAGCGCGTGCTGCAGACGATCGACGGCATCGAACAACGTGGCATCGCTTTGGCGGCGGTCTCGCCGGATCACTGGCGGCACGTCCACAACCGAATGATGGTTGGGCAGGCGCCTCGCACTTATACGCTGGATATCCATCGAGCCTACCTCCTGCGTCGGCGGGTCCAGCCATGATGCGGTCGCCGATTGTCTTCGTGGCGGCAGTGGCGACCATGGGAGCGCTCTGCCCGGTTCTCATTGATGTCCCGCCGAAGTTCGTCTGGAACGCCTCGGCCAGCGCACCGATCGGTCTCTATCGGATCGATGCCGGGAGCCCGTTTGGAGCCGATGACCTCGTCGCCGTCCAGCCGGCTGAAACGCTTAAAACGTTCCTGGCTGACCGCGGCTACCTGCCGAAGGGCGTGCTGCTGCTGAAGCATATTCTTGCAGTCTCCGGTCACACCGTTTGCCGGAACAAGTTCACGATATCGGTCGATAGCAGTGACGTGGGCGTTGCGCTTGAACGCGATCGCGCCGGCCGCGGCCTGCCGACCTGGCAGGGCTGTCTACGCATCCCGGTCGGCGCCGTTTTCCTGATGAACCGCCAGGTCCACGACAGCCTTGATGGCCGCTACTTCGGCCTCATCTCCACCGATCACGTGATTGGCCGCGCGGTCCCGCTTTGGACCGATGAGCAGGGCGACGGCCGCTTCCAATGGCGCGCTTCAGCGCGGTGAGCGCACCACCGGCGGCGCCCTTGGTGCCGTCCAATCGTCACCGCACACATCAAAGACAGGAGAAAGCACATGCCACAGATTGGAGAATTCACCCGCCACCAGACCGGGTATTCGGGGCGAATTCGCACGCTCAGTCTCAACCTTGAGGTCGCAATTGTCGCGACAGAAGCAAGCGATGCGGACAATGCGCCCGACTATCATGTGCATACCGGTGGCGAAGATGGCATCGTGATTGGCGCCGGTTGGAAACACGGCAGCAAGAAGGCCGGCGAGTTCGTATCGCTGTATTTAGATGACCCGACTTTTGCGCAACCGATCCGCGCATATCTGTTCCAGAACGTCGACGGCAAGAAGTCCTGGTCTTTGCACTGGTCGCGTCAGCGCGACCGCGCCGAGAAGGACTAAGCGATGTCGGCGCGCCGTCGGCCGACGAGCCAAGCTGGAACGCACGCATTGCCTCGCGCGGTCTGGCACTCGGCTCTCATTCTGTTTGGCGGACTTTGCATCGCTTGCGTGGTTCTGGCGGCTGCGCCGGCTCAGAGCCCGCCTGCCGTCATGCCTTCGGCGCGCAATCGTTACGAGGCTCACATCGCGGAAGCGGCGAGGCGCTTCCGTCTTCCACCGACCTGGATCCGCGCCGTCCTTGGCGCCGAGAGTGCAGGCGACCAACGCGCCACATCGCGCAAGGGCGCCATGGGGCTGATGCAGATCGTGCCCAACACCTGGTCCGACCTGCGCGTTCGCTACCATCTGGGCGCCGATCCCTACGACCCGCACGACAATATCATAGCGGGCTCAGCCTATATCCGCGAGTTGGTTGATCGCTACGGATCGCCCGGCTGGATTGCCGCCTATAATGCTGGCCCTCGGCGTTACGAAGCGTCGCTGCAAGGCAGGCGACTGCCTCGGGAGACGCTTGCCAACGTCACGATCGTTGCATCCGCCATCGGCAGCGCTGGTGCAGCGAAAGCTACCAGACCGGCAGTCTCCGCCTCACGTGACTGGAAGCGCGCACCGCTGTTCGCCAAACCAAAAAATGGCAAACAGACCGACAGTTTGATGCAGCCCGCGCGCCCGCGCGACGGTACGTCTTTGGCGGGAGTTGCCCACAGCAATCGGACCCCGGCTTCTGGCCTGTTCGCGCATGAAGCGCGCGGCAGGTCTGCGCCATGAGCCGCTTCAGCGTCCTTCGCGTCAATTCGTGCTGCAGCGTGCCGTGGCGAGCGGAGCGGACAGGCGCAGGCGGCATGATCGAGCCGTGGCAGGATAAAAGGGCGCACATTGCGCGCCGGTCGAACAACACGATTTGCCAGGTTTTCAGGCCCGCGCCGCACATTGCGGCGCTTAAGGGCAATGTGCGCCTAACGCTCGAAGTCTTGTGTTTGCGTCCCTTTCTCCACATTGCGGGACAAAGCCATGGCCGATGAGCGCACGTTTCGTATTCGGCCAGGCCGCATCCGCTCGACCCGCGCTCAAGCTGCACGGCCATTCATCGCGCAGGCACTAGCGGCGGCGAAAAAAGCTGGCGGTGGCGTGTCGCGCTCGGGAAAAGTGGTTTTTGGCAATCGCTCCCGGTTTGGTCACGGTCAGCGCGCCAGCATCCAGGCCAATCGCCTTATCACCTCGCGATCGCGCGGTGCGGTCCTAAAGGCTCGCGTTGTCCGTCGTACCGCGAGCGCTGCTTCACTTGCCACGCACCTCAATTATCTGCGCCGGGAGGGCGTGAGCCGGGACGGCGAGAAGGCAGGGTTGTTCGGGCCGCAGACGGGGGATGCCGACGGCGCGGCCTTTGCGGCGCGCGCCAAGGATGATCGGCACCACTTCCGTTTCATTGTCTCTCCCGACGACGCCCTTGAGATGGCGGACCTCAAATCCTTTACCCGCGATCTGGTTGGACGGATGGAAAAGGACCTCGGCACGCGGCTCGACTGGGTCGCGGCCGATCACTGGAACACTGAGCATCCGCACGTTCATCTGATCGTGCGCGGCGTGCGCGACGACGGCCAGGACCTGGTCATCTCGCGCGATTACATCAAGGAAGGAATGCGTGACCGGGCTCGCGACCTGATTACGCAGGAACTGGGTCCGTGCACAGATCTGGACATCCGCCGCTCGCTCGAAAGCCAGATCCAGTCCGAACGCTGGACCCAGCTCGATCGCCAGCTACTTCGCGACAGCCGCGACACCGGGGTCATCGATTTGGCCCAACGCCCTCGTGGCCAGCCCGACGAATATCATGCGCTCAAGATCGGTCGTCTGCGCAAGCTTGAGGCGCTGGGTCTCGCCGACCAGGTCGGCCCGGGCCAATGGGTCCTCGACGACCAGGCCGAAGCGACGTTGCGCGAGTTGGGCGAGCGCGGCGACATCATAAAGCGCATGCATCGCGCACTGACTGAGCGAGGCATCGAGCGGGGTTCGGCCAGTTATGTGTTGGCCGCCGAAAGTCTCGAAACACCTATTGTCGGCCGGCTGGTCGATCGCGGGCTCGATAGTGATCTGAGCGGTGCGGCCTACGCGGTTGTCGACGGCATTGATGGACGCATCCATCACATCAGACTTCCCGCTCTGGATGCCGCCGGCGACGGCCCGCCGGGATCGATCGTCGAGTTGCGCAGATTCGATGATGCGTGCGGCCACCGTCGAGTCGCGCTGGCGGTGTGCTCCGATCTCGCTGTGGATGAACAGGTTACGGCGCCGGGTGCGACCTGGCTCGACCGCCAGGCAATCGCTGGCGAGCCTGCCGCACTGGCGCAGGGAGGCCTCGGCGCTGAGGTCCGCGATGCCTTGGACCGTCGCGCCGAACATCTGGTCAATCAGGGGCTTGCCGAGAGGCAAGGCAATCGCATCATTTTCACCGCAAACCTGCTCGATACGCTGCGCTGCCGCGAACTGGAGATGATTGGCGATAAGCTCGCGGCCGATAGCGGACGGCCCTTCAACCGTACCTCCAGCGGCGACTACGCCGCCGGCGTCTATGGCCAGCGCTTGTGTCTCGCCTCCGGCCGTTTCGCCATGATCGACGACGGCCTTGGCTTCCAACTTGTACCCTGGACGCCCTCTCTCGAAAGGCATCTCGGCCAGCACGTTTACGGTGTCGCTCGTGGTGATGGCGGCATCGACTGGAGCTTTGCTCGCAAGCGCGGGCTCGGTCTTTGACAAACAGAAGAAGGACCCTTTCATGTCTGCCACGAAAATCCTTTGGGGCCAGATCCTCACGGTCTTCCTGGTCGTCCTATTGACGACCTGGACAGCGACGCAATGGACGGCATGGCGGCTCGGGTTCCAGGCGCAACTCGGACCGACCTGGTTCGAAGTCGCCGGCCTGCCTGTCTACTATCCGCCCGCCCTATTCTGGTGGTGGTATTTTTATGATGCCTACGCCCCAACCATTTTCGTGGAAGGCGGACTGATTGCCGTGTCCGGTGGCTTTCTCTCGATCATTGTTGCGATCGGCATGTCTGTGTGGCGGGCGCGCGAGGTCAAGAACGTCCAGACCTATGGTTCGGCGCGATGGGCCGGCAGGAAAGAAGTGGAGGCTGCCGGGCTGCTCGGCGCCGATGGTGTGGTGCTTGGGCGCTATCACGGTCATTACCTTCGCCATGATGGTCCCGAGCATGTGCTGTGCTTCGCGCCGACCCGATCCGGCAAGGGTGTCGGCCTGGTGGTGCCGTCGCTGTTGACCTGGCCGGGCTCAGCGATTGTCCACGACATCAAAGGCGAGAATTGGCAAATCACCGCTGGGTTCCGTGCATTGCACGGGCGCGTCCTGCTTTTCGACCCCACCAATTCAAAATCGTCGGCCTACAATCCTTTGCTGGAGGTCCGCCGTGGTGAATGGGAGGTCCGCGACGTCCAGAACATCGCCGACATTCTGGTCGATCCGGAAGGAAGCCTCGAGAAGCGCAACCATTGGGAAAAGACTTCTCACGCACTGCTGGTCGGCGCGATCCTTCACGTCCTCTACGCCGAGAAGAACAAGACGCTCGCTGGCGTCGCCGCCTTCCTCTCCGATCCTAGGCGACCGATCGAGTCCACCTTGGCGGCAATGATGAAGACCACCCATCTCGGCGACGCTGGTCCGCATCCGGTCATCGCAAGTGCTGCCCGCGAACTGCTCAACAAATCTGACAATGAGCGTTCGGGCGTGCTCTCCACGGCTATGTCCTTCCTCGGCCTCTATCGCGACCCTGTCATCGCCGAGGTGACGAGGCGCTGCGATTGGCGCATCAGCGACATCGTCGGCGCCAGGCAACCAGCTACGCTCTACCTGGTCGTGCCGCCCTCGGACATCAATCGGACCAAGCCGCTCATTCGCCTTATCCTCAACCAGATTGGGCGTCGCCTGACTGAGGACCTTCAGGCGAAATCTCATCGCCACCGGCTTCTCCTCATGCTCGACGAATTCCCAGCGCTTGGCCGTCTCGACTTCTTCGAGAGCGCGCTAGCCTTCATGGCTGGCTATGGGCTGAAGAGCTTCCTGATCGCGCAGTCGCTCAACCAGATCGAGAAGGCCTACGGTCCGAACAACTCCATTCTCGACAATTGTCATGTGCGCGTGAGCTTCGCCACGAATGATGAAAGGACCGCCAAACGTGTATCCGACGCGCTCGGCACAGCGACCGAGATGCGGGCGATGAAGAACTATGCCGGCCACCGGCTTTCGCCCTGGCTCGGACATTTGATGGTGTCGCGGCAAGAGACCGCCCGCCAATTGCTGACGCCTGGCGAGATCATGCAGCTTCCGCCGACCGACGAGATCGTCATGGTGGCGGGCACCCCACCGATCAGGGCGAATAAGGCACGCTATTACGACGATGTCCGCTTGCGGGAACGCGTCCTGTCGCCGCCCGAACTAACGCGATCCGGGAAGGCTCTTCCTTGTGATTGGAGCAGCCTGCCGACCCTGAATCAGCCCAGGGTCGACGAAGGCCCCGGCACGCCGAGCGATGAAGATGCGACCGGGTCCGAACGGCGTCAACAACCCGAACTGAACCGCGTGCCACCGGTCGAGAAAATGGCTCCGATCGAAAATGAGTTCGAACTCGACGCGGTCGACGACGCCGATGACGATGCAGTCCGCAATCGACGCCTGGCGCGGCTCATGCAAAGCGTGGCACGGCAGGTCTCGCTCGACCCCGATGACGGCATGGGGTTATAGCCGCCATGATCCGCCGCAAGAAGAAAGTGCAAATCTCAGTCTATCTCGATGAGGCGATCATGAAGATGCTCGCCGACTATGCGGCCCGGCGCGACCAGCCCCAATCCATGATCGCAGAGGCCGCAATCGCGTCGTTTCTGTCGCCGGATGCCGACGAACGTCGCGAGGCTGCAATCGCCAAACGCCTCGATCAAGTTGATCGCCGCCTCGCACGGCAGGAGCGCGATATCGGTATCGCGATCGAAACCCTGGCGGTGTTCGTGCGGTTCTGGCTCGCGACCACGCCAGCTTTGCCGGAAGTTGCGGCCCAGGCGGCTCGCGCCAAGTCGGCCGAACGCTATCAGGCTTTCGTCACGGCCCTGGGCAGGCGTCTGGCCAAGGGACCGAAACTGCGGCAGGAGATATCGGAGGATATCGATCGAGTTGACGACAAGGCAATGCCGTCCCCAGCCGGAAGTTAGGCTCTTGTTCGCGCAGTTGCTCATCGGCCTGACGGCGAGTTCCACGGGTGCCGGACATTTCCGGCTGCCGTTTGCCCGCCAGTGGCACCTAACCGGCGGGAGCGTAGCGGTTGGTGTCCCAACACAGCTTGATCTGCCACTTGCCCGAGAAAGCGACTGAACGGCACGATGCGATGCGACCAGAAAACTGAGATTTACGTGCTTTGCCGCTCCCGCCCAGCGTCAAGGTCCAGCACCAAATAGCGAGCCTGAACGGCTGCTGCCGGCCATTGTGCTCGACAGGGCGCTCCAACTTTGACCTAATGGCACCCCGCTCCATCTCGACGGAGCCCAGCCGATCTGAGCGGCCAGGTGAGAGAATGAAATTCACGCCGACAGCCATTTTGCCGACAATCACTGTGCTGCTCTTTGCGGGATGCTCGTCGACCACCGCGTCGATCAATCCAGCGAAATACGACAAAATGAGCTGCGCCGAGCTCAACAGCGCGGTTGGCGATACCGCAACCGAGATTTCTCAGATCGCCATCGGCCGCGGCAAGGTTGCCAACACGAGCGTGCCTGGCTGGCTGCTCGGCGGCGAGCGCGTCAAGACCGTAGTGGCCAACCGCGACACGGCAAGGGTCGAACGGCTGCAGCAACAGCAGCAGGCGATTATCACGGCGAGGAAGAGCCGCTGCCGGTCCTCGCAATGATCAGCGCGTCACCCGGCGGCGGCAAGCCTTAAGCCGCATCGCGCCGAAACGTATTCAGGCTGCGCGCTTCAAGTTCCTGTTTTTGTGTATGTCGTTCTCCCAGACCGCTGCTCACTTTTGGGCGACATGCATTAAGCGCTCATCCTGAATCTGGTCGTGTCGATTGCCGCCTTCATCAGCGTCTGCGTGTAGGCCTCGCGCGGATCGTCGAAAATCTCCTCGGTCGGTCCTTCTTCGACGATCTTGCCCTGCTTCATCACGATGATGTAGTCGGCCATAGCGCGCACGACCGCGAGGTCGTGGCTGATGAAGAGATAGGACAGCGCGTGATTGGCCTGCAGCTTGCGCAAGAGCTCGACGATCTGCTTCTGCACCGAGCGGTCGAGCGCCGAGGTCGGCTCGTCCAGCACCACCACTTTCGGCTTCAGGATCATGGCGCGCGCAATGGCAATGCGCTGGCGCTGGCCGCCGGAGAATTCGTGCGGGTAGCGGTTTCGGGCATTGGGATCAAGGCCGACCTCGCGCAGCGCCTCGACGGCGCGGTGGTCGCGCTGCTTGCTGTTCAGCGAGGGCTCGTGCACCAAAAGCCCCTCGGTGATGACCTGGCCCACGGTCATGCGCGGCGAAAGTGAGCCGAACGGATCCTGGAAAACCAACTGCAATTCACGCCGCAGTGGTCGCATCGCCTGGCGGTCGGCCTCAGAAATGTCACGGTCGCCAAAGCGGATGACGCCGTCGCTGGGCAAGAGCCTCAGCAGCGCACGGCCGAGCGTCGACTTGCCGGAACCCGACTCGCCGACGATGCCGATGGTCTGGTTGCGCTTCAGCCGGATCGAGATTTTGTCCACCGCGCGCAGCATCAGCGGCTCACCGCCGAGGAAGCCGCCGCCGATCTTGAAGACGACCTCGACATTGCGACCTTCGAGCAGCACCTGCGCATTGGCCGGCGGCGGGCCCTTGGTGCCGGTCGGCTCGGCCGCGAGCAGCATCTTGGTGTAGGCGTGCTGCGGATTGGCGAAGAGCGCTTCCACCTGGCCCTCCTCCACGACTTCGCCCTGGCGCATGACATAGACGCGGTCGGCGAAGCGTCGCACGATGCCGAGATCGTGGGTGATGAAGACGATCGCCATGCCGAGCTTGCGCTGCAGCTCGGCAAGCAGCATCAGGATCTGCGCCTGGATGGTGACGTCGAGCGCCGTCGTCGGCTCGTCGGCGATCAGGATGTCGGGATCGTTGGCCAAGGCCATGGCGATCATGACGCGCTGGCGCTGGCCGCCCGACATTTCGTGCGGATAAGATTTCATCCGCCGTTCCGGATCGGGGATGTGCACCAGCCTGAGCAGCTTCAGCGCCTCTTCTCGCGCCGCCGGGGCATTCAGCCCGCGATGCCGGCGGATCGGCTCGATCAGCTGATTGCCGATGGTGTAGAGCGGATCGAGCGAGGTCATCGGCTCCTGGAAGATCATGCTGATCTTGCGGCCTCGGACCTTGTTGAGCTCGCTCTTGGTCATCTCCAGGAGATTGCGACCGCGATAGTCGACCCGGCCGGTGGCCTCGCCGTTCGAGGAGAGTAGGCTCATCGCCGCCATCATTGTCTGGCTCTTGCCGGAGCCGGATTCGCCGACGACGGCGACGGTTTCGCCGGCATTGACCTTGATGTTGATGCCCTTCACCGCCTCGACGGTGCCGTCGAGGGTCTGGAACCGGACGCGCAGGTCCTTGACGCTGAGGATCGTTTCGGAAGCGGTCATGTCAGCGATCCCCATCTTTATCGATCTTTTGGGTCTAGCGCGTCGCGCAGGCCATCGCCGACAAAGTTGAGCGCGAACAGCGTCGAGACGAGGAAGAAGGCCGGGAACAGAAGCAGCCAATTGGCATAGCCGATGTTCTTGGCGCCGACCGAGATCAGCACGCCCCAGCTGGTCATCGGCTCCTGCACGCCGAGGCCGAGGAAAGAGAGAAAACTTTCCAGGATGATCACCTGCGGCACCAGCAGCGTCATGTAGATGACGACCGGGCCGAGCAGATTGGGGATCACGTGGCGCACAAGGATGCCGCGGTAGCCGACGCCCATCGCTTCGGCGGCCTGGACATATTCCTGCCTGCGGATCGACAGCGCCTGGCCGCGCACGATGCGGGCCATGTCGAGCCACAGCACCGCGCCGACCGCCAAAAACATCAGCACGAAGTTGCGGCCGAAAAACACCACCAGCATGATGACGAAGAAGATGAAAGGCAGCGAATAGAGCACGTCGACGATGCGCATCATCACCTCGTCGACCCTGCCGCCGGCAAAGCCGGCCGTCGCGCCGTAGATCACCCCGATGACGCCGGCGACGACGCCGGCAAGCAGGCCGATGGCCAAAGAAATGCGCCCGGCCATCAGGGTACGTGAAAGCAAGTCGCGCCCGGTGTTGTCAGTGCCGAAGTAGAAATATTGCTGCTTGATGGCGGAGCTCATCGTCACTTCGAGCCCGTCGGGCGATTTGCTCTCGATCTTTGTGTCGTCGAAGGCGTCCGAGCGGTCGAGATAGCGGATGTTGCGGTCGTCTACCGGCTTCTTGGAGGTGACTGTCACGATCACGCGGCTGCCGTCCTGATGCCATTCCTTGATGTCGACGCGCATACGCTTGATGGCGTCGGTCAATGCGGTCTGGATCATGTCGGGCTTCGGGTAGGCCGAGAGGCTCGGCGGCGTGCGCACATAGTCGCCGTAGATGGTGGTGTATTCATGCGGCACGACCATCGGGCCGAACACGCTAATGACGGCGATGAACGCCAGATAGTAGAGGCTGAACATGGCGGCGCGGTTGCGCTTCAGTCGCGCCCAGGCGTTGCCCCAAAGCGAGCGGCCGACGATCGGCTCTGGAACGGCTACGGCAAGGTCAGTCATAGCGCACCCTCGGATCGACGACCGCGTAGAGAAGATCGACAATCAGGTTGAAGACGATGGTGAAGAGCGCAATCACCACCACGGTGCCCATGACCAGCGTGTAGTCACGGTTGAGGGCCGCATCGACGAAATAACGGCCGACGCCCGGGACGGAGAAGATCGTCTCGACGATGACCGAGCCGGTGAGCAGGGCCGCCGCAGCCGGACCGGTGAAGGAGACGATCGGCAGGACGGCGCCGCGCAGCGCGTGCTTGACCACGACCGACCAGTCGGACAGGCCGAGGGCGCGGGCGGTGCGGATATGATGCGAGCGCAGACTCTCGATCATCGAGCCGCGCATCAGGCGGGCGACGATGGCGATCTGCGGCAAGGCGAGCGTCAGCACCGGCCCGACCTTGTTGATTAAGGCGCCGTCGCCCCAGCCGCCGATCGGCAACAGCTTCCAGGACAGCCCGAAAACTAGCTGTATCACCGGCGCGATGACGAAGGTCGGGATGGTGCTGCCGGCGGTGGCCAAAGCAATGACGGAATAGTCGGCTATCTTGTTCTGGTTGAGCGCCGCGATGGTGCCAAGGATCGAGCCCAACAGCAGCGCCAGCACCAGCGCCGAGGTACCGATCTGCACCGAGATCGGCAGGCCCTTGGCGAAGAGTTCGGTGACGGTGAAATCCGGCAAGTTGTAGCTCGGGCCGAAACTGCCGCGCAAAAGATTGCCGAGATAGTGGAGATATTGCAGCCACAGCGGATCGTTGAGGCCGAACTGGGCTTCGAGATTGGCCCTGATCTCGGGGCTCAAGCCCCGCTCCTGGTTGAACGGGCCGCCTGGTGCGACGCGGATCAGGAAGAACGCCACCGTCACGATGACGAATAGCGTCGGAATGGCGGTCAACAGCCGCCGGAAGACATAACGCAGCATCGGCGCCCCGCTTCAGCCAGGGCGACAGCTCTCCAGACGAGACCGTGGCGCGCTGGCATCTCTGATCTTCGCACTGGGTAGCCTGAAAATCCAATCCGACTTTCGGCCCGGCACGACGACAGACCGTGCCGCCGCTCCCAAAAAGAGAGCGGCGGCACGGCCAAGGTTACTTGTCAGTCCTTGGAGATGAAGCGGGACGGATGGATGTCCATCACATTGTCGTCGAAGCCATGCAGCTTCGAGGAAACGATGTCGTGGAAGCTGTAGTAGAGAAGCGGGATCTGGCCGACGTCGTCGACGAGGACGCGCTCGGCCTCGGCGAGGTCCTTCATGCGCTCCTCAGGCTTGCCGCCGGCGGCGGCCGCCTTGTCCATCGCGGCCTCATAGGCCGGGCTGTTGTAGTTCGAGTAGTTGTTGCCGCTTGCCTTGCGCGAGATGCCAAGGAAGGTCTCCGGATCCTTGTAGTCTGCGATCCAGGCGGCGCGGGCAACGTCGTAATTGCCCTTCTGCTCGAGGAAACCATAGTGGGTCTTGGTGTCGGTGTTGAGCAGCGTCACCTCGATGCCGAGCGGCTTCAGTTGTTCCTGGATGGCGACCGCCGTGTTCTTATGGTTCTCCGAGGTGTTGTAGCGGATCTCCATCTTCAACGGATGCTCGGGTGTATAGCCTAGCTTTTCCAGGATCTTCTTGGCCGCATCCTCGCGGTCGATCTGCGACATGTCGGCGTATTTAGCCAGTGCCGGTGTGTAGCCCTCGATGCCCGGAGGCACCATCGAATAGCCGGGCAGCATCGAGTTCTGCCAGACCTTCTCGGCGAGGAAGTCGCGATCGATCGCCATCGAGATGGCGTTGCGCAGCTCGACATTGTCCCAAGGCGCCTTGTCGGTCTTGATCGCATAATAATAGGTGCCGAGATATGGCCCGACACGAACCTGGTCACCGAATTTGGTTTTGAGATCGGCCAACTGTTCGGTCGGCAGGTCACCATAGCTGTCGAGCTCGCCGGCCTCGAACCGCTTCATCGCCGACGAGCGATCCTCGGTCGGGATGTAGTTGACCACGTCGAGCTTGACGCTCGCGGCGTCCCAGAATTTCGGGTTCTTGACCAATTTCATATGGTCGTTGGGAACCCACTCCGCCAGCGTATAGGCGCCGTTGGAGACCAGCTTGCCCGGCTTGATCCAATCGGCGCCGAGCTTGTCGATGGAGGCCTTATTGACCGGATAGGTCGCCTGGTGGGTCAGCATCTCCAGGAAGTAGGGCGTCGGGGCCTTCAGTGTGACTTGCAGCGTGTTGGCGTCGACCGCCTTGACGCCCATGTCCTCGGCCTTGCCTTTCTTGGTGTTGAAGTCCTCTGCGCCCTTCACCGGATAGAGCATCGAGGCGTATTCTGCAGCGGTGGCCGGATCTTCCAGCCGATGGAACGAATAGACGAAGTCGTCCGCCGTCACCGGGCTGCCATCCGACCAGAGGCCGTCTTTGCGCAGCTTGAAGGTGTAGACAGTGCCGTCGTCGGACACCGTCCAGCTTTCGGCGGCGCCTGGAATGAGGTTCGTCTTCTGGTCATGCATGACGAGACCCTGGAACAGGTCGCGTATGATATCGGCTTCGTAGACCGTCGACGTCTTGTGCGGATCGACCGTCTCCGCCTCGGCGGCGGCTCCGCGGTTGTACACGGTCTCGGCAAAGGCCGGCGTGTAGAAAGCCCCGGTCGCCAAGGCCATGGTGGTGGCGAACACAGTCGCCTTCAATAGATTTTTCAGCATGAAGTATCTCCCTTTCGACGCGGCCCCTCAACCACGCCTTTGAGTGTTGCCGCCCCGGAACCGTTCAACGGGCTCCTTTTGAGCGTGCCGCCGGTCCCTTCCGGCAGCTTGGTGGCGGGAGACTAGACAGAGCGAAATCTTATTTCAACTGCTCGCTGCTTGACGTTGAGTGAGCTGCACCCTGCTAAAACAGCGAAATCTAAAGCTTAAACCCGCCATTCAACTTTATGCACCTTTCGGTTGTTCCAGTCGTTTTCTGTTTTTGCAGGCAGGGTTTGGCATTCTCCGGACCATGCTGAAGAACCGAAAATTCCTTGCTCCTTGGTCTCGTTTCCGGGCTGACGCCGCGGGCACGTCAGCGGTCGAATTCGCCATGTTGGCGCCCATTTTCATCTTGCTTCTGCTCGGCATGGTTGCATACGGAATCTATTTCGGCGCCAGCCATTCAGTCCAGCAGATCGCCGCCGACGCGGCACGAACGGCGATTGCCGGCCTCAACCAGACAGAGCGCCAGGCGCTGGTCACCGATTTCATCAGCCACGACATCACCGGCTATCCCTTTGTCGGTCCGAAGAAGTTGACGGTCGACGCCACGGACAGCACCGTCGACGGCAGCCAATTCGTCGTCTCGGTCAGCTATGACGCGCGCAACCTGCCGATCTGGAATCTGTTCCGGACACTGCCGTTGCCAGGCACCACGATCTAGCGTCTATCGACGATCCGGGTCGGAGGCATATGATGCCTGCGGACGCTCGGTGCTCGTCCGGCGAGCCGTCAGGAAATCCGGCCGAGGAAGCCGCCCAGCGCCGGCAGCATCAGCACCGCCTCTTGGAGAACGCCGGCAGTATCGATCGGCAGGTCGATCGACTCGACGTGACCGAGATCGTCGGGCAAGGTCCACTCCACCGGATCGGCGGTGAAATTGAAGACGCAGAGCAATCTCTCGCCGGCCTGCTGTCGGACGAAGGCCAGCACGTCGCCATCCGTCTCGAGAAAGCGGATCGAGCCGCTGATCAGCGCCGGATGGCGCTTGCGCAGGGCCAGGACCAAGCGATAGGCGGCGAGCACCGAGCCATCTTCGCCGTTCTGCACATCGACCGCGCGGGCGCGATGCGCCTGCGGCACCGGCAGCCAGGGCCTGACGGGCGAGAAGCCGGCGTTTTCGGCGCCTGCTTCCCAGACCATCGGGGTGCGGCCGCCGTCCCTGCCCTTCACGCCCGGCCAGAAGCGGATGCCCAGCGGATCGCGCAGATCCTCATAGGCAAGCTCGGCCTCCTCCAGCCCAAGCTCCTCGCCCTGGTAGAGGCAGATCGAGCCGCGCAGAGAGCAAAGCAGCGCGATCGCGAATTTCGCCACCGTGTCCGGGTTCCCGCCGGGCCGCGTCCAGCGGCTGACATGGCGCACCACGTCGTGGTTGGAGAAGGCCCAGCATACCCAGCCGTCAGCAACAGCAGTCTCGAAGGCCTCGACGCAGCCTCGCACATGCGCCGCCGAGAATTGCGGTCCGAGCAGGTCGAAGGTGTAGCACATCTGCAATTTGTCGCCGCCAGACGTGTAGGCGGCGAGCGTCTGCAGGGAGCGTTCCTCGTCGCCCACCTCGCCGACCGCCGCGCGATCCGGGTACTCGTCAAGCAGCGCGCGGAAACGCTTCAGGAAGTCGAGGTTCTCTGGGCGCGTCTTGTCGAAGAGATGCTCCTGGAAAGCATAGGTGGTGGTGGCGCCATTGGTGCCGGCGACGCTAGAGGCCAAGGGCGGATTGTCGCGCAGCCAGCGGTCATGGACATAGTAGTTGACGGTATCCAGCCGAAAACCGTCGACGCCGCGCTCCAGCCAGAAGCGCACGGTGTCGAGGACCGCGTCCTGCACATCCGGTGTGTGAAAGTTGAGGTCGGGCTGCGCGGCCAGGAAATTGTGCATGTAATACTGACGGCGGGTGGCGTCCCACTCCCAGGCGGGACCGCCGAACAGCGATTGCCAGTTGTTGGGCGCGCTGCCGTCCGGCTTGGCGTCGGCCCAGACATACCAATCGGCCTTGGCATTGTCGCGGCTGGCGCGGCTTTCGACGAACCATTCGTGCCTGTCGGACGAATGCGAGATCACCTGGTCGATGATGAGCTTCAGGCCGAGCCGATGCGCTTCGGCGACCAGCGCGTCGAAATCCTCCAGCGAGCCGAAGATCGGATCGATGTCGCGATAGTCCGACACGTCGTAGCCCATGTCAGCCATCGGCGACTTGAAGATGGGCGAGAGCCACACCGCATCGACGCCGAGCGAAGCGACATGTGCTAGCCGCGTGGTGATGCCCTTGAGGTCACCGCCGCCGTCGCCGGTCGTGTCCTGGAAGGAGCGCGGATAGACCTGGTAGATCACGCAGCCACGCCACCATTCGGTATTGCCATCGGCCATTACGAACCCTTTCCGGCGCCGGCCTTCGTCACTCGGCGCTCGATCATAAAATTCACGCTGCGGCCGGGCAGCGGCCGCGCAAGATCGACCGGCTGCGTTTCGCTCGCTGGGCGCCACTCAAATCCATCTCGCGCGTACAAGGTGAAGACGCATTGGCGGCGGTCGCCATTGACGATGACGGCCAGGCGGCCGCCGCCGCTATCGCCGAGCAGCATGACGAGGCGATGTCGACCGGGATCGTTCCAGTCGGACTCACCGAGCGGCGCGCCCGTCTCCGTCAGCCAGGTAACGTCCGGGATGGCTGAAGCATCGGACGGCTCCCCGGTCAGGAAATGGGTGTCCGACAGCGCCGGGAAGGCGCGGCGCATCGCGGAGAGAGCCAAAGTGTATCGCTCGAGCGCCTCATCTCGGTCGGCCCAATCGAGCCAGGTGATGGCGTTGTCCTGCGCATAGGCGTTGTTGTTGCCCTGCTGCGTTCTGCCGAACTCGTCGCCGGCGGTCAGCATGATGGTGCCGCGCGAGGCAAAGAGCGTCGCAAGCAGCGCGCGCTGGTCGTCGAATCGGGCCTCGCCGATCTGGGCGTCGTCCGTCTCGCCCTCGACGCCATTGTTCCACGATAGATTGTCGTTGTGGCCGTCGCGGTTCTGCTCGCCATTGCCTGCGTTGTGCTTTTTCTCGTAGGCGACGAGATCGGCCAGCGTCATGCCGTCATGCGCGGCGATGAAGTTGACGCTGCGGCTCACCGTCTGGCCTTCCCTGCCGAACACGTCGGACGAGCCGGCCAGCCGCGTGGCCAAAGCGCCGATCACGCCCGCGTCGCCGCGCCAGAAGCGCCGGACATCGTCGCGGTAGCGGTCGTTCCATTCAAGATATGGCGAGCGGAAATTGCCGAGCTGGTAGCCGTTCGGACCGATGTCCCAGGGCTCTGCGATCAGCACCCGGTCGCAGAGCACGGGATCGCCGGCGATGGCTTCGAGCAGCGGCGCATTCGCGTCGAACGTCCCATCGACCCGGCCGAGCACCGGCGCCAGGTCGAAGCGGAAACCGTCGACGCCGGCGAAACGCACGAAATGGCGGAGCGTGTCGAGCACCATTTCGCGCACGACCGGATGGTCGCAGGCGAGCGTGTTGCCGGTGCCGGTGTCGTTGGCAAGCCTGCCGCCCGGCAGATGGCGGTAATAGGCCTGCGCATCGAGACCGCGAAGCGACAGCGTCGGGCCGAGCCGGTCGCTTTCGCCGGTGTGGTTGAAGACGAGGTCGAGGATGGTGCCGATGCCGGCCTTGCGCAGAGCCGCGACGGTGTCGCGCAATTCCACAAGGCCGCCGGGCGCCAGGCGCGGGTCGAGCGCCATGAAGGTGACGGGGTTGTAGCCCCAGGCGTTGGAGAGCCCCAGCGGCGGCAGATGCCGCTCGTCGATCGAGGCTGTGATCGGCATCAACTCGACGGCGGAAACGCCGAGGCGCTTGAGATGCTCGATGATGGCCGGATGGGCGAGCGCCGCGACGGTGCCGCGGTGTGCTTCCGGCACGTCCGGGTGCAGCCTGGTGAAGGAGCGGACGTTGAACTCGTAGATCAGGCCGCCGGGCTGGAACAGTGGTGGCTTCGAAGGCAGCGGCTTGGGCAACGGACGTGCTATCGCCTTCGGCATCAATGGGGCGGTGTCGACACCTTCTTTGCGTTTAGCTGCAAGCCGCCAATGATATCGATACGGCCGGTCGATTTCGATGGCATAGGGATCGGTCAGCAGCTTGTCCGGATCGAACCAGAAGCCATGTTCGGGCGCATAGTCTCCATCGGCGCGAAAACCATAGCGCGTGCCAGCGGCAAAGCCGGGGGCGAACACCGCAAATACTCCCTCGCCTTCCGGCCTCAGTTCCAGCCGTTCGACCTCGCACGCGCCGGTGTCATCGAAGATAGAGACCCACGAGCGTCTCGACGACGATGACCACACCGCAAAGCGAATGCCTTCGCTGGTGACGATGGCGCCGAGTTGGCTCACGGGCACCTCCCATCCTTTCCTTCTCTCCTTGCCGGAGAAGCGGGATTGGCGTGCAGCGCCGAGACGGATGGGGGGTTTTGGAAGGAATGGGGCATCAGCGAGTTGAACGCAGGTCTTCGCAATTCGGTAGCAACCGCCGCCAACGCACTGCGAGGACAACAGAAAACAGGATTACCGGTCCTTCTCAAAGAGCGAGTTGCTGCTCGGCCCATGCGGCGAACTCTTCTAGGCGCTCCAATGCCTTTTCGGCATCATTTCGAGTCTTGGCCCTTGATCCGTACTGGACCTCGTCCTTCTGCTCCAGAAGTGCACGCAGGCTCGCTTCTTGCTTCGCAGGAAGAGCCTTACCCAGAGCCGCCCGCAAGAGCTTGACGACGGCCTGGTGGTCGTCCTGGTTGACTTCGCCGCGGAACCTGGCCGTCAAGGCATCGGAATAGGCTATCGCACAGTTGATGACCGTCGACATGGAAGGGTTTCCGATGTCACCTGGATCAGCAACGAGGTTGCTGTTTCGCGCGTCTTTAAGGAACCCGCGGGCGATCACGAGTCTGCTGGTGACATAAGCAGCGTCTTTCGTTTTGGTGGATCTGACCCTAGCCATGCAGCGCCTCTTGGAACGATGCTGCGTCTTCGGGGCGGCTTCCAGCAAGGACGATCGCGTCCTGCTTGACGTTTTCCCACCATGGATCCTTGTCCCTCGCGAGGCGTCGGACATCATCGAAGTCGAGGCCGACGACGTTGGGGAGGAAGACCAGCCTCTCGGCCGGATCCCTGAGCGCTTCACGGAGGCCTTCCACCGCTTCAGCAAGATCATCCGCTCGGGCAATGAGGCCGATGTCGAGGTCGCTGTCTGGATCGTCATCCCCGCGAGCCGCGCTGCCATAGACGAAAAGACTGAAGACGGGTCTTTGCGCCGCACTTTGGCGCACAGCGTCCAGGATCGCCGCAAAACGGTTGCTTTCGGCTTTGAAGAGGGCCGCCAACGCAGGAGCGAGATAGTGGCTGTCATCAAAGCGGTACAGCCTCGAATGCCCCGATCCCGATGCGGCTACAATCCCCAGGGATTCGAGCGCGAGAAGTCCGAGCCGTACGCTTTCCCGAGATAGCCGGCTCCAGCGAACGATCTCCGAGGCCGCAAGCAGGCCACCATGCTCCACCAGCGTGCGGAGAACCCTAAGGTTCGAGTCGACGCCGAGCATGGCAGTAAGTGGCCTTCGTATCGCGCTTTCCCGTTCCGAACGAGCCAAGAGCCAGCCTCCATATCTGGTCAATCGCCTTGATATCTAGCTAATTTAGCTTGATATCTGGGCATTTTGACGTTGTCAATGATGGCGTGTCCCTTCGAAGTGCATCTGGTGTCGGTTGCTGCTGATTGCGCAGGTCTGTGCCAAGCTGGAGCACCCTTATCCGACCGAACTTCGCTCCGCCTTCTTCTCTCACAAGGGGAAGAAGTGGAGCACCCTGTTGCACTCAAGTAATCACGCTCGGCTTGTTGCGGCCGGTGTGGCTCTTGATGCCGGCGATGTCGTCGGCGGCGGCGATGAGGTCGGCGAGCGCTTCCTGCGTGTCGAGATCGTGCCTGGTCTTATCCGGCTCGTAGCGCTCGATGTAGACGCGCAGCGTTGCGCCGGACGTGCCGGTGCCGGAGAGCCGGAAGACGACGCGCGAGCCGCCTTCGAACAGGATCCGGATGCCCTGGTTCTTGCTCACCGAGCCGTCGACCGGGTCGTGATAGGCGAAGTCGTCGGCGCTGGCGATCTTCATGCCGCGCACGCTGGTGCCGGGCAGCGAGCCGAGCTTGGCGCGCAGTTCATCGACCAGCTTGTTCGCCCGCTCGGTCTCGACCTCCTCGTAGTCGTGACGCGAATAGTAGTTGCGGCCGTAGGTTTCCCAGTGCCTGGTGACGATGTCCTTGCAGCTTTCGCCGCGCACGGCGAGGATGTTGAGCCACAAAAGCACGGCCCACAGCCCGTCCTTCTCGCGCACATGGTTGGAGCCGGTGCCGGCGCTTTCCTCGCCGCAGATCGTCGCCATGCCGGCGTCGAGCAGGTTGCCGAAGAACTTCCAGCCGGTCGGCGTCTCGTAAATGCCGATGCCGAGCTTTTCCGCCACGCGGTCGGCCGCGCCACTGGTCGGCATCGAGCGGGCGATGCCTTTCAGGCCTTCCTTATAGCCCGGCGCCAGATGCGCGTTGGCGGCAAGCATCGCCACCGAATCCGACGGGGTGACGAAGATGCCCTTGCCGATGATCAGGTTGCGGTCGCCGTCGCCATCGGAAGCGGCGCCGAAATCCGGCGCGTCCGGCCCCATCATCTCGTCATAGAGATGCTTGGCATGGACCAGGTTCGGATCGGGGTGATGGCCGCCGAAATCCGGCAGCGGCTTGAAGTTGCGGCAGGTGCCGTTGGGCGCGCCGAGCCGGCGCTCGAGGATTTCCTTGGCATAAGGGCCGGTCACCGCATGCATGGCGTCGAAGAGCATGCGGAAGCCATATTTGAAGTTGGCGCGGATGGCGTCGAAATCGAACAGGCTCTCCATCAGCTCGGCATAGTCTTTGACCGGGTCGAAGACCTCGACAGTCATGCCGCCGGCTTTAACGGTGCCGATCGTGTCGATGTCGACGGCGCCGATGTCGGCGATCTTGAAGCTCGAGATCGTCTTGGTCTTTTCGAAGATCGCGTCGGTGATCTTCTCCGGCGCCGGGCCGCCATTGCCGGCATTGTACTTGATGCCGAAGTCCTCATGCGGGCCGCCCGGATTGTGGCTGGCCGACAGGATGATGCCGCCGAAGGTCTTGTATTTGCGGATGATGTTGGAGGCGGCAGGCGTCGACAGGATGCCGCCCTGCCCGACCATCACCTTGCCGAAGCCGTTGGCGGCGGCCATGGCGATCGCCTTTTGGATGACCTCGCGATTGTAGAAGCGCCCGTC
Organism: Mesorhizobium sp. M1C.F.Ca.ET.210.01.1.1; assembly: GCF_004791585.1. Classification (GTDB taxonomy): domain Bacteria; phylum Pseudomonadota; class Alphaproteobacteria; order Rhizobiales; family Rhizobiaceae; genus Mesorhizobium. Next base: position 35,216 of record NZ_SRUU01000027.1, read on the forward strand.
GCCGCCGATCACCAGCGTCTTGCCCTCGAAACCCTCCAGCGCGTCGAAGATCGACTGGATGAAGTTCTCGGCATAGTGCTCCTGCTGGAAGACCGGCACCTTCTTGCGCAGGCCCGACGTGCCGGGTTTCTGGTCGTTATAGGGTTTGGTGGGGACGGTTTTGATCATGCCTCAGGCAGCCCTTTTCGAAAGCAGCAAGCGATAGAGTTCGACATATTTCTCGGCGCTCTTGTCCCACGAGACATCGGCCTTCATGCCCTGGCGCTGGATCGAGGCCCAGGCCTTGGGATTGGCATGAGCCTCGACCAACTGGCGGATGGCATGCAGCAGCGCGCCGCCATTGTTGGGCGCGAACTGGAAGCCGGTGGCAACCCCTGCCGAAAGCGCTGCCTCGTTGGCATCGATGATGGTGTCGGCAAGACCGCCGGTGCGGGCGACGATCGGCACGCAGCCATAGCGCAGGCCGTAAAGCTGCGTCAGCCCGCAAGGCTCGAAGCGCGAGGGGATGACGATGGCGTCGCAGCCGCCTTGCATGACGTGCGAGAGGCCTTCATCATAGCCGATGACGACGCCGACACGGCCGCGGTGCCGCGCGGCGGCGGCGAGCAGCGAGCCTTCGAGGCCGGCATCGCCTGAACCCAGGACCGCCAGCCGTGCCCCGCGCTGAACAACGCCGTCGACAACCGCGGCCAGTATGTCCATGCCCTTCTGCCAGGTCAGCCGGCTGACGACGCAAACGATCGGGCTGTCGTCGCTCTCGAGATTGAAGCGCTCCTCGACGGCTTTGCGGTTTTTGGCGCGCGCCGCAAGCGTGTCGGCCGAATAGTTGGCGACCAGATGCTTGTCGGTCGCCGGATTCCAGATGTCGACATCGATGCCGTTGACGATGCCGTAGAGGTCGGTGGCGCGCATGTTGATCAAGCCGTCGAGGCCCATGCCAAATTCCGGCGAGCGGATTTCCTGCGCATAGGTCGGGCTCACCGTGGTGATCGCCCAGGCGGCCTGCAGGCCCGCCTTGAGATAGCCGACGCCGCCATAATATTCGACGCCGTCGAGCTGCATCGCCACGGCCGGCAGGCCGAGTTCGCCGAAGATACCGGCACCGAACTGGCCCTGGAAGGCAAGATTGTGCACGGTGATCAGCGACGGCACGCCGACCGCCTTGCCGTAGCGCATATAGGCGAGCGTCATCGCCGACTGCCAGTCATGGGCGTGCACGATATCGGGCTGGTAGCCGGAGATCGCCCCTCCGGCGATGTCGCCGCCGACCTGGCTCAGCGCCGCGAAGCGCCGCCAGTTGTCGGGCCAGTCGGAGCCGGAGACGGTACCATAGGGGCCGCCCTGGCGGTCGAAGAGATGCGGCGCGTCGAGCACGAAAAGGTCGAGCTCGCCGATCTTGACGGCATGGATCGAAGCCTTGCCGCCCTGCAGCAGCGGATACTGGTAAACAGCCTTCTTTTTCTTGAAAGCCTCCATCACCACCGGATAGCCGGGAACCAGCGTGCGCATCGCCACGCCCTTGCCGGAAAGCGCGATCGGCAGCGCGCCTGTCACGTCGGCAAGCCCGCCGGTCTTGATCAGCGGGAAGATTTCGGGCGTGACCGACAGAACCTGCATGCGTTCCACATTCCGATGTTAAAATGACAGCCTGGTGATCAAACTGACAACTTGCTGATCAACCCTATCAGGTTGACAGCTTGTTGATCGACCTGGTCAAGTCGACAACTTGTTAATCATGTCCTGCGTGATCAGGCAGATGCCCTTTTCCGAAACGCGGAAGCGCTTGGCGTCGAGCGCTGGGTCCTCGCCCACCACCAGTCCTTCCGGAATGTGCACGCCGTGGTCGATGACGACGCGCTTGAGGCGCGCGTTGCGGCCGACCTGGACGTCGGGCAACATCACCACCTCCTCGAGCTTGGAATAGGAGTTAATGCGCGCCCCGGTGAAGATCAGGCTGCGGCGCAGCGATGCGCCGGAGACGATGCAGTCCCCGGACACCAGAGAGGAGATCGCCTCGCCGCGGCGGCCGTCCTCGTCGTGCACGAATTTTGCCGGCGGCTTCAATTCGGCATAGGTCCAGATCGGCCAGTCGCGGTCGTAGAGGTCGAGCTCGGGCGTGATGTCGGTCAGGTCGATATTGGCTTCCCAATAGGCGTCCACCGTTCCTACATCGCGCCAGTACGGCTCGGCCTCATGCGAAGAGCGCACGCAGGACTTGGCAAAGCGGTGGGCGATCGCCTTACCGTGCTGGACGATATAGGGGATGATATCCTTGCCGAAGTCGCGGCTGGAACCAGGTTCGGCGGCGTCGCGGCGCAGCTGCTCCATCAGGAACTTGGTCTTGAAGACATAGATGCCCATCGATGCCAGGGCGAACTCCGGCTTGTCGGGGATGCCGGGCGGATCGGCGGGTTTTTCGACGAAGGCGATGATGTTGTCCTTGCCATCGACATGCATGACGCCGAAGCCGGTTGCCTCCATGCGCGGCACTTCGAGACAGCCGACGGTGACGTCGGCATTGGCGTCGACGTGCTGGCGTAGCATCAGCTCGTAGTCCATCTTGTAGATGTGGTCGCCGGCGAGGATCACCATGTATTCGGGGCCGTAGGCCTCGATGATGTCGATGTTCTGGTAGACGGCGTCCGCCGTGCCCTCGTACCACTGCGTTTCGGAGACGCGCTGCGAGGCCGGCAGGATGTCGAAGCTCTCGTTTCGCTCAGGCCTGAGGAAGTTCCAGCCGCGTTGCAGGTGGCGGATCAGCGAGTGCGCCTTGTACTGCGTGGCGACGCCAAGGCGGCGGATGCCGGAGTTCAACGCATTGGAGAGCGCAAAATCGATGATACGCGTCTTGCCGCCGAAATAGACCGCAGGCTTGGCGCGCCGGTCGGTCAGCTCCTTGAGGCGGCTGCCGCGGCCGCCGGCAAGCACATAGGCCATGGCATCACGCGCCAGCGGCTGGGTTCTCTTGATATCTGCCATTGTTACCCTCCCAAGTAAGCTGCCCGGACCATTGCCTTGGCCAGATGAGATATCATCTGCTTCAGTCCGCGACGAATTCCAGCATGATCGTCGACAGCGGTGGCAACAGCATCGTCGCCGACGTGCCGCCTCCTTCACTGCTGGCCACGACCATGCCGCCATTGCCCATGCCGGAGCCGCCGTATTCGGCGGCATCAGTGTTGATGATCTCGCGCCATTCTCCCGCCTTCGGCAGCGGCACGCGATAGTTCTCGCGCGGCACAGGCGTGAAATTGGAAATGACGGCGATCGGGTTGCCGTCCGGCGCGCTGCGCAGCCAGGCGAAGACCGAGTTGTCGCGATCGTCGACGATCAGCCAGGAGAAGCCGCCCGGCTCGCAGTCGCGCGCATGCAGCGCCGGACGCGAGCGGTAGAGGTAGTTCAAGTCCCGCACCGTCTGCCAGACGCCGCGGTGCGGGGCGAAGTCGAGCAGGTTCCAGTCGAGCGCGCGCTCCTCACTCCACTCGCGGCGTTGGGCGAATTCCTGCCCCATGAACAGAAGCTTCTTGCCGGGATAGCCCCACATGAAGGCGTAGTAGGCGCGCAGGGTGGCGAATTTCTGCCAGTCGTCGCCGGCCATCTTGTTGAGCAATGTGCCCTTGCCGTGCACGACCTCGTCGTGGGAGAGCGGCAAGACGAAATTCTCGGAGAATGCGTAGATCAGGCCGAAGGTGATGTCGTTGTGGTGGTGCTTGCGATAAATCGGCTCCTTGGAGAAATACTCCAGCGTGTCGTGCATGAAGCCCATGTTCCACTTGAAGCCGAAGCCGAGACCGTCTTCATGCACGGGGCGCGAGACCTTCGGCCATGAAGTCGATTCCTCGGCGATCGTCATAACGCCGGGATGGTGGCCGTAGAGCTCCTTGTTCATTTTCTGCAGGAAGCTGACGGCCTCCAGGTTCTCGCGCCCGCCCTTCTCGTTGGGGATCCACTCGCCGGCCTTGCGCGAATAATCGAGGTAGAGCATCGAGGCGACGGCGTCGACGCGCAGGCCGTCGACATGGTATTTTTCGGCCCAGAACAGCGCATTGTTGACGAGGAACGACACCACCTCGCGGCGGCCGAAATTGTAGATCGCGGTGTTCCAGTCGGGATGAAAGCCCTGGCGCGGATCAGCGTGCTCGTAGAGCGCAGTGCCGTCGAACTTCACCAGCCCATGCTCGTCGACCGGGAAATGTGCCGGCACCCAGTCAAGGATGACGCCGACGCCGGCGCGATGCGCGCCGTCGACGAAGCGCGCGAAGCCGTCGGGATCGCCGAAACGGGCGGTCGGCGCATAGAGGCCGGTCGTCTGGTAACCCCAGGATGGGTCGTAAGGATGCTCGGAAATCGGCAGGAACTCGATATGGGTGAAGCCGGTGTCGACCACGTAAGGGATCAGCTGCGCGGCGAGCTCGTCCCAGGTTAGGAAAGTGCCGTCGTCGCGGCGCTGCCACGAGCCGGCATGGACCTCGTAGATCGAGATCGCCTCGCGTCGAGGATCGGCCTTTTGCCAGAAGCTGCGATGCGCTTCGTCGCCCCATTTATGCGCCATCGGCGGGGCCGTCACCGAAGCTGTCGCCGGACGCAGCTCGGATTCGAAGGCGAAGGGATCGGCCTTGAGCGGCAGCCTGACACCGTCGGGGCCGATGATCTCGAACTTATAGGGCCGGCCGGCGCCAAGCTCGGGTATGAACAGTTCCCAGATGCCGGTGTCCTTGCGGTCGCGCATCGTGTGCCGGCGGCCGTCCCAGTCGTTGAACGCGCCCACCACCGAAACGCGCCTCGCATTCGGCGCCCAGACGGCGAAGTGCACACCGGTGGCGCCCTCATGCTCAATGATATGGGCGCCGAGCTTGTCGAAGAGCCTTAGGTGCGAGCCTTCGGCCATGTAGTAGTCGTCCATCGGTCCCAGCACCGGGCCGAAGGAATAGGGATCAGTCAGCCACCAGTCGCCCCCGGCGTTTTTCGCGTGGTAGCGCAGCGGCTGATGTTTGCGGATCGAAAGCTTGCCCTCGAAGAAGCCGGCATCATGGCTGCGGTCGAGTTCGCCGACCTCCTTACCGGTCAGCGTATAGGCCGTGACGGACTCAGCGTTGGGCACGAAGCAGCGGGCGACAAAGCCTTTGCCGGCTTCATGCACGCCGAGAACCGCAAAGGGATCGCCATGCGTTCCGGCGACAATCGCCGCGACATCGCCGGCTGGCGCCAGTCCGTCCGGCCCGCTTGTCGCAGCGGTCGCGCGCGGCTTCCTCATCAGGCAGCGTCCCTCCCTGGGAACTATTTTTTGGTTTGTCCATATCCTTGCCCAAAACCGCTACGCACTTTTGGGCGACATGCACGACCACGGTGTTCGTGGCCTCATGCAATCACATCAGACAGGTACGTTCCAGATTTCTTTCGCGTATTGGCGGATGGTGCGATCGGACGAGAACCAGCCGACGCGGGCGACATTGCGGATGGCGCGCGCGTACCAGTCGGGACTGTTGCGCCACACGTCGTCGACCTCGCGCTGGCAGGCCGCATAGGAATCGAAATCGGCCGCCACCATGAACCAGTCACTCTGATAGAGACCATTCATGAGGTCGCGGTAGCGGTTGGGATCGTCGGGCGAGAAGACGCCGGACGAGATCGCTGAAACCGCCTGCGACAGTTCCGGCGAGGACTCGATCACGCCGCGCGGATTGTAGCCGTTGGCGCGCCGGTCGGCGACCTCGGCAGTGGTGAGGCCGAAGATGAAGATGTTGTCGTCGCCGACGTGCTCCTTGATCTCGACATTGGCGCCGTCGAGCGTACCGATGGTCAAGGCGCCGTTCAGCGCGAACTTCATGTTGCCGGTGCCGGAGGCCTCCATGCCGGCGGTCGAGATCTGCTCGGAAAGATCGGCGGCCGGCATCATCAGCTCGGCCAGGCTGACATTGTAGTTCGGCACGAACACCACCTTCAGCAGGCCGCGCACCGCCGGATCGCGGTTGATGACCTTGGCGACGTCGTTGGCCAGCTTGATGATGAGCTTGGCGTTGTGGTAGCTGGGCGCCGCCTTGCCGGCGAAGAATTTCACCCGCGGCATCCAGTCCCGCTCCGGATGCGAGCGGATCTGGTCGTAAAGCGCGATCGCCTCGAGGATGTTGAGCAGCTGGCGCTTGTATTCATGGATGCGCTTGACCTGGATGTCGAACAGCGCCGACGGATCGAGCTTGATGCCGAGCCGGTCGGCGACAAGGTTCGAGAGCCTCACCTTGTTCTGCCGCTTCACCGCGGCAAACTTTTCGCGGAAGGCGGCATCGTCGGCAAGAGGATCAAGATCCTTGATCGCCTCGATATTGTCCATGAAGCGGTCGCCGATCGCCTCGCGGGCAAGCGCGGTGAGGCCTGGATTGCACTGGATCAGCCAACGCCTGGGCGTGATGCCGTTGGTCTTGTTGTTGATGCGGCCGGGATAGAGCTTGTGGAGATCAGCGAACACTGTCTCCTTCATCAGCTCGGTGTGGAGCGCCGAAACGCCGTTGATCGAATGCGAGCCGACGAAGGCGAGATTGCCCATCCGCACGCGGCGGTCGCCATTTTCCTGGATCAGCGAAATGCGGGCTATCTGGTCGACCGAGAATTTTCGGGTCGCCCGCGCCTCCAGCAGCACCTCAGCGTTGATGGCATAGACGATCTGCATATGGCGCGGCAGCAGACGCTCAAACAGCGGCACCGGCCAGCTTTCCAGCGCTTCGGGAAGAAGTGTGTGGTTGGTATAGGCGAAGGTGCGCTTGGTGAGGTCCCAGGCAAGGTCGAAATCCATGCCGTGGACGTCCATCAGAAGCCGCATCAGCTCCGGCACGGCGACCGCCGGATGGGTGTCATTGAGATGGATCGCGGCCTTGTCGGGCAGCGACTTCAGGTCGCCATATTGGCTGAGATGGCGCTGGAGGATGTCCTGCAGAGAGGCGGTGGAGAAGAAATATTCCTGCCTCAGCCTGAGCTCCTGCCCGGCCATGTGGGAATCGGCCGGATAGAGCACACGCGACAGCGCGTCAGCCTTGTTGCTTTCGGCAAGCGCACCGATGTGGTCGCCGGCGTTGAACTTGTCGAGCAGGATCGGGTCGATCGGCATGCCGGACCACAGCCGCAGCGTGTTGACTCGCTTCGCCCGCCAACCCGCGACCGGCGTATCATAGGCGACGGCCAAAACATGCTCTGTCGGCTTCCAGACATGGCGCTCCAGCCGGCCGTCCTTGGAGGTGATCGATTCCACCGAGCCGCCGAAGCCGACCTCGAAGGAACGTTCGCGCCGTTCGAACTCCCAAGGGTTGCCGTGGTCGAGCCATGTTTCCGGCAATTCGACCTGCCAGCCGTCATGGATTTCCTGGCGGAACATGCCGTTGGCATAGCGGATACCGTAGCCATGCGCGGGGATGTCGACCGTCGCCATGCTCTCCATGAAGCAGGCGGCGAGCCGGCCGAGGCCGCCGTTGCCGAGAGCTGCGTCCGGCTCGAGGCCGGCGATGAGGTCGAGATCGACGCCGAGCGAGGCAAGCGCCTCGCGCATATTCTCCATCAGGTCGAGATTTGAGAAGGCGTCGCGCATCAGGCGCCCGATCAGGAATTCGAGCGAGAGGTAATAGACGCGCTTTTCCTGCTGGTCGTAGGCTTCCTTGGTCGCCTGGATCCAGTTGTCGACGATGCGGTCACGCACGACTTTGATCGAGGCGGTCAGCCAGTCATGGGGCGTGGCGACGGTGGTGTCCTTGCCGAGCCGGTATTTCAGCGACATCAAGACTTCTTCGGCGAGCGTCTTGGGGTCGGGATGGTCGAGAGCGGGGGCTTCGATCGTCATGTCGGATGTCATATCGCCTCTCGTTCGGTTGGCCTGATCATACCGGCTTTCGCCGTTTCTCCTACCCTGCTTTGCCGCGCTGCAGCATATACCAAATCGATTTAGGCAACGATGTCCATCTGGTGCCCCCGCGGCTATTTAGTGTGGTGGATGGGGATTAGGCCGCCAGCGCGTCCTCAGGCGGCTTCTTGGCGCCGGTCATCAGCGCGACGGCATCCGACATCGAAATCTGCTTCGGATCGACGACGCAAAGACGCCGTCCAAGCCTGTGGATGTGGATGCGATCGGCAACCTCGAAGACATGCGGCATGTTGTGCGAGATGAGCACGATGGGCAGGCCGCGCTTCTTGACGTCGAGGATCAGTTCCAGCACGCGGCGGCTTTCCTTGACGCCGAGCGCGGCTGTCGGCTCGTCCATGATCACCACCTTGGAGCCAAAGGCTGCGGCGCGCGCCACCGCGACGCCCTGGCGCTGGCCGCCCGAGAGCGTCTCCACGGCCTGACTGATGTTCTGGATGGTCATCAGCCCGAGCTCGGTCAGCTTGTCGCGGGCGCGTTTTTCCATCGCCGGGCGATCGAGCATTCGGAACCAGCTTCCCAGCGGCCCGGGCTTACGGATTTCGCGGCCGAGGAACATGTTGTCGGCGATCGACAGCGCCGGCGACAAAGCGAGGTTCTGGTAGACGGTCTCGATGCCTGCCTCGCGGGCTTCGATGGGCGATTTGAAATGGACCTGCCTGCCGTCCAGCTCGATCACCCCCTCGTCGGGATGCACGGCGCCGGAGATCGCCTTGATCAGGGTCGACTTGCCGGCGCCGTTGTCGCCGATCACCGCCAGGATTTCGCCTGGGTAGAGATCGAAGTCGCAGGCGTTGAGCGCGGTGACGCGGCCATAGCGCTTGGTGAGACCGCGCGCGGTGAGCACAGGTTGCTGGGTCATGGTTACACCGAAACCTTTCTGATCCACTGGTCGATCGCCACGGCGCCGATGATCAGGACGCCGGTGAGCAGCACTTTCCATTGCGGGTCGGCGCCCAGCATGTTGAGGCCCATCGAGACGACGCCGACGATCATGGCGCCGAACAGCGTGCCGAGGATCGAGCCGCGGCCGCCAAAGAGCGAGATGCCACCGATCACCGTCGCAGTGATCGCCTGCAGATTATAGTCAGTGACGGCTGCGGACGGCGAAATCGAACCGTTGCGGCCGATCGAGACCCAGGCCGCGAAGGCGGCGATCAGGCCGGCAAGCGTGTAGACAGCCATCAGCACTGTCTTGGTCTGGATGCCGGAGAGCTTCGCCGCTTCCGGATCGTCGCCGACGGCATAGACATGGCGGCCCCAGGCGGTGTGGTTGAGCACGTACCAGAGCAGCATCACCAGCAGGACCATGGCAATCACGCCGGCGGTCAGCACCGCGGATCCGACCCTGAAGCTCAGTGCGAAGAGGTGTAGCAGCGGCGCCTGGGCGTCGACGTCGGCATCGCGGATCGTCTCATTGGCCGAATATATGAAATTCGTGGCCATGACGATGTTCCAAGTGCCGAGCGTGACGATGAACGGCGGCAGCTTCATGTAGGCGACCAGCAGACCGTTGAGCAGGCCGCAGGCGCCGCCTGCGGCAAGCCCTATTACCACTGCCAGAATGGTCGGCATGCCGTAGGTGATTGCGCAGTTGCCCATGATCACGGCCGAAATCACCATGATCACGCCGATCGACAGATCGATGCCGGCGGTCAGGATGACCAGCGTCTGGGCAGCGCCGAGAATACCGACGATGGCGATCTGCTGCAGGATCAGCGTCAGCGTGTATGACGAAAAGAAACGGCCGCCGAGGGCGATACCGAAAATGATGATCGACAGCACCAGCACGATCAACGGCACCGCCGCGGGCGTGGAATGCAGAAAATGCTGGGCGCGCTTGACGAACGACTTGCCGTGCTCGTCGAAGGCGGCGACGCTGGTGTCGCTGCCCGTGAGCACCTTCTCGAATTCCTGCATCTGAGACATGTATCCTCCCGTCTGCGCGGAGCTTGCTCATTGCCCCACGCGCCGTTCACGCATTCCGGTCTGTTGCCGGGATTTATCAGCGCTTACGCAAGCGCATCGTCCACCCGATGCGGCCGGGGATCAAGCCCCCAGCCGCAAGGTTTATGCGCCGTCAGGCCGGCATCAGCCCCAGCACTTGGCGAGGCCTTCCTTGGTGTCGATGGACTTCACACCGTTCGCGGGCTTGTCGGTGACGAGGTTGACGCCGGTGTCGAAGAAGTTCTTGCCTTCGGTCGGCTTCGGCTTGGTGCCGTCCTTGGCGTATTTGGCGATTGCCTCGATGCCGAGCGCCGCCATCTGCAGCGGGTATTGCTGCGAGGTGGCGCCGATCACGCCTTCGGTCACCGACTTCACACCGGGGCAACCGCCGTCGACCGAGACGATCAGCACCTGCTTTTCGAGACCGACGGCCTTGAGGGCCTGGTAGGCGCCGACGGCGGCGGGCTCGTTGATGGTGTGGATGACGTTGATGGTGTTGTCCTTCTGCAGGAGGTTCTCCATCGCCTTGCGGCCGCCTTCCTCGTTGCCGTTGGTGACGTCATGACCAACGATGCGCGGATCGTCCTCGTCGCCGATCTTGTTCGGGTCCTTCACGTCGATGCCGTAGCCCATCATGAAGCCCTGGTCGCGCAGCACGTCGACGGTCGGCTGCGAGGGGGTCAGATCAAGGAAGCCGATCTTGGCGTCCTTGGCCTTGTCGCCGAGCGTGGCGGCAGCCCAGGCGCCGATCAGCTTGCCGGCCTCCAGATTGTCGGTGGCGAAGGTCGCATCGGCGGCGTCGATCGGATCGAGCGGCGTGTCGAGCGCGATCACCAGCAGGCCGGCATCGCGCGCCTTCTTCACCGTCGGCACGATGCCCTTGGTGTCGGAGGCCGTGATCAGGATGCCCTTAGCGCCGTCGGCGATGCAGCTTTCGATCGCCGCGACCTGGCTCTCGCTGTCGCCGTCGATCTTGCCGGCATAGGTCTTGAGGTCGACGCCGAGTTCCTTGGCCTTGGCGGTCGCGCCCTCCTTCATCTTGACGAAGAAGGGGTTGGTGTCGGTCTTGGTGATCAGGCAGGCGCCGACGCCCGCGGCGGATGCGGACGAGGCGAACGCCATCAAACCCAGCCCGGCAGCTGCGAACACGGTGGATTTCAGCAGCGATTTCTTGGTCACGATTTTTCCTCCCAATGGAACCATTCCGGACGCCAGCCTACCCGGCGTCTCAAGCGCATCCAACCATTTTTCCCAGCGTGGACGCTACCTCAAAAGACACCAGTCCGGGGCGTCTGTCAATAATTAAATCACTCTTATTTATTATTGACAGACTTGCGCCGTTCACTCATTCTGAACGAAAAGCAGTGTGGGGAAACCGACGGAGGAACAGGGTGGAGACCGGCATTGCGAGGCACGGTACGCCCGAGGCTTTGGAGCGCCGCCTGCATCGCGGCACGAACCAGAGCGGCATGCGCGACCACAATGAACGGCTGGTGCTGTCACTGGTGCGCCAGCATGGCAGCCTCGCCAAATCCGACATTGCGCGCATGACCGGACTGTCCGCGCAGACGGTATCGGTCATCATGCGCGAGCTCGAGGACGACAAGCTGCTTGTCCGCCAGGCGCCGCTGCGCGGTAAGATCGGTCAACCGTCGATCCCGATGGCGCTCAACCCGGAAGGCGCCTTCTTCATTGGCCTCAAGATCGGCCGCCGCAGCGCCGAACTGGTGCTGATCGACTTCCTCGGCAATGTGCGCTCGATGCTGCACAATTCCTATCGCTATCCGGCGCCGCGCGAGACGGTCGAGTTCGTCACCGCCGGCATCAAGAAGATGCGCGGCGAACTGACGCCGGCACAGGACAAGCGCATTGCCGGGCTCGGCATCGCCATGCCTTTCGAGCTCTGGAGCTGGGCCGATACGGCCGGCGCGCCGCGCGAGATCATGGACGAATGGCGCCATCGCGATATCCGCGCCGACATCCAGATGCAGTGCGAGTTTCCGGTCTACCTGCAGAACGACGCCACGTCGGCCTGCGGTGCGGAACTCGTCTTCGGCCAGGCCGGAGCCGCGCGCGACTTCGTCTATTTCTACATCGGCGCCTTTGCCGGCGGCGGCATCGTGCTCAACGGCCGCCTGTTCGGCGGGCCGACCGGCAATGCCGGCGCGCTGGGTTCGATGCCGGTGCCGGGGCCGGACGGCAAGCCGACGCAGCTGATCGACGTCGCATCGATCGCCATGCTGGAAAAAGCGCTCAGCGCCAAGGGCGTCGACGGCTCGTATCTCTGGACATCGCCGCAGGATTGGGGCGACATTGGCGCAGACCTCGACGACTGGATCGCCAGCGCCTCGCAGGCGCTCGCCTATGCGATCGTCGCGGCCTCCTCGGTCATCGATTTCGAAGCGGCTGTTATCGACGGCTGGATGCCCCTCACGGTGCGGCGGCGACTCGTCGATGCGGTCACGGACGCCATCGCAGGCATCGATGCCGAGGGACTGAAACTGCCCATCGTGCGCGAAGGAACCGTAGGCATCCACGCGCGGGCGCTAGGTGGTGCCAGCCTGCCGTTGTCGGAACGCTTCCTGATCGGATCGACCACGATTTCCAGGAGCGCCTGACCATGCTGATCGGCATCCCGTCGCTGCTTGGCCCGCAACTTCTGGCGACGCTCAGGGCCATGGGCCATGGCGACGAGATCGCCATCGTCGACGGCAATTATCCCGCCGAGGAACAGGCGCGCAGGCTGATCCGCGCCGACGGCCATCACGTCATTCCGGTGCTCGACGCCGTCTTGAGCGTGCTGCCGGTGGACGAGGCGGTGCCGCAGGCTTTGTTCCGCGCCTCGGTCAAAGGCGATCCGGCGCTTGCCGATCCCGTGCATCGCGAGATGGAAGCGGTCTGCGCGAAACGTGCGCCGGGCCACAAGGTGATTGCGCTGGCCGGCGCCGACTTCTATGCACGAGTCAAGGCCGCGCATGCGATCGTGGCGACCAGCGAACCCAGGCTCTACGCCAACATCATCATCCGCAAGGGCGTGATCCATCCGCCGGAGACCGACAAGACATGATCCTTTGTTGTGGCGAAGCCCTGATCGACATGCTGCCGCGCACGACGAGCGAAGGCGAAGCGGCCTTCGCGCCCTATGTCGGCGGGGCCGTGTTCAACACCGCAATCGCGCTTGGGCGGCTGGGCGCCCCGGCGGGCTTCTTCTCCGGCCTTTCCTCCGACCTTTTCGGCAGCCAGCTCCGCGAGGCGCTAGGGGCGAGCAAGGTGAGCTCGACCTATGCGCACACCTCGCCGAGGCCCACGACGCTCGCCTTCGTGCGGCTCGACAACGGCCAGGCGACCTACACATTCTACGACGAAAACACCGCCGGCCGCATGCTCACCATCGAGGACCTGCCGAAGCTTGGCGCCGAGATCGAGGCGATGCTGTTCGGCGCTATCAGCCTTATCTCGGAGCCCGCAGGATCCGCCTATGAAGAGTTCATGCGGCGCGAGCACGGGAGCCGGGTGATGATGCTCGACCCCAACATCCGGCCGAACTTCATCCCGGACAAGGCCAAGCATCTGAGGCGTGTCCGCGAGATGATGGCGATGGCCGACATCGTCAAACTGTCGGACGAGGACCTCAACTGGTTCGACGAAGCGGGCTCGCATGAGGATGTCGTGCGCAACTGGCTGGATCGCGGACCCAAGCTGATTGTCGTCACGCACGGCAGCGAAGGCGCGGTAGGTTACAGCAAGGAGCATAAGGTCACCGTCGTGCCGCAGAAGGTGAAGGTGGTCGACACGGTCGGCGCAGGCGACACCTTCAATGCCGGCATCCTCGCCTCGCTGCACGAGCAGGGCCTGCTCACCAAGGCCGCGATCGGCGACCTTTCCGAGGACGCGATCCGCAACGCGTTGGAACTGGGCGCAAAGGCGGCTGCGGTGACAGTGTCGCGAGCCGGCGCCAACCCACCCTGGCAGCACGAAATCGCCTAATCAGCTGTCCGAGGGCCCCTGCCCGGCCGATCACTTTATGTTTCCGAAGGCCGGAACAGCGAGATAAAAGGCTCCGGGAACGGGCCCGGAAGCCCGGTTTTCCGGCTTCTTCTGGCAATACGCCGGCAAAAGACGGTAACGGGCTGCGACACTTGCGCAATTCGCCTCGGTCGTGGCCGGCTTTTTCAGCCATGCCAAGTCTGGTACCAGCGGGCCGGTTTACTGGCAGCATTTGAGGCCGACATGCAATTCATCGATCTTGGCGCGCAGCGCGAACGCATCCGCGACCGGCTGAAGGCCGCAATCGACCGTGTGGTCGAAGACGGCCGTTATATCCTCGGCCCGCAGGTCACCGAATTCGAGAACAAGCTCGCGGCTTACGTCGGCGTCAAGCATGTGGTGGCCTGCGCCAACGGCACCGATGCGCTGCTTCTGCCGCTGTTTGCCGCCGGCATCGGTCCGGGCGACGCGGTGTTCGTGCCGAGCTTCACCTTCGCCGCGACCGCCGAAGTGGTGGCGCTCGCCAAGGCCGAGCCTGTCTTCGTCGACGTCGATCCCGACACCTACAATATCGACATCGCAAGCCTCGAGGCGGCGATCGAGATGATCAAGAAGGAAGGCCGGCTGAAGCCGAAGGCGGTCATCCCGGTCGACCTGTTCGGCCTTGCCGCGGACTACGATGCGATCATGGCGATCGCCAAGCGCGAGAACCTGCTGGTGATCGAAGATGCCGCCCAGTCGATGGGCGGCTCCGCCGAGGGCACGATGTGCGGCGCCTTCGGCCATGTCGGCTCGACCAGCTTCTATCCGGCGAAGCCCCTTGGCTGCTACGGTGACGGCGGCGCGATGTTCACCAATGACGGCGCGCTGGCCGACAAGCTGCGTTCCTTCGCCTTCCACGGCAAGGGCGAGACGCAGTACGACAACGTCCGCGTCGGCATCAATTCGCGCCTCGACACGCTGCAGGCGGCGATCCTGATCGAGAAGCTTGCCATCCTCGACGAAGAGATGGCGGCGCGGCAGGCCGTCGCCGACCGCTATGCCAAGGGGCTTGGCGACATCGTCAAGGCATCACGCAATCTGGGCCATGGCCGCTCGGCCTGGGCGCAATACGCGATCGAGACCCCGAAGCGCGATGGGCTGAAGGCGCATCTGAGCGATAAGGGCATCCCGTCGGTCATCTACTATGTGAAGCCGCTGCACGAGCAAATCGCCTATCGCGACTATCCGCGCACGCCGACCGGCCTCGCCGTCTCGGAAAAGCTGCCGAAGCAGATCCTTTGCCTGCCCATGCACGCCTATCTCGGTGAAGCCGACCAGGACAAGATCATCGAGGCGATCCGCAACTACGTCGGCTCGAATTCGGCGCACGTCGCGGCGGCTTAAAGAGCCCATGGGCGAGATCACGGTCTCGGCGGGCTCCAGCAGTAGGCCGATGACGGCCCCAGCGCCATGATGCCTCAGGCTGTCCCGGTCGTTGTGACGTATTCCGACTGACCGGTACGCGCGTTGAAGTTCGTCAGCGTGGCCGCGAGAAGGTATTCATTCCGGGCAAAAAGCCCCAGTCAGGATCAACGTGACCGCGCGGCCGGGGCTCGCAAGTTGGCCGCTGCGCGCCTTGGCCAGCGCAAGAAGATAGGTATCGGAGACTGGGCTGAGGTCAGGATTTTCGCCGCATCGATATCGCCGGAGCCAACCAGACTCGCATCGTCAAGCGTGAAAGGAGGTGCATCCGGCCGAGGCGACACTAGAGCAATCCCGTTGCGCTGGCCGCCGGCGCAGAGAGCGCCGGGCGAGATCGGTGATGATCTCGCCGACGCTGCGATTCTGCTGCCGGGCCATCGCCTTGGTCGCGATCAAGACGTCGTCATCGATTGCCAGTGTGGTTCTCACATCGCCCTCCTCGGTACGCATCAACTAACACGCATCAAATTGAAGCGGCGACGACCGATACTCAAGTGATACGCGGGGCCGCAACCTGATGAAACACCTTCGTTTGGGTATTTATGGGTCATTTAATGGGTAAAACCATTTCTTGATTTTTTGGGTATTTTTGGGTACATATTTGGGTATGGCTCTGAAGATCGACTCCCTGCAGATAACCCCCGAAATCCTTGCCCTCGTTTCAGAGATTGATGAGTTCAAAGGGGCTTGGCGGGCGCTGGGCACGCTCGCGCCAGAACGCCTATCGGCTCTGCGCCGCGTTGCGACCATCGAAAGCATTGGCTCTTCTACCCGTATCGAAGGCAGTAAGCTTACGGACGCCGAAGTGAAGCGGCTCCTTGCCAACCTCGACATCAAATCCTTCGAAACCCGCGACGAGCAGGAAGTCGCCGGATATGCGCAAGTGATGGAGACGATCTTCTCACATTTCGATGCGATTGATCTGACCGAAAATCACGTCATGCAGCTGCACCGTGACCTGCTAGCGTTCAGCAACAAAGATGAGCGTCATCGCGGCGCGTACAAGACACTGGCAAACAATGTCAGTGCGTTCGATGCCGACGGTAAAGAGATCGGCGTCATCTTCGAAACAGCGACGCCTTTCGACACGCCAAAGCGGATGAAAGAACTTATCGAGTGGACGCGCCGTACGCTCAACGAGCAAAGCCTGCATCCTCTACTCATCATCGCCATCTTCACCGTGGTGTTTTTGGAAATCCACCCATTCCAGGATGGCAATGGGAGGCTCTCGCGCATTCTGACGACGCTCCTGCTGATACGTAGCGGGTATGCGTATGTGGCTTACTCTTCACTTGAAAGCGTGATTGAGAACAGCAAGGAGGGCTACTATCTGGCACTGCGCCAAACCCAGAAAACGATCCGCAGTCCCAAGCCCAACTGGCAGCCTTGGGCCGTTTATTTTCTGCGCGCTCTTCAGCAGCAAAAACGCCGCCTTGAAAAAAAAATCGAGCGCGAACGCCTCGTGCTCGGCGCGCTATCGGAGCTCTCCCTTCAAATCGTTGAAGCGATCAAGGAGCGCGGGCGCATGACCATTGGCGAGATCGTCAATCTGACAGGCGCAAACCGCAACACCGTCAAAAAACATCTGGCCATGTTGGTCGAGGCAAAGCACCTGGCGCAGCATGGAACCAAGAAGGGCACATGGTATAGCAATGGCGAGACCAGCTGACCTTAGCCCTTCTTACGCACGGCGGTGGGGTTCGAGCAGACGGCGGACGCATGACATCGGATGGCGGCGTCCTGCTTCTGGCGGCCGCCGAGCGGCCTTTGCGACTGGCCGCGCGCTTGCGGCTGCGATCCACGTTCAACGAGCGCGGCGGGTGAGGCATGCGATCGCCGACGCGCCCGCATCTTGCGATCGCCTGCGGCTACGAGGATGCCAACGATCCGATCGGCTGCGCACTACCCAGCCTTCAAGCTCGCCTGCCATGATCCTGCGCCCGGCAAGGCCACGACAGGCAAGGAGATCTCCGGCCATCTGCGTCGCCTCGTGCTCCGCATCCGCGCCCGCTGGCCGACCACCCGTATCCTGGTGCCCGGCGACGGCCACTACGGCTGCGCGCAGACGAGAGCGCGACGACATTCGCACTCGACGCGCGCTCAAGCGCAAGCCTGTGCTGCGCGGCTATGCCGAGACCCGCCACAAGGCGAAGTCCTGGAGGGCAGGACGCCGCACCTGCGCGGATCGAGGCGATCGCCACGGGCTTCGACGCACGCTCGTCGTCACCAATCTCGGCGATGTGGTCTGCTCCGTGGTTGAACGGGCCAGCGACGCTATCATGATCAGCTTGGCATGGCGACTTTGCCGCTGGCAATGAAATGCGGGTTGGCGAAATCGCTGTCGCTCACCTGGTTGCGCTTGCCGTAGACGAGTGGCTGGCCGTCTAGCGTGCGGGTCATGCCGCCGGCGGCGCGCAGCACGGCATCGCCGGCCGCCGTGTCCCATTCCATGGTGCGGCCGAAGCGCGGGTAGACGTCGGCCTCGGCGGCGGCGAGCAGGCAGAATTTCAGCGACGAGCCGATCGAGACGATTTCGGCGGCGCCAAGATCGCGGATGAAGGCGTCGGTTTCCGGCGTGTTGTGCGAGCGGCTGGCGACGACGGCCAGCGGCGCGCCCCCTTCGCGCACGGCAATCGGCCGGCGGCCGACAATGCGATAGTCGCTATCGACGTCAATCGATTCAGCCTTGCCCGGCCGTCCGGAGAAAAAGCGTCCCGTGCAAGGCGCGAAGACGACGCCCACTTCCGGCACGCCGTGGCGCACCAGCGCTATGTTGACGGTGAAATCGGTGCGGCGATTGACGAATTCCTTGGTGCCGTCGAGCGGATCGATAAGGAAGAAGGAGCCGTCGAGATCGGGCGTCGCGACGCCCGCCGCAACCTCCTCCTCGGCCACGCAAGGGATGTCGGGATAAGCGGCGCGCAGGCCGGCCAGGATGATCTTCTCGCTTTCGCGGTCAGCCTCCGTCACCGGCGAAGAATCGGACTTTTCATCGACGGCGCAGCCTTCGTGGAAGACGCGCATCACCTCGCGCCCGGCGTCTAGCGCCAGACGCTCGAAGACGCCGAGCATCGCCTCGTCGTCAGATACCGCCGCCATTGTCATACTGCTCTTGGGCAATGTCGCGCTCAGTCAACCAGTGTTCCAGGGCTTCCGCCATCTCCTGCGGGCTCCTGCCGAGCGTCTTGAGATGGATTTCGGGTTTCTCCGGCGCTTCATAAGGAGAATCGACGCCGGTGAAATTCTTGATCTCGCCGCTCAAGGCGCGGGCGTAAAGGCCCTTCGGGTCGCGGCGGGCGCATTCCTCGAACGGCGTGTCGACGAACACCTCGACGAATTCGCCCTCGGCCATCAGCTCGCGCGCCATGCGCCGCTCGGCGGCGAAGGGCGAGATGAAGGAGACGATGACGATCAGGCCGGCATCGGCCATCAGCTTGGCCACTTCGGCGACGCGGCGGATGTTTTCGACGCGATCGGCGTCGGTGAAGCCGAGATCTCGGTTGAGGCCGTGGCGGACATTGTCGCCGTCGAGGATGTAGGTGTGGCGGCCGGACGCAAACAGCTTCTTCTCGAAGAGGTTGGCGATGGTCGACTTGCCCGAGCCCGACAGGCCGGTGAACCAGAACACGGCCGGGCGCTGATTCTTCAGATCGGAGCGGCCGCGCTTGCCGACATCGAGCGACTGCCAGTGGATGTTCTCGGCGCGGCGCAGCGAATGCAGAATCATGCCGGCGCCGACCGTGGCATTGGTGATGCGATCGATCAGGATGAAGGCGCCGGTCGTGCGGTTCTCGGCGAAGTGGTCGAAGGCGATCGGCGCCCGCGTCGAAAGATTGCAGACGCCGACCTCGTTGAGGTCGAGGGACTTCGCCGCCTCATGCGCGAAATCGTTGACGTTGACGCGGTATTTGAGCTCGGTGACAGTGGCGCTGACCTGGTCGGTCTCGGTGCGCAAAATGTAGGAGCGGCCGGGCAGCAGCGCCTGCTCGTCGAACCAGACGATGCTGGCGGCGAACTGGTCGGCGACCTGCGGACGCGCGGTCGGCGAGACCAGCATGTTGCCGCGCGACACCTCGACCTCGTCTTCGAGAACGAGCGTGATGGCCTGGCCGGCCACCGCCTGCTCAAGGTCGCCGCCATGCGCGACGATGCGCTTGACGCGCGAGACCCTGCCCGACTTGGCGACCACGACCTCGTCGCCTTGCGAAACCGTGCCCGAAGCGATGGTGCCGGCAAAACCGCGGAAGTCGAGGTTCGGGCGATTTACATACTGGACGGGGAAGCGGAACGGCAGTTCGACGGCAGCCTCATCGACAGACACGGTTTCCAGATGCTCGATCAGCGACGGTCCGGAATACCAGGGCGTACGCTCCGAGCGGCTGGTGACATTGTCGCCGAAGCGCGCCGACATCGGGATCGACACGACGCTGACGAAGCCCAGGCTTTGCGCGAACGCGCTGTAGTCGGCCACGATGCCGTCGAAGACCGTCTTGTCGAAGCCGACGAGGTCGATCTTGTTGACGGCAAGCACGATGTGGCGGATGCCGAGCAGCGAGGCGATGATCGAGTGGCGCCGGGTCTGGCGCAGCACGCCCTGGCGCGCGTCGATCAGCACGATGGCGAGATCGGCGGTCGAGGCGCCGGTCGCCATGTTGCGCGTGTATTGCTCGTGGCCGGGCGTATCGGCGACGATGAACTTGCGCTTCGGCGTGGCGAAGAAACGGTAGGCGACGTCGATGGTGATGCCCTGCTCGCGCTCGGCCTCCAGCCCGTCGACCAGAAGCGCGAAATCGACGTCGTCGCCTGTGGTGCCGTGCTTGCGCGAATCGCGCTCGAGCGCGGCGAGCTGGTCCTCGAAAATCTGCTTGGTGTCGGAAAGCAGCCGGCCGATCAGCGTCGACTTGCCGTCGTCGACCGAGCCGCAAGTCAGGAAGCGCAGCAGCGACTTCTTTTCCTGCGCGGCCATGTAGTCGCGGATCGAGTCTGTGGGAGCGAGGCTCTTGGCCATGATGTGGCGCATTGTCAGAAATACCCCTCGCGCTTCTTCTTTTCCATGGAGCCCGCCTCGTCGCGATCGATGAGGCGGCCCTGGCGCTCGGACGTGCGGGCGGTCAGCATCTCGCCGACGATGGCCTCCAGCGTATCGGCATCGGATTCGATAGCCCCCGTCAGCGGATAGCAGCCCAACGTGCGAAAGCGCACGAGACGGTTCTCGACCGTTTCGCCGGGGCGCAGTTGCATGCGGTCATCGTCCTTCATGATGAGCATGCCGTCGCGTTCGACAACCGGCCGCTCCTTGGCGAAATAGAGCGGTACGATCGGGATATTCTCCTGCAAGATATACTGCCAGATGTCGAGCTCGGTCCAGTTGGACAGCGGGAAGACGCGGATCGACTCGCCCGCCGCGATGCGGGTGTTGAAGATCTTCCACATTTCCGGCCGCTGGTTCTTCGGATCCCAGGCATGCTGCGCATTGCGGAAGGAAAAGATACGCTCCTTGGCGCGCGACTTCTCCTCATCGCGGCGGGCGCCGCCGAAGGCGGCGTCGAAGCCGTATTTGTCGAGCGCCTGGCGCAGAGCCACCGTCTTCATCACATTGGTGTGGGTGTTGGAGCCGTGATCGAAGGGGTTGATGTTGTCGCGCACGCCGTCCTCGTTGACATGGACGAGCAGGTCGAAGCCGAGCTTCTGCGCCATCTGGTCGCGAAAGGTGATCATCTCGCGGAACTTCCAGGTCGTGTCGACATGCAGGAAGGGAAAAGGCGGCTTGGCGGGATAAAAGGCCTTCATGGCCAGATGCATCAGCACGGAAGAATCCTTCCCGACCGAATAGAGCATCACCGGCTTGGAGAAAGAGGCCGCAACCTCACGGAAGATGTGGATGGATTCGGCCTCGAGCCGCTGCAGATGGGTGAGCGTGATGTTCATGGACTATCGAGCGTTCTTTCGTGCCGGCCAGAACCTTGCAGCAGGCGATAGGCGCGGTTTCCTGAAAACAGCCCGTCAAGCCCTGGACACTTCTCGCGGGCGTTCTAGCAGATCACCATCGCCCATAACAATGCAAGACGCGCGCCGGTCACGGCGCTTCGGGAATGAATTTTCCACGTGGACCCGACAAAGCGGAAAATCCTCCCAGACAGGCTGGGCAATTGAAAGGCGCCGAACAAACCTATTGCATCGATCGGTGAGATTGACTTCCAGCGGCCTTTGACCATGCGCCGATTTTTGACCGAACATCCTTCTGCCGCCCTATCGGAGAGCAGAGCCAGCCGCTATACCGGCGCGGGAAACGGGGCGACGCGCGGTGGAACGCCGTGGAGGGCAGCTGATCGCTGCCTCCGCAGGTCTGCGCACAACCTGGAAGATTGCGAAGCAAGGCATTGAACCCGTTCACATCGCTCCGGCGCCACCTTTCGCCGACACAGATCAACATCTACTTCTCGATCGTCTGCTTCTTCTCGCCGCCTGTGCTGGGATCGCTGGTCAGCTTCGTCTTCAATGGCGGCGCGCTGTGGTCGGTGTTTCTGCTTGCCTTCGGGCGGCGGCAGCTCAACATCGACCGGCCCATGCTCGCCATGACGGTGGCGATCTACGCCTATTGCGCGGCCATTGTGCTGGCTTCAATCGTCAACGGCACGCTGGCGGCAGATCTGCGGTTGTTCCTTCCGCTGCTCACCTTCCTGTTCTTTCCGATCTCCTATTCGACGTGGAGCATCACGGAAAAGACCATGCTTGTGCGCATCGTGGTGCTGGCGAGTGCCGCGGCGTGTTTCGGCGCGCTGCTGCTCGCCGTCATTCAGTATTACTGGGTCGGGGCCAGAGCCGAAGGCGGCGCCGGAAACGCAATCGTATTTGCGACGGTGACCTGCCTTGCCGTGACTATGAGCCTCGCGGGCGCGCTGTCGGGCATCGAGAAGCGCTGGAAGCTGCTGAGCCTTGCAGCACTTGCGGGGACTTTGGCCGTGCTTTATTCGGGCTCCCGCATCATCTGGCTGGCGCTGCTGCTTTCGGGCCTGGTGGTGCTCTTGATCAACCGGCGCGGACTGAGCGGGCTGAAACTTACGCGCCTCGCGCTGATAACCGGCGGGGCCTGCCTGCTGCTCGCCGCGATCGCGTTTCCCGTCATTGCCGATCGCGCTGACTTCCTTTTCAGCGACCTGGATGCGCTGGCCACCAAGAACGACCATACGACGGCGATCGGACTGCGGGTGGCGATGTGGGAGATCGGCGCGAAGGCGTTTCACGATGCTCCGATTTTCGGGCATAGCATCAGCGGCAGCCGGGCGCTGATGAAACAGGGTTTTCACAATCAATTCGGCATGGACGCAGGTTACAACCATTATCACAACGGCTTTCTGACCGCGGCGGTGCAGGCCGGCCTGCTGGGAGCGTTGGCCCTGGCGGCGATCTTCGTCGTCGCGGCCCGGAACGCGGCAAGGGTGCTGCGGCTCGGCACCGACCCGCTGGAACGGTTCGGTGCGACGATGATCATAGTCACGGTGATCACCTATCTCATCGGCGGGCTGACCGGCATCCTGGTCGGCCATGACCTTCTCGATTCGACGCTGATGGTGTTCCTGGTCTCTGGAACCTATCTGGCCTGCGGACGAACGATTTCGCCGAGCGGCAAGAGCGCCGCGGCCATCCCGCCGGCCGCCAGCCAACCGTCATGAAGGTTCTTGTCACCGGCGCGACCGGCTTCATCGGGCAGCGGGTCGTCGAGCGGCTGCAAGAGACCGGATTTGACATTCGGGTCGCTTCCCGCCGGCCGGAACAGCTGCCGGCCGCAGACGATGCCGTCCCACTGCCCGGCACCGATGCTGCTGACGAAGCCTTCCTGGCGGTGATGCGCGGTGTGACGCATGTCGTTCACTGCGCGGCGCTAAACAACGACCGGGACGCCGGCGAAGCCGACTACCGGGCTGCCAACGCGACGCTGACCGGGCGGCTGGCCAAGGCAGCGGCCGCATGTGCCGGCGGGCGCTTCATCTACCTTTCCTCGATCCGCGCCGTGGCCGGCCCCGGCTTCAGTGGCACGATCAATGAGGCGACGCCCCCTGCCCCGCAATGCGCTTATGGCCGCTCCAAGCTCGATGGCGAGATCAGGATGCTCGAGGCTTACGCGCCGGCCGGACGCGCGGATGCCACGGCGCTACGTCTGCCGCCCGTCTATGGCGAAGGCATGAGGGGAAACTTGGCCTCGCTGATGCGGCTTGCCGACACTGCCCTGCCGCTGCCAGCCGGCGCCCTGGCGGGGGTGCGTTCGCTGATCGCGTCCGAAACGGCCGCGAGCGCGGTGCTGCATCTTCTGAGCCGTCTGGGCCCGCTTCGCCCGGCCTATGTCGCAGGCAATGCTTCCCCTCTTGCGATGTCCGAGATCATCACCGCATTTCGGCAAGGTCTCGGCCGTCCGCCGCGCCTTTTGCCTGTGCCGGCCTTGCCTCTTCGGCTGGCGGCAACCCTCTTTGGCAGGCAGGCGTCATGGCAGGCCTTGACCGCGACCCAGATCTGCGATCCGTCACTGCTGGTATCGGAAGGCTGGGCACCGGAGACCGATACGCTCGACCGGCTGCGCGACCTAGCGCGAAAGGAGGCCGGTCAGGCCCGGTAGAACGTGCCCAGCAATATTCTAAGATCGAAGCTGATCGAAGCGGCCTTGACATAGGTGGCGTCGGTCTCGGCGCAGAGTCTTGGGTCGGACATGTCGATGCCCTTGATCTGGGCCAGCCCGGTGATGCCCGGAAGTGCCCCCAGCACGCCCAGCCGCTGCCGATGCCCGATCAACTCCGTCTGCGTCGGCAGGCATGGACGGGGGCCAACAAGGCTCATCTCCCCTTTCAGCACGTTCCAGAGCTGCGGCAGTTCGTCGATCTTGGTTGCGCGCAGCACCTTGCCCGCCGCGGTGACCGACCTGGCCGGCGCCTCGTGCGTGGGCAGGGACGGCGTGCCCCGATGCATGGTGCGCAGCTTGTGGCAGGCAAAGAGAGCACCGTCCCGCCCGACGCGCGGTTGCGAGAAGATGGCCGGTCCGGGCGATGTCGCCCTGACCGCCAGCATGGCGACCAGCACGATTGGCGACGTCGCCGCCAGCATGACGGCCGCGATAATCACGTCGAAAGCCCGCTTTGCCGTCACGGCTTAGATCCGGCGCCGACATAGCGCATTTTGGGCAACATGTATTAGCCGATCTGCCCAGCCGTTTTCGGTACCGCCGGCTCGGCCGCGCCGCCGGCGCCCTCCTGCGTCCGGTACAGCCCCGCCAAGATCGCAAGCGCCGTTGCCTTGTCGCGATCGTGCATCGCGCTCACCAGCGCCGGCAGCGTGGCCTCGATCCTCGGCCATTCCACGACGTCTGACCTGAGGCCGAAGATCTTGGCGGTGTCGAGCTTGACGACCTCTTCGTTCTCGCCATGCAGCGTCTCGTGCAGCTTCTCGCCGGGCCTGATACCGGTGAAGCGGATCGGAATGTCGGTATAGGGACTCTTGCCGGCCATGCGGATCATGGTTTCGGCGACTTCGAGGATCGGCACGGGCTTGCCCATGTCGAGCATGTAGATGGCGTAGTCGTCCCTGCCCTGGCGCTGCTCGGCATCCGCGGCCGACATGATGACAAGGTCGACGGCCTCGGCCACCGTCATGAAATAGCGCGTCATGCGCCGGTCGGTGATGGTGACCGGCCCGCCGGCTTCGATCTGCGCCTGGAAGATGGTCGCCACCGAGCCATTGGAGGCGAAGACATTGCCGAAGCGCACGGCGATGAACTTGGTGCCAGGACGACCGTTCAGCCCGCCGGCATGGAAAAGCGAGGGCGCCGCTTGGGCTTCATGCAGCGAGGAGACGATCTGCTCGGCCGCCCGCTTGGTGGCGCCAAGAACCGAAGTCGGGTCGACAGCCTTGTCGCTGGAAATCAGCAGGAACTGCGGCACCCCGCATTCGGCGGCGACCTCGGCGCAGGCGAGCGTGCCGAAAACATTCGTCTCGATCGCCGCTTCCCAGTTCTCTTCCAAGAGCGGCACGTGTTTCAGCGCCGCGGCGTGAAAGATGATCGAGGGTTTGAACTCGCTGACGAGGCGCATCATGTTGGGCCGGTCGGTGACGTCGACGATGCGGCTGGTCAGCCTGTCGCGGTCCTTCTCGTCGATCATCTGGTCGAGCTGGAAAATGCCGAATTCGGAATTGTCGGCCACCAGCACCGCCTCGGCGCCGAGCTCCAGCGAGCGCTTGACCAGGACACGGCCGATGGAACCGGCGCCGCCCGTGACCAGCACGCGCTTGCCGCCGACGAAGGCGCCGATGCGCGCCGTGTCGGTGGCGACGGCCGAGCGGCGCATGATTGTTTCCATCTCGACCGCGTCGAGAACCAGCTTGCCGCCCTGCCCCAGTTCCGAAAGGCCGGAGAACTGGACGACGGCGATGCCGCTGTGGCGGGCGACGCGCACCAGCTCGGCATAGTCCTCGATCTCGCGCTCGGCCCCGTTGCCGAAGATCAGCAGGTCGAGGTTTTCCGTGCCCTTGACATAGTCCTCCAGCACCTCGACCAGGCGCGGACGGAGCGCCACGACCGGAACGCCCTGGATCTGGGTGCCAAGCGGCGCATCGGCCTCGGTCGCCATGATGCCGGCGATGGCGTATTCGGCCGGCACGGCCGTGCGGGTGAAGCGGACAATCACGTCGGCCTCGCTCAGCCGGCCGATGAACAGCGCCTGCTTGATCGGCGCGTCGCCCGGGGCGCGGCGCAGGATGCGCCAGGAGGCGCCGTCGCGGAGGAAGCGATAATAGAGTCTGGGCGCCGAAATGATGGTGAAGGAGACCAGGAAGAAGACGATGAACTGGCGTTCGTTGAGGCCGGAAACCGGCTGATAGAAGGAGCGGAAGGCAACTGCGGCCAAATAGAGGACCACCGTCAGGCTTCCGCAACCCTTCAGGATGTTGAAGAAATCTGGCGTGGAGGCGAAGCGCCAGACGGTGCTGTAGAGGCCGCTATAGCGAAACAGCAGATGGGCGGTGAGCACGATGACCGCCCAGCAGGCCAGCCCGCCGGAGGAGAAGGCGTCGAAGGACAGCCGCGACTGCGACAGGGTGAGGCTGAGCGCCACAGAAACCAGGACCATTACAAGGTCCTGGACCATGATGATGGCGCGCCGCATCTTCGGTCGGATCCCCGATACGGCTTCTGCATATGCAGTCATTGGGCAGTACTGAACTCCAGGCGCAAGGACACAATTACCAGAACGGCGCCGGATCGACCATCGTCCGCCGCCACTCTGGATTGCAAATCCCCAACCCTGTCACCCGGCTATCGCATTAGCGCGGAGTTTGGGGGACCGCCAGAGGATTTTTGGGAAGCAGGGGCCGTCAGTCGTCCTGGAACCCCTGCAGGCGGCCGGTATCACAGAGCGGCTGGCTCCACATCGCGGCCGGAAAGGCTGCGCTGGACCCGTCGTTCAGCGAACGCGGCCCTCGAGTTGATGGTAAAGCTCGGCATAGGATTTCCCCATCCTTTCGGCGGTGAACAGGCGGGCGTACCGATCGCGCGCGGCTCGTCCCCAGTCCGCCGCCTCGGTCGGTGATTCGATCAACCGGTTGATCGCTTCGGCAAGCCGTGCCGGGTCGGACGGGGGAACCACTAGCCCGGTCTGGCCGGCCTTGTTGACGTAGCTGGTGCCCGTTCCGATTTCGCAGGAGATCATCGGTTTGCCGCACATCGCTGCCTCGACCAGCGAAACCCCGTAGGCCTCCGACCTTTGGTTCGAAGGAAAAACCAGGCCGCGACAATTGTGGAGCAGCGCCATCTTGCGCGGCTCGGCCACCTCGCCGAGGAAAAGCACATTTTCGCGGCGCAATGTCGCGGCCTGTTGCCTGAGCTCCCGTTCGATGGGCCCCGACCCGGCAATGACGATCTTGCACCGCGCCTGACCGGCGGCATGGATCAGAACATCCAGCCCCTTGTAGTAGCGCAGGACGCCGACGAACAGCACGAACGGCTCCGGCACCGTCGCACGGCACCAGTTGATGTCGGCCTCGCCCGGCGGGGGATAGGCGCCCTCGTCGATGCCGATGGGAATGACCTTCGATTTCGCCCTGAACGCCCCGAGAACAGGGCTCGATTCCAGGTAGTTCGGCGATGTCGCCACGATCGCATCGACATCCCCCAGGAAGCGCATCATCAAAGGCCGGTAGAAGGGCAGGATGAGCCTCTGTTTGACGATGTCGGAATGATAGGTGACGACGGCCGGCTTGCCGTGACCGGACTGAAAATGCACCACGTCCATCAGCGGCCAGGGGAAGTGGTAGTGGATCAGGTCGGCCTTGGCCGAGGCGGCCCGGAATTTGCGGAAGACCTCGCGCGAGAATCCGGTCGAGGCCAGCTCGAAATCCAGCCTGGCCTTGGTGGCCAGATGTTCGTCCAGGCGTTTGGTGTTTTCGTCCGGAGCACGGCTCAGCGACAGCACTTCGGTCTCTACGCCGTAAGCCGCCGTGCTTTGAGCGATGGCATGGATCGTCCGCTCCACCCCGCCGAAGCTGTCCGGCCAGTACGTCTTGAAGAAATGCAGGACTTTCAAGCGTCGGTCTTTCGTCTTTGCCGGATGGCCTGCTCGAAGATCCGCAGCATGCCCTTGGCGTAATTCTCCCAGGTGAATCGCCCGGCATTCTCGCGCGCGCCGGCGGCGATCCCGTCCCGGAATTCCGCATCGCTGCAGAGCCGGCCGAATGCGGCTGAGATCGCGGCCGGATCGTTCGGGTCGACGAGGACGGCATTGTCTCCGGCGACTTCGGGCATCGACGAAGTGTTCGACGTCAGCACCGGTTTGCCGAATGACTGCGCCTCGACGATCGGGAACCCGAAACCTTCATAAAGCGACGGCATCGCCAGGAAAAGGCAGTTTGCGTAGAGCGTGGCGAGCACGCGATCGTCGACGAATCCGGTGAATTTGATGTTGGTCTCCCATCCGCCCTCGCGCACCTGGTCGGCCAGGCGCGTCTGCTTCCACCCCTTGCCGCCGACGATGACCAGATCGCAGCCGGAGCGGGTGCCGGCTGGCAGCAGGCCATAGGCCTTGATCAGATTGGCGAGGTTTTTGCGAGGCTCGAGCGTGCCGACAAAAAGCGCGTAGGGCCTGGTTATGCCGAGCGGTTCAAGGCTCGAAACATCCCCGGGAGCCGGCAGCGCGGTCGCTCCGGGGGCGACTGTGCTGACCGGCGATTTCAGCCAGGGGAACGCGCTCATCAACGCGGTCGCTGTTGCTGTCGAATCCGCGACCACGACATCGGCCTTTCGCAAGGCGGGTTTCATCAGAAGGCGCTCGCCGATCAAAGTCCGGGCTCGCATGGTTTCGGGCGCGTGCACCCAGACGAGGTCGTGGATGGTGACAACTCGTGCCATTGTGCTGTCGAGAACGAACGGCAGGCGATGCGATGGGCCCCAGAATACCTCCACGCGGCCGCGCCGAGCCAGGGAGGGCAGCACAGCCTGACCCCAATAGCTTCGCGCGAGGGGTCCCTTGAAGCTGGCAAGCTGCACGGAAACGCCATGCGGAATGTCGTAATGCGCGCTGACAGCATCCGGCGCGTAGACCACGACATCACCACCCTCCGCCGCCAGAGCCTTGATCGCATTGTAGACGAACCGGCCGATTCCATCGGTGGCCGATAAGAGATTCCTGCCGTCGATCCCGATTTTCAATGGTTTCCCCGGAAATGAGCTGAGCGAAGGATTCCGGACATTTGCACCGTGGATAGGAGAGGCGTTGGAGACGCAATGCGCCTGGCGCGTATTGCGAGGCTGGCCCCTAGCATACATCTCGCCAATTCGGTAACGCGAAGGTGGAAAGACAGTCTCGCATGGGGAAAATAGCTTGCGCCTCAGCCTGAGGATGGTAGATGCACGGCTTGTCCAATTTCCACAACTCGAGGGGGATCTTCTGCCAAAGCTGATTATCCAGATTCCTTGCTTCAACGAAGCCGAAACACTGGCGATAGCGCTGAGCGATCTGCCGCGGACCGTCGCAGGCTTCGACAGCGTCGAATGGTTGGTGATCGATGACGGAAGCACGGATGAAACGGTCAGGGTCGCCAGGGAAAACGGCGTCGACCACATCGTCAGGCACACCAGCAATCGCGGTCTCGCCTATGCCTTCATGACGGGTATCGAAGCCTGCCTGGCCCGTGGCGCGGATGTCATCGTCAACACGGATGCCGACAACCAGTACCATGCCGCCGACGTTCCGGCCCTTGTCAATCCGGTGCTTGAAGGGCGCGCGGATATGGTCATCGGCGCCCGGCCGATATCGGAGATAGAACATTTCTCCCCGGTCAAGAAGCTCCTGCAGAAGATCGGCAGCTGGGTGGTTCGGGTCAGCAGTGGCACTGATGTGCAGGACGCCCCGAGTGGATTTCGCGCGATCTCGCGAAATGCCGCGCAGCGGCTGATGGTGTTCAACAACTACACCTACACGCTGGAAACCATTATTCAGGCCGGTCGCAAGAACATGCGCGTGGTTTCGGTGCCGATCCGCGTTAACGGCGATTTACGACCGTCGCGGCTGGTCAAGAGCATTCCATCGTACATAAAGCGATCGATCTTCACCATCGTGCGCATCTTCGTCATCTATCAGCCGGCGCGCTTCTTCGGCATTGTCGCGGCGGTTCTCTTCGGACTTGGTTTCCTGATCGGCCTGCGCTTCCTCTATTTTTATCTGGCTGAAGGTGTCAGCGGTCACGTTCAGTCAGTTGTGTTGGCGGGCGCGCTGATGAGCATGGGCTTCCAGGCCCTTCTTGTCGCCTTTCTGGCCGACGTGATAGCTGCCAATCGCAAGCTTCTCGAAGACATTCGCTACACGCAGCGTTCGACCCAGGGAGATGGCGTCAAGATCCCCACTCGCGATAGAACGAAAGCTGCCTAAGCGAATGAACGATAGCTGGCGGGCGAGCGACGGGAGAGTGCGATCTTATGGCTGATCAAAGTGCGGAGGGAATGCTTTCCCCATTCCTGCGGCGGCAACGGATTTCGGCCGTTCGGCCGTTCCTGCAAGGCCGTGTGTTGGACATTGGCTGCGGAAGTGGCGCGCTGGCGGCATATGTCGACAAAGCCAACTATGTAGGCATAGATCCAGACCCAGTTTCGATTGCCACTGCCCGCAATAGTTTTCCGGGGCACACCTTCATCCAGCGGCTGACGCTGGAGGGGGATACGTTTGATACCGTCGTGGCGCTGGCGGTTATAGAGCATGTGCCGGATCCAGTTGTCTTCCTGACAGGGCTGAAAGCGAACCTGCTGTGCGTACCGTCAGCACGGATCGTATGCACTACGCCGCATCCGACGATGGACTGGATTCATTGGATTGGATCTAGAATAGGCCTATTCAGCCGCAGCGCGAACGAAGAGCATGAGGACCTGCTGAATCGCAGAAGTCTAGTGGAAGCGGGCCGCAAAGCTGGTCTGCGGGAGACGAACTATCGGCGATTCCTTGGTGGCGCCAATCAGGTCATCGCGTTTAAGCATGATGGCGATAACAGGAAAGCAGCATAGCGGATGAAGGTAGCAGGCGGACAGGCAGAAGACGGCATTGTCATAGGCAACACCTATGACAAATATGGCACGCGGAACCCGATCGCCCGGCGTATGGTCGAGGGCTTCGAAAACGCATTGTCTGGCTTGGTGGCAAAGGCCGATCCGGGCACTATTCACGAGGTCGGATGCGGCGAAGGCTACTGGGTCATGCGCTGGCTTGGCCAGGGCATCGATGCGCGCGGCAGCGACTTCTCCACACAGATCATCGGCATGGCAAAGGAGAACGCTCGTGGGCGCGATCTGGATCCTGGTCGGTTCGCCGTCCGCAGCATCTATGAGGTGACGCCGGAACGCGACAGCGCCGACCTGGTCGTGTGCTGCGAGGTGATGGAGCATCTCGAGGAGCCGCAAAAGGCATTGCAGGCGCTGCAGCGTATCGCAACCTCGGACCTTATCCTCAGCGTGCCTCGGGAGCCGCTTTGGCGTGTGCTCAATATGGCTCGCGGGAAATACGTGTCGGCTCTGGGAAACACGCCCGGTCATCTGCAGCACTGGTCGCAGCGCGGTTTCGTCTCCTTGGCGTCGCAGTTCTTTGATGTCGTCGAGGTCGTCTCGCCGCTCCCATGGACGATGGTGCACTGCAAGCCGAAGAAAAGGCACTGACAATGGCGCTTGGCCCGCGCGCCAAGACCTGGCTCAATCGCATCGGGGCTTTCCTGGGATTGGCCGGTGTTGTTTTCGTAGGGGTCAGGCTCCATGGCTACGCCGGCGAGATCGATTTGCACCGAATGACGGCCGGAAGCTACATCGCGATAGCCGCTCTGGCCGGCCTATGTGGAGCGTCGAACCTGCTGCTGGCCCTCGGCTGGCGACGGCTTATACACTACGCTGGCGTTCCGGTCTCGCGGTCTTGGGCGATCCACACTTATGCCGTCTCGCAGCTCGCCAAATATGTTCCCGGCAATATCTTCCAGTTCGCAGGCCGTCAGGCGATCGGCCTGGCGGCCGGCATCGGCAACGGGCCGCTGGCCAGATCGACTGTTTACGAACTGGCCTTTGTCATTGTCGGCGGACTTCTGTTTTCGCCGCTTGTGTTGCCGCTGGCCCTGACCGGCTTGCCGAATTGGTTCGGTTGGGCTTCTTTCGTCGCGGCAGTGGCGATCGCGTTTTGGCTGGCCGTTCGCACCGGCGGCGCAGATTTTGCTGCGGCCGCTGCCTTCTATCTCGCCTTTCTTGCGCTTTCGGGCGTGGTCTTTGCGGCAGCCAGTGATCTCGCCGGCGGCTCCGGCGACGTTGCGCTCTATCCAGCAATAGCCGGCGCCTATGTGGTTGCCTGGCTGGTGGGGCTTGTGACACCGGGAGCGCCGGCCGGCATCGGTATAAGGGAGGCGATTCTGATGGTTCTACTCGGCGGCCTCGGTGCCGAGCCTGTTATCCTTTTGGCGGTCGTGATCGGGCGGACTATCACGGTTCTGGGGGATCTCTTTTTTTTTGCCGGCGGCCAGATCGCCGGGCGTTTGTATCGAACAGGCGATGAACGAGGCTGAACAACGCAGCAGATCTTTAGGTCATGCTGGACGTTTTTGATAAGTCACAAGAGGCGACTACAATGCTCAAGGCCGCAGCGCTCAAGATCCCGCAAATCAAAAGACTGTGGCAAGATCGCGCCGACCTTCTGGCGCAACGCGATGTTTTGCTTCAGGAAAACGAGCGGTTGCGGTCTGACGAACCAAGACCAGGCAGCGTATTCTTCCACTACAATTGCAACTTCGATGCGATAGGCACCATGAATGGCCACGCGCGTGGCGATCTGCAGCCGGATCCATGCTACGTTACAAACTTTCTTGGAGTTAGAATTTCTCCCCGGTTTTTTCCGGATATTCTCGACGGCAAGGCGGGAACCATCGAGCCGATACCAATCCCCGCTAACTGGCACGCCGACATTGCCGAATGGGCGGCTGCGCTCAGGGCTGTCGACCTTGCTACCGGACGATTCCGCGCTGTGGAGCTTGGATGCGGCTGGGGGTGTTGGTTGAACAATACCGGCGCCGCCGCACGCTATAAAGGACTTGCGGTCGAACTGATCGGCATCGAAGGCGACAGCGAACATGTCGCCTACGCCCACGAGGCTGCGGCGGCCAATGGCTTTTCAAATGACGAGTTCCGCATCATCCATGGCGTCGCCGCACCGGAAAAAGGCGTGGCGCTCTTTCCGGTAGTTGAAAATGCCGGCGCATCCTGGGGCTCGGAACCGATCCTGAATGCGACGCCAAGACAGATCAAGGAGGCCACGGCGTCCGGCCACTATCAACAGCTCGCCGCCTTCCCGCTGTCCGAAATCGTTAGGGGCGAGCCGGTCGACCTCCTGCATATCGATATTCAGGGCGGCGAGGCAAATTTCATCGATGCTGCTATCGCCGACCTCAATAGATTTGTTCGCTACATCGTCATCGGTACGCATTCCCGTCAGCTCGAGGGGCGGATTATGAGTATCCTCTTGAGCCAAGGTTGGAAGCTCGAGATGGAACGCCCGGCAATCATCGGATTGCCCGATGGGCGACCGCAGATTCTAGTGGATGGTGTCCAAGGCTGGCGGAACGCTGGCGCCGTGTAAAGCCATCGAGCCTGCGGAAACTTCATGCTTCGGCGTGACAAACGGAAAGAATGCCAGAAGACGACAACGGTGTTTACGGCCGCGGTACCCGGAAGCGGTGATGCACAGCCTTCAATAACAGCCGGCCGACCTTGGCCCCGCGTCGTGGCGCGCAAGGCCCGGAAGACCTCCGTCGCCGCCCAGTCTATGTCGGCCACTTTGCGCGCATCGCCGACCTCGACTTCTTGTGGGGTGGACTGCCGCAAACGTCAATGTCGCCCAGATCAGGAAGCTCGTCGGCAACGTCGTAACGGATAATGATTTTTCTTTTTGTCTTTGCAGATCGCGTATGTTTTTGCTGCCGCTTTGCCCGAGGACTTGAAAGCAGGGACCGGCGATGGCAAGGATGTCCAATGGACTTTCTCGGGAAGGCAATATGACGGCAGTCTTGGCGGGCGGCCCGGCGCCGATCACAGGTTATGCGATGACGCCCCGTGGCTCGAAGCCAAATATTGACGGTCATTGCATCGAACCCGCGCTTAAACACGCGCTGCCCGCAATGATCCCGTCGTCAGCCTGCCTTGATTTTTAAGCGGTGAAAACAGTTCATATGCGAACGCTCACATTTGTTGGCGCGGTATGCTTGTTCCCTATCGTGCTCCTAGTCAATGGGGCCGTGCCTAGCGTTCTGGCCCCGACCGCAGGGCAACTTCTTTGGGTGACTGGCTTCGCTCAATCATTCGCAAGAGACACTTCGCTTTATGCTCACAACTTCGGTCTACCAGACCCTGCCGCGATGGCGTTTGGGGTTTCAATCGCTCTCCCGCAGGCTGTCCTCATCGACCTAGGGATCAACCCGACGACAGCCTATGTGATCATTGTCGCCGCATGGCTCGCTGTCGGTTATTGGAGCGCCTATCAGTTTGCTAGATGGCTTGGCGCAGGCCGGCCAGCGTCGGTCATGAGCGCACTGGTGTGGTGCACATTACCGGTTATCTGGGTGCATCAGGGTTATTCAGCGGCCGCGTCGGGCATGGTCATACTGCCACTCACTATGCTCTTTGCATTTCGGATCATCCACGGTGACACCCGTCTGGTCACTTGCGCTAGCTTTGTAGGTGCCTGCTGGATCGCGGTCTTCATGGATGGCTATACGTTCATGATGCTGGCTGTCGCCTCCGGGTTGGCTCTGGTTTTGGTGGGCATTCATGATCGAAAAAATTGGCACCAGATCATTCCTAGACTTCTAGCGATAGGTCTCGGGCTTGGGACTGCCTATGTCGCCTACGCTTTGTACGAAGGCAGGGCAGACTTTGGCGGCTACCCGATCGAGTTCTTTCGGGCCTATGGGGCTAACATTGAATTTTTCTTCACGCCAACCAAAGGGCTGATGTCGCTTACCGACCTGATCGGCTGGGGCAAAGATCGTGCGGCATCGATGTATTTCGGCGATCCGTCCGTCTACCAGGCGACGTTTGCCGGCGCGCTCATTGGACTGGCGCTTTTTGCCTTCGCAACCAGAAGGGTTAAGCCGGAGCATAGGACATTGCTCGCCCTGATCGCGCTCTTCGCGTTCTGGATGGCCTTGGGGCCAACCGTCAAACTGTTCACGCACCGCCCGCCAGGTCTCGATAATATGATGCCTGACGGCTATGGGTGGTTCCCCACGGGCAACAGTTGGTTGATGAACTTGCCTGGTTTCCAGAGCATGCGCGCATCGTACAGGTGGTCTGCACTGGCCCTGTTTGGTTGTTGGGCGCTCGTTGTCTCGATGGTGGCCAGCGGCAGGCTGTCCATTAGGGCGAGAGCTGGGCTACTGATCGCCCTGTTTGCCTTCAACATTCCATCGGCAACACAGTTTGCAAGCTACAAGGCATCAAAGGATAGCGTTGATGCAATGATGGCGGAAATGTCGTCTTGGCGGTCAGATTTTCACAGCGGCGAGATGGTAGCTTTCCTACCCTATGGGAATGACTTCTTGGCAAATGTGGCTGCGAACGAACTTGACATCCGCACCTACAACATCGGCGGTGACAAAAACCAGTTGATGGCGCAGCGATCTTGGCCGGACGAAATGAGCACCTTCCAGTTTGGCCAACAGGGTCCGGACTTTGCTAAGAATGTACAAGCCCTGCTTGAAAGTGGAAAGGTCGACGCAGTCGTGTTTCCGTACGTCGATATGCTATGGGCGCCACACTATTGGCCTGTCCCCGACGATCAAAAGGATAACCTAGAGCCAATCGCCCGCCAAATCGACGCGCTGCCAGGATATGACGGCGTCTATTCGCAGCACTATGCGGTGCTTCGAAAGCGCTAGCCTTCTTTCGGCTTGGGCCCGGGAATTGTCATATGCGACGTGACATATATAACATGTGTTCGATCTGCACCCGCTTCTCGGGTGATACGTAGATACGTAGGCCAGCATCGCGATATCGGCGCTAACTTAGGGTGTCGAAGCTGGCTTGCTCAGCTTAAGGTTTGTCGGCTTCGTTGCCTTGTCATCAATGCATTCTCTGTACCATCTGGGACACTGACGACCCGGCTTTAAGACCCGAGCCACTTGCTTTACAGGGCTACGCGCAGCGGGCTGCCGAACCAACTCACCCCTTCTTGGACAAGTTCGATGTCGACAAACGCGCCGCCGCGCTCTTTTAATGAGGCGGGTATGTTAAGGCCCATATAGTGCGTATCACCCGGTGCCAGCACAAACGGGATGTGAGCGCGCGTATTGTCATACTGAAAGCGCTCGCCCGCAATGTCGACTGCGTGATAGCCTAGCGCAATTCCCAAGCGCCTGTCGGTCGGCCCGAAGCTCGACCACACTGTCCCCGATAGGTTGGTCACACTGACAACGATCTTCAGCGCAGTGCCGTCATCGGTCTTGTAAGGGCCTTCCACGAGTTCGAGGCGGTGGACGCGTTCGTCCCCCTCGAGCACTGCTGCGATCCGTGTGTCGCCAAGATCGGTGGGCGGCGCGAAAGGCCTGGGGGACTGCGGCTCATAGACCTTGTACCACTCATGCCCGACGACGACATCTTGAAGCTGCGCCGCGCTTTCAGACCAGGTTGGCCACGGCGTCAAGCTGGACTCGGCAGGTGCGTCCTTCAGGAAGCTCTTGACCTCCGTGGCGAGCGCGGCAGAAGAGCCGACCTCGAAGAAATGCGCCGCAGCCGCACCTTTGCCCACTTCGCGGAACACCGGAATGTCGCTGGCGAGCACAGGCTTGCCGAAATGGCCTGCCTCGACGATAGGCAAGCCGAAACCTTCGGCAAAGGAGGCAGCGATCAAGGCGTCGCACGTTTCGTAGAGAGTGCCCAGCTCGCTATCGTCGACCTTTTCGTGCAAATGCAGGCGCTTGCCAAATTCGGCATGGTTGCGAATGCGGTGTGCAAGATGCGAGATGCCCCAGCCGATCTTTCCAACGATGACGAGCTCGGCGTCGGCACCCTCGGCCCACAATGCCTCAAAGGCTTCCAGCGCCACGCGGTGGCCCTTGCGCGGCTCCAGCGTTCCGACCATCAGGAAGCGAGGGCGGGCCGCGTCATTGCTGCGCCGAATTGGCTCCGGCGGAGACTCCATCGTCGCGAAATCCGCGCCGAGCTGCCAGTAGCCGACTTTCATTCGGCGCGGAAACCGGATGCCTTCGAGCAAATCTAGCAATTCGTCGGCAACTGCGCGTGAGATGCAGATAATGCCGGAGGAATAGATGAGCGCGGTTTGAAACCAGGCGCTGAAAATAGGCGGCATGCCTTCATGGCAAAAGGCGGCCGAACGCAAGGGAACCGTGTCGTAAAGACAGGATATGACGTCACCGCCTTTGAGCAAGACCGGGCGAAGAAATGCCGGATGAAGAGTATGGAAAGGCCACGAACTGTCCAGCATCAAGACCGTGTCGCCGGTCTGGGGCCGGAGCCGGTTCAACTGCTGTTTCGAAGGCGGGCGTCCTGTCCATTCCCTCGCGAAATACCAGCCAGATGTGTCGTCGCAGAACGAGATGTACTTATCCTCATCCCTTGACCCTTGAGGGAACATACTTTCGCAGATCCGTCGAACAACGCGTTGGATGCCGGTCCTGTGGTCGTCTATCAGTGTTGCACTGGCGTCCACCAGAAGTCGCGGCCTCGTCGGCTCCGGCTCGGCGAGGGCCATCAAGGTCGACAGGTCTTCCTCTTCATTTTCCTTGATGGTGCCAAGCGCTTCGACTAGGTCGACCTGCGGCGCAGACATGCGGCGGTCGAGTCCGCGCAGGCCCTGAACGACATGGTCGGCGACGTTCCGCCAACTGAACGTGTCGATTCTTTCCCGCGCGAGTTCTTTCAGCTTGAGTGCATCGACTTTGCCGGCTGCTACTGTTTCGATCTTCTCCGCAAGGTCCAAAGGTGATGCGGGGTCAAAGAGCAAAGCGTCATCTCCGACAACCTCGGGAACTGCACCCGCTCTGGCCGCGATTGCAGGCGTTCCACAGGCGATTGCCTCCAGGGCCGTCAGCCCGAAGCCTTCCATGAAGGAGGGCTGAATCAAGGCTATCGCTCCCTTGTATAAACGAACCAGCGTCCGGTCGTCGACCGCGCCTGCGAATACGATCCGGTCAGCCGACAAGCCATGCGATCGCCAGATGCTGGAATATTCGCTTTTTTCGCTGGCGTTAATCTCCCCCGCAATAACGAACGCCAAACATTCCTGCAGCGATTTTGAAATTCTTTGAAACGCCGCTGGGATTATTTCGAGATTTTTTCGCCAATCTAAACCACCGACATAAAGTATATATTTTTCGCTATTTCTCTTATTGTCGGCGTTATCGTTTATAAGTTGAACAAAACTGTCAGATATACCAGTTCCAATACATATTTCATTTGATAATTCGGAGAAATGCCGGAATTCCCGGGAAGAGAAATCCGAAATGGTGAATGCCAGATCAAAATTCTCGTATTTTGAAAGGCGGCGATAGTAATATTCCCGTTGACGGGTATCGCGCATGTATTTGTCGGGAAATCTGAACGGAATCGCGTCATAAAAAATGGCGGCTGTTCTGACCGTCGCCAATGGGCCGCCGAGATATGGGACGGCCAGGTCGACGGCGCCTTCGAACGGGCTCGCAGACAGGGCAACGTCTGGACCGAGTTTATTGACGTGATGGACGAGCGCCAATTCGCTGCGACCGCGCCACGCCGTGTGGCCGTAGTCGGCTTCCCCCCCTTCGACCTTCCCGTGCCAGGTATAGATACGATCAGACGGCACGATGCCTGAAAGCAGCGATCGCGCAGCAATTGTAGCCTCAGGCATCGCGGCGTTAAGCGAAACCAGAAGTTCAATGCCGCTTTCGTGGGACGAAAGGGCGCGGAGCAGATCCAACACGTACCGCCCAATTCCACGTTTTCGGCTATGTGTCTGCAGACATTGGCCGTCGACCCAAAGTCTCAATGGCTGTGAGGTCATTTCTACTTTCCAGCCCTGAGGCGTTTGCGCCACGCACCAAGCACAACGGGGTCCGGCTCAAGCTTCCAGCCTGTGTCGACGGCGACCAAACCGCTGTTTGCCCGTGCGAAACCCAAAAGGCGACGTTCGAGTGGCGGAACGAGCCGCACAACCCGCTGGACAACTGCTGTCGTGCGAGGTCTTCGGCGCAACCATAGCAGGCCATGCTGCATCACAAGTTTGATATTTGCCTTTGGAACTCGGCCAATAGCGCAGAAGCTATCGACAAGACCACGAATTGGCGCTGTGACTCTCCACGAGGTCGAATTCTGAAACGCTGCTACCTGATCTGTCAGTTGTTGAACCTCTTTCTTAAGAGTCGCGACGCGTTCGCCCAAGCGAGCTATTTCGGCATCTCGCTCAGCCAGAGCGTTATCTTTTGCTTTGGCATTCTCCAATTGCCTGGCGAGTGAAGCCATCGTGCCCTGAAGCGCAATGTTTCCGATTCGCACCAACTCCGACTGGGCGGCGAGGTTGTCGGTCATTTGCCGGAGCTGATCCGCAGTGGAGGACATGGTTGTCTTGATCGCTTTCGACATGCCGACAATCTCGTCATCCGCGGAACGGATCCATTCTTTTATTTTTCCTGTGTCGGTGGGCGCCGGTTGTGATGATGCATAGACAAATGCGGCAAGCGACCCCGGTTCTTCTTCAGACTGTTTGTCACGCTTCCTCGCCAGGCAGGCGTAGTCGCGCGCCACTTCGAACATGAGGTGGACGCTGCGCTCCATCGGCCCCGCATCGATCATTGGCGCGCCGTTCAACCTCAGGATCGCCGTTTCCGCGAAGCCGGCCTGTCCCACCAGGAATTCGAGCAGATCCGGCGGCAAGGGGCTTTTGTGGGTCGGATCGAGATGAAAGGTGTACGTGCCGACCGAGATGTTTTCTGGGTTGGGTGTTTCCAGGATCAGCAGGCCGTCGTCGGTCAGCACCCTTTGGCATTCATCGAGCAGCCCGATCAGGTAATCGGTCGGCACATGCTCGACCATGTGAAAGGCCGAAATGACCGCCACGCTGTTGTCAGGCCTGCCGCCTAGATGTCCGAGCGCGTCCTGCAACTCGACCTTGAGGCCGTTGTCGATGGCCTCCTGCGCCATGCGTGCATTCGTGTCAACGCCCACCCCTTCCAGCCCGGCCTCGGCGAGTACTTCCAGCCACTCGCCGCGTCCGCAGCCAAGATCGATCGCAAGAGTAGGTCCCTCTGCCTGTCTCGGCACTTGCGCCAACAGGGGGCGGTAGATCTTGAGCCGTTCCTTGACGAGTTCCCTCGATCCGCGAAAACGATCCTCGAAGGCCTTGTACAGATCATCGAAGCTCTTGTTCATCGGACGATCTCGAACGCGTGCTCCAGGCGGCTTGTCCCGACAAAGAAGGGACGGTCTGAGTTGATGACGTCAAAAACCTCGATGTTCTCTATCCAGTCGTAATTGTTGTCGATGTGCACGTCTCCCGTATGCAGCGCGACCGACAGGCCGTATGAACCCTGGCCAAGAGCGCAGGCAAGGCGCAGGCGGCATTCGACCTTGTCTCCGGCCGCAACGTTCGAAAGCACCTGGCCCGTATGCCAGGTGTTGGTCCCCCAGACGGTATGGCCAGCTCGGTCCCTCAGCATGAAGCCGATGACAAGCTCCGGAATATCCTCCTTCGCGACAATCCGGGTTCGAACCGTCACGCTCTGTCCGGAAAAAGCGGTCTTGATCCGTGTTCCGCTATCGCTGTCCGTCAGCGTCACGGATTCGACCGCCGCCGCCTTGTTCCCGCTGCGGCTGTAGAGCCACTCGTCCTTTTCACGCCGCTGCTCGATTGTCAGCTTGTCATTTTCCTTGGCCGCTATCAGCGCATTGTAATAGTCGACCACTTCGTCGGGCGACCCGTCCTTCAGCACATGCCCCTTGTCCAGCAGGATCACCCTATCGCACAGCGATCTCACATCGCCCATGCTGTGGGTGACGAGGATGATCGACGTGCCGGCAGCCTTGAAGCTGCGTATCCGGTCGAAGCTCTTGTGCTGGAAATAGCTGTCGCCGACCGACAGCACCTCATCGACGATCAGGACCTCAGGTCGCTCGGCGGTGGCGAGGGCAAAGGCCAGGCGCGCTTGCATGCCGCTCGAATAAGTTCGAAGCGGCTGATCGAAGAACTCACCGATCTCGGCGAAGTCCTCGATATGAGGCATGAGTTCGCTCAGGCGTGCCTGCGAAAGCCCCATCAGCCCGCCGGCATGGAAGGCGTTCTGGCGCCCGGTGAACTCGGGATTGAAGCCGAGCCCGAGTTCCAGGATGGCGCTGATGCGGCCGCTGGCATGCGCCGTCCCTTTGGTCGGCCGCACCGTTCCGGTGATCAGTTTAAGGAGCGTGCTCTTGCCGGCGCCATTCTGCCCGATGAGCCCGAGCCCCTCTCCAGCCGCAAGAGAAAACGAAACATCCTTGACCGGCCAGAATTCCTCGGTCGGTTTGACCGGCGCGCCGAACCAACCTGCGAATCTTTCGAGGTTGCTGGCATAGCCCGCGTAGCATTTCGACAGGTCACTGACGGAAAGCACTGTCATGGCTATAGCACGTCGATCAGTTCGGGGCT
Source organism: Mesorhizobium sp. M1C.F.Ca.ET.210.01.1.1 (assembly GCF_004791585.1). GTDB lineage: Bacteria > Pseudomonadota > Alphaproteobacteria > Rhizobiales > Rhizobiaceae > Mesorhizobium. The sequence goes on from NZ_SRUU01000027.1 coordinate 76,670, forward strand.
TGCGCGTCGGAAGAAAACGATCGCGAAGGCCATGCTCGCAAGTCCAAGCATTGCCGGCATGATCAGGCTACCCGGGTCTGGCCAGCGGTTGAACAACAGCGCGTCCTGATACAGCGCAACCAGCGGCGCGATAGGATTGAGACCGATCAAGAAGCTGTATTTTTCGGGCAGAACATTAACCGGATAGACAATCGGCGTCAGCCAGTACCAGAGCTGCAAGACGATAGTCATAACCTGCGCGACGTCGCGGATGAACACATTGACAACACCGAGAACGACGCCGAGGCCGAATCCAATCGCGGCTATCAGAACGATCCCGAGCGGTAGCAGGACGAGGGCGCGGCCCGGAATATGTCCAAGGAAGATGAAGATGATGAACAGCGCCACCAGCAGCAGCAGGTGATTGATCAGCGCAGTACCACCCACGATGATCGGCAGGCATAAACGCGGAAACGCAATCTTCTTCATCACCGGCGCCTGCTCGATGAAGACGGTCATACTGCGCATCAAAATTTCGCTAAACAGGTTCCACGCGGCCATGCCGGACAGGAGATAGATTGGATAAGCCGCCGGGGCATCCGTATCCGGAAGCCGCGCCTTGAGAACTTCCGACAGCACGATCGAGAAAATAAGTGCCTGCGCCAGCGGGTGAAGGATGAACCACAGGCCGCCCAGGCGCGAGCGCACGAAGCGCCCCTTGAGATCGCCTCTGATAGAGGAAACGATGAAGTGGCGATACTGCCACAGGCTTCGGAACATAAATTCGACCTTTGCGCGCTTGTAGCGTCAGCGGGCGTTGCATACCCGGCGCCAATATCCCAAAACATCGGCTAATGTTTGCTCGAACGGCACCGAAGGCGTCCAGTTCAGCCCTTCGCGTGCTTTTGACGCATCACCGCAGGCTACAGGTATCTCGTTCGGTCGAAGCCTTTCCGGGTCCGCGCGCACTTCGATGTCGATGCCCGACAGCGAGATAAGCGCGCCCAGTATATCCCGGATCCTGCGAGGTTTTCCGGACGCGATGTTATAGACGCAATCAGGCCCGGTCTTGGTGTCCTGGATCGCGGCGATCGCATAGGCGCGCACGACGTCACGAACGTCGAGAAAGTCGCGCTCGGCTTCGAGGTTTCCGACATGAATGACCGGCTCGCGCTTGCCCGACAGGATTTCGGCGACCTGGCGTGCGAAATCGGAGACCACATAGGTGTCGGACTGGCCAGGGCCGGTGTGATTGAACGGGCGAAAGCGAATGGCGCGCAGACCATCATAGGACATCTGCCCGATCATCAGGTCTGCGGCCGCTTTGGTGGCGCCGTAGACATTCACCGGCCGGAGTGGCGCGCTTTCCGTCAGAGGACCGGCCATGCTCTGAAAAGAAGCCCCGTAGGCTTCCGAACTGCCAATGTAGACGAACCTGGCCTCCGGAGCATGGCGCATCACGGATTCGGCCAGATTCATCGTTCCCGTCACATTCACGTCCCAGGCTTGCCGCGGCTCGTTACGCGCATCGGAAGGAGCGGCGACCGCGGCCAGATGGACAAGCGCGGTGGGCTGGACTTCGCGGACGGCATCATCGATCGCCTCCCGTTCGCGCAAATCGATCGGATTTTGCCGCCCTTCGCCATGACCAAGCACGTATACCTTGCAGCCGGCATGCTCCCGCTGCAGCAACTGCAGCAGTGCCGTACCGACAAACCCGCTGGCCCCGGTTACCAGAATGCGATGCGTCAACGTACCGACCATGTTGGCAAAAAGCGCTTTCCGATCACCCGCGTCTCGGTGGGTTAGTGTGCCGTTCGAGATCCGCGTCCACCATTTCGCGGATCATCTCTTCCAGCGAGGTCGTCGCCTCCCATCCAAGCTTTGCCTTGGCCTTGGCCGGATTTCCCAGCAGCACCTCGACTTCCGCCGGCCTGAACAGGTCGGGATCGATCACAAGGTGGTCGTCCATCTTCAGCCCAACATGCTCAAAGGCAATGCGACACATGTCGCGCACGGTCGTTGTCCTGCCGGTGGCGACGACATAGTCGTCCGGCTTGTCCTGCTGCAGCATCAGCCACATGGCGCGGACATAGTCCTTCGAATGACCCCAGTCGCGTTTTGCATCGATATTTCCGAGCCGCAATTCCTTGGCCATGCCCTTCTTGATGCGCGCGACCGCGTCGGTGACCTTGCGGGTCACGAACTCGATGCCGCGAAGCGGCGATTCGTGATTGAACAGGATGCCGCTCGAGGCATGCAGGCCGAAGCTCTCGCGATAATTGACGGTGATCCAGTGGCCATAAAGCTTCGCGACCGCATAAGGCGAGCGCGGGTAGAAGGGCGTGGCCTCCGACTGCATCGGCTCCTGGATCAGGCCGTACATTTCCGACGACGAGGCCTGGTAGAAACGCGCCTCGGGGATTTCGAGGCGCAGCGCCTCGAGCACGTTGGTAACGCCCATGCCGGTGACGTTGCCGGTCAGGATCGGCTGCTGCCACGAGGATTTGACGAAGGATTGTGCCGCAAGGTTGTAGACTTCGTCCGGCCTTATGTCGCGCATCGTCCGCGCCAGGCCGGACAGGTCCGTCAGGTTGCCGTCAACGATCCGCACGTCCTTCTCGATGCCCAGCCATTTCAGGCGCGTCGTGTTGACGTCGGCGGTGCTCGATCGCCGCGCAAGTCCGTGGACCTCGTAGCCCTTTTCGAGCAGGAGTTCCGCCAGATAGGCGCCGTCTTGCCCAGTGATGCCGGTTATCAATGCTGTCTTTGTCATCTAACGCTCTCGATGTAACTGGTGATTGCCCGTGCCGCGGCCCGATGAATCGTCAGGCGCGACCGTAAACATCGTCAAACCGCACGATGTCGTCCTCGCCCAGATATTCGCCGCTTTGCACTTCGATCATGACGAGCGGCAGTATACCTGGGTTCTCCAGACGATGCTTGTGGCCGCAGGGGATATAAGTGGACTGGTTGGTCGTCAGCAGGATCTCACTCTCGCCGTTGACGACTTTCGCGGTCCCGCTCACCACCACCCAGTGCTCCGAGCGATGGTGGTGGGCCTGAAGACTGAGGCGGGCGTTCGGCTTCACCTCGATCCGCTTGATCTTGAAGCGATGCCCCTCCTCGAGGACGGTGTAGGTACCCCACGGGCGGTGTACCGTGCGATGCACCGTCGCGGTCTCGTGCCCCTCGGCCTTGAGGCGGTTGTAGAGGTCCTTCACTTCCTGCGCCTTGTCCTTGTGCGCGACCAGAAGCGCGTCCGGCGTGTCGATGATCAGAAGATCCTGAACGCCGACAACGCCGACCAGCCGATCTTCGCTATGCACGTAGCAGTTCGCTGCTTCGTGCAGGATCGCTTCGCCAGTGGCCCGGTTGCCGCTGTCGTCGGCCGAAACGAGCTTCGACAGAACGCTCCATGAGCCGATGTCCGACCAATCGAAACCGCAGGGCACGAAGCCTACATTCCCTACCTTCTCCATGACGGCGTAGTCGATTGAAACGGCCGGAACAGCCGCGAAACTGTCCTTGTCGACCTCCACGGCAAGGCGATCCGCCGCTTCGCTTGCCCTGCCATTCTCGAGCGCCGTGCGCGCGCTGGACAACACCTCCGGGCACAGGTCCTGCATGGCTGCGATCATCGAGCCAGCGGTAAAGCAGAACATGCCAGAATTCCAAAAGAACCGGCCGCTGGCGATAAACTGGGCTGCGGTGGCCGCATTCGGCTTTTCCACGAACCGAAGGACCCTATCCCCCTCGGCCTCGATGTAGCCAAAGCCTGTTTCAGGGCGGTCTGGCTTCACGCCGAACGTGACGATCTGGCCCGATGCCGCAAGCGAGGCCGCCTTCGCCACGCTCGCGCGAAAGCCGGCCTGGTCCACTATCAGATGGTCCGCCGGGAGCACGAGGAGGATGGCCTCCGGTTTCTGTCTTGCGACTTGCAATGCCGCGAGCGCAATCGCTGCCGCCGTGTCGCGGCCGAACGGCTCCAGCAGAAATGTGTTCTTCACGCCCGAAGCTGCCACCTCCGCATATTCATCCGCTGTGAGAAACAGCAGGTCGCGGTTGGTGACCGTCACAACATGATCGACGCCTTCGATTTCCACGGCGCGGGCGTAGGTCTTGCGAATGAGCGTCCCCCCCTCCGGCAGAGGGATGAAGGGCTTCGGATGCAACGCACGGGAAATCGGCCAGAGCCGGGACCCGACACCGCCACTGATGATGACAGGAACGATCTTGATCAAACTTCAACTTTCCAGGATTTGAGCTCGGCCAAGGGCGAGGCCCCGACCCAGCAATTCGTCTGCGCGCGATTGTGCCTTTGCTTCGACATAGCAACGCAATTCCGGTGCATTGCCTGACGCGCGGAAGTGCACAACTTCTCCGTTAGGGGCGGTGATACGCACACCATCCCGGTTGTCAATATTCGCGACGCCGCCGAGATCCGCGAAGACTTCATCGGCATAGGCTGCATCGGCCGCCAATTTATGGAGAAAGGATGCGCTGGTCTCGGAGGGCACACCCTCGAGCCGGCCGCTTGCGCCGGCGAGGAAGCGAAAGTCGGCCGCGATCTGCGCGAGCGGCTGGCCGGTCGTCGCAATCGCCGACAGCACGCAGAGAATTGGCAACAGAGAATCCCGCGTCGGCAACGCCGAAAGGGCGCGCCCATCCTTCTCGACAGCCGAACCCAGAAGAACGCCGCCATTCGCCTCGAAGCCGACGACGCATGTTGCGCCCTCGGCGAGAGATTTGCCGATGCCTTCAATGACGTAAGGTGAGCCAACGCGCGTGCGAACCACGCGCGGAAAATACCCGCAATGTTCCAGGGCCGAATTGGAGGTGACCGGTGTCACGACGCAGTCGGCGCCCAGGAAATGCGCCGTAATCGCACCGACCAGATCGCCGCGCACGAAATTGCCGCTGTTATCCGCCACCAGCGGCCTGTCGCCATCGCCATCGGTGGACACGATCGCGTCGAACAGCTCTGCCGCCGCCCAGTCCTTGAGAAGCGCCACATCCTCCCGCCTGAGCGCTTCGGTATCGACCGGAATGAAATGCTGGGCCCTGCCCAGAGGTATCGTTTCGGCCCCCAAGCTCGCGAAGAACGTCGACGATGATGTCTCTGGCCACGGACGAATGCTGGTAGACGCCGACGCGCAGACCGGAAAGGCTGCCCCTCTCGAAGAAGCCAAGAAATCTTTCGGCATAGCGGCGGGACGGCTCGGCGCCCAATCGCGCGGGCTCAACCGGCAACATTGGCAGGGCCTTATCCTTCATGCCGGCGTGGATTTCGACGATGTCGCGTTCGTCGCGCTTGTCGATCTCACCGTCCGCCCGGTAGAATTTTAGCCCGTTTCTGTCGTCGGGGATGTGGCTGCCGGTGACCATTATCGCCGGAGCGTTCTCGCTGCTGGCGTGAAGGGCTAGCGCGGGCGTGGATAACGCTCCGCAGTCGACCGGCATCAGGCCGGCCTCGGCAATGGCCATGTGAACAAGCTGGGCGATGTCGGGGCTGGAAGCGCGAAGATCACGTCCGACATAGACCTTGGAGCCTTCGTTCAGCGCGCCCCTGTCCTTGAGCATGCGGACGAAAGCACCTGTGTAGGCGAATGCCGGCGCGCCTCGAAGCTCGCTCACGAGACCGCGCAGTCCGCTGGTGCCGAACTTCAATGTCACCCTTTGCCACCTTCTCCGGAAAAGGCTGACTCGGCACATGTTGGGCTAATTGGCATCGTCTCTACACAGCCTGTGACAGTATGACGGCAAGCCCGCAGCATCGGCCAGCGCATCTTCAGATCAGAGCCGATTGATCGGCGCGCCATATATTTTCTTAGATGATGCTAATATTACTGGACAAAGGAGCATTCCTCTGCCTCCAGCAAGGATAGTTCCCTTCAAGAAGGTCTCCTTGAGTTGCCGAACCCCCCGGCCCTGCAAGCTGCCCGTGCTTAGGTTTCGCGACGTGGCTTGTCAATCTCCGGCTGAACCAAGCGCACAGCGGTCTCGCCGATTTCCACCATATGGCGAACCGCCGGAACACAGGACGTATCACAAAAAAGCCGGCGGTTACCGCCGGCTTTGCTCGATCTGTTCGAACGGATCCTTCACGGCCGCTTCGGCAGCAGCGCCCAGACGGCCGGCACCAGGCTGGCGGCCAGCGCCAACTTGATCAGGTCGCCGGCGATGAACGGCGCGACGCCGAACTGCCACGACTTTTCCGGCCCGATAAGGACCGCCAGCCAGGCGAAGCCCATCGCCATCATCACGATCTCGGCGACAAGCATGGCGCCGAACAGCTTGAATGGATGCCGGTCCCAGCCGCGGTCGGCGGCCCAGCCGGCGATTGCCGCCATGACCACGAAACCGGCGAGGTAGCCGCCGGTGGAGCCCAGCATATAGGCGATGCCGATGCCCTTTTCCGGTGTGCCCTGGAAGACCGGCAGACCCATAGCACCCTCGGCGAGATAGAGGATGAGCGTCGCCACGGCGAGGCGCATGCCGAACGCCGAAGCGATCAGCAGAACGGCAAGCGTCTGCAGCGAAATGTCGACGGGGCCGAGCACAACTTTCGTCTTCGCCGACAGGATAAGCAGGAGGGTTCCGGCAAGCGCCAGAAAGAGTTGCGTCGCAAGCCGGGCCACGCCCTGGTCGGGCAAAGCGAGAGAAACGAGCGGGCGCATCGTGGTTGCAGTTGCCATGGTCTTCCCCGTTGTGGCTGATTTGCTGGCTTGAAGCACGTCGCCAAGAAACGGGTTCAGGCGACGCGCTTCAAAACTTTGTCTTGATGCATGCTGTGCGCCCAAAACCGCTGCGCACTTTTGGGCGACATGCACTAATTTTCCTATATTGGCTTCCGGAGAAGGCGGCAATGATTTTGCCGCATCGCAGTGGAGCCCAGCATGGCGCTTGAATTCGACACACGTTTCGATCCCGCCTATGGCAAGGCGGTCACGGTCGCGCCGGACGTGCTGCGCATCACCGCTAGAAACCCAAGCCCCTTCACCTTCCATGGCACCAACAGCTATCTCGTCGGCGTCGACACGCTGGCGGTCATCGATCCGGGACCGGATGACGATACGCATCTCGAAACGCTGCTCGCGGCGATCGACGGCAGGCCGGTCAGCCATATCTTCGTCAGCCATACCCACCGCGACCATTCGCCGCTCGCGGCGCGGCTCAAGTCGTTGACCGGCGCCACCGTGCTTGCCGAAGGTCCGCATCGGCCGGCGCGGCGGCTGCGCATCGGCGAGATCAATCCGCTCGACGCCAGCGCCGACCTGGGCTTCGTGCCCGATGTCGCGCTGGCGGACGGAAGCCTTGCCCAAGGCGACGGCTGGGCGATCCGCGCGGTCTTGACGCCCGGGCACACAGCCAACCACGCGGCCTTCACGCTCGAAGGGACCGGCATCCTGTTTTCGGCCGACCATGTCATGGCCTGGGCAACCTCTATCGTCGCGCCGCCGGACGGCGCGATGGCCGACTACATGAAATCGCTCGACAGGCTGATCGAGCGCGGCGACCGGTTGCTGCTGCCCGGTCATGGCGGGCCGGTCACCGCGCCACGCAGCTTCATGCGCGGGCTGAAGACGCATCGCAAGATGCGCGAACGGGCGATCCTGGAGCGCATCCGCGGCGGCGACCGGACAATCAAGGACATGGTCGCGGCGATCTATCGCGACACCGACCCGCGGCTGCACGGCGCCGCCGGGCTTTCGGTCCTCGCTCATCTCGAAGATCTGGTTGCCCGCGGCCTCGTCGCCACCGAAGGCGACCCGGCGATCGACGGTATTTTCACGCCTGCATGATTTGTTCTCACGCAATTCCGGACGGAAAACCGTGCTTTTCTTGGAATTGCCCTATTCGGCTGGCGCCGCGCCGACCTGGCCGGCGACCTCCTGGTCGAGCTCGCCGAGGAAATCGGTGATGCGGGCGGCATTGTCGCCAAAGTCATAACGCCCGTAGCGCGAGGCCGAGCGCATGTCGACGACGACCTGATCGCCGTCGTCGGTGATGCGAATGGCAACGTCGGCGGGCAGCCCGACCACGAAGCCCCTCGCGACCGCGTTGATCGTCGCCTGGCTCTGGCCGTTGATATCAGGATAAGGCGCGGTCAGTTGCCAGTCCCGCCGGTCGAGCACTGTTTCGACTGCGTCGACCACGGTTTCGAACGGAAGATTGTAGCTGCGCCCGGTGACCAGTGGGTAGGCGTCCGCCTGCAGGCTCTGTTCGCCGGGCGTCGGCAGCGACAAGGCGTTCATGTCGCTTGTCCGGTCGCTGGTGTCCAGCTCCGGCGGGTCGTCGAGGTCGGTCGAGATGTCGCGCAACGGCGGATAGATCGTCGCCCAGTAGGCGGCGATGCCGAAAGGGGCTAGCACAAGCAGCGCCAGCAGCGCGCCGATGCTCAAGTCGCGGCCGCCGCGATCGCCGAAATTCCAAAGTCTCGACAGGGCAAGCCCGGCCAGCAGCAGCGCAAGCGCCGCCAGCAGCGCGACGATCGCCAGCACCCACAGAAATGGCGGCGTGTCGGTAAGATCGAGCCGATAACCCGCAAGCGCGGTCAGCAGGAGCACGAGCGAGAATGCCCCGATCCGCCGCGACCAGCCGGCCGCCTTCGACGTCTGCCGTTCAGGAATTGTAGCCATCGTCTGCCGCATCACCCCAACCCGCGCCGAGAGTTAGCGCAGTTCGGCGTCCGGTGGAATCGCTGATTGAACATTCCTCAGTCTGTCGGCAGCCGATACTCCCTGAATTGCTGGCGCAGGGTGACCTTCTGGATCTTGCCGGTGGCGGTGTGGGGAATTTCGCCGACGAAGGCGACGTCGTCGGGCATCCACCATTTGGCCACCTTGCCGCTCATGAAGCCTAGGATGTCGCTCTTGCTCGGCTCCTTGCCCGGCTTGCGCACGACGACCAACAGGGGCCGCTCACCCCATTTGGAATGCGGCACGCCTATTGCCGCGGCCTCCGCCACGTCGGGATGGCCGACGGCAAGGTTCTCGAGATCGATGGTGGAAATCCATTCGCCGCCCGATTTGATGACATCCTTGGCGCGGTCGGTGATCTGCATATAACCGCAAGCGTCGATATGCGCGACGTCGCCGGTGTCGAACCAGCCATCGGCGTCGAACTGCTCGGAGCCGACACCGCCGTAATAGGCGCGCGCGATTGCCGGGCCGCGCACCTTGAGACGTCCAAAGGTCTTGCCGTCCCATGGCAGCGCGTTGTTCTCGTCGTCGGTCACCTTCATTTCGACGCCGAACGGCGGATGGCCCTGCTTGCCCTGGATATCGAGCCTGGCATCGCCGCTCAGCGCTTCATATTCAGGCTTCATGGTGCACAAGGTGCCGAGCGGCGACATTTCGGTCATGCCCCAGGCATGCACGACTTGAACTCCGTATTTGTCCTGGAACCTGGCGGTGATGGCGCGCGGGCAGGACGAGCCGCCGATGACGACCTTGTTGAGATAAGGCAATTTCTTGCCGGTCTCCTCCAGATATTGCAGCAGCATCATCCATACCGTCGGGACGGCGGCGCTGAAGGTGACCTTCTCGGTGTCGAGCAATTCATAGATCGAAGCACCGTCCATCTTGCAGCCGGGCATCACCAGCTTGGCGCCGATCATCGGCGCACTCTGGCCAAGGCCCCAGGCGTTGGCATGGAACATCGGCACCACCGGGAGGATCACGTCCCGCGCGGACAAGCCCATGGCGTCCGGCATCGCCGCGATCATGGCATGCAGCACGTTCGAGCGGTGGCTGTAGAGGACGCCTTTCGGGTCGCCCGTCGTGCCCGAGGTATAGCACATGCCGGCGGCGGTGTTCTCGTCGAAGGTCTTCCAGGCGAAGACGCCGTCGACCTCGGCCAGCCATTCCTCGAAGGCAACGGCGTTCGGCAACGACGATTGCGGCAGGTGCGCCCGGTCGGTCAGCACGATCACCTTTTTCAGCGATTTTACCTGGCCTGCGATCTTTTCCAGGAGCGGCAAGAAGGTCAGATCGACGAAGATCGCTTTGTCTTCGGCATTGTTCATGATCCAGGCGATCTGCTCGGGAAAAAGGCGCGGATTGAGCGTGTGATAGATCGCGCCGATGCCCATGATGCCGTACCAGGCCTCGATGTGCCGGGCCGTGTTCCAGGCAAGCGTGGCTATACGGTCACCCAGGCCGAAGCCATCGCGCTCCAGCCGCTCGGCGACCTTGAGCGCCCGGCGATGGATTTCGGCATAGGTGGTGCGCACGATCGAGCCTTCGATCGAACGCGATACGATTTCGCGCCCGCCGTGCTGACGTTCGGCGTGATCGATCAGCTTGTGGCAGAGCAGCGGCCATTCCTGCATCAGTCCGAGCATCTCGGTTCCTCCCCTTTTGCGCTTTCGCGTCATTGTTTCACGCATTGTGGAATGCGGAGTTTTACGCATTGTGGAATGATCCGGCGGATTGTCCAGCCGTCATAAGTCCAAGGCGGTGGATGGATGCGGCAACCCGCGAAACCCGCCATAATCCGGCCATCGTCGGCGTTAAGTTTCATTAATGGGCTGGGTGAGATTGGCGAATGGAGAGGTTCGCATGGATGCGCAGCTCGACGAAAAAGCCCTCGAAAGCACGCTTGCCGAAAGTCTGGACGAATTGACGCCGGACTCCAAAACCGTTTCCGACGATGAATTTGCCGAAGTCGTCGGCGGCGCGCTGGAGGCCGTCGGCGGAACCCTGCTGTTCAAGATGTGCGTCGACAATGGCGGCGAAGGCCAGCATGTCGCCGCCGCATGCGTCGGCGACGGCGGCAGCCGTCAGTTCCTGCTGCTGACGCTGCCGACCACGGGCGGCGCGCTGAAGGTCGAGACGGCAGCGAGGAGCACAAATCCGGTCGCCGGCATCGCCGCCGCCTATGCGGGCCTCATGGACGCGTTCAAGGCCGCCGCCTGACCGCCAGCATCGGTTAAAGCATGTCTCCCGAAGGTGGAAACCGGTTTCGGGACAAAGACATGCGTAAAATCAAAAAACCTAAAGCGCATGGAGCGAACCCGAAAGACCGCGACGCGCTTTGGAACATTATTTCGCTGAGACGCGATTTCTCGCCACGGTACTGACTTGCATAGGGCGCCGGTCCAACACACCTTTGACTGACAGCATTTTCTCCGGTCGACCGCATTTTCCCGGAATTGCTGAAGGAGAACCCGCATGGACAAGCGCGCCAACCCCGCCCCCGGCTTCCAACGCAATCCCGATAAGGTGATAACGATCGAACCTTACCGCGGCACCGTCACGGTCCGCGCCGGCGACGCCGTCATCGCCAGGTCGACGCGGGCCAGGCAGTTGTCGGAACCGCCCTACCCCTCGGTTTTCTACATCCCCTTCGACGACATCGATTTTGGCAAGCTCGCCAGGACCGAGCACTCGACACATTGTCCCTACAAGGGCGATGCGAGCTACTGGAGCGTCCTGCCGGCCGGCGAAAGCGGCAAGGACGCGATGTGGGCGTATGAGCAGCCGTTCGACGAAATGCTCGAGATCCGCGATCACGGCGCATTCTACACGAGCAAGGTGACGGTTGAGGCCAAGCCCGACTGACTGTCTTTGGGTAAGGCCCACCCAAGGTGCCTTGAGATTCAGGTCAGGCCGAGTCGGGATTGCTGGGTTCCGAGAACCGGAACGGAGCGGACGTTGAGGTCCGTGAGTACCGGAAGCGCAGGAAACCGGCCTTCGCAGGCCGGCATCGCCTGAATATCACGGCACCGATCAATCCGTTGTGCCGTCGTTGCCTACATCCTCGGCATCGTCGAGGCGAACGAAGGTCATGCCCTTCTGCTTCAGGGCCAGCAGACCCTGGACGACGCCCTCGCCCGCCGAATGGGTCGGCTGGTTGATGTGGGCGATGATGACGTCGCCATCCTTGGCAGCGGCGATGCGCCGGGCGGTTTCCTTGGCGCCGAGCAGCGAGCCGCCGTCGCCATTGACGGAAAAGCCTGCAATCTTGAAGCCCAGCTTACGGATCGTCGCGATCGCCGAGGGGCTGTATTCGGCGGTGGCGCCGCGAAACCATCTCGGCGCCGGGCCGCCGGAGCTCGCAAGCGCCGCGGCGCCGGATTCGACTTCGGCCTGAACGGCATCGGCGCTGCCGGCGCTGCTGATGCCGTAGATCTTGCGCGGCGTGTCGACCGCCGGGATGTGGCGGCCGCCGTGATTTTCGAGTTCGAACAGGTCCGGATGCGCGCGCATGATCTCGACAGCGGCGGCATTGCGCTTCAGCCAGATGCCGGTGACGAAAATGGTTGCGGGGATCCTGTTGTCGACCAGCGCCGAAAGAATGCGCGTATCGGTCTTCCCGCCACAGGCGTCCAGCGTGAGCGCCACGCGCCCGCCGCCGCCTTGCGGCTTCAGATGCAACGTCGGCTCGACCAGCGTCGCGGCATTGCCGGCCGGGACCAGCGCGAGCGACAGCGCCAGCGCGCAAAGAGATTTCCGAAGCAAACCCGCCATTCCTTCCAAGCCCTGCCCGTCGGGCCGATCAAACGCATGATGGCCTCAACAGAACCTGCATCTAGGCGAAAATCGGGACGGTTCGCAGCCCGAATGCAACCACGCGACAATTTGCGTGATCTTCTGTCCCCGTTCTTGCCGCTGCAGCCGCAATGCACTTTTGGGCGACATGCGCCAAGGTGTGTTGAGATTGAGGTCAGGCCGGCGTCACAAATCTCAGACCGCCTGCTCCAGCGCCGTCCGCGCCAGAAGCTCCCGCGCCGCTTCGACCACGACATCCACTTCCAGGCGCCAGACGCAGCATGCCTTGCTCGGATCGGTCCGGCGGCACAGGTCGCCGCCGACGCAATCGCAAGGCATCTGCGGCCGCAAAGAGATGCTGGGAACGCCGACAGGTCCCCACTTAATCGGATTGGTCAGGCCGAACAGACCAACGACAGGAGTGCCGGCCGCCGCAGCCATATGCATCGGGCCGCTTTCATTGCCGACGAACAGCCTGGCCTCTTTGAGCAGCGCCAGCAAGGTTTCGAGCGAGAGGGCGCCGACCATATTGACGACCGGCGTTTTCGCGGCCGCCATGATCTTGTCCGCAGCCTCTTTTTCCTCGGGACCGCCAACCAGGACGACGTCCAGGCCGGTTTCCGTCGCAATCCGGTCGATCGCGGCGGCAAAGCGCTCGGGCTGCCAGCGGCGCCCGGGGAAGCTTGCGCCCGGATGCACCGCCACGAAGGCTTTCGGCCGCAAGAGGTATTTGCCCAGCAAGGCGAGGGCCCGCGTCGTTTCGAAGGGCAGCGGGCGAATGGCCGGCACCCTGACGCGCAGGTCGACGCCAAGCACCTCCAGTGGCGACAAATAGCGAAAGAGATAGTGTTTTTCGCCGAATCCGAAGGGCTTCATTCTGACATTGGCAGGCTGGCGCTCATGCCAGCGCAGAGGCCGTTCGGTCGGATGATGACCGACCCGAACCGGGGCGCGGACCAAGCCAGATACCAGCCGTGAGGTTTTCGAGTCGGTGATATCGATAGTCATGTCAAAGCGGTGCCGCCGCAACGCGCCTACGACCCGGACGAGCTCGCGCCCGCGCTGAAGCGGCGTCCCGCGCATGCGGGCGCGGGTGAACGGAATGACCTCCGTAGCAATGCCATGCGCGGTTAAGAAGCCGGCGAACCTAGCCTCGCATAGGAACACGATTCTGACGCCGGGATATTCGAGCTGCAGGTTCTTCGCCAATACCGAAGCAAGCACGATATCGCCGATGAACTTGGTCTGCAGGATCAGGATCGACCGGACACTGGTGGGGGAAATCTGCAACATCTGTTTCTCTGGACCGGGCGGGTTCGGGACAGTGAAACTGAGCGGAAACAGTGTCGACATTGGGGGCCGTCACGCGCACGTTCGCGTGACTTTGTTTACAAAAGCGTAAGCTCGCAGCGGGCTGTCAGGCGCGTGGCGCCGACTTTGCGATCTGCACGGCAGCTTGCGCCGCGGCGAGCCGGGCGATCGGGACACGGTAAGGTGAGCATGACACATAGTCGAGGCCGACCTCTTCGCAAAACCGGATCGAGGCCGGATCGCCACCATGCTCGCCGCAAATGCCGAGCTTGATCTGGGGCCGCGTCGCCCGACCCTTCTCCGCCGCGATCCGCACCAACTCGCCGACGCCGTCAACGTCGAGCGAAACGAACGGATCCTGCTCGATGATACCTTTCTGACGGTAAGTTTCAAGAAAAGAGGCCGCGTCGTCGCGGGAGATGCCGAAGGTCGTCTGCGTCAGGTCGTTGGTGCCGAAGGAGAAGAATTCGGCCGCCTCGGCGATGACATGGGCGCGGATGGCCGCGCGGGGAAGCTCGATCATCGTACCGGTCAGATAATCGATCTTGGTGCCGGTCTCCTGCATGACGCTTTGGGCGACCGCATCGATGCGCGCCTTGACGTATTCCAGCTCCTTCGCCAGGCCGACCAGCGGCACCATGATCTCCGGCACCACCAGCGCGCCGGCCTTGCGGCCGGCCTCGACCGCAGCCTCGAAGATGGCGCGTGCCTGCATCTCGGCGATCTCGGGATAGGAGACGGCGAGCCGGCAGCCGCGATGGCCGAGCATGGGGTTGAATTCATGCAGCGCCTCGGTGCGCTGCCTGAGCTTGTCGGCAGACACGTTCATCGCTGCCGCGACCTCGGCGAGCTCGGCTTCGGTCTTGGGCAGGAATTCATGCAGCGGCGGGTCGAGCAGGCGGATCGTCACCGGCAGTCCGGCCATGATCTCGAACAGCTCGAGGAAATCCGAGCGCTGCATCGGCAGCAGCTTGTCGAGCGCTGCCCGCCTGTCCTTCTCGGTGTCGGCCAGGATCATCTCGCGCATGGCGACGATGCGATCGCCATCGAAGAACATATGCTCGGTGCGGCAGAGCCCTATGCCTTCGGCGCCGAAGGAACGCGCCATGCGCGCGTCAAGCGGCGTCTCGGCATTGGTGCGCACCTTCATGCGGCGCGCGGCATCGGCCCATTCCATGATGGCGGCGAAGTCACCGGACAGCTCCGGCTGCAGCATGGCCACCGCCCCCTTCAGCACCTGGCCGTTGCCGCCGTCGATGGTGATGATGTCGCCCTTGCGGAAGGTCTGGCCCATCGAGATCAGCGTGCCGGCCTTGTAGTCGACCCGCAGCGAGCCGGCGCCCGACACGCAGGGCTTGCCCATGCCGCGCGCCACCACCGCCGCGTGGCTGGTCATGCCACCGCGCGTGGTGAGGATGCCTTCGGCGGCATGCATGCCGTGAATGTCCTCGGGGCTGGTCTCGATGCGCACCAGGATCACCTTGCGGCCTTGCGCCTTGGCGTCCTCGGCATCGCCGGACGAGAAGACGATCTCGCCGGTGGCGGCGCCAGGAGACGCAGGCAGGCCCATGCCTATGACATCACGCGCGGCCTTCGGATCGATGGTCGGGTGCAGGAGCTGGTCGAGCGAGGCGGGATCGATGCGGGCGACCGCCTCCTCCTTGGTGATCAGCCCGTCCTTCGCCATCTCGACGGCAATCTTCAGCGCCGCCTTGGCGGTGCGCTTGCCGGAGCGGGTCTGCAGCATCCACAGCTTGCCGCGCTCGATGGTGAATTCGAGGTCCTGCATGTCGCGGTAATGCTTTTCCAGCCGATCGGAGATGTCGACGAAAGCCTGGAAGGCGTCCGGCATCAGCTTCTGCAGCGACGGCTTGTCGGAGCCGGCGGCAATGCGCGCAACCTCGGTGATGTTCTGCGGCGTGCGGATGCCGGCCACCACGTCCTCGCCCTGGGCGTTGACGAGGAATTCGCCGTAGAGGTGTCTTTCGCCGGTCGAGGGATTGCGGGTGAAGGCGACGCCGGTGGCGGAGGTGTCACCCATATTGCCGAACACCATAGCCTGGACGTTGACCGCCGTGCCCCAGCTTTCCGGGATGTCGTGCAGGCGCCGGTAGGTGATGGCGCGGTTGTTCATCCAGCTCGAAAACACCGCGCCGATGGCGCCCCAGAGCTGCTCACGCGGGTCCTGCGGGAACGGCTTGCCGAGCTCCTCTTCGACCTTGGCCTTGTAGAGACCGATCACGTCCTGCCATTCGGCGGCCGAAAGCTCGGTGTCGAGGTCGTGGCCGAGGCTCGCCTTCCGGTCCTCGAGGATTTCCTCGAAAACCTCATGGTCAAGCCCCATGACGACATCGGAATACATCTGGATGAAGCGGCGGTAGCTGTCATAGGCAAAGCGAGAATCGCCGGAATCGGCGGCCAGTGCCTCGACCGTCTCGTCGTTGAGGCCGAGATTGAGCACGGTATCCATCATGCCGGGCATCGAGGCGCGGGCGCCGGAGCGCACGGAGACCAGCAGCAGCTTCAACGGGTCGCCGAAACGTCGGCCGGTGAGCCGGCCGATATGGTCGAGCGCCGCGAGCACGTCCGCCTCAAGTGCCGTCGGATAGCTGCGGCCGTTGGCGTAATAGGCGTTGCAGACTTCGGTGGTGATGGTGAAGCCCGGCGGCACCGGCAGGCCGAGGCTGCACATCTCGGCCAGGTTGGCGCCCTTGCCGCCGAGGAGGTTGCGGTCGCCGGCACGGCCTTCAGCGGCCCCGTCGCCAAAGGTGTAAACCCACTTGGTCATGCTCGCCCTCCAGGTCCTTGGAAGATAGACAACACCCGGGCCGAAGCCCGGTTCCCCGCCCTTCCGATCCGAGCGATATGATGCTGCATTGCGAAAGGCAAGGCATTGGCAAAGCAAGCGCCGCCACTACAATCGATTAAGCAAAAGCTGCGTCAAAAAGACTTGCCGGTGTCGGCGCCTCGATATAGAACATAACAAGAACATAGTGGGAGTAGCGTCATGAAACTCAACGGAAAACTCGACTATCTGGAACTGCCGGCTACCGGCGGCACGCTGGACAGCGTCAAATCCTTCTATAGCGCAGCGTTTTCCTGGTCGTTCACCGACTACGGGCCGACCTATTCCGCTTTTGCCGAGGAGCTCGACGGCGGCTTCCAGGCCGATGCCGGCGAGGCGTCGCCCAAGCCGCTGCCCGTGCTCTATTCCGAGAATCTCGAGGAGACACTCAACGCAGTCGAGAATGCCGGCGGCACGATCGTCAAGCCGATCTTCTCCTTCCCCGGCGGCAGGCGATTTCATTTCACCGATCCGGCCGGCAACGAACTGGCCGTCTGGAGCGAGCAGTAGGTAGGGGAATGGCGGAGTAAGGGAGTAGGTGAAGAGACAGTTGCTCCTACTCCCCTACTCCCCTACTCCCCTACTCCCCTACTCCCCTACTCCCCTACTCCCCTACTCCCCTACTCTCTTATTCCCCCAATCCGCCATTGAGCTTTCCACCGGCTCGTCCTATAAGGCCGCGCGCAACGGGCATGGCCCCGGCTGCTGGGGCGTCGCCAAGCGGTAAGGCATCGGTTTTTGGTACCGACATTCCCAGGTTCGAATCCTGGCGCCCCAGCCAAACTGATGGTCCATTCTGGACACATAGGTTACGGTTTATACCGGAGACCATTGTAGTGCACCCCGATTTTGAGACAGAAAACGGGTAACAGTTCTCCGTTAGGAGGACTGATGAGAAGGGACGATCCTAGGCGGCGGTTCAACCGCGACTTCAAGCTGGCGGCAGTCCGGCGAATGGC
>NZ_SRUU01000028.1 GCF_004791585.1 Mesorhizobium sp. M1C.F.Ca.ET.210.01.1.1
TCGGGCTCCTTGTTGAAGAAGCCCGTGATGCTCTGCCGCTGCCGAACCACCCTCAATGCGAGCGCGACGTCCGGTTCTTGACCTCTACCTCAACCGTTCGCGCCCTCCCGCGCAGCGGGTTTCGTTCAGCGGCAGGACGCTGACCTCCTCGATGTTGAGCGACGCCATGGCGGACTATGCGGATTCCTGACCGTTGGTCACGTCGGTACAGGGTCGCTCTGATCAAAAAGACTCAGAATGAGCTAAGACACGAATGGCCGCACTGCGCCCAATGTGAGCCGTAGCACCGTCATCGCCTGAAAGCAGACATAGCCGACAACTAGAGCCGCGGTCGTTGGTGCGTTTGAAGCGGACTTTCGCACTGGCCGAATGTTTCGCAGCAAATTTCGCGCGCCTAGAGAGACTAAGCGTAACTGATTGGTTCAGAGGTTGGTGTCGGGATTTAGCATCATCCATTCCATCTTGGGTTCGAGCCACGGGGCAAGCTCAAGGAACCGTGGCAAAGCTCTTGCTCTGACCATATTGCGGGCGAGTTCAGCAACGCGCGGCCCGAGCGTGACGAACTCCTGGCGGCGGGTGAGAAAGGTCAATTGGCGCGAAAATCCCGGTCCCGGAAGCGGCATCACCTCGACGCCGTCGACAAAGGCGGCGCCCTGTAGCAGGCAGAGCGGGGTCGTGATGGCAACGCCCACGCCGGTCGCCACCATGGCGACCAGCGCGTCGGACGTGTCGAATTCGAGCATGCGCGGAGGATCCAGGCCAAGCCGACGCAAATGCCGCTCGATTTGCGAGCCGCTGTGCGAGCGCGCGCTAAGTCGTATCAGATGGCGGCGGGATAGAATTTCGCGCAGATCCTGGTCCCTGCAATCTGCGCCGAGATTCTTCGGCACCAGCAGCAGATAGGGCTCGCGAAACAACGGATAGCGCTCGATATCGTCCAGGCCTTCCATCGGGTCCGAGGTGACTGCCGCGTCGATTGCGTGGCGCATCAGCGCCTCGGTATGGGAATAGGCAAGGCCCGACCATGCGGTGAGCCGCAGCGCGAGTGCCCCGTCCACCAATTCCTTGACGAGGTAGGCGCCGATGGTGCCGGCAAAGGAATCGACCAGGCCGAGCCGCAGGTCCAGCCGCTCCGGCATCGCCGCCGCGGACCGCACCGCGTCGACTGCCCGGCCGACCCGCTGGACCACCTCCTGGACCTGGGCCGCCAGCACCCTTCCCGCTTCGGTCGGGGTCAGCGGCCGGCGCTCGCGGTGCAAAAGCTTGGCGCCGATCTCCTTCTCCAGACGCCGTACGGCTTGTGATACCGCCGATTGGGTCAGGCCGAGGCGCGATCCGGCAGCGCTCATACTGCCGCTTTCAATCGCCACCGCCGCGATTTCAAGCATCCTGAGGTCGATGCCGTCCTTCATGGGAATTCCCTTACATCAGTAATTGAGATCATACTTTCCATTAAGACAAGTACATATGCTGAAAAACCGTTGCGGCCAACGGTCTGTGGCGTCATTCATGTCCGTGAAGGCCGCAACGGGAAGGGGCCTTCGGGAAACAGCCGACAAAAAGAAGAAAAGCGCCTGCGAAGCCATCGCTTCGCGGAGGCGAGGGATATTGAACACTCACGCACGGAGATGACGATGAAAGCTTTGAAAACCTTCGCATTCGGGTTGGCCCTCGGGCTTGGCGCGGCCGTCGCGCGTGCCGAGACACTCGACTGCGGCGACGACACCTTGTGCAAGATCGAGGCGACGAAAGTGTTGAAGGTCGGCACCAAGGACGACTACAAGCCGTGGTCCTACCGGGCCGCGGACGGCAGCTTCGCCGGCATGGAAGTGGACCTTGCCAATGCGCTCGGCCAACTCCTCGGCGCCAAGGTCGAGATCGTCAAGGTCAACTCGGCCAACCGCTTCGAATTCCTCGCCCAGGGGCAGATCGACATCATGATCGCATCGGCCACCGATACGGCCGAACGCCGCCAGGTCGTCGGCTTCGTCCATCCGAACTACTATTCGTCTGGCTACAACATCCTGCTGCCGAAGAAAGTGAAGGCGACCAAGTGGGACGAAATGACCGGCCAGACCATCTGCGCCATTCAGGGCGCCTGGTACAACAAGCCCGCGCAGGAGAAGTTCAAGCTCGAGCTACTGGCCTTTGCCGGCACCGCGGAGGTCGAAAGCGCCTTGCAGCAGGGCCGCTGCATCGGCGTGCTGTCCGATGACAATCTGATCAATGTGCAACTCGCGGATCCGAAATGGGCGGACTATTACATGCCGCTGCCGACCCAGGATGATGCGCCATGGGGCATTGCCGTCCGCAAGGCCGATCTCGACAAGCCATGGGGTGTGCTGGTCGCCGGCGCGATCGCCAATTGGCACCGCTCTGGCAAGCTGCTTGAGCTGGAGAAGGCCAACGGCATCGCCGAGTCCGCCTATCTGCGCAAGATGCACGAGGCGCTGAAGGATCACCTTGCCACGCAGTGAGCGAAAGGGTTTTCAGGCCGGGAATGACGCGCCCGCGAGTCACGTCAATCTCATCGATCATGCTCTGATCGCGCCGGTTCCTCCGGGGATCGGCCACCTCATCACGGGAGTGGGCAATGCTCGAACTCTTTCGTCAATTCGCGCTGGAGCTGAAGGCATCCGGCATCAACCTGACGATCCTCTACGACGCCTTCGATTTCGAGCGCTTCGTGTCGGGGCTCGCCACTACCTGCGCGCTGGTCGTCCTCTGCACGTTCTTCAGCATCCTGATCGGCGCCGCCGGTGCGACCGTGCTCGGTCTGTCCAGGGGGCCGGCGGCGATGCTGGTGTGCGCTTACGTGGCGCTCATCCGCAACACGCCGCTGCTCGTGCAGATGTATTTCTTCTACTTCGCCGTCGGCAGCCTGATGCCGGTCGGACAGAATGCCATCGGCCTGCCGGTGCCGATGATCGGCAACTTCACCTGGGCGGTGATCGCGCTTTCGCTCTATGCAGGCGCCTTCAACGTCGAAACCTTTCGCTCCGGCATCGGTGCCGTGCACGGCTCCTACGAGGAAGCGGCGCTGGCGCTCGGCTATTCGCGCTTCAAGGCTTTCCGCTATGTCGTGGCGCCGCTGGGACTACGCTTTTCCTTCGCCTCTTTGGCCAACAACCTGGTCGATCTCACCAAGGCGACCACCGTCGCCTATGCGATCGGCGTGGCGGAATTGCTCTACGTGTCGAATCAGATCTGGTCGGACTCCCTCAACACCTTCGAGATGATGAACGTCATGCTGGCCATCTACCTGCTTTTGACGGGGATCGTGGTTTGGATCATCGGCCGTGCGCAGCGGGCGATGCGCCTGCCCGGTTTCGGTGTGAACTGAGCGGAGCGCACCATGTCGGAAACCTCGATCTTCGCCGATGTTCTTCGATGGCTGCCCTTCGTGCTCTGGGGTTTCGGCCTCAACGTGCTGATGAGCGTGCTGGCGATCGTGCTCGGCACCGGCGCAGGCGTGTTCCTGGGCCTTGGCCAGACCTCGCATATCCGCCTGGTCGGTGGCGTCTCCCGCCTTGCCACCCAGCTGTTCCGCAACGCACCCTGGCTGGTGCTCTTGTTCTACTGCATCTTCCTGATGCCCTATTCGATCGTGATCTCCGGCGCGACCTACAACGTCCCGAGCTGGTTGCGCGCGACACTGGGTTTCAGCTTGCCGGTGGCGGCGAATTTTTCGGAGATCGTGCGCGGCGCGATAGGGTCCATCCCGAAGGGGCAGTGGGAGGCCGCCGAGGCGCTTGGCTATTCCAGGTCTGTCACGCTGTTCCGCATCATCCTGCCTCAGTGCATCACGCGCATGCTGCCGCCCTGGATGAACCTTTACGCGCTGCTCATCACTGCGACGCCGCTCGCCTCGATCGTCGGCGTCGAGGAAGCGCTGGCCCGCACCCAGGCGGCGGTGCAGTCCGAGGCGCAAGCCAGCTTCCTGATCCCGATGTATGCCACGCTGCTCGTGATGTTCTTTCTCTACACCTACCCGATTTCCCGCATCAGCAATGCGCTCGAGCGCCGCTTCCGAACCGTCTGAGGAGTTCTCATGCGAACCGAGATTGAAGGTCGAGACCTGGTCTCGCTCAAAGGCGTGCACAAGGCGTTCGGAAGCTTTGAGGTGCTGCGCGGCGTCGAGCTCGGCGTCGCCAAGGGCGAGGTCGCGGCCATCATCGGCCCGTCGGGTTCCGGCAAGTCGACGATCCTCAGAACCATCAACGGCCTGACCCCGGTCGATCACGGCGTGATCCAATTGGGCGACATCACGGTCACCGATCCGAAGGTCGACAAGGTGGCGCTGCGCCATCGCGTCGGCATGGTGTTTCAGCAGTACAATCTGTTCCCGCATAAGACCGTGCTGGAAAACGTCGCCATGGCGCCGATCCAGGTTTTGAAGGAACCGCGCAAGGACGTCGAGGAGAGGGCGCGCAACCTGCTTGCCGGGATGCGCCTTACCGAAAAGGCGCTTGCCTATCCGGGCGAATTGTCGGGCGGGCAACAGCAGCGCGTGGCGATCGCCCGTGCGCTCTGCATGCAGCCGGAAGTGATCCTCTTCGACGAGGTGACGGCGGCGCTCGATCCGGAAATGGTCAAGGAAGTGCTGAGCGCGGTGAGGAAGGTCGCCGAAGATGGCATGACCTGCATCCTGGTGACCCACGAGATGCGCTTCGCGCGCGAGGCGGCCAACCGCGTCTTCTTCACCGACAAGGGCGTGATCGTCGAACAGGGCGAGCCGAAGGCATTCTTCGCCAACCCTCAGGATCCGCGGACCAAGGAGTTCCTCGACAAGGTCCTCTGATCGCTCCACCCAAACCAGGGAATCCAACATGAACGAGATCATGCCAGGCTCGCCAGCCAGCGATGGCGAGCGCACCGAGACGGACGCGCTTGGCAGCCGTCGCATCGACGACGCCCATTACTACGGCATCCAGACGGTTCGCGCGCACGAGAATTTCTCCATCTCGGGCAAGACGATCGCCGATGTCCCGGGCTTCGTTGCAAGCGTCATCCGCATCAAGCAGGCCGCGGCGCTGGCCAATTTGGCGGCCGGAGGCCTGCCCAAGGAAATCGCCGAGGCGATTGTCGCGGCCGGCAAGTTTTGTCTGGAAGACTTCGAGCCGTCGCAGTTCTGCGTCGACATCTATCATGGCGGCGGCGGTACCGCCGCCAACATGAACGTCAACGAGGTTCTGGCGAACCGCGCCAACGAAGCGCTGACCGGCCATAAGGGCTACGACTGCGTCCATCCCAATACGCATGTGAACATGGGGCAGTCGACCAACGACGTCATCCCGTCGGCGATGAAGCTTGCCGTGCATGGCTTGCTGGCGCGGCTTCAGGGCTCGGGGTCGACGCTGGTCGAGGCCTTGGCCGCCAGGGAGGCCGAATTCGCCGGCGTGATAAAGCTCTCGCGCACCTGTTTCCAGGACGCGCTGCCGATCACGCTTGGCCAGCAATTGTCGGGCTACAGGCATGGCTTCCAGCGCATCCTGCGCGAGCTCGCCGCCGCGAAGGACAAATGCCTGCACCTGCCTCTCGGCGCCACTGCGATCGGCACCGAATTCGGTGCGCTGGCCGGCTACAAGGCCGAGATCTACGCCGAGCTCCGCCGCATCACCGGGCTCGAGCTGGAACCGGACGAGAACTTCTTCGACGGATTGCAGAATGCCGACCAATGGATATCGATCTCCGGCGTGCTGAAAGCCCTGGCGCTGTCGGTGGCCAAGATGTGCGCCGATCTCAGGCTCATGTCGTCGGGCCCGCGCGCCGGCCTTTCCGAGATCACGCTGCCAGCCGTGCAGCCGGGCTCGTCGATCATGCCCGGCAAGATCAATCCGGTCATTCCCGAGATGGCTATCCAAGTCTATTTCCGCGTCCTCGGCAACGACGCTACCGTCGCCCGGGCCTGCGAGGGCGAGCTCGACCTCAATGTCTGGGAATCGATCATCCTCAACGCCGTGACCGAATCGATCGTCCTACTCGACCGCACGATCCCTTTGCTCGTTTCGAAGTGCATCGTCGGGCTCACCGCCAACGAGACCGCGTGCCGCAGGGCGGCGGAGGGGTCGCTGGCATTGTCCACGGCGATTGCGGCGGTCTTCGACTATCCGAAAGCCGGATCGGTGGCGCGTTTCGCCGCCGAGCGGGGCATGCTGGTCAAGGATGCGGCCGTCGAAATGTCGCTTCTGTCGCGGCAGGAGGCCGAAGAGCTCTTCGAGGTCTCGCTTTTCGCCGATCCTTTGCGCTATCAAACGGTGATCCAGAAATATCGCCTTCTGGCGCAACAAGGTGTGCTCGGCGGCGCCGCGACGGAATGACCGCAGCATATGACCAAAGCAGTGCCTGAAGTGGCGTTCATCGGAACCGGCGGCACGATCGCCTCGATCGGCAAGGACGCGTTCGATGTCCTGGACTATGGAAATACCGACAACAGGCTTCACGCTGAAGAGATCATCGCGAAGCTGCCGCCACTGGACTATCTGGCGCGCGTAACGCCTGTCCGTTTCAACAATATCGAAAGCACCGCGGTCACCGCCGGCGACTGGCGGGATCTGGCGCTGCTTTGCACCAGGCTTGCCGCGGACAACCCGGAGCTCGCGGGCATTGTCATTGGTCACGGCACCGCCACGCTGGAGGAGACCGCCTACTGCCTCTCGCTGACGCTGAAACTCACGATTCCCGTGGTTTTCGTGGGGTCGCAGCGGCCGTTGAACGGCATTTCCTCGGATGCTCAGGCGAATCTGGTCGCCGCGATCAGGGTTGCGGTGTCGCCCGATTCAATCGGTCGCGGCGTCCTGGTCGTCCTGAATGACGAAGTCCATGCGGCGCGTGACGTGAGCAAACGCTCCACGTTCCGGCTGCATGCCTTCCAGTCGCCGGATTTCGGCGTGCTCGGTCAGGTCGACGGCGAGACGGTCCGGTACTATCGCCGGACCGAGCGGCGGCACACCCTGGAGAGTGAGTTTTCGATTGCCGACATCGCGGCCATGCCGCGCGTCGATGTTGCTTACAGTTATGCAGGCTCTGACGGAACAGCCATACGCGCTTTCGCGGCGGCCGGCGCCAAGGGTATCGTGCTTGCCGGCTTTGCGCCTGGCATGGGCACGCCGGCCGAAGTCGCTGCGCTTGAAGAGGCGATCGCGACAGGCATCGTGGCCCTGCAATCGTCCAAGGTGGGAAGCGGGGCGGCACTCGACAGCGCCCGCCACCGCGCCATCGGCATATTCGCTGCCGATAACCTGTCGCCGCAGAAGGCGCGAATCTTGCTCGGTCTCGGCCTTGCAAGGACCCAGGACCATGGCGAGTTGAAGAGGATGTTCGCGACATATTGACTGGGGGGCGGCCGGGTCAAAGTGCCCGCCTCTTGAGGACGCGAAGCATCATATCGAACGACCGCTGAGCGCCCCACGGCGGCCATATAAGCTACCTTCCCCGTCTCCCGAGAGCCGACATCACTTAGTCGACGCATGATAGGTTGACTCATGTCGGTGGTAAGAAGCCCACTCAGAACCTTGGCGACCTTGGCGTCAAACCCCAGGTTTCTCTGAAGACCAGCCGGTCCGCTTCCGGCCCCAAATAGGACGCTGATCTCCTCGATATTGAGCGACGCCATGGCGGACTGTGCGGATTCCTGGCCGTTTGTTACACAGACTACGACGCTTCGACCTTGAAGCGCTTCTATGATTTAACTAACTATTTGAAATAATTTACTTATTAGAAAAAATTCTGGCGGAGAGAGCGGGATTCGAACCCGCGTTACGGTTTCCCGTAAACACACTTTCCAGGCGTGCGCCTTCAACCACTCGGCCACCTCTCCGTCCTTGCATTCTCGCGCCGGCCGGTTTCGCCGCGCGGGTTGGGGAGATGCAGCTCCCTCGGGAAGTCCTTGTCGGACCATTCGGGATGCCTTCAACCGGCGGGCAACCCATTCCCAGCACCTCTAGCCGTCCAGGCAAAACAGGCGCGGGGCTCATCTAGTCGATCCGAAGGCGAATGCCAAGCCATAATGGCGCTGCAAATGCATTTGCGGTCTGTCGCCGAGACCGCCCTGGCAGCCGCCATCCCGCCCGACCCTGCTGTGGGTTGGCGCACAGCCCTTGAGCCGGATCAATTCCTTTGCAGCTGTTCCCTTGCTATGCCGTGCTGTTCCCGGGACAAGGTTGAATGCGCGTCGCGATCCTGTCTGACATTCATGCCAACCGCGAGGCGTTCGACGCAGTCCTGGAGGCTGTCGGCAAACAGGCCCCGGACCAGTTGGTGCTGCTTGGCGATCTGGTCGGCTATGGGCCCGACCCTGTCTATGTCGTCGAGAAGGCTGCCGATCTGGTCGAGGGCGGCGCATTCTGCATCAAGGGCAACCACGACGAAGCGGTGGCGGTCAGCCCGAACGGCATGACCGAAAACGCGCGGACCGCCATCGAATGGACCCGCGAACGCCTCGCGGCGAAGCATTTCGATTTCCTGGCACGGCTGCCGCTCTCGCTCCGGTCCGAAGACCGGCTCTATGTTCACGCCAGCGCGGAACGGCCGGAGAAATGGTTGTATATACGCG
This sequence comes from Mesorhizobium sp. M1C.F.Ca.ET.210.01.1.1, assembly GCF_004791585.1. Taxonomy (GTDB): domain Bacteria; phylum Pseudomonadota; class Alphaproteobacteria; order Rhizobiales; family Rhizobiaceae; genus Mesorhizobium. The sequence goes on from NZ_SRUU01000028.1 coordinate 8,555, forward strand.
ACATGGACGCGGCGGAACGCTGCCTGTCAGCAAGCGATGCCCGCTTCATCTTCTGCGGCCATACCCACATTCCGGCCATCTATTACGCCTTGCCGGGCAGCCGGCCGATCCATTTTTCGCCGCTGGACAACGTGGCTGCGCCTTTGTCGGCGCTGCGACGGCATCTGATCGTCGTTGGAGCCGTCGGCCAACCGCGCGATCGCAACCCGGCAGCCTGCTTCGCGCTTCTCGATACCAGCCGGCATGAGGTGACGATGGTTCGCGTTCCCTATGATTACGAAGAAACCGCCCGCAAGGTTCAGGCGTCCGGCCTGCCCACCTGGCTTGGCATGCGCTTGAAGATCGGCCGCTAGCTTCCCGGAGAGGATCGATGGAGAGGTACGAAACAGGGGCAAGCATCGACGGTTTCGAACTCGTCGAAAGGCTCCCGTCCGGCGGCATGGCGTCACTCTGGCGCGCGAAAAATCCGAAGTTCGATTTCCCGCTTCTGTTGAAGATCCCCTTTCTCGACCCGGGTGGGGACGTCTCAGTCATACTTGGCTTCGAGGCCGAGGAGCTGATCCTCAAACGCCTGTCGGGTGCGCACGTGCCGCGCTACGCCGCATCCGGAAACCTGGCGACGGTCCCGTACATAGCAATGGAATTCGTCACCGGTATCGGCCTGGCGGAAATGACGGGCCGCGCGCCGCTGCCGCCGGACGAGGTGGCAAGGATCGGCGGCGAAATCGCGAAGGCGCTCGCCGCCTTGCATCGCCAGAAGGTCGTTCACCTCGATCTCAAGCCCGAGAACATCATTCTGGCGGAACGCGGCGCCGTGCTTCTGGATTTCGGTCTCGCCCGCCACGCCGAGCTTCCGGACCTTCTCGGCGAGGAGAGCTCCGTGCCGATGGGCACCGCAGCCTATATTTCGCCGGAACAGGTGCTGGGCGAAAGGTCCGATCCTGCGAGCGACCTGTTCGCGCTGGGCTGCATCCTCTATCAGCTCGCCACCGGCGAGGAGCCATTCGGGCGTCCCGCCACCTTCGCAGGAATGAAGCGCAGGCTCTATCATGCGCCCAAGCCGCCACGGGACTTCGACAAGGCCATTCCGCGGTGGCTGGAAGCCATCATCCTCCGATGCATGGAAGTCGACAGGTCCAGGCGGTATGGCGAGGCGGCGCATGTTCTCTCGGATCTCAGAAACCCCGACCAGGTCGTGGTTGCCCTGAAGCGCGTGCCGGCGAACAAACGGGCCTGGGACGGGATCAGGAACCTTTTCCGCAGGACGGATGAGAAATCGCTAGTGGGCAAGCCGGCCGGCTCCGCGGCACGCGCCGGGCCGCCGATCGTTCTGGCCGCGGTCGACCTCGCCAACGGCAGCGATGCGCTGGCAGGCGAGGTCCTCAACGAAACCGCGCGGGTCCTTGCGGCGCGCGAGGATTCCTGGCTGGCCTGCGTGACGGTGTTGAAGACCGAGATCGTCGGCAACACGCCGAGCGTCGACGAATCAGGGCGCCTGGTCTATCTGCAGCGGCTGGTCGCGCTGAAGGACTGGGCGCGTTCGCTGCATCTGCCGGAAGACCGCATAAGCTATCACGTGCTGGAAGCCGTCAGTCCGGCCGACGCGATCCTCAACTACGCCGAGCACAATGACGTCGGGCACATCGTTGTCGGAGCCCGATCGTCCTCGGCAATTCGGCGGCACCTCGGCAGTGTCTCGACCAAGGTCGTGGCGCGAGCCCTTTGCTCGGTGTCGGTCGTCCGGTTGAAGGTGATCGAGGAGCAAAGGCAGCTGCCGCCTTGATGCCGTCGCGGTCTTGCAAGACCGTCCACGCTTGACTTCGGCCTTGCCTGCCTGTCGACTGCACCTGGAATTGCTTTGGGCTTTGCGAGGGGCAGCGTCCTGACATGGCGTCGATCAACCAGCGACCTGCGGGCCGGCCGGACAGCGGGCTCTCTTTCATCCCGGTGGCGTGGCTGATCATCGTCATGGGCCTGTCGGCCTACGGCCTCATCTCGAACTGGCGGCTGATCGGCGACTTCAACCTGCCGCAAAGCGTGTTCTTCCTGATCTATGGCGGGCTTGCCGGCGGCGTCGTCACCATTTTGTGGGGGCTTTACCTGCTCGGTCTTGCCTTCAACCGGTCGGCGCGTTTCCCGCGGCACTATACGATCTGGCAAGCGGCGATCATCCTGTGGCTCATCGTGCGCCAGGCCTATACGCTTCTGGTGCCCGACTTCGTCTTCTCGGCCGAAGCACTGGGTTTCACGCTCGCCGAGATCGCGATCAGCCTGCTCTGCATCTACCTGCTGCGGCACGGCGCCGGCGCCGAGACGGTCTACGCCAATCCAGAGACCGGGCGCCCACCGCTGCTGGTCTCGCTGGTCGCCGCCCTGCTCGGCATCATCCTTGGCGGCGCCATCGGTGCCGGCGCCGGATTTCTCGCCGGATCGCTCATCGCCGACGCCACCCATATGAGCTGCTTCGAGGGCGCCTGCGGGTTCTTTGCCGCCTTCATAGGCCTCGCAGGCCTGATCGTCGGGGCGATCGCCGGCGGCATCTTCGCAATCTGGCGGGTCAACAGGCGGAAGCCAGTGAGACCGGCCTGAAGCAATTACAGGAAAAGTGCGTAGCGGTTTTCCGTCCGCAATTGCGTCAAACAAGATCGGCTCAAAATCACGTGTCGCGATTGCCTGGCGGTTGCGCACGCTCTATGTCGGTTGCGGGCACGGGAGTTTCCCGGGGAGTGCGTTGGGATGTTGCGTTTCATCTTTCGGCTGGCGGCCATGGTTGCATTGTCGATTTCCGTCATCATGGCGGTGATCGACACGACGCGCTCGGTGGCGGCGTCGGCGCTCGTCATGACACCGCTCAACGCCAGCTGGCTGGCGGTATCGCCCGACACCCGCGCGGCCTTCGAAACCTATGTGCGCGCCAAAGCCGGTCCGCTGGTCTGGGACGTCGCCATCGCCTGGGTGCTCAGCCAACCAGGCTTCGCGGTGTTCACGGTGCTGGCGTTCCTGCTCTACGCCGTCGGCTATCGGCGGCGACGTCACGAATTCGCCCCGACCAACTGACGCGGACGTTCGCTCTGCTCGAAACGGTCGGTCCGGCCACTTTTTCCAACAGGTCAAAATTCCACGTGAATTTTGTTTCGGGCCGTGCCAGATTGGCCGCGAGCGGGAGGGGCATATACACTTCCTGCCTGACGTCGCAGGCCTGCCGGAGAACCGGGCAGGCAGGCGGTGCAAACGGAAAATAACCGACAGGGTGTGGATCACATGAAACGTATCGTTCTCGGCCTCCTGGCCGCAACTGCAATGGTTCTTCCGGCTTTCGCCGCGGATGTCCAGCCGGCCATCCTCTACGATCTCGGCGGCAAGTTCGACAAATCCTTCAACGAGGCCGCCTACCACGGCGCCGAGAAGTTCAAGCAAGAAACCGGCGTGGCTTACGTCGAATTCGAAGTTTCCAACGCCTCGCAGCGCGAGCAGGCACTGCGCCGCTTCGCCGAGGACGGCCGCAACCCGATCGTGATGGCCGGCTTTGCCTGGGAAGATGCGCTGAAGAAGGTCGCGGCCGAATATACCGACCTCAACTTCGCCATCATCGACGATGCCGTCGACCTGCCCAATGTCCGCTCGCTGGTCTTCAAGGAGAACGAAGGCTCCTATCTCGTCGGCATCATGGCGGCGATGGCGTCGAAGTCGAAGAAGGTCGGCTTCGTCGGCGGCATGGACATCCCGCTGATCCGCAAGTTTGAATGTGGCTATGTCGGCGGCGCCAAGTCGGCCGGCGCGACCGAAGTCATCCAGAACATGACCGGCGACACGCCGGCCGCCTGGAACGACCCGGCCAAGGGCGGCGAGATCGCCAAGACGCAGATCGACCAGGGCGCGGACGTCGTCTACGCCGCCGCCGGCGGCACCGGCGTCGGCGTGCTGCAGGCGGCTGCGGATGCCGGCAAACTCGGCATCGGCGTCGATTCCAACCAGAACGGCCTGCAGCCCGGCAAGGTGCTGACCTCGATGCTGAAGCGCGTCGACGTTGCCGTCTACAACGCCTTCATGGACGGCAAGAACGGCACGTTCAAGGGCGGCGTCGAGAATCTCGGCCTCAAGGAAGGCGGCGTCGACTACGCCATGGACGACAATAACAAGGCGCTGGTGACCGACGAGATGAAGGCGGCGGTCGAAAAGGCCAAGGCCGATATCATCGCAGGCACGGTCCAGGTGCACGACTATACTGCCGACAACAAGTGCCCGTATTGATCGGCAACTGAAGCGAGAAATGTCGACCGCCGGGCGAAGGCTCGGCGGTTTCCTTTTTGGGCAGGCATCATGCAACCGACAATCGAAGCCATGACGGACCGCGACGTCGAGGCCGTCGCGAGGCTGCGTCTGGCCGCCTTCTTCGAGGGCACCGGCCGCACGCTCGAAGAGGACATGGCCGGGCTTCGTGGGCTGATCGCGGGCGACGGGTTCGAGGTGGCCTTCGTCGTTCGCCTCGGCGGTTCGCCGATCGGCAGCTGCCTGTTCGTCCGCAACGAGATCGATCCGGCACATGATCTGACGCCCTGGCTTGCCGGGCTTGTCGTTGACGAGGCTTGTCGAAGGCGGGGCATTGGCACCGCGCTGGTGCGAGCCGTCGAAGCCCATGCGGTATCGGCCGGCGTCGGCATGCTCCATCTCTACACTTGGCAGGCGCGACGCTTTTACGAGGCGCTCGGCTGGACATCGGTCGAGCCCTTCGAGCAGGATGGCGAGCCGATGCTCCTGATGTCGCGCGAGCTATAGCGTGCCCGCGAGATAGCCCAGCGCGAACGCCGCCAGCAGCGCCATCGCGATGACAAATCCGAGCCGGCGGCCGAGCGAATGTAGGCCGACGCCATAGGGCTTGCGCTCGAGCCTGTGGACCATGACCGGCTGCGGCTTTGCCTCGCCATTGCGCAGGCCGGCAAGCCGCATTTGCGGCATCTCGCCAAGTCGCCTCTGGACAAGCTTCCAGCGTTCGTCCGACGTCGCATTCGATGGCCCCGCAGAGACCAGCGCACGCATGCGTTCGGCAAGCCGCAGCACCGCGTCGCGAAAGGCGGGATCGATCTGAAGGTCGCGCTCGGCGCGGGCACGCTCCCTGTCGTCCATCAGGCCGAAGACGTAGTCGCCGGCCCTTGCGATGCGGTCTCCTTCACTGGCCATGACCGTTTCTCTCCCAAATGCCCGCTTACCAGTGTGGCGGCTTGGTCACCGGCACGTCGGGCGCAGCCTGCTCCTCCAAAGCCAGGAACCGGTCGGTGAGGGCGGCGAGCTTGCGTTCCATGCGCTCGATCACCTTCCACTGCTCGGCGATCTGGCCGGACAGTTCCTCGATCGTCTTGTCCTGCTCGGCGGCGCGGATTTCCAGCGTCGTCAGCCGGTCGTCAGGCTTGCTCATTCAAAACCCGGGCTCTGTGAATGTGTAACTCCCGGCCACCTTCGAAATTGACAAGCGCGCGGGGATTTGTCGAGAGTGAATGGCGTTCCGGCCAATTGGCACGGGCGGGGCATCATGCTAGGCATTTTGACCAAGCGATAAAAAAACGAGTGGGAACAGGCTGCATGGCGCAAGCCGCAATCGAGCTCATAGGCATCAACAAGAGTTTTGGCGCCGTGCGCGCCAACCGCGACATCAACCTGGAAGTCGCGCGCGGCACCATCCACGGCATTGTCGGCGAGAACGGCGCCGGCAAGTCGACGCTGATGTCGATCCTCTACGGCTTCTACCAGGCCGACAGCGGCGAGATCCACGTCGGCGGCAAGCCGGTGTCGATCAACACCTCCAACGACGCGATCGCGCTCGGCATCGGCATGGTGCACCAGCACTTCATGCTGGTCGACAATTTCACGGTGCTCGAAAACGTCATCCTCGGCGCCGAGAACGATGCGCTCCTGAAGAGCAGCATCGCCAAGGCGCGCTCCGAGCTCGAGCGGCTGGAGCGCGAATACGGCCTCGAGGTCGATCCCGACGCCATCATCGAGGAACTGCCGGTCGGCCTGCAGCAGCGCGTCGAGATCCTCAAGGCGCTCTATCGCGGCGCCGAGATCCTGATCCTCGACGAGCCGACCGGGGTTTTGACGCCGGCCGAGGCCGATCACCTGTTCCGCATCCTCAAGCAATTGAAGGAGCAGGGAAAAACGGTGGTGCTGATCACGCACAAGCTGCGCGAGATCATGGCCATCACCGACACCGTCTCGGTCATGCGCCAGGGGACCATGGTGGCCACCAGGGCGACGAAGGAAACCACGGTCGGCGAATTGGCCGAACTGATGGTCGGGCGGCGCGTGCTCTTGCGGGTCGAGAAGGGCCAGTCGGAAGCCGGCGCGATAAAACTCTCGGTCAAGAACCTGACGGTCAAGGATTCCCGCGGCGTCACCATGGTCGACGACGTCTCGTTCGACGTGCGCGGCGGCGAGATCGTCGGCATCGCCGGCGTGGCCGGCAACGGCCAGTCGGAACTGCTCGAGGCGATCTCCGGCATAAGGCACGCCGTCTCCGGCGAGGTCATGCTCGAGGGCAGGCCGGTCGACCTCACCGGCAAGGCCGACCCGGGCGAATTGCGCGACCGCGGTCTCGCCCACGTGCCGGAGGACCGGCATCATGTCGGGCTGGTGCTCGCCTTCGAGGAGAACGAGAACTCGATCCTCGGCTATCACGACGACGAGCGCTATTTGAAGGGACCTTTCCTCAACGTCGATGCCATCATGGCCGACGCGAAGGACAAGATCGAAAAATACGACATCCGTCCCGGCAATCCGCGGCTGAGGACAGCCAATTTCTCGGGCGGCAACCAGCAGAAGATCGTGCTGGCGCGGGAGATGGAGCAGGATCCAGGCGTGCTGATCGTCGGCCAGCCGACGCGCGGCGTCGATGTCGGCGCCATCGAATTCATCCACAAGCGGCTGATCGCCATGCGCGACCAGGGCAAGGCGGTGCTGGTGGTGTCGGTGGAGCTCGACGAGATCCGCTCGCTGTCGGACCGCATCCTGGTGATGTTCGCCGGCCGCATCGTCGGCGAGCACGGGCCGGAGGCGACGGAAGGCGAGCTTGGTCTCTTGATGGCCGGTGTCGAGCACCAGGAGGCCGCCGAATGAGCACGCCTTACGCAAAGCTGCCGGCCTGGGCCGACTATGGGCTGATCCCGCTGATCAACCTGTCGGTCGCCTTCATCGTCGCCGGCTTCGTCGTCATGCTGGTCGGCGAGAATCCGTTCCGCGCCGCCGTGATCCTGGTGCAGGGCGCCTTCGGCCGGGGCACGGGTATCGCGTTTACCCTCTACTACGCCACGACCTTCATTTTCAGCGGGCTTTCGGTGGCGGTCGCCGTCCATTGCGGGTTGTTCAATATTGGCGGCGAGGGGCAGGGCTATATAGCCGGGCTCGGCATCGGCGTCGTCTGCCTCGCCTTCGACAGCATTTTGCCATGGTGGCTGACCTTCCCGCTGGCAATCATCGCCGCGGCCGGCATGGGCGCGCTGTGGGCACTGATCCCGGCTTATCTGCAGGCCAAGCGCGGCTCGCACATCGTCATCACAACCATCATGTTCAACTTTATCGCCGCCAGCGTCATGGTCTACGCGCTGGTCGACATCTTGAAGCCGGCCGGCTCGATGGCGCCGCAGACGCGCAACTTCCTGCCCGGTGCGGAGCTGCCGAAGCTCAACTGGATAATAGAGCTCTTCGGCGCCAAGATCCGCTCGGCGCCGCTCAACATCTGCTTCCTGCTCGCGCTGATCATGGCCTTCCTGGTCTGGCTGCTGATCTGGCGCACCAAGCTCGGCTACGAGATGCGCACCTATGGCCACAGCCCGAAGGCGGCGCGCTATGCCGGCATTTCGGAAACCCGCATCATCCTGATCGCAATGGTCATCTCCGGCGCGCTGGCCGGCATGATGGCGCTCAATCCGGTGATGGGCGACCAGCACAATGTCGCGCTCGATTTCGTTTCCGGGGCAGGCTTCGTCGGCATCGCGGTGGCGCTGATGGGACGCTCGCACCCCGTGGGCATCGTGCTCGCGGCAATGCTGTTCGGCATGCTTTATCAAGGAGGTGCCGAGCTCGCCTTCGAAATGCCGGCGATCAGCCGTGACATGATCGTCATCATCCAGGGCCTGGTAATCCTGTTCGCCGGCGCGCTGGAGCACATGTTCAGGCCCTATATCCAGGCGCTGTTCGCCTCGCTCAGCCCGACGTCTGTCGGCATCGGAGCAGTCAAGGGGAAGGGGGCCTGACATGGATAGTTTCGTTGCCATCGTCCAGGTGCTGGACTCGACAATCCGCCTGTCGGTGCCGCTGCTGCTTGCCTGCCTCGCCGGCCTCTATTCCGAGCGGGCCGGCATCTTCGACATCGGTCTCGAAGGCAAGATGCTGGTCGGCGCCTTCGCCGGCGCCGCCGCGGCCTCCGTCTTCCACTCGGCCTTCATCGGCCTCGGCATGGCGATCCTGATCTCGGTCGCCTTCGCCATGGTGCACGGCTTCGCCTCGATCACGCACCGCGGCAACCAGATCGTTTCCGGCGTCGCCATCAACTTCGTCGCCGCAGGGTCGACCATCATTCTGGGTCAGGCCTGGTTCCAGCAGGGCGGTCGCACGCCGGCGCTGCAGCCCGGCGAACGGTTCGAGGCGATCGTCTGGCCCGGTGCCGACGCGGTGAGGGGCGTGCCGATCCTCGGCCCGATCTATTCGGAGCTGATCTCCGGCCATTCCATACTGGTCTATTTCGCCTTCGCGATGGTGCCGTTCACCTGGTGGGTGCTGTTCCGCACCCGCTTCGGCCTCAGGATGCGCGCAGTCGGCGAGAACCCGGCCGCCGTCGACACCGCCGGCATTTCGGTCGCTTGGCTGCGCTACCGGGCGCTGATCTGCACCGGCGTGCTCACCGGCGTCGCCGGCGCCTATCTGTCGATGGTGCAGAATGGCGGCTTCGTGAAGGACATGACCGCGGGCAAGGGCTACATCGCGCTCGCCGCGCTGATCTTCGCCAAATGGAAGCCGGTCAATGCCATGTTCGCCTGTCTGCTCTTCGGTTTCCTCGATGCTCTGTCGATCCGCCTGCAAGGCACGCCGCTGCCGATCGTCGGCAAGGTGCCGGTGCAGTTCATGCAGGCGCTGCCCTATGTGCTCACCGTCATCCTGCTCGCCGGCTTCATCGGCAAGGCAATCCCGCCGCGCGCCGGCGGCGTGCCCTACGTCAAGGAACGCTGAGATCGGGACGACAGGAACCGCTCGGCCTCGACGCAATCGGCTTTTGAACAAGATCGTGGGAGAGAAGAACTGAATGTCGCATGATCTGTTCGAGGCGGCGAAGGCTGCGATGGCGAAAGCCTATGCGCCCTATTCCAAGTTCCCCGTGGGCGCGGCGCTGCGCACCGAGGACGGGCGCGTCTTTGCCGGCGCCAATATCGAGGTGGCGTCCTATCCCGAAGGCTGGTGCGCCGAGACGACGGCGCTTGGCCATTACATCATGGGCGGCGGCGGCAGGATCACCGAGGTCGCCGTGATTGCCGAGCGCATGGCGAAATGCACACCCTGCGGCGGCTGCCGGCAGCGGCTGGCGGAGTTTTGCCGGCCGGAGACCAAGCTTTATCTCTGCGACAATACCGGCGTGGTCGAGACCGTGACCATGGGCGAGATGCTGCCTTACGGCTTCAGCGGCGATATTCTGAAATGAAGGAAGCGCTGGATCATCTGGTCGAGAAACTCGACGGGCTGGCACCGACTGCGGCGCTTGTGCTGGGCTCCGGCCTCGGCGGTCTGGTCGACCAGGTCGAGGATGCCCGCCGCATTTCCTATGCCGAACTGGCGGGGTTCCCGCGAAGCGGTGTGTCCGGCCATGCCGGAGAAGTGGTGGCGGGGCATTTCGCAGGCACGCCGGTGCTGATGCTGTCCGGCCGCGCGCATTACTACGAGCACGGCAACGCCGCCGCGATGCGCCCGGCGTTGGAGGTGCTTGCCGGCATCGGCATCTCGCATCTCATCCTCACCAACGCCGCCGGATCGGTCGAGCCGGATATGGGGCCGGGCTCGGTTATGCTGATCACCGACCACATCAATTTCTCCGGCTCCAATCCGCTGATCGGCGAGCCGAGCGACCGCCGCTTCGTCGGCCTTACCGAGGCTTATGATGCCGGCTTGCGCAAGGCGATCGAGAAGGCGGCCCAGGCCACCGGAACCGCGCTCCACAAGGGCGTCTATATGTGGTTCTCGGGACCATGCTTCGAGACGCCGGCCGAAATCCGCATGGCGCGCGTCATGGGCGCCAACGCGGTCGGCATGTCGACGGTGCCGGAGGTCATCCTCGCCCGCTTCCTCGGCCTCAAGGTCGCCGCGTGCTCGGTCATCACCAATCTGGCCGCGGGCATGACCGGGGCTGAGCTTTCGCATCAGGAAACCAAGGACATGGCGCCGGTCGGCGGCGCGCGGCTGGCGACGATCCTGCGGCGCGTCTTCGAGCAAGGCTTGCCGGAAAGCTGATGCTCCCCCAGGAAATCATCCGACGCAAACGCGATGGCCACAAGCTCTCGGCGTCCGAGATCGCGGCCTTCATCGAGGGGATAACGGCCGGCACGCTCTCAGAGGGCCAGATCGGCGCTTTCGCCATGGCGGTGTTCCTCAAAGGCATGAGCCGCGAGGAGGCGGTGGCGCTTACGCTCGCCATGCGCGATTCCGGCGATGTGCTCGACTGGTCCGACCTGCCGGGGCCGGTCACCGACAAGCATTCGACGGGCGGCGTCGGTGACAATGTCTCGCTGATGCTGGCGCCGATCGTCGCCGCCTGCGGCGCCTACGTGCCGATGATCTCCGGCCGCGGGCTCGGCCACACCGGCGGCACGCTCGACAAGATGGACGCCATCCCCGGCTACGTCAGCCAGCCGGATGTGGCGCGCTTCCGCAAGACGGTGCTCGAGACCGGCTGCGCCATCATCGGCCAGACCGCCGATCTGGCGCCCGCCGACCGCCGGCTCTATGCGATCCGCGACGTGACCGGCACTGTCGAATCGGTGCCGCTGATCACGGCCTCGATCCTGTCAAAGAAGCTCGCCGCCGGTCTGGGCTCGCTGGTGCTCGACGTCAAGGTCGGCAACGGCGCCTTCATGGAGAAGTCGCGCGACGCGGTCGCCCTGGCGAACAGCCTGGTCGAGGTCGCCAACGGAGCGGGCCTCAAGGCTTCGGCCCTGGTGACCGGCATGAACGAGCCGCTCGCCTCGGCCGCCGGCAATGCGGTCGAGGTGAGGAATGCGGTCGATTTCCTGACCGGCCGTTTCCGGGACCGCCGGCTTGAGGATGTGACGCTGGCGCTCGCCGCCGAAATGCTGCAGTCGGCGGGGATCGTCTCGTCCAACCAGGACGGGATCAGGCGCGCCGCCGAGACGCTTGCCGGTGGCCGCGCGGCGGCTGTCTTCGCGCGCATGGTGACGGCGCTCGGCGGTCCCGTTGATTTTATCGAGAAGCCGGAAAAATACCTGCCGAATGCGCCGGTGGAATTGGCCGTGGAAGCGTCCGACGACGGCTTCGTCACCGGCATCGCGACGCGCGACATCGGCCTTGCCGTCGTTGGCCTCGGCGGCGGACGCACGCGTCCGGACGACAGGATCGATCACGCCGTCGGTATCACTAGGCTGCTGCCGGTCGGCGCCGAGGTGCGGGCAGGTGAGGCGCTGGCGCTGGTCCATGCCCGGACCAGGGCGGATGCCGAGGCCGCCGCCGCAGCGGTGCGCTCCGCTTATACGGTCGGATCCTCCAAGCCATCCGCCGAGAAGACCGTGCTCAGGCGGATACTGCCGCTTTAGAGCCGGATGATTTCAGGTCGAATCGACCTGAAATCTGAATCCGTCTCTAAATGGGGTCAGGACAAGAGCAGTTCAAAATCCTGCGCTAAGATCGAACGTACGATGGACATCATGCGGCCCGGAAAAGACGTCCGGGAAGCCTCAAGAGTCTGAAGCCTTCGGGCATTTGCTGCTCGGTGTCCCAGGAATAGATGCCGGTGAGGTTGATGTGCTCCCAGCTGAGCGGCGAGACGTGCTTGAGCAGTTCGTCGGGAATATTTCGGCCTTGCTGGCGCAGATGGGCCGTGGCCCGACTGAGATAGACGGTGTTCCAGTAAACGATGGCGCTGACGACCAGATTAAGCCCGGACGCCCGGAAGGCCTGGCTGTCATAGGACCGGTCGCGGATTTCACCGCGCTCATGGAAGAAGACGGCGCGCTTGAGCTTATGGGCCGCTTCACCCTTGTTGAGACCGGCCTCTGGCAAGACGCGGGCAGACTCAGACGCCTCGCCTGTTGCCCCAGAGCAGGACGTGTAGCTGCGGCAACACGCGTGCCTCGAACCATTGATCGTCCGTCACTTTGCCGACCAGCCAAAGCGTCCGGTCCATGATGCCGTCGATATCCACCGTTGCTGAGTCGTCATCGGGCGGCGGCGGTGTGTGGTTACCGGGCTGGAGATAAACCGAAAGAGTTGGGTAGCGGGCGGCGGCGGCGCGGGCATAGGCGTAATCGCCGTCGTCAAAAACAACGATTTTCAGCGCGATCTGCGGTGCTTCCGCGGCCATGCGCAGACAAGCGTCAAACGCGTCCCAATCCGTTTCCATGCCGCTTGACGGGGGCTTTGGGCTCAGCACCAGAACGTCGAGATTGGCGAACCAGTCCCTTGCAACGCTGCCCTGGGTTTCTAGGGCGAAACGATAGCCCTCACGATGACCGCGCTCCATGAGCGCGCCCAGCGGCTGGATCGCCGGATTGCCGCCGGAGAGCGAAACCATCAGCGGCCTGGAACCGGAGAGCCGGGTCACCTCCCGCCAGATCTCGTCTACCGACATCGGGAGCCATTGATCTCGATATTCGCTCGCGACCGCATGGAGCGTATCGCACCATGAACAGCGATAGTCGCAGCCGCCGGTCCGGACGAAGACGGTGGGAAGGCCGATCAGTATGCCCTCCCCCTGGATCGTCGGTCCGAAGATCTCGCTGATGCGGATCTGTGTCTCGCCGGCGCTCATGGCCGGTATTCCGCCCAGGTCTTCGGCGTTTCGCTGACGCGCACCGCTGACGTTTCCGGCAGTCTCTCCTTGCACCAGTCGTAAAAATGTTTTGCCAGATATTCCGCCGTGACCCCATCATGCCCAAGAACATCGTTCAGGTGACGATGATCGAAGGCCTCATCGATATAGCGCTTGAGCGGCGCAAGCTCGTGGTAGTCGCGGACGAAGCCGTCGCTGTTAAGCGTGGCGGCCGAAAGCTCGACCTCGACGACGTAGTTGTGCCCGTGCAGGCGAGCGCATTGGTGTTCGGCCGGCAGGCGCGCCAACTGATGCGAAGCTGAGAAGTGAAATTCCTTGGTGATGCGGAACATTACTTCACCTCCTCAGCGGAAAAGCCAGCGGTGGCTGCCACCCAGAAGTTCGGATCCTCGTAGTCGGTCGGATCGTCGATCCCGGCAAGGTGAAACGCCTCGCGCCGCTCCACGCACGTTCCGCAACGACCGCAATGGCGCACGCCGCCCTTGTAGCACGACCAGGTCTCCGCAAAGGGAGTACCGTTTTGCGCACCGTCGGCCACGATACCAGCCTTCGATATTTGAACGTAGGGCGCATAAAGCGAAACGCTGGCATAGCCGTCGAGCGCCTGGTCCTGCATTGCCTGAAATGCATCGATGAAGCCGGGGCGACAATCGGGATAGATGAAATGATCGCCGCCATGCACGGCAACTCCAACGGCCTCGGCTTGCTGCGCGGCGGCAAGCCCGAAGGCGATGGCTAGCATGATCGCGTTGCGGTTGGGGACAATTGTGGTTTTCATCGTCTCCTCGGCATAGTGCCCGTCCGGAACGGCGATATCGTCGGTCAGGGCCGAGCCGGCGAGATGGGCGCCGATATTCCTGATGTCGATGATCTGGTGGGCAACGCCGAGCCGCCTGGCGCAGGCTGCGGCGAAATCCAGCTCCTTGCGATGCCGCTGTCCGTAATCGAAGGAAAGAAGGCCGACGAGTTGATGTTCCGCTGCCACCTTATGGGCGAGCGAAACGGAGTCCAATCCGCCGGAGCAGATGACGATGGTTTTCATACTATGAGATCCCTTGTTTTGACCGGGTGGGCTGCGACCGGATTGCGAGATACCTTCTAAGACAAAGGTATGCCTTTTTGAAGAGAAAGCATGACGTGGCGGTTAGCTTGCATTAATTTTGGGGTTGAAGGGATACGAACCTTAGACCCAGCTGCCGGCACTTTCGATCCCAATCAGCTCCAAAGGTATGACAGCGGTGATGTGCACGAGGATCTTGCTAGGGGGAATGAGCATCTCGGCCATCGCGAGGAAATTCGCAACCAGTCGCCAGGCCGTCATGCGCGTGCGAGATGAAAGTTCACGTTCTGTTCGATCTTAGCGCAGGATTTTGGACTGCTCTTGTCCTGACCCCTAGATCAAAGAAATAGAGCATGACGTCGTCCGAAAACCGCTTCACACTTTTCGGCATCATGCTCCAGGTCCAACCTACTGCACGAGCAGCAGCGCGCCGTTCTGGACCTCGTATTTCTGCAGCCGCTGCAGGAAGCTCATGCCGATCAGATTGGTTTGCAGCGACCGGTCGTCGAGCACCACAGCCTGGACGTTGTCGACCGAGATCTTGCCGATCTGCAGGCGCTCGACCGTCACCACCGCGGCCTTGATGGCGCCGTTCGCGGTGTTCACCTGACGATTGAAATCCGACTGGTTGAGCGAGATGCCGATCCGTCGCGCGGTCGACGTGTTGATGGCGACCAGCGTCGCGCCGGTGTCGATCATGCCGTCGATCTGGCGGCCGTTGAGCTTGAAGGCGGAGGTGAAATGGCCGCGTTCGTCGGCATTGACCAACACCTGGCGGCCAAGCGGCATCGGCGCTGCCGGCTTGGCCTGAACCGAGGCGAGGTTGACGTCCGGTCGCGCCTCCGGCGCCGCCGGCTTGGCAGCAACGGCCGATTTCAGAAGGCTTTCGACCATCTGCGGGTTCGACTGATAGACGATCGGGATCGATGCCGAGCTTCCGACAAAGACGCCAAGGAGGAGAAGCTTGCGCAGCATGGATCGACCTTCGTGAAGGTCCAATCCCTACGCCGACATGGTGTTTTCAGCTTTAACGGGCGCCGGCCCCGTGGTCTTTGCGTAAACGATCGGTAAAGAAGGCGCTCACTTGGTCCCGTACATGCGGTCGCCGGCGTCACCGAGGCCGGGCATGATATAGCCCTTGTCGTTCAGCTGGCGGTCGATCGAGGCGGTGAAGATCGGGACATCCGGATGCGCCTTGGTGAAGCGTTCGATGCCTTCGGGCGCCGCCAGCAGACACAGGAAGCGGATGTTGGTGGCGCCGCGCCCTTTCAGCTTGTCGATCGCCGCGATCGCGGAATTGGCGGTCGCCAGCATCGGGTCGACGACGATCACCAGACGGTCGGCAAGGTCGCTCGGGGCCTTGAAGAAATACTCGATCGCCTCGAGCGTCTCGTGGTCGCGGTAGAGGCCGATATGCGCCACGCGCGCCGCCGGCACCAGGTCGAGCAGGCCTTCGAGCAGGCCGTTGCCGGCACGCAGCACGGAAGCGAAGACCAGCTTCTTGCCTTCCAGCGTCGGCGCTTCCATCTCCTCGATCGGCGTCTCGATGGTGGTGGTGGTCAGTTCGAGATTGCGGGTGACCTCGTAGCCCAAAAGCAGCGAGATCTCGCGCAGCAGCCGCCGGAAGCCGGCTGTCGAAGTCTCCTTCTTGCGCATGATGGTCAGCTTGTGCTGGACGAGGGGGTGGTCGACGACGGTGACGCCCTGCATCGTTTTCTCCTGTGGTTCCGGCTTGCTGAAGCGACCCTAGCGGCATTGCGCCGGCCAAGGAACCGCCCGCCGCCATCCACCACAGCTTTTGCCAGGAATCCAGCGAAAGAAATCCAGACGAAGAAATCAGCGCCCGCCGCCGTTGAGGCGGGCAAGAAGCGCCGCCCTGGTCTTCCGGTCCACGAAGGCCGCCTCGATGGCCGTTCTGGTGACGGCCGTGAGCGCCTTGTCGTCCATCGCGAAATGCTCGGCGGCGATGTCGTATTCGCGCTTCAGCGAGGTCCAGAAATAGGGCGGATCGTCGGAGTTGAGCGTCACCTTGCAGCCGGCCGCGCGCAGCGCCGGAAAGGGATGGTCGGCGAAGCTGTCGAACACTTTGAGGGCGATGTTGGAGCCGGGGCAGCATTCCAGCACCACGCCCTCGGCGGCGATGCGGCGAACGAGGTCGGGGTTCTCGATGGCGCGCACGCCGTGGCCGATGCGGGAGGGGCGGATATGGTCGAGCGCTGCCTTCACACTTTCCCAGCCCATCAGCTCGCCGGCATGGATGGTGATGCCAAGGCCCGCCTCGCGCGCGATCTCGAAGGCCCGCACATAATCCTCGAAATCGCCGACGCGCTCGTCGCCGGCAACGCCGAAGCCGGTCACAAGCGGATGGCCGCAGCGCGCCGCGAAGCGCGCCGCCTGCTCGATCGCCTCGACGCCGACATGACGCACGCCGGTGACGATCATGCGCCCCTCGATGCCGGTCCTGGCCTTGGCGCGGGCCATGCCTTCGCCCAGCGCATCCGTATAGGCCTTGGGCGAGAGGCCGGCCTTCTTGGCATGATCCGGCGAGGTGAAGATCTCGGAATAGATGGCGCCATCGCGGGCGAGACTGGTCAGGTAGTGATCGGTCAGGCGGGCATAGTCCTCCTCGGTGCGAAACAGATCGGAGGCGAAGTCGTAGGCAGCGAGGAAAGAGGTGAAATCGTGCCAGACGAAGGAGCCGTTCTGGATATAGGGCGAGGGGTCCATGCCATATTTGCGGGCCTGGCTGACGACAAGGTCGGGCGCCGCTGCCCCTTCAATGTGGCAGTGCAGTTCGGCTTTCAAAATCATGCGGGCATCCCGTCCGGTATTTTGTCCTTGCGCCGATTGCGGGCGGAAAATCATGCGAGAGCCTGCCCGAACCCGTCTCCAAGGCGCGGCCGAAAACCGCGCCCTGGACAATAGCGCCGGCCCCATCGATCGGCTATGGTCCCGCCGGTTTTATGGCGGATCAAAATAATGTCAGTTGAGAGAACCACGGCTGCGGGCGGCATGGAAACCTCCTATGGTTTCAGGAAGGTGGGGGCAGGCGACAAGCAGTCCCTCGTCAACGACGTCTTCCACAAGGTGGCCAATCGGTACGATCTCATGAACGATCTGATGTCGGGCGGGTTGCACCGGCTGTGGAAGGACGCGATGGTCGCATGGCTCAACCCACCGAAGCGGCCCGGCTGGAAGGTGCTCGACGTCGCCGGCGGCACGGGCGACATCGCCTTCCGCATCATCGAGGCAAGCCACCGCCACGCGCACGCAACCGTGCTCGACATCAACGGCTCGATGCTCGAAGTCGGCCGCGACAGGGCCGATAAGAAAGGCCTCTCGGAAAACACCGTTTTCGTCGAGGCCAATGCCGAGGCGCTGCCCTTCGAAGACGACAGTTTCGACGCCTATACGATCGCGTTCGGCATCCGCAACGTGCCGCGCATCGATGTGGCGCTGAGCGAGGCTTTTCGCGTGCTGAAGCGCGGCGGGCGCTTCCTGTGCCTCGAATTCTCCGAGGTCGACATGCCGCTGCTCGACAGGGTCTACGAGGCCTGGTCCTTCAACGCCATCCCCAAAATCGGCAAGGCGGTGACAGGCGACGGCGAACCCTATTCCTACCTGGTCGAATCGATCCGCAAATTCCCCAACCAGCAGAATTTCGCTTCCATGATCACCCGCGCGGGCTTCGATCGCGTCACTTTCCGCAACTACTCCGGCGGTATCGCGGCACTTCATTCGGGCTGGAAGCTTTGAGGCCGGAAACCTTGAAGCAGGAAGCTTTGAAGCAGGGCGGGCGATGACCAGCGTCGGCGCCGCCTTCCGGCTCGCCAGGGCCGGCTGGGTGCTGGTCCGGGAGGGCGTGGTCGCGGCGCTGCCCGGCGAAGAGCTTTCCGGCATGCCGAAGCTCGGCTGGAGGCTGGCGCGCGTGCTTACCCGCCGCCGCGCAAGGAGCCATCAACGCGGCGACCGGCTGGCGCAGGCCGTGGTGCGGCTGGGGCCGTCCTACGTCAAGCTCGGCCAGTTCCTGGCGACGCGACCCGACGTCGTCGGCAACGACATGGCGCTCGACCTCGCCCTGCTGCAGGACAAGATGCACACCTTCCCGAAGGCCGAGGCGATCGCGGCGATCGAGGCCTCGCTCGGGCGCAAGATCGACGATCTCTATGCCAGCCTTGGCGAGCCCGTGGCCGCCGCCTCGATCGCCCAGGTGCACACCGCCGAAGTCATTCGCGAAGGGATAGTGTCACGGGTGGCCGTCAAGGTGATCCGCCCCGGTGTACGCCGCCACTTCTTCCACGACCTCGAGAGCTATTTCCTCGCCGCCCGCCTGCAGGAGAAATACATCCCCTCGTCGCGCCGCCTGCGGCCGATCGAGGTGACCGAGACGCTGGCGCAGACAACCAGGATCGAGATGGATATGCGGCTCGAGGCGGCCGCGTTTTCCGAACTCGGCGAGAATACCAAGGACGATCCGGGCTTTCGGGTGCCCGCGGTCGACTGGGAACGAACCGGCCGTGACGTCATCACCATGGAGTGGATCGACGGCATCAAGATGAACGATCTGGCCGGCCTTGCCGCCGCCGGCCAAGACCTCAAGGCCATTGCCGCCAATCTGATCCAGTCGTTCCTCAGACACACGCTGCGCGACGGGTTCTTCCATGCCGACATGCATCCGGGCAATCTGTTCGTCGAAGCGGACGGCACGATCGTTGCCGTCGATCTCGGCATCGCCGGGCGGCTCGGCAAGAAGGAGCGGCGCTTCCTGGCCGAGATCCTCTACGGCTTCATCGTGCGCGACTATCGGCGCGTCGCCGAGGTGCATTTCGAGGCCGGCTACGTGCCGCGCCAGCACAATGTCTCGGCTTTCGCGCAGGCGATCCGCGCCATCGGCGAGCCGATCCACGGCCAGTCGGCCGAGACCATCTCGATGGCGAAGCTTTTGACGCTGCTGTTCGAGGTCACCGAGCTTTTCGACATGGCGACGCGGCCGGAACTGATCCTGTTGCAGAAGACCATGGTCGTGGTCGAAGGGGTTGCCCGCACGCTCGATCCCGCCTTCAACATGTGGAAGACCTCCGAGCCTGTGGTGAGCGAGTGGATCGCCGGCAATCTCGGGCCGCGCGGCCTGCTCTCCGACGCACGCGATGCCAGCAGGGCGCTGGTGGCGCTGGCAAGGCAGGCGCCGGATATTGCCACCCGCACCGAGCGATTGTCGCGTGAGATCGACCTGATGGCCGAACATGGCCTGCGCTTCGACGAGGCGACCGCGCGCGCCATCGGCAAGGCCGAAGCCCGCCACACCCGCTCCGGCCGCATTGCGCTTTGGGTGATCGCGCTGACGCTTGTCTACATCGCGTGGCGGACCTTCTGACTGCTTCCCGCCTTGTCGCTGTTTGATTGCATTGCTATCATTGCTGGCGCAATTTTGAAGCGGATGCAATCAGATGGCCAGCATCACGATTCGTAACCTTGGCGACGAGGTCAAGGATCTGCTCCGGCAACTGGCGGCCGAAAACGGCTGCTCGATGGAGGAGCAGGCGCGGATAATGATCCGTGCGGCGGTTGAAGGCCGGGCCAGCCAGTTCGACCGCATCGGTCAGATCGAGAGGACGCTGCGCGCGCTGACCGGCCCCGCCACGCAAGCGGCGCCCGCCTCTGCCGGATCGAGCAAGCCGGCAATTCGAGGAACGCTCTCGGGCAAGCGCGTCCTGCTCATCATCGGCGGCGGCATCGCCGCCTACAAGTCGCTCGACCTGATACGGCGCCTGCGCGAGCGGGGTGCTTCGGTGCGGGTCGTGATGACCGCTGCCGCGCAGGAATTCGTCACCACGCTGTCGGCCGGCGCGCTCTCCGCCGACCACGTCTTCACCGACCTGTTCGACCGCAGCGACGAGCACGATGTCGGTCATATCCGGCTATCGCGCGAGGCCGACCTGCTGGTCGTGGCACCGGCCACAGCCGACCTGATGGCCAAGCTCGCCAACGGCCACGCCAACGACCTCGCCTCGACTGTGCTTTTGGCCACCGACAAGAAGGTGCTGATGGCGCCGGCGATGAATCCGAAAATGTGGTCGCATCCGGCGACGCGCCGCAACCGGGCGACGCTGCAGAAGGACGGCATCGCCTTTGTCGGTCCAGCCAGGGGCGAGATGGCGGAAAGCAACGAGACCGGCGAGGGCCGCATGGCCGAGCCGCTGGAGATCGTCGCGGCCATCGAGGCCATGCTGGACGAGAAGCCGAAGCCGCTTTCGGGCCGCAGGATCATCGTCACCTCGGGGCCGACGCATGAGCCGATCGATCCTGTGCGCTACATCGCCAACCGCTCCTCCGGCAAGCAGGGCCATGCGATCGCGGCCGCACTGGCGAAACTCGGCGCCGATGTCCGGCTCGTGTCCGGCCCGGTCAACATCGCCGACCCGGCCGGGGTCACGACCACGCATGTCGAAACCGCGGCCGAGATGAAGGATGCGGTCGAAAACCTCTTGCCGGCGGACGCGGCGGTGTTCGTGGCCGCGGTCGCCGACTGGCGGACCGCGAACGCGGCCGGCGAGAAGATCAAGAAGGTGGCGGGTGAGGGGCCGCCCTCGCTCAAGATGGTCGAGAATCCTGACATCCTGGCCGGCGTCGGCCATCATTTGAAGCGGCCGGGTCTCGTCGTCGGCTTCGCCGCCGAGACACAGGATCTCATCAGCAATGCCGAGGCGAAGCTGAAGAAAAAGGGCGCCGACTTCATCGTCGCCAACGACGTCTCGCATGAGAGCGGCATCGGCCCGTCGGGCGTGATGGGCGGCGACCGCAACAAGGTCCGCATCGTCTCCAGGACCGGCGTCGAGGAATGGCCTGAGATGGGCAAGGACGAGGTGGCGGCGCGTCTCGCCGCCCTGATCGCCGAGCGGCTGCAGACAATTGTCGTCTGATCGTTGCGGCTCAGGCTTCCTCAAAGAGTTCGATGCAGTTTCCGGAAGGGTCCTGGATCACGAGCTGGGAGCCGCCGGGACCGGTCCTGAGCGGGACCCGTATCTTGCAACCTGCTGCTTCGATATCCGCCAGCTTGGATCTCAAGTCTTCGGTGAGGACGACTATTCTGTTCCAGCCCCCCGGCGAAGGCGTCTCGCCCTCGACTGTCGGTTGTGCGGCCGATGAACGTGGACCGGCAAGCCAGAGCGTCAGCTCGCCGCGCCTGACGATGGCCATTGCCGGCCCATATTGCGTTATCAGCTCGAATGCGAGGACGTCCCTGTAGAATTCGATCGCTTCCTGAACGTCTCGGACAAAGTACCTTACGGCGGACATCGGCCCTCCTTGCTCGGCTGCGGGATCGCTTTCGACACTATACCGGATGTGTTCGAAGCGAAGCAGCCTGACCGTGCCGATGTCAGCCGATTGCTTCGAGGGGGCGATCAGCCGGCCCCCAGATCCTCAAAGCCCCGATACAACCGACAATCCCGAGCGGCACGAAGGCGAGGAACAGCCAGCCGGCGACATCCGCGGCGGCTTCGCGGTTGAGACCTTCCGAGAAGCCGCTGGCGTTGGCCACGATGCCGGCAAGCGCCGCGCCCACCGCGTACCCGATGCGCTGCATGGTCGGCACGGCGGCCGAGGCGATCGTCTGCTCGCCGTCGCGGGCCGAAGCGACGATGACGCGCGTGAGGAACGGCCAGCAAACGCCGAAGCCGCCGCCCTGCAGCAGGGCGCAGAGCAGGATCAGCGGGATCGATCCCACAGGAATCGCATAGGCAAAGCCGGCGAGACCGGAGGCGATCATCAGCGCGCCAATGACGATGATCATGCGTTCACGCTCCAACGGCGCATTGGCGATGAGGATCGACAGGATCGACCAGGCGATCGATTCGGCGGCGATGATGTAGCCAGTGGTCAGTATCGGAATGTCGTGCAGCTCGGTCAGGAGCAGTGGCCCGTAGATGGTGAAGGTGCAGGTGGCCACCGAGAACGCCGCGACCATGGTCATGCCGCTGCCAAGCGGCGAGCGCCATGAGAACAATGGCGACGGGAAGAGGCGCGAGCGGGGCCTGAGAGCGTCGATGCGGAAGAACAGCGCCAGGCCGATCAGGCCGAGGGCCAGGAGCAGCGACGAACGCAACAGGGCAACATTGATGCCGGCAGCGGCGATCAGCACGACGCTGACGGCGAGGCAGGCGAGCGCTGGATAGGGAAAGGGCGGCGCCGTGCCGCCGACTGCCTGCGGCTTCGTTGCCTCGGGCGTGTCGAGTACGATGAAGCTCGCCAACGCCATCGCCGCGCCGCCGAACGTGAAGGCGCCGAAGGCCCAGCGCCACGACAGGAACTCGGTCATGAGCGCGCCGAGCATCGGCCCGCTGAAGGCGGCGACGCCCCAGATCGCCGACATGATGCCGAAGAGCAGCGGCCAGATGTTGCGTTGAAACAGGCGCTCGACCGAGACGAAGGCGAGCGACACGAGCGCGCCGCCGCCAAGTCCCTCGACTAGGCGCCCGACAAGGAACAGCGGCATGGCAGGGGCCGTGGCGCAGATCAGCGCGCCCGCCGCGTAGAGCAGGGCGGCGACCATCATGTTGGAGCGCAGCGCGACATAGCTGACCAGCCGGCCGGCCGCGGCACCCGCGACAATGGCGCCGAGCTCGTAGACCGCCAGCGACCAGCCAACCAGCTGCACGCCCGCCAGCTCGCCGACCATGGCCGGCATCACCGTCGCCACCATCGTCTCGTTGGTGGCATGCAGCAGGATGCCGAGGCTGATAAAGCAGAAGCGCGCCAGATCGCCGCTCGCCCATAGCGCCCGCCAGTCCACTTTGTTGCTGACCTTGTTGCTGCCTGCTGCCGTCACGTCGATCTCCCTGATGCCATTCGCAGCCTCATCCGCTTTTCGAACGAAGCGCCAGATCCAGTTCGGCAGGGCTTGTAGAACCTCAAGGGCAGTTGAGCTCAAGAGGCTTTCTTCAGCGATCTCCGACTGGGCAGAGGCGCGAATGCACACAGGCGGTCAGGGCGCCAAAAGGAATGCGGCCCGGAACGAGTGTCCCGGGCCGCATCGGTCTACTTAGAACGACTGATTGAAAGGCTTCACTTGTAGGAGTGGACGAGATCCAGCGAGGCCACCGCGACGGCCAGATTGACGCCGGTCTGTGCCTGGACGCTGAGCGGCTCGAGCATGAAGGCGCCGTTCAGGCCGCCGACCAGGAGATTGGCGCCGCCGCCGGTCACGACGCTCGCCTCGGCGTTGACGCCGTAGTAGCTGCCGGCAAGATCGCCCGCATCATGGCTGCGCGTGGCGGCAAGCACCGCCCAGACCAGCTGGCCCTGGTGCGTCTGGCCGACATCGACGCCGAGCTTGGAGATCATCCCGGTGTACTGCTCGGACGGCCCATGATGATAGGGACGGAAGGTGCAGGACACGCCCTTGTTTGAGGCTATGACATAGCCGACGCCGCCGTCGATGGTGCAGTCCAGCGTACCGAGTCGGAGCACGCCGGCGCTGACGGGGGAGGCGAGGACCGTGGTGGCAAGCGCCGCGGCACAAACAAGCTTGTTGATCATCGGGGAGGTCCCTTTCGCAAAATTCGAAAACTAGCCTCGATTTAACGATCGAGGTGCGCGGAGCGTTCCGCCCAAAACTTGGCGCGAACATGGCAATCGCAGGCGCATTGCGCCCCGCGGTTAACGGACCGCTATCGGCGTGCCAGAACGGCAACGCTACCCGGCAGTGGTATCACCAAGCGAAAGTCGCGCAACGCGCGGGGGCGCCAGCGCCGATCAGCTGGCGCCGGTGGAGGTGCGGGATAGGCCGTCCTTGGCCGGCTGGTAGTTCGGATTGAGGTGGATCGCCTCGCGGTAGGACTTGGCCGCCCTCACCTTGTCGCCGCGGCGCTCATAGATGAGCGCCTGATTGGCCCAGGCCTCGGCATTCTTGCCATCGAGCTTGATGGCCATGTTGAAGTCGGCGAAGGCGTTGTCCTCGTCGCCCGTCGCCAGATAGGAGAGGCCGCGGCCGTTGTAGGGCTCAGCGGCGTCCGGCGCCAGCGAGATCGCGGTCGAGAAGTCCTCGATGGCGAATTTGTGCTGGCCCTGGCTCTGATAGATCAGGCCGCGATTGTGGTAGGCGCGGGCGTCGGTCGTGTCGAGCTGGATCGCCTTCTGGAAATCGTTGAAGGCATCCTGGGTGCGGCCCGCCTTGCGGTACAGATTGCCGCGGCCGATATAGGCGGCGTCGTAATTGGCGTTGATCTGGATCGAGCGGTTGTAGTCGGCAAGCGCCGCCTGCTGGTCGCCGAGAAAACGCTGGATCAGCGCCCGGTTCGAATAGGCCTGGTAGAAGTTCGGATTGAGCTGGATGGCGGTGTCGAAATCCTTGAGCGCCGCCTGGTACTGGCCGCCGCGGCCATAGGCCGAACCGCGCACATTGTAGCCCTCGGGGTCCTGGGGATTGCGCTGGATGACCGCCGACAGCGAGGAGATGTTCTCGCTCGAGCCTTGCGCCTTGTCGACGTTGTTGAACTCGCCCGTCGGCGCCGTCTGGCATGCTGCAAGCGTCAGGCCCGAAAGCAGGGCCGCCGTCAGGGCGAAGCCGCGAAAAGCGGTTCTGCGCTCCACGGAAATTGCGTTCATTTTTGTCCTCACTGCCGCAGCGCCGTCAGTCCGTTCCCTCTCCGAACCGGCTCCCATGCATAAACAAAAAGGTGGCGGCGATTCCACATCGCGCCACCCTCGGTATCCTTCGAAAAGGACGAAAAATTGGCGTAATCAGCGCGGCGAACGCGCAGCGCCAGCGGCGCCAGCCGGAGCCGGGCGCGGGGTCATCGGCAGCAGGCCTTCACGCTGGGCGCGCTTGCGGGCCAGCTTGCGGGCGCGGCGAACGGCTTCCGCCTTCTCGCGGGCGCGCTTCTCGGACGGCTTCTCGTAGTGACCGCGCATCTTCATTTCACGGAAAATGCCTTCGCGCTGCATCTTCTTCTTCAGCGCGCGAAGCGCCTGATCAACATTGTTGTCGCGGACGAGTACCTGCACGTGCAATCCTGTCTTCGGGTTTGAAATCAACAGGCTAACGACCATAGCCGCTATGCCTCCGCGGCGGGTTGCACCGCGAATTGTGGCGGCTGATAGCAGAATCAGGCCGTCCTGTCCACCGTTGATTGCAGGAAACCGCGATCAAAAACCGAAGCGCCGGGTCTCGCCTGCCCGGGCTTTAGGCCGTCGCCAGATGGAGACGGGCGAAATCCTCAAAGAACTCGCCGTAGTCGCAGGTGATTTCCTCGCCGGCGGCGATGTCCCGGGTCGCGGTGGCACCGCCATATTGGGAGAAATCCGTGTTCGGCCGCTCGGCATGGTTCATGAAGCGGCCATTGTCGACCTCATAGACCATGAAGCCGGGCTTGTCCGGGCTCGGATAGGCATAGCGGTCGAGCAATTCCTTGAGATGCGGCGGCGCCGCCTCGTATTTCTCCATCGGGATCAGCCGGTCGAAATCCGGGTCGAGCCGCCAGATCGACGCACCCTTCCTGATCGGCTCGGCGGCGAATACGCCAACGCCTTCGATAGCGCTCTGGGCGACATAGGTTCTGATCAGCAGCATGGTTCCGGTCCGTCTCCGACGGGAAAACCAAAATCGCCAAATCGAACCCGAAAGCAAGGTCGTGGTGAAAGATTTCACCGGATTGGCATGTTTCCCGTCCGTCGGACGGATCACGTCCGATTGATCGAGACGCCACCGTCGGCAAACAGCGCCGTGCCGGTGGTGAAGCTCGAGGCGTCGGAGGCCAGGTAGAGCGCCGAGCGGGCGATCTCCTCCGGCTGCGCCATGCGCTTCAGCGCGTGGATGCCCTCGACGAAGGCGCGAGCCTCTGGCGTGGTGGTCGTAGCGCCAGGCGTGTCGGTGCCGCCGGGCAGCAGCGCGTTGACACGCAGTCCCTTCGGACCGTACTCGGCTGCCAGCACCTGCGTCAGCCCGATCAGGCCCGCCTTGGCCGCGGCATAGGCCGCCATGCCCGGCATCCCGGCGGTGTAGCCGACGAAGCTCGAGGTGAAGATCAGCGACCCGCCGCCGCGCTTGAGCATTGCGGGTATCTGGTGCCTGGCGGCGAGATAGGCGCTGGTCAGGTTGGTGTCCATCGTCTCGTGCCAAGTCGCCGGCGCCATCTCGGGCAGAGGCGCCATGAAGCCGACGGCGCCGGCATTGTTGAAGGCGATGTCTAGGCCGCCGAACCTCGCGACGGCGAGCTCGACCAGGGCCTTGGCATAGGCTTCGTCCCTGACATCGCCGGCAAGTGCCGCCGCGGTGCCGCCGGCCGCCTCGATTTCGGTGACGAGGGCGTCGAGTTCAGCCTGGCGGCGCGCCGCGACGACGAGGCTGGCACCGTGCTCGGCGAACAGCTTGGCGGTGGCGCGGCCGATGCCGGAACTGGCGCCGGTGACGATGGCAATCTTGGCTGTGAGTGCGAACATTTTCGTCATCCTTCCTCTGTACCGGGCTTGCCGGCGGTGGTCGCAAATGCTCATGGTTGCGACCACCCGAAAGCTGCGCAAGGCGCAAGGGCTCAACTACTGTTTTAGAAGCCAACCGAGGCGATCGAGCGAAAATGCGTAGCTCACGACGATCAAGAGGGCGACGACGATGGCCGTGGTCTTGTATCCGGCCGCATGGAACCCGACCGCGCCACCGAACAGGATCACCAGTTCCAGCACCAGCCGCACCGCGCCAGGGATCGGAACCGGCGCACGCCCCGACCGGCTGGGATCGTTTGGAACCGCGAAGGGTCCCCACAGTGTCGCCGCGACGAGTGGCACGGCCGGCGCGGCGACCCAGCGCCAAACTTCGCCAGAAAGACCCCAGCCGGCTATGCCGAGGCCAAGCAAGGCGGCAAGCTCAAGAAAAAATCGCAATGTCAGATTCCACCCGGCGTTACCCAACATCGTCCCCCGAATTGTTGGACGTCAGCGATAGTGGTCGAAGACAGCCCCATCAACCAGCCCGGGTACCTCTTTTTCGCGACGGCGCAAAACGGCAAGCGCCGTCGCAAACAGTGCAAGGATGGCGGCGCGGTTTCGCTAGTGATACACCTCGCGCGCCGGGAAGGCCCCGGCCGATATCCGCGATTTTTTGGGCGAGGCTGGAACGTGAAGAAATACTCGGTATTCGCCATTGCCCGCGAGGCCATGCGCGGCCACAAGGGCTGGGAAGAGCAGTGGACCTCGCCGGAGCCGAAGAAGGAATACGACGTCATCATCGTCGGCGCCGGTGGCCACGGCCTGGCCACCGCCTATTATCTGGCGACCGAGCACGGCATCACCAATGTCGCTGTGCTGGAAAAGGGGTGGCTCGGCGGCGGCAACACCGGCCGCAACACCACGATCATCCGCTCCAACTATCTCTATGACGAGAGCGCCGGCATCTACGACCATGCACTGAAGCTGTGGGACGGGCTCAGCCAGGAGCTCAACTACAACGTCATGTATTCGGCGCGCGGCGTCATGATGCTCGCGCACAACGTCCACGACGTCCAGGTGTTCAAGCGCCACATCCATGCCAACCGGCTCAACGGCATCGACAATGAATGGCTGACGCCGGAGCAGGCGAAGGAATTCTGCCCGCCGCTCAACATCGCCAAGGAGGCGCGCTATCCGGTGATGGGCGCAGCGCTCCAGAGGCGCGGCGGCACGGCGCGCCACGATGCGGTTGCTTGGGGTTATGCCCGCGGCGCGTCGGCGCGCGGCGTGCATATCATCCAGAACTGCGAGGTCACCGGCATCAAGCGCGCGGCCAATGGCGCGGTCGCCGGCGTCGAGACGTCGCGCAGCTTTATCGGCGCCAAGAAGATCGGCGTCGTCGCCGCCGGCCATTCCTCGGTGATCATGAACATGGCCGGCGTGCGCATGCCGCTCGAAAGCTATCCGCTGCAGGCGTTGGTGTCGGAGCCGGTCAAGCCGGTGGTGCCCTGCGTGGTGATGTCGAACACAGTGCATGCCTACATCTCGCAGTCCGACAAGGGCGAGTTGGTCATCGGCGCCGGCACCGACCAGTATGTCTCCTATTCGCAGACCGGCGGCCTGCACATCCTGCAGCACACGCTCGACGCCATCTGCGAGATGTTCCCGATCTTCACCCGCATGAAGATGCTGCGTTCCTGGGGCGGCATCGTCGATGTCACGCCCGACCGCTCGCCGATCTTGGCCAAGACGCCGGTCAAGGGCCTGTATGTCAACTGCGGCTGGGGCACGGGCGGCTTCAAGGCGACACCGGGCTCGGGCAACGTCTTTGCCCACACCATCGCCAGGGACGACCCGCATCCGATCAACGCGCCCTTCACCCTCGAGCGCTTCCGCACCGGACGTCTCATCGACGAGGCAGCGGCGGCGGCGGTGGCGCACTGATGGTGACGTTTGCCCAGAGGCTTTGCGATCAACCGGCCGGCGCCCGCGTCGGTCATGGCGAATTGTAGGATCGACCGAAAATGCTTCTCATCCGCTGCCCCTATTGCGAGGAAGAGCGTCCGGAACTCGAGTTCCGCAATGCCGGCGAGGCGCATATCGTGCGCTCGGCCAACATTGCCGGCGAGAGCGAAGACGATTTCGAGAAATACTTCTTCATCCGCGCGAACCCGAAAGGCGTCATCTATGAGCGCTGGCGGCATATTCATGGCTGCGCGCGCTTCTTCAACGCCGTGCGCGACACCGTCACCGACAAGTTCGTCATGACCTACAAGGCCGGCGAGCCGAAGCCCGCGAAGCTGCCTGGAGCCTCGAAATGAACGCCGCCTTCCGCATTCCCGGCGCCGGGCGCCTCAGCCAGGCGAAGACCGCGTCGTTCAGCTTCGACGACAAGTCCTATACCGGCATCGAGGGCGACACACTCGCCTCGGCGCTGCTCGCCAACGGCGTCCACCTGGTCGGCCGTTCCTTCAAGTACCACCGGCCGCGCGGCTTCCTGTCGGCCGGCGCGGAGGAGCCCAACGCGCTGGTGCAGATCGTGCGCGACGATGCGCGCAAGACGCCGAATGTGCGGGCGACCGTACAGGAACTATATGACGGACTGACGGCAAATTCGCAGAACCGCTGGCCCTCGCTCGCCTTCGACGTCGGCGCGGTCAACGACATCGCCTCGCCGTTGTTCTCGGCCGGTTTCTACTACAAGACCTTCATGTGGCCGAAGTCGGCCTGGAAGAGCCTCTACGAGCCGAAGATCCGCGCGGCCGCCGGCCTCGGCGTTTCGCCGGACCGGCCGGACCCCGACCACTATGCCGCGCGCTATGCGCATTGCGAGGTGCTGGTGCTGGGCGGCGGTGCTGCCGGCATCGCCGCGGCGCTCGCCGCCGCCGAAACCGGTGTGCGGGTGATCATCGCCGACGAGCAGGCGGAATTCGGCGGCAGCCTGCGCTTCGAGAGCGGCGCCAGGATCGACGGCGAGAATGGCTTTGCCTGGGCGCAGGGCGCGATCGCGAAGCTCAAGGCGATGGACAATGTCCGGGTGCTGCCGCGCACGACTGCCTTTGGCTATTACGCGCAGAATTTTGTCGGCCTGGTCGAGCGGGTCAGCGACCATCTCAAGACCCCCGGCCGCGAACTGGCGCGCGAGCGCCTGTGGCAGGTGCGCGCCGGGCGCGTCGTGCTGGCGACCGGCGCCATCGAGCGCCACATGGTGTTCGCCGACAACGACCGTCCAGGCATCATGCTCGCCTCCGCGGCGCGCACCTATCTCAACCACTACGGCGTCGCGGTCGGCAGGAATGTCGGCGTCTACACCGCGAACGACTCGGCTTACGCCGCAGCGATCGACCTGAAGAAGGCCGGCGTCAATATCGCAGCCATCGTCGACCTGCGCGACAACCCGTCCGGATCGGTGATCGACGAGGCGAGAGGTCTCGGCATCGAGATCAATTTCGGCCGCGCTGTGGTCCGCGCCGGCGGCAAGCTGCGGGTGTCGTCGATGACCGTGCAGCCGAAGAATGGCGGCGGCGAGCGCACGGTTCCCGTCGATGCGATCCTGATGTCGGCCGGCTGGACGCCGTCGGTGCATCTCTTTTCGCAGTCGCGCGGCAAGGTCGCCTTCAACGAGGAGACGCGGCGCTTCGTGCCGGGCACCTACGCGCAGGACTGCGTGTCGGTCGGCGCCTGCAACGGCACCGACGGGCTGGACGCCACGGTCGAAGAGGCCTATGCGGCCGGCGCCAAGGCGGCAAAGGACGCAGGCGGCAAGGATTCCGGCATCAAGGCGGGCAAGGGCACCAAGCCGACGGTCGATGCCGGCGAGAGCTGGTCGCGCGGCATGCTGGGTGCGGCGCCCGGCGCCGGAGCGGGCACGACGGTCAAGGCCTTTGTCGATTTCCAGAACGACGTCACCGCCAAAGACATCCGCCAGGCGGTGCACGAGGGCATGCATTCGATCGAGCACGTCAAGCGCTTCACCACCAACGGCATGGCGACCGACCAGGGCAAGACGTCGAACATGCACGGCCTGGCGATCGCCGCCGAGACGTTGGACAAGCCGATCCCGCAGGTCGGCCTCACCACGTTCCGCGCCCCCTATACGCCGGTGACGTTCGGCTCGATCGTCGGACACGCGCGGGGGCCGCTGTTCGACCCGACCCGGCGGACGGCCACCCATGGCTGGGCAGCAGCCCAAGGTGCCGTGTTCGAGGATGTCGGCCAGTGGAAGCGCGCCTGGTATTTCCCGAAGGCCGGGGAGGACATGCACGCCGCCGTCAACCGCGAATGCGTGACGGTGCGCAAAACGGCCGGCCTGTTCGACGCATCGACGCTCGGCAAGATCGAGGTGGTCGGGCCGGATGCTGCCAAGTTCATGGAGCTGCTCTACACCAATCCGTGGGAGAAGCTGGAGCCCGGCCGCTGCCGCTACGGCATCATGCTGCGCGAGGACGGCTTCATCTATGACGACGGCGTCGTCGGCAGGCTGGCGCCGGACCGCTTCCATGTGACGACGACGACCGGCGGCGCGCCGCGCGTCATGCATCACATGGAGGACTACCTCCAGACCGAGTTCCCGCATCTCAACGTCTGGCTGACCTCGATCACCGAGCAATGGGCTGTGATCGCGGTGCAGGGGCCGAAATCGCGCGAGATCATCGCGCCGCTGGTTGAAGGCATCGACATGTCGGACGAGGCGCTGCCGCATATGTCGGTGCGCGAGGGCAAGATCTGCGGCGTGCCGACCAGGCTGTTCCGCATGTCCTTCACCGGCGAGCGTGGCTTCGAGGTCAACGTGCCGGCCGACTATGGCGAGGCTGTCTGGGAGGCGCTGTGGGCCGAAGGCCAGAAGCATGGCGCGACCGCCTACGGCACGGAGTCCATGCACGTGCTGCGCGCCGAGAAGGGCTACATCATCGTCGGCCAGGACACCGACGGCACGGTGACGCCGAACGATGCCGGGCTCGACTGGGCGGTCGGCAAGAAGAAGACCGACTTCGTCGGCATCCGCGGCATGGCGCGTGCGGACCTCGTCGCCAAGGGCCGCAAGCAACTCGTCGGCCTGAAGACCAAGGACGCGAAGGTCGTGCTGGAAGAGGGCGCGCAGATCGTCGAGGATCCGAAACAGGCGATCCCGATGAAGATGATCGGCCACGTCACCTCCAGCTACTGGTCGGAGAATTGCGGACGCTCGATCGCGCTGGCGCTGGTCGCCGGCGGCCGCGACAAGATGGGCAAGACGCTCTACGTGCCGATGCCGAACGGCACGATCGAGGTGGAAGTCACCGGCATGGTGTTTGTCGACGAGAAGGGAGAACGCCTCAATGGCTAAGGCTGCCGCCAAGACAAACGCTGCTTCGGCCTCCGTCGAGCGGCGGCCCGCGCTTGCCGGCCGCGCGCTGTCCGCGCCTGGCGTCAAGGTCGAGATTCTGCCGCCGGCCGAGCGCATCTCGCTGCGCGCGCCGGAAGCTTCGCTCGCCGCGCTTTCCAAGGGGCTCGGGGTGACGCTGCCGACGAAGCCGAAAAGCTCGGCCACGAAGGGCGGGCGCACCGCTTTGTGGCTCGGGCCGGACGAGTGGCTGATCATCGACGAGTCCGGCAACGATCCGCTGGCCGATTGCGCCAAGGTCTCGGCGCTGCATTCGGCGGTAGGCATCTCGCATCGCAATGTCGCGATCTCGGTCAACGGACCGGCGGCCGCGGTGACGGTCAATTCCGGCTGCCCGCAAGACCTGTCGCTCGAAGCATTCCCGGTCGAGGCGGCCTCGCGCACCATTCTCGGCAAGTCCGAGATCGTGCTGTTGCGCACCGCGGCGGATGCGTTCCGGGTGGAGTGCTGGCGTTCCTTCTCGGACTATGTCTTTACTTTCCTGTCGGAAGCGGCGAGCGACGCGGCGAACTGATTTTTCCAGCCGCTGTTTGCCCGAAGAGGCCTCGCAGGAACCATCGTCGCCCCGGCCCGTTGTTTGCGACTAGGTCAATGCAATTCCGGGCGGAAAACCGCTGCGCACTTTCCCGGAATTGCTCCAGCGAGGGAGAAGCGCGATGCCGTCCAAATCCGCGCCGATGTCGTCCAAGAAGACTGCGGCCGTCCGCTCGCTGGAGCGGGAGCGGCACCACGAGATCGAGGAAGAAGAACTCGAAGAAGGTCTCGAGGACACCTTTCCGGCCAGCGATCCGGTATCGATTACCAGTCCTTCCATCACCGGCGGGCCGGCAAAGCCTGGCAAGGCCAAGACCATCCCTGGAATGAAGTCGCGCGACAAGTAACGCCGTCGCGGCAGGCAGTCGGACTTCAGGCGAAACGAAAAAGGGCGGCCAATGCCGCCCGTTTTCGTTTCCGTTTCTACGTCGCTTAGAGCGTTTCAGCGATTCATGGAATCGCCGAACCGCTCCAAATATTTGTTCTTACGCAATTCCGGACGGAAAACCGTTACACGCTCTTCCTGGAATTGCTCTAGAGGCCGGGCACGAACCACGGATTCACATCGATGCCGAGCCGCGGGCCCTTGGTGGTCTGGGTCTTGCTGGCGTCGGCCTTTTCGACCGAACCGGTCGCGGTGCAGTCAAGCTTCACGCTGGCGTTGCTCTGGGCGCAGGCCGCGGGGGTTTGCTTGGCCGGCTGGCTCGCGCCGGCGAAAGCGGCGCCCGAGAAGGCCAGCACGGCGGCGAGAGCGAGGATCGTCTTTTTCATCTTCCGTCTCCAGTAATCTTGCCGTACGTGTACGATACGCCGTACATATACGGTTAACGGAAGTTGAATTCAAGGGGGGATTTGTACGTGTACGACAAATTTTCTTGTACGTAGGAATTCGCCGCGGCGGATCAAGCGGTCGGCGTCACTGAAACCGGCACGAGCCGGTCAGCAGTTGACGGGTGTTTCGGTGAGCGGGGGGACGTCCTGCGCCGACAGCGAGGCCAGCATGAAGTCGCACATGCGCCTCACATAGGCCTGGGGGTCGCCAAACGGATAGAAGGGGAAGGTGATCAAAAGCGAGATCGTGCCGTGGCCGACGGTCCACAGCATGGTGGCGATGGCGCGCGGGTCGCCCTTGAGCTTGCCGGCGGCCACGCAGGCCTCGACCCTTTTGATCAGCACCTTCATCGCCGGGTTGCCCTCTTCCATCTCCTCGTAGCTGCGGCCCTCCGGCAGCTTGGTCTTCTCGGTCATGAAGACGGTGCGATATTCGTTGGGATTGCCGAGCCCGAAGGCGGCATATTCGGTCATCACCGCCCGCAGCGCCTCAACGGGATCGTCGGCGGAATGGTCCTCGATGCGCCGAGCAAGCGTCTCGAAGGCGTCCTCGGCCAGCGCGAACAGTATGTCCTGCTTGTCGGCGAAATAGGAATAGACCGACATCGGCGCGTAGCCGACCCGCTTGGCCAGCTTGCGGATGGTAAGCCCTTCGTAGCCCTCTTCCTGGACGAGCTTGTGGGCTGCGTCGACCAGTTCGGACCGAAGCTCGGCTTTCTGTTTCTCGCGGCGTTTCTGAACGCTCAGCGCCAATGTCCGCCTGCCTTTTGTGGTTGGTTGCCTGGCGAAATTATATACGCTGTACGGAAACGAACAAGGGAGCGGCTTGGTTCCCCAAGGTACGCCCTAACGCATTGTTCCAACACAATTTCGGACCGAAAACCGATTCCGGCTTTTCTTCGATGCGTTAGATCGCGCCGATGCCGCCGTCCAGCGCCAGCGCATGGCCGGTCATGAAGGAATTGACGGGGTCGGCGAGATAAACGATGCCGGCTACGATCTCGCCGACCTTGCCAACGCGCTTCATCGGCACGCCGCGGGTGAGTTCGGCAAGCGCCTCGGCTTCGGGCGCGCCGGTGGAGCGGACGAAGCCGTCGACCATCGCCGTCCTGGTATGAGCCGGACAGACCGCGTTGATGCGTATGCCCTTGCTGGCATATTCGACGGCGGCCGACCGTGTCAGTCCCATCACGCATGCTTGGCGGCGGCATAGACCGACAGCTTCGGCGCGCCGGAGAGACCGGCGACCGAGGCGACATTGACGATGGCGCCGCCCTTGCCGCTGTCCCTGAACTGGCGCTCCATCTGCGGGATTTGGTGCTTCATGGCGTAGAAAACGCCTAGCAGGTCGACCTCGAGCACGCGGCGCGCTTCCTCCGATGTCACCTGCGGCAGGCGCACGAATGCGTGCACGATGCCTGCATTGTTGATGGCGATGTCCAGCCGGCCGAATTTCTCGACGGCAAGCTTCACCAGATTCTCCGAGAGCGTCTCGTCGGCAACATTGCCGGCAAGGAGCGCGGTCTCGGTGCCGAGTGTTGCCGCGAAATCGCCAAGTGCGCTTCATCGAGATCGGAAAGAACCAGCCGCGCGCCCTCGGCGGCGAAGGCTTTGGCGGCGCCGCTGCCGAGCCCGCCGGTCGCACCGGTGATCAGCACTGTCGCTCCATCGAAACGACCCATGGCTCGGTTCTCCTTGTTCAACTCTTCCTGTTGATCAGGTCCACCGCGAGCGCGGCAAGCAGCTTCACCGCCTCACCATACGTCTTGGCCTTCTCCGGGTTGGAGGCGTTGCCGTCCAGCGCGCGGCGGTAGACGCCCTGGCAGATCGCCGCCAGGCGGAAGAAGGAGAAGGCAAGGAAAAAGGTCCAGTTGCCGATGCCGTCGATCCCACGCCGGCGGCAATAGGTGGCGACATAGGCTTCCTCGGAGGGCAAGCCGGCTGCTGCGCGGTCGACGCCGCCAAGGCCGCGAAAGCCGGAGGCGTGCGGCAGCCGCCACTGCATACATTGATAGGCGAGGTCGGCAAAGGGATGGCCGAGCGTCGACAGTTCCCAGTCGAGCACGGCGATGACCCTGGGCCCATCCTTGGCAAAAATCATGTTGTCCAGCCGGTAGTCGCCATGCACCAGCGAGACCCGGCCGTCATTGGCCGGCATGTGCGTCTCCAGCCAGGCGATCAGCCGATCCATGTTGGCGATGGTTCCGGTTTCGGAGGCGCGGTACTGGCTGGTCCAGCGGGCGAACTGGCGCTCGAAATAGCTGCCGGGCTTGCCGAAATCGCTCAAGCCCACGGCCTCGACATCGACATCGTGCAAGGCGGCAAGCGTTGCATTCATGGCGTCGTAGATCGCGCTCCGCTCGGCATCGCCGGATGCGTCCGGCAAGGACGGATCCCAGAAGATGCGCCCTTCGAGGAACTCCATCACATAGAACATGCGGCCGATCGGCGAGTCTTCGCCGGATAGGTGCAACATGCGCGGTACCGGCACGGCGGTCGAGCCAAGCGCCTGCATGACCCGGAACTCGCGATCGACCTGATGCGCCGATTTCAGCAGTTGTCCCGGCGGCTTGGCGCGCAGCACGTAGCGGCCGCTTGCGGCTGTCAAAAGGTAGGTGGGATTCGACTGTCCGGACTTGAATTTCTCGATCGCGGACAGCCCGGCAAAGCCCGGGATATGCGCCTCGAGGTAAGGCGCGAGCGCCGCCTTACCCAAGGCGTTGGCGTCGCCGCTCATGCGGTCTCTGGCTGGCGCTCGATCAGCGTCAGGGTCAGCCAGCGCGCGGTCAGCGCCGGCTTCTTCGATCCCTCGATCTCGATAGTCACGTCATGCGCCGTCTGCACCCAGCCCGAAGGCCGCACCTTGACGTCGGCCAGCACGAAATGGGTGCGGATGCGCGAGCCGGTCTTGACCGGCGCCAGGAAGCGCAGCGTGTCGAAACCGTGGTTGACGCCCATCTTGGTGTTCTCGATCGGCGGCATGGTCTCGAAGGTCATGGCCGACAGAAGCGACAGCGACAGGAAGCCATGCGCGATGGTGCCGCCGAACGGCGTCTCGCGCGCGGCGCGCTCCGGGTCGCAATGGATGAACTGGTGGTCGTCGGTGGCGTCGGCGAACTGGTCGATCATGCGCTGCGTCACCGTGCGCCAGGGCGACACACCGACCTCCTTGCCGACGCTGGCCAGAAGCGTATCGAGACTGATCGGTTCCACGCGAATGTCCTCCGCACCTCCGCCCGGATCGCGAGCGTTTTATTCCTTGAACAATGTCATCCCGTGCTGCACCGACTGGCCGCCGTCGATCGGCAGGATGGCGCCGGTGACATAGCTTCCGGCACGGCTGCACAAATAGAGCGTTGCGCCGGCAATGTCATCCGCCACGCCGATGCGGCCCAGCGGAACATGGTTACCGACATGTTTCGCCTGCTCCTCGGTGGCGGTGGCAAAGGCCGTCATCCGGCTCTGGAAGGGGCCGGGGGCAAAGGCGTTGACGGTGATACGGCGGGCGGCGAACTCGATCGCCAGCGTGCGCGTCAAATGATGCACCGCGGCCTTCGACGCGGTGTAGGAATAGGCGTCGTCGGCCAGCGGCTGGCTGCCCATCACCGAGCCCAGGTTGATGACGCGGGCAGGATCCTCGTCGCTTGCTGCGGCATCGAGCAGCGGTAAAAGCTCGCGCGTCAGGTGGAAGACGGCGGTGACGTTGACGCCGAACACCTTGGCCCAGGCGTGATAGGGAAACTCCTCCAGCGGCGCGCCCCACGAAATGCCGGCATTGTTGACCAGGATATGCAACCTGTCCGTGCGCACCTTCACTTCGGCGACCAGAGCGGCGATGCCCGCTTCGCTGGAAACGTCGCCGGCAAAGCCCTCGGCCCGGCCGGAGCCGCCGAGCGCGTTGAGCTCGCTGGCGACGCGCACGCAGTCCTCGCCTTTGCGCGAGGCGATCATCACGGTGGCGCCGGCCCGCACCAGTCCGGTTGCGACCATGCGGCCGATGCCGGTCGCGGCGCCGGTCACCAGCGCTGTCTTGCCGGTGACCGAGAACAGCATGTCCAGATAGCTCATCCCAATTCCTCCCACGCGCCTCGTCCCGGCCGGAGCCAAAGGACTCGCGTTGACAAGGCTAGCCGAAGTACGGTCATCCTTGCCACGGGTAAAGACGCAGCTTGGAAAGGGCCAGAACCGATGGCGGACATGAATCTCGGCATGACCGAGCGGCTGAAGCCCATCCATCAGCGCGTGGCCGCGATGGTGCGCGACGAGATCGCGCCGCTCGGCGAGGAGTTTCTGGCCGAGGTCGGCCGGAATGGCGACCGCTGGGCCTACACGGCCAGGCAGACCGAGATCCTCGAAGGGCTGAAGAAGACGGCGCGGGAGCGCGGGTTGTGGAACTTCTGGCTCACCGATTCCAAGCGCGGATATGGCCTTTCGACGGTCGAATACGCCTATCTGGCCGAGGAGATGGGCAAGGCGCATCTCGGCGCCGAGACCTTCAACTGCTCGGCGCCCGACACCGGCAACATGGAGGTGCTGGAACGCTACGGCTCCGTCGAGCACAAGCAAGAATGGCTGGAGCCGCTGCTCGAGGGGAAAATCCGCTCGGCTTATCTGATGACCGAGCCGGACGTCGCATCGTCGGACGCCACCAACATCTCCATGCGCTGCGAGCGGAGCGGCGGCGACTATGTGCTCAACGGCGAGAAATGGTGGGCATCGGGCGCCGGCGATCCGCGCTGCGCCATCTACATCGTCATGGTCCGGACCGGGTCCGACGAGGAACCGCAGCATCGCCGGCATTCGATGATCCTGGTGCCTTCCGACAGCAAGGGCATCACCAGGTTGCGGCCCATGCAGGTCTATGGCGACGACGACGCGCCGCACGGTCATATGCATCTGAGGTTCGAGGATGTGCGGGTTCCGGCGGCGAACCTGATCCTCGGCGAGGGCAGGGGGTTCGAGATCGCGCAAGGAAGGCTGGGGCCGGGCCGCATCCATCACTGCATGCGCGCCATCGGGCAGGCCGAGATGGCGCTGGAGATGCTGTGCCAGCGCTCCGTGCGGCGCGAGGCCTTCGGCCAGTCGCTGGCCCGGCTCGGCGCCAATTTCGACATCATCGCCGAGTGCCGCATGGAGATCGAGATGGCGAGGCTCTTGTGCCTCAAGGCGGCATGGATGATCGACCAGGGCGATGCGCGCGCCGCCGCGCCCTGGATCAGCCAGATCAAGGTCGTCGCGCCGCGCGTTGCGCTCAAGGTCACCGATGAGGCGGTGCAGATGTTCGGCGCGCAAGGCATCAGCCAGGACACGCCGCTCGCCCGCTCGTGGACGCATCTGCGAACCCTGCGGCTCGCCGACGGGCCCGACGCCGTGCACCGGCGGCAAGTGGCGCGCACGGAACTCAGGAAATACACCCAGGAGAAGGTCTGATCGCCATGACGCATCCATCGGAAATGCGAGGCTTGTTGCTGGTCGGCGACGGTTACACCAAGACACCTTCCGCCGGCGCGCTGGAGGCGATGGAGCCTTATCTCCAACCGGGGAGCATCGGAGTGCCGACCCCGGGGCCGACGCAAGCGCTGATCAAGGTCAGCCTCGCCTCGATCAACCCGTCCGATATCGCCTTCATCAAAGGGCAATACGGCCAGCCGCGGGTAAAGGGGCAGCCAGCAGGCTTCGAAGGCGTCGGTATTGTCGTCGCGACCGGCGACGACCCCTACGCGAAAAGCCTTGCGGGCAAACGTGTCGCCTTCGCCACCGGCGTGTCGAACTGGGGTTCATGGGCCGATTACGCGCTGGCGGAGGCGGCGTCCTGCATTCCGCTGCTCGACACGGTGCGTGACGAGGACGCCGCGGCGATGATCGTCAATCCGCTGACCGCTTTAGCCATGTTCGATATCGTCAAGCAGGAAGGCGACAAGGCCTTCATCATGACCGCCGGCGCCAGCCAGCTTTGCAAGCTGATCATCGGCCTGGCGAAGGAGGAGGGCTTTCGGCCGATCGTCACCGTGCGCCGTGATGAGCAGATTCCTTTGCTGAGGGAACTTGGTGCCTCCCATGTGCTCAACGAGAAGGCAGCGGATTTCGAGCCGGCGCTGCGCGAGGTGATGAAGGCCGAGCAGCCGCGCGTCTTCCTGGACGCGGTCACCGGGCCGCTAGCCTCGGCCATCTTCAATGCCATGCCGAAGCGCTCGCGCTGGATCGTTTATGGAAGGCTCGATGCCGAGCCGACCGTCGTCCGCGAGCCCGGCCAGCTGATCTTCCAGCACAAGCGCATCGAAGGCTTCTGGCTCGCCGAATGGATGCGGCAGTTCCGCGACCGGCTCGGCCCGGCGGTGCTGGAGGCTCAGAAGCGTTTTTCCGACGGGCGGTGGTCGACCGATGTGACGGCGGTGGTGGCGATGGACGAGGCGATGGCGCGGCTGC
The DNA here is from genome assembly GCF_004791585.1 of Mesorhizobium sp. M1C.F.Ca.ET.210.01.1.1. Lineage (GTDB taxonomy): Bacteria > Pseudomonadota > Alphaproteobacteria > Rhizobiales > Rhizobiaceae > Mesorhizobium. The sequence continues at coordinate 48,248 of NZ_SRUU01000028.1, forward strand.
CGGCCGAGTTGGGCAAGCCGAACGGCAAGGTGTTCATCAAGCCGTAGCGGCTACTCAGATTGGCGACCGCTCAGCGCAAGCTCTCCAGGTCGCGGATGCGCTTGGCGCCGGCGGCTTCGAGCTGCCGCGTGACGGCGCCGATCAGCGTCTCGGCGACGACGAAGAGGGCGGCCGACGAATCCCAGGCCGAGGGCACCGCGGTGCGGCCGGCGATCACGTGGCGGGCGAAGCGGGCGATCGGTGACAGCCACTGGTCGGTGAAGAGCACGATCTGCACGCCGCGCTGGTGTGCCTTCTCGGCGAAACGGACCAGGCTTTCCTGGTAGCGCCTGATGTCGAAGATCACCAGCACGTCGCGCTTGCCCATATCGATCAGCCGGTCGCGCCAGATGCTCTCCTGACCGGCGAGGTGGTAGACATCCGGCTGGATGATGGCGAGATGGGCGGCCATGTAGCGGGCCAGCGGGTCGGTGAAGCGGCCGCCGATCAGGAAGGTCTTGCCGCGCCGTTCGGCAAGCCTTGTGGCGATGTCTGCCAGTTGTTTGTCGGAGAGGTGCCGGAACGTCTCGCGCATGTTTTGCAGCGTCGCCTCCAGCATCGGCGAAACGGCCCCGCCGCCGACAGGCGACGCCGGGTTGAGCGTGCGCGATGCTGGCGACTGCAGCTGCGCGGCCAGCTCATCCTGCAGCGCCGACTGGAATTCGGGATAGTTCTGGAAGCCGAGCCTGGCGACGAAACGCAGGATCGTCGGTGACGAAACTCCCGCCGCGGCCGAGAATTCGGCCACCGTCTTCAGCCCGGTCAGCGGATAGTTGGCAATCAGCGTCTGCGCGGCGCGGCGCTCGCCCGCTGGCATGGTGCCGATGCGGTCCGAGATCAGTTCGGCAATGCTGGAGATCATCGTTTTCCCCACCCTTTGACCCGGTCGCCGCCGTTTTCGGAATTCGGCGTTTGACAAAGTCGGATAAAGTGTATGAAATCATCCACAGGGACGCAATGAGGCAAAATACGTAACATACGATACAGCGCTCCCCAGGGGACGGCAGTATGGAGAAAGCACGGCCGGCCAGCCTTGCACCGTCGGAGACCGTAAGGGTGACCAACCCCGGCGGCTCGAGCCCTTTCATCCTCACCTGCGACCACGCTTCGAACTTCCTGCCCGCCGAATTCGGCACGCTCGGCCTGCCCGTCGAGGATCTTTTCCGCCATATCGCCTGGGATCCGGGCGCGTTGCCCGTCGCCAGCCGCATGGCCGATGCGCTTGATGCCACGCTGGTCGAGACCCGGATCTCGCGCCTGGTGATCGACTGCAACCGGCCGCTCGACGCGCCGGACCTCGTGCCGCCAGTCAGCGAGACGACGGCCATCCCGGGCAATACCGATCTTTCGGACAAGCAGCGTGCCGCGCGGATCGACCTGGCCTGGCGTCCGTTCCACGACACGATCGCTGGGATCATCGAACAGCGGCTGGCGCGCGGCCAGGAAACGCGTCTGGTGTCGGTGCACTCCTTCACGCCGGTCTACAAGGGCAGGAGCCGGCCCTGGCATATCGGCATCATCCATGACGACGACCGCCGGCTGGCGGCGCCGCTGATAGCGGCATTGCAACGGCTTGCCGGAGTCACCGTCGGCGTCAACGAACCCTATTCGCCGGCCGACCGCGTGTATTTCACGCTGGAACGGCATGCGCGCTCGCGCGGCCTTGCCTGCGCGATGATCGAAATCCGCAACGACGAAATCTCCGGCGAGACCGGGCAGCGGAAATGGGCGGATCTGCTCACCGGCATATTTTCTAATCTGGAGCCCGAGGAGGCCAGGGGCTCCCGACAACGCGCAATGGGAAAGTCAATTCAATCGGCCAGCTAAGAATCAAATAGGGGACTTCAAATGGCATCACCGGGTTATACCGAAGTCGACAAAGCGGAGGACATGAAGGTTCTCCACAATATGGGCTACGCCCAGGAACTGGAGCGGCGCCTCAGCCGCTTTTCGAATTTCGCAGTTTCCTTCTCCATCATCTGCATCTTGTCCGGCGGCATCAACTCGCTGGCGCAGGCCACATCCGGCGCCGGTGGCATCGGCATAGGCATCGGCTGGCTGGTCGGCTGCTTCGTGTCGCTCACGTTCGCTGTCGCCATGTCGCAGATCAGCTCGGCCTATCCGACGGCCGGCGGCCTCTATCACTGGGGCTCGATCCTCGGCAACCGCGGCACCGGCTGGGTGACGGCCTGGCTCAACCTGCTCGGCCTGATCACCGTGCTCGGCGCCATCAATGTCGGCACCTGGACGTTTTTCCTCGGCGCCTTCGGACCGGCGCTCGGGATCGAGGGAACGCTCACCAACCAGATGATCTTCCTGGTCATCATCACCGGCGCCCAGGCCCTGATCAACCACCTCGGCATCAAGCTGACGGCGAAACTCACCGACTTCTCGGGCTACCTGATCTTCTTCGGGTCAATTCTGATCGCGATCGTCTGCCTGGCTGCCGCCGAAACCTGGGATTTCAGCCGCCTCTTTACCTTCCACAACTATTCCGGCGACGCGGGCGCAGGTGTTTGGCCGTCGGTATCGAATGCCTGGGTGTTCGCGCTCGGCCTCTTGCTGCCGATCTACACGATCACCGGTTATGATGCTTCGGCGCATACGTCGGAAGAGACCATCAAGGCCGCTTCCTCGGTGCCGCGCGCGATGGTGATGTCGGTCATCTGGTCGGCACTGTTCGGCTACCTGTTCCTGGCCGCCTTCGTGCTGATGATCCCGAACATGGACGACGCCGCCAAGCAGGGCTGGAACGTGTTCTTCTGGGCCTTCGACCAGCGCGTCAGCCCTGGCATCAAGGAGTTCGTCTACCTCGTGGTGTTCCTGGCTCAGCTCTTGTGCGGTCTTGCCACCGTCACCTCGGCCTCGCGCATGATCTTCGCCTTCTCGCGTGACGGCGGCCTGCCAGGCTCCTCGGCGCTCGCCAAGGTCAGCCCGACCCACCGCACGCCGGTGGCGGCGATCTGGACAGCGTCGATCCTGTCGGTGCTGTTCGTGTGGGGCTCGTCGGTGGTCTCGGTCGCCGGCACTTCGGCCTACACGATCGTGGTGTCCTGCACCGTCATCTTCCTGTTCCTCTCCTTCACCGTGCCGATCGTGCTCGGCATGATGGCCTGGGGAACGCCGAAGTGGGACAAGATGGGGCCGTGGAATATGGGCCGCGGCATCTTCATGCTGTTCGCCTTCCTGTCGATTGTGTCGATGATCCTGATCTTCGTCATCGGCATCCAGCCGCCGAACGACTGGGCGCTCTACATCACCGTCAGCTTCTTCATCCTGACGGCGATCGTCTGGTTCGCCTTCGAGCGCAACCGCTTCCAGGGTCCGCCGCTCGGCGACATCATCGCGGCGCGCCAGGCTGCGATCAAGGCGGCCGAGCAGGCAGTGGGCGAAACCGGCCACTGACAATTCGCTTCATGACCATGGCCGACATCGCGCCGGCCATGGTTTCGTTTCTCCCTCTCAATCGACCAGCACTGGAGCGCCACAAGAATGGCCGGGAATTTCTCGTTCGATCAGTTGAAGAAAGCGGTCTCGAATGACGAGATCGACACGGTTCTGGCCTGCATCGTCGATATGCAGGGACGGCTCGCGGGAAAGCGCTTCCTGGCCCAGTATTTCGTCGATTCCGCGCATGGCGAGACGCATGGCTGCAACTATCTGCTCGCCTGCGACATCGATATGGAGCCGGTGCCTGGCTACAAGGCGGCGAGCTGGTCGAAGGGCTATGGCGACTTCGTCATGAAGCCCGACCTTTCGACGCTGCGGCGCATCCCCTGGCTCGAAAAGACGGCGCTGGTCATCTGCGACGTGCTCGACCACCACGATCATGAAGACCTCGCGCACTCGCCGCGCGCGATCCTGAAGAAGCAGGTCAAGCGGCTGAGCGAGCGCGGCTATATCGGCTACTTCGCCTCCGAGCTCGAATTCTACCTGTTCAACGAGACTTACGATTCCGCCCGCAAGAAGCACTGGCAGGGCCTCGACTCGGCGTCGCCCTATATCGGCGACTACCAGATCGGCATCACCAGCAAGGAAGAAGGCATCATGCGCCGGCTTCGCAACGAGATGGAGGCTGCCGGCATCCCGATCGAGAATTCCAAGGGCGAGTGGGGTCCTGGCCAGGAAGAGATCAATGTGCGCTATGCCGAGGCGCTCGAGATGGCCGACCGCCACGTCATCCTGAAAAACGGCGCCAAGGAGATCGCCGATTCCGAAGGCAAGGCCGTCTCCTTCATGGCCAAATACAATTACGGGCTCGCCGGCAATTCCAGCCACATCCACAATTCGCTGTGGAGCGCCGACGGAAAGACGCCGCTGTTCTTCGACAAAAACGCTGAATGGACCTTGTCGATGCTCGGCCAGCAATGGGCGGCCGGCCAGCTCAAATACGCCAAGGAGTTCACCTGGTTCCTGGCGCCCTACATCAACTCCTACAAGCGCTTCCAGGCCGGCACCTTCGCGCCGACCAAGATCATGTGGAGCGAGGACAACCGTACCGCAGGCTTCCGGCTCTGCGGCGAGGGCACCAAGGGCATCCGCATGGAATGCCGCATTGGCGGCGCTGACTTGAACCCTTACCTCGCCTTTGCGGCGCTGATCGCCTCGGGGCTCGCCGGCATCGACGAGAAGCTGGAGCTGCAGAAGCCTTTTGTCGGCGATGCTTATCAAGCGTCGCAGCTGCCGGAGATCCCGAAGACGCTGCGCGATGCCACTGAGACGCTGGCGAACTCCACCATGCTTCAGCAGGCCTTCGGCGAGGATGTGGTCGAACACTACGTGCACACCGCCCGCTGGGAGCAGTTCGAATACGACCGCCGCATCACCGATTGGGAACTGCACCGGGGGTTCGAGCGGTACTAGCCTATGGCGTCGGCGCCGCCCTTTGCCCTCTCCGGGAATGGGGACGGGGGCCGGACTCTCTTCCTTCTCCCCGCCACAGGCGGGAGAAGGTGTGGGCGGGCGAGGGGTAGCGCCAGGCCATATCATTTTCGATTGTTGTAAAACTGCGAGGAAGAAATGACCGAAACGGTCAAACTCAAATCACCCATCGACGGCTCGATCTATGCCGAGCGGCCGGTCGCGACAGACCAGACGATCAACGCGGCGGTGGAGCGCGCTAAGGCGGCGCAGGAAAAATGGGCCGAGACGCCGATCGTCGAGCGCGGCAAGTACATGCTTTCGATGCTGGAAGCGCTGGTCGGCGTGAGCGACGAGATCGTGCCGGAGATTGCCTGGCAGATGGGCCGTCCGGTGCGTTATGGCGGCGAGTTCGGTGGCGTCAAGGAACGCACCAATTACATGGTCGAGATCGCCGAACAGGCGCTGAAGCCGGTCATGGCCTCCAATCCGAAGGAGGGCTTTCGCCGTTATGTGAAGAAAGTGCCGCTTGGCGTCGTCCTGGTGATCGCGCCCTGGAACTATCCTTATCTCACCGCGGTCAACACCATCGTGCCGGCGCTGATGGCCGGCAGCGCCGTCATCCTCAAGCATGCGGCGCAGACGCTGCTTGTCGGCGAGCGTTTTCAGCAGGCCTTCGACAAGGCGGGCCTGCCCAAGGGTCTGTTCCAGAACCTGGTCATGAACCATGGCCAGACGGAAAGACTGCTCGGCTCCGGCAAGATCGACCATGTCAACTTCACCGGCTCGGTCGCCGGCGGCCGCGCCATTGAGAAGGCGGCTGCAGGCACCTTCATGACGCTCGGCCTCGAGCTCGGCGGCAAGGACCCTGCCTATGTGCTGCCCGACGCCAAGATGGACCATGCGGTGGCCAATCTGGTCGACGGCGCCTTCTACAATTCCGGCCAGTGCTGCTGCGGCATCGAGCGCGTCTATGTGCACGAGAGGGTCTATGACGAGTTCGTGGAAGGCTTTGTCGCCGAGACCAAGAACTATGTCGTCGGCAATCCGCTGGAGCAGGCCACCACCATGGGGCCGATGGCGCAGGCGCGCTTCGCCGACCTGATCCGCGAGCAGAAGGCCGAGGCGCTGCGCAAGGGCGCCACCGCGCATATCAACATGAAGGTCGAGAACGATCGGCCGGGCTCGCCCTATCTCGCGCCCGAAGTGCTGACCGGCGTCGACCACCAGATGAGCGTCATGCGCGAGGAGAGCTTCGGGCCAATCGTAGGCATCATGAAGGTGCGCGACGACGAGGAGGCGATCGCGCTGATGAACGACAGCCCTTATGGGCTGACCGCCTCGATCTGGACGCGCGACACCGAGCGCGCGATGGCGATTGGCGACCGCGTCGAGACCGGCACCGTGTTCATGAACCGCTGCGACTATCTCGACCCCGCGCTGGTCTGGACCGGCGTCAAGGACACCGGCAAGGGCGCCGCACTCTCCGCCATCGGCTACGACAATCTGACCCGGCCGAAATCCTATCACTTGCGTGAAGCCATCTGATTTTTCGAAAGACAGAAAATGTCCAAACTCATCTCCAAATGGAACTACCCCACCACCGTCCGCTTCGGCGCCAGCCGCATCAAGGAACTGCCGGACGTGCTGGCGGCCACCGGCATCAAGCGGCCACTCTTCGTGACCGATCCGGGCCTCGCAAAACTGCCGGTCGTCGCTTCGACACTAAGAGTCCTCGACGCGGCCAAGGTGCCCTATGGCGTGTTCTCCGAGGTGAAGCCGAACCCGGTCGAGTCCAACCTCACCGCCGGCATCGCGGTGTTCAAGAAGGGCAAGCATGACGGCGTCATTGCCTTCGGTGGCGGCTCGGCGCTCGACCTCGGCAAGCTGATCGCCTTCCAGGCCGGACAGACTCGGCCCGTATGGGATTTCGAGGACATCGGCGATTGGTGGACCAGAGCCAATTCGGACGCGATCGCGCCGATCATCGCGGTTCCGACCACGGCCGGCACCGGGTCGGAAGTGGGGCGCGCCGGCGTCATCACCAACGAGGCGACCCACACCAAGAAGGTCATCTTCCATCCGAAGCTCCTGCCGGCGATCGTGATTGCCGATCCGGAGCTGTCGGTCGGCATGCCGCCCTTCATCACCGCCGGCACCGGCATGGACGCGCTCGCCCATTGCCTCGAAGCCTATTGCGCGCCGGGCTATCACCCGATGGCCGACGGCATCGCGGTGGAAGGCATCCGGCTGGTGTTCGAGAACCTGCCCAAGGCCTTCGCCAACGGCAAGGATCTGGTCGCCCGTGCCCACATGATGAGCGCCGCCGCTATGGGCGCCGCAGCCTTCCAGAAGGGGCTCGGGGCCATCCACTCGCTGTCGCATCCGATCGGCGCGCTCTACGACACCCATCACGGCATGACCAATGCGGTGTTCATGCCCTATGTGCTCGCCTTCAACCGCGAGGCGATCGAGGACCGCATCGCGCGGCTCGCCGCCTATTGCGGCATCAGGGGCGGCTTCGACGGTTTCGCCAAGGCTGTCATCAAGCTGCGCAAGGAACTCAAGGTGCCGCACGCGCTGCCTGGCCTGATCAAAGGCCTCGACATGGACAAGAAGCGCAAGGGCCTGATCGCCGACATGGCGGTGGTCGATCCGACCGCCGGCGGCAACCCGGTCAAGCTCACCAAGAAGGCGGCGCTGACGCTGCTCGAAAACGCCATTGCAGGTTCAGTGTGAGGCGATTTTCGCGGGCGGAAAGTTGATCTGGAAACGAGGGGAAAGGAAAGGGAAAAGGGCGAAAGGGCAAGGAGGAGAATAATTAGCCGGAAAAAGGATCGCGGAGCGATTGCTACAGCCGGTTAAAGAGAGTTTACTTTTTCGTGCTGCGGGGTGCCGGTTTCACAAAGCTTTCATCTGGCTGTCACACGAAAACGATACCGCATCGCAGGCGTCCAATGGCGTCAGTTCAACGGAGAGAACACATGTTCAAATTCACGGGGAAAGTGCTTTCCCTTTCGGCCGCGGCGCTCTTCGCGTCGACGGTGATTTCGTCCGCCGCTTCGCTGGATGATCTCGCCAAGGCCGCGAAGGCGGAGGGCGAACTCACGGTCATCGCGCTGCCGCACGACTGGTGCGGCTATGGCGCCGTCATCGACGGCTTCAAGGCCAAGTATCCCGACATCAAAATCAACGAACTCAACCCTGACGCCGGCTCGGGCGACGAGGTCGAGGCGATCAAGGCCAACAAGGACAACAAAGGCCCGCAGGCGCCCGACGTCATCGACGTCGGCCTGTCCTTTGGCCCGTCCGCCAAGAAGGACGGCCTGATCCAGGCTTACAAGGTGTCGACCTGGGACTCGATCCCGGACAGCGCCAAGGATGCCGAAGGATATTGGACCGGCGACTATTACGGTGTGCTGTCCTTCCTGGTGAACAAGGATCTCGTGAAGGAAGCGCCGGCTGACTGGGCCGACCTTTTGAAGTCGGACTATGCCAACACCGTCGCGCTCGCGGGTGATCCACGCGCCTCGAACCAGGCCATCCAGGCGGTCTACGCCGCCGGCCTTTCCGGCGGCGCTGCCGCTGGCGAAGCCGCCGGCACCGCCGGCCTCGACTTCTTCAAGAAGCTCAACGCCGCCGGCAACTTCGTGCCGGTCATCGGCAAGCCGGCGACGCTCGCTCAGGGCCAGACCCCGATCCTGGTTACCTGGGACTACAATGCGCTTGCAGGCCGCGACACGCTGAAGGGCAATCCGCCGGTCGACGTCGTGGTGCCGAAGACGGGCGTCGTCGCCGGTGTCTACGTGCAGGCGATCAGCGCCTTCGCGCCGCATCCGAATGCCGCCAAGCTCTGGCTCGAGTACCTCTACTCCGACGAGGGCCAGATCGCCTGGCTGAAGGGCTATTGCCACCCGATCCGCTTCAACGATCTCTCCAAGAACGGCAAGCTGCCGGCCGACGTGATGGCCAAGCTGCCGCCGGCTGAAGCCTACGCATCGGCCGTCTTCCCAACGCTCGACGAGCAGGGCAAGGCGAAGGAAGCGATCACCAAGAACTGGGACGCCGTCGTCGGCGCCAACGTGAAGTAAGCTTGAAAATCGTCCGGGCGGCCACTTGGTCGCCCGGACCCTCACCGAAGACGGTACCGGTGCATGACCGATCTCTCTCTTTCAAACAAGGCCATTGCAGGCAAGACCGCGCCGCCCAGCGAGGCCCGGGCCTTGCGACTGCCGACGCAATGGCTCGGCGTTGCGCCTTTCTTCATTTTCGCTGTCATGTTCCTGATCCTGCCCACGCTCTACCTGATGCTGGGCGCGTTCCAGAACGAGGCGGGCGAGTTCACGCTGGAAAACATCGCCGCTCTGTCAGAGCCAAACATCGTTGCCGCCTATTGGATTTCGATCAAGGTCAGCCTGGCTTCGGCGCTGATCGGAGCTTTTGCCGGCTTGGCAATAGCCATCGCCATCGTGCGCGGCGGCTTGCCGGACTGGATACGCTCGGCGACGCTCACCTTTTCCGGCGTCGCTTCCAATTTCGCCGGTGTTCCGCTGGCCTTCGCCTTTCTCGCTACCCTTGGACGGCTGGGCCTTGCGACCGTGCTGCTGAACGCGCTTTTCGGTCTCAACATCTATGCGCACGGCTTCAACATCCTGTCGTTCTGGGGCCTGACGCTGACCTACGTCTATTTTCAGATTCCACTGATGGTGGTGATCATCGTGCCGGCGATAGACGGGCTGAAGAAGGAATGGGGCGAGGCCGCCGCGACACTCGGCGCCACCACGGCGCAATACTGGCGCATGGTGGTCATCCCGGTGATCTGGCCGAGCTTCCTCGGCACCGTGATCCTGCTTTTCGCCAACGCCTTTGGGGCGATTGCCACCGCCTATGCCTTGACGGGCTCGTCGCTCAACATCGTGCCGATCCTGCTCTATGCGCAGATCCGCGGCGACGTGCTGCACAACGCCCATCTCGGCTATGCGATCGCCTTCGGAATGATCGTCATCACCGGCCTGGCCAATGTCTTCTACATCTGGTTCCGGACCCGCTCCGAGAGGTGGCTCAAATGAAGTCCGGCAGATTCTGGGCCTGGGTCGTCTTCATTCTCGGTGCAGCCTATTTCTTCATCCCGCTGATTGCGACCGTCGAATTCTCCATGCGCATGCGTCGCGGGGCCTATTCCTTTGACGCCTACCAGATCGTGCTGGGCGACGCCCGCTTCCAGGCGACCTTCATGTATTCGGTGGTCGCTGCCATCTTCACCATCATCCTCGGTGTGCTGGTCGTGGTGCCCGCTGCCTATTGGATACGGCTTCGGTTGCCGCAGATCAGGCCAGTCGTCGAGTTCATCACGCTGTTGCCGCTGGTTATCCCAGCCATCGTCATCGTCTTCGGCTATATCAGGATGTATGGCTCGAATTCACCGCTGCCGTTCCTGGCAAACGATACGGCCACCAACGCACTCCTGGTCATCGGCTATGCGACGCTGTCGCTGCCCTATATGTACAGGGCGGTCGATACCGGCCTTCGCACCATAGACGTGAGAACGCTGACGGAGGCTGCGCAGATCCTCGGGGCGGGCTGGTCGACGATCATTACCCGGGTGATCCTGCCAAACGTGCTGATCGCCGTGCTCTCCGGCGCCTTCCTGACCTTCGCCATCGTCATCGGCGAATTCACCATGGCGAGCCTGCTCAACCGACCGGCCTTTGGCCCCTATCTGCAGAATATCGGCGCCAACCGCGCCTATGAGCCGGCGGCGCTTGCCATCATCGCCTTCGCCATTACTTGGGGCTGCATGTCGCTGATCCAAATCCTGTCCCGTTTTGCGCCGAAATCGGCGAACCGACCGAACTGAAAGCAAAAAGCCATGGCCGAGCCGTTCCTCTCCATCCAACACGTGCAAAAATCCTTCGGTGCCGCGACAGTGGTGCAGGATTTCAATCTCGACGTGGAACCCGGCGAGTTCGTCTCCTTCCTCGGGCCATCGGGTTGCGGCAAGACGACGGTGCTGCGCATGGTCGCCGGCTTCGAGGAGCCTTCGGCCGGGAAGATCGTGGTGGCGGGCAAGGACATCACTCGGCTGAAGCCCAACCAGCGCAATGTCGGCATGGTGTTCCAGGCCTATGCGCTGTTTCCGAATCTGACGGTGGCGCAGAACATCGCCTTCGGTCTCAAGGTGGCGGGCATGCCGAAGGCGGACGCCGACAGGCGGGTCGCAGAGATGCTCGATATCATCAAGCTGCCGCAGATGGGCGACCGCTACCCCTACCAGCTCTCCGGCGGCCAGCAGCAGCGCATCGCGCTGGCGCGCGCGATAGCGCCGAAGCCGAAGCTGCTGTTACTCGACGAGCCGCTGTCGGCGCTGGACGCCAAGGTGCGCGTGTCGCTGCGCGAGGAAATCCGCTCGATCCAGAAGAAGCTCGGCATCACCACCATCTTCGTCACGCATGACCAGGAAGAGGCGCTGTCGATCTCCGACCGCATCGCTGTGATGTATGGCGGCAAGGCCGAGCAGGTCGGCACGCCGTTCGAGATCTACAACCGGCCGGCGACCAAGTTCGTCGCCAATTTCGTCGGCACGCTCAACGTGCTGGAAGGCACGGTCACCGACGCCGGTGCCGGCAAGGTGCGTGTGAACAGCCAGGAGGTCGCGCTCAAAGGCAAGCTCAACGGCTCGAAGTCCGGCGACACGCTGTCACTGGCGCTCAGGCCCGAGGCAATCTCGCTCGGACGGCAGCCCGGTCATGACACCAGCCTGTCGGGCGAGATCGCGGAAGTGCATTTCCTCGGCTCTGTCATCCGCGTGCGCGTCGGCATCGGCGGCAACACGGTTTCGCTCGATACCTTCAACAATTCCGCGACCCCGCCGCCCGCCGTCGGCGAGAAGGCAGATATTTCCTTCTCGTCGGGCGATATGCTGGTGCTGCACTGACGGCCCCTGGCCGTCGCACCTTCGATAAGGTCAAGGCGGACGCCGCTGTCCGGCAAACCAAGCCTGTTGGATAATCAACAGCATCCTGGCTCGGGGGTACTGCCAACCTTCGTGCTTCGCCGCTACGATGAGCCATGGCGCTTTTCGAGCTCACCCTGATCCTTCTTCTCACCGCCGTCGCACTGACGGCGGTGTCACGGTGGCTGGAGGTCCCGTATCCGTCGTTGCTCGCGCTTGCGGGGGCAGGGATCGCGTTCGTCCCCGGCGCTCCGACCATCGAGATCGATCCGGAACTGGCGCTGGCGCTGTTCATTGCGCCGGTGCTTCTCGATGCCGCCTATGACACCTCGCTGCGCGACCTAAAGCGCTACAGGCTGTCGCTCGTGCTCTTGGCGCTCGGCGCCGTCGTCTTCACCACCGTGGTCGTTGCCTTCGTCGGCTGGAAGATGGCTGGGCTGCCGATTGCCGCTGCCATAGCGCTCGGCGCCATCGTCGCCCCGCCGGATGCGGTCGCGGCAAGCGCCGTGCTCGGTCAGTTCAAGGTGCCGCACCGCCTCACCGCCATCCTGCAGGGCGAGAGCCTGCTCAACGACGCCACGGCGCTGCTGATCTACCGGATATCGGTTTCGGCCGCGATCGGCTCGGTCATGTTGAGCGACGCCGTGCCGGTCATCCTGCTGTCCACGGTCGGCAGTGTTGCCGCCGGCTATCTGTTCGGCCGCATCTCGCTGCTGACGCTCACCCGCATCGAGGACGCGGCAAGCAATACGGTGGTGCAGTTTGCCGGAACCTTCGCCGTCTGGATCATCGCCGACAAGATCGGCCTTTCGGCCATCATCACCATCGTCGTCTATGCCATTACCATCGCGCGCAAGGGCCCACGCCGCATGTCGGCGAGACGCCGCGTCAGCACCTACTCGGTGTGGGAGTCGGCGGTGTTCGTGCTCAACGTGCTGGCTTTCGTGCTGATGGGCCTGCAGGCGCGGTCGATCGTCGGCCGGCTCTCCGGCGACGGGCAAGGCGACGCATTCCTCTTCGCCGCAACGGTGCTGGCCGTGGTCATCGCGGCGCGCCTGGTGTGGGTACTGGCTTATGTCGCGGTCATGCGATGGTTTGCCCGCTTCGATACCGAGGACCAAAGGCGCGAAGGGCCAACATTTCGCGGCGCCTTGCTCGTCGGCTGGTGCGGCATGCGCGGGCTGGTGACGCTGGTGGTGGCCATTGCCTTGCCGGCCAACTTCCCCGGCCGCGACCCGATCGTGCTTGCCGCCTTCGCGGTCGTGCTTGGAACGCTGGTGCTGCAGGGCATGAGCCTGAAGCCTCTGCTGCGCCGGCTCAACTTCGAGCGGGATACGTCGATAGATCGCGAGGTGGCGCAGGCGCGTGTCGCCATCATGCAAGCCGCCCTCGATGTGTTGAGCCGCAAGACGTCGGCCGCGGCGGCAGTCGTGCGCGAGCAGTACGAGGCGCAGCGCCTGGTCGCGGAAAACCCGGAGGACGCGCAGGCGGCGACCGAATACGACCGGCTGCGCCTCTATGCCATCAATCGCCAGCGCGACACGCTCGAGGAGCTGCGCCGCAACGGCACGATCGGCGACGAGGCCTATCACCGGCTGGAAGAAGAGATCGACTGGGCGGAATTGGCGGCGTCGCCGGCCGGACGGTTCCAGCCGCTCACCACTTATTAGAGATGTGCCGGCCCGGCGGTCATCGGCTGGACCATTCCGCGTGCCGCCACGGTCCATTGCAACGCTATCGGTGAGGCGCTACTGCGGTCACCGGAATTGAGCCGGTTAACCAATGAAGCTGGTCAGCTACAACATCCAGTACGGGTTCGGCAGCGACGGCCGCTATGATCTGACGCGCGCTGCACGCCTCGTCGACGGCGCCGACATCATCGCCCTGCAGGAGGTCGAACGGCACTGGCAACGCAGCAACGGCGACGACCAGCCGGAAATCCTTTCGCGGCTGCTGCCGGACTATTATTGGGTCTACGGCCCGGCTTTCGACATGGACGCCAGCGAAAGGCGCGACGGCCGCGTCGTGAACCGGCGCCGGCAGTTCGGCACGATGCTGCTGTCGAAGCTGCCGATCGTCTGGTCGCGGCTGCACACGCTGCCGCTGCGTCGCACGCTCAGGCCGCTCAACACCCGCAATGCGGCGCTCGAGTGCATGATCCGCACGCCGGCGGGACCGGTGCGGGTGTTCTCGCTGCACCTTGCCCATATCGCGGCTGAGGAGCGGCTGGAGCAGATCGACTATCTGCTTGCCGAGCATCGCCGCGCGCCCTCCGACGGCGGCCCGTGGAGCGGCGCCGACGACGAGCCGCAGCGCAACTGGAGCAACGGCCAGCCGGAGCCGGAAAGCCCGTTGGCTGCGATCTGGCTCGGCGATTTCAACATGGAGCCGGACAGCGCCGAATACCGGCGCATCGTCGGCAACACGCCCTACCATCGCGCCGCCGCCTATATCGACGGCTTCGTCGATGCCGCAGCCGTCGCCAGGGAGCCTGGGCCGGATTTCCACACGCATGAAAAAATCATCGACGGCAGGCTGGCGAAACGCCGGCTCGACCATTGCTTCGTCGGGGGCATGCTGGCCGGGCGCGTGCGTTCGATAACAGCCGACATCGGCGAGATGGCTTCCGACCATTTCCCACTTAGGGTCGATATCGATCTGGAAACACCGGGCATCGCCTCGGGGATTGCGAGCGGGTGAGGCGGGCATGACGCTTTTCGTGGTCCTCGCGGTGCTGTCGGCGGCCGCCATGCATGCGATCTGGAACGCGCTGGTCAAGGTGCATCTCGACCGCTTCCTGTCGATCACGCTGATGACGCTCGGCACGGGATTTGCGGCGCTCTTCGCGCTTCCTTTCGTCGAGGTGCCGAAAGCGGAAGTGTGGCCCTTCATCCTCGCGTCGGTCTTCTTTCACATGGGCTACCGAACGTTCCTGATCGGCGCCTACAAGGCCGGCGATTTCGCGCAGACCTATCCGCTGGCGCGCGGCACGGCGCCGCTGCTCTCGGCGCTCGGCGGCATCGTTCTGCTCGGAGAGGTTCCGGCGCCGCTCGCCATCTTCGGCATCGTGCTGCTGTCGGCCGGCACGCTGGTAATGTCGTTCCGCGGCGGCGCGCATCTGGAAAGGCTCAATCTGCGGGCCGTCGGCTTCGCGCTCGGCACGTCGATCTTCATCGCCAGCTACACGCTCTCCGATGGCACCGGCGCGCGGCTTTCGACAACCGCGCAAAGCTATTCGGCCTGGGTGTTCGTCTGCGACGCGCTCTCAGCGCTGGTGCTGTGCGTCGCTTTCCGCGGGCCGCGGTCGCTCCCTATCCTGGCGCGCGACTGGAAGGCAGGGCTCTTCACCGGCGTGCTCAGCGGCGCCGCCTACTGGATCGTGATGTGGGCGATGACCAAGGCGCCGATCGCCTCGGTGGCGTCGCTGCGCGAGACCTCGATCCTGTTTGCCATGCTGATCTCGGTGCTGGCGTTGGGCGAAAAGATGACGGCCTGGCGCGCCGCTTCCGCGCTCGGTATCGTCGCCGGAGTCATCGCATTGCGTCTGGGGTAGATTCCCGGCCGGTCAGCCGAGAATCTCCAGATCGACCACCATCAGCCCGTCTGTGCCGCCTTCGAGCGCTGCGACCAGCCGGGCGCCGGCGCGCTGATGCGCCTCGTGCACGAGATAGGCGTCACGTGCGGCGGCGTCGCGGAAATCAATGATGAAGCCGTGGCCGAAGCCGCGCGCGAAAGGTTCCGGGCTGACATTGGCGCTGAAATAGACCTTGCCCATGCCATCGATGAGTGAGCGCAATGCTTCGAGATCGGCGTGGATCGCCGAGCGCTCGGAGATGGAGACATCGTCGCGAAACCGGACGAAGACGCAGTGCCGGATCATTGTTCGTTCCTCAGGCCGCCTGGTTGCCCTTGAACACGGCCGGCGGCAGCGGCTCGCGGCCGAGGATCAGGTCGGCGCCCTTTTCACCCACCATGATGGTCGGCGCGTTGGTGTTGGAGGAGGGGACGCGCGGCATCACGGAGGCATCGCAGACGCGCAGGCCCTCGATGCCGCGCAGCCTCAGATCCGGCGTCACCACCGCCATTGCGTCATGGCCCATGCGGCAGGTGCCGACCGGATGGTGGTCTGTCTTGGAGGTTCTGCAAGCGTAGTCGAAGAGGTCGTCGTCGCTTTGCAGGCCAGGACCGGGCAGCACCTCGCGCAGCACATAGGGCTGCAGCGCCTTCTGCCGCATGATCTCGCGCGCCAGGCGCAAGCCCTTGATCGACATGTCGCGGTCATAGGGGTCGGACCAGTAGTTCGGATCGATCAGCGGATGGTCGGCCGGATCGGCGCTCTTCAGCCGCACCGTGCCGCGCGAGCGTGGGCGCAGGAAGGCGGAGTTCAGCGTCACGCCCGGGTTCTTCAGCTTCTCGACGCCGGCCTCGATGCCCGAGCCGAGGCCGAGGTGGAACTGGATGTCGGGCGAGGCTGCCGTCGGGTCTGCGTACCAGAAGCCGCCTGTCTCGAACAGGCTGGAAGCCACCGGGCCCTTCTTCAAGAGCAGATACTGCAGGCCGGCCCACATCGTGCGGTGCAGCTTGGCGTAGTTGTCGTAGGTGTGGTCGCCGGTGCATTCGGCGATGACGAACAGGTCCAGATGGTCCTGCATATTGGAACCGACACCGGGAAGGTCGTGGACCGGTGTCACGCCGACAGACTTCAGGTGGTCGGCCGGGCCGATGCCCGACTGCAGCAGAAGCTTCGGCGAGCCGATGGCGCCGGAGGAGACGATCACCTCGCGGTTCGAGCGCAGGATCGACTTTTCGCCGCCCGGCCTGTCGACGATCTCGACGCCGACGGCGCGGCCTTTCTCGACGACGACGCGCGTAACCAGCACATCGGTCCTGACCGTCAGGTTCCTGCGGGCGCGGATCGGCTTCAGATAGGCGACGGACGCGGACGAGCGCCGCGCATCCTTCTGGGTGAGCTGGTAATAGCCGACGCCCTCTTGGGCAGCGCCGTTGAAATCCGGATTGAAGGGGATGCCCATCTCCTGGCCGGCGCGGAAATAGGCCTCGCAGATCGGCAGCGGCGAGATCGGATTGGAGACGCCGAGCGGGCCCTGGTCGCCGTGGAAATCGTTGGCGAAGCGCTGGTTGTTCTCGGCGCGCTTGAAATAGGGCAGCACGTCGCGATAGCCCCAGCCGGGGAGACCCTCTTCCTTCTCCCAGGCGTCATAGTCGCGGGCATTGCCGCGCGTATAGATCTGCGCGTTGATCGATGAGCCGCCGCCGACGACCTTGGCCTGCGTGTACCAGAAGACGCGATCCTTCATGTTCTGCTGCGGCACGGTCGACCAGCCCCAGGAAGCGATGCCCTTGGTCATCTTGGCGAAGCCCGCCGGCATGTGGATCAGCGGATGCCAATCCTTGCCGCCAGCTTCCAGCAACAGCACCGCGTTCGATGGATCTTCGCTCAGCCGGTTGGCGAGAACGCAGCCGGCCGGACCGGCGCCAACGATGATGTAGTCAGCCATGTTTCAACCCACTCACAAGCGAGGGACGGACAGCGCGCCGTCGACATCGATGACCGATCCGGTCGAGAAGCCGAATTTGCCGGAGGCCAGCGCCGCAACCACCGCGCCGATATCGACTGCCTCGCCCCAGCGTTTTGCCGGCACCAGGCCGCCATCGATCAGCGCGTCGTATTTGGCGGAAACGCTCGCGGTCATGTCGGTGCGGATGATGCCTGGCCGCACCTCGAACACGCCGATGTTTTCGGCAGCCAGGCGCAACGCCAGGTTCTTCACCCACATCGAAAGGCCGGCCTTGGAGACGCAGTAGTCGGCGCGTTCCGGCGAGGCCATCGTCGCGCTGACCGATGTGATGGTGATGATCGATCGAGCAGAAGCGGCAAGCGCCGAAAGCATGGCTTTTGCGACCGCCTGGCTGAGGAACACGGTGCCGCGCAGATTGATATTCAGCGCGCGATCGAAGTTCTCCGGTTTCAGCTCCAGAAGGTCACCACGTTCCACGGCGCCGACGCCGGCGTTGTTGACCAGACAATCGATGCGGCCGAAGGCGTTCATTGCTGCCTCGACGAGGGCCGCATGGCCGATGAGATCCGCGATATCGCAGCGGGCGTAGGCGAATTTCGCGGCGCGTGCCGCAATGTTCTTGGCAAGCCCAGTGGCGGGCTTCTCCGCGAGGTCGGCCACGAGGATGTCGAAACCGGCATCGGCCAGCGCCTCGGCGCAGGCAAGCCCGATGCCGCGCGCGCCGCCGGTGATGATGGCCGCCGGGCGGGTCATGTGGCGAGCTCCGTCTTGCGGATGTGGTCGGCGACACGCAGCGCCTGGGCCGCGATCGACAGCGCCGGGTTGACGGCGGCCGACGTCGGCAGGAAGCCGGCATCGACAACGAACAGGTTCTGGTGGTCATAGGCGCGGCAGTAAGGATCGAGCGGTGATGTTGCGGGATCGTTGCCCATCCTCACGGTGCCGCACTGGTGCGAGGGCGTGCGCTTGTCGAAGGGACGCGACAGCACGATCGGATAGCCGCAGGCGCGGAAGTTCTCGCGCATCACCTTGGTCAGGCCTTCCAGCGACTGCATGTTGGAGCGCCGCCACTGCATGACGATCTCCTTGCCGTCGACCATGATGCGGCTTTCGGGATCGGGCAGGTCCTCGCACATCAGATACCAGTCGACGGCGTGGCCGGCCATGAAGTCGAGCGCGAATTTCGGCGCCAGCTTCACATTGGCCTTGAGCATGTTGCCGTCGATCTTGCCGAGCAGCTGCACGTTGCCGAGCGGCTTGCCGCCCTTGCCGTCCGACAGATAGTAGTCGTTGAGCATCAGCGTCTTCTGGTAGATGGCATCATTGCGGCGGCGCGGGTCGATCGCGAGCATTGCGCTCGAATTGTGGTTCATGAAATTGCGGCCGACCTGGTCGGAGCTGTTGGCGAGGCCCTTGCCCCCCTTCTTGCCGTTGCTGGCGGAAGGCGAGCGCAGCAGGATGACGGCCGAGTTGACCGCGCCGGCCGAGAGGATGACCAGCTTCGGCGACAGCGTCTTCTGCACGCCGTTCCGCGTGTAATGGACGGCGGCGATCGACTTGCCGTCCGGCGAGGCCTCGAGCCAGTCGACATGGGCGCCGGTTTCGAGCTTGATGTTCTTGTCAGCGAGCGCGGCCGCCAGCGGCCCGGTCTGGGCATCGACCTTACCCTGGCCGGTATTCGGGAATGCGTCCCAGCCCGTCTCGCCGTCCTTCAGCCAGGCTTCGATGTCGACGCCGAGCGGCAGCGAGGCGGGATGCAGGCCGAGGCCCTTCAACTCGGCGCGGGCGCGCGCGATCGAAGGTTCGTCGGGCACCGGCTTGAACGCGTAAGGGATCGAGTGGTACGGCTCGGTAGGGTCTTCGCCGAGGCTGCCGCGCACGCGAAAAAGCTGCTCGGCCTTCGAGTACCAGGGCTCGAAGTCGTCATAGGAGAACGGCCAGGCCGGCGAGACGCCGCCGAAATGCTCGAGCTCGGAGAAATCCTCCTTGCGATAGCGGATCAGCACCGCGCCGAAGAATTTCGAGTTGCCGCCGACATAGTAGTAGTTGCCGGGATTGAACGCCGGGCCGCCGGCCTCGCGCCACATCTCCTTCGGCCGGTAATGCTCGTCGACGAAGATGGATCGCGTCGAGCGCGCATGCGGCGTTGCCGGCAAGGCCTCGCCGCGCTCCAGGATCAGGATCGAGGCGTCGCTGCCGGCCAAGCCGGAGGCGATCGTAGCGCCGCCGATGCCGGAGCCGATGATGACGATATCCGGGTTCATGGCCGTCAGAGAATGCGCTTCTCGGTCGCCGGGTCGAAAAACACTGCCTTGCTCAAATTGAAGGCCAGCGGCGTGCTGGTGCCGGGCTGGATCCTGGCATCGGCGCGCAGCCGCGCCACCACACCCTTGCCACCGAGATTGGTGACGGCGAAGGTGTCCGATCCCGCCGGCTCGACCACCTCGATGTGGCAGTCGGCTGTGGCGATCTCGGATCCGTTGCGCTCCGCGCCTTCCGGATCGGTCAGCGCCTCCGGGCGGACGCCGAAGATGACCTGCTTGTCCTTGAACGCCGCAAGGCCGGCCGGCGCGCCGGGCAGCGACAGCGTGATCGGCTGGCGCGCTTCGCGATCGAGAACGACGGACAGCCCGCTGCCATTGGCGCCGATCTTGGCCGGGATCAGGTTCATCGCGGGCGAGCCCATGAAGTCGGCGACGAAGACGTTGGTCGGGTTGTTGTAGACTTCGGCAGGCGTGCCGAACTGCTGCACCTCGCCATCGCGCATCACGGCGATCTTGGTCGCCAGCGTCATCGCCTCGATCTGGTCGTGGGTGACATAGACGATCGTCGTGCCCGTCGTGGCATGCAGGCGCTTGATCTCGATGCGCATGTCGACGCGCAATTTGGCGTCGAGGTTGGAAAGCGGCTCGTCGAACAGGAACAGTTTCGGGTCGCGCACCAGCGCGCGGCCCATGGCGACACGCTGGCGCTGGCCGCCGGAGAGCTGGCTGGGCTTGCGCTGCAGGAGGTGGCCGATCTGCAGGATCTTGGCCACCTTGTCGATGGCAGCCTGCCGCTCGGCCGCCGGCACGCCGCGCATCTCCATGCCAAAGGCGATGTTTCCGGCCACCGTCATGTTCGGGTAGAGCGCGTAGCTCTGGAAGACCATGGCGATGTCGCGCTTCGACGGATGCAGATCGTTGATCGC
This sequence comes from Mesorhizobium sp. M1C.F.Ca.ET.210.01.1.1, assembly GCF_004791585.1. Lineage (GTDB taxonomy): Bacteria > Pseudomonadota > Alphaproteobacteria > Rhizobiales > Rhizobiaceae > Mesorhizobium. Next base: position 68,829 of record NZ_SRUU01000028.1, read on the forward strand.
GCGGCCGTCGACGCGGATCTCGCCATCGGTGATGGTCTCCAGCCCGGCGATGGTGTTGAGCAGCGTGGACTTGCCGCAGCCGGACGGACCGACCAGCACGAGGAAGCCGCCCTTTTCGAGCTCGACGTTGATGCCCTTCAGGATCTCGACATTCCCGAAGCGCTTCTTCAGCCCATCAATTTCCAGAAAAGCCATGGTCGTTCCTTCAGAAAATAGGGTCAGCCCTTGACCGCGCCAGCCATCAGCCCGCGCACGAAATAGCGGCCGGCGACGACGTAGACGATCAGGGTGGGGAGCGCGGCAATCATCGCCGCGGCCATGTTGACGTTGTATTCGACGACGCCGGTCGAGGTGTTGACGACATTGTTCAGCGCGACCGTCATCGGCATCACGTCGCCGGTGCCGGCGTAGGCGGAAGCGAACAGGAAGTCGTTCCAGATGTTGGTGAACTGGTAGATGACGGTGACGACGAAGATCGGCATCGAATTCGGCAGCATGATGCGGCGGAAAATCTGGAAGAAGGATGCGCCGTCGACCTGCGCCGCCTTGATCAGCTCGGTCGGGAAGGCCTCGTAATAGTTGCGGAAGAACAGCGTGGTGAAGCCGAGGCCATAGACCACGTGGACGAAGACGAGGTTCACCGTCGAGTTGCCGAGGCCGAAGTTGAACCCGGTCGCGTTCTGCAGGGTGGCGCCGAAGCGGCCGATGCTGCCGAGGATTGTCGCCATCGGCAACAGCACCGACTGGAACGGGATGAAGCAGGCAAACAGCATCATCGCGAAGACCAGCGTGTGGCCGCGGAAGCGCCATTTGGTCAGCACGTAGCCGTTCAGCGCTCCGAGCAGCGTCGAGATCAGCACCGCCGGAACCACCATCTTGATGGAGTTCCAGAAGTAGCCCTTGATGCCGGCGCAGGTGAGGCCGACGCAGGTTTCGCCCCAGGCCTTGAACCATGGCGCGATGGTCGGCGACTGCGGCAGCGATAGCATGTTGCCGTTCTGGATCTCGTCCATGGTCTTGAACGAAGTGACCAGCATGACGAAGAGCGGCATCAGATAGAACAGCGCGAACAGCGCAAGCAGCCCGTAGATGACGATGCGGTTGATCGTCCTCGCGCTGATGCCGCTCGAGGCCTGGCGGGCAGGTGAGGTGATCGCGCTCATCGCGGCTTCTCCCTGAGCTCGGAATAGAGGTAAGGCACGATGATCGCGGTCAGCGTCATCAGCATGATCACCGCGCTGGCCGAGCCGACCGCCATCTCGTTGCGCTTGAAGGTGAACTCGTACATGAAGTTCGACGGCAGCCAGGCAGAGCCGCCCGGCCCGCCGCTGGTCAGCGCTACCACCAGGTCATAGGACTTGATGGCCAGGTGGGCGAGCACGATGAAGGCCGACAGGAACACCGGCCTCAACAGCGGAATGACGATGCGGCGATAGAGCTGGAAGGTGGTGGCGCCGTCGATCTGCGCCGCCTTCATGATCTCGCCGTCGATGCCGCGCAACCCGGCCAGGAACATCGCCATGATGAAGCCGGAAGCCTGCCAGACGCCGGCGATCACCACCGTGTAGATGACGAAATCCTTGTTCTTGATCCAGTCGAAATGGAAGCTCGTCCAGCCCCATTGATGCAGCGTCTGCTCGAGGCCGAGGCCGGGGTCGAGGAACCACTTCCAGGCGACGCCGGTGACGATGAAGGACAGTGCCATCGGATAAAGGTAGATCGGCCGCAACATGCCTTCGCCGCGGATCTTCTGGTCGAGCAGGATGGCCAGGAACAGGCCGAGCGCCAGGCAGATCAGGATATAGAGGAAGCCGAAAATTCCCATGTTGGTGATCGAGGTGTACCAGCTCGACGGCGGATCGCTCTCGAAGGTCCAGCGCCACAGCCGCTGATAGGCGCGGGCGCCGGTAATGTCGTAGGACGGGAAGGTCTTGGAGTTGGTGAACGACAGATAGATCGTCCACAGGATGAAGCCGTAGACGAAGACGATCGTCGCCGCGAAACTCGGCGCTAGAACGATCTTCGGCAGCAGATCCTGCAATCGCGAGCGGACGGACGCGCCAGGACGGGTGTCGTGCTCCGGTGTCAGCTTGGCGGTGGTTTCGGCAACTGTGCTCATCGGCTCATCCAGTACCGGTTAGCGGAATCGGCCGGCGCGCGGACACGCCAGGCAAATCCCGGATATCGTCTCTACAGGAGACCTCCCCCGCCGAAGCGGGGGAGACTCGAGTTTACGGCAAAACGCCTTACTTGGCGTCGTCGATTGCCTTGACCAGCTCGGTCACGGCTTCGTCCGAGGTCTTGATCTGACCGTGGACGAATTTCGAGATGACGTCCTTGTAGGCGTTGGCGACAGCCGGAGGCGCGCCATAGCCCTGGGCCAGCGAGCCGAACAGCGTGCCGCCTTCATTGGCTTTCTTCAGGTCGGCGATGCCCTTCTTACCGCAGGCGTCGAAGTCGGTGTCCGGCACGTCGGTGCGGGCCGGAACCGAGCCCTTGACGACGTTGAAGGCCGACTGGAAGCTCTTCGAAAGCGTGGCGGTGGCAAGTGCAACCTGGGCGGCCTTGCGATCGTCCGGAACGTTGAACATGCCGAACATGTCGGAGTTGTAGACCACGGTGCCGTCGGTGCCCGGGAAGCGATAGCACAGGAAGTCGGTGCCCGGGGTCTTGTTGGCGGCGTGGAATTCGCCCTTGGCCCAGTCGCCCATGACCTGAACCAGCGCATCGCCCTTGATGACCATGGCGGTGGCGAGATTCCAGTCGCGGCCCGAGAAGTTCGGGTCGACATAGGTGACGAGCTTGGCGAGGTTGTCGAACGACTTCTTCATCGTGTCGGACTTGAGCGACTCATCATCGAGGTCGTTCATCGCCTTCTTGTAGAACTCAGGTCCGCCGGTCGACAGCACGACGGAGTCGAACATGGTGGCTTCCTGCCAGTTCTGGCCGCCGAGGGCGAGCGGGATGACGCCAGCGGCCTTGGCCTTGTCGAGCAGGGCGATGAACTCGTCGAAGGTCTTCGGCTCGGTGCCGCCGATCTTGTCCATCACCGCCTTGTTGATCCACAGCCAGTTGACGGAGTGGACGTTGACCGGAGCCGCGACCCATTTGCCGTCATAGACGGAGAATTTTTGCAGGGCGGCCGGAACCGACTTGTCCCAGCCTTCCTTCTTGGCGGTTTCGGTCAGGTCGCCCATGACGCCGGCGGCGGCATAGTCGAGCACGGTGTAGCCGAGCATCTGCGAGGCGGTCGGATAGTTGCCGGCCGCGACCATCGCCTTCAGCGCGGTCATCGCGGCATCGCCGCCGCCGCCGGCCACCGGCACATCCTTCCAGGCATAGCCTTCCTTGGCCAGATCCTGCTTCAGCACGTTCAGAGCGGCCGCCTCGCCGCCCGACGTCCACCAATGCAGCATCTGCACTTCCTTGACGTCCGCGGCATGCGCTGAGAACGCAAAGCTCGTCGCAAGAGCCGTTCCGATAAGCAGTTTGCGCAACATGTACTACCTCCCTTGTTGCATTCACGTCACCGGCGGATGTCCGCCGGCGTCTCCCAACTCAGCCGACCCACCATCCGGTGCGCTGGCCGCGATGAAACTGGATAGTCTTTTCCTCGGTATAATCCTCAACGGCGCGTTTGCCGAGTTCGCGTCCGAGACCGGACTGCTTGTAGCCGCCGAAAGGCAGTTCGGGATAACCTTCCATGAACGTGTTCACCCAAACCGTCCCCGAACGCACACCACGCGCCACCGACATGCATGTGTCGATGCTGGCGCTCCACACACCCGCAGACAGACCATAGGGCGTGTCGTTGGCGATGTGCAATGCCTTTTCAATCGATTCAAAAGTGAGCACGGACAGCACCGGCCCGAACACTTCCTCGCGGGCAATGGCCATGTTCTCGGTGACGTTGCGGACGATGGTCGGATCGAGATACTGGCCGGCGTTGGAGGCCAACTGCCCGCCGCCGCTGTAGACGCTGCCGCCGTCGGTTTTCGCGGCAGTCACATAGCTGGCTACCTTTGCCATGTGATCGGCCGAGATCATGGCCCCGACCTTGGTGCGGTCGTCGAGCGGGTCGCCAACCCTGACCTTCTCGGCCAGCGCCTTGACCGTGCCGAGAAAGTCGTCGGCGATCGCCTCGTGCACGATCAGACGGCTGCCGGCGTTGCAGCATTCGCCGGCGTTAAAGAAGCCGCCGAACACCGCGGCATCGGCCGCCGCTTCGAGGTCGGCGTCGGGGAAGACGATCTGGCCGTTCTTGCCGCCGAGCTCCATCGAGACCTTCTTCAAGGAATTCGAGGCGGCGGCCATGGTCATCTTGCCGACGCGAGTCGAGCCGGTGAAGGACACCATCTCGACGAGCGGATGGCTGACCATCGGCGCGCCGACATCGGCGCCAAGACCGGCGAGGATGTTGACGACGCCGGCCGGCAATCCTGCCTCGAGCAGGATGTCGCCGAGCACGAAGGTCGAGGCCGAGGTCATCTCGCTCGGCTTGACCACCGCCGTGCAGCCGGCGGCGAGCGCGAAGGGCAGTTTCTGGCTGATGATCAGGAACGGAAAGTTCCACGGCGTGATGATCGAGACGACGCCGATCGGCTCGCGCAGCACTGCGCCAAGCATGGCATCGCCGAGATTGGCGTAGCTCTCGCCGCAGAGCGTGCGGGCAAGCGAGGCGGCATAGCGCCAGATGTCGACGGCGCCGCCGATCTCGCCGCGCGCCTGGGCGATGGGCTTGCCGGATTCCAGCGCGTCGAGCCGGGCGATCTCCTCCAGCCGGGTTTCGATCAGGTCGGCCGCCTTGAGCAGCACCGCGGCGCGCTCGGACGCCTTCATCCGCGGCCAGGGACCGGTCTCGAAGGCCTTGTGCGCGGCCTGCACCGCGGCTTCCACTTCAGCGGCGCCTGCCTGGGCGTAGCGCGAAACGGCAAAACCGTGACCGGGGCTGCTGCGCTCGATGGTGCGGCCGTCGCGGGCATCGACATGCTTGCCGTCGATCAGAAGCTTGTAGCTCTTCGGAGCCTGGGACGCCTCGACCGGCATGGCAATGTTGAGGGGTGCGTTCATCGTGCTTTCTCTAGGATCTCGAAAAGGCCGGCTTCCGCTTGGCCTTGAAGGCGTCGACGCCGGCCTTGAGGTCGCCGGTCAACGCAATGAAGCCGCTGGCGAGCGCGTCGGTCGCGGCGGCGTCTTCCTCGCCTTCGGCAATGCCGATCATCAGCTTGGCGGTTTCAGTCGCGAGCGGGCCCCGCTCGGCGATCTTTTCGCCCCAGGCCCTTGCTTCATCGTATGCCTTGCCGGTCTCGACGACGCGGTCGACCACGCCGAGAGCAAGCGCGTCGTCTGCCAGCAAAACCTCGCCACCGATGGCCATGCGGCGCACCGCCTGCGCGCCGAAACGGCGCACGGCGCGCTGTGTGCCGGACCAGCCGGGCACGACACCGATCGACGTCTCTGGAAAGCCGAGCTTGATCTGGGTTTCGGCGACGCGGAAATCGCAGGCCGCGGCCAGTTCCAGTCCGCCGCCCAGCGCATGGCCGGAGAGCACGGCGATGGTCGGCTGCCGAAGCCGCGCCAGCCGATCGAAGACGCGGTGGCCGTAGCGGACCCATTGCACCTGGAAATCGGCGGCGCTCAATTGGGCCCAGGCCTCGACGTCGCCGCCGGCGCAGAAGCCCTTGCCTTCGCCGCGGATGAGCACGACGCGAACGCCCTCGGCCAGTTCCGCCTCGTCAAGCGCCGCTTCGAGCGCGCGCAGCATCGGGATGTCGAGCGCGTTGAATTTTTCCGGCCGCCGCAGGGTGACGACGCCGATCGCGCCGTCCTTTTCGAAAGTGACGAGACGCTCAGCCATGCGCGCCTCCAAGTGAGGCGCCGCCGTTGAGCGACAGGCCGATCGGCCTGTCGTGGTAGAGCGCGTCCGGTGTCACCTTGATGTCGTTGGCGACGGCGAGCGGGATCTCGGCCTGCGCCAGCACGTCGCGGTCTAGATCGATGCCGGGTGCCAACTCCGTGACCATCAGGCCGTCGGGCGTCAGCTTCATCACGCAGCGCTCGGTGACATAGGTGATGTCCTGGCCCTGCGCGACGGCGCGCTTGCCCGAGAAGGAGATGTGCTCGACCTCCTCGACAACCTTTTTCACCTTGCCTTCCTGGTCGATGCGGATGCCGCCTTCGGCCAGCGAGAGCTTGGCGCCGGCGTTGAAGAAGCCGGAGAAGACGATCTTCTTCGCCCGCGCGGTGATGTCGACGAAGCCGCCGGCGCCGGCGGTGACATGCGGCCGCGCCGAAAGCTTCGAGACGTTGACCGAGCCGTGGCGGTCGATCTGCAGGAAGGAAAGCAGCGAGGCGTCGAAGCCGCCGGCCTGGAAATAGATGAACTGATGCGGCGAGGGCATGATCGCCTCGGCGTTGGAGGCGCAGCCGAACTTGAAGTCGAGCAGCGGCACACCGCCGACCGCGCCCTGCTCGATCACCCAGGTGACCTTGCCGTGTTGGCCTTCCTCGAGAAGGATGCGCGGCACGTTGGCCGAGATGCCGAAGCCGATGTTGACGGCCATGCCGTCGCGCAATTCCATGGCGACGCGGCGGGCGATCACCTTCTGGATGTTCATCTCCGGCGTGCGGAAGGTGGACAGCGGCCGGAAGATCTCGCCGGAGATCGCCGGGTCGTAAGGCGTCTGTGTCGTCTGCAACTGGTCGGGCGCCACCACGATATGGTCGACCAGCACCCCGGGCACGCGCACATCGTGCGGCTTCAGCGTGCCGTTCTCGACGACGCGCTTCACCTGCGCGATAACGATGCCGCCATTGTTGCGGGCAGCCAAGGCCTGTTCCAGGCCGCCGAGATAGGCGCCCTCATGCTCGTAGGTGAGGTTGCCGCGCTCGTCGGAGGAAGTCGCGCGGATGATCGAGATGTTGGGCACGATGGCGCGGAAATAGAGCCACTCCTCACCGTCGAACTGCTCAACCGAAACGATCGGCTCGCTGGCGGCGGCGTTCATGGCGCAGCCCTGGTGGCGCGGGTCGGCGAAAGTGTCGAGGCCGACCTTGGTCAGCACGCCCGGCCGCTTGGCGGCAGCCTCGCGATGCATGTCGAACAGGATGCCGGAGGGCACGTTATAGGCAGCGACCGAATTGTCGCCGATCATCTTCCAGATCTGCGGCGGCTCGGCGGAGGAGGGGCCGGAGGGGTAGGAGCCGCAGAGCGTGCGCTTCAGCAGGCCCGGCTTCGCCAGATGGTCGATGCCCTTGATGCCGTACATGTCGCCGGCCGCGATCGGGTGCAGCGTGGTGATCGCCTTCGGATGGCCCTCCGCGTCGAAGCGCTCGCCGATCGCGGCAAGCACGGCGTCGGGGCAGCCGAGGCCGCTCGACGACGACACCGAGACGACCACGCCGTCCCTGATCAGGCTGGCGGCATGGGCCGCCGAGACGAGCTTGCTCACGCGAGGCTCCCGAGTTGTGGATCGATGGTCACGGCCCTGCCGGTCTTCGACGATTGCAGCGCGGCCTCGGCAGATGCCAGCGACCAGATGCCGTCCTCGCCGGTGGCGGAAGGCCGGCCTTCGCCGCGAATCGCTGCATGGAACTGGCGCAGCGAGCGGGTGTAGAGATCCTCTCGGTCGAAGCTCAGTTCTTCTTCACCCGCGGCGGTGCGCAGCAGCACGGACCCGACCGGCTTCTGCGTCATCACATTGGTAGCGATGAGCGAGCCTTCCGTTCCATGCACCTCGAAGCCGGTGCCGGCGAATTTGGTGGTGAAGCCTTCGTGCGATTGCGCGATGGCACCCGACTTGAAGCGCCAGATGCACATGGCGCCGTCCTCCAGCCCGCCGCCGGCCATACCGGCCGACTGCGTGAAGGCGGAGATCTCGACCGGATCGTCGCCGAGCACGAAGCGCAGCGTGTCGGCGTCATGCACGGTGATGTCGAGCACCACGCCGCCGCCGGCTTCGGGCCTGGTGATGCGCCAGCCCTGCAGGTTCTCCGGCAGGTAGACGGAATGGAACACGCGCGCCGCGACCGGCTTGCCGATGCGGCCGGCGGCGATCGCCTCCCGCATCGCCCGGTGCGCGCCGGCATTGCGCAGATGGTGGTTGGTGCCGAACACGATGCCGGCGTCGCCGGCCGCCGCAACCATCTTGCGGGCATCGGCACTGGTCAGCGCCAGCGGCTTCTCGCACAGCACATGCTTGCCAGCCTTGATCGCGGCGAGCCCCTGTTCGAGGTGCAATTCATTGGTGGTCGAGATGTAGACCGCGTCAATGTCATCGCTAAGCAGCGCGTCGAGCGTCGAGACGCCGGCCGGAATGCCGTTTTCCCGGGCATAGGCTTCGGCGCGTTCCGCGCTGGAGCTCATCACGGCGGCGACCTCGCCGTCGCCTTGAGCGCGGATGGCGTTGGTCATGAACTGCTTGGCGATCGTGCTCGCGCCGATCAGGCCCCATCTCACGCTCATGCCGCGTCTCCCATTCCGGCGCCGTGCCTGTTGCGATCCGGGCCGCAGCTTTCCCTGACCACGAGGCTGACCGCGCCGACATGGTCCTCGGCGCGCGTGGTTCGCGACTGGATCATCTTCAGCATCACGTGGGCGGCGCGTTCGCCGAGGCCCGCGGTGTCGACGGCGACGCTGGTCAGTGCAGGGATGTAGTGCTCGGCCTCGACCACATCGTCGAAGCCGACCACCGCGAAATCCGATCCCGCCTCGAGACCGCGCTTGCGCAATGCCAGCATGACGCCGAAGGCGACGGCATCGTTGAAGCAAAGGGCTGCCGTCGGCGGTTCGGGGGCGGCGAGGGCCGTCTCCAGGCATGCCATACCGCCCTTGCGACTGGTCTCGCCCTCGACGATGGTCCGGTATGCGGCAGCTATGCCAAGGCTTTCGCAGGCTTCAAGGAAGCCGCCCAGCCTGTCGTGATAGACCACCAGGTCGGACGAGCCGCCGAAGAAGGCCAGCCGGCGATGCCCCTTGGCGATCAGATGCTGGGTGGCGAGGTACGCGCCACGATGGTTGTCGGGGGCGATCGCCGGGATCCGGCTCTCGGGCAGCCGGCGCATGGCGAAGACCACCGGCACGCCCGCTGCTTCGATGCGCCGGAAGGCGCCGGGCGTGGTGCCGCGCGCCGGCGAGACGATCAGGCCGGCGACGCCCTGCTCCATCAGCGACTTCAGCACCTCCTCCTGGCGGACCGGATTTTCTGCCGTGTTGGCGATGAAGGGGACGATGCCGGCGGCCTGGAAGACACGCTCCATGCCGACCGCGAGTTCCGCGAAGAAGGGATTGGTGAGATCGTTGATCACCATGCCGATGACGTTGGAATGCGCCTTGCGCAGGTTGGCGGCGCCACGGTTGTAGACATAGCCGACATCCTCGATCGCCTTGCGCACCTTGACCGCGGTCTCGGGCCGGATCAGCCCGCTGCCTTGCAGCACGAGCGATACCGTTGATTTGGACACGCCGGCCTCGCGGGCAATGTCCAGGATCGTTGCCTTGGCCCGGCTGGCCATATCCGTGCTTTCCTCCGCGTCCGGCGCTCAAATCTATTGGAACGTTCTAAACATTGCATCAAACAGGAGTCAACCAGGATTCTCGTGGAATAGGAAAAATTGATCGCTGATCCTCAAATTGTAAGGGGTTTGTCGCTGCGGTGCGGTATTGAATCGCTTCAGGTGCCGGAATCATAAAGGTCCTTGATTTATTGGAACGTTCCATTTATAGGCTGCCGCAAAAGGAGAGCTCCATGGACATCATCCTGCCTGCGGAGAATGGCGAGCGTGTCGGCTATCGGCTGGTCGGCCAACCGGTGCAGCCTGTCATCGGCGCGGATTTTCCGCGCGTCGCCTATGCCGCCGCCCATGTCGTCGCCAACCCCTTCGCCATGACCGATCCCTGGTCTCAGGCTGCGGTCGACTGGGACAAGACCATGGCGTTTCGCCATCATCTGTGGCGGCTCGGCTTCCGCATCGCCGAAGCGATGGACACCTCGCAACGCGGCATGGGTTTCGACTGGGCAAGCGCCAGGGACCTGATCCGCCGCTCGATCGCCGAGGCGCGGACAGTGAACGGTGCCGATCTCGCTTCGGGCGCCGGCACCGACCATTTGGCGCCGGCGGCGGCAAGGACGGTGGACGACGTGATCTATGCCTATGAGGAGCAGTTCGCCTTCATCGAAGGCGAGGGCGGCAAGGCGATCATGATGGCGAGCCGTGCGCTGGCGGCGGTGGCCAAAGGGCCGGACGACTATGCCCGCGTCTACGACCGCATCCTGTCGCAGGCCTCCGGCAAGGTGATCCTGCACTGGCTGGGCGACATGTTCGACCCGGCGCTCAAGGGCTATTGGGGCAGCCGGGATTTCGAGCCGGCGCTCGACACGGTCGTCGCGATCATCGAACGCCACGCCAGCAAGGTCGAAGGGATAAAGATATCGCTGCTGGACGCCGGCAAGGAGGTCACGCTGCGCGACCGCCTACCCGAGGGCGTCATCATGTTCACCGGCGACGACTTCAACTATCCCGAACTGATCGCCGGCGACGGCAGGCGGCATTCGCACGCGCTGCTCGGCATCTTCGACGCCATCGCGCCGGTGGCGAACGCCGCGCTGGCCAGGCTCGGCGTGGGCGACCGGGCCGGCTATGACGCGCTGATGACGCCGACCGTGCCGCTGTCGCGCAAGATCTTCGAGGCCCCGACCGAATATTACAAGGCCGGCATCGTCTTCATGGCCTGGCTGAACGGCCACCAGGATCATTTCGCCATGGTCGGCGGCATGCAGTCGGCGCGCGGCATCTGCCATTACGCCGACGTATTTCGCCTCGCCGATCAGGCAGGATTGCTGGCCCACCCCGAACTCGCCGTCGCCAGGATGAAAGCCCTCTGCGCGGTCGCAGGTGTCTGACTGGACACGCCTTGCGACTCCTGCAGCCGGTGCTTGAGCGGCCGGCAAAAAATCTCTCGTTCCCTTTGAACCATTCCGCGCGAGGCGCGACCAAGCGCTGCGTCAAGAAACGAGGTTCAAGGAGAACGCCTCATGCTCAGTATTTCAAGATATGTCCTTGTCGCGGCAATGGCGGTTTCGGCCCTGGCCGGCTGCAAGACCGCAACCACGAGGGATTGCGACAATCTCAAGCCTAACGTCACCTATCACTGCAAGTGCTGCGGTACGGGTGCGCCCTGCCATCAAGGCAAGGGCGGCGGCAATCCTGGTCATTCGCCCGATCCGACGCCGCAATGATTCAATAAGGGAGTGGGGCAGTAGGGGGATTCGCGGCAGCGAAGCCCGAGTGCCCACTGCCGTATCGCCTTAGATTTGAAAGGATGGTGGGCGTGACAAGGATTGAACTTGTGACCCCTGCAATGTCAATGCAGTGCTCTCCCGCTGAGCTACACGCCCATCCGAAGCCGCGCATACACCATTTTTGGTCCGACGCGTCAATAGCAGGAACAAGAAAAGAAAGCTCCGTTTTGCCGCACCGACGACATGCGCCGATGCCTGGATGAAAGACCGCTCAGGCTGCCTGCAGCATCTTCTCGACCTCGTTGACGAGGTCGCGCAGATGGAACGGTTTCGACAGCACCTTGGCGTCCTTGGGCGCCTTGGAATCGGGATTGAGCGCGACGGCGGCGAAGCCGGTGATGAACATCACCTTTAGGTCCGGATCAATTTCGGTGGCGCGGCGGGCAAGCTCGATGCCGTCCATCTCGGGCATGACGATGTCGGTCAGAAGCAGCGAGAAAGGCTCCTCGCGCAGCCGCTCATAGGCGCTGGCGCCGTTGTCGAAATCGCTTACCTGGTAGCCGGCCCGTTCCAGCGCCTTGACGAGGAACCGGCGCATATCGTCGTCGTCTTCCGCCAGCAGAATGCGTGCCATCTTGTCCCGTCCGAATCACCCGCCCCAAGCCTGCCGCCGGGCAAAGCCGTTAACCATCCTGTATATGAGGAAGAGACGGTAAACATCAAGTGAACGTTGGTCTGGTGGCTGCCACTTCGCGCAGCCGTTTCACGGGGGCTGAAATGCTGGACATGCCGGGCGCAAGATGGCAGTTTTGCATCATGATGCAGTGCTGTTTCCTGGTTCGTTCAAATTGAAGACGGCAGCCGAGGATTTTTCGGTCGTACCACCCTTCGAAATCCGATCGGGCGCCGAGCAACGCGTCCCTTTCCTGTTCAATTCGCCGCATAGCGGCCGCTACTATCCCGAGCGCTTCCTGGCCATGGCGCGGCTCGACCGCAACGCCATACGCCGGTCCGAGGATTGCTATGTCGACGAGCTTTTTGGCGGTGCCGTCGCGCTCGGCGCGCCGATGCTGGCGGCGAATTTTCCGCGCGCCTATCTCGACGTCAACCGCGAGCCGTGGGAGCTCGATCCGCGCATGTTCGCGGAGCCGGTGCCGTCCTTCTGCAACATCCGTTCTGCCCGCGTCGCGGGCGGGCTTGGGACCGTGCCGAAACTGGTGGGAGAGGGGCTCGACATCTATCCTGGACGACTGCCGCTCTCCGAGGCCGTGGGACGCATAGAAGCCGTCTACAAACCGTATCACGAGACGCTGAAGCGGCTCTTGACCAGGACCCATGCCAGGTTCGGCTATGCCGTGCTGATCGACTGCCATTCGATGCCGGCCAGCATCCGTATCGGCGACAACGGCACGCGGCCGGATTTCATCATCGGCGACCGCTTCGGCATTTCCGCGACCGCCGCTCTCACCGAGACGGCGATCGGCCTGCTAACGGGCATGGGCTACGCGGTCGCGCACAACAAGCCATATGCTGGCGGCTTCATCACTGAGCATTACGGGCGGCCGGCGCGCCATCTCCATGCGCTGCAGATCGAGGTCAATCGCGGGCTCTACATGAACGAACGGACGTTCCAGAAGTCGGCCGGCTTCGACGCGCTGGCCGATGACCTGACGCGGTTTTCGGCCGATCTGATGTCCATGCCCGACCATCATTTCGTCGATCTGCCGCTCGCCGCGGAATGACGGCCACGCTGCGGTTCGCGGCCCAAAAAAAGACCGCATCGCTTTCACGACACGGTCGAAGTCTAGGGAGGAAACGCCCAAGGAGGGCATGGACAGGATAAGCTGTCCGAGAACAAAACTATTGTGCGATGCACAAATGTCAATCGACTTCGGGGATTTTTAATTCAATATGATGTGGAAATTCCGTTTCGAAGCCTGCGGTGTGACTTTGAGGCAACAGGAACGGGGCGTCTGACCCTGCTTCACGCCTCTGTTCCGGCGGAAAACAGCGGCTGCCGATGGCCGCCGCAATGGGGAGAATGAGTTTGGATATCAGCATCGATTTCATGCGGCGCATCGCGCGTGCCGCCGCCGCAGAGACCTTGCCGCGCTTCCGCAGCCAGGGCGCGGTGGCCAACAAGCAGGCGGAAAGCTTCGATCCGGTGACGGAGGCCGACCGTGAGGCCGAGCGGGCGATCCGGGCGCTCATTTCGGCGGAATACCCCGGTCACGGCATTCTGGGCGAAGAGCATGGCAGCGAGAATATTTCGAGCCGGCATGTCTGGGTCATCGACCCGATCGACGGCACACGCGCCTTCATTTCCGGCCTGCCGGTCTGGGGAACGCTGGTCGGGCTGACGGTCGACGGCGACGCCGTCGCCGGCCTGATGTCGCAACCCTTCACCGGCGAGCTGTTCTACGCCAATGCCTCCGGATCGCATTACGAAGGTCCGGGCGGCCCGCGCAAACTCACGACCCGCAAGACGACGGAGCTTTCGCAGGCGACGTTGTTCACCACCACGCCGGCGCTGTTCAAGGGCGAGGCGCGCAACCGCTACGACGCGTTTGAGAAACAGGTACAGCTCGCCCGCTACGGCACCGACTGCTACGCCTTCGCGATGGTCGCCGCGGGAAGCGTCGACATCGTCGCCGATCCCGGCTTGAAGCCCTACGACATCGTGGCGCTGATTCCGATCATCGAGAAGGCGGGCGGTGTCGTCACCACCTTCGAGGGCGGTCCGGCGGAAAAGGGCGGCGACATACTGGCGGCGGCGACACCGGAACTGCACGCCGCGGCGATGGCGGCGCTGCGCGGCTGATCCGCAGCGCCCTGACAGTCGTTGTGGTCAGGGGGTGTCGTGATCAGGGAGTGTCGTCGGTTCCCGGAACAAAAGCATCGAAGGCCGCGAGGAACTGCTCGCGGTAGAGGTCCTTCTCCTGCAGGATCTCGTGATGCGCGCCGTCGATCATCAGCAGCGATCCGACGCGCAGCCGCCTGGCGTAAGCCTCCACCTGCTTGGTCGAGACGACCTGGTCGGCGCCGGCGGCGACAATCAGCATCGGCACCTTGATCCCAGCCATGAAGTCGGGATCGCTGACCGCCTCGGAGGCCTCGGCGGCTGCTTTCAGCCAGCGGATGGTCGGGCCGCCGAGCGCGAGCTGCGGCCAGGCCTTATAGATGTCCGTGTTGCGCCGGTAGCGCTCCGGATCCGAGGTCACCTTGTTGGCCTCGAAGGGCGTCGGCAATTTCGGCCGCGGCCCCAGGGCCGCATAGAGGCGGCCGAGTCCCAAGGCGCAGAACACCGCGCAGACGCGCCGGACCGTGGTTATCGAAACCGGCAGGTCGGGCACGGCCAGGAAGGGCGCTATCAGGACCATACGCCGCACCCGGTTGACCATCGATGGCGAGGAAAGCAGTGCGATCACCGCCCCGGTCGAATGGGCGAGGATGTAGTAGGGGCCGCGGCAATCCGGCAGCACGATCTCCTCGAAAAACTGCTCAAGGTCGCGGGTATAGTCGCGGAAGCTGCGGACATAGCCGCGCTGCCTGTTGCGCAGCAGGCGGCTGGAATCGCCCTGGCCGCGCCAGTCGAAGGTGGCGACGCCGAAGCCGCGGTCGGCGAGATTGCGGATGGTCTCGAAATATTTCTCGATGCACTCGTTACGGCCGGTGAGCAGCACCACCGTACCCTGCAGCGGGCGGGAGACCGCGGCGAAGACGCCGTAGCGGATCTTCTTGCCGTCGCTGGTGGTGAAAAAGCCGCCGGCGGCATGCTCAGGCCACGGATTGCCTTCGGTGTAGTGGAAAAGGTCCGTCATCCGGCGCTTCGCTGAGTGTTCTTTTGCCCGAACGGGCCAGGCGTTGCCAAGGTGATAGACGGCCATTTGGCAAAAGCAAAGGCATTCCGGAAATTGCGCGGTCTCCTGAAACGGGGAAGGCCGGAAGCGCCTGCGGCGTGCTTCCGGCCTCTGTCGACCCGGGAGGAAGGGACGTTGCACCCGGTTCGGCCTCGTCGCGGCGCACCGATCGGCGCCGCATGTCCGTATTCTTGGCTGCAGCCTAGCGGGGCCAGGCTGAACGGATGCCGAAGCTCCGGTTCATCTGGCGTTCATCGGGAAGCGAACTTGATGGTGGGAAGTTCTTGAAATGGCCTGTTGCGCTTCCCAAATGGAAGTTGCGGCCGCCGATGTCGGGGCCGCTGGCCTATCCGGGACGCCTTTCGAGGGTTTCGCACCCGGGCCATACGCAAATCATGTTGCTCAATAGGAGAACACACCATGCGTCACGTTGATTTTTCCCCGCTTTATCGTTCGACCGTCGGCTTCGACCGGCTGTTCACCATGCTCGATACGCTCGGCCAGCCCGAGAGCGCGCAGACCTATCCGCCCTACAATATCGAGCGCACCGGCGAGAACGCCTACCGCATCTCGATGGCGGTTGCCGGCTTCTCGGAAGACGAGATCTCGATCGAGGCGCACCGCAATGTGCTGACCGTCAAGGGTGAGCGCAAGGAAGATGGCAATGGCGAGGGTTCCGAGCTGCTCTATCGCGGCATTGCCTCGCGAGCTTTTGAGCGCCGCTTCCAGCTCGCCGACCATGTCGAGGTCGAGGGCGCCACGCTGAAGAACGGCCTGCTCTTCGTCGACCTCAAGCGCAACATTCCCGAGGAGCTCAAGCCGCGCAAGATCGCGATCACCTCGTCTTCGGACAAGGCCAGGCAGATCGAGGCCAAGGCTGCCGCGTAACCCGCGGGCTCCAATCGATACGTCTCCCTCCCGAGACGAAAGCGGCGCCGAGAGGCGCCGCTTTTTTGTCAGCGTCCGGCGAGCAGGGCGCCGAGGCGATCGATCTCCTCGGTCGTGGTCGCGAAGCTGGCGACGAAACGGTAAATCGCTTCATTGTCGCCGAGGTGGCCGTCAAAGCCCTGCGGGACGCCCCATTCATAGAATTTGGCGCCGGCGGCCTGCAGCCTTTCGGCGACGGCGCGGTCAAGGATAGCGAACACTTCGTTGGCCTGCGGCAGCCAGGCGAGCCTACCCGCCGGCGCGTCCTCGATCGTCTCGGCCAGATGTGCGGCCATCGCATTGGCATGGTGCGCCATCCTCAGCCACAGGTCATCGTTGAGATAGGCTTCGAACTGGGCCGAGATGAAGCGCGCCTTGGAAAAAGTCTGCGCGGCGCGCTGGCGAAGCAGGCGCAGGTCGCCGCCGACATCGGGGTTCAGGACCACTACCGCGTCGGCCATCCAGCAGCCGTTCTTGGTGGCGCCGAAGGAGATGAGGTCGACGCCGCTCTTCCAGGTCATTTCAGCAGGAGTGACGCCAGTTGCCGCGATCGCATTGGCGAAGCGCGCGCCGTCCATATGCAGCGGCAGTTTGTGCCCGCGGCTGACCTCTGCAATCGCCTTGACGTCGTCGACGGTGTAGACCGTGCCAACCTCGGTTGCCTGCGTGATCGTCACGGCCATCGGCTGGCCGGCAGGCGCGAGGTCCTGCGAAAAGCGTTTGATGGCCTTGTCCAGGGCATGCGGGTTGATGCGCCCCAGGGGGCCACGAACAGGCGCCATGCGCGCGCCGCCGGTGTAGAAACCCGCCGCGCCGAATTCATCGACATTCATATGCGCTTCTGAATGGCAAAGCGCGATGCCCCCGATGCGGTTCAGCGCCGCCATCGAGAGCGCGTTGGCTGCCGTGCCGGTCGCGACGAAGAAGACTTGAACGTCCCGTTCGAAGATCTCGCTGAAGCGGCGGTATACAGCCCGGTCCAGGTCGCCGTCGCCATAGGCGGTCGCGATGCCGGTCGCGTGCCGGGACAGGTTGGTCGATATGTCGGGATGGACGCCCGCCCAGTTGTCGGATGCAAAGAACATCGAGAGGTCCGTATGGTGATTGCCGAAAGCGGGCGCGACTTGACTGCTTCGGCGCCCGAAGCGCAAGGGCCAATCCTTGGCAAAGCGGTGAAGCCAGTCGGCGGCCATATCTGGCTGCGACCGAAGCTTACGTTTCTCGATCTCGTCACGAAATTTTGTGTCGCGGGGTGGCCAAGATTTTTGTGAATCGGTCTTGTGCCAGCTCCTGAATTCTGTCATATAAAATTTAGGACAGTAGTGCTGTCTTATTTTGTCGCACAAAACAGGCTGGACTGGCGTATCATCGCTGCCATTCCGGCCATTGTCGCGAGCGGCGGGTAGACGGCTCCGCTCTGGCCTGTACGATACCGGATGCGAACCGGGCGTATGGCCGCATGGTTCGGCAAGAATTTCGCGAGACGTGCAGCAAGGATCAAGGGGAAGCGTTGTGCTTCCCAAGGCAAACCAGCGCCCCAAGCCAAAGCAGCGACAGGGCGCGGAACGGAGGACAGGACGATGACGGAACTGACGCCATCTGCGATCAACGGCCAGGCCGCGCAGACGAAAGCGGCAGCCGTCAAAACGTTGGCCCGCACCGCCACCGGTCCGACCGCCCAAGGGCTCTACGATCCGCGCAACGAGCATGACGCCTGCGGCGTCGGCTTCATCGCCAACATGAAGGGCGTGAAGTCGCACCAGATCGTCGAGGACGGCCTGGCGATGCTGGAAAACCTCACCCATCGCGGCGCCGTCGGCGCCGACCCGCTGGTCGGCGACGGCGCCGGTGTGCTGGCGCAGATTCCGGATCGCTTCTTCCGCGAGGAGATGGCGGCCAAGGGCGTCGAACTGCCGCCCGCCGGCCAGTACGGCGTCGGCCACTGGTTCATGCCGCAGGACGCAGCGCTTCGCGCCCATATCGAGGACATCATCGCCGAATCGGCGCAATCGGAAGGGCTGCCGCTCATCGGCTTCCGCGATGTGCCGGTCGACAATTCGTCGCTGTCGAAGGCGCCCGACATCGTCGCCTCCGAGCCATTCCACCGCCAGGTGTTCATCGGCCGCACGCCCGATATCACCGATGACGAGGAGTATGAGGCCAGGCTCTACCTGCTGCGCAAGGTGATCTCGGGCCGCATCTACGCCGAGAACGACAACAAGGACATCGGCGCCTATTGCGTGTCGCTGTCGGCGCGCACCATCGTCTACAAGGGCATGTTCCTCGCCTATCAGGTGGGCGCCTACTACAGGGACCTGTCAGACCCGCGCTTCGAGACCGCGCTGATCCTGGTCCACCAGCGCTTTTCGACCAACACCTTCCCGTCGTGGAAGCTGGCCCATCCCTACCGCATGGTCGCGCATAACGGCGAGATCAACACCGTGCGCGGCAACAACAACTGGATGGCGGCGCGCCAGGCCTCGGTCGATTCCGAACTGTTCGGCAACAACATCTCGAAGCTGTGGCCGATCTCCTATGAAGGCCAGTCCGACACCGCGTGCTTCGACAATGCGCTCGAGTTCCTGTTCCAGGGCGGCTACAGCCTGAGCCACGCCATGATGATGCTGATCCCGGAAGCCTGGGCCGGCAACAAGCTCATGGATCAGGACCGCAAGGCTTTCTACGAGTACCACGCCGCGCTGATGGAGCCGTGGGATGGACCCGCGGCGGTCGTCTTCACCGATGGACGCCAGATCGGCGCGACGCTCGACCGCAACGGCCTGCGCCCAGCGCGCTACATCGTCACCGACGACGACCGCGTGATCATGGCCTCCGAGGCCGGCGTGCTGCAGGTGCCGGAGGAAAAGATCGTGCAGAAGTGGCGGCTGCAGCCCGGCCGCATGCTTTTGATCGACCTTGCCAAGGGCCGCATCATCTCCGACGAGGAAATCAAGTCGGAGATCGCGACCAGGCACCCCTACAAGACCTGGCTCGCCAACACGCAGCTTATCCTGGAAGATCTGAAGCCGGTCGAACCGCGCGCGCTGCGCAAGGATGTCAGCCTGCTCGACCGCCAGCAGGCCTTCGGCTACACGCAGGAAGACACCAAGCTCCTGATGGCGCCGATGGCCACCACCGGCCAGGAAGCGGTCGGCTCGATGGGTACAGACACGCCGATCTCGGCGATGTCGGACAAGTCGAAGCTGCTCTACACCTATTTCAAGCAGAACTTCGCCCAAGTCACCAACCCGCCGATCGATCCGATCCGCGAGGAACTGGTGATGAGCCTGGTGTCCTTCATCGGGCCGCGGCCGAACATCTTCGACCTGGTCGGCACGTCGCGCCGCAAGCGGCTCGAGGTGCGCCAGCCGATCCTGACCAATGGCGATCTCGAGAAGATCCGCTCCATCGGCCATACGGAGGATCGTTTCGACACCAAGACGATCGACATCACCTATGGCTCCAACGAGGGCGCTGCCGGCATGCAGGGCGCCATCGACCGGCTGTGCGAGCGGGCCGAGGCGGCGGTCGCCGGCGGCTACAACATCATCATCCTTTCCGACCGCCAGGTCGGGCCGGACCGGATCGCCATTCCCGTGCTTCTCGCCACCGCGGCGGTGCACCATCACTTGATCCGCAAGGGGCTGCGCACCGCGGTCGGGCTGGTCGTGGAATCCGGCGAGCCGCGCGAGGTGCACCATTTCTGCTGCCTCGCCGGCTATGGCGCCGAGGCGATCAATCCGTATCTTGCCTTCGACACGCTGCTCGACATGCACAAGCGCGGCGAGCTGCCGGAAGAGGTCGACGCATACGAAGTCGTCTCCCGCTACATCAAGTCGATCGGCAAGGGCATTCTCAAGGTGATGTCCAAGATGGGCATCTCGACCTATCAGTCCTACTGCGGCGCGCAGATTTTCGACGCCATCGGGCTGAAGTCAGACTTCGTCGAGAAGTACTTCACCGGCACCGCGACGCTAATCGAAGGCGTCGGCCTGGACGAGGTCGCTACCGAGACGCTCAGCCGCCACACCGACGCCTTCGGCAACGACCCGGTGCTGCGCAACAACCTCGAGGTCGGCGGCGAATACATGTTCCGCATGCGCGGCGAGGCGCATATGTGGTCGCCCGACGCGGTCGCCACCTTGCAGCATGCCGTGCGCCAGGGCTCCTGGGACACGTTCAAGGAGTATTCGGCGCAGATCGACAGCGCGACCGCGCGCGCCCAGACCATCCGCGGCCTGTTCAAGATCAAGCTGGCGGAGGAGACCGGCCGCAAGAAGGTCGCGCTCGACGACGTCATGCCGGCGGCCGAGATCGTCAAGCGCTTCTCGACCGGAGCGATGTCGTTCGGCTCGATCTCCAGGGAAGCGCACACCACGCTGGCGCGCGCCATGAACGCGATCGGCGGCAAGTCGAACACCGGTGAGGGCGGCGAAGAGGCCGACCGCTATCTGCCGCTGCCCGGCGGCGGCAAGAATCCGGAACGCTCGGCGATCAAGCAGGTCGCTTCCGGGCGGTTCGGCGTCACGGCGGAATATCTGGTCAATTCCGACGTCATGCAGATAAAGGTGGCGCAAGGCGCCAAGCCCGGCGAAGGCGGCCAGCTGCCCGGACACAAGGTCGATGCCACCATCGCCAAGGTCAGGCACTCGACCCCTGGCGTCGGCCTGATCTCGCCGCCGCCGCATCACGACATCTATTCGATCGAGGATCTGGCGCAGCTGATCTACGACCTGAAGAACGTCAATCCGGCGGCCGACGTTTCGGTTAAGCTGGTGTCGGAGGTCGGTGTCGGCACGGTCGCGGCGGGCGTCGCCAAGGCGCGCGCCGACCACATCACCATCTCCGGCTATGACGGCGGCACCGGCGCCTCGCCGCTGACCTCGCTCAAGCATGCCGGCAGCCCATGGGAAATGGGCTTGGCCGAAACGCACCAGACGCTGGTTCTCAACGGCCTGCGCTCTCGCGTTGCGCTGCAGGTCGACGGCGGCCTGCGCACCGGGCGCGACGTCATCATCGGCGCGCTGCTCGGCGCCGACGAGTTCGGCTTCTCGACCGCGCCGCTGATCGCGGCCGGCTGCATCATGATGCGCAAGTGCCACCTGAACACCTGTCCGGTCGGCGTGGCGACGCAGGACCCGGTGCTGCGCAAACGCTTCAAGGGCACGCCCGAGCACGTCATCAACTTCTTCTTCTACGTGGCGGAAGAGGTGCGCGCGCTGCTCGCCGAGATGGGCTTCACCCATCTCGATCAGATCATCGGCGATACTGACCTGCTGGAAAAGCGCGACGTCATCCAGCACTGGAAGGCGCGCGGGCTCGACTTCTCGAAGATGTTCTTCAAGCCGGATGCGCCGCACGAGGCGCTGCACTGGACCGAACGGCAGAAGCATCCGATCGACGACGTGCTCGACCGCAAGCTGATCGAGCTGGCGAAGCCGGCGCTCGAAGCCAAGCAGCCGGTCACCATCGAGCTACCGATCCGCAATGTCGATCGCTCGGCCGGCGCGATGCTGTCGGGCGAAGTGGCCAAGCGCTTCAAGCACAAGGGGCTGCGCGAGGACACGATCAGCGTCAAGCTCACCGGCACGGCCGGCCAGTCGTTCGGCGCGTTCCTGGCGCGCGGCATCTCGTTCGACCTGGTCGGTGCCGGCAACGACTATGTCGGCAAGGGTCTGTCGGGGGGCCGCATCGTCATCCGCCCGCCGGAAGAGGCCAAGATCGTCGCTGCCGACTCGATCATCGTCGGCAACACGGTGCTCTACGGCGCGACCGAGGGCGAGGCCTATTTCGCCGGCGTCGCCGGCGAGCGTTTTGCCGTGCGCAATTCCGGCGTGGCGGCGGTCGTCGAAGGCGTCGGCGATCATGGCTGCGAATACATGACCGGCGGCATCGTTGTCGTCATCGGCAAAACGGGGCGCAACTTCGCCGCCGGCATGTCGGGCGGCGTCGCCTATGTGCTGGACGAGAAGGGCGATTTCGCCGAGCGCTGCAACATGGCGATGGTCGAGCTGGAGCCGGTTCCGGAAGAGGACGACCTGATGGAGAAGCTGCTTCATCACGGCGGCGACCTCGACCACAAGGGCCGCGTCGACGTCTCCGGCGACATGACCAGCCACGATGAGGAGCGGCTCTACCAGCTGATCTCGAACCACGTCCATTACACGGGTTCGGTGCGCGGCCGCGAGATCCTCGACAACTGGCAGAGCTTCCGGCCGAAATTCCGGAAAATCATGCCGGTCGAGTATCGCCGCGCGCTGATCGAGATGGAACGCATGCGCATGAGCGTGGCGGCGGAATAGGCTTCGGGCACGGCCGGGGAGATGGTCTCCGGCCGCCATCCTCACCAACAATCCTGACCCCGGACTGCGGTTGCCATGGCGGCCTTATGGGGTTAACGGGTGCGCCGACAAAAGCGCGCCTTCGGACAGCAGGGACTGGACTATGGGCAAGGTAACAGGGTTTCTCGAAATCGACCGGCAGGTGCACAAGTACCAGCCGGCCTCCGACCGCATCCGGCATTTCCGCGAGTTCACGCTGCCGATGTCGGACAAGGAAGTCGAGAAACAGGCCGCGCGCTGCATGGATTGCGGCATCCCGTTCTGCCATGGGCCGACCGGCTGCCCAATCCACAACCAGATCCCGGACTGGAACGACCTCGTCTACAATGGCGACTGGGACAGCGCGATCCGCAACCTGCACTCGACCAACAATTTCCCCGAGTTCACCGGCCGCATCTGCCCGGCGCCTTGCGAGGAAGCCTGCACGCTGAACCTCGAGGACATTCCGGTCGCCATCAAGACGGTCGAGCAGGCGATCGCCGACAAGGCCTACGAGACCGGCCATATCCGGCCCTATCCGCCGGAGAGGAAGACCGGCAAGCGGGTCGCCGTAATCGGCTCCGGGCCGGCCGGCATGGCGGCCGCCCAGCAGCTCGGCCGTGCCGGCCATGACGTGCATGTCTACGAGCGCGAGAGCCGGCCGGGCGGACTGATGCGCTACGGCATTCCCGATTTCAAGATCGAGAAGCATTACATCGATCGCCGTATCGAGCAGATGCAGGGCGAGGGCGTGACCTTCCATTGCGGCGTCAATGTCGGCGTCGACAAGAAGGTTGCGGAACTGCTCGCCGAACACGACGCGGTGCTCTATTGCGGCGGCTCCGAAACGCCGCGTCCGGCCAACATTCCGGGCGACGATCTCGGTGGCGTCTACGACGCCATGCCCTATCTGGTGCAGCAGAACCGCCGCGTCGGCGGCGAGCCGATCCAATCGGTGGCCTGGCCTTCGCATCCGATCATCGCCAGCGGCCAGCATGTAGTCGTGGTCGGCGGCGGCGACACCGCCTCCGACTGCATCGGCACCGCCTTCCGGCAGGGCGCGGTGCGTGTGACGCAGCTCGACATCCGCCCGCAGCCGCCGGAGAAGGAAGACAAGCTTGCCGTCTGGCCGTACTGGGCGACGAAGATGCGCACCTCGTCCTCGCAGGCCGAAGGCGCGGAACGCGAGTTCCAGGTGGCGACGCTTGAGTTCATCGGCGAGGACGGCCAACTGACCGGCGTCCGCTGCTGCGAGGTCGACGAGAAGCGCAAGCCGATCGCCGGCACAGAGTTCGTCATCCGCGCCGATCTCGCCTTCATCGCCATCGGCTTTGCCGGTCCGGCGGGTGACAGCATGATGAAGGAGCTCGACGGCGAGATAAAGGTGGTCACCGACAGCCGCCGCTCGAAGAACGTCGAGGCCAACGACCGCGACTACAAGACCAGCGTCGACAGGCTCTACGCGGCGGGTGACGTTCGCCGCGGCCAGTCGCTGGTGGTGTGGGCGATCCGCGAGGGGCGTCAAGCGGCGCGCTCGATCGACGAGGCGCTGATGGGGTCAACCGTCCTGCCTCGTTAGAGCGTTTGAGCGATTCATAGAATCGCCGAACCGTAAGAGGGGCAAAAGTCGCGGCGGTCAGGCTGCGGAGCGGCTGCTGACGATGTTGGGCAGGTATGGGACGTGAGGGGCGTTGGTGATTTCGAGGCGGGCGCCGAGGTAGTCCCAGAAGGAAAGCC
>NZ_SRUU01000029.1 GCF_004791585.1 Mesorhizobium sp. M1C.F.Ca.ET.210.01.1.1
GTTCAGGTTGATGGTTTTACCGGTGGGAAGGGACCGGGCCATGCCACGGCCTGTCCGAAAGGACGACCAGGATCCACTCGGTCTCCTTCCCACTTCAACCATACACCGGAACCAACACACAGGATCCAAGGGTCTCCGCTTCGCTTCGCCCTAGAATGACGACCGGAAGGGCGTTGCCGCCTATCCACTTGTGGCCTCAGCGCTTCTTCGCCCTGCCGGCGAAAGGATTGTCCGAGGTGCGCAGCGCCACGCGGATCGGCACGCCGGGCATGTCGAAGGCTTCGCGCAGGCTGTTCGACAGGTAGCGGACATAGGATTGCGGCATCACATCCGGACGCGAGCAGGAGACGACGAAGCCCGGCGGGCGGGTCTTGGCCTGCGTGACATATTTGATCTTCAGCCGGCGGCCGGCGACGGCGGGCGGCGGATGATGGGCGAGGATCCCTTCCAGCCAGCGGTTGAGCTTGCCGGTGGAGACGCGGCTGTTCCAGACCTTGTGCGTCTTGATGACGGCGTCCATCAGCCGGTCGAGGCCGCGCCCGGTCTCGGCCGAGACCGTCACCGCCTGGATGCCGCGCACCTGGGGAAGAAGCCGTTCGGTCTTCTCGCGCAGCTCGGCCAGAAGCTCCTGCGGGTTGTCGATCAGGTCCCATTTGTTGAAGGCGATCACCGGCGCCCGGCCCTCGCGGATGATCAGGTCGGCGATCTGCAGATCCTGCTTCTCGAAAGGGATGGTGGCGTCGAGCACGATGATGACGATCTCGGCGAAGCGGATGGCGCGCAGGCCGTCCTGCACGGAAAGCTTCTCGAGCTTCTCCTGCACCTTGGACTTGCGCCGCATGCCGGCCGTGTCGAACAGCTTTATCCGGCGGCCGCGCCAATCCCAGTCGACCGAGATGGAATCGCGGGTGATGCCGGCCTCCGGGCCGGTCAGCAGCCGCTCCTCGCCGATCAGCGCGTTGATCAGTGTCGACTTGCCGGCATTGGGGCGGCCGACGACAGCGATGCGCAGCGGCTTGGTGTCGTCATAGGCGGGCTCGGCGTCGGGGTCGGAGATATCCTCGCCGATCAGCGCCTCGCTGACGGCGATCTCGTCGCCCGGCTCTTCCTCATCCTCGCCGAAGGCGCGTTCCTCGCCGAGCGCGGCAATCACCGCATCGCGCAGGTCGGGCATGCCCTGGCCATGCTCGGCCGAGACCGGGATCGGCTCACCGAGGCCAAGCTCCCAGGCTTCCAGCATGCCGCCCTGGGCGCCGCGCGCTTCCGCCTTGTTGGCGACCAGCACGACCGGCTTGCCGGATTTTCGCACCACGTCGGCAAAGGTCCGGTCGTCGGGCATCAGGCCTGACTTGGCATCGACAGTGAAGAAGATCAGGTCCGCCTCGCGGATCGCGATCTCGGTCTGCTGGCGCATGCGGCCGGGCAGCGTCGAAGCCGCCGCGTCCTCGAAACCGGCGGTGTCGATGACGTCGAAGTGCAAGTCGTATAGCTTGGCGGCGTGGACGCGACGGTCGCGCGTCACGCCGGGCGTGTCGTCGACGAGCGCCAGCTTCTTTCCCACCAGCCGATTGAAAAGAGTCGATTTGCCGACGTTAGGCCGGCCGATAATGGCGACTTTGAAGCCCATCCGAGGTCACGAAGCGTTGCCCGACCCGCGGATCAGTTCGGCCATCAACTGTGCCCGCTGGCGCGCATTGCGCGGGGCGCCGTCATCCGAAGCGATCTGGTCGAACAGTTTCAGCGCGTCCGCCGACTTGCCTTCCTTCCAGGCGGCGAGGCCGAGCGCCTCGCGCGCCGAGCTGCGCAGCGGGTTGGTGTCGGCGGTCAGCGCCTCGACACGGCTGGAGACATCGGCAAACGAGCCGTGGTCGACCAGCAGCAGCGCCGCCCTCAGGCGCGCCATGTCGCGGATGCCGGCGGGAATGGCGCTGTCGGCGGCGACCTCGTCGAAATCCTTGACGGCGGCGTCGACGTCGCCCTTGTCGGCCTTGACAGTCGCGGCGCGCATGCGGGCGAGCAGCGGATAGGCGCCGTAGCCGTCCTTTTCCAGCTGATCGAGCGCTGCGATCGCCTCGTCGTTCTTGCCGTCATTGGCAAGCTTAAGCGCAGCCGAGAACGCATCGCCCGAGCGGTTGGCGCGGGTCTCGTCCCAATAGCGGTAGCCGACGACGCCAGCGGTCGCCAGCACGACCAGGATCGCCAGAGCAAGCAAGGCCGGACCAAAACGGTCCCACAGCGCCTGCGCCTGCTCGCGACGAATCTCTTCGTTCACTTCGCGGATAAAACTGTCGTCCGACATCAATCAAAAACCATTGCTGCCCCGGAACGGGGCGCTTCTTGAGCCCCGCGTTTTAGCGAAATTTTGTCGGCATGGAAGGGGGATGCCCGGAAAATCGGCGGGACAAGCCGAGGGCGGCCAGAGCCGGGCGGAACGCATCGATGCCACATTTGGCCGATAGCCGGCTTTCCAACGGCCCGAAAGTTGCCCCCGAAAGGTTGCCAGTGCCAAACCCGTTCCGAGTCCTTGCGCTCAGCCTCGCTTCGCTCGCCGCCTCCCTCGTCGCGGCCATGGCCGATCCGCCCAAGCCGGCTGCGCCCATGCAGGCGAAGCCGAAGCAGATCGTGCTGATCTCCTTCGACAGCGCGCGCGAGATCTCGCAGTGGGAACGCAGCCGTGCATTGGCGAAGCGCACCGGCGCGCATTTCACCTATTTTCTGTCCTGCGTCTTCCTGCTCTCGCCGGATACGCGCACCGAGTATACGGCGCCCGGCAAGGGTGCCGGCAAATCGAAAATCGGCTTTGCCGCCTCGAAGCAGGAGGTGGCGGACCGGCTCGAACAGATCCGGCTCGCGGCCGCCGAAGGCCACGACATCGGCAGTCATGCCTGCGGCCATTTCGACGGCAAGGACTGGAGCAAGGCCGACTGGCTGGCCGAGTTCGGCGCGTTCCGGCGCATCGTCGAAAATGCCTATGCGATCAACGGCATCTCGCCCGAGCCGCCCGGCTGGCGCGATTTCGCCCGCCATGCCGTGACCGGTTTTCGCGCGCCGTACCTTTCGACCGACAAGACGCTTTACGAAGCGCTGCCGGGGGCCGGCTTCGAGTACGACGCGAGCGGGGTCTCGAACGGCCCTGCCGTGCCGCCGACGAAGAACGGTACCACCCGCTTTGCATTACCGCTGATACCGGAGGGGCCGAAGGCGAAGCCGGTGGTCGCCATGGACTACAATCTCTATGTCCGCCATTCAGGCGGCTTCGAGAAGCCGTCGATGGCGGGCGAGTTTGCCGACCGCGCCTACCAGGCGTTCCGCGCCGCCTTCGATGCGCAGTACAGCGGCAAGCGCCTGCCGCTCGAGCTCGGCTTCCACTTCACGCAGATGAACAACGGCGCCTACTGGGACGCGCTGGAGCGCTTTGCCGGCGAGGCCTGCGTGAAGGCCGACGTCGAATGCATCAGTCTTCGCGATTATGTCGCACGGCAACGCGCCGAGCAAAAACAGGCAGTCGCGGGCGGCTAAGCCACCCACCTGCTGCTCAGTATCAAGCGGCATCCTCGGCGCTCTGCCCTGCAAGGTAACGCTGGTCGATATCGGGCAGCGGCTCACCCTGAAGCGTCGCCTCGAAGGCACGCAGGCGCTTATGCACCGACTGCAGTTCGACGATGGTCGACCAGGAATTCAGCAGGAATTGCAGTGAATTCGTCACCTTGCCGAAGGCGTTCGAGATCTGGTTCAGCGCGCCGAAGGTGATCTTGTGCGCAACCAGCGACGGTCCGAGGATCAGCAGCGAGAAGATGTTGTCGGCCTGCAGGTAGGTATACCGGACAACGTTAAAATAGATGTAGTGGAAATAGAGCCTGAAGTAGTTGCGACGCACGTTGGCGAACAATTCCGTCGTCGTCGCAGGCTGCGCACGGTCTGGATGGTCCTCGCCGTAGACAAGTTCCTTGCGATAGGCGGCTTCGACGCGCTGGTTGCGGAACTGCAGGCCGGGCAGCTTGAAACCGGCGAGCATCACCGAGGCCGTCCCGAACACACACCAGCCCAGCGCCGCAACGACCAGAGGCTGCGGGACCGCGCCGATGATCGGCAGCTCGGTGATGTGCGCCTGTAGCTGGATCATCACCGGAAGGAAGGCAATCAGGGTCATGATCGACTGGACGAAGCTCGAACCCAGGTCCTCCATGATCCGCGAGAAGCGCATCGTGTCTTCCTGGATTCGCTGCGAGGCGCCTTCGATGTGGCGCAGCCGGGCCCAGTTCGCCATGAAGTAATCGTTCATCGCGGTCCGCCAGCGGAAGATCCAATGGCTGACGATGAAGGCGTTGATCACCTGCACATTCATGCCGAGCAGCGCCAGCCAGGAGAAGTCAGCCAACCCCGTGTAGAATTCGCTGTCGGTCGACGCTGTCGTTCCCGACATCAATCCTTGCACATAATCGAAGAAGGGTCCGTACCAATTGTTGACCGCTACGGAGACCTGCACGTTGAAATAGATGAAGAAGAGGATGACAGCAGTCATCAGGATCGACCAGTTCTGCCACGGATGCGGTGCATACCAGCTCCAGAACGCGTAGAAGATCGCCACGCAGGCCGCGAAGTAGATGTAGAACCAGAGGAACGGCTTCGACCACAGCACCGCGATGCCGATAATCGGCGGAGCGCCGGCCGCCGCCGGAGGCAGACCGATGGCCGCACCCAGCTGCTGACCGCCGAAAAACCAGAACAGAATCCCCGCAAGACTCCAGAGGGCGGCCGAGGTGAAAAACAGCCTCGGCTTTGGGAAGAACGATAAGAACACTGTGGCGGGTTTCCTCGGTCTGAACCGCAAATCAGCGGCGTTGCTGTTTGGCGGGCATAAGGTCACACATTAGCGGGAAAGAAAATGCCCTGCCCGGTGCCCGGCACCGAGCAAGACCACAAATCATGGCGATTTTGGCGCAGCCGACCATCCAACGGCGCCGGAAACCAGCAAGGCGACGGCCGCCATGATCGAAGCAAGCACGTAATTGCCTGACGCCTGGGCGAGCAGGCCGGCAGCGATCGGGCCGATGATCTGGCCGAGGCCAAAGACGGCCGTCATCACCGCGAAGATGCGGCGCGGCGCCTTCGGCGCAAGCTGCCTGCCCATCTGTATCCCCAGCGCCGTGATGGCGATGAAGGTGCCGCCGACCAGGACGCCGGCAATCAGCGGCCCAGCGGCCCCTTTGACGACGACGCTGGCGGTGACGCCGACCACCTCGATCAGGCAGGTCATGGCATAAGCGGCATAGAGCCCGATCCGGCCGGCGAGCTTCTGCCAGAACCAGGTCGACGGGAAACCGGCAAGGCCGGCGACCATCCAGACGGCGGCCTCGAAGACGCGACCGCCGCCGCCCTGGCGAACGATGGCAACGAGGAATGTCGCAGTCACCACATAGCCGAAGCCGAACAGCCCGTAGGCGACGATCATCTTGGCTAGCGACCTGTCCTTCGGCAGCACCGGCTCGGGACCGTCGACACCGTTGGCTGGCGTGGCCGACCCCGCGAGCAGCGCGACGATGAGCAGTCCGACCGCCGAAAGCGTTCCCGACCAAAGCCAACCAGCAGCCCAGCCGGCATGGTCGGTGACGAGAATGGCGAGCAGCGCCGAAGAGACCGCAATGCCTAGGCCGACACCGCCGAAGTGCAGTGCCTGCAAATCACGGCGGCCGGCAACGGCGAGATGGCTGAAGACGATCGAGGCCATGAACACCATGACGAAGGCGCTGGCGAGGCCGGCAAGGAAGCGAATGACGAGAAAAGCGGCCATCGTCTCGTTCAGTCCCATCAGAGCCGCGAGCACTGCGCTGGCCGCCAGGCTGACGAACATCAGCAGGCGCTCACGGCCATGCGCCCAGCCGCCGGCGGCGGCAAACGCGCCGATGAGGTAGCCGAGATAATTGGCGGAAGCGATCCAGCCGGCATCGGCCGGCGTGAGATGCAACTCCTCCATCATGCCGGGCAGGATCGGCGTGTAGACGAAGCGGCCGATGCCCATGGCGACGGCAAGCGCTGTCATGCCAGCAATACCGAGGCGCAAGGGAGATGGCGCGAAAGCGTTCATTGCAGCGCAACATAGGTGTGTGCGCTGGCGAAACAATGCGCTTGTGTTGGGCCAGTTCGACTAGGCCGCCTTCAGCGGCAGGCGGTCTCGTATGCCGTTCGGCGCGCCGTCAGCCGCAACGGCATGTCGCCAAGCTCGCGTTCCGACATGGTTTCGAGCACCGGGTGCGACAGCGGATCGACGACCCAGCGGGCGATGTCGCCGTCGTCATGCCGGCCCGTTGCCGGCGCACCAACGCAAAGCCCCTTCAGCAAAGATAAAATCTTCATTGGATTGCCTCCCAAGGTCTGATCTACTTTGGCTAAAATCTGCCTTTCCCCGCCAGGATTCAATTGAGATTTCACCTGTTCCGGTTTAGAAAAACTGAATGGCAATGCTGAACCGCGTCCATCTCAACGGCCTGCGCGCCGTCGAAACCGTCGCCCGGCTGGGCTCGCTCGCGGCCGCGGCCGCCGAACTCAATGTTTCGGTCAGCGCCGTCAGCCAGCAGATCAAGCGCACCGAAAAGCAGCTGGGACAGGCGGTGTTCGAGCGGACGCCCGCAGGATTGGTGCCGACGGAATTCGGCACCGTCTTCACCGCAAGGCTGAGCGCCGGCTTCCGCGAGCTTGCCCAAGCGGTGGCGCTGGCCGACGAAGCGAGCGAATGCACGCTTGTGGTGTCGGTGGCGCCAGCCTTCGCCTCGAAATGGCTGCTGCCCAGGCTGTCCCGGCATTTCGCCCGCCACCCCAACGTTCTGCTGCGTATCGACGCTTCCGCCCGGATCGCCGACCTCGACCATTCCGACATCGATATCGCCATCCGCCTCGGCGACGGCAAATGGCCGGGCGGCCGGGCGGAGCTATTGCTGGGGCAAGAGGTGTTTCCGGTCTGCGCGCCGTCGATCGCGGCCAAGCTAAAGTCGATCGAGGACCTGGCGCAGACCTGCGCCATCACCGACGAGCGGTCGATGATCAGCTGGGACAGCTGGTTCGAGGCCGCGGGCGTCGAACCGGTCACTTTCCTGAAAGGGGCGCGCTTCACCGATCCGATGCTCTGCCTGGAATCGGCGATTGCCGGCCATGGCGTGATGCTTGCCTGGCAATTGCTCACCGCCGATGCGCTCGCCGACGGAAGGCTGGTGGCGCCCTTCGGCGTGCGCGCCGAGAGCGGGCTTGGCTACTGGATGGTCACCTCGGCCACCAAGAGCGAAAGCCGCAAGGTGCGCGACTTCAAGATCTGGATCCGCGAGGAGATCGCGGCCACCATGGCGCAGTTCCGCGCGCTCGACAGCGCCGCTTAAGCTCGTTTGGGCGTGAACAGGACCAGTCGATCGCGGTGGAAAGGCCAACCGCAGCGGTCTATGTAAGGACCAGACCCCACAATCACGGCAGGCAGGATCATGACCACACATTCGCGCGGCGTTTCGGCAACGATCGACCCGGTGAAGCTCGACAGGCTGGCCGAGGTCTCCGTCAAGGTCGGACTGCAGCTGCAGCCGGGACAGGACCTGGTGTTGACCTCGTCGATCGCGGCGCTGCCGCTGACCCGGCGCATCGTCGAACACGCCTACAAGGCCGGCGCCGGGCTGGTGACGCCGATCTTCAACGACGACGAGATCACGCTGGCGCGTTTCCGCTACGGCGCCGACGCCGGCTTCGACCGCGCCGCCGGCTGGCTTTATGAAGGCATGGCGAAAGCCTTCTCAAACAATGCCGCGCGGCTTGCGGTGCGCGGCGAGGACCCGTCGCTGCTTTCGGCGCAGGACCCGGCCAAAGTGGCGCGCGCCAACAAGGCGAACTCGATGGCCTACCGGCCGGCGTTGGAGAAGATCACCGGCTTCGACATCAACTGGAACATCGTCGCCTACCCCGAGCTTGCCTGGGCAAGGCAGGTGTTTCCGGGCGAGCCCGACGATGTCGCGGTGGCCAAGCTCGCGGACGCGATCTTCTCGGCCTCGCGCGTCGACGTCGAGGATCCGATCGGCAATTGGAAGGCGCACAATGCGGCGTTGGCCGAGCGCACGAAATGGCTGAACGAGCACAATTTCCATTCTCTGCATTTCACCGGCCCCGGCACCGACCTGACGGTCGGGCTGGCGGAAGGCCATGAATGGATGGGCGGCGCCTCGACCGCCAAGAACGGCGTCACCTGCAACCCGAACATCCCGACCGAGGAGGTCTTCACCACGCCGCATGCCTGGCGGGTCGAAGGCCATGTCTCCTCGACCAAGCCGCTCTCCTATCAGGGCACGCTGATCGACGATATCTCGGTGCGCTTCGAGGGCGGGCGGATCGTCGGAGCCAAGGCCTCGAAGGGCGAGGACGTGTTGAAGAAGGTGCTCGACACCGACGAGGGCGCGCGCCGCCTCGGCGAAGTGGCGCTGGTGCCGCATTCCTCGCCGATCGCCAAGAGTGGGCTGTTGTTCTTCAACACGCTGTTCGACGAGAACGCCGCCTGCCACATCGCGCTCGGACAATGCTATTCGAAATGCTTCGTCAACGGCGCTTCGCTCAGCCAGGACGAGATTGCGCAGCGCGGCGGCAACAAGAGCTTTATCCACATCGACTGGATGATCGGCTCGGACAAGATCGACATCGACGGCATCGGCAAGGACGGCAGCCGCGTGCCGGTCATGCGCAAGGGCGAGTGGGCCTGACAGGTTCAGCCAAGGGAGGCGTAATGGCCTTCGACATTGCGGTGAAGCGCATTTACGAGGCGCCGGCGAAGGCGGACGGCCAACGGGTTCTGGTCGACCGCGTCTGGCCGCGCGGCATCGCCAGGAAGGATGCCGCGCTTGCGCTCTGGCTGAAGGACATCGCGCCGAGCGACGGGCTGCGCAAATGGTTCGGGCATCAGCCCGAGCGCTGGGCGGAGTTCCAGAAGCGGTACCGGATGGAGCTCGAGCGCAACGAAGAGGCGGTTGCGCAACTGCGCGATGTGCTTCGCGAGGGAAAGGTGACGCTGCTCTACGGCGCGCATGACGAGGCGCACAACAACGCTGTGGCGCTGGCGGGATACTTGCGAGGGGCGTGACCCTCAGCCGAAGGATGCGGCGACAGCAGAACCTGCACCGTCCCATTGCTCGAACGTCACGGCATGGATCCTATGATCTGCGCCGCGTCGCTTGGCTCCTTGCTTCGCCATGGGATGACGAAGCGATGAGGGCCGCAACCCTACCCAACCGCCTCCTCATAAACCTCCGGCTTGAAGCCAACGAAAATACGGTCGCCGACCTCAAGCACCGGCCGCTTGATCATGGTCGGCCTGGCGAGCATCAGCTTCTTCGCCTTCTTCTCGTCGAGCGCTTCCTTGTCCCTGTCCGCCAGCTCGCGGAACGTGGTGCTCCCCTTGTTGAGCAGTTTTTCCCAGCCGACCTTGCCGACCCAGCCGGCCAGCCTCGCCGCCTCGATCCCTTCGGCCCGGTAATCGTGGAAGCGGTAGGGGACTTCGCGGCTTTCCAGCCAGACGCGCGCCTTCTTGATCGTGTCGCAGTTGGTGATGCCGTACATGGTGATCGTCAATTGGGACCTCGGGCGAATGGGATTTCGAATCTGGCCGAACCCTAGGCCTGCCCTGCCCGCTTTGCCAGCGGGACTATGTGAAGACGACTTAACGCCCCCAATGGCGGCCGGAGTATCATCCTGCCGCCATGTCCGATTTTCAAATCATGTAGCGAGAGAAGCGGGATGCCGGACGTCGGTCCAGCCTCAATAATAGAAGCGCTCTTCGCTGATCTTGCCGTTCGTGACCGTGTAGAGGCCAACCTCGTCCATTTTGACGCGTTCGCCGGTAGACTTGGGCGTCACGTCGAAGGTAAAGCGCAACGCGAACTGGTCGCCGTTGACATATGGCCCTTCGACAGAGCCGCCGTGAACCTCGTGGTTCGCTTCCCACCATTGGCCCTTCTGCTTCACGGCTTCCTTGCCGTTGCAGATGGCCATCGGCCCTTCCATGGCCTCATAGCTGACGATGTCGTCGGCATTGTATTTCGCGGCAGCGCCGTGGCTGTCGCCCTGCTTGAGGAGTTCGGTGAAATCCTTGGCAATTTCGGCAGTGGTCATGATTTCCTCCCGGGGGTTGGACAGAGTCCAAATAAGGAGCTTGCCATCAGCCTGCCACCGCCAAACGGCGGGTACCTGACAAGTCATGTCAGGACTGATGCCGGCACCGAGCGCCGCCCAATCAGTAGCAGCCGCGTTCGATGGCGAGTCGCCGCACCAGCGCCAGCACGCTGTCGATGGTCGGTGTCGGCTTGCCGGTCAGGCGGCCGAGCTCCTGCACGGCGCTCACCAGCGCGTCGATCTCCATCGGGCGGCCGCGTTCGAGATCCTGCAGCATCGAGGTCTTGTGCTCGCCGACATCGCCGGCGCCCTTGATGCGCCGGTCAACGGGAATGAGGAAGCGCACGCCGAGGCTTTCGCCGATCGCCTGCGCCTCCAGCATCATGGCGCGGGCGACAGCGCGTGTCCCCTCGTCTGCCACGATGGCCGCAAGCGTGCTGCCGGTCAGCGCCGAGATCGGGTTGAAGGAGAGATTACCCCACAGCTTCACCCAGATCTCCGAGCGTATGTCTTCGCGGACCGGCGCCTGCAGCCCGGCCTTGACCATCTCGCACGCCAGTCCCGCGACGCGCTCGCTCTTTTCGCCGGAAGGCTCGCCGAGCGAGAAGCGCGTGCCCTCGACATGACGGATCAGGCCGGGGGCATCGACCTCGACGGCCGGATAGACGACGGAACCGATGACGCGTTGCGGCCCGATAGTTTCCCAGATCCTTCCGTCGGGATCGACCGTGTCGAGCCGTGTGCCCTCGAGCGCGCCACCCGCCTTGTGGAAGTACCACCAGGGCACGCCGTTCTGCATGGTGACGACGGCCGTCCCCTCGCCCAGCAGCGGTGCGATCTCCGTGAGCGCCGGCGCCAGCGAATGTGCCTTGAGCGCCAGCACGACATAGTCCTGTTCGCCGAGCTCCTGCGCTCGCGCTGCCGCCCTCACCGGTGCCACCGTTTCCTTGCCGCTCTCGATCAGGCGAAGACCGCCGGCCTTGATCGCCTCGAGATGGGCGCCGCGCGCCACGATCGACAGATCGACGTTGCCGGCGATCGCCAGCTTGGCGGCGAGGTAGCCGCCGATAGCGCCGGCGCCAAAGACCGTGATGCGCATCAGCCGAGACCGAGTTTCGCCGCGAGGCCGATGCGCTGCAATTTACCGGTCGCGCCCTTGGGGATCTCGTCCAGGATCAGCACCTTGCGCGGCACCTTGAAGTCGGCGAGCCGCGTCGCGGCGAAGCCGCGAATATCGGCCTCGCTGGCGCTCAGGCCTTCGCGCAGCACAACGGCCGCGGCAACCTCCTCGCCGAGCTTGTCATGCGGCATGGCGAAGGTCACGACCTGCGCCACTGCCGGATGGTCCATCAGCACGCCGTCGACCTCGAGCGGCGAGATCTTTTCGCCGCCGCGATTGATGATCTCCTTCAGCCGGCCGGTGACGCGCAAATAGCCGTCCTCGTCGAGCACGCCCTGGTCGCCGGTGTGGAACCAGCCATGGGCAAAGGCGCTGGCATTGGCGTCGGGGTTCTTCTCGTAGCCGGCCGTCACGTTCGGGCCGCGGATGACGATCTCACCGGTCTCACCGGCTGCGAGCAACCGCCCGTCCGGCGCCATGACGGCCACTTCCGGCCCGGCAGAAGCGCCGACACTGCCAGGCTTGCGCTGACCCGGCGGCAGGCGGTTGGACGCCATCTGGTGCGCGGCTTCCGTCATGCCGTAGGATTCGATCACCGGGCAACCAAAAGTCGCCTCCAGCTCGGCCATCACCTGCGCAGGGAGCGACGCCGAGGACGAGCGGATGAAGCGCAGCTTCGCTTCGGCGAGTTGCTCCGGATTGCGCGCGGCGCGCGGCAGGATCGCCTGATGCATGGTGGGCACCGCCGTGTACCAACTCGGCTTCGCTTCGGAGAGCCACTGGAAGAACCGTAGCGCATTGAAGCCCGGCGCGCAGAAAACGCTGCCGCCGGCGGCGAGCGAGGAGAGCACCGCCGCGATCAGCCCGTGGATGTGGAAGAGCGGCATGATGTTGAGGCAGCGGTCGCCCGGGGTCAGGCCAAGCGTTGCCCCGATATGCGCGGCGGAGGCGGCAAGGTTGCCGTGGCTGAGCGGCACCAGCTTGGGACGCGAGGTCGTGCCGGAGGTATGCAGCAGCAGCGCAACCTCGCCGTCCTCGGCCAATCCGGACGCGACAGGCGCACCGGCCGAGTCGCCCTCAATCGTGAAGACGCCTGCCGGCGCGCCATCCGGCACGACCAGCCGCAGCACGGGGATGCCCAGACGCCCGGCAACCTCGACGGCTGGCCCCTGCTCGTCTTTGCCAACGAGGATCGCCTTGACGCCGATATCGCTCAGATAGAAATCGACCTCGTCGGCGCGATAGGCCGGATTGAGCGGCGCCGTGGATGCGGCGGCGGCGATCGCGATGAAGGCCGTCGCCATCTCCGGGCCGTTCGGCAAAACGATAGCGACGCGGTCGCCACGGCCGATGCCGAGCGCGTTGAGCCGCGCGACAGTCCCGTGGATCAGCCGGCGCAGCCCGCCATGCGAAAGGTCTGCCCGTTCGGGTGCGGCGATCGCCGGCGCCTCTTCGGCGCCGGGCGCCAGGCGATGGGCGAGGTCTGTGAAGTTTGCGCTGCTTGTCATGGTTCCAGACTATGTTTCGAACGATTGGCCGATGTCCAGCAAAGGCCTGCTCAATATCCGAGCGCCAGGCCGTCCTTGCGCGGATCGGAAGCGCCGGTCAGCGTGCCTTTTTCCCAATCGATCAGCACAGCCTGTCCGCCGCCGAGCGGATGATCGGGCTCGACGACGCGATGGCCACGGCGACGCAGGCCCTCGACGGCGTCGGGACGCACGCTTCGTTCCGCTTCCACGACATCGTGATTGTAGAAGACGCGCGCCGCATCCAGCGCCTGTTGCGGGTCCATGCCGAAGTCGATCATGTTGGTCAAAAGATGCACATGTCCGAAGGGCTGGTAGCCGCCGCCCATGACACCGAACGGCATCACGGCGCGACCGTTCCTGGTCATCATGCCCGGCATGATCGTGTGCATCGGCCGCTTGCCCGGCGCTATTGCGTTGGGGTGCTTCGCATCGAGGCGGAAGCTCGAGCCGCGGTTCTGCAGCACGACACCGGTCTTGGGGCCGACGACGCCGCTGCCGAAGGAATAATAGGTCGAGTTGATGAAGCTCACCGCATTCAAGTCGCGGTCGACGACGGTGATGTAGACGGTGTCGCTGCCCGGTAGCTCCAGGCGCGGCAAATCGGTCATGGCGTGCCCCGGGTCGATCGCGGCGCGCAGTCGGTCGGCATAGGCGGCGGAGAGAAGCGCGTTCACGGGCACGGCGACAAGGTCCTGGTCGGCGATCAGGTTGTCGCGGTCGCGATAGGCCAGCCGCCCGGCTTCGATCTCCAGATGCAGGCGCTCGGCACCGTTCGGGTCGAGCGCGCCAAGATCGAAGCCCGAGAGCACGTTCAGCATCAACAGCGCGGTCAGGCCCTGGTTGTTGGGCGGCATCTGATGAATGTCATGGCCGCGATAGGAGGTGCCGATCGCGGTCCTGTAATCGCCTTTTGTGGCCGCGAAATCGTCGAGCGTGTGCAGCCCGCCAAGCACGCGAAGCCGTTCGACAAGGTCTTCAGCGACTTCACCTTGATAGAAGCCGGCGCGGCCCTTTTCGGCGATGATGCGCAGCGTCCGCGCCAGTTCCGGCTGGCGATGGACATCGCCGGCCTTCGGCGGCCTGCCGCCCGGCAGGAAGATGCGCGCCCCCACCTCGTCGGCCGACAGATCGGTTTCCGGGTCAGCCCAGTCGAAGGCGACCCGGTCGTGCACGACATAGCCGTTCTCGGCGTAGTGGATGGCCGGCGCCAGCGCATCGGCTATGCCCTTGCGGCCATGATCCTCCAGCAGCCGGCACCAGGCGTCGACAGCGCCGGGAACGGTCACGGCATGGGCGCCCTGCTTCGGCAGCTCGCTGAAACCCTTTTCCAGGTACCAGTCGACCGTCGCCGCCTTTGGCGCGCGGCCCGAGCCGTTGAAGGCCAGAACATTGCCGTCACCTTTCGGGCAGTAGAGCACGAAGCAGTCGCCGCCGATGCCGGTCGATTGCGGCTCGACCACAGCCTGCACGGCCGCCGCGCAGACGGCAGCGTCCATCGCGTTGCCGCCGGAGCGCAGCATCTCGATCGCGGCAAGTGTGGAAAGCGGGTGCGAGGTCGCGGCCATGGCCTCGGTGGCGCGGACCGGCGAGCGGCCTGGAAACTGGAAATCACGCATGCGGTTGTCGGTATCCCTGTATCAACGTTCGCGGCCGAAAAGCTGGGCGGCGGACAACAAAGCGATCGATAGCACGATCAGGCAAGTCGAAATGGCGGCAATCGTCGGATCGATCTGGTCGCGCAGCGCATTGAACATGCGGCGCGTCAGCGTCGTGGTCTCGCCGCCCGAGATGAAGAGCGAGACCACCACCTCGTCGAAGGAGGTGATGAAGGCGAACAGCGCGCCCGACACGATCGAGAAGCGCAGCTGCGGCATGGTCACCTGGAAGAAAGCGGCGAACCGTCCGGCGCCGAGGCTGCGCGCCACCATCTCCTGGTTCATGTCGTAGGAGCGCAACCCCGACAGAACGGTGAGCACGACCAGCGGCAAGGCCTGGACAGTGTGGGCGATGACGAGGCCGGTCAGCGTGTTGTTGAGGCCGATGCGGGCGTAGAGGAAGAAGGTGCCGATGCCGATCAGGATGACCGGGATGATGAGCGAGGCGGTAAGCAGCGCGTTGATGGCGCCGGTCAGCCTGAGCGTGCCGGCATTTATGGCATAGGCGGCGGCGGTGCCGAGCGGCGTCGCCGCGATCGCCGTCATCACCGCCACCTTCACCGACACGATGGTCGCGTCGCGCCATTCGACGGAGCCGAAATAGCTTTCATACCAGCGCAGCGACCATTGCTCGGGCGGGAACTGCAGCAGCGTCGAACCGGAGAAGGACATGATGACGATGATCACCGACGGCGCGATCAAAAACAGCATGACGAGGCCGCCCAGCAGATAAAGCCAGAGGCGTTGCCAGTGCGAGATGGGCAGGCTGTTTTGAGTGCTCATCGCCGGCTCCATACGCCGGTGGCGCGCGCGCCGAGCAGCCGCTGGAACAGGCCGAGAAGCGCCAGCGTGACAGCAAGCAGCACGACGCCAAGCGCGGCGCCCGCGCCCCAGTTCGAATAGAGGCTGGTCGCCTGCTCCATGCGCATGGCCCACATGATGACCTTGCCGCCGCCCATCAGCGCCGGGGTGACGAAGAAGCCGAGGCAAAGCACGAACACGATGACCACGCCCGAGGCAAGGCCGGGCAGCGACAGCGGGAAGAAGATCTGCCGGAAGGTGGCAGCGGGGCTGGCGCCGAGATTCATGCCGGCGCGCAGGCAGTCGACGTCGATGGTCTTCATCGATGCGTAGAGCGGCAGCACCAGGAACGGCAGCATGATGTGGGTCATGCCGATGACGACGCCGGTGAAATTGTTGGCGAGCGGCAGCGGCTGGCCGATCACGCCGAGATCGATCAGCCAATTGTTGATCAGGCCCTTGCGCTGCAGGATGACCAGCCAGGCATAGGTGCGCACCAGCACGGAGGTCCAGAACGGCAGGATGACGAAGATCAGGCAGATCGAGGCGGCGCGACGCGGCAGCTGCGACAGCATATAGGCCAGCGGATAGCCGAACAGCACGCTGGCGCCGGTGACGACAAAGGCG
Source organism: Mesorhizobium sp. M1C.F.Ca.ET.210.01.1.1 (assembly GCF_004791585.1). Lineage (GTDB taxonomy): Bacteria > Pseudomonadota > Alphaproteobacteria > Rhizobiales > Rhizobiaceae > Mesorhizobium. The sequence continues at coordinate 15,861 of NZ_SRUU01000029.1, forward strand.
ACCTTGAAGGTGGTGACGAAGGTCTTGATATAGGACGCCTGCTCGAAGAAGCGCGCATAATTGGCGAAGCTGAGCTGACCGGTCTCGTCGAAAAGCGACAGCCAGAACAGCCAGCCGATCGGCACGATGATGACGGCGAAGACGAGGAACAGCCCGGGCGACACCAGCGCCAGCAGCCCCAGCGCCTGCCGCCGGGCGTCGGCGCGCAGCGCGTCGGCGTTCAGCACGCCATCCGGCTTGCCGGCATGGTCGAAGCTCGCGGACCCGACGCTCATTGGTCCGCCACCAGCACGACATCCTGCGCATCGATGCCGAGCGTGATCGGCTCTCCCGGCGCCGGCAACCTCGCCAGCACGTCGGAGCGGCAATAGTCGCGCAGCGTCACCTGCCGGCCGTCCCGCAGCGTCGCATAGCAAATGAAGCTGTCACCCTGATAGATGACGTCGCCGACGGTCGCCGGCAGCATGTTGAGGACGCCGGCCTGTTCGCCGTCGGCGACCAGCCGCAGCTTTTCCGGCCGCACCACCATGAGATGCCGGCCGACGGCCGGTATCGGATCGCTCATGCGCAGTTTCCGGTCCTCATGCCAGACGCTGCCATTGCGGCACTCGACCGGAATGAAATTGGATTCGCCGATGAAGCCGGCGACGAATTTCGTCTTCGGCCTTGCGTAGAGGGCCTCGGGCTGGTCGATCTGCTCGATGCGGCCGGCATTCATGACCGCGATGCGGTCCGACATGGTGATCGCCTCGCGCTGGTCGTGCGTGACATAGACCGTCGTCATGCCGAGCCGGCGATGGAGATTGCGCAATTCGATCTGCATATGCTCGCGCAGCCCCTTGTCGAGCGCCGACAGCGGCTCGTCCATCAAGACGATGCGCGGCTCGAAGACGATGGCGCGGGCCAGGGCGACGCGCTGGCGCTGGCCGCCGGAAAGCTGGTCGACCCGGCGCTCTCCCAGCCCTTGCAGGCGCACGAGGTCGAGGGCCTTTTCCACGCGCTCTCTGGTGTCGGCAGCAGAAACACGCCGCTGCTTCAGCGGAAAGGCAACGTTGTGGAAGACGTTCATATGGGGAAAGAGCGCATAGTTCTGGAACACCATGCCGATGTTGCGCTGGTGCGGCGGCATGGTGATGATCTCCTCGCCACCGACCTTGATTGAGCCGGCATTGGCTCGCACGAACCCCGCCAGGATCATCAGCAGCGTCGTCTTTCCCGATCCCGACGGCCCGAGCAGCGTCAGGAATTCTCCGGCCGCGACATCGAGGCTGAGATCGCTCAAGATGGAGACAGCGCCGAAGCGTTTCTCGATGCCGTGAATGCCGATGGGAAGCGCGGATGGCGCAAGAGACAAGAGCATCTCCTTCAACTCCGGATCATTGTAGCGGAACGGAACGGAGCGGCGCACCCTCGCGCCGCCCCGGCGCAGTCGCTATTGCTGGATCAGGTTGTTGAACTTCTCGGTCGCCTCGACGAGGGTGTCGCGCCAGAATTCGGGATCCTGCAGCACCTGCTTTTTGACGTTCCCGGGCGAGGAGTTGATGTCCTTGATCCGCTCCTGTGGGATCTTGCCGGTCTCGAAGGCCTTCTCGTTGGCCGGGCCGTTGTCGACGTAGAGCGGCAGGTTGGCCTGGAGGTCTGGGCTGACGAACTTGGCCAGCGCCTTCATGGCAAGGTCCTTATTCTTCGAACCCTTCGGGATGACCATGCAGTCGGCCGTCAGCACGCCCTGGTCGAAGGAGAAGCTCACGGGCGCGCCTTCCTTCTTCAAGGTGCCGGCGCGGCCGTTCCAGATGCTGGCCATGTCGACCTCGCCGTCCTTGACAAGTTGCATGGCCTGCGCACCGGAAGTCCACCAGGCGTCGATATGCCCCTTGACCTTGTCGACGGATTGCAGCGCGCCGTCGATGTCGACCGGATAGACCTTGTCGATCGGGAGCCCCTTGGCGAGCGCGGCGACGCTCAGCGTCTCCGTCGCCTGGCTGCCGGAGAGCGCGCGGCGGCCCGGAAACTTCTCGACATCCCAGAAATCGGCCCAGGTCTTCGGTCCCTTGTCGCCGAAAACGTCGGTCCGGTAGATCAGCACCACGGAGGTGTAGGAGATGCCGACCCAGTCGTCATGGACGAGCTTCGGGTTGATGCCGCTCTTGTCGATGACGCTGTAATCGAGTTTCTCGAACAGGCCTTCCTTGGAGCCGCGCGCGCATTCGTCGGCGCCGAGCTCCGTGATGTCCCATTTGACGGCGTTGCCGGTGACCTGCAGGCGCACGTCGTCGAGGCCGTTGGTCGTGTCCTGCTTGATGGTTATGCCGAGTTCCTTGGCCGTCGGATCGAAGAAGGCCTTGGTCTCCGCATCCTGATAGGTGCCGCCCCATGAGGCGACAGTGATGGTGTCGGCAGCCGATGCCGGAACGGCGACCGAGGCCAGCAGGCCCGCGACGGCCAGTCCGTAAATGCAAAGTCTCTTCGTCATTTTCGCTTCTCCAACCGTGTTCCCATTATAGTTGATTTGGTATGCGAATTTGTATACAATTTTGAGTGTAATTCGGCGGGAGCCGATGTCAACATAGATGATCGGTCTTTTTGGCTACCGGAGAAACTGAGCGCATTTTCGGAGGTGACTTCTTCTCGAATCGGCCCAGTTTCAAGCAGGAGCTAAAAGGCACTAGATTGCGAATCCGTGACAGGCCGTTGGAGGCGGGACGCTTGAGCAAGGAACGGAAAAACACGCTGCGCGACTCGGTATTCGAGAAGCTGAAGGCGATGATCATCACCGGCCAGATTCCGCCGGGCGGCCGCGTGACGGAAAACGAAATCGCCGAGCGCCTGAAGGTGAGCCGCACGCCGGTGCGCGAGGCCTTCAACCGGCTCGAACGCGACGGCTTGGTCATCGGCCGGCCGCGCCAGGGCTATATCGTAGCCGAGTTCAACCTGACCATGTTCCGCGAAGCCTTCGATATCCGCGAGCTCCTCGATGGGCGCGCGACCGAGCTGGCGGCGGCCAACGCCACCCCCGCCGACAAGGCGCGGCTGCGCGAGATGCTCGCCGAATGTGAACGCCTGGCGGCGATCCCCGACCGCAGCACACGGGAGAAATTCGAGGAATTGCAGGTCGGCATCGACCTGCATCGGGTGATCGCCGAAATGAGCGGCAACGAGATGCTCCACGGCATGCTCGGCGGCATCCTCGACAAATGCCAGCAATATGTGTGGACGGAGCTTCTGTGGCTGGACGAGTGGAAGCTCACCCGCGAGGAGCATACCGGGATCGTCGACGCGATCTGCGACGGTGATGTCGCTTTGGCCGGCGAGCGCGCCCGCGCGCATGTGCGCGGCTCGCGCGAGAACATCCTGCGCCTGCTGCAGGCCAAATCCGACTACCAGGGATTCTTCGCCAAGGCGTCGTGACCGGTCCTTTGGCGGGTCAGTTCGAAAGCACAGGGCAGTTGGCGCCGCGCCGCAGACTGACATGCGCTACATCGCCGACGCTGAATTGAGAACCGTCGGCGCGGCGCGGGGCATCGATGACGATGGCGGTCCCCTGCCCGAGCTCAGCGTGAAGGCGCAGCGTCCGGCCGTGAAAGACGACGCCGCTCACCCTGGCCGGCGCAGTGCCGTCGGCGGCCTCGGCGGCTGCCAGCAGATCCTCCGGCCGCACGCCGATGGTGCGCGTGTCGCCGGCGGCCGGTGTTTCGCCGGTGTCGGAGACCGCCTCCAGCGGCAGCTCGCCCGCGGCGAAGCGCAGGCGCTCGCCGTCACGACCGACAAAGCGTGACTGCAGGAGATTCATCGTGCCGATGAAGGAGGCGACGAAGCGCGTGGCGGGGCGGTCGTAGAGTGTTGCCGGCGCCGCGATCTGCTCGATGCGGCCCTTGTTCATGACGACAATGCGGTCGGAGATCGACAGCGCCTCGGTCTGGTCATGGGTGACCATGACGAAGGTGGTGCCGAGGCGGGCTTGCAGCCTTTTCAGTTCGACCTGCATCTGCTCGCGCAGATGCGCATCGAGCGCCGAGAGCGGCTCGTCGAGAAGAAGCACGCGCGGCTCGCAGACGATGGCGCGGGCGAGCGCGACGCGCTGGCGCTGGCCACCGGACAGCTCGGAGATGCGGGCGCGGAGCTTGTCGGCGAGCCCGACCATGTCGAGCGCTTCGCCGACGCGACGCGCCTGCTCGGCGCCGGTGAGTTTGCGCAACGACAGGCCAAAGCCGACATTGGCAGCGACGTCCATATGCGGGAACAGCGCATAGTCCTGGAAGACGGTGTTGACCGGGCGGTCGAAGGGCCTCAAGCCGGTGATGTCGCGGCCCTCCAGCAGCACATTGCCGCTGGTCGGGCTCTCGAAGCCGGCGATGACGCGCAGGCTCGTCGTCTTGCCGCAGCCGGACGGTCCGAGCAGGGTCAGGAACTCGCCCGGCGCGATGTCGAGATCGACGGCATCAAGACCGACGATGCCACCGGGAAAGACCTTCGAGACTTTCTCAAGACGAACGAGCGCATCAGGCGCCATCGCGCACCTCGGACGGCTTGGTGGTGTTGACCCACAGGATCTGGCAGCGCTCGGCGCCTGGGTTGCGGAAGGCATGCAGCAGCGTGCTCTTGAAGGCGAAGCTATCGCCTGCCTTCAGCACATACGTCGTGGCATCCACTACCAGCTCGACTTCCCCGGTCATCACGAAGCCGAACTCGTGGCCGGCATGGGCGTAGGCTTCCGCCGTGCCGCCGCCCGCCTCGACCGTCACCAGCATGCCGGTGAGCGTGGCAGCCGGCGGCGAAAGCAGCGCCTTGGCGATGCCTTCGGATTTCACCGGAATCTGCCGCCGCTTGTCGGCGCGCACGCAATAGAGGTCGTTGACCGCCTCGTTGCCTTCGGCGATCAGCGCCGACGGCTCTATGTCGAGGGCGGCGGCCAGCGGCCAGATCACCTTAACGCGTAGCGAGGACATGCCGCGCTCGATCTGGCTGAGCGCGCCGATGGAGATGCCGGCCTTGGCGGCAAGCTCGGCCAGCGAGAGCTTGCGCTCCAACCTCAGCGCCCGCACGCGCCGGCCGACGCGAACGTCGGCATCGTCCTTCGACCTTTCGGCGGCTTCGTCAAGAACATCCATGCATACGTCCTCGCTGTCTTTCCCTTCTCCCCTTGTGGGAGAAGGTGGATCGGCGCGAAGCGCCGAGACGGATGAGGGGTGGGTGACGGAATGAGACGTCCGCATTCCCTGGACCACCCCCATCCGTCGCCTTCGGCGACACCTTCTCCCACAAGGGGAGAAGGGGGAGCCTAAGCTCACCCGCCGGCCTTCACCTTCTCGAACATCTTGGCGACGTCGTCATTCTGCTTCATTGGCCCGGTGAAGATGGTGCTCTTCAGCATCACATCCGGATCGGCCGGCAGCTGCAGCTTCTCCAACTCGTCCTTCGACACGCCGGCGAAAGCGGTCGAGAGCGAGCTGCCATAACCGTAGGACTGGATCAGATATTTGCCCGAGTCGGCGTCGAGCCGGCTGTTGATGAAGTCATAGGCGAGATCGACGTTCTTGGCGTCCTTCAGCATGACGAAGCCGCAAGCCCAGGTCAGCATGCCTTCCTTCGGCTTCATGAACTCGACCGGCACGCCCTGCTTCTTGAGCGAGGTGGCCGACGCGTTCCAGGTCATGGCGGCGACGAGCTGGCCGCTGGCCAGGGCCTGCTCGACTGAGGTCATGTCGGTGGTGTAGCTCGACAGCAGCGGCCGCTGCTCACGCAGTTTCGCGGCGACCTTCTCCATCTGCTCCGGCGTCATGTCGAAGGGGTTCACGCCCGCCAGAAGTGCGGCGACGATCGGCGTGTCATGCACGGCATCGATGGTCGCCATGCGGCCGGCATACTGCTTGTCCCACAGAAGATTCCAGCTCGCCTCGGGGTTCTTCACCAGATCGGTGCGGTAGAGGATCGAGGTGTTGCCCCAGTCCCACGGCACCATCCACACCTTGCCGTCGCCGGCCTGCAGATCGGGCAGGTTCTTGAACACCGGGAAAATCGAATCCCAGTTCTTGATGCGCTTGGTGTCGATCGGCTGCAGCAGGCCTTCCTTGTTCCAGCGCGCCACCTTGTCGTAGCAGGGATGCGCGATGTCCGGCCGGAAGCCGGCCTTGACCTTGGTGAAGGCATCGTCATCGTCGCCGAAGATCGTCGCCTCGACGCCGTCCGGATGCGCGGCAAGGAAACTCTTGTTGAAGTCCGGCAATTCGTAGCCCGACCAGGTGAAATATTGCAGCTTGTCGGCGGCAAGAGCGACCGTCGACGACAGCGCCAAAGCCAAAGCGGCAAGGCCGGCCCGGGCCTTGTATCCGGTGATCGATTTCAGATGAAATGTCATTTTCGTTCTCCTCTTTCTTTGTTGTGGTTCAGGCTGGATTGCGGCGCGCGGCGCCGAGACCGCGATGGCGCAGGATTTCGGCGGCGGCGGCGATGATGAAGGATACGGTGAGGATCACGGTGCCGAGCGCCATCACGGTCGGCAGCGAGCGCGGGAAGCGCAGCTGGCTCCAGATGTAGAGCGGCAGCGTCGGCTCGGTGCCGGCGAGGAAGAAGACGACGATGAACTCGTCGAAGGAGGTCAGGAAGGCGAGCATGAAGGCCGATAGCACAGCCGGCAGGCTGAGCGGCAGCATGACGCGCCTAAACGTCGTCCAGTCGGAGGCGCCGAGATCGAGCGCCGCCTCGCGGATGGTTTTGGGGATGGCGGCGAAGCGGCTGCGCATCACCACGACCGTCGTCGGCAGCGCGACCAGGATATGGCCAAGCACGATGGCGATGCGCGAGGGGCCGAGGCCAACGAGGTTGACCAGGATCAAGAGCGAAATGCCGACAATGACGCCGGGGATCAGGATCGGCAGCCGGGCGACGGCGCTGATGGTGGCCGCCAGCGGCGAGCGGCCGTAAAGGTCCATGTAGGAGACGGTGATGCCGCAAAGCGTCGCGCCCGATGCGGCGATGACGCCGATGACCAGGCTGTTGGCCAAAGCGCCGGAGAGCGCCGGATTGCCGTAGAGCGTCTCATACCAGCCGAGCGTGAAACCCTGCAGCGGAAACGCGGCCTGGATGGAATCGTTGAAGGAAAACAGCGGGATCAGCAAGGTCGGCAGATAGAGGAACACCAGATAGGCAAGCACATAGAGGCCGAGCCAGCGGCCGCCTGCGTTGGTGTCGGTGCGCGCGCTGCTCATGTGCGGCTGCCAAATCTGCGGTCGGCGCCGCGCGCGACCAGCACCACGCACAGGATGACCAGCATGACGCAGACCGAGAGTGCTGCGCCGAAAGGCCAGTCATTGGCCTTGCCGAACTGCGACTGAATGAGCGTGCCGATCATGGTGCTGGCCGGCCCGCCGACCATGGCCGGGGTGACATAGTCGCCGACGGTCGGCACGAACACGACGAGGGCGGCGGCCAGCACGCCCGGCATCGAGTTGGGCAGCACGACGCGGCGGAAGCTCGTAAAGGGTCGCGCGCCGAGATCAGACGCAGCTTCGAGCAGCGATTTCGGGATGGTGTCCAGCGCCACATAGATCGGCAGGATGGCGAAGGGCGCGTAGGCGTGAGCGAGCGTGACGACCACCGCGGCCGGCGTGTTGAGGAAGGCAAGCGTCGGCTCCGACCAGAGGCCGCTTTCGATGAAGGCCGAGTTCAGCACACCGTTATAGGCAAGCACGATCTTCCAGGCGAAGACGCGCAAAAGGTAGCTGGTCCAGAACGGCAGCGTGACCAGGAAGAGCAGCAGGTTGCGCCGCCGCCCGGCATGGAAGGCGAGGTAGTAGGCGACCGGATAGGCCGTTGCCACCGTGGCCAGCGTGACCAGGCCGGCGATCACCAGTGAGCGCAGCGTCACCGTCCAGTAGAGCGGGTCCGTGGCCACGGTGACGAAGTTCGCCGCCGTCAGGCCGGCGCCGAGCAGAGAGCCGTCATTGCTCCTGAAGGCGAGAAAAATCACCAGGCCGAGCGCGAACAGGATCAGGAAGAAGGTGACCAGCCCCCCCGGCAGCAGCATGGCGAAGCGGAAGACCGGCGAGATGCGGGTTTCCGGCGACGGCCGCACTGCAACGATGGTCGACATCTGACTGCCTATTTTGGGACTGCCCATCGGATTTTTGAAATCGACCGATCATTTTTCATAGTCATGAAACTGTCAAGCGGAATCGCTTGTGCGCTGCACGCGTTCGGCGTCAGCGCTCGAGCGCGTCGAGCATCCGGTACCAGGTTATCGTGGCGGCGACGCCGACCTGCCGGAAGGCATGGAACGGGATCGGCCGGATCGGCGACAGCGGGAACGGCAATTGCCCGAGATCACCGCTCGCCAGATAGTTCGCCATGCGCTTTCCCAGCGCGCTCATCAAGCCGACGCCCCTGCCCTGGCAGCCGACCACGGCCAGCAGGCCCTTTTCCGGTTCATGCAGGTGCGGCAGATGATCGGGCGTCATCGCCACGCGGCCGAACCAGCGCTTTTCGATGGCGATGCCGGCAAGCGCCGGATAGAGGCGGATGAGCGCGCGCTCGAGATGCGCCCAGTCCGAAGCACCGGACGGCAGCGCCATGCGTCCGCGGCCGCCGAGCACCAGCCGGCCGTCCGCGCTCTTGCGGTAGTAAACAAGGATGCGGCGGGAGTCGGAGACAGCCTGGCCGCCAGGCAGGATCGTGGAAGCAAGCTCGGGCGGCAGTGGCGCGGTGGCGATCTGGAAAGAGTGCAGCGGCACGATCGTCTGCGCCAGGCCGGGCAGCAGGCCGTCCGTATAGGCATTGGTGGCGAGCACGACCGACTTGGCGCGCAATTCGCCTCCGCCTTGCACTGATACTCGCCAGAGGCCTGCTTCCCTGCTGAGCTTCACCACCTTCTGCCGCTCGGCAATCCTGGCGCCGGCCGCCGAGGCTATGCGCGCCAGCTCCAGCGTGTAGGACAGTGGATCGATGACGCCGGCGCGACGGTCGAGCCAGCCGCCGAGATAGCCCTTGGCGCCGGTCATCGCCGCGATCTCGGCCTGGTCGAGCAGCTTGACGTCGGCGCCGCGCGCCCGCCATTGCCGGTCGCGACCGGCGGCAGCCTTCAGGGCAGTCTCGGTGTGCGCCGCCTGGATCCAGCCATTGCGCGTGAACGGCACGGCCAGCTTCTCGTCGCGGATCACATCGAACACCGCGTCCGCCGTCGAGGCGGCGAAGTCGACCAAGGCCTCGCCACGCTCCTTGCCGAAATGCCCGATCAGCCATTCGGGATCGTACTTCAAGCCAGGAATGACCTGGCCGCCGTTCAAGCCGGACGCACCCTGCCCGATCGCCGCCGCCTCCAGCACCTGCACCGAAAGGCCGGCGCGGGCCGCATGCAAGGCGGTCGACAGACCCATGATGCCGCCGCCAACGATGACCGCGTCGAGTGTGCCGGCGCCTGAGAGCCCGGGCTGGAACGCCGGGACCGTTTTGGGCTTCTGCCAGATCGGATCGGAAAAGGTTGCGGGCAAGCGTTTCACCTGAGGCGCTGGAGCTTCGTGAAAATTCTATTGCTGATTTCACAAACTTGAAAGAGCGCTCGATAGGCCAGTGTGTCCTTGGCTATGTGACAGCATGCCTGAAGCCCATAACCTTGCCATAGACGGGATAGACGTCTGGGCGAAATCGGGGAAAAGTGCCGCGCGCGAAAAATCGAGAGGACCGACACCATGACCGACCCGACCCGCCTGCCCGCCGACGGCCTGTTCGTCGGCCGCGCCAGAACCGGCGACGCCTTCCATCCGCTTGTGGTCACGGCGCGCGACGGCCAGGTCATCGACATCACCTCGAGCGTGGCGCCCACAGTGCGCGATCTCTGCGAATTGAAGGACCCCGCGGGGCATGTACGTTCGACCAAGGGCAAGGCGATCGGCGCGCTGGAAGACATCGCGGCAAACAGCTTTGAAGCCGGGCGCGATGCAAAAAAGCCCATTCTGCTTTCGCCCGTCGACCTGCAAGCGGTGAAGGCCTCCGGTGTCACCTTCGTCGTCAGCCTGCTCGAGCGCGTCATCGAGGAGCAGGCGCGCGGCTCGGCGGAGAAGGCGGACGCCATCCGCGCCGATATCGCCGGGCTGATCGGCCATGACCTCTCGAAGCTGAAGCCCGGCTCGCCGGAAGCAATGGAGATCAAGGCCAAGCTGATCCAGCGCGGCGCCTGGTCGCAATATCTGGAAGTGGGCATCGGCCCGGACGCCGAGATCTTCACCAAATGCCAGCCGATGGCCTCCGTCGGCTTCGGCGCCGACGTCGGCCTGCATCCCGTCTCGACCTGGAACAATCCGGAACCGGAGATCGCCATGATCGCCGACAGCTCGGGCCGCATCGTCGGCGCCACGCTCGGCAACGACGTCAACCTGCGCGACGTCGAGGGACGCTCGGCGCTGCTGCTCGGCAAGGCCAAGGACAACAATGCTTCCGCCTCGCTGGGGCCTTTCATTCGGCTGTTCGACGAGACCTTTTCCATCGCCGACGTGAAGCGCGCGACGGTGCGGCTCAGCGTCGAGGGCGAGGACGGCTTCGCGCTGGAAGGCGCAAGCTCGATGGCCGAGATCAGCCGCTCGCCGGAAGATCTGGTCAAGGCCGCGATGGGGCCGCACCACCAGTACCCGGACGGACTGGCGCTCTATCTCGGCACCATGTTCGTGCCGTCGAAGGACCGCGGCGAGAAGGGCAAGGGTTTCACCCACAAGGTCGGCGACGTCGTCACCATCTCGTCGGAGAAGCTCGGCGCGCTGGTCAACCGGGTGCGCCTGTCGCCGGACTGTCCGCACTGGACCTACGGCGCCAGCCACCTGATGCGCGATCTGGCCAGGGCCGGTCTGATCTAGCAAGCGGGCAATGCTTGTGCTCGTCGCCGCAGGCTGACGGAGCGCAATCCCGGGGGCTTGCCCGCAGATATCCGTCGTAACTGATGCAATCTGATGGGATTGCTGATGGCGTGCGCGCCTGTGCCAACATCCATTGGCGATGGAGGCTTGTCAGCGATCGAAAAAGGGAATGCTCTGAAGCATCCGGTCGGAGCTGGCAGGAGATACGGTTTTCGGGCCGTATCGCGCCTGACGTGGAGGATAATTTTCAACATGGGAGGAAATCGAATGCTTTCGAGGCTGAGACTGCTCGCGCTTGGCTTGATCGCGGCGCTCGCCATTCCGGCGATGGCGCAGGCCAAGACATTCTACTGGATTTCGCATGGCGGGCCGGCCGATCCGGTCTGGACCTACTTCCTGGCCGGCGCCAAGCAATGGGCGACGGACACCGGCAACAGCGTCAACACGTCCTTCCACAACGGCGACGTGGCGTCCCAGCAGGAGGCCGTTCGCGCCGCCATCTCGGCCAAGGCCGACGGCATCGTGACCACCAGCCCGGATCCGGGCAGCCTCGTTGAAATCGTCAAGGAGGCCCGCGCGGCCAACATCCCGATCATCAACTTCAACACGCCCGACCCGAAGGCGAACTTCAACGCCTATGTCGGCGGCGACAACGTCACCTTCGGCAAGCACTGGGCGCAGTACCTGGTCGACAAGGGCCTGGTGAAGAAGGGCGATTTCGTCTGGATGCCGGTCGAAGTGCCCGGCGCCACCTACGGCGTGCAGGAAGAGGAAGGCATCAAGAGCGTGTTCGAACCGCTCGGCATCACCTATGAGGTGACCGAAGCGACGCTCGACCAGGCCGAAGTGATCAACCGCATGGTCGACTACCTCACCGCGCACAAAGGCAAGGTGAAGGCCATCATCGGCCTCGGCGACCTCGTCACCGGCTCGATCAAGCGCGTGTTCGACCAGGTCGGCGTCAAGCCGGGCGAAATCCCGGTCGTCGGCTGGGGCAACTCGCTCGACACCACCCAGGAAGTGCTGAACGGCTATGTCAACGCCGCGCAGTGGCAGGACCCGCAGGCGACCAGCTATGTGGCGCTCTCGCTCGCCAACATGGCCGCCGCCGGCATTCCTCCGGGCTTCAACGTCATCACCGGCGCGCTCTACGAGAAGGACACCGCCGGCGTCTACGACAAGATCCTGTCCGGCAAGTAATCCGCGACCGATGGCCGTGACCGCCGTTGCGGTCGCGGCCATTCTTTCGCCTGACCTGCCGCCGCGCGGGCTTAAAGCATGTCTCCCGAAAGCGGGACCCGGTTTCGGGACAAAGACATGCGTATAATCAAAAACCTAAAGCGCATGGAGCGAACCTGAAAGATCGCGACGCGCTTTTAGCCAAGTTCATTCACGTCGCGGGCCCAATGGAAAACCGTTCCTTCATCCAACGTTTCATCGCGAGGCCGGAATTCGGGCCCTTCGTCCTGCTCGTCGTCGAGCTTGTCGTCTTCTGGGGCATCAATCCCGACTTCCTCTCGCCGCAGAACATCTCGAACATCCTGGCCTTCACCGTCGAGCTCGGCCTCATCGCGCTGGCGATGACCTTGCTGATGACGTCGGGCGAATTCGACCTTTCAGTCGGCTCGCTGTTCGGCTTCTCGCCGGTGTTGATGTGGACACTCTACAACGGCGGCGTCACATCGCTGGAGATGGGCCTGCTGATCGCGCTGGCGGTGGCGGCCTTCATCGGTCTGGTCAACGGCTGGTTCGTCACCCGGCTCAAGATCCCGTCCTTCCTGGTCACGCTCGGCATGCTCCTGGTGGTGCGCGGCACCGCGCTCTTCGTCACCGACGGCTTTCCGCAACGCACCTGGAGCGCCGAGGGCAGCTGGCTGGCGGATATACTGGTCGGCGATTTCTATGTCGGACCGTTCCGCATCTATGCCTCGCTGTTCTGGTTCATTGGAGCCGCGATCGCTCTCGGCTACGTGCTGACGCAAAGCCGCACCGGCAACTGGATCCAGGCAGCCGGCGGTAATCCAAATGCGGCGCGTGCGCGCGGCGTCAATGTCGACCGCGTCAAGGTCGGCCTGTTCATCCTTTCAGCGCTGATGGCCTCGCTTGCCGGGGTCATCTCGTCGCTGCGCACCTCGGCCGCCAACCCCAACAGCGGCACCGGCTACGAGCTCGAGGTCATCGCCATGGTGGTGATCGGCGGCACGGCGCTGACCGGCGGGCGCGGCACCATCATCGGCACGGTGCTCGGCATCCTGATCCTGCGCGTCATGCGCAACGGCATCGTGCTGATCGGCGTGCCGGGACTCGCCTACAACATCTTCATCGGCGCGATCATCCTCGGCATGATGGCGCTGCATTCATGGCTCGAACGCCGGCACCAGGCAGGAACGTGACCCATGGCCGAACCGCTCATCCGCATGACAAACATCCGCAAGTCCTACGGACGCGTGCAGGCGCTGGTGGACGCCAACTTCCACGTCAACGAGAAGGAGATCGTCGGCCTGCTCGGCGACAACGGCGCCGGCAAGTCGACGCTGATCAAGGTGCTGTCGGGCGCCGTGCCGCTGACCAGCGGCGACATCTTCGTGCGCGGCAAGAAGGTGGATTTCCGCAGCACCAGCGATGCGATCGCGCAGGGCATCGAGACGATCTACCAGGACTCGGCGCTGGTCACGCAGCTGTCGATCGCGCGCAACCTGTTCCTCGGACGCGAGCCGATCAAGCCGCCGCGTTTCCTCAACCGCATGGACCAGGAGGCGATGAACACGGTGGCGCGCGATCTGCTCAAGCAGGTCGGCATCTCGAAGAACATACCGCCGACGACGCCGATCGGCTCGCTGTCGGGCGGCGAACGGCAGGCGGTGGCGATCGCGCGCGCCATGCATTTCGACAGCGATCTCATCATCCTCGACGAGCCGACCAACAATCTCGGCGTCGCCGAGACGCAAGGCGTTTTGAGCTTCGTGCGCAGCGCCCGCGATTCGGGGCACTCCTGCATCTTCATCGCCCACAACATCCATCACGTCTTCCAGGTGGTCGACCGCATCGTGGTGATGCGCCGCGGCAAGGTGGTTGCCGACGACATCGATCCGAAGCAGACCACAGTCGCCGAGGTCGAGCGCATTATCACCGGCATGTCCGACAAGGAAATCCGCGACGCGATTTCCGACGGCCCGCAGCCGCATGGCTGATTGGCCTGGCGTTGATTTGGCCTGGCGTTGATTTGGCCTGACAGGGGCTCGCATCCCATCCTATGACTGGACCCATGAAAGCCACCGTAGCCGACATCGCCAGGAGCTGCGGCCTGTCGACCGCGACCGTCGACAGGGTGCTGAACAACCGGCCGGGGGCGAGCGCCGCCAACCGGCAGCGGGTGATGGAGGCGGCCAAGCAGCTCGGCTACCTGCCGACCCTCGACCAGGTCGTGCTGCCGTCGAAGCCGGCGCATCTGGAGTTCTTCCTGCCGATCGGCAGCAACGCCTTCATGGCGGATCTCGCCCATCATATCGAGGACTATGCCGCGCGGCTGCCGCTGGTCGCCTCCTGCCGCATCCACAACCTCGCCGGCATCTCGCCCCGCGCGCTGCAGGGCGCGGTCGAGAACCTGTCGCTCAAAGCCAACGGCGTCGGCGTCATCGCCGTCGACCACCCGCGCACGCGCAACATCCTGCGCGAGCTGGTCGAGGCAGGCATCCGGCTGGTCACGCTGGTCTCCGACGTGCCGGCGGCGCCCCGCTCGGCCTATGTCGGCATCGACAACCGGGTTGCCGGACGCACGGCAGCGCTCTTGATGGGCCGTTTCCTCGGCGGCCTGACCGGGCATCTGGCGATGATGGTCGGCTCGCGCTCCTATCGCGGCCACGAGGAGCGCGAGATGGGCTTCCGCTCGGTGCTCGCCGAAGAGTTCCCCAATCTCACCGTGTCCAGCGCTGTCGAGATCAACGACGAGCCCGATGCCAGCTACAGCGCGACCATGAAGGCGCTACACAACGAGCCGGAGCTGCTCGGCATCTATTGCGTCGGCGCGGGACGCTCGGGCGTGGCGAGGGCGTTGCTGGAATCCAGGCCGCGCCGCAAGCCGGTCTTCATCTGCCATGACCTGACCAAGGAGACGCGCCGCTATCTCGTCGACGATCTCGCCGACGTCGTCATCGACCAGAATGCGCGGCTGATCGCCGAGCAAGCCGTTATCCGCCTGCTCGGCTCGATCGCCTCATCGGCGCCATACCTGACGAAGAAATTCATCGAGCCGCGGCTGATCTTCAAGGAAAACGTGCCGGTGCAGTAGCGCGCGAATGGCGCCCGGCGACTCGGTCGCTGATTTGTCTGACGATTGATCCCGCAAATCTGCACACCTGCTATGCACGTTTCGCAGTTGCCGAATCGTTGGGCAAATCGTAACTATTTGCCGTGTCGGATGTCTTCCTCCTCCCAGACACCGACGGTGAATACGGTACACCTCCTCCCGTGCCGTATTCGAAATCGAAGCCCGCTGCCTCCTCCTCCCGGCAGCGGGCTTTTTCTTTGCCCATACCGAATTCGAAAGCCCGAAGAAGTCGCTGTCAGCGCGCCCTGAAGGACGCAATCAGGCTCTCGGCCATACGCACGAACTGCGCGCTCGGGCCTTCGGCGCCGACGCTCTGCATCGAGACGCGCGCGCCTTCGAGCAGCAGCGACAGTGTGTCGGCGAGCAACTCGGCCTGGCCAATGCCGGCATCGCGGCAGAGTGCCACGAGCTTCTCCCGCTGGGCTTCTTTCAATTCCTTGATGACACGCCTTGCCGGATGATCGCTCTCGCTGAGCTCGACGGCGGCATTGGCCATGTCGCAGCCGCGGCTGTCGGCGCTAAGCAGTTCCGAGGCCTTGCGAACCCAGGCATGCAACTGCGCAAGCTTGTCGCCGGGGTGCTCGGCCTCGAACTCGTCCCATATCCTCGAAGCCTTCGCCGCCGTGGCGCGCAGGCATTCGATGATCAGATCGTCCTTGGATTCGAAGTGACGATAGAGCGTCATCTTGTTGGTGCCGGCAGCCTCCGTGATGGCGTCGACGCCAACGCCCTTGATGCCGTGCTTGTGGAACATGTCCTGCGCCGTCTCCAGGATCCGATCCCGGGGGCGAGAACGCTCCACGACGCCGTCTGTCATCATGATCTCCTTTCGTTTCCAAAAAACCCTCGGCCACCTCTTGACTAGGGTGTTACCGGTCTGTAACTTCTAGAATGTTACTTACTGGTAACACCTATGTCGCTCGCCGTCAACGACAAGGCCCTCCGACGAGCCTGCCAGAGCGAGATAGGACGGAAAACCTGCCTGTCATGCGGCTTCGGCCGGTGAAAAAGAGAAAAAGCGGCGCGTGATCATCCGATGCGGGCCGCAGCAAGGAGCCACTCCTATGCAAAAGCGCAAAGACCTGACGATCGACGAAGCCATCCGGGATCCAATGATACGGCTGGTGATGAAGGCGGACGGGATCGACCCCAAGGCCTTCGAATGGATGCTGCGCTCGCGTGCGGCGAAACAGGCGCCGGGCGACGAGATCCTGCCGTCCTTCCTGGAGGACTCCGGCTCCGGCCGGGCCCAGCGCATGCGCCATTTCGCAAAACCGTTCGGCGAGGCATCCGCGTCATGGTAAACTTCTTCATCCATCGCCCGATCTTCGCGTCGGCGATCGCCATCATCATGGTGCTCGCCGGCGCTATCGCCTATTTCCTGCTGCCGGTGTCGCAATTCCCCGACATCACGCCGCCGCAGGTGGTGGTCAGCGCCCATTACCCGGGCGCGAGCGCGCAGGTAGTGGCCGATACGGTCACCACGCCGCTCGAGCAGCAGATCAACGGCGTGCAGGGCATGACCTACATGTCGTCGACGAGCTCGAATGACGGCTCCTCGACCATCACCATCACCTTCGATGTCGGCTATCCGCTGAGCACGGCGGCCGTCGACGTGCAGAACCGCGTCTCCCAGGCCGCATCCTCCCTGCCGGCGATCGTCAACCAGGGCGGCGTGACGATCAAGAAGCAGAACCCCAATTTCGTCCTGATCGTTGACCTCACCTCGCCGGACGGCTCGGTCGACCCGGTGGCGCTGAGCAACCTCGCCTATCTGCAGGTGGTCGATCCGCTGAAGCGGCTGCCCGGCGTCGGCGACGTGCAGATCTTCGGCGAGCGCCGCTATTCGATGCGCGTCTGGCTCGACCCGGACAAACTGGCCAATCTTGGCATCACCGCCGTCGACGTGCAGAACGCCATCGCCGAGCAGAACGTGCAGGTGGCGGCCGGCAAAATCGGCCAGTCGCCGGCGCCGGCCGGCACCGCCTTCGAGATGCAGGTCAACGCGGTCGGCCGCCTCAGCGACCCCAAGGAATTCGGCGACATCGTCGTGCGCGCCAATTCGCAGAACGGCTCGCTGGTGCGGCTGCGCGACGTCGCGCGCATCGAGCTCGGCGCGCTGCAATATTCGTCGTCAGCCTTCTTCGGCAAGGACCCGACCGTGGTGCTCGCCGTCTACCAGATGCCCGGCTCCAACGCGCTCGACCTGCAGCAGCGGGTCAAGGACAAGATGCAGGAACTGTCGGCGCGCTTCCCGAAGGGCGTCCACTACGCCATGCATTACGATACGACGCGCTTCGTCTCGGCCTCGATGCATGACGTACTGATCACGCTCGGCGAAGCGCTGGTGCTGGTCGTGGCGGTGGTGTTTATCTTCCTGCAAAGCTGGCGCACCACCATCATCCCCACCATCGCCATTCCCGTGTCGCTGATCGCGACGCTGGCGGTGATGTACATGCTGGGCTTCTCGCTCAACATGCTGTCGCTGCTCGGCATGGTGCTGGCGATCGGCCTTGTCGTCGACGACGCGATCGTGGTCGTCGAGAATGTCGAACGACAACTGGAAGCGGGCCTCAAGCCGCTTGCCGCGACACGCGCGGCGATGGCCGAGGTGACGGGACCGATCATCGCCACCACCGCGGTGCTCGCGGCAGTGTTCATCCCTGTCGCCTTCATCCCCGGCGTTTCCGGTCGGCTCTATAATCAGTTCGCGCTGACGGTGGCGATCTCGGTCGGCATCTCGGCTTTCAACTCGCTGACGCTGAGCCCGGCGCTGAGCGCCGCATTCCTGCGCCATCGCGGCGAGACGCAGTTCGTGCTGTTCCGCTGGTTCAACGCCGGCTTCGACTGGCTGTCGCATGCCTATGCCCATGGCGTGCGCATCCTGATCAAGCTGCGCTGGGCCATGCTCGGCCTGTTCGCGGCCGGCCTGGTCGCGACCTATTTCGTCTGGCAGAAGCTGCCCTCGACCTTCCTCCCCGTGGAGGACCAGGGCTATTTCTTCGTCGTCATCCAACTGCCCGACGGCGCCTCGCTGGAGCGGACCGATGCGGTAGCGCAGAAGGCGCGCGACATCCTGCAGAACACGCCCGGCGTTGACATCGTCGGCTCGATCAGCGGCCTGAACTTCCTGACCAGCGCCGCGCAGTCGAATTCGGCTGTCGAGTTCGCCATCCTGAAGCCGTGGGACGAACGCGGGCCCGACCAGAACGCTTCGAAGCTGGTCGAGCAGGTGCGCGGCAAGCTCCTGCAGATGCCGGAAGCCTTCGCGCTGTCCTTCGATCCGCCGTCGATCCCGGGCCTCGGCACCACCGGTGGCTTCGAATTCCAGGTGGAGGATCTTTCGGGACGCGGCAGCGCCGCGCTCAACGAGGTCACGCAGGCGCTGATCGCCGAGGCGCGCAAGCAGCCGGAACTCAACCCGCAGCAGCTGTTCTCGTCCTTCTCGACCTCGACGCCGCAGTTCAACTACGACCTCGACCGCAGCAAGGCGAAGCTTCTCGGCCTCTCCCTGCCGGACGTGTTCAACACGCTGCAGATCTATCTCGGCTCGCTCTACGTCAACGACTTCAACCTGTTCGGCCGCACGTTCCGGGTGACGATCCAAGCCGACAAGGATGCGCGAGCGGATGCGACCGACATCTCGCGGCTCTATGTGCGCAACGCGTCGGGCGGCATGGTGCCGCTGAGCACGCTGGGCAAGCTGGTGCCGATCGTCGGACCGGAGACCGTGCCGCATTACAACAACAATGCGTCCGCCCTCATCAATGGCGGCGCCGCGCCGGGCTTCTCGTCCGGACAGGCGGTGGCGGCGATGGAGCGGGCGGCCGCAAACGTGCTGCCGCGCGACTTCGGCTACGAGTGGACCGGCATCACCTTTCAGGAGCTCAAGGCAGGATCGATCGCCTCGGTCGTGTTCGGCCTGGCAATCGTCTTCGTCTTCCTGATCCTGGCGGCGCAGTATGAAAGCTTCGCGATGCCCTTCATGGTGCTGCTCGCCGTGCCGCTGGCCCTGTTCGGCGCCTTCGTCGTGCTGTTGCTGCGCGGCATGCAGATCGACGTCTACTCGCAGATCGGCTTCGTCATGCTGATCGGCCTGGCGGCGAAGAACGCCATCCTGATCGTCGAGTTCGCAAGGCGACGGCGCGAGGAAGGGCTCACCATCGTCGAGGCGGCGATGGAAGCGGCGCGGCTGAGGCTGCGGCCGATCCTGATGACGGCCTTCGCCTTCATCCTCGGCGTGCTGCCGCTGATGTTCGCGACCGGCGCGGGTGCGGCCAGCCGGCAGTCGATCGGCACCACCGTCTTCGGCGGCATGGTGGCGGCGACTGTCCTGTCGCTGGTCTTCGTGCCGGTCTTCTACGCGGTGATCGAGAAGCTGCGCGAGCGCGGCGGCGAGAACGAACCTGCCGCGGGGCATCAGGATGCCCCGCACCAACAAGAGATTGAACCTACCGCCGAGCCGGCGCTTCAGCCGGTCGCCCAGGCGGCCGAATAGGATGGAGATCAACATGCGTAGATGGAAAATCGCTTTGGGAACGGCGGTCGCGCTGGGCGCGATCTCGGTGGCAAGCGTCCACCTGCTGGACATGGGCAACCTTAGCGGCGGCACCGCGGGCGCCGCGCCCGCGCCTGCGGCCTTCGTCATGCCGGTGCCGGTGGTGAACGTGGTCAAGAAGACGCTGCCGATCTATCTCGACTACGCCGCGCGCGTCGAATCGATCCGCAGCGTCACGCTGCAGGCGCGCGTGCCGGGCTATCTGCAGGAGCAGACCGCGGCCGACGGCAGCGACGTCAAGCAGGGCGACCGGCTCTACAGGATCGCGCCTGAGGATTACCAGGCAGCCCTCGACCAGGCGAAGGCGCAGGTCGAGCGCGACACCGCGACGCTCGAATATGCAAAGTCCAATCTCGGCCGCGGCACCGACCTCGCCAAAGCCGGCTATCTCGACAAGGACAGCTTCGACCAACGCACCAGCAATCTGCGCACGGCGCAAGCCGCGCTTGCCGTCGACCAGGCTGCGGTGCGGACGGCCGAGCTCAATCTCGGCTATGCCGAGATCAAGGCGCCCTTCCCGGGACGCATCGGCCGCAACCAGGCTTCGGTCGGCACGCTCGTCAGCGTCGCCGGCACCGTGCTCAACACACTGGTGCAGCTCGACCCAATCTACGTCACCTTCAATCCGAGCGAGACCGACCTCGTCCAGATCGAGGAAGCAAAGGCCGCCGGTCCGATCGCCGTCGACGTGCTGCTGCCCGGCGAGACCGAGCCCAGCCAGAAAGGCCAGCTCACTTTCATCGACAACACGATCGATCATTCGACCGGCACGATCACGGCGCGGGCGACGATCGGCAATGCCAAGTTCAGACTGCTTCCCGGCCAGTATGTGCGCGTGCGGCTGCATGTGAAGGAACAGCCCAACACGCTGATGGTGCCGCAGGTGGCGCTCGGCTCCAGCCAGCTCGGCAAGTACCTCTACGTGCTGGGCAAGGGCAACACCGTTGACCAGAAGCTGGTATCGCTCGGGCCGACCGATGGCGATCTGATTTCCGTGACCTCCGGCATCTCCGAGAGCGATCAGGTGATCACGGGCAATTTGCAGAAGATCGGACCCGGAATGCCGGTTTCTCCCTTGCCGCAACCGAAACCGGCCAGCTGATAACCCCCATCAGTCCCGGTCCGACGGCGCCCCCGGCTCCCACGCCGGGGGCGCCGTTTTGCTAAGAAGTCCTACCAGCCCAGCGATGTCGGCACGCTCGGCCTTCGCCGGGAGCATGAAGGCGCAATAGGGCTGGCCGAGGCGAACCGAGATGAACGACAGCGCGATCAGCCGGCCGGCTTCGAGATCGGCGGCGGCCATGATCCTCTGCCCGAGTGCCACGCCCAGCCCCAGTCTTGCGGTGCCGATCGCCAGGCTGGAGAGACCGACGCGGCGACCGTGCGAAGGATCCGGCGCGCGGTTGCCGCCCGCCGCCGCGAACCAGTCCGCCCAGGTCGGGTGCGAGGCATAGTTCGGCCCCCAGTTGGTGTGGATGAACTGGCTTTCATGCACGTTCGACAGATCGAAACCTTCGTTGCCGTGGCGCTGCCAGAACTCCGGCGACGCGACGGGCAGCACGTCGTCATGGACGAGACGGACCATTTTCAGCGCGGGATAGTGGTAGTCGCCGTAGGAGATGCGGAGATCGATGTTCTGGCGCACGACGTCGACGGGATCGTCCTCGACGCGGACATCGATCGCCATCTGCGGAAAACCGTCGAGCAGTATGGCGAGCCGCGGCGCCAGCCACAGTTCGGCCAGAGAGGACGGCACGCTGACGACAAGGCGGGTGCGCAAGCCGCCTTCCAGCATGCGCCGGCCGACCGCGGCGATCTCGCCCAGCGCCCGCGCCGTCTGCGGGTAGATGGCATGGCCGGCATCGGTGAGCGCGATGCGGTTGCCGTTGCGCACGAACAATTGCTTGCCGAACCAGTCTTCCAGATTGCGGATCTGCTGGCTGACCGCGGCCGACGACACGCCAAGCTCGGTGGCGGCAAGCGTGAAGCTGCCGGCGCGCGCAGCGACCTCGAAAGCCCTGACCGCGTTGAGTGGCGGAAGCTTTTCCATACGGACCTTCACCAAGTTTTTCTTGCGGAAGCCTAACAATTTTACGCGTTGAGAGAAAGATTTCCTTGCTGTCTAGTGACCTCAGATTTTGGAGGACACAATGATCGAAGACATTCTCGACCTCGACCGCTACCCGCTCGACCGCGAAGGCAGCCCCGAATCGCAGCGGCTGGTGGAGGAATCGACCGCTGCGCTCAACGCCAACGGCATGTTCAACCTGGAAGGCTTCCTGCGCCCGGGCATTGCCGAAAGAGCCGTCGCGGAAATCCGGCCGGTGATGGACGCGCGCTCGCACGAGCACAGGCGTATGCACAACATCTACTTCAAACCGTCGATCCCGGAGCTTTCGCCCGACCACCCGGCGCTGCGCAAGGTCGAGACGATCAGCCACACGGTCTGCGCCGACCAGATTCCTGGCAGCATCGTTCTCTCGATCTACGAATATGAACCGCTGGTGCGGTTCCTGGCGGTGACGATGGACAAGCCGCAATTGCATGTCATGCAGGATCCGCTCGCCCGCGCCAATGTCATGGGCTATCGGGCCGGCGAGGCGTTGAACTGGCACTTCGACCGCTCGGAGTTCACCACGACGCTCCTGCTCCAGGGCCCGGAGCGCGGCGGCGACCTCGAATACCGCACCGACCTGCGTTCGGACGACGACCCGAACTACGAAGGCGTCGCCAGGCTGCTCGAGGGGCGCGATCCGGAAGCGAAGATCCTGCGCATGAAGGCCGGCACGCTCAATGTCTTCCGCGGCAAGAACACCGCGCACCGCGTCACAACGGTCGAAGGCGAGCGGGAGCGTATGATAGCGGTCTTCTCCTATTATGAGCGCCCCGGCGTCATGTTCACCGACGAGGAGCGGATCGGCTTTTATGGTCGGGCTGCATAGGCCGAGCCTGCGGCCATCCAGAATCC
This sequence comes from Mesorhizobium sp. M1C.F.Ca.ET.210.01.1.1, assembly GCF_004791585.1. Classification (GTDB taxonomy): domain Bacteria; phylum Pseudomonadota; class Alphaproteobacteria; order Rhizobiales; family Rhizobiaceae; genus Mesorhizobium. The sequence goes on from NZ_SRUU01000029.1 coordinate 38,552, forward strand.
CGAAATAGTCTCTTGTTAGATTGTCGACAATCTGCTTGTCTTGCAGCCGGTTCACCCGGAGCGAGACGCATGGCGAAACTGGATTTCAGTCCGATCGCGGATACGACGCGCAGGGCGGAGATCGTCGCCCTGCTCAGGCGCGCCATCCTGACCGGCCAGTTGGAGCCCGGGCAGAAGCTCAACGAGCTCAGGATTTCCGAGCAGATGCGGGTAAGCCGCGCGCCATTGCGCGAGGCGATGCGCGAACTGGTGCAGGAAGGCATCCTGACCAGCATTCCCTATGCCGGAACCTTCGTCATCGACGTCACCGCCAAGGACATCATCGACGCCTATTCGTTGAACAAGGTGCTCGATGAATTCGCCATCGAGCTCGCCTGGCCCCTGCGCGACCGGCGCTTCTTCGACGAGCTCGACCGCCGCCACGAAGCGGTCAAACAAGCGACGCGGGCGCTCGACACCACGCGCCAGATCGAGACGGCGCTGCAGTTGCACGGGCTGATCTACGAATGGGCCGACAATTCCGTGCTGCTCGAGACCTGGCAGCGGCTGACCAGCCGCCTGCAGATGTACTTCGCCCTGCATCAGCGGGCCCGCAACGAGCCGGTGCCGGCTGAGGATGTGCACGAGACTTATGTGGCGCTGCTCAAGGGCTCCGACATGCGCGCCGCCCAGCGCCACGCGCGCGAGCATATCGACCTCGATTTCGAAGAGCTTCTTGCCTATGCGCGCGGCCTCGAAAAGCGCGCCTCGAAGAACTGACCCACTCGCGGACAACGGACCCCAACGTGAAGATCAAAAGCATAAAGGCCTATCATGTCGTGCAGCCCTTCGTGGACGGCCCTTACCGCATGTCGAAGGGGCGGGTCGCCGACTGTTTCGACGCGGTGATCGTCGCCATCACCTCTGACACAGGCGTGACCGGCTGGGGCGAGATGGCGCCGCTCGGCAATTTCTACTCCGCCGCGTTTCCGGCCGGCACCCGCGCCGGCGTGCCGGAAATCGCGCCGCATCTCATCGGCCACGATCCGCGCGGGCTTGCCGGCATCGGCAGGCTGATGGACACGGTGTTCAAGGGCCATCCTTATGTGAAGGCCGCGCTCGACATGGCTTGCTGGGATCTCGCCGCCCGCGCCGCCGACGTGCCGCTGGTGACCATGCTCGGCGGCCGCGAGAGCGAGACGGCCGAACTCTACAGGGTCGTCACCCACGGCACGGTCGACCAGATGGCGGCCCTTGCCAAGCGTATCGTCGCCGAAGGCTACCACCGGCTGCAGGTCAAGGTCGGCGGCAATGTGCGCGACGACATCGACCGGGTCACGGCCGTTGCCGCCGCCGTGCCGAAGGGCGCGGTGATCTTCTGCGACGCCAATGCCGGCTGGACGCCCTATCAGGCGCGCCAGTTTGCCGATGCCACGCGCGGCATCGACTACACGTTCGAGCAGCCCTGCACGACGATTGAGGAGAACATGTCGGTGCGCCGCATGCTGGACAAGCCGATGGTGCTCGACGAATCCGTCACGTCGCTGGGTGAGATGCTGGAAATCCATCGCCGCGGCGCGGCGGACGGGCTGACGCTGAAGATCTCGCGACTGGGCGGGGTGACGCAGACACGGCTGATCCGCGACGTCGCGGTCGATCTCGGCTTCATGATCACCGTGGAAGACACCGGCGGCGCCGAGATCGACACCGCCGCCATGGCGCATCTGTCGCTGTCGACGCCGGAGGAGCGCCGCCTGCATGCGATCGCCTTCCACGAATGGGTGACGGTGCGCACCGCTTCCAACAAGCCGCCGGTAACCGGCAGCCGCATGGGCATTCCCGATGGTCCCGGCCTCGGCATCGATGTTGTGCCGGATTTGCTCGGCAAGCCCTTCTTCGAGATCGGCTGACAATGAAGATCCGGCGCATCAAGGCAACGCCGATCAACTACAGGCTGGAAGCGCCTTACGTCTGGGTGTTCGGCGAACTCGACGGCTTCTCGCCGACCATTGTCGAGGTCGAGACCGAGGACGGGCTCGTCGGCGTCGGCGAAGCGCCGACACCAGCGGCCGCTGCGATCATCAACGACGCGCTGGCGCCCCGGCTAGCCGGCCATGACGCCTTCGACATCGCCGGCGCCGAGCATGTCTGCCTGCCCTTCTGGACCGGCGTGCAGTCGATCAACGATCGCACCCGCATCATGGCCTTCGGCGCCGTCGAAATGGCGCTGTGGGACCTGCGTGGCAAGGCCTGGAAGCAGCCGCTCTATCAGTTGCTCGGCGGCGCGGTGCGCAAGGAAATCCCCTTCACCGATTATTTCTCGCTACGCGGCGACGGGGCGAAGGTGAAGGGCGAAAAAACGCCGGAAGCGGTCGCCGATTACTGCGTCGAACTCCACGAGCGGCACGGCACGACCTTCTTCGAAGGCAAGTTCTCGACGCAGGATCCGAAGGTCTCGCTGAGGATGGTCGAGCTGATCCGAGACAAGCTCGGCGACGATGCGATGATCCGCATCGATTCCAACCAGGCCTATTCGCTCGCCACCGCCAGGCAACTGGCGCGGCCGCTGGAAGAGTTGGGCGTCCGCAACTGGGAGAATCCGGTGGCGACGATCGAGGAGATGCGGGAGCTCCGCCGCCACACCTCGATCCCGTTCTCGACCCACAACATCGACATCGCGCGCGCCATGGATCTCAAGGTGCCGGATGCCTTCGTCGGCAACCCGACGGCGCATGGCGGCATCGGCCGCTTGCTGCGCTTCGTTGGGGCCTGCGAACATGCCGGCATCGACTACTGGTGCTACAGCGGCGACACCGGCATCGGCAGCGCCTGCTACCTGCATCTTTGCGCAGCGCTCGGCTGGATCAGGGAGCCCAACCAGTCGCTTTTCCGCATGTGGCCGACGGACGTCATCGAGGAAGGGCCGTTCGCGCCGAAGAACAACACCGTGCCGGTGCCGGAAGGCCATGGCCTCGGCATCACCTTGTCGCGTGACAGGCTCGCCGCCTGTCATCGCGATTTCGTCGAGAACGGACCCTGCAACAAATACCACGACCCGGAAAAGCCGGGCACATACCGCCGACTGCCGTTGAACTAGGAGACCGCCAAAGGAAAGGAGGCATCAGACCGAGTAGAAGAAGCGGCCGCGATTTCAATCGGACCGCAAGACCGGAGATGGCATGCATCAAGAAAATCTGATTTTCCCGCATCCAAGAGCGGATGGATCGGACCAGACTGCATGCTAAAGTTCGTTCGACCGAAATTCCTGACGATGGCCGGGACAGGAGAACTCCACGGAACTCGTCGACCGGAACGCACTCGCCAACCACAAGAACTGGGGAAGGGCTTAGACCCATGAGCAAGAACTACCGCATTCTCGATCTCATCCGGCGCAACCGCACGCCGCTCGAAAACCACCTCATCGATGGCCTTATCGACGGCCGCGTCAGCCGCCGCGATTTCGTGCGCCACGGCAGCCTGCTCGGCCTGTCGTTGCCGCTTCTCGGCCGCATCGGCATGGCCGCGGGTTTCGGCGCCGCGCCATCGCTTGCCCGCGCTCAAGCGGCGCCCGGCGCCACCATCCGCGTCGGCAGCAGCGTGCCGGCCGCGGCGATCGACCCGGTCACCATCGCCGACGCCGGCGGCCTGCTGGTGATGCAGCAGGTGGCCGAATTCCTCTGCATCGACGGTCCGGACCTGGTGCTGAAGCCGGCGCTGGCCGAAAGCTGGAAGCCGAATGCCGACGGCACGGTGTGGACGTTCACGCTGCGCAAGGGCGTGAAATTCCATTCAGGCGGCGAGATGAAGGCCGAGGACGTGGTGGCCAGCATCGACCGCCTTGCCGATCCCGCCAATTCGTCCAACGCGCTGTCGGTGTTCACCGGCATCCTGCAGAAGGGCAACACCAAGAAGGTCGACGACTACACGGTCGAATTCCACCTCGACGCGCCGAACGGCAACTTCCCCTACATGGTGTCGTCCGACAACTACAACGCCGTGATCATCCCGGCGAGCTACAAGGGCGACTATGAGAAGAGCTTCGACGGCACGGGGCCGTTCAAGCTGGAGAAGTACACGCCCAAGGTCGGCGCTTCCTTCGTGCGCAACGAGGACTATTGGGGCGAGAAGGCCTTGCCGGAACGCACCGAATTCACCTTCTTCACCGACATCCAGCCGCAGATCCTGGCGCTGCAGGGCGGCCAGATCGACATCATCAACCAGATGCCGGTGCTGGCCGGCGTCGGCCTGCTCAACGATCCGAATGTCGACATCATCAGCCTGAAGTCGGTGGCACACCAGCAACTGCATCTGCGCTGCGATTCCGATCCGTTCAAGGATCCGCGCGTGCGCCGGGCAATCGCGCTCAGCATCGACCGCAAGAAGCTCGTCGCCGGCCTGATGAAGGGCCGCGCCCAGGAAGGCAACGACAGCCCGTTTGCGAGCGCCTATCCGTCGACCGACACCAGCGTGCCGCAGCGCGAGCAGGACATCGCGCAGGCCAAGCAGCTGATGGAAGCGGCCGGCGCCGGCAAGGGCTTCAAGGTGACGCTGACCACCGAGCGCTATCTGGAAATCCCCGAATACGCCCAGCTCATCCAGAATTGGGTCAAGGAGATCGGCATCGAGCTCGAGCTCAACATCCTCGACCAGGGCGCCTATTACGGCGATGCGGTGTTCGGCAAGTCGAACTGGCTGGACTCGGTGATGGGCATCACCGACTACGGCCATCGCGGCGTGCCGAATGTCTATCTCGCGGCGCCGCTGAAGAGCGACGGCACCTGGAATGCCGCCCACTTCAAGAACAAGGACTACGACCAGCTGGCGACCAGCTATATCGCGGCCCTCGACCTCGAGGCGCAGAAGGCCAGCGCCGGCAAGATCCAGAAGCTGCTGCTCGAGGAAACGCCGGTGATCTTCGGCTATTTCTACGACTACCTGACGGCGACGGCGAAGGGTGTGACCGGCGTGCAGCCGACCGCCATGTCGCAGCTGTTCCTGGACAAGGCGGCGAAGGCCTGAGAGCGAACAAGCTTTTTCCCTGACAGCCGGCTCTCCACGGAGAGCCGGCTCCAATAGGAGTAATGGCCATCCTCGCCTTCCTCGTCCGGCGCCTGGCTCTGTCGCTCGTCACGCTGTTCCTGCTCAGCGTCATGGTGTTCCTCGGCGGCCAGGTGCTGCCCGGCAATGTCGGGCGCGCCATATTGGGGCCGTTTGCCGACGAGCGCGCCGTCGAGGCACTCAACCACACGCTGGGCGTCGACCGGCCGCTGTTCGTGCAATACGGAACCTGGATCTGGAACTTCCTGCAGGGCGACATGGGCACGTCCTACATTTTCCGCGCGCCGGTCGCGCCCTTCGTCGTCGAGGCGCTCGGCCATTCGATGAAGCTGGCGCTGGTCGCCTTCGTGCTGGTGGTGCCGATCGGCATCCTCGGCGGCGTCATCGCCGCGCTCAACCTCAACCGGCCGCTCGACCGCATCATCAGCCTCGGCGGGCTGTCGGTGACGGTCCTGCCGGAATTCGTCACAGGCATCATCCTGATCCTGATCTTCGGCGTCTGGCTGCGCTGGCTGCCGATCGCGGCCGCCTGGCCGAAGGGAGCCGGGTTCTTCACCCAGCTCTATTATCTCATCCTGCCGTCGCTGCCGCTGTTCCTGGTGCTGTTCGGCTACATCGCCCGCATGGCTCGGTCCGGCATGATCGAGGCGCTTGATTCCGACTATACGCGCACCGCCGTTCTCAAGGGCCTGCCGTGGCGCACGGTGATCTGGCGGCACGTGCTGCGCAACGCGCTTCTGCCGACCATCACCGTCATTGCCACGCAGACCGGCTATCTGATCGGCGGCCTGGTCGTGATCGAGACGCTGTTCCGCTACCAGGGCATCGGCTCGCTGATCTTCACCGCGGCGCGCGGCAAGGATTTCCCGATGCTCGAAGCCGGCATCCTCACCATCGGCATCGTCTACGCTGTGGCCACACTCGCCGCCGATTTCCTCTATTCCGTGCTCAATCCGCGGATCCGGCTGGGGGCAGAACAATGAGCGCAACCGACGCCAGCATTCCAGCGCCCGACACCGCACGGCGCAGCCCGTGGAGCGAAGTGCTGTATTCGCTGCTGCGGTCGGGCACTTTCCTCACCGGACTAGGCATCGTCCTGTTCTGGATCATCTGCGCGCTGTTCGGCGAACATTTCGTGCCTTACGACCCGCTCGTCGACGACATCATCAACGCGCTCGCCCCGCCTTCGGCCGAGCACTGGTTCGGCACCGACCAGATCGGCCGCGACGTCTTCTCGCGCGTCATCGTCGGCTCGCGCGACATCCTGACGGTGGCGCCTTTGGCCACGATCCTGGCGACCATCGCCGGCACCGCGCTCGGCCTGCTCATCGGCTATTTCCGCGGCATCGTCGACGACATCGTCAGCCGGGTGCTCGAAGCCTTCATGGCGATCCCGGTGGTGATCATCGCGCTGCTCGCCATCGTCGCGCTCGGCACCTCGAAGATCACCGTCATCGTCGTCATCGGCCTCAGCTTCGCGCCGATCATCGCCCGCACCGTGCGCTCGGCCGTGCTCGCCGAACGCGAGCTCGACTATGTCGCGGCGGCAAAGCTTCGCCACGAAGGCGCGCTGCACACGATGTTCGTCGAGATCCTGCCCAACGTCATCCCGCCGATCCTGGTCGAGACGACGGTGCGGCTCGGCTACGCGATCTTCGCGGTCGCGACGCTCTCGTTCATGGGCTTCGGCATCCAGCCGCCCTCCCCCGACTGGGGCCTCTCGATCTCCTCGAATTACGGCATGATCGGCGGCGGCTTCTGGTGGACGGTGCTGTTCGACGCGCTGGCCATCGCCTCGCTGGTGATCGGTGTCAACCTGGTGGCCGACGGCGTCCATGGAGCGTTCAATGACTGAGAAGAACGCGCTCGAGCTCCGAGACCTCTCGGTCGCCTACCGCGTTGGCGGCCGCAACCGGGCGGTGCTGCGCAATGTCAACCTCACCATCGGCCGCGGCGAGGCCTACGGGCTCGTCGGGGAATCCGGCTGCGGCAAGTCGACGGCGGCGCTCGCCGTGGTGCGCTACCTGCCGCGCAACGGCTCGATCACCGGCGGCTCGATCGCGCTCGACGGCCAGGACGTGATGAAGCTCGATGGCGAAGCGCTGCGGCGGGCGCGGGCGGAAAGCGTGTCGATGGTCTATCAGGACCCGGGCAAGGCGCTGAACCCGTCGCTGCGCATCGGCCGCCAGCTGACCGAGATCTTCGAGCTCGCCGGTATCACTGGACAGGCGGCGAGCGACAAGGCCATTGCCATGCTGAACCTCGTGCGGATCTCGGATCCGGCCAGCGTGATGCAGCGCTATCCGCACCAGCTCTCCGGCGGCATGCAGCAGCGCGTGGCAATCGCCATGGCCTTGGCCAACGATCCGTCGATGCTGATCCTCGACGAGCCGACGACGGGTCTCGACGCGACGGTGGAAGCCGAAGTGCTCGACCTGATCGCGCAATTGCGGCGCGAGCTGTCGGCCTCGATCCTGTTCATCAGCCACAACCTCGCCGTCGTCTCCAAGATGTGCGACCGTGTCGGCGTGCTCTATGCCGGCATGCTGGTCGAGGAAGGCTCGACGAAGGACGTCTTCAACGATCCGCGCCACCCCTATACCGTGGCGCTGCTGCGCTGCCTGCCGCGCGGCGGCCAGCGCAAGGACCAGGGCCGCCTCGACACGATCCCCGGCTTCCTGCCCGGCATCGGCGCCAATATCGTCGGCTGCGCCTTCGCCGACCGCTGCGCGCTTGCGACGGAGCGCTGCCGCAGCGAGCCGCCGCCGCTCTACGATCTTGGAGGCGGCCGGCTGTCGCGCTGCCACTACCATGACAAGGCGCAGTCGCTGCCGCGCGCGACGCCTGCCGAGATTCCCGCCACCGCGCCGAAGCAGGCGCCACCGGTGCTGCAGGTCGAGGGGCTCAACAAGACCTATGCCAGCCATGGCCGCCCGCTGAGGGCCGTGAAGGATGTCTCGGTCAGCCTCAGGCCCGGCGAGACGCTCGGCCTGGTCGGCGAATCCGGCAGCGGCAAGACCACCTTCGCCAGGCTTCTGCTCGGCCTCGTGCCGCCGGACGAGGGCGGCAGCATCGAGCTCGAAGGCAAGCAGCTGGCGCCGCGGCTTGCGAGCCGCTCGGAGGACCAGGTCAAGGCGGTGCAGATCGTCTTCCAGAATCCGGATTCGGCGCTCAACCGCTCGCATTCGATCCGGCACATCCTCAGCCGCGCCTTGAAGCGGCTGGGCGGGCTCACCGGCAAGACGCTCGACACGCGCCTCGAAGAGCTTGTCCGTTCGGTGCGCCTCACCGACCGTCATCTCGCGGTCAAGCCGCGCCAGCTCTCGGGCGGGCTGAAGCAGCGCGTGGCGATCGCGCGCGCCTTCGCCGGCGATCCGCGCATCGTCGTTTGCGACGAGCCGACCTCGGCGCTCGACGTGTCGGTGCAGGCGGCGATCCTCAACCTTTTGGCCGACCTGCAGTCGAAGCAGGATGTCAGCTACATCTTCATCTCGCACGACCTCGGCGTGGTGCGCTATCTCTCCGACAAGATCGCCGTGCTCTATCTCGGCCGCATCATGGAGTTCGGGCCGTCGGAAGCGGTCTTCTCCGGGCCGCACCACCCCTACACGGAAGCGCTGTTGTCGGCCGTGCCGAAACTCGACCGGGCGGAGAGCTCGCGCATCCGCCTCGATGGCGAGATCCCAAGTGCTGCCAATCCGCCGACGGGTTGCGTCTTCCACACGCGCTGTCCGCGCAAGATCGGCGCCATCTGCGAGACCCAGGAGCCGGAGCTGGCCGAGGCGGAGCCAGGGCACACGATCCGCTGCCATATTCCCTTCGCGGAACTGGCAAGGCTGCAGAAGCCGAAAGCCGTGGAGCCGGCGTGATCGCGATCAGAATGCCGCCCCACCCGCCATGCTGAAGGCGCGGTCGCTCTCCGCGAAGGCTTGATCGCTCGACAGGTTCCCGGCGAGCGTCCGCAGGCCGGTGAGCGCAACGTCGAGGGCATCGGACGATGCCGGATTCTCCGGATAGGCGAGATAGATCGGGCGCTGGAACACCGGCGTATCCTCGACGCGCCGCAGTTCGCCGCGCTCAATATGAGCGCTGACAGCGCTCAGCGGCAGATAGGCGGCCGCCCGTTGCGACAGCACATGCTGCAGGCCGATGAACACCAGCCCGGCCGAGATCGCCGGCTTCACCATGCCGGCAAAGGCGCGGTCATGCTCGACGCGGAACTCCAGCCCCCAATCCATCAGGATGTAGTTGTCCGTCCACGGCCCGACCTGCGCCGTGTGCTGGACGAGAACCACCTGATCGACGGCAAGAGTCTCATAGACGATGCCGGGATGCGGCCTGGGCAGATAGAGGATGCAGATGTCGAGCAGGCCTTCGGCCATCTGGTCGATCGCCAGATCGGGGAAGCTGCCTTCCAGCCGCAATGCCACGTTCGGCCGCTTCGCCCGCATCCAGTCGATCCAGGGCGAGGTGATGCTGTCCCAGAGATAGGCGGGCGCGGTCAGCCTGAGCAACGTCTCGTAGCCATCGGGAACGGCGATGTCCTGGCGCGATTGCTCCCAGGTCCGGGTGATCGTGGAGGCGTGCGGCAGGAACTGCCGGCCGGCTGGCGTCAGCGTGACGCCGTCGCTGTCGCGGACGAACAGCTTGCGCCCCAACTGTTCCTCCAGGCCGCGGATGCGCGCGCTGACGGTGGACTGGGCCAGGTTCAGCCGATGGGCGGCAACGGTGAAGCTGCCATGCTCCGCGACCTCGAGGAAACTGCGCAGATTCTCGGTATCCATGGCTTTCGCTTTCGGCTCGGCGGCAATCGAAGATTCCGATGGCCCTCATCAAAAAATATCGCTTTTCGGGCGTGGTCAACAGTGACCTAGATGGCAAAGCCCCCACGCCAGCCAAGGAATGCCGCCATGCCAAAGCATTTCAGGACGATCGACGCCGCTCGCAGAAATCTCAGCGCAATCGAAAATTCCGCTATCGACGAATTGCTCGCCGGCAGGATCGGCCGACGCGAATTCCTGCGCCACGGCAGCGTGCTCGGCCTCTCCCTGCCCTTCCTCGGCGGCATCGTTTCGGCGCTCGGACTCGGCGTGCCGCAAGCGCGCGCCGAAGGCAAGCCGGGCGGCACGGTGCGCGCCGGCATTGCCGTACCCGGCGGCGCCATCGACCCGGTCACCTTCTACGACAGCGGCAGCTACCAGCTTGTCTTCCAGACCGCGGAATTCCTGTGCATCACGCAGCCCGACCTGACGCTGAAGCCGGTGCTGGCGGAGAGCTGGTCGCCAAACGCGGACGGGAGCGTGTGGACCTTCAAACTGCGCAAGGGCGTGAAATTTCACAATGGCGAGGATTTTAAGGCCGACGACGTCGTGGCGACCTTTGACCGCCTCTCCGACCCGAACGGAACGTCCAACGCGCTGTCGGTGTTCAAGGGCCTCTTGTCCAAGGGCGGCACGCGCAAGGTCGACGACCAAACCGTCGAGTTCCATCTCGACGCGCCGAACGGCAGCTTCCCCTATTCGGTGTCGATCGACAACTACAACGCCGTTATCCTGCCGGCGAGCTACAAGGGGGACTACGAGAAGACCTTCGAGGGTACCGGACCGTTCCGGCTCGAGAGCTACACGCCGAAGGTCGGCGCCAGCTTCGTGCGCAACCCCGACTACTGGGGCGAGAAGGCCCTTCCCGATCGGCTCGAATTCAAGTTCTACGCCGACGTGCAGCCGCGCATCCTGGCGCTGCAGGCGGGCGAGGTCGACGTGCTCGACGCCATCCCGCTCGACGTCAGCCAGGTGGTTCTGGGCAACCCAGACATCACGGTGCTGCGCGTGGCGTCCACCGCGCATCGCCAGCTCCACATGCGCTGCGACATGGCGCCCTTCACCGACAAGCGGGTGCGCCAGGCGCTGGCGCTGTGCATCGACCGCTCCAAGCTGGTCGACGGTCTCTGCCGCGGCATGGCGGCGACCGGCAATGACAGCCCGTTCGCGCCGGCCTTCCCCGCCACCGACAAGTCGGTAGCGCAGCGCACGCAGGACATCGCCAAGGCCAAGCAACTGATGGAAGCTGCAGGCCTAGCGAACGGCTTCGACATAACGCTGACGACGCTGCGCTATTCCGACATCCCCGGCTACGCGCAGCTTTTCCAGAATTTCGCCAAGGAGATCGGCGCCCGCATTTCGCTCAACATCGAGGACCAGGACAAATATTACGGCAAGGCCGTGTTCGGCCAGTCGGACTGGCTGGACAGCCCGCTCGGCATCACCGACTACGCGCATCGCAGCGTGCCGAACGTGTTCCTGAAGAGTCCACTGGTGAGCGACGGTCCGTGGAACGCGGCGCATTTCAAGAACACGGCCTATGACGGGCTGGTCACCGGCTACCTGAAGGCGCTCGACCTCGACGCGCAGCGCAAGGCTGCCTCCGACATCCAAAAACTGCTGCTCGACGAGACGCCGGTGATCTTCAGCTATTTCCCGGATCTCTTGGTGCCGGTGCGCAAGAACGTCAGCGGCCTGCCACCGATCGCCGCCGGGCTGCTGCTCGATCGGGTATCGGTAGGTTGACCATGCTCGCGCGCAAGAGCCTGGCCGCAAAAGACGAGAAAAGGACGACTGCCATTCGCAAGCCTCATCTGCGCGGCCGCGGGCCGCATTTCCCGCTGCTCGACAATATCGTGCAGTACGAGTTCGAGCCGGGCTATGTCGCCTTCACCATGCCCTCGCCCAAGCGGCTGCGCGTGCAGGTCGGGCCGATGATCGTCGCCGACACCACAAGGGCGCTGGTGTTCTACGAGAGCGACCATCTGCCGGTCTACTACTTCCCGATGAGCGACGTGCGCGAGGAGTTCCTGCTGCCGAGCAGGACGACGACGGAGGATCCGTTCAAGGGCACCGCCACGCATTACTCGCTGAACACCGGCATCACGCTGGTCGAGGATGCCGCCTGGCGCTACCTCGATCCGGTCGAAGGTTGCCCGCCGATAGCGGACTACATGTCCTTCTACTGGCCGAAGATGACGCATTGGTGGGAGGAGGACGAGGAGATCTTCGTGCATGCCCGCGACCCGTTCCGGCGTGTCGACTGCCTGCCCTCGTCGCGGCGCGTGCAGGTGATCCTCGACGGCGAGCAGGTCGCCGATTCACGGCGCGGCGTGTTCCTGTTCGAGACCGGCCATCCGGTGCGCCACTATCTGCCGATCTCGGACACCCGGCTCGATATGTTCTCGCCCAGCCGCTACATCTCGCGCTGCCCCTACAAGGGCATCTCCAACTACTACCATGTGACGACGCCCAAGAAGCGGCACGAGAACCTGGTCTGGTACTATCCCGAGCCGGTGCACGAGGCCGAGCGCATCAAGGGGCTGGTGTGCTTCCATCACGAGCTGGTCGACAAGATCCTGGTCGACGGGGTGGAGATCCCCAAGGAAGCGACTGCGGCGTCCGACGGGTATTTCTAAGCTCCACGTCGCCCCGAAAACGAAGCAAGGAATCGACACCCGTCGCGTTCCTTCGCGCCCCCCTCATATGAACCTGTACCACCTCATATCCGGTCGCCGCTCGGAGGCGGCTGCACCACAATCCCGCGTGCGGGGGCTGGGCTCAGGAGAACGGGACCATTCTTTGGAGCGGCGCTTGAAGCCATGGGGGGCTTCGGTCCGTTCGCCTGGATCCGTCAGGGCTGCTCAGGCCCCGAGGATTGAGTTGATCAAAAGGCTGCTCAGGCCCTGGCCATGACGGCTCCCTCGATCACGACACCGTTGGTCACATATTTCCACAAGGCGACGAGCAGTTTTCGCGCCAGCGCCACGATCGCGACCTTCTTGCTGCGCCCGCCGCTCATGCTGACCCGTTCATGGAACCAGCGCGTCAGGGCCGAGGCCGGCTGATAGCGCAGCCAGAGCCAGGCCAGTTGGATCATCGTCGTGCGCAGCCTCGGATTGCCTGCCTTCGAGACACCCTGCTCACGATCGATCGAGCCGCTTCGCCATGGCGAGGGTGCGAGCCCTGCATAGGCTGCAATCTGGCGCCGGTTGCCGAACTGACGGAACAGCCCCTCGTGTGCCAGGGTGCTGGCGAACTCCGCGCCGATGCCCTTGATCTCTTCGAGCATCGCTTGCGGGGCGGTCGCCTGCTTTGATCTGCTCGTTCACCAATTCGAGCCGGTCGAGCTCACGGCACAGCTGCGCCTTGAGATGGGCGGGCAGCGGCCGGCCATCCCCCGTGCGCAGGTCATCCAAACGCTCGCGCCGGTCGCGACGCGCAGGCTCATAACCGCGCACACCCACAGTGAAGAGCAGCCCCTTGATCCGGTTGACGTGTCTCTTACGCTCCTCAACCAGTGCCTTGCGCTCGCGGCCGACCCGGCGGCGATCTTCATCCTCAATCGCCGGCACACGGACCATCGCGCAGACCCGAGGCTCACCCCGCATCCACGCCATCAGCGTGCGAACCAGTGTCTCCCCATCGATGCTGTCGGTCTTCGCCCGGCGGTGCCGGCGCGACACCGCGATCGAGGCGGCATCCACGACATGGCTGGTGATCCAGCATTCCGCCGCGAGCGCGCGGTGAAGCCAGAAACCATCGAGCCCCGCCTCTTGGATGACAACCACGCGATAGAGCCTGCCCTCCCGCGCCCGCGCCTTCTCGCGCAAGAGGCTCAGGCATGTCAGCAATGCCGGCAGATCGCCGCCGGCTACCGAATGACGCGACATCTTCTCGCTGCCGGGCGATAGCGACGTCACCAGCCACGTCGACTTCGACAGTTCCAACGAGACGAATATTGCGCCAAGATCAACCCGGATAGCGGCTCGGGGCGAGTTTGGTTCTGCTGTCATGGCAAATCCCTTCAGAGTGGTTGGTAGCAAACCGACTCTGATCTCCCTCAGGCCGCTGTCCACCACTCATCATGGGATCTTTGTCCTGCCGGACATCTCCCCCACTGTGGGGGAGATTGGCAGCTTGGGCGATGCGCTCATTCCTCAACGTTGAAAATTAGCGAAACGGCAGCGATGGCCGATCTCCCCCCCTTGTGGGCCCTTGTGGGGGAGATGTCCGGCAGGACAGAGGGGGGCGCTGTCCGGCCAACCTCGAATTGATTCCTCCGAGTAATGCCGAAATGCCGGTTGAAATATTTTTCAAATGGAAATAGGAATGTTCAACCAACGATCGCGGCGCCTCGGCGCGCTAGCAAGTGGAGGAAGCGACATGTCCCATCCGCAATTCGCAGCGGAACTCCTGCAGCGCGCTGAGAAGCAAGGGCCGATCACAATCGGTCTCGCCGGCGCCGGGCAGATGGGAACGGATATCGTCGTGCAGGTCGCGCTGATGCCGGGCATGCGCATCGGCGCCATTTCGGAGGTGCGGCCGCAGGCAGCAATCGACGCCGCGCTGCTTGCCGGCCACGATCGTTCCGACATCGTGCAGGCGCCCAATGCGGCGGCCATCGACCGCGCCATCGAGGCCGGCAAGATCGCCGTCACAGAGGATCTGCATGCGCTCGCCGCGGCCGGCCGCATTGACGTCATCATCGACGCCACCGGCAATCCCAACATCGGCACGCTGTTTGCCCTCGAGGTGATGAAGAACGGCAAGCATATCGTCATGCTCAATGTCGAGGCCGACATCACCATCGGCCGTTTCCTGAAAGAGGAGGCGCGCAAGGCCGGCGTCATCTACACGGGTGCCGCCGGCGACGAGCCCGCCTGCACGCTGGAGATCATCGGCTTCGCCAAAAGCCTCGGCTTCACAATAGTTGCCGCCGGCAAGGGCAAGAACAATCCGCTGAACATCGACGCGGTGCCTGCCGATTACGAGAAGGAAGCGGCCGAGCGCAACATGAATGCGCGCATGCTGGTCGAGTTCGTCGATGGCTCGAAGACGGCGATCGAGATGGTGGCGATCGCCAACGCCACCGGCCTCGTGCCCGACGTGCCCGGCATGCACGGCCCGACGGCGACGCTGGAGGAACTGGCCAGCGTGCTCTGCCCGCGCGAGGATGGCGGCGTGCTGCACCGCAAGGGCGTTGTAGACTATTCGATCGGCAAGGGCGTGGCGCCCGGCGTGTTCTGCATCATCGAAACCAAGCATCCGCGCGTGCTGGAGCGCATGATCGACCTCAAGGTCGGCAAGGGTCCCTATTTCACGATCTTCCGTCCCTATCACCTCACCAGCCTCGAAGTGCCGCTCTCGGCGGCGCGCGCTGTGGTCTACAAGCGCGCCGACATGGAGCCGCTCGATCATCCGGTCGCCGAGGCGGTGGCGGTCGCCAAGACCAACCTCGGCGCCGGCCAGTCGCTCGGCATGATCGGCGAGAACGACTATCGCGGCTTCGCCATGACCTGGGAGGACGCGCGCGCCAAGGGCGCGCTGCCGCTCGGGCTGGCCGAACGCGCCAGAGTGGTGAAGCCGGTGAAGGCCGGCGACTTCCTGACCTATGAAAATTGTGTACCCGACGATTCGATGGTGATAACCCAGATCCGTCGTCGTCTCGACCAGTCGGACGGACGGTTCGTTACCAACGCCGCCTAAAGCGCGCCGCGATGAAACGGATCCAGGCGACGCGCTTTAGGTCTTTGTTTTCATGCATGTCGTTTTCGCAAAACCGCCGCACACTTTTGCGCGACATGCACTAACCTTCCGGATCCCCGCGTGATGGACGATGTCGTAATCGGGATCGACGCCTCGACGACGGCCGTGAAGGCGATCGCCTTCGCGCGCGACGGCGCGGAGCTTTTTCAGGCACGCGAGACCTATCCGCTGTCCAATCCTGCGCCCGGCCATTTCGAGCAGGATGCCGAGCACTGGTGGACGGCGCTGCTATCGGCGCTGAAGCAGGTCGCCGACAAGGTCGGCGCGGCGCGCGTCAAGGCGATTTCCATCGCCCACCAGCGCGAGACGTTCACGCTGATCGATGGTGCCGGCAAACCACTCATCCCGGCGATCCTGTGGCTGGACGAGCGGGCCCGCCCGCAAGTCGCCAGGCTTTCGGCAGAGCTCGGCCGCGAGGCGATCCGCGACTGGAGCGGCAAGCCGCCGGACCCGACGCCGGCGCTCTACGCATTGGCCTGGCTGGCGGAGCACAGGCCGGAGGCGCTCGGTCAGGCGGCGGCGCTGGTCGACGTGCATGCCTTCTTCGTCCGCCGGCTCACGGGGCGTCTGGTCACCAGCACGGCGAGCGCCGATCCGCTCGGCCTGCTCAACATCGCTAGCGGCAATTGGCACCCCGGGCTGGTCAAGGCTGCAGGCTTGCGGCCCGAGCAATTGCCCCAGCTGGTCGGGCCGGGTGGCGTCTGTGGCGAGTTTTCCGAGAGCATCGCATCGGCGACGGGCCTGAGGGCGGGCACGCCAGTCATCGCCGGCGCCGGCGATGGCCAGGCGATGGGGCTCGGCATGGGCGTCTACGGCGCCGGCAAGAGCTATCTGTCGCTGGGCTCGGGCGTGGTCAGCGGCAATTATTCCGGCAAGGTCACGACATCGGACGCGTTCCGCACGCTGGTCTCGCCGACCGGCTCCGGCTTCATGCTGGAAACGGTGCTGCGCTCCGGCATGCAGCTGGTCGACTGGATCGTGCGCACCGCCGGCTCGCCTTCGGCCGCCGTGCTGGAGAAGGCGGCGATGGACGTAGCGCCAGGCAGCGATGGGCTGCTCGTCATGCCCTACTGGGCCGGCGTCATGAGCCCGTACTGGGACGGCGCGGCGCGCGGCGCCATCGTCGGCCTGTCGCTCGACCATGAGCCAAAACATCTTTTCCGCGCCGTGCTGGAAGGCATTGCGCTGGAGCAGGCGATCGCCACCGATGCGATGGAGGAGCAGACCGGCAAGGCCGGCGCGATGATCGCCGCAGGCGGCGGCACCAATTCGACGCTGCTGATGCAGATCTTGGCGAGCGTGCTGGAACGGCCGCTCCTGGTGTCGCCGGTCAACGAGGCGGCGGCGCTTGGCGCCGCCATGCTGGCGGCCTCGGCAATCGGCTGGTTCGCTTCGCCGCAAGAGGCGGCCAAGGCGATGGCGGCAGAACCGGCACGGCAGGTCGATCCCGTCGAGGCAATGGTGCCGACCTATCGCGCCCGCAAGGAAATCTACCGCGACCTCTACCACGCGACGCGCGACATCCACGCGCGGCTGGGCGCGGGCTGAAACCTGTGTGAACCGACGCATATTGCGCCTTGCCCTGCCGGTGCTACGCTCCCGGCACGCGGCGGACGATTGCTCATGACGACAGCGCTTCACCATGCGGCCTGGCTTGTTGCGCTGGCGGCAATGCCCGTGCCGGCGCTTGCCGGCGACAAGCCGGCGTTCGAGCTTTCGCTCGACATCGACCAGGACGGCACGATGGACCGCGCCGTGGTGATCCAGGACGATGGTCCAGCCGAGCTCTACATCTATCTGGGGGTGGGAGCGGAAAAGCCCGGTCCCTGGCGAAAGCCCGACTTCGTCAGGAAAGCGCTGACCGAGGACCGGATCCTCGATCTCGAGGCCAAGGGCAAGGGATCGCTGGCGATCACCTCCTGCTTCGGCTGCGGCGCCAGCAAATCGACCGAAGAGACGCTGACCATCGTCTATCGCCACGGCCAATTCATGGTCGGCGGCTACAGCCGCAGTTGGGACTGGGGCAACCGGACGTCCGATGACACCGTCGAGACGATGCTCGGCGACTGCGACATCAACTATCTCACCGGCAAGGGCACCGTCTCCAGGGACCTGGAAAAGGGCAAACCGGTCAAGGGCCGGTTCAAGCCCGTCCCGCTGAAAGACTGGTCTTACGAGAAGCGCCCCAAGGTCTGCGACTTTCTAGCAGGCTGGACTAACGACTGAGCAGGCCCTTGGCCGCGTCCTCGTCTGTGATCAACACCGAAACCTTCGTGTTGGCGAGCGCCGCGCGCATCACGGCGATCTTCTCCTGCCCGCCCGAAACCAGGATGGTGGTCGGGATGTCGGAGAGGTCCTGCAGCGGATAGGCGCAGACGCGGCGGTTGACCTCATGGTCGACCGTGCAGCCCTCGGCGTCGATGAAATGGCAAAGGATATCGCCGACCGCGCCGGCGGCCTGCAATTCCTCCAGCTCGCTCGGCTTGATGAAGCCGTAATTGGCGATGGGGCTGTCGTTGGAAAAGGAGCCGACGCTGAGCACGGCGATGTTGGCGCGCCGCGCCCGGAAGACGACGTCCTGGACGCTGCGCTGGCTCATGAAGGCATCACGCTGCTCCGGCCTGTCGGCATAGACGGGCACGGGCAAGAGATAGCATTCGGCGCCAATCTTCTCGGCGAATTCCCAGGCACTCTCGGTCGGGTTGAGCGGCTGGGCATGGGTGAGGCCGCCGAGCATCGAGACCACGGTGGTCCTGGCGATCGGTCGCCTGGGCAATTCGTTGATGGCGAATTTTAGCGTCCTGCCCCAGCCGAGCGCGATCACGTCGCCGGGATTGACGTTGTCTGCGAGATAGGCTGCGGCGGCATGACCGATCAGCAGCGGCGTGTTGCTGCGGTCGGCGGCCGACGGCACGACCACGGCTTGGCTGAGACCGAAGCGCTGCTTCAGGCTTTCCTCCAATTGCACGCATTCGACGACGCTGTCGCGGATGCGGAACTGGACGACGCCCTCCTCGCGGGCAGCGGAGAGTATCCGGTGCACCTTGATGCGGCCAACACCGAGGATCTCTGAAATCCGCTCCTGCGTCAGGCCTTCGACATAATAGTGCCAGGCGGCGCGGGCCTTGAGCTCGGCATCCGGGAAGCGCGAGGCCTTCTCGTTCTCGATCACCGCCATCCTTATGCCTCCCGCATGCGCTGGGCTTTCCCTATGGCAAACCGTCGGTTCGTGCAAACCGCCGCCCAAAGCGTCGGCGGCACTTGACAATTTTCTGATGAACGTTTTAGCTGAACAAAATTGCATATCAAAGATAAATTGTTCACAAGGGAGGTGCCTGGTGAACAAGAGCAGCCGGCGGGCCATCGCCGGCTCGCTGACGGAGGAGACGAAGTGGCCGTGAGCAACGAGACGAGCGAGTTGAAGGCTGGCACCGGCGCCGCGCAGGCCGCTTCAGGTGCGAAGCTTTCGGCTCTGTTTGCCGGAACGATGGGGCCGATGATCGGCCTGGTGCTTCTGTGCCTGGCGCTGGCGCTGACCACCGACACGTTCCTTACCTTTCGCAACATCCTCAACGTGCTCGACCAGGTGACGGTGCTCGGCATCATGGCGATCGGCATGACGCTGGTCATCCTGATCGGCGGGATCGACCTTTCGGTCGGTTCTGTTCTGGCGCTGGCCTCGATGGTGATGGGCTACGTCGCCTACCCCGACTATCTCAATCTCGGCGTTCCGGTGGGCATCGCCGCGGCGCTGGTCGTCGCCGCCCTCTGCGGCCTGGTCTCGGGCCTGCTGGTGACGGTGACGAAGCTGCCGCCCTTCATTGCGACGCTCGCCATGATGTCGGTGGCGCGGGGCCTCGCCAACATGATCACCGACGGCTCGCAGATCGTCGGCTTTCCCGACTGGTTCACCAACCTGTCGATCGTGCGCCATTTCGGCTTCCTGTCGGTCACCGTCGGGCTGATGATCGTGCTGGCGATCGTCTTCGCCGTCTTCCTCAACTATCGCGCCACCGGGCGCAGCCTTTACGCGATCGGCGGCAGCGCCGAGGTCGCCCGCCTTTCCGGCATTCCGGTGAAATCGCTGACCAACTGGGTCTATGCGATCTGCGGCCTGCTGGCGGGGCTCGCCGGCATCGTGCTCGCAGCCCGGCTCGATTCCGTGCAGCCGAGCTCGGGCGTCGGCTACGAGCTCGACACGATCGCGGCGGTGGTGATCGGCGGCGCCAGCCTTTCGGGCGGTATCGGCTCGATCGGCGGCACGGCGATCGGCGTGCTGATCATCGGCGTGCTGCGCAACGGGCTCAACCTGCTCGGCGTCTCGCCCTTCGTCCAGCAGGTGGTGATCGGCGTGGTCATCGCGCTGGCGGTCGCCACCGACACCTGGCGGCGCCGAACGCAATGAGAAGCTGGGCGCAATGAGAATTCGCCCGGATGTCCGGGCGAAACGGATCGGTCGATCCGAGACTGGACTGTCCGGCCGGGGGCGCCGCGATGCGCAGGCTGGACGGGATTGAACACCAACGGAGGAAAAACATGCTGACCAAACGTTCACTGCTGCTTGCGGCCGCAGCCATCGTCCCGCTGCTCGGCCTGTCCGACGCCGCCTCGGCCAAGGACGCCAAGAAGCTCGGGCTGGCCGTCGCCAACCTGCAGGCGGACTTCTTCAACCAGATCAAGCAGTCGGTAGAAGCCTATGCCAAGGAGAAGGGCATCGAGGTCATCACCGTCGACGCCAAGGGCGACTCGGCAACGCAGGTCAGCCAGGTGCAGGACCTGGTCACGCAGAACATCGACGCGCTGATCTACATCCCGGCCGGCGCCACGGCTGCGACCGTTCCGACCAAGACCGCCAAGGCCGCCAGCATTCCGGTGGTCAATGTCGACCGCAACGCCGACGGCGCGCCCGGCGACACCTTCATCGCCACCGACAGCGTCAACTCGGCCAAGGGCGTGTGCGACTACATCGCCAAGCAGGCCGGCGGCAAGGGCGAGATGGTGATCATCCATGGCCAGAAGGGCACGACGCCGGAAGTCGACCGCTCCAAGGGCTGCGGCGAAGCGCTGAAGGCCTATCCGGACATCAAGGTGGTCGGCGAGCTCTGGAGCGACCAGTGGCACCAGGACGAGGGCTTCAAGCTGGCGCAGGACCTGCTGCAGGCCCATCCCAATGTCTCGATCATCTTCGGCCAGGCAGACGCGCTGGCGCTGGGCGCCGCGCAGGCGGTCAAGGTCGCCAATCCCGACCACAAGATCTGGATCGCTGGCTTCGACGGCGACGTGGCGGCGCTGAAGGCGCTGAAGGACGGCGTGTTCGACGTGACCGCGACGCAGCAGACCCAGGGCATGGGCCGGCTCGCCGTCGACTCGGCCATCAAGCTGGTGGCCGGCGACAAGCTGGCAGCCGACCAGCTGCAGGACGCGACGCTGACCACCAAGGACAATGTCGCGCAGTTCATCGAGAAGCATCCGTAAGGGCGAACGGCTGAGACCTGAAGAGCGCCACGATGTCCCTTGATCCCCACACCGGCGGAAGCCCGCACAACGGGCTCTTCGTCAACGGCCTCTGCAAAAGCTACGGACCGGTCCAGGTCCTGGCCGATGCGAGCTTCGAGGTGCGGCCGGGCGAAGTCGTGGCGCTGCTTGGCGAGAACGGCGCTGGCAAGTCTACCGTCTCCAACATCATCGCCGGTTCGATCAAGCCCGATGCCGGCACCATCATCTGGCGGGGGAAGCCTTATTCCCCCGCCAACCCCGCCGCGGCCATCGAGGCCGGCGTCGGCATGATCCACCAGGAATTGAAGCTGCTGCCTGACCTTTCGGTGGCGGAGAATGTCTATGTCGGGCGCCTGCCGATGCGCGGCGGCCGCATCGACCGCACGACCATGAACGCCAAGGCCTCGGCGCAATTGAAGCGCCTCGGCCTCGATGTCTCGCCCGAACGCAAGGTGCGCACGCTGCGCGTCGCGGCCCAGCAGCAGGTCGAGATCGCCAAGGCGCTGACACTGAACGCCGAACTCCTGATCCTCGACGAGCCGACCGCGGCCCTCGGCGGTGAGGAGACGGAACTGCTGTTCCAGCAGATCCGCAAGCTCAAGGCCGAAGGAATGTCCTTCATCTATATCAGCCACCGCCTCGACGAGATCGCGCAGATCGCCGACCGCGTGGTGGTGATGCGTGACGGCCGCATCGTCGCCCGGCACGAGCGCGCTGATATCCCGGTGCGCACCGTGGTCGAGCAGATGGTCGGGCGCAGCGTCGAGCGCATGTTCCCGAAGCTGTCCCCGCCTGGCGACAAGATCTTGCTCGAGGTCGAGAACCTGTCGTCGCCTGAGCGCAGTTTCAACAACGTTTCCTTCTCGGTGAAATCGGGCGAGATCCTCGGCATCGCCGGACTGATCGGCGCAGGCCGCACGGAGCTGGTGCGGGCGATCGCCGGCGCCGACCCGATCTCTTCTGGCGCGGTGCGCGTCGCGGGTCAGCCCATCCATCTCAGCGGGCCGGCGGCAGCGATCAAGGCCGGTGTCGTGCTGGTGCCGGAGGACCGCAAGGCGCAAGGCGTGGTGCTCGAACAGACCATCGGCGAGAACCTTGCCATCGGCAATTTCGACCATGTCGCGCCGAAGGGCTGGGTGTTTCCCAAGGCGGTGCAGAAATTCGCCGAGGCCGGCATTTCAAGGCTCGGCGTCAAGGGCAGGCCGAACCAGGCTGTGTCAAAACTTTCCGGCGGCAACCAGCAGAAGGTGATCATCGCCAAATGGGTGTCGCGACCGCCCAAGGTGTTCATCCTCGACGAGCCGACGCGCGGCATCGATGTCGGCGCGCGCGCGGCGATCTATGACGTCATCGCTGACCTTGCCCGCTCCGGCATGGCTGTGGTGGTGGTGAGTTCCGACCTCGAGGAGGTGCTGGGGCTTTCGCACCGCGTGCTGGTGCTGAGCCGCGGCCGCCAGCGCGGCATCCTCGACCGCGATGAAGCAAGCAATGTCGCCGTGATGGAACTCGCCACGAGCTGAGACACAGCGGATGGGAACAAAGCGCAGCGGGTGATACCCTCCCAGGCACCGGACCGCGCGGGGCGCCAGCAGGACTGGCGCCCCTTCATCTGAGGAGAGGGAAAAAGATGAGATTGTTCGATCTTCACGGCGACGTGGCATTGGTGACAGGGGCAGGCAGCGGCATCGGCCAGGCAATCGCCATCGGCCTGGCGGAAGCCGGCGCCGATGTCGCCTGCTTCGGCCACAGCTCGAAAGGCGGGCTGGAGGAGACTGCCGGCAAGATCAAGGCGCTCGGCCGCAAGGCCCTGGTGCTGACCGGCACGGTGACGTCAGAGAGCGACCTCGCAGCGGCGGTCGATCGTATCGAAAGGGAACTCGGCGCGCTGACGATTGCCGTCAACAATGCCGGTGTCGCCGGCGCCGAGCCGGCCGAAACGCTGCCTATGGAAAAGTGGCAGAAGATCTACGACGTCAATGTCAGCGGCGTGTTCCTGTCCTGCCAGGCCGAGGCGCGGGTGATGCTGCCGCGCCGCAAAGGCTCGATCGTCAACATCGCCTCGATGTCCGGCTCGATCATCAACCGCGGCCTGACGCAGGCGCACTACAATTCGTCGAAGGCGGCAGTGATCCACATGTCGAAGAGCCTCGCCATGGAATGGGCCGACCGCGGCCTGCGCGTCAATGTGGTGAGCCCCGGCTACACGCTGACGCCGATGAATAAGCGGCCGGAGGTTGCCGACCAGGTCAAGATATTCGCACGCGACACGCCGATGGGCCGCATGGCGACGCCGGAGGAGATGGTCGGGCCGACCGTGTTCCTGGCGAGCCGCGCCGCGAGTTTCGTCACCGGCGTCGACCTCATCGTCGATGGCGGCTTCGTCTGCTGGTAGGGAGAGAAGATGCAGAAGCGTTTTGAAGGAAAGACGGCGGTCGTCACGGGCGCCAGCGGCGGCATCGGTGCGGCCATGGCGAAACGCTTCGCGGCGGAGGGTGCAGCGGTCGTCGTCAGTGCCATCGATCCGCGCGTCGACGAGGTCGCCGCCGGACTGAAGGCCGCGGGCGCGAAGGTCGCCTCGATGCGCATGGACGTGACGAAGAAGGACGAGATCGCAGCGCTCTACGACCTCGCCGAGAAGGAATTCGGCCGCGTCGACATTTCCATTCAGAACGCCGGCGTCATCACCATCGCCAGGATCGAGGCGATGACGGAAGCCGAGTGGGACAAGGTGATGGCGGTGAACACCAAGGGCGTGTTCCTGTGCTGCCAGGAAGCGATCCTGCGCATGCGCAAGCATGGCGAAGGCGGCCGGCTGATCAACACCGCCTCCGGCCAGGCGCGGCAGGGCTTCATCTACACGCCGCACTATGCCGCCTCGAAGTTCGGCGTCGTCGGCATCACGCAGAGCCTCGCCAAGGAGGTCGCCAAGGAGAAGATCACCGTCAACGCCATCTGCCCCGGCATCATCGACACCGACATGTGGGCCTATAACGACACCGCCTGGGGCCAGCTGCTCGGCGACTACAAGCCGGGCGAGCTGATGGCTGAATGGGTGAAGAACATCCCCATGGGCCGCGCCGGCAGCGGCGAGGACGTCTCCGGGCTGGTCAGCTTCCTTGCCAGCGACGACGCAGCCTACATCACCGGCCAGACCATCAATGTCGATGGCGGCCTGATCATGTCGTGAGACTGTCGGCTGCCCGGCGCCCGGGCAGCCATGGTGGGCGCACGCCAAAAACCGATGGCGCTGTGGGCCGGGTTGATCACCGCGGAATTGATCATCCCGGTGTTCTGCTTCCGGCACTACATCCAGGACGGCGGCAACTTCCCCGACCACATGCTGGACGATCTCGGCATGGCAGGAACCGACCTGTCGGTCAAAAAGGCGGGCATGCTGCCCTACTTGACGCTGGCCGCCGGCGTGATTGTGATGCTCATCGCCAACTGGCTGTTCGTCATCTGACGTGGCAAGCCGAAGAGGATCGGGCGCGCGTCGGCGCGCCCGACCTTTTCACGCCGGTTGGAATGCCTGCCCTGCGCATGATGGCGCCGAGAACTGGTTGCCTTGTAGACGCAAATCGTCCGCCACCGACTTTCGCCAATGGCGGACGATCCGAGGTTGCCACCTTTATTCCGCAGCCAAGGCCAGCTGCGGTCTTTCGATGCCTTCGATCTGCTCCGGCTCCGGCGCCTGCTCGTCGGTCTTCGCCTTCTTGGGCTCGCGGCCGAAGAACAGGGCATAGCCCGCCGGCAGCACCAGGATGGTGAGCACGGTGGCGACCAGAATGCCGCCCATCATGGCGTAGGCCAGCGGACCCCAGAAGACGGCGCGCGAGATCGGGATCAGCGCCAGCACCGCGGTCAGCGCCGTCAGCATGATCGGCCGGAAGCGGCGCACGGCGGCGCCGACGATCGCCTCCGATCGCTCCATGCCGGCCGCGATGTCCTGGTCGATCTGGTCGACCAGGATGATCGAGTTTCGCATGATGATGCCAAGCAGCGCGATGACGCCGAGGATGGCGACGAAGCCGAACGGCGCGCCGCTGATCAGAAGCGCCGCCGCGGCGCCGATGATGCCAAGCGGACCGGTGGCCAGCACCAGCATCGACTTGCCGAAATGCTGCAGCTGGACCATCAGCAATATGACGATGATGGCAAGCATGATCGGCGCCTTGGCGGCGATCGAGGCCTGGCTTTCAGCCGAGTCTTCGGCGCCGCCCTGGATCTCGATCTTGTAGCCGGGGGCAAGGCCGGCGCGCAGGTCCTTCATGTCGTTGTACATCTTGGTGACGACGTCGTTCGACTGCACGCCGTCCGGCAGCGTGCCGCGCACGGTGATCGTCGGCAGGCGGTCGCGCCGCCATTCGATGCCCTGCTCCATGACGGGCACGACCTTGGCCACCTGCGACAGCGGGACAGAGCCGCCGAAGTCGGTCGGGATGTAGACGGAGTCGACCGAGGAGAGCAGGTGACGGCTGGCCTCCGGCTCACGGGCGACGATCGAGACCGTTTCCTCGCCGTCGCGGAAGTCGTCGAGCGGCGCGCCGGACATGGTGGCCTGCAGCATCTGGCGGATGCGCTGCGAGGTGACGCCGAGCGCCCGGGCGCGATCCTGGTCGATCACCAGCTTCATCGCCGGCACCGGCTCCAGCCAGTCGTCATGGACGGCGCCGAGCAGCGGATTGGCCTGGAACCTTGCCTTCACCTCGTCGGCGATGCGGCGCACTTCCTGGCGGTCCGGACCCATGATGCGCATCTGCACCGGCCAGCCGGTCGGCGGCCCGAGGAACAGACGGTCGACCTTGCCGCGGATCGAGGGGAAGTCCTTGGCGAGAATGCCGCGCAGCTTGACGATCAGCCGCTCGCGCGCCGGCTCGTCCTTGGCCATCACCAAGAGCTGGGCGAAGTTCGGATTGCGGAGCTGCTGGTCGAGCGGCAGGAAGAAGCGCGGCGCGCCCTCGCCGATATAGGTAGCGATGAAGCGCTTGTCCTGGTCGTCCATCATCTTGGCTTCCAGCGCCTTGGCCTGGGTCTCGACCTCCTTGATCGAGGTGCCCTCCGGCAGCCACAGATCGACCAGGATTTCGGGGCGCGAAGACTGCGGGAAGAAGTTCTGCGGAATGAACTGGAAGGCCCACAGGCTGGTGCCGAAGGTGACCAGCGTCATCACCAGCACGATGATGCGATGGCGCACGGCCCAGGTGACCGTCGAGCGCAGCCGCCGGTAGAAGCGCGTGTCGAAGACATCGTGGTGGGTGCCGGCGTGCTTGCGCTGCTTCAGGATCATGTAGCCGAGCCAGGGCGTGAAATAGACCGCGACGAACCACGACACGACCAGCGCGATGCCGACGACGTAGAACAGCGTGCGCACATATTCGCCGGCGGTGGAGGCCGCGAAGCCGACCGGGATGAAGCCGGCGGTGGTGATCAGCGTGCCGGTGAGCATCGGGAAGGCGGTCGAGGAGTAGGCGAAGCTCGCCGCCTCGATCTTGACCAGCCCCTCCTCCAGCTTTCGCTCCATCATCTCGACAACGATCATGGCGTCGTCGACGAGGAGGCCGAGCGCGATGATCAGCGCGCCGAGCGAGATGCGCTGCAGGTCGATGCCGATCTCGTACATGATGGCGAAGGTGGCGGCGAGCACCAGCGGAATGGCGATCGCGATCACCAGGCCGGAGCGCCAGCCGATCGACAGGAACGACACCACGAGCACGATGAGCAACGCTTCGCCAAGCGCCTCCATGAACTCGTTGACGGCGTCCTTGACGACCTCGGGCTGGTCGGAGATCTGATCGACCGCGACGCCGTAAGGCAGGCCTTCCTCGAAGCGCTGGTAGGTCGCCTCGACATCCTTGCCGACGTCCCTGACGTTGAAGCCCTTGGCCATGACGACGCCGACCTGGACGCTTTCGTGGCCGTTGAAGCGATACTTGCGCTGGTACGGATCCTCGAGGCCGGACGAGACGGTGGCGATGTCGCCGAGGCGCGTCACCTGATTGCCGGCGCGCAGCCTCAGCTCGCGGATGTCGGCGGCCCTGGTGACGTCGCCCTCGACCGAGATGCGGACCGAGCGAAGGCCGGTGTCGACCGAGCCGGCCGGATCGACGGCGTTCTGTCCTTTCACGGCGTTCTGCAGGTCGACGATGGTCAGGCCGCGCTCGGCGAGCGCCTTGGACGAGACGTCGATATAGATCTTCTCGGGCTGGTCGCCGATGATGACGGCCTTCTCGACCCCGGGCGTCGTCAACAGCATGTCGCGCGCCTGGATGGCGAACTTCTTCAGCTCCGGATAGGTGAAGCCGTTGCCGCTGATCGAATGCAGCGTGATGAAGGTGTCGCCGAACTCGTCGTTGAAGTACGGCCCGAGCAGACCCTGCGGCAGTTCATTGGCGATATCGCCGACCTTCTTGCGCACCTGGTAGAAGGCGTCCTTCACCTGGTCGGCGTTGGTGTCGCCCTTGACCTGCAAGGTGATGATGGCGCTGCCGGCGCGGGTGTAGGAGCGCACGAAATCGAGATGCGGCGTCTCCTGCAGCTTGCGCTCGATCTTGTTGACGACCTGGTCTTCCATGTCCTGGATCGAGGCGCCCGGCCAGATCGCCTGCACCACCATGACGCGGAAGGTGAAATCCGGATCTTCCTTCTGACCCATGCGCATCAGGCCGAGCGCGCCGGCCAGGATGATCAGGCCGAACAGGAAGCGCGCGATGCTCGGATGTCCGATCGCCCAGCGCGAGAGGTTGAAGGGCCGCTTTTCGGTGCTGCTGTCGGTGGTCATGGCGCAAGTCCAGTCCAATTGGGTCGGCAAGCCACGCTTGCCGTGCTGCTCATGAATTCTCGGTCGGGCTTCCGGGCGGCGAGCACCTCAGCGGAGAGACTCGCAATCACGTTTGACGCGGCACTGCTGCGGGGGAGCCAGCCGCCGGCATCTCACGATCGGGCGCCTGCCGCCCGGAACCCATGCCCTCCCCGGTTCGCGGCTCGCGCCGCGACGACGGGACGGGCTTTCGTTGAGCCTGGCTAGCGCAGGCTGCTGGTGGTCGCGACGTCATCCTCCGCCGAGGCGGATTGCTGAGTGTCGCTGGAAAGTTTGACCTTCAGGTTCTCGGCCATGAACTGAGTGCCGGCGGCTACCACCACGTCGCCCTGCTTGAGGCCATCGGCCACGGCGACACCATCGGCGGTGAAATTTGCGACCTTGATCGGGCGCGGGTGGACCGTGTCGCTCGCGCGGTCGACCGTCCAGACGATCTGCTTGCCGTCCTTCTCGGCCATCGCGGTCAGCGGGATCGACACGAGTTGCGCCTTGCTGTCGACGGTCGCCTCGACATTGGCGGTCATGCCGAGCAGCACACGCGGATCGTTGGGCAGCGACACCCGGACCGCGAAGGTGCGCGACTGCGGATCGGCGCTGCCGGCCACTTCGCGGACCTTGCCGTCGAGGGTCAGCGCGTCGTCCGACCAGAAGCTCGCCTTGACATCCTTGCCCGGGCGGAAGCCGGCGATGTCCATTTCCGGCACCGCGATCAGCACTTCCTTCTCGCCGTCGACGGCGACCGTCATGACAGGCGTGCCGGCGCCAACCACCTGGCCGATATCGGCCGAGATGGCGGTGACGATGCCAGCCTTGCTGGCCTTGAGGTCGGTGTAGTGGACCTGGTTCTGCGCCTGGGCCAGCGTCGAGCGGGCGGCATCGCGGGTTGCCACCGCCTGATCATAGCTCAGCGCCGCCTGATCGAGCTGCGACTTCGGCGCGAAGTTCTTGGCATAGAGCTGCTCGGCACGCTTCCTGGCGAGATCGACCGTCTCGACCTGCCTCTCGGCGGCGTCGAGGCTCGCTTCGGCGCTCTTCACCGACAGCTCGTAATCGGAAGGATCAACGCGGGCTAGCACGTCACCCTCATTCACATGCTGGCCGATGTCGACAAGGCGCTCGGTGACCTTGCCGGCAATGCGGAAGCCGAGATTCATTTCGGTGCGGGCGCGCACCGAGCCGGAATAGTCGAGCTGGCGCGTTGTCTCGGCCTTGCCGATCTCGACGACCTTCACCGGCCGCACGACTTCCTGGACGACCGCCGCCTTCTCCTGACTGCAGCCGGCAAGGCCGAGCGCGGCGACAATGAGGCCGACGGCTGGGAAACCGGCGACTGGCAGCCTGTGGAGGATGGAACTGGACAAAGACACCTTAGCACTCCCGAAATGGAGATGAATGTCGACCGGCACCCGGCGGGCGGCGGCTATTTCAAGGCTCTGATTGCGTAATCGATGAGATCGTCTGGCATCGCCCGGTTGGTCTTGGCCAGGCACTGCGCGACCATTTGCGGATGGCAAAGGATGACGGTGGCGGCACCGAAGCAGCGCGAAGCGATCACCGGATCCTGCTTCCTGAACTCGCCGGCTTCGATGCCCTCGCGGATAACCTCGGCGAACAGGTCGTGGATGCGGTCGACATGCTTGTCGATGACGCCCCAGTCGCGCTCCAGTGCGACGATGACCATCTCATGCACCTTCTGGTCGTCGAGCATGACCTCCAGCGTCATCTTGTACTGCGCATGCACATAGCGGCGCAGCCGCTCCTCGGCGCTGAGCGGCAGGCGCATGATCTCGTAGGCCATCGCGTAGCTGGCGCCGAGCATGCGGCCGCAGACGGCCTGGTGGATCTCAACCTTGGAGGCGAAGAAGCGGTAGATGTTGGCCGGCGACATGCCGAGCTCGCGGGCGATGTCGGCGACATTGGTCTTGCCGTAGCCGTAATGCCGGAACAGGCGCTCGGCGCAGTCGAGAATGCGCGTCACATTCTCCTGTCTGGCGGGGTCGGCCACGATGTTGGCGGCTTCTGACATTGGCGCTTTCGTTTGACGAGTGACGAATTTCAATTTTCGTCAGTCGTAAATCGAAAACGGCGAAGAGTCAACGCGGAATCGACGTACGCGTATAATTGGTGACAGATGGTGACAGTGATACCGACGCTCGCGATTAGCGACGGACGCTGACGCGTTCGTCATCCTAGGGCGAAGCAAGGAGCGAAGCGACGCAGCTCAGACCCTAGGATCCATGCCGTAACGTCGGCCAACGTCGAGACGGATCAAGAACTTACACTGGTCAGCGCCTGCCATCCGCGGCTGGCTATTCTCGACCGCCGGAGCACTGCCGCGAGGTCACGGCATGGATCCTTGGGTCTTCGCTCCGCTTCGCGTCGCTACGCCCAAGGATGACGACGTCGCGAGCGCTCGAGCTAAACGATCAATGCCACGGCCACATTGGAAGGAGGGAACTACGCCCCCTTCGCCATTTCCCTCAACCGGAACTTCTGGATCTTCCCGGTGGAGGTCTTCGGAATCTCGGCAAACACCACCGCCTTCGGCACCTTGAAGCGGGCGAGCAACCCACGGCAATGCTCGATGATCTCGGCCTCTGTCGCGGCCTTGCCCGGCTTCAGCTCGACATAGGCGACCGGCACCTCGCCCCATTTCTCGTCGGCGCGGGCGACTACGCCGCAGGAAGCGACGGAAGGGTGCTTGTAGAGTGCGTCCTCGACCTCGATGGAGGAGATGTTCTCGCCGCCCGAGATGATGATGTCCTTGGAGCGGTCCTTGAGCTGGATATAGCCGTCGGGGTGCATGACGCCGAGGTCGCCGGAGTGGAACCAGCCGCCGGCGAAGGCCTCGTCGGTCGCCTTGCGGTTTTTCAGATAGCCCTTCATGACAATGTTGCCGCGGAACATGACCTCGCCAATGGTCTCGCCGTCGGCCGGTGTCTCCGTCATCGTCTCGGGGTTCATCACCGTGAGGCCTTCAAGCGCTGCGTAGCGCACGCCCTGGCGCGCCTTCTTCGCCGTCCTCGGCCCCTTCTCCAGGGCATCCCACTCATTGTGCCATTCGTTTACGACAGCCGGCCCATAGGTCTCGGTCAGGCCGTAGAGATGTGTGACGGCAAAGCCGGCGTCGGCCATGCCGGAGAGCACCGCCTCCGGCGGCGGCGCCGCGGCCGTGTTGAAGGTGACGGTCTGCCGGAACTGGCGCTTGTCCTCGTCCCTCGCATTGATCAGCACCGACATGACGATCGGCGCGCCGCAGAGATGGGTGACGCCGTGGTCGGCGATTGCGTCATACATCGGCTTTGCCCGCACCCAGCGCAGGCAGACATGCGTGCCGGCCTGGACAGCGAGCGTCCAGGGGAAGCACCAGCCATTGCAGTGGAACATCGGCAGCGTCCAGAGATAGACGGCGTGCTTGGCCATGCCGGCATGGATGGTGTTGGTGTAGGCCATCAGCGCAGCCCCGCGATGATGGTAGACGACGCCCTTCGGATTGCCCGTGGTGCCGGAGGTGTAGTTGAGCGAGATGGCGTCCCATTCATCGTCGGGCATGGACCAGGCGAAAGCCACGTCGCCGCCGGCAACGAAGTCTTCGTAGTCGAGCGTGCCGATCCGCTCGCCCTTCGGATAGGGCGCGTCGGCGGCATAGTCGGGATCGTCATAGTCGATGACCAATGGCTTGGCCTTGGCCAATGCCAGCGCCTCCCTGATCACGCCGGAAAATTCGCGGTCGACGATCAGCACCTTCGTTTCGGCATGATCGAGTTGGAAGGCGATCACGGCGGCGTCCAGCCTTGTGTTCAGCGAATGCAGCACCGCCTTCACCATCGGCACGCCGAAATGCGCTTCCAGCATCGGCGGCGTGTTCGACAGCATCACCGTCACCGTGTCGCCCTTGCCGATGCCGTGCTTCGACAGCGCCGAGGCGAGCTTCAGCGAGCGGCGCCAGAAATCGCGATAGGAGATGCGCTGGCTGCCATGGATAATGGCAATGTGATCGGGATAGGTCTTGGCCGCCCGCTCCAGATAGGTCAGCGGCGTCAGTGCCTGATGGTTGGCGGCGTTCCGGTCGAGATCCTGTTCGTAGGGATTGGCCATCCCGTCCTCCCCAAAAGTCTTTTCGACCTTTCTAGCCCCAGGCCCGCGATCATGCCATCCCCCTGAACGACGGGGAAATGCTATGATATGTGCGCTCGGTAGAACGGTTGTCTCGATCGGGCCGCAGCGGCAGGCATTCGCACCGACCCTCCCCTGATTTGACTTTTGTCGAGAGCCGTGACTAATGTCAGCCGAGGAGGCGGCATGGCGATCAGACCGGCAGAACAGCTCATCCATAAGGCCGCCTGGCTCTACTATGCCCATGGCCTTCGCCAGGACGAGGTGGCGAACCAGCTCAAGATTTCGCGCGCATCGGTCGCTATGTATCTGCGCAAGGCGCGCGAGACCGGCATCGTCAACATCTCGACCTCGACGCAGCTCTTCACCGACGACGTCATGGCGCGAAAGGTGGAGGACGCCTTCAAGCTCGACGCCGTCTGGATCGCGCCGGAAAACGCCTATGTCGCCGATCCCTCGACCGACATCGCGGTGCTGGCGGCAAGCGTCTTCCTCGAACTGGTGAAGAAGGGCGACCGTATCGGCGTCGCCTGGGGCCGCACCGTCTACACCATCGCCGACATCATGTCCTATGCCGACCTGCAGGACGTCACCGTGGTGCAGCTCTGCGGCAATCTCGGCGCGCCCTATTCCTACCGGCCCGACCAATGCACGATGGAGATCGCCCGGCGGTTGAACGCCAAGGGCCTGAACTTCTACGCGCCGCTGGTGCTGTCGACGGAGGAACTGGCGCGCGGCCTGCGCGCCGAGCCGGTGATCCGCGACCAGCTTGCCGGCATCAGCGACTGCGATCTCGCGCTCTACTCCGTCGGCGCTGTCGACGCCGACAGCCATCTGGTGAAATGCGGCGCGCTGACGCCGGCCGAGATGACGGCGCTGCGCAAGCAAGGTGCTGCCGGCGTGATTGCCGGGCAGGTCATCGACGCCGGCGGCGAGGTGCTCGACTGCGACTACAACCGGCGGGTCATTTCCGCCGAGCTCGGCTCGCTGCGCGCCATCGAAAAGCGGCTGATGGTGGTGCAGGAGGACAGCAAGTTCGAGCCGTTGCTGGCGGCAATCGCCGGCGGGCTCTGCACGCATCTGGTGATAGGCGCGCATATGGCCGGGCGTCTTCTCGAACACGCGGGCGCGGCAAGCAAGACGGCCCCCTAGAGCCGGATGATTTCAGGTCGAATCGACCTGAAATCTGAATCCGGCTCTAGATCAAAGAGATAGAGCATGATGTCGTCCGAAAACCGCTGCACACTTTTCGGCATCATGCTCTGGAAAAACCACCCTCGCCGCTTCTGTCATCAAGACGTCGCGGCTTTCTGTTCATGAGCAAAAAGACGAGTATCGGACGGGACGACATGAAGAACCTTTGGAACGACGCCGACGCGGAAAAGATGGTCGCCGACTACGGCAAGAAGGGCGTCGGCCGGGCTCTGGCGCTGCGCGTCTACACGACCCGTCTGCTCGGCGGCGAGCCGCGGCTGGTGCTGCATGGCGGCGGCAACACCTCCTGCAAGACCAGGGCCACCGATCTCGTCGGCGACGAATGGGATGTGCTCTGCGTCAAGGGCAGCGGTTGGGACATGGCGGTCATCGAGCCGCAAGGCCTGCCGGCGGTGAAGATGGGCGCGCTGCTCAAGGCGCGCGGGCTGGAACGTCTCTCCGACGAGGACATGGTGGCGCTGCAGCGCTCCAACCTCATCGACCCGGCCTCCCCCAACCCGTCGGTCGAAACGCTGCTGCACGCCTTCCTGCCGCACAGATTCGTCGACCACACGCATTCGACCGCGATCCTCGCCATCGTCGACCAGGAGGACAGCGAGGCGCTGGTGGGAAAGGTGTTCGGCGGCAAGATGGGCTACGTGCCTTACATCAAGCCGGGCTTTGACCTCGCAAAGGTCGCGGCGGAAGTTTTCGACGCCGACCGAAACGTCGAGGGCCTGATCCTCGACAAGCATGGCATCTTCACCTTCGGCGACGACGCCAGGCAGGCCTATGACCGGATGATCCACTATGTGACCGTCGCCGAGGACTATGTCGCGAAAAACGGCACGCCGAAGACGGCCAAGGCGGCGCTGCCGGCGAAGCTTGCCAAGGCGAGCGACATCGCGCCGATGCTGCGCGGCGCGGTGGCCGTGGCGCGCGGCGAGGGCCGCTTCGACCGCATGATCAGCGACTTCCGCACTTCGGACGCGATCGTCGATTTCATCAATTCAGCGAAGATCGCCGACTATGCCGGGCGCGGCGTGTCGACGCCGGATCTGTCGATCCGCATCAAGACCGGCCCGATGGCGGTGCCGGCGCCGGACGCCGACAAGCTCGGCGATTACAAGGCGGTGATCCGCGGCCATGTCGAGGCCTTCGCCAAGGACTACCGCGCCTATTTCGAGAGCAACGACGCGCTTGACGACGTCAAGCGCACCATGCTCGACCCGATGCCGCGGCTGACGCTGGTTCCAGGGCTGGGCATGTTCGGCCATGGCCGCACGCTGAAGGACGCGAAAATCGCCTCTGACGTCGGCGAGATGTGGATCGAGGCGGTGCGCGGCGCCGAGGCCATCGGCAATTTCCAGCCGCTTTCCAAGGCCGACCTGTTCCCGCTCGAATACTGGTCGCTGGAACAGGCCAAGCTCGCCTCTAACAAGCCCAAGCCGCTGACCGGCCAGGTGGTGCTGATCACCGGCGGCGCCGGCGCGATCGGCGCGGCGACCGCAAAACTGTTCGCCGCCAACGGCGCGCATGCGGTCATCGTCGATCTCGATCCGGCCAAGGCCGCGGAAGCGGCAAAGGCGGCCGGCAACAATTCGATCGGCGTCGGCGCCGACATCACCAACCCGGCCGAGATGCGCGCCGCCTTCGACAAGGCGGTCGCCGTCTATGGCGGCGTCGACATACTGGTCTCCAATGCGGGCGCGGCCTGGGAGGGCCGGATCGGCGAACTCGACGACGCGCTGCTGCGCAAGAGCTTCGAGCTCAATTTCTTCGCCCACCAGTCGGCGGCGCAGAATGCCGTGCGCATCTTGCTGGAGCAGGGCACCGGCGGCGTGCTCTTGTTCAACACCTCCAAGCAGGCGGTCAATCCAGGCCCGAAATTCGGCGCCTACGGCCTGCCCAAGGCGGCGACGCTGTTCCTGTCGAGGCAATACGCGCTGGATTACGGCGCGCACGGCATCCGCTCGAATGCGGTCAACGCAGACCGCATCCGCTCCGGGCTTTTGACCGACACCATGATCGCCAGCCGCTCCGGCGCGCGCGGCGTGTCGGAAAAGGAATATATGTCCGGCAATTTGCTTGGACAGGAAGTCACGGCCGACGACGTTGCGCAGGCCTTCCTGCACCAGGCGCTCGCGGAACGCACCACCGCCGACGTGACGACCGTCGACGGCGGCAACATCGCGGCGGCGCTGCGCTGACGAAGCAAGGGCACCTCACTCTTGGAGCGGTTCGTCGTTTCACGAAAACGACGAACCGCTCTTTCCAACTTTCCCCTTGTGTTTGAAGCAGTTCCGGACCCGTCTGTTGGAAAACTGCTCTAACTGGTCAAAATCCGCTCAAACCCTTCGCTTATTGCTCCAGCAGCGTTAAGGGGGTGGCTTGCGCCTCGCGTGTGAGACACAAGGCTGGAGCCGCCATGCAATCCAGGGAAGTGCCTTATTTCAGCCAGTGGGAATCGCCCGGCATGACTTTGCCGCTCTTGGCGGAGGGACCATCGGCGTTGCACCGCGATCCGCTGTGGCGCAACTCCGGCGCCGAGACCATCGAGGATTATGCGCGCTGGGCCGTCAATGCCTGCGGCATGGCCTGCCTGAAGATGATCCTTGCCGCGCGGGGTGAAATCCACCCCACGTTGGAACTTGCCCGCGCCTGCACGGCCTATGGCGGTTATGTCGTCAATGAAATCGACGGCTCGATCAAAGGATTGATCTACGAGCCCTTCGTCAGGTTTGTCAGCGACCGTTTCAACCTGTCCGCCGAGACGATGACGAACGTCGATGTAGCCATGGTGCCCGGGCTATTTTTGCGGTGGCGCTACTTCATCGCCTCCGTGCATCCCGGGATTCGCTGGCCCGAGCGCGAGCCGCCTTTGAAGGGTGGGCACCTGGTGCTGGTGACGGCGGCCTCGCCCGAGACGATCCGCTTTCACAACCCGTCCGGCCACGACCGGCAGAGCCAGGCGAACGTCACGCTGCCGCTTGCTGCCTTCGACCGCTATTTCGCCCGACGCGGCATCGCCGTCGGTTTCCATCCTTGACCATTGTGGAGATGTCGATGGCTAAGAAAAGACTTCGTATTGGCGTGCTCTTCGGCGGGCGTTCCGCCGAGCACGACGTGTCGGTGCTTTCAGCGACCAATGTCATGGCCGCTTTGGAGCCGGCGAAATACGATGCCGTTCCGATCTTCGTCACCCGCGAAGGGCAATGGCTGCTCAGCCACTTCGAGGACGGCGCGCTGGCGAGCCCTTCAAGCGGCGTCGAGGTCTGCCTGGTGCCGGGCGGGCACGGGCGAATGCTGGCTGTCCCGACCGACGGGCCGCCGCGCGATCTGCCGGCCATCGACATCCTGTTTCCCGTACTGCACGGCCTGCATGGCGAGGACGGCGCCGTGCAGGGGCTGGCGGAAGTCGCCCGCGTGCCGCTTGCCGGCTGCGGCATCCTGGGTTCCGCCACGGCGCTGGACAAGGACATCGCCAAGCGCCTGCTGAAGGCGGCGGGGATGCCGGTCGCGCGCTCGGTGACGATCGATCAGGGTGCGGCGCCTTCCCTCGCCGTTCTGGAAGACCAGCTTGGCCTGCCGCTGTTCATCAAGCCGGCGCGGCAAGGCTCGTCGGTCGGCGTCGCAAAGGTCAACGCCAGCCAGGAATTCGATCGGGCGCTTGCGGAAGCCTTCCGGCACGATCGCAAGCTGCTGGCGGAGGAGTTCGTTCGCGGCCGCGAGATCGAATACAGCGTGCTGGAAGATGCCACGGGCGAACTCTTCGTCTCGCGGCCGGGCGAGATCGTGCCCGCGGAAAGTCACGGCTTCTACGACTACAACGCCAAATACATCGATGAAAATGGCGCGGCATTGATCGTTCCGGCCGAATTGCCGGCCGAAGTCGAA
The DNA here is from genome assembly GCF_004791585.1 of Mesorhizobium sp. M1C.F.Ca.ET.210.01.1.1. GTDB lineage: Bacteria > Pseudomonadota > Alphaproteobacteria > Rhizobiales > Rhizobiaceae > Mesorhizobium. Next base: position 75,698 of record NZ_SRUU01000029.1, read on the forward strand.
AGCAAGATGCGCGAGACGGCGGCGAGAGCATTCCGGGCGCTGGGCTGTGACGCGATGGCCCGCGTCGATTTCTTTCTGATGCCGGACATGACGTTCCTGATCAACGAGCTCAACACCATTCCAGGCTTCACCGACATCAGCATGTATGCCAAGGCAATGGCGGCAAGCGGCGTCAGCTACCCGGAGGTCATCGACCGGCTGGTGGCGCATGGGCTGGCGCGCGCCGCCCGATCGGCCTGAGAAGCAGCAAGAACAAGCCCGGCAAGCAAAAGAGCGGCCCGAGAGCCACTCTTTGCCTTGGCGGATGATCGAGCGCTACTTGGCGTTCGGGTTCGGCATCCAGGCCGGCATCGCGACATCGGCATGGGCGAACTGCGGCAGCTTGGCCGACAGGTCCTCCATGTTCTTGATGTCCTTGTCGACAAGCTCCTTCTGGGTGATCAGCGTCGGCGGCACGATGACGTTGTGGCCGGGATCCTCGCCGGCAAGCAGCTGTGCCAGCGCGCGCACCGAGACCTGGCCGACGACGGCCGGGTTGGTGGCGGCGGTGGCGGCCCAGGCGCTGTCCGGCTCGCGCATCGCGGCGATGTCGGATGTCGAGATGTCGGCCGAGTAGATCTTGATGCCCTTGTTCAGCCCCGCCTCGTCGACGGCGATCTTCACCCCCTTGGCGAACTCGTCATAGGGCGCGAACATCACCTTGATATCGGGATGCGCCTGCAGCACCGAACGCGCCTGGTTGGCGACCGAGTTGGCGATCGGGTTGTCGAGCGTGCCGAACATGGCGACCTCGCTGATGCCCGAATGCTTCTTCTTCACGTCGATCCATGTCTCGTTGCGGCGGTCGAGCGGCGCGATGCCGGCGACATAGACATAGCCGGCCTTCCAGCTGTCGCCATTGTCCGTCACCGCCTGCTCGAGGGCCAGGCGCGCAAGGTCGCGGTCGGACTGCTCAATCTGCGGGATCTTCGGGTTCTCGACATTGACGTCGAAGGCGACGACCTTGATGCCGGCATCGACCGCGCGCTGGGCGGCGTCCTTCATCGATTCCGTGAGGCCGTGCTGGATGATGATGCCCTGCACGCCGAGCGCGATGGCCTGGTCGACCATGTCGGCCTGGAGCGCCGCGTCCTGGCGGCTGTCCAGCACGCGCAGGTCGACGCCGAGCGCCTTGGCCTGCGCCTCGACGCCGGAGAGATAGGCCTGGAAGAAGTCGCCGGTCGAAAGGTACCGCACCAGCGCGATCTTGACGCCCGGCTTGTCGAATGGCGCCGGGCGGTCCGCTGCAAGTGCCGTGCCCTGCATCAGCAGCGCCGCGCCCGCAAGGCCAAGTGCGGCCTTCCCCAAAAGTCTTCTTGTGATGCTCACGTCGTTTTCCTCCGTTGTTTGCCCCGGTCGAAACTATCTCTTGCCCCTGCCGGAAAGGGCGAAGGTGAAGACAAGGGCGACGACGAGCACGGCGCCCTTGACGAAATCCTGCGTGTAGTAAGGGGCGTTCATCATCGTCAGGCCTTGCAGCAGGACGCCGACAAACACCGCGCCGACGGCGGTGCCGAAGGCGTTGGGCTTGGCGGCGCCGAGCACCGCGTAGCCGATGAGCGCCGCCGCGACAGCGTCGAGCAACAGATTATTACCCGAGGCGATGTCGCCGCGTCCAAGCCGGGCGGCGAGCAAAATCCCGCCGATCGAGGCAAAAACTCCTGAAATGACGTAGGCCCAGATCTTGTATGCCTTGACAGGCGCGCCGGCGAGTTCGGCGGCGCGTTCGTTGCTGCCGACGGCATACATCATGCGGCCGAAGCGGGTGTATTCGAGGAAGAACCAGATCAGCACCGCAAGCACGATCAGCACCACGACCGACACCGGGATGAGGCTCGGAATGAAGAAGTCGATGCGGTGGCGTCCGAGCGCCAGGAAGGCCTCTGAGAACTTGCCGTTGGCGACCGAGCCGTCGGGCATGGTCATGCCGGTGGCGATCGAGCGGCCTTCGGTCGGGATGCGTTGCAGGCCGAGCAGCAGGAACATCATGCCGAGCGTCGCCAAGAGATCGGGCACGCGCATATAGACGATCAGCCAGCCGTTGATCAGGCCGACGACCACGCCGATCACCAGGCAGGCGATGACGGCAACGATGGCGTTCTGCTCCAACACCACCATGGCATAGGACGCCGCCATCATGGCGCTGGTGGCGACAGAGCCGATCGACAGGTCGAAGCCGCCAACGACCAGCGTCGCGGTGACGCCGAGCGCCAGCACGCCGGTGATCGCCACCGACTGGAAGATGAAGACCGCGCTCTGCGGCGAGACGAAACCGTCGGCGGCGATCGCGAAATAGGCGATCAACCCGACCAACAGGACGATGAAGCCGTAGCGGATGGCATAGTCACGCAATGTCATCGAACGCTCCCGCGCTGTTGCCCTCTCCGCCAAACTGGAACTCATGCCTGCACTCCAAGTCTCGTCATCCGCACGATCTCACGCAGCGCCTTGCAGCGGCCCGCCGGCCACTTGCGCCAGCAGCCGATCGAGATCGATGTCGGCGTTCCTGTGCTCGCCGACGATCGTCTGTTCCGACATCACCAGGATGCGGTCGGCGGTCTCCAGCGCCTCGTCGAGCTCGGTGACGAAGATGAGCGTGGCGCGGCCATCGGCGCTTGCCCTCAGCTTGGCTGCAATGTCGCGCCTTGCGGAGATGTCGACGCCCTGGAACGGCTCGTCGAGGATGAACAGGCGCGAGGGCTGCGACATCCAGCGCGCCACCATCACCTTCTGCTGGTTGCCGCCGGAGAGCGCCGACAGCTCGTCCTTCTCCGAACGGCAGACGATGCCGAGCTCATCGATCTGGCGGCGGGCGGCCGCACGCTCGGCGCGGCGCCTGATGACACTGAGGCCGGACATGCGCTTGAGGAACGGCAGGCTGATGTTGCGCTCGATGTTGAAGCCGCCGACGATGCCGCTGTCAGCGCGGTCCTTGGCGACGAGGAAGGCGCCGGCGGCGATCGCCTCGCGCGCCGATCGCGGCGCATAGGGCTTGCCGTCCAAATGCATGGTGCCGGCAAGCGGCCTGCGCACGCCGAACAGCGCTTCGGCCAGCGCCGTCTTGCCGACGCCGACAAGGCCTGTGATCGCCACCACCTCACCGGCGCCGAGCGTCATCGAGATCGGCTTCGAACCCTGTGAAAGCTGCAGGCCTTCAGCGGTGAAGACCGCGCGCGCCGAGTTTCTGGCAACGATCCGGTCGAGATGGATCTTGCGGCCGAGCATGGCGTTGACGGCGCCCTCGTAGTCGAGCGGCTTCTTGTCGAAGACGCCGGAGATGACGCCGTCGCGCATCGAGACGATGCGGTCGGCGAGCCGCCTGATGTCGGACATGCGATGCGAAATGTAGAGGATGGCGACGCCATGTCCGCGCAGCCGATCGATCAGCGAAAACAGCCGGTCGGCCTCGGCGCTCGACAGCGAAGAGGTCGGCTCGTCGAGGATCAGCACCTTGGGCTGGTGCGCCATGGCCCGCGCAATCGCCACCATCTGCCGGTCGGCAAGCGAGAGGTCGGCAACACGCGCTCCCAGGTCGATGGCAAGCCCCATCCGGTCGGCGACAGCCCTGGCCTCGGTGCGGACATTGGCGGGTTTGAACAGCAACGACGCGCCCTTGCCGCTCAACCGGTCGAGCGTCAGGTTGGTGGCGACGTCGAGATCGGCCACCACGCCGTCATTGATGTTCTGGTGCACGGTAACGACACCGGCACGGATGGCTTCGGCGGGGGTCTGCGGATCGAAGGCCCGGCCGGCGAGCCGCATCGTGCCGCCGCCGTGCGTGTAAACACCGCTGATGATCTTGACGAGGGTGGATTTGCCGGCGCCGTTGGCGCCCATCAGCACCGTCACTTCACCTGCATAGAGGTCGAGCGAGATGCCGCCAAGCACCTCGTTCTGGCCGAAGTATTTCCTCAGGCCCTCCACACGGAACACGGCATCTGCGCCCATTCGTTCCTCCCTGACCATGACGCTATGGGCTACATCGTCAATTGTCAACACGATTGACAATTGCCAGAGTGCTACCTAGCTTGGCCTTGCCGCCGTGGCTCCGCTATCGTCGCAGACCACGAGCAGGAGGGGAGAGGATGACCGGGAAGTTCGAAGCATTGTCGGTGGAAACGCTGCCGAAGCGCCTCGGCGCCAACGAGGCGCTGACAGAGCGCATCGGCAAGGACGCCAGCCAGTGGAAGGTACGCGAGGTCGGCGACGGCAATTTGAACCTCGTCTTCATCGTCGAGGGCGACAGAGGTGCAGCGGTGGTGAAACAGGCGCTGCCCTATGTGCGGCTGGTCGGCGACAGCTGGCCGCTGCCGCTGAAGCGCTCCTTCTTCGAATACCATGCGCTGACCAGACAAGAGCGCCGGGCGCCCGGTTCGGTCCCGGCGATCTACCATTTCGACGAGGACCAGGCGCTGATCGTGATGGAGTATCTGTCGCCGCACGTCATCCTCAGGCGCGCGCTGATCGAGGGCCGCGAGCTGCCGAACATCGCGCGCGACATCGGCCTGTTCATGGCGCGCACGCTGTTTCGCGGCTCCGACCTTTCGATGGTGACGCGCGAGCGCAAGGCCGATCTCGCGCTGTTCGCCGACAATGTCGAGCTCTGCGACATCACCGAGAACCTGGTGTTCTCCGATCCCTATTTCGACGCCGAGATGAACCGGCACACCAGCCCGCAGCTCGATGGCCTGGTGGCCGAACTGCGCGCCGACCGCGACCTCAAGGTCGAGGCGCAGCGGCTGAAGCACCTCTTCGCCGCCAATGCCGAGACGCTGCTGCATGGCGACCTGCATTCCGGCTCGATCATGGTGATCGACACCGAGACCCGGATGATCGATCCGGAATTCGCCTTCTACGGCCCGATCGCCTTCGACGTCGGCATGCTGCTTGCCAATTTCTGGATGGCCTTCTTCTCGCAGCGCGGCCACCAGGAGAACGGCAGCCGCGACTCGATGCGCGCCTATCTGCTCAGGGTCTCGGCCGAGACCTGGGCGATATTCCGCGCCGAGTTCTCGCATCTGTGGCGCACCGAGCGCACCGGCATGCTGTACCAAAAGAGCCTGTTCGAGGATCAGGGCGACCTGCTCGGTTCCGAGCAGGCGCTTGACCACATGCTTTCCGGCATCTGGACCGACCTGCTCGGCTTTGCCGGCATCGAGGTGCACCGGCGCATCCTCGGCCTCGCCCACAATGCGGATTTCGAGACCATTGCCGACGCCGACTTGCGCGCCAGTTGTGAAGCCAAGGCACTCAAGTTCGGCCGCCACATCGCCGTCAACCGGCGCCAGATCCACAGCATCGACGAGGTCAACACCCTGGCCGCGCTGGTCGAACAGGAGAATAGAATTTGAACGTCGGCGAACGCCACTACCGCACCATATGGCTCAGCGACGACAAGCGCTCGGTCGAGATCATCGACCAGCGCTGGCTGCCGCATGAGTTCCGCATCGAGAAGATCGGAACCGTCGCCGGCATCGCCACCGCGATCCGCGACATGTGGGTGCGCGGCGCGCCGCTGATCGGCGTCACCGCCGCCTATGGCGTCGCCATCCAGATGACGGACGATGCGTCGGACGAAGCGCTCGATGCGGTGTGGGAGACGCTGCACAGGACGCGGCCGACGGCGATCAACTTGCGCTGGGCGCTGGACGAGATGCGCCGCTTCCTGAAACCGCTCGCGCCGGAGCAGCGCGCCGAGGCGGCTTACAAGCGGGCCGCGGCGATCGCCGACGAGGATGTCGGGCTGAACCGCGCCATCGGCGAGAACGGACTTGCCATCATCAGGGAGATCGCCGCGCGCAAGAAGCCGGGCGAGACCGTCAACATCCTCACCCATTGCAATGCCGGCTGGCTGGCGACTGTCGACTACGGCACCGCCACCGCGCCGATCTACCTGGCGACCGAGGCGGGCATTCCGGTCCACGTCTATGTCGACGAGACCAGGCCGCGCAACCAGGGCGCCCAATTGACCGCCTGGGAAATGGCCGGCCACGGCGTGCAGCACACGCTGATCGTCGACAATGCCGGCGGCCACTTGATGCAGCATGGCGACATCGACATGGTGATCGTCGGCACCGACCGCACCACCGCCAATGGCGACGTCTGCAACAAGATCGGCACGTATCTCAAGGCTTTGGCCGCCGCCGACAACGACGTGCCCTTCTACGTCGCGCTCCCCTCGCCCACCATCGACTGGACGGTGGCCGACGGGCTTGCCGAGATCCCGATCGAGGAACGCTCCGGCGACGAGGTCTCTCTGGTGTGGGGCAAGACGGCCGATGGCAAGGTCGCGCAGGTGCGTGTCTCGCCCGACGCAACGCCTGCGGCAAATCCGGCCTTCGACGTAACGCCGGCACGATTGGTGACAGGACTCATCACAGAGCGCGGCGTGGCGAAAGCCTCGCGCGAAAGCCTGAAAGCGATGTTTCCGGAGCGCGGCAACTAGCTGACATCCCCTGGCACTTCGTTAACCTCGGTTTGACCCGAGGATCCATGCCGTGACCTCAGTCATAGAGCGCAACGGCGCAGAATTCTGTAATCGTTGCAACATCTTAGCGCCACGGCATGGCAACTGTGTTCATGCGAAAGCTGTTTTATCTCGAATGATGGCGTTGAGGACGACCAGGAGCTTCCTTGCGACGGCGATGATGGCGAGTTTCTTGGAGCCGGAGCGGGCCGCAAGGTCGGT
>NZ_SRUU01000002.1 GCF_004791585.1 Mesorhizobium sp. M1C.F.Ca.ET.210.01.1.1
TCCAGCCGATCAACTATCCGACGGTGCCGCGCGGCACCGAGCGGCTGCGCATCACGCCGACGCCCTTCCATTCGGACGCACTGATCGCCGAGCTGCAGGACGCGCTGGTCGAGACCTGGGACGCCCTTGGCATCCCTTATGCCACCTCCGGCCGCCCTGCCGTCGCCAAGAGCGACCGCATCATTCCGTTGCTGGTGCCGAAGTCAGGCGGCTGAAGCCCGTCTTAAACTCTACTCCGACGGCCATCTGACGCAGGTTTCTCCGCTTCCGGTGCTCACGGACCTAAATGTCCGCTGCGCTCCGTTCTCGAAACCCACGCCAGCTGACTCGCCGGAGCGAGTTTCAATCCGGGCTTCATCGACGTGGTGAGCTAAGCGGTCCTCATCCATTTCGCCAGGCGGTGCGCCGCTTCCTCGAGCTGATCGAGGCGGCGGTGGAAGCATAGCCTGAGGAAGGCCTCGCCGCCCGGGCCGAAAGCGGTGCCGGGCGCCAGGCCGACATTGGCGTTGTCGACGATGTCGAAGGCGGCGGTGCGGGAATCGGTGATGCCGTCGACCGTGAAGAACAGGTAGAAGGCGCCCTGTGGTACGGTGAAGCGTGCCTTGCCGGTCGCGCCCAGGATATCGCAGACCAGATCGCGCGCCGCTCGCGCCCGTTCCACCTGTTCCACGATGAAACCATCACCCTCGTCGAGGGCGGCGATGGCGCCGCGCTGCATGAACTGGGCGACGCCCGAGGTCGAATACTGGATCAGGTTCTCGAACACCTGCTGCAGGGCGGGATGGGTCTTGATCCAGCCGACGCGCCAGCCCGTCATCGCCCAGTTCTTGGAGAAGCTGTTGACGAAGAGGATGCGGTCTTCCGCCGTCGCGACATCCAAAAAGGACGGCGCGCGGCCGTGGCCATAGTGGAACAGCGCATAGATTTCGTCGGCGATGATCCAAAGGTTCTTCGCGCGGGCAAGGTCGAGAATCGCTTTGAGCGTCTCCTTGTCGGCGGTCCAGCCGGTCGGGTTGGACGGCGTGTTGATGAACAGCGCCTTCGTGCGCGGCGTGATGGCCGATGCGATCTTGTCGACATCGCAGAACCAGCCGTTGCCGGACTGATCGAGCGTAACCGCCACCGGAACGGCGCCGGCGACACCGGCGGCGGCGGCGAAATTCGGCCAGGCCGGCGACAGATAGATCACCTCGTCGCCGCTGCCCGCGATGGCGTCGATGGCGAGCTGGATCGCATGCATGCCGGAAGCGGTGACGATGAACTCTTCCTCGGCGAAGCACTTGCCGAAATGCCTGGCGTAGTAGCGGGCGAGCGCCTGCCTGAGCTCGGGAATGCCTTTCTGCCAGGTGTAGAAGGTCTCGCCGGCGGCCAATCCCCGAGCGGCCGCATCGCTGATGAAGGCAGGCGTCGGCAGGTCGCCCTCGCCGGCCCAAAGCGGGATCAGGCCTTCGCGCAAGCGGCCGTGGTTCACGACGGCGACGATGCCGCTTTCGGGCGCGGCGCGGGCCTCGGCGCGCAAGGTCTGGATCAGGGTCATGCAAGAATCCGTGCGGGTTTTCCACGACTGCTAACGTCTTTTACGACAGCCGCAAACAGAAAACCCCGGCCGCGAACGGCCGGGGTTTTGGTCCAGCGTTCGGTCCGCAGATTACTTCTTGGCGAGCAGGTCGCGGATTTCAGTAAGAAGCGCGACATCGGCAGGTGGCGGCGCGGCAGCGGCGGCGGGCTTCTCGCGTTCCAGCCTCCTGCGCAGATTGTTCACGGCCTTGACCATCAGGAAGATGATGAAAGCAAGGATCAGGAAATTCAACACCACGGTGATAAAGCTGCCATAGGCAAAAACCGCGCCCTCTTTCTTGGCATCGGCCAGCGCAGTCGAATGGACATTCGAGGACAGTCCAAAGAAATAATTGTTGAAGTCCAGCCCGCCGAAGATCGCGCCGACAATCGGCATGATGATGTCGTTAACCAGCGAATCGACGATCTTGCCGAAGGCCGCGCCGATGATGACGCCGACGGCCAAATCCATCACATTGCCCTTTGAGATGAATTCCTGGAATTCTTTCAGCATTCGTCCCTCCTTGCCATAACAGGCCGCGCTGCCGCCCCGGCTCTCCGGCGCGCCGGCCTAAAATCACAATAACAAAAACCCCCGGTTGCAAAACCGGAAAAAGGGCGAAGCCACCGGTTTGTGCTGTGCCGCGTCATCAACCGCATATGCGCCGAAAGCCGCGATGGACTTGGGCTCCAAGCTGTGGTTGCGTCTAGCGTGGTCCAGCGTTTGATGGAAACGCTGAACCGCATTAAGTATTTGTTCTTACGCAATTCCGGGCGGAAAACCGCGATACGCTTTTATCGGAATTGCTTGGGGCGCGGACCGGGTGAGGAACCGGTCAGGGAGGAAATACGAGCCGTGCAAGGCTGGTTCGTCGTCATCATCGCGATCGCCTATGTGACGCTGCTTTTCGCCATCGCCAGCGTCGGCGACCGGCGCTCGGCGGCAGCCGGGCTCGGCCGGGCGCGGCCTTTCATCTATGCGCTCAGCCTCGCCATCTACTGCACCTCCTGGACGTTCTTCGGCTCGGTCGGGCTTTCCTCCGAGCGCGGGCTCGAATTCCTCGGCATCTATACCGGCCCGGTGCTGGTCTTCGTCTTCGGCTTCCCGCTGCTCAACCGCATCGTGCGGCTGGCCAAGAGCGAGAAGATCACCTCGATCGCCGACTTCCTCGGCGCCCGCTACGGCAAGAGCTTCGCCGTCGCGGCGATCGCGACGATGATCGCGACAGTCGGCGCCGTGCCTTATATCGCGCTGCAGCTGAAGGCGATTTCGGGCTCGGTCAGCCTGATGATCGAGCATTACACCGGATCGCCGCCCTCCTTCGATCCGTTTGTCAGCGACATCTCGCTGGTGGTCGCGATGCTGCTCGCGTTATTTGCCGTTCTCTTCGGCACCCGCCACGCCGACGCCACCGAGCACCAGGACGGGCTGGTGCTGGCGGTGGCGGTGGAAACGGTGGTCAAGCTCGCCGCTTTCCTCGCCATCGGCCTGATGGTGACCTTCCTGATCTTCGGCGGCCCAGGCGACATGCTGGCGACGCTCGCCGCGAACGCCGAGGTGCGCCAGGCCATGGGTTACAACACTTCCCTGGCCACCTGGCTGGTGCTGACGACCTTGAGCGGCTTTGCCATCCTGATGCTGCCGCGCCAGTTCTACGTCGCCATCGTCGAGAACCGCAGCGAGGCGGAGCTGCGCACCGCGACCTGGGTGTTCCCGCTCTATCTGGTGGCGATCAACCTGTTCGTGCTGCCGATCGCCTTTGCCGGCCTGTCGCTGGTCGGCGCCAGGACCAGCAGCGACCTCTACGTCTTGTCGCTGCCGCTGTTCAGCGGCCATGACGTGCTGGCCATGGCCGCCTTCATCGGCGGCCTGTCGGCGGCGACCGCCATGGTCATCGTCGAGAGCGTGGCGCTGTCGATCATGATTTCAAACGACCTGGTGATCCCGCTCTTCGTGCGCCGCCTGCTCAGGACCACATCTTCGCAGAACGAGGACTGGTCGACGCTGATCCTCAATGTGCGCCGTGCCTCGATCTTCATCATGCTGTTCATCGCCTTCCTCTACTATCGCGAGAGCACCAACAGCGCGCGGCTGTCCTCGATCGGGCTGATGTCCTTCGCAGCGATCGCGCAATTCGCGCCGGCGCTGATCGGCGGGCTGATCTGGCGCCGCGCCAATGGCCGCGGCGCCGCCCTCGGCATGGTCGCCGGCATCGCGGTCTGGGGCTACACGCTGCTGCTTCCTTCGCTGGTCGGTGCCGGCTCCGACATTGTCGTCCATGGCCTGTTCGGCTTCGAGGCGCTCAGGCCGCAGGCGCTTTTCGGCACGGTCGGCGAGCCGCTGAACCATGGCGTGCTGTGGAGCCTGTCGATCAACACGCTGTTTTTTGTCCTCGGCTCCCTCTCCCGCGCGTCCGTGCCGCTGGAGCGCATCCAGGCGGCGATCTTCGTGCCGCGCGAGGCCGGGCCGATGCCGAGCCTGCGCCGCTTCCGCACCGCCGTCACCGTCAACGACCTCAAGGACACGATCTCCCGCTATCTCGGCGTCGAGCGCACCGAACGCTCCTTCCAGTCCTTCGAGAAGAACGAGAACGTCTCGCTGCACGGCAAGGAGCAGGCGAGCATGGACGTCATCCGCTTCTCGGAGCAGTTGCTGGCGAGCGCCGTCGGCTCGTCCTCGGCGCGGCTGATCCTGTCGCTGCTGTTCCGACGCAATGACCGCGACTCCAAGGATGCCTTTCGGCTGCTCGACGACGCCACCGAGGCGCTGCAGCATAATCGCGACCTGCTGCAGATCGCGCTCGACCAGATGGGGCAAGGCATCACAGTCTTCGACCGGGATTTGCGGCTGATCTGCTGGAACCGGCAATACCGGGCGCTGTTCGACCTGCCGGACGAGATGGGCCAGGTCGGCGTCTCGCTCGACCAGATCCTGCGTCATCTCGCCGAGCGCGGCGACATACCCGCCGACCAGCGGGTGGCGATGCTCAACCGGCTGACCAGCTTCGTCAGCCCCTGGCAGATGGAGCTGAAGACCAGCGGCCGCATCCTGGAACTGCGCTCCAACCCGATGCCGGACGGCGGCATCGTCGCCACCTATGCCGACATTTCCGGCCGCGTCGAGCAGGACCTGGCGCTGAAGCGGGCCAATGAATCGCTGGAGCAGCGGGTCAGGAGCCGCACCGCTGAGCTTACCCGCGTCAACGAGGAGCTGGCGCAGGCGCAGATGCTGGCCGAGGAGGCCAACCTCAGCAAGACGCGCTTCCTTGCCGCCGCCGGTCACGACATCCTGCAGCCGCTCAACGCCGCCCGGCTCTATTGCTCCTCGCTGATCGAGAAGGCCGGCAAGGGACCTGCCGGCAAAGCCGCGACCAACATCGAATCCTCGCTGGAATCGGTCGAAACCATCCTCGGCGCGGTGCTCGACATCTCGCGACTCGACGCCGGGGCGCTGAAGCCCGAGGACACCGCCTTCAGCCTCGGCGGGCTGCTCAGCCAGATCGGCAACGACTTCCGGCCGCTTGCCGCCGAAAAGAAGCTCGATCTCAAGATCATGCCGTCTTCGCTCGGCGTCATGACCGACCGCAACCTGTTGCGGCGGCTAATCCAGAACCTGGTTTCCAACGCCATCAAATATACGCGCGAAGGCCGCATCCTTGTCGGTGTCAGAAGGCGCGGCGAACTGGCAGAGATCCAGGTGATCGACACCGGTATCGGCATTGCAGGCGACAAGCTGAACACCGTCTTCCACGAATTCACCCGGCTGGACGAAGGCGCGCGCGAGGCCGAGGGCCTCGGCCTCGGGCTCTCCATCGTCGACCGCATTGCCAGGGTGCTCAGGCTCGAAATCCGCATCTATTCCAACCCGGGCAAGGGCACGCGCTTCTCGGTCATCCTGCCGGTCGCTGCAGTGGCGGCGCCGCCCCGCGAGGTCGGGAAGGCAACCACGCGCGCGTCATCGTCGGCTACCGGGCTCAACGTGCTGTGCATCGATAACGACGCGCGCATCCTCGACGGCATGCGGCTGTTGCTCGAGGGCTGGGGCTGCAGCGTCGAGACGGCTTCGGGATCGGGCGATCTGTTGCGGCCGGGCGCGCCAAGGCCCGATATCGTGCTTGCCGACTATCATCTGGACGGCGGCACCGGGCTCGACGCGATCGGCAGGCTGCGCGCCGTATACGGCCAGGACCTGCCTTGCGTCTTGGTCACCGCCGATCGTTCCAGCGAAGTGCGCACTGCTGCGGGCCAGCTCGACGTTCCGGTCATCAACAAGCCGCTGAAACCGGCGGTGCTGCGTTCGATGATGGCAAGGGTAAGGGCGCTGGCGACGGCGGCGGAGTGACTGCCTGGCTCGTGTCGGTGTTCTGCCCGCCTGGAGCAATTCGCCGTTTCGCGGAAACGCCGCTCTAACTATTCGTTTCCACGCAATTCCGGACGGAAAACCGTTCCTGGAATTGCGCTAACCGCCGTGACCGAGACTTCCGAGATAGGCGCAGAACATGTCGGCGAGCGCGTCGGCATAAGTCTCAATCTCCTCCGATGTCCGCGGGCTTGCCGAGAAATCCTGCCCCACCGTGCTGAGCGTCGTCAGGATGAGCTCGCCAGCCATGGCGCGCGCAGCTTGCGAGGCCTCGGGCAAGGCCTCGAGCATGAATTTCTCGGCCGTGCGCTCCGCCGAACTCCTTGCCTCCCGCGCCTCGGGCGCGTCCCGGTAAAGCGGCGCGGCGTCGTTCAGCGCGACCCGTACCGCGGCCTCTTCGCATTCCGAACGGATGAAGGCATGGACGAGGATGCGCAGCCGTTCGAGCGGCGGTTTTCCGCCATCCTCGAGGATGGCGCATAAAAGGTCGGTCGTCTGCTGCCATTCATCGCTCTGTAGCCGGAACAGAAGAGCCGCCTTGTTGGGGAAATATTGGTAGAGCGAGCCGACGCTGACGCCGGCCTTCTCGGCGACGCGCGTGGTGGTGAAACGCTGCACGCCCTCGCTGGCCAAAACCTGAGCAGCCGCCTGCAGAATCGCCGCGACAAGCTCCGTCGCACGGGCCTGTTTGGGCTTTTTTCGCGTGGAAATTGAAGGGCTTGGGCGTTGGATCATGGCCGCGCTCGGGAATGCGAATTGGAAACCTGAAGGATTATTCGTATTTTTCGAGGCGACACAAGAGCGCATTCGAACGGAGCCCACCATGACCACCCTGAACGCAACCCCGCTCGCGCCGCTGCTCGCCCGCCTGTTCGAGGAAGCCGCCACGGCGACCAGCCCGGCGATAGCCCGGTACTCGGGCGAGGAACGGGCGCGCCTGCTTCAGAGCAAGACCGAGTATCTCGATTTCTACGGCAACCTTAAGGATCTCTGGCTGGCAGTCTCGCCGGAGACCGGCACGCTGCTCTACATGCTGGCGCGCAGCTCCGGCGCGCGCATCGTCGTCGAGTTCGGCACTTCGTTCGGCATCTCGACGCTCTATCTTGCCGCGGCGCTCAGGGACAATGGCGGCGGCCGCCTGATCACGACGGAGTTCGAACCCTCGAAGGTGACGCGGGCCAAGGCCAATCTGACGGAAGGCGGCCTTGTCGACCTGGTGGAGATCCGCGAAGGCGACGCGCTGGAGACGCTGAGCAGGGACCTGCCCGATCGAATAGACCTTCTGCTGCTCGACGGCGCCAAGGCGCTCTATCCGGAAGTCCTCAGCCTGGTCGAGAGCCGGCTCAGACCCGGCGCGCTGGTCATCGCCGACAATGCCGACTTCTCACCGGAATATCTGGAGCGAGTGCGCTCGCCGGCAGGAGGCTACATGTCCACCCCTTTCGGCGATGACGTGGAGCTCTCGATGCGGCTGGGCTGAGCACATCCGCTCCAGGCCAACAGATAAACGGCTCATGCTGCTCTTCGAGCGGCCGTAGGCGTTCACGTCAGCCAACGCGCCATCCGGGCCTTCGGGCCTCTGACGCGTAGGTGACATCATGACCATAATTTCATCCTCCTGGCGCGGGCTGCCGCGCCCGGCGCTGCTCGGCCTCTTGCTGTTCTTCTGCGCAGGTTTCGCCGACGGCGCGCTGGTGCCTTTCTTCCCGCTGTGGGCGAGCAGCGAGGCCGGCATTCCCGTCGGCGCGATCGGCCTGCTGTTCGGCTGCTACGCCGGCGGCGAGCTGATCGCGGCGCCGCTGATCGGCGGCATCGCCGATCGCGTCGGCCGGCGGCCGGTGCTGATCTTCTCGTCGCTCGGTGTCGGATGCGGCTTCGTCGCGCTGTTCTTCGTGCAGGGCGCTGCCGCGACCGCGATCGTTTTGCTTTTGACCGGCTTGTGCGAGTCGGTGCTCCATCCGACCATCCTCACCGCGATCGCCGATGTGACGGCGCCGTCGGCGCATCCGCGCTGGTTCAGCATGGCGCGCGTCTCCTCGAGCGCGGGACAGATCCTCGGACCGGCCTGCGGCGCCCTGCTTGCGTTGATCTCGCTCAGCGTCGTTTTCCTCGCCGCCGGCGGCATGCTCATCCTGGGCGGCATAGTGATGCTGGCCGCGCTTGGCGAGACGATGGGCAGCGGACGTGGCACAGCTAGCGATCACGACGAAGAGGAAGATGGGCTGTCGGCGCTGCTGCCGGCGTTCAGCGACGGGCGCCTGGCGAAGCTCCTTCTCTGGGTCGTGCTGTTCGAGATTTCCGGCAACTGGATCGAGGCCGTCATCCCGCTCTATGCGCATGATGCCGGCACGCTTTCCCCATCCGGCGTCGGCGCGTTGTTTGCCTATGCGGCAGCACTTACGGTCGGCCTGCAGATGCTGGTGAACCGCTTTGCCGAGACGCGATCAGCGCTTTGGCTGACAGCCGGCGCGGGCCTCTCGACGATCGCCGCCTTTATACTGCTCATGACCTCGCCGGCGATGCTGCCGCTGATTGCCGCGGTGAGCCTCTGCTCGGTGGCGCAGATGCTGGTCGGGCCGCTCGTGCCGACCGCCGTCAACGCGCTTGCACCCGAAGCGCGGCGTGCCTCCTACATGGCGGCTTCGTCGGTGGCGGTGGATCTCAAGGACTCGCTCGGACCCTCAATCGGCACCGCACTCTATGCGCTCGCACCCCGCCTGCCGTGGGTCGCCGGCATTCCGCTGGTGGCGATCGCGTCGCTCGGACTGGGCGTTGCGATTGGGAGGGCGCGGCACGTTTCCGGCGCGGCGACCTCAAAGGCGGGTTACAGCGCAGGGGCCGCCGGGCCGGAGGAACCCGCGGCCTGGCCGACAGGCCCGGCGATGGAGGAATATTCCTGAAGCAAGAGGGCTGGCGATCAGGCGACCGGCTGCAGCGGGTCGCCGCCGATCTTGGAAAGCTGGATGACCGCCTGGGTACGGCTGTCGACGCCGAGCTTTTGCAATATGGCCGAGACATGCGCCTTGATGGTGGCCTCGGACACCCCGAGCTCATAGGCGATCTGCTTGTTGAGCAGGCCTTCGGCCAGCATGCCGAGCACCCGCGTCTGCTGCGGCGTCAGCGCCTGCAGCCGCTTGATCAGGTCCGAGATTTCCGGGTCGCGCTCGACGCCGAGCTCGATGCCGGCAGGCGCTGCGATATCGCCGGCAAGCACGGCCTGCACGGCGCGGCGTATCTCCTCCATGCTTGCCGATTTGGAGATGAAGCCGGAAGCGCCGAGATCGAGCGCGCGGCGAATGGTGACCGGATCATCATGCGCCGACACCACGACCAGCGGCACCGAGGAATGGATGCCGCGCAGCGAGATGAGACCCGACAGGCCGCTGGCGCCCGGCATCGACAGGTCGAGCAGCACCATGTCGACATCTTCATTGGCCACGACCAGCGCCTTGGCGCTCTCGAAATCGCCGGCCTCATGGATGGCGGCGACGTCGCCGATGCCGGCAAGCGCCTCCTTCAGCGCGCCGCGAAAAAGCGGATGATCGTCGGCAATGACGAAAGTGTGGCCCGACGGCAAATATTCCTCCCCGGATCCCATCGGTGATTTATGTGCTTCTTGCGGGATCGGACCCGATTATGCGGCGGCGCGGCGCGTTTTCAAGCGGCAAAGACCGTTCTGGCTCTTTGTTTTAAGCAATTCCGGACGGAAAACCGCTTCGCACTTCCTGCATCGCTCGTGGCTCACGTCTTTTGCGGGCTGGGCTTCACGCCGCCGTCGCCGTTTTCCTTGTCCATATCCTTGACGATGTCCATGAAACTGCGGAAGAAGCGCTCCATGTAGCTCATCGTCTTGTTGAAATCTTCCTCGCTCGGCAGCTGGGATTCCAGCCGGGCGGAGAGCGAATTCTCGAGCTTGGCGACGCGCTCGTCGAGCGCCTTCACCGAACCCTGCAGCCGGTCGATCTCGTCCTGGAAGGCGGCGCGCTCGTCGGCCGCCATCTTGCAGACGAGCTGGCCGGAGCGTTCCTCGCAGATCGACATGGCGCCGGTCTGGGTGTCCATGCGGACATAGCCATTGGCCGACTTTTCCAGCCGATAGCGGTCCGTCTCCTCGGAATAGGCCGATGCGGCGACCAGCGAGCACAGCGCCGCCGGGATCAGGATCTGCTGCAGACGCATGTTGTTTTTCCTCCATGAGCCGTTGCGCAAAGAATATTACAGGTTTGCGCCTGAAATGGGGAAGAGTCCGCAAGCGCCCTTTCCCCCATGGTTCGTTCGGACTATAGCGCGACAATGTCTCAGATTATCTACAAGATCGCGCCCGAAGCGCTGTGGCGCGAAGCGGAGCGGAACGGCCGCTTCACCGGAGCGCCGATCGACGTCGCCGACGGCTTCATCCATTTCTCCACCGCGGCGCAGGCGCGCGAGACGGCGGCCAGGCATTTCGCCGGCCAGGCGGACCTGCTTCTGATCGCAATCGACGAAGCACGGCTGGGCGATGCGCTGAAATACGAAGTCTCGCGCGGCGGCGCCTTGTTCCCGCACCTCTACGCTCCGCTCGGCCTCGATGCCGTTGTCTGGGTCAAGCCGCTGCCGCTCGGCGCGGATGGGTCGCATCGATTTCCGACGCTGGAGGGCGAATGAGCGTGCTGGACCGGATCGGCCAAAAACTGCTTTTCGCATTCGATCCGGAAACCGCGCATGGGATGTCGATCGCGGCGCTGCGATGCGGCCTGCCGGTCGCCTCGCCTCCGCCGCCCGACGCCCGGCTCAGGGTCGGCGTTTGCGGCCTCGATTTCCCGAATCCGCTCGGCATGGCGGCGGGCTACGACAAGAACGCCGAAGTGCCGGATGCGCTGCTCGGGCTCGGTTTCGGTTTCGCCGAGGTCGGCACGATCACGCCGCTGCCGCAGCCGGGCAACCCGAAGCCGCGCATCTTCCGGCTGACGGCAGACGAAGCGGTGATCAACCGGCTGGGCTTCAACAATGAAGGCCATGGGGCCGCCGAAAAGCGGCTTGCGGCGCGCAAGGGGCGCGGCGGCATCGTCGGCGTCAACATCGGCGCCAACAAAGACAGCGCCGACCGCATCAGCGACTATGAGCGCGGGGTCGCCCGCTTCGCGCCCCACGCCAGCTACCTCACCGTCAACATCTCCTCGCCCAACACGCCAGGCCTGCGCAACATGCAGGCGCGCGAGCAGCTCGGCGAGCTGCTGTCGCGGGTGATGGCCGCGCGTGCTGCGGCTTCGGCGCAGCCGCCCGTCTTCCTCAAGATCGCGCCGGACCTTGTCGAAGCGGAGCTCGAGGACATCGCCGCCGAGGTCGCCGAGAAAAAGATCGACGGCATCATCGTTTCCAACACGACGCTGTCACGGGCCGGGTTGCGCAGCGCAGGCCTCGCCGGCGAAACCGGCGGCCTGTCGGGCAAGCCGCTGTTCGAGCGCTCGACCGCCGTGCTGGCGAAGATGCGCAAGCTGCTCGGCCCCGAGATGGCGATCATAGGTGTCGGTGGCGTCGACTCAGCGGAAACCGCGCTGGAGAAGATCCGCGCCGGCGCCGACCTGGTCCAGCTCTATACCGGCATGATCTATGCCGGTCCGGCGCTGCCCGGCCGCATCGTTGCCGGCATGGCGCGCTTTGCGGATCGGGAACGGCTGACGTCGCTGCGCGCGTTGCGCGACACGGCCTCAGCACGTTGGGCCTCGAAGTCTCTCAGCTAAAGGCGGTCCGAACCCTGAGCCGCAGCACCGCGAAAAGGCTCAAACCCCGCACCAGCAGGAAGACATGCAATGATGCCCATAGGCCGCTGTTGCCGAAGGTCGGAGCCAGCGTGATCAAAGCGGCGCTGAAGGCGAGGAACGACAAAAGCATCATGTTTCGCATGTCGCGCGACCAGGTGGCGCCGATGAAGACGCCATCCATCTGGAAGGCGAGCACGCCGCTCAACGCCGTGAAGGCGGCCCAGGGCAGGTAGGTGTCGGCGGCCGTGCGGACATCCGCCGAGGTCGTCACCAGCGCCACCAGATTGGCGCCGGCCGTGAGCAGCACCAGGGTCGCAACGCCCGCGAGGCCAAAACCCCAGACCAGCGTCAGCCGTACGGCCTGGCGGAAAGGGTGGGCCGCCTGCGCGCCGATGGCGCGGCCGGCGAGCTGCTCGGCAGCGGTGGCGAAGCCGTCGAGGAAATAGCCGGCGATGAGGAAGAAGTTCATCAGCACGGCGTTGGCGGCGAGCGTCACCGTGCCGAACTGCGCGCCCTGCCTGGTAAACAGCGCGAAAGCGGCGAGCAGCGAGAAGGAGCGGATCATGATGTCGCGGTTGAGCGACAGCATGCGCCGGTAGGCCGGCAGGTCGAGGATGCGCCGGCGCGACGGCCGCTCCAGCTTGCGGATCCGCGCAAGCACGATGGCAAGGCCGAGCAGCATCGCCAGGAACTCGCCGGTTACGGTCGCCCAGGCAACGCCGGCGACGCCCCAACCGAGTTTCAGACCGAGCAGGAAGCAGAGCAGGATGTTGATGCCGTTGAGCACCGCCTGCAGCATCAGGCCCAGCCCGCCCTCGCCGCGGCCCAGCACGTAGCCCAATATGGCGTAATTGACGAGCGAGAAGGGCGCGGCAAGCAACCTGATGCGGATATAAACCGACATCGCCGCGCTGACGCTCGGCTCGGCGCCGATGAACCACTGGCCGGCAACGGCAAGGAGCGGCGCAAGCGCCGCGAGCACGACGCCGGCGACGACCGCGATCAGCACGGCGCGCCAGAGCACGGCCTGTTCCTCCAGCGGATCGCCGCGCCCGAAAGCCTGGGCGACAAGGCCGGTGGTGCCGGAGCGCAGGAAGTTGAAGGTGGTGAAGACGACGTCGAACACCAGCGATCCCGCCGCCAGTCCGCCGAGCAGGGCGGCATCGCCGAACTGCCCGACCACCGCAGTGTCGACGATGCCGAGCAGCGGCGTCGTGAGATACGCAAGCGTCATCGGCACCGCAATCGCCAGCACCGAGCGATTGGTGACGATGAAGGATCTGGCGTTGACCTGGGTCGAACCCTTGTCCAAAGGACCACGGCCTCGTTTGTTGCGGCTTGATCGAGCAACCGATGTGCCCCAGTTTGCCGCTGCCGCGCAATCGCCCAGCAATGGCGGCCAACCGAATTCCCAGACTGGCGCAGGAAGATTGGCGCGGGCCGTCCCCATCATGCCATTGCAGATCGTCCACCATCCCGACTACGACGCCGGCTTTGCGGTCAACCACCGCTTTCCGATGAGCAAGTATCCGCTCTTGATGGAGGCCCTGCGGCGCCGTGGGCTCGCCGAGCCGGAGGCGCTCGCGACGCCGGAACCAGCGCCGGCGGCGTGGCTGAGGCTTGCGCATGCGGCCGACTATGTCGGCCAGGTGCTCGCTTGCGAGGTGCCTGAAAAAATCGAGCGCGAGATCGGTTTTCCGGTCGGCCGGCGCGTGTCGCTGAGGGCGCAGCTCGCCACCGCTGGCACGGTGCTGGCGGCGCGGCTGGCGCTGAAGCATGGCATAGCCTGCAACGCCGCCGGCGGCAGCCATCACGCCCGGCGCGCGCAGGGCGCCGGTTTCTGCACCTTCAACGACGTGGCCGTCGCCTCACTGGTGCTGCTTGCCGAGCGAGCCGTCGAAAACATCCTGGTCGTCGATCTCGACGTGCACCAGGGCGACGGCACGGCGGACATTTTGAAGGATGAGCCCCGCGCCTTCGCCTTTTCCATGCATGGCGAACGCAACTATCCGCCCCGCAAGATCGCCTCGGATTTCGATATCGCCTTGCCGGACGGCACCGGGGATGCCGCCTATCTCGACCGGCTCGGCGCCGTTCTTCCGGAGCTTTCCGCAAAACGGCGCTGGGACATTGTCTTCTACAACGCCGGCGTGGACGTCCATGTCGAGGACCGGCTTGGCCGGCTGGCGCTCTCCGACGAAGGCCTGCGCAGCCGCGAGGCGATGGTCATCAGGCATTTCCGCATGTCCGGCGTTCCGCTTTGCGGCGTCATCGGCGGCGGCTATTCGACCGACGTGCCGTCGCTTGCCGCACGCCACGCCATCCTGTTCGAGGCCGCGGCCGCCTATGCCTGACGCTCGCCAGGCTACTTCCTGTAGCTGGCGATCCTGAGCAGGATGAAGGCCGGAACGACGATCGCGGCACCAAGCAGGATATAGCCCAGGAAGCGGTCGATGGCGTGGAAGCCGAGGTTCCACAGATCGACGAAGAACTGGCGGATGCCATAGAACACGTCCATCGGGCTCCAGCCGAAGGCGTGCATGACGAGGCCGACGAGGAAGGAAACCACCAGCAGCTTCACGAGCACCCTGAGTGGCGTGTCGCCGAGGAAGCGTGTCAGTGCGGACAAGACCATTTCTCCCGTTCGATCGCCCCGATTCGGAGCGTGGTTCCAGGAATACGCACTCAGTTGCTTACCATCAAGCCGAGGGACGAGCCCCACGTGCGGGATCCGGTAGGCAGGCCACGGCTCGCGCCGTCAGATTCGCCAGCGGAAGATGCGGGCCCAAAGCGGCCGGTCGCGGTAGACTTCCCTGGAGCGCCACAACCTGTTGTATCGATTGCCGCCGCCGATACCGAGTTGCGATATCGGCTTGCCGCCCCGCTTGCGCTTGATCGCCACCGGCTCGCCATCATGGCTGAGGTAATGGCTGAAATCCGTGGAAAACTGGGGAGCCGAGGCAGGCGGCATCGACCTGACGGCTTCGCCGACGATGAGGTCTTCCGGTTCGCAGGTCAGCGCGACGGCCTTGCCGAACAAGGTTGGGCCTGTAGGGCACAGCGCGGTCGGCCCGTAATATTCCCGTTTCACATTGGCGCAGACAAGCTCGATCGCCTTGGCGAGCGCCTGGTGGCGGGGTGGCGCGGCAACAACGCCGATGCTGGTATCCCAAGGGGTCGAGGTGAGGAAATCACGAAAGATCGACAATTTTCCGTCGCCGCGCGGCACGCCGCGCAGGAAGAAATAGGAGAGATCGGCGTAGAGGCCGCCTTGCTCATGGAGCAGGCAATATTTGGCGAGATCCGCTTTGTAGGAATAAGGCCGAAGCGTTCTGAACGCCGAAAGCACCTCTGCTCCGAAATGCATTGAAATGAACTCGGCCAATGCCGCTTCCCGGAATAGGAGGTGCTCTTCGCCGGGATGGGCAGCCGTGAGCGAACGGATGTTTTCGGCAACGAGCCCGGAAAGCTGCTCGCTGCCGTCATCGGTTATCAGAATGCTGAAGAGAGGCATCCGGCTTCCCTCTCGATCGAAATACCTTCGTGGGCCTTCAACTTCTCCCAGTCGCGCCACTGGTGGGGACAGGACTTCAGATAGGCCAGGTGCCGGTCCGCAAAGTCCTGCGCGGCGCCCTGGATCAGTTCGGCCTTGTCCCGGCCGCGATCGACATCGATCGGCTTTTCCACTGTCACCCGTATCTTGCCCGTGCTGTCGTCACGAACGACGAAGACCGGCAGCACCGGAGCACCGGCAATCCTGGCCAGGCGGGGCGCACCGCCGGCCAGTTCAATGGCCGATTGGCCGATCCGCGCGCGCACCAGCAACTCACCCTCCCAAGCGCCCGCGTACACAAACTTGCCCTGGCGAAGCAATCGCCTCGCCTCGTTCATGCTGGCGGCCGGATTGGCGCGGTCTATCACGATACGACCTGCCGCATATCTGAGCTCCACGCTGGTCCTGATCGGATTGAGGAACCGGATGCCGAAGCGCGATTTCGAGAAACCATGCTCGGGCCTGCTGACATGAAAGACGTCGAAGCCGGCCTTGGCGAAAGCCATTTTCCCCGCAAGCCCATTGAAGGCGAAATGAGCGACCCACAGGACGGCGCCATGACCCTTGCTGCTCGCCGCCTCGAGATGCTCGGCGCCGCGCAGTTCGATCTCGGGTCGCCAGCCGACAAGCCACTCCCGTACGATCTGGATGTTGTGTTCGCTGCGCATTGCGCCGACGCGAAGCCGATCCTCACGGCCGGCTACCCCGAAACCTGCAAGATCCGGTTGCTCACCGACGTCGCGCCGAGCCTCAGGAACGCGTTTCAGCCCCTCCAGCCATATGCAGATGTCGCGCCATCTCTTCTCGGGCACGAGAAGAGAGACGAGCACAAAAACAGGAAGCCTCAGCAGGAATCCGAGGTCCTCCAGAACGAAGACCCTTCCGGAGCGAGAGGCTCGCTTCCTCTTCCGAACATTGATTTGCAAGCTGGGTCCCCACCCTTACCCTGCGACGGCATTACCACGTCGGCGGGCGGCGTCAAAGCGCTTGTGGATCGCTCCGCGGCTTTCGATGCATCGCCGATTGCTAGATGCGGGGCCATCATGGTACGAGGCTGCAGCGCGGGTATGATGTAATGGTAGCTTGTCAGCTTCCCAAGCTGAACGCGCGGGTTCGATTCCCGCTACCCGCTCCAGTTTCCACTTCTCAAAGCAAAGCGCTTGTCGTGTGCGCTGCGGCCGAAGGGTGATCGCGCGGCCGCCTAGAGCGGTGCAGCGTTTCACGGAATCGCCGAACCGCTCTAAATATTTGTCTTACGCAATTCCGGACGGAAAGCCGTTAGACGCTTTTCCTGGATTTGCTCTGGCGGAACAGCCTCGGCGAGCTACCAGCAAAATTGGGTCTCGCACGGGTGTGCAAGACCCAATCCACTTCCTTCAGGGGCTGTTTGGCGCTTGAACTACAGCCAGATGCCTATCCAGACGCGTTCGCGCCAGCAGCGGCGATGCCAGTAGCCATAGCGCCAGTAGCGACGGCAGACCCGTCTCCACACGCGGCGCCGTCTGCGGCGACGGTGGCCGTAATGCCAATGACGATGGTAAACCTGCTCCAGCTCGGCCTGATCCTCTCCGTCCTCGAAAACGGTTGGATCCGGCTTGTCGAGCTCATCGAGAATACCATTGCCGCCGGGAATTCCGGCAACCGCCTTGCCGGATCCGGCGAGGCTTGCAAGTGCCGCCGCCCCCGCAACGCCAAGCATTCCAGTCAGAAACAACCGACGTTCCATCAAAACCTCCGACTGTTGAGCATCGGCAGTTCGTTCCCTCGCCCGAAACGGGCTCCAGTGAGCTGCCGATCGGTTTGAACGTACGAGCGGCGTTCTCGTTCCACTACCCCACTTCGCGCAAGATGAAGTCGTGCAGCATCTTGGCGGCGGGCGAGAGCACGCGGTTCTTGACCGTGATGAGGCTGTAAGGCCTGACCTCGATGTCGAACTCGGTCTGCACGACGTCGATCGCTCCGGACAGCCCGTCGGCGCTCTGGATGAACTTGGCCACCTGGACCGAAACAGGGGCGATAGCGTCTGATTGCGCCACCATCACCAGCGTCAGCAGCAGCGAGGACGTGTTGAGGATGCGGTCGGGAAGCGGGATGTTGCGGTTCAGGAAATTGCTTTCCATCGCCTGGCGCAGCGGCGAACCGCCGGACTGAAAGACCCAGTCATAGGCCGCCGTCTCCTCCAGGCCGACCATCTTGCCGCTGGCAAGCGGATGGTCGCGGCGCACGATCAGGCAGGCCTTCTCGATACCGATGACGCGCGATTCGAACAGCCGCGGATTGAGGTCGTCGGGAATGCGGGCGATGATGAAGTCATGGCGGGAAGCGATCAGTTCGCGGGCGAGCACGTTCGACGTCTCGACCTGCATGGTGATCTCGATGCGCGGATAGATGCGGCGGATCTCGCGAATCGCCGGCACGGCCAATTCGATCGCCGGCGCGGTCACCGCGCCGAGGAACACCGAGCCGCCCTTGCCGGTCTTGAGCTCGGAAATCTCGCGGTCGGCTTCGCGCATCTCGAGCAGGATGGAGCGGGCGCGTCTGGCGAGCGCCTGGCCGTAAGGAGTGAGCGTGATGCCGCGTGGAAGACGCTCGCACAACTTCACGTCGAGCACCGCCTCCATCTCGGCGATCATGCGCGAGGCGGCCGGCTGAGAGATGTTCATGACCTGGGCAGCGGCGCTCACCCGTCCGTGATCGTCAAGGGCAGCGATCATGCGCATATGGCGCAGGCTGAGGCCGCTGCGCAGGAGTGTTTTCCCATTCTCCGGCAATTTCTCGTAACCGCTTGAAATCACATCAGGATCGCGCAATGCCGCCATGATCTTCCCGTCACTCCACCAATGTTTCGTCGCGCGCTAAAATATACCAGTTTCGATATAGCAACCACCAAAGATCGCATTTGACAGTTATGTCAAAGGGACACACCCTTCGCGCGTTCCGAGACGCAACGATCGGCAACGAGCAAATTCGTATCGATTGAAATTGGGTCACGGGACCGATTGGGAGGATACCGGAGATCGATAAAGCCGACAGCAGCGCGCGAGCGCTACTGTTCGACTGCGCGGCCCGCGAAGCCCCGAGGTGTCGCGTCCATCAACCAGGGAGAGTAAATGTGAAGATCATCAAGACGCTGGCCGCCATCGCGGCCCTTGGCATCGCCGCCACGACCTATTCGGCGCATGCCGCCGACAAGGGTCTCGTCGGCGTGCTGATGCCGACCAAGACCTCGCAGCGCTGGATCAATGACGGCGACGCCGTCAAGTCCCAGCTCGAGGCCCTCGGCTACACCGTCGACCTGCAGTATGCGCAGGACGACATCCCGAACCAGCTCAGCCAGCTGGAAAACGAAATCACCAAGGGCCCGAAGGCGCTGATCATCGCCTCGATCGACGGCACCACCATGGCCGATGCGCTGCAGAAGGCCAACGATGCCGGCGTCGTCACCGTCGCCTATGACCGACTGATCAAGAAGACTCCGAATGTCGACTACTACACGACCTTCGACAATTTCGGCGTCGGCGTCATCCAGGCGAATTCCCTGGTCAAGGGCCTCAAGGAGCGCTTCCCGAACACCAAGCCGTGGAACGTCGAGCTGTTCGGCGGCTCGCCAGACGACAACAACGCCTTCTTCTTCTACAACGGCGCGATGTCGGTACTGCAGCCGCTGATCGACGACGGCTCGATCAAGATCAAGTCCGGCCAGATGGGCATGGACAAGGTCGGCACGCTGCGCTGGCTGGCAGCCACCGCCCAGGCGCGCATGGACAACCTGCTTTCGGCCAACTACTCGGACGGCAGCCGCGTCGATGGCGTTCTGTCGCCTTATGACGGCCTGTCACGCGGCATCACCGCCTCGCTGCGCGCCGTCGGCTACGGCACGGACGCTCAGCCGTGGCCGATCGTGACCGGCCAGGACGCCGAGACCGCCTCGGTCAAGCTGATCATCTCGGGCGAGCAGTACTCGACCGTGTTCAAGGACACCCGCGAACTGGCCAAGGCCACCGTCCAGCTGGTTGACAAGGTGCTTTCCGGCGGCAAGCCCGACGGGCTCGACGAAAAGACCTACAACAACGACGTCAAGGTCGTTCCCTCGATCCTCTTGACGCCGCACGAGGTCGACAAGTCGAACTACCAGGCTCAGGTCGTCGACTCCGGCTACATCAAGGCCGACGAGCTGAAGTAAGCCAGCCTTAAAGAAGGGGTCCTGCGCGACGCAGGGCCCCTTTTCGTTCAGAAGCGACCCCGGTATTGTTTCTTGCCGGTTTCTGCAGCGCCATGCGCCGTCGCGGCGCGGACAGGACTGCAGCATGTTGATTTCGCGCATGACACTTTCCGGTAGCGGAAGGCATGCGCCAGGGAGCGGAATTCCTGATGACTTCGACGATTTTGGAGATGCGCGACATCACCAAGACGTTTCCCGGCGTGAAGGCGCTGTCGAACGTCAATCTCAGCGTCGAGGAGGGAGAAATCCATGCCATCGTCGGCGAGAACGGCGCCGGCAAATCGACGCTCATGAAGGTGCTGTCGGGCGTCTATCCGTCCGGCACCTATGAGGGCGATATCGTCTTCCGCGGCCAGGAATGCCACTTCAAGGGCATCCACGACAGCGAGCATATCGGCATCGTCATCATCCACCAGGAGCTTGCCCTGGTGCCTATGCTGTCGATTGCGGAAAACATCTTCCTCGGCAACGAGCACGCCACCTATGGCGTCATCGACTGGAACGCCAACGAGAAGCGCACCAAAGCGCTGCTCGACAAGGTCGGCTTGAAGGAAGACCCCAAGACGCTGATCACCAATATCGGCGTCGGCAAGCAGCAGCTGGTCGAGATCGCCAAGGCTCTGAGCAAGGAAGTCAAGCTCCTGATCCTCGACGAGCCGACCGCCTCGCTCAGCGAAAAGGACAGCCAGGCGCTGCTCGATCTACTGCTCGAGTTCAAGCGCCAGGGCATGACCTCGATCCTGATCTCGCACAAGCTCAACGAGGTGAACCGGGTCGCCGACAAGGTGACGGTCATCCGTGACGGGCGCACCATCGAGACCCTGCCCAGGAAGGATATCAGCGAGGACCGCATCATCACCTCGATGGTCGGCCGCTCGCTCGACGACCGTTATCCGCCGCGCGAGCCGCAGATCGGCGACGTTGTTTTCGAAGTGAAGGACTGGTCGGTCTACCACCCGATCCATGCCGAACGGCAAGTGATCAAGAACATCAGCCTCAATGTGCGCAAGGGCGAGGTGGTCGGCATCGCCGGCCTGATGGGCGCCGGCCGCACCGAATTCGCGATGAGCCTGTTCGGCCGCACCTACGGCCGGCATATCACCGGCGAGGTTTTGCTCGAAGGCAAGCCGATCGACCTCTCGTCGGTGAGCAAGGCGGTGGAAAACCGCATCGCCTATGTCACCGAGGACCGCAAGACCTACGGGCTCAACCTCATCGACCACATCAAGCACAATGTGACTTTAGCCAACCTGGGAGGTGTTTCCAGCCGCGGCGTCATCGACGACATGCGCGAGATGAGCGTCGCCAACGACTATCGCAAGAAGACCAACATCCGCGCTTCCAGCGTCTACCAGCTGACCGGCAACCTGTCGGGCGGCAACCAGCAGAAGGTGGTGCTGTCGAAATGGCTGTTCGCCGACCCCGAAGTGCTGATCCTGGACGAGCCGACGCGCGGCATTGACGTCGGCGCCAAGTACGAAATCTACACGATCATCGCCCGTCTCGCAGCCGAAGGCAAAGCGATCATCGTCATCTCTTCGGAAATGCCGGAGCTGCTCGGCATCACCGACCGCATCTATGTCATGAACGAAGGGCGTATCGTCGGCGAAATGGCGGCAAGCGATGCCAGCCAGGAAAAAATCATGCGCGCCATCGTTCGGGGAGAAGGAAAAAAAGCATCATGAGCACAGACAGCGCTCCCGCGCCGCAAAGCGGCACCGCCGAAGACGTCAAGCATGGTCCGCGCATCGCCGTCTCGGCGCTGACGACAAATCTGCGCGAATACGGCCTGATCATCGCACTGATCGTCATCATGCTGTTCTTCCAGTACACGACGTCGGGAACGCTGTTCAAACCGGTCAACCTCTCGAACCTGGTGCAGCAGAACTCGTTCATCATCGTGATGGCGCTTGGCATGCTGCTGGTGATCGTGGCCGGCTATATCGATCTCAGCGTGGGATCGGTCGCAGGCTTCATCGGCGCGCTGGCGGCGATGATGATGGTCATCTGGCCGCTCGGGATATTCAGCAATCCGCTCGTCGTCTCGATCGTCTGCCTGATCGTGGGCGCCCTTATCGGCGCGGCGCAAGGCTACTGGATCGCCTATCACCGGATACCGAGCTTCATCGTGACGCTGGCGGGCATGCTGATCTTCCGCGGCATCTGCCAGGCGCTGCTAGGCGGCGGCTCCTCGGTCGGCCCGCTTCCCGACAGCTTCAAGGCGCTGAGCTCGGGCTTCATTCCGGACGTCATCGGCCCGCTGACGCTGATCCCGCCGACAGTGAACGCCGCCGGCAAGACCATCGTCGGCAGCGGGCTCACGCTGCACATGACCACGATCGTGCTCGGCCTGGTCGCGGTGCTCGCCTACGCCTATTTCGGGCTGAGGGCCCGCCGCAAGCGCGAGCGCCATGGCTATGAGGCCGAGCCCTTCCCGCTGTTCGTCATCAAGACGCTGGTGGGCAGCGCGCTGGCGCTGTTCCTGGTCTTCCAGTTTGCGAGCTACAAGGGCCTGCCGGTCGTGCTTATGGTCATGGGCGTGCTGATCTCGCTGTTCGTCTTCGTCACCAAGCGCATGACCATCGGCCGCCGCATCTATGCGATGGGCGGCAACGCCAAGGCGGCGCAGCTGTCGGGCATCAACACCGAAAGGCTGACGCTGCTCGTCTTCATCAACATGGGCGTGCTGTCGGCGCTCGGCGGCCTGATCATCGCGGCGCGCCTCGGCCAGGCGGTGCCAGCCGCGGGTCTCGGCAGCGAGCTCGACGTAATCGCGGCCGTCTTCATCGGCGGCGCCTCGGCGATGGGCGGCGTCGGACAGGTCATCGGCGCCGTGGTCGGCGGCTTCATCATGGGCGTGATGAACAACGGCATGTCGATCATGGGCGTCAACGTCGACTGGCAGCAGGTGGTCAAGGGCCTGGTGCTGCTCGGCGCCGTGATCTTCGACGTCTACAACAAGAACAAGGCCTGACAGGCCAGATCAATCCAGGAAAAGCGCACAGCGGTTTTCCGTGGGATTGCGTAAGAACAAATATTTGGGGCGGATCGGCGGTCCAGAGGCCGAACCGTCCCAACGAGGAAAGCAGGAGGCATACGGGTCCAGATCGCGAGGCTGCCGGCTTGCCCGTCGGCGCCAAGAAGTCCCCCGATGGACCGGGCTCGCGAGCGCAATCCGGAGGAAGAATTCAACCGTGGCACGGATCGGTACCGGGCCGCGCGGGTCAGGGTTTGCCATCGGCAGCCGGGCTTAGAGCAATTCCAGGAAAAGTGCGTAGCGGTTTTCCGTTCGGGATTGCGTAAACACAAGGAGCTAGAGCGGGTCTGTTTTCCGTCAAAACTGAACCGCTCTAGGCAAAAGAGAGAGGGTTTCATCATGCTGATTTCCCAGATCCTCGACGACGCCGAGACGATCCGCGTCGTTGCCCGCAGCGGCGGCAAGACCCGGATCATCAACGGCGCACGCAGCGTCTATTCGCTGGCGATGGAGGCGGCGCGCACCGGCACCGGGCTCGAAGCGCTGATCGAGCGCAAGGGCTATGGCGAGACCGTCGATCTCGACGCCGTCTACAAGAAGGGCCGTCTGGTGTCGCCGATCAATCATCCGGATCCCGCCCATCTGCACCTCACCGGCACGGGTTTGACCCATCTCGGCTCCGCGGCGACACGCGATTCCATGCACAAGAAGCTCAGCGACGGCGAGGAGCAGCTCACCGATTCCATGAAGATGTTCCGCATGGGGCTGGAAGGCGGCAAGCCGGCCAAGGGCCAGATCGGCGTGCAGCCGGAATGGTTCTACAAGGGCAACGGCACCATGGCGGTGGCGCCGGGCGCTGCGCTGATGTCACCCGCCTTCGCGCAGGACGCCGGCGAAGAGCCGGAGATCGCCGGCATCTACGTCATCGGTGACGACGGCGCGCCGTTCCGCGTCGGCTTCACGCTGTCCAACGAATTTTCCGACCATGTGACCGAGCGGGTGAACTACCTGTTCCTGGCCCATTCCAAGCTGCGCAATGCCTCGTTCGGCCCGGAAATCCTGATCGGCGACCTGCCCGCCGACATCAGGGGCGCATCGCGGATCTGGCGCAACGGCAAGGTGCTTTGGGAAAAGCCGTTCCTGTCGGGTGAAGCGAACATGTCGCACACCATCGCCAATCTCGAGCATCACCACTTCAAATATTCGGCCTTCCGTCAGCCCGGCGACGTGCATGTGCACATGTTCGGCACCGCGACGCTGTCCTTCGCCGACGGCATCCGAACCGAGGCCGGCGACATGTTCGAGATCGAGGCGAAGGATTTCGGATTGCCGCTGCGCAATCCGCTGGAGATCGAAAAGCCGGTGATGGTGACGGTCAAGGCGCTCTGAGCTCGCGAACGGTTTGGAGCCGGGTCAATGGGCTATATCTCGCCAAGCGCTAGAAATCTGGGCATCGCGCTTTTGATCGCTTGCTGGTCATCCGCGGCCTATGGTGCCGCGCAATGCAGCAAGACCTCCTATGGTGAGGCTCGCACCCTGATAACCAGCCGACTGCTGGAGACCGGATATTCACGAACTCAAACCCGCTTCCTAATGCGAAATGCCGATCAACGGATTTCACAACTTCGCAGCGCCGCGCTGAGCGACAGAGCCAAGCCTTGCCGCATCGACTCTGCTCGCGCCTATGTCCTTGGGTGTGTGGGCGATCAGCTATTCCCGTTGAAGGGATCAAAGGCATCGCTCGATGCCATGCGACAGGCTTCATTCTGGGGTAAAACGCGTCTAACTGGACGCGAGCTGCTTTTTATCGGCAGCTTCAACGCGTGCCTCGGCGCCGCGAAACAGGCGCTGTTTCGCGGCTAACCATAGGCAGCTCCGGCCTCAATAAATATCGAAGTCGAAATATTTGGCCTGGATCTTCTTGTAGGTGCCGTCGGCGACGATGGCGTCAATGGCGGCGTTCAGCCGATCACGCAGCGCGGTGTCCTCCAGACGCACCGCGATGCCGGCCTCGGTCTCGGTGCCCTTTACGTCGCCGACCAGCTTGCAGCAGCCGTCGCTTGCCTTCTTCAGCCAGTCGACCAGCACGAATTTATCCGAAATGACGGCGTCGAGGCGGCCGTTTTGGAGATCGGTGATCGCCTCTTCCTGGGTCGGATAGAGCTTGGCTTCGGCGCCGGCCTTGCCATATTTGTCCTGAGCATGGTCGGCTTGCGTGGTCGAGGCCTGGGCGCCGACGGTCTTGCCGGCGAGCGCGGCCGGCTCAGTCGAGGCGATGTCGCTGTCCTTGAGCGCCACCAGCGCCAGCGGGGTCGTATAGTATTTGTGGGTGAAGGCGACCTGCTTCTTGCGCTCCTCGGTGATGCTCATCGAAGCGATGATGGCGTCGAACTTCTTGGCTTGCAGGGCCGGGATGATGCCGTCCCAGTCCTGGGTGACGATCTCGCATTCGACCTTCATCTGCGCGCAGAGCGCATTGGCGATGTCGATGTCGAAGCCCTCGACCTTGCCGTCCGGCGTGATGGTGTTGAAGGGCGGATAGGCGCCCTCGGTGCCGATCTTGATCTTTTCCGCTGCGATCGCAGAACCGGCACCGAGCGCCAGCATGGCAGCGGCCGCCGCCGAAACGATCCATCTGGATATCTTCATTTTTCGTCTCCCTCAGTCAGGTTCAAGAACCAATGAGGCACAGCCAAGCATGGCGCGCGGGGGCGGGCAAGCGGAGTCTGATGTTGATGATCAGCGCGCGGCGCGAAAATGCTTGGAGAGTTTCAGGCCCTGCGCCTGGTAGTTGGAGCCGAGGTCGCTGCCATAAAGCGCCTGCGGCCGCTTCAGCATGTGCTCGTAGACGAGGCGGCCGACGATCTGGCCGTGATCGAGGATGAAGGGCACTTCGTGGCTGCGCACCTCGAGCACCGCGCGGCTGCCGCTGCCGCCGGCCGCGGAGTGGCCGAAACCGGGATCGAAGAAGCCGGCATAGTGGACGCGGAACTCGCCGACCAGCGGGTCGAACGGCGTCATCTCGGCGGCATAGAGCGGCGGCACATGCACGGCTTCGCGCGAGACCAGGATGTAGAACTCGTCCGGGTCGAGCACCAGCTCGCCGGCGCCGCTCTTGTAGAGCGGCTCCCAGAAGTCGACGACATCCTGCGCGGCGCGCTTGTCGACGTCGACGAGGCCGGTGTGGTGCTTGCCGCGATAGCCGACCAGGCCGTCCTTGTCCCCGTCGAGATCGATGGAGAGCGCGATGCCGCCGCCGGAAATGTTGGGCGGCTCGGTGGCGACCAGCATCTCGGCGCGGTGGAGGTCACGCAGCTCGGCCTCCGACAGCACCGCGTTGCCGATGCGGAAGCGTATCTGCGACAGGCGCGAGCCGGCGCGCACGACGATCGGGAAGGTGCGCGGGCTGACCTCGAGGTACAGCGGTCCATGATAGCCGGCGGCGATCTTGTCGAACTCGTGGCCGCGATCGGTCATGACGCGCGTGAAGATATCGAGACGGCCGGTCGAACTCTTCGGATTGGCCGAAGCCGACACTTCTGACGGCAGCGCCAGGCTTTCGAGCAAAGGCACGATGTAGACGCAGCCCGTCTCCAGCACCGCGCCCTCGGCAAGGTTGATCTCGTGCAGCTTCAGCCGGTCGAGCTTGTCGGCCACCAGGTGATCGGGACCTGGCAGGAAGGATGCGCGCACGCGGAACGCCCTGTCGCCCAATCTCAGATCGAGACTGGCCGGCTGGATCTGGTTGGTGTCGAGCGCGCGCGGCGACTTCAGCGCGCCCGCCTCGAACAGCGCCGCGATGTCCCGATCCGTAAGAATGCCTGTCTGCCGCAAGATCTGGCTCCGCTAGAGCAATTCGCCGTTTCGCGGAAACGGCGAACCGCTCTACCTTTTTGTTTTGACGCAATTCCGGGCGGAAAACCTTTTCACACTTTTCCTGGAATTGCTCCAAGGCCGGGCAAGCGCATGGTTGCACGCACCTGCCTGGTACAAACCTCTTAATCAAGCCGGCAATTGACGCAAGCGCGGTGCGGGTCTAAAGGGTCGTTATCCCGTGGTGATTTGGCCGGTCGGCTTGCAGCCACGTTAAACAAGTCGCTAAAGGACCGTTGGGCTGCAAGGCCGTATGGACCGGTTGCGACATCGCGGCCGGTTTTTTTGTGTTTGGAAGCAGGGCTATGACGAAGACGCGCAATTGGAAACCTCAGACGGCACTCGTGCATGGCGGGACGCTGCGTTCCGGCTTCGGCGAGACCGCCGAGGCGATGTATCTCACCCAGGGCTATGTCTATGAGACCGCGCAGGCCGCCGAAGCCCGTTTCAAGGGCGAGGAGCCGGGCTTCATCTATTCGCGCTACGCCAACCCGACGGTGGACATGTTCGAGAAGCGCATGTGCGCGCTGGAAGGCGCCGAAGACGCCCGCGCAACCGCTTCCGGCATGGCGGCGGTGTCCGCCGCACTTCTGTGCAGCGTCAAGGCCGGCGACCATGTCGTTGCGGCGCGGGCACTGTTCGGCTCATGCCGCTGGGTGGTCGAGACGCTGGCGCCGCGCTATGGCATCGAGGCGACGCTGGTCGACGGCACCGACATCGCCAATTGGGAAAAGGCGATCAGGCCCAACACCAAGCTGTTCTTCCTGGAAAGCCCGACCAACCCGACGCTGGAAGTGGTCGACATCGCCGCCGTTGCCGCTTTAGCCAATTCGATCGGCGCGCGCGTGATCGTCGACAATGTCTTTGCCACGCCGCTGCAGCAGAAGCCGCTACAACTCGGCGCCCATGTTGTCGTCTATTCGGCGACGAAGCACATCGACGGACAGGGCCGCTGTCTCGGCGGCGTCATCCTGTCGGACAAGAAGTGGATCGACGAGAACCTGCACGACTATTTCCGGCACACCGGCCCGAGCCTGTCGCCCTTCAATGCCTGGACGCTGCTCAAGGGCCTGGAGACGCTGCCGCTGCGGGTGCGCCAGCAGACGGAAAGCGCAGGCAAGATCGCGGACTTCCTGGCTGGCAGGCCGGAGATCTCCCGCGTTATCTATCCGGGCCGGGCAGACCATCCGCAGGCGGATATCGTCAGGAAGCAGATGTCAGGCGGCTCGACGCTGATCTGCATCGACGTCAAGGGCGGCAAGCAGGCGGCCTTCGCCTTCCAGAACGCGCTCGACATTGTGCTGATCTCCAACAATCTCGGCGACGCCAAGAGCCTGATCACCCATCCCGCGACGACGACGCACAAGAACCTCAGCGACGAGGCGCGCGCCGAACTCGGCATCGGGCCCGGCACGCTCAGGCTCTCCGTCGGCCTGGAGGATACCGACGATCTGCTCGGCGACGTCGAACAGGCGCTGAGGGCCGCCAGATAGCAGCGACCAGACCGGCAGCTTCCCGGTTTGACGCGATGCTGTCGGCAGCGTTTCGACAGCTCGGACCGAACGCACCTCCAAGTCCAAAAGTCGCCTCAAGCTGCGATTGACAGAGGTCGCAGCCAATGTTCAAATGCCCTGGTACATATCAGATTAGATGATATAAAGGGTAGGCGACGGACATGAAGGCGCATATAGCGGTCCACCGGGATTTCAAAATCGGGACCATCGACGATCGCATCTACAGCGCCTTTCTGGAGCATCTTGGGCGAGCCGTCTATGGCGGCATCTACGAGCCGGGCCACGCGACCGCCGACGAAGACGGATTCCGCGGCGATGTGCTCGAACTGGTGCGCGGCCTGAACGCGCCGCTGGTTCGCTACCCCGGCGGCAATTTCGTCTCCAACTACGACTGGCTGGACGGGATCGGGCCGAAGAATGAGCGGCCCGTACGGCTAGACTTCGCCTGGAAGACGACCGAGACCAACGAGATGGGGACGGATGAGTTCATTCGTTGGTGCCGCAAGGCCGGGACCGAGCCCATGCTTGCGGTCAATCTCGGCTCGAAGGGGTTCACAGAGGCGCTCGCCATGCTCGAATACTGCAACCATCCGGGGGGCAGCTACTGGAGCGACCTGCGCAGGAAGAACGGCTCGGCCGAGCCGCACAACGTTCGGGTCTGGTGCCTCGGCAACGAGATGGACGGGCCGTGGCAAATGAACCATCGCACGGCCCATGAATATGGCCGCGTCGCAAACGAGGTCGGTCGCGCGATGAAGGTCTTCGACCCGACCCTCGAGCTCGTCGCGTGCGGCTCCTCCAACCACAACATGCCCACCTATCCCGCCTGGGAGGCCGAGGTCCTCGAGCTCGCCTACGACAATGTAGACTACATCTCGCTGCATCAATACTGGGACAACTGGGACGATGACTACCTGAACTTCCTCGCCAAGTCCGTTCCGGTCGACCGCTACATCCAGACGATCAGCGGCGTAATCGACTACGTGAAGGCGAAGAGGCGCTCCAAGCACAACGTCTACATCTCCTTCGACGAATGGAACGTCTGGTATCACACCCGAAAGAAAGGCGTCAGCGACGGCGACGGGGTCAATTGGGCCAAGGCGCCCAGCTTGTTGGAGGACGCCTACAATTTCGAGGACGTCCTGCTTATCGGCTGCGCGCTCAATACATTCATCCGCCGGTCGGATCGTGTGAGGATCGCCTGCATCGCGCAGCTCGTGAACGTGATCGCACCCATCATGACGCAAACCGGCGGGCCGGCCTGGAAGCAAACCATCTTCTATCCCTACTACTACGCCTCCCTCTACGGCCGTGGCGATGCTTTGAACGTGGCCGTGGACGTGCCGACCTACGATGCCAAGATGGCGGATGACGTTCCCTATCTGGACGTCGCCGCGGTGCGGAGCCGGGACGGCGCGACCGTGGCGTTCTTCATGGTCAACCGCCACCCGGACGAGGCTTTGGCTATCGACATCGATATGGCCGGCTTCGCGCCGAAGAGCATCGCCGAGCACGTGTTGATTGCCCATCCTGACCTCAAGGCCACGAACACGGCCGCCAAGCCGGACCGCGTCTCTCCCAGCATCGGCGATGGGGTTTCGGTCATTGACGGGCGGGTCAAAGGGAACTTACCGCCGCGGTCCTATCATCTGGTACGCGTGAGCGTCTGAGACCGCAGGCAGGAGAGCGCAGGTCCTAATATACCAAACAATATGATACATACCATAAGATTGGTTGACCGTCCTACAAGCCAAAGGTATCGTTGAAATCAGGGAACCAAACGGAATCTCGATCCACGTTTGTTTTGCCATGCCGTCAGGGGATAGCGGGCGTGAGGAGCGTCCATGTTCCGCCCTGCCGGTCTTGATGCAACAGCAGTGGGCACGGCAGGCAGGATCGGCTGCCGATGCCAAACCGTCTGGAGGAATTCGAGCGCTGCGGCGACTTCTCGAAGCAAGCGAAAAATAGCCGAAAGGGAGGATCATGATGAGGACAATTCTGAAGAAGGCGCTGCTCACGGCGGCACTGATCGCATTCGCTGCCGGCGCGCAAGCGAAGGAGACGATCGTCTGGTGGGATTTCCTGAGCGGCGGCGACGGCGTGCGCATGAAGTCGCTGATCGATCAGTTCAACAAGGAACACGCGGATTCGATCGAGATCCAGGCGACGACGCTTGAATGGGGCGTGCCGTTCTACACGAAGGTCCAGACCTCGGCCGCCGTCGGCGAGGGACCGGATGTCATGACTTACCACCTGTCGCGCCTGCCGCTCGGCGTCGCCACGGGGACGCTGCGCGAAATCACCCCCGAGGAGTTGAAGGCCGCCGGCCTCTCGGCCGACAATTATGCGCCCGCCAACTGGAAAGCTGCCCAGGTGGACGGAAAGCAATACGCCATCCCCTTCGATATCCATTCGGTCGTTCTCTACTACAACAAGGACAAGCTCGCTGCAGCGGGTCTCCTCGGCCAGGACGGCCTGCCGAAAGGCCTCGACGGCGTCGACAATTTCCACGCAGCTCTCGAGAAACTGAAAGCCGGCGGCTCGGAATATGGCGTCTCCATCCACAGCGCTGCCGGCGACTCGCAGTGGCGCATCTTCTACTCGCTGTTCAGTCAGCAGGGCGGCAAGTTCCTCTCCGACAACGGCAAGTTTCTGGAAGGTGACAATCTCGACAAGGCAGTCAAAGCCACGAGCGTCGTCGCCAAATGGGTCGCCGACGGGCTGGCGCCCAAGTCGACCGACTATCCTGCCTCGATCGCGCTCTTCACGTCGGGCAAGGCCGCCATGCACATCAACGGTGTCTGGGAGGTGCCGACCTTCACGGATCTCGCCAAGCAGAACAAGCTCGGCTTCGAATGGGGGGCTATCCAGCTTCCGACTTTCTTCGACCAGCCGGCAACCTGGGCCGACTCGCACTCCTTCGCGATCCCGAACCGCAAGGGCAAGGAGATCTCGCCGGAGAAGCTGAAGGCAGTGCTGGAGACCGTCAAATGGATGAACGAGCACTCGCTGTTCTGGGCAACCGCAGGGCACATCCCCGCCTTTTCACCAGTCACTTCGAGCGACGATTTCAAGAAGATGCAACCAAACGCCACCTATTCAACACTGGCGAAAACAGCGGTGTTCGATCCGAGCTCCAAGCTCGCCGGTGTGGCCTCGCCGGTCTATGATGCGGCAGGAAACTTCCTGATGCCGGCGATCAACGGCGAGCTCGATCCGCAGGCGGCGATGGAGCAGATGCGCGACGATCTGGACGGTCAGACCGAGTAGACCTCCCGAGGAGTCCGCCGACGGCTGCGGTCGTCGGCGGACGGCCCTTGGAGACGGATTGGATCGAACAGGAGACCCGGTGCGATGCTAGCAAGCACCAGACGCGCCGAACGCCGTAGCGCTTTCATTCTGATTGCGCCCTTCTTGCTCATCTACCTGGTGCTCTTCATATATCCGACCCTGAAGATGCTCGAGCTCTCTTTCACGAACGCGCCGCTTATCGGCGAGGGAGATTGGGTCTATTTCAAGAACTATGTTCGGCTCTTCGGCGACAGGCTGTTCAAGACGGCGGTCTGGAACACCGGCTATTTCGTCGTGCTCACCGTGGTGCCGAACGTGGCGATCGGGCTCCTCATCGCGCTGATGGTGGACCGGCTGAAGGGATGGACGCAAAGCATCGTTCTTGCCGCCTTTTTCCTACCCTACATCCTGCCGGTCTCGGTGGTCTTCCTGATGTGGCGCTGGATCCTCGATCTGCAGTTCGGGATTGCGCAGTACCCGATCGAGCTCTTCTACGGTGAGCGCGTGCCTGTCTTCCGCACGATCCCGTGGTTCCTCCCCATGGTAGGGCTGATCACGATCTGGTGGACCAACGGCTTCAATGTTTTGCTCTTCATAGCGGGGTTGAGAAACATATCCCCGGAGATATATGACGCCGCGGCGATCGACGGCGCCAATCGCTGGCAGCTGTTCTGGAAGATCACCTGGCCGCTGATCTGGCCCGTCACGGCGCTTGTGGCGACGATCCAGCTCATCCTCCAGCTCAAGATATTCGATCAGGTCTATCTGTTTTCGATCGGCGGCCGTTCCGAGCCGACGATGGTGTTGGTGCAGTACATCTACCGCGAGGCCTTCCAACGCAATCATGGCGGCTATGCCGCAACGATTGCCACCGCGCTGTTCGTGCTGATCGCCGCGCTCTCGGTCCTGCAATACCAGGTGCTGCGCGCCAGGGGCGCCGAGCGATGAGCGTCGAAACCGGCCGCATCAAACTGCCAACCATCGGCGCCGAAGGCCGGCATCGCAGGCTGCGGGCCTTCGATATGGCGGGACTGGTTCTGACGCTGGCGACGTTCGTATTCGCTATCATCTGGGCCTTTCCGCTGTACTGGGCCATGGTGACCACGCTCAAGCCGGAATACGAGGTCGTCCAACCTGGAGTCCGCTTGTGGCCCGAAACCTTCACGCTCGAGGCCTACGCCTACGTTCTCCTGAACACGAAGATCGGGCTCTGGTACCTGAATTCGCTGGTGACCTCCGCAGCGGTCACCATGATCGTCATCTTCACGGCTGCGACCTGCGGCTATGCGATATCACAATTGCGCTTCCCGGGCCGCCGTCTGCTCTATCTGACGATCATGGCGAGCTTCATGGTGCCCATCCAGGCGCTGATAGTCACCCACTTCGTGCTGATGTCGAATTTCGGCACCCTCAACACCTGGCTCGGCATCATCCTCCCCCAGCTCATCGTTCCAGTCGTCGTCATCGTCTACAAGCAGTTCTTCGATTCGATCCCGCGCGACTTCCGTGAGGCGGCGATCATGGACGGCGCCAACGATTTCCAGCTTCTGTTCAAGATCTACCTGCCTATGAACTGGGGGGTGACCACGGCGCTGGCCATAATCACCTTCATCGGCGCATGGAACGCTTTCCTCTGGCCGTTCCTGGCGCAGAGTTCCGAGGAGACGATGAACATCACGGTCGGCGTCACGCAGGTGCACTCCGCCTTCGGTGTCCAGTATGCGCGCGAGCTGGCGGGCGCCGTGCTGGCAGGACTTCCCGTTGCGCTCGCCTATCTGATTTTCCAGCGCCGCGTGACCCAGGCGATAACGCTTTCGGCCGGCATCAAAGGCTGACCATCGGTTTGACTATCAGTAATTATGATATAAACACTGCCTCCTTTCCCGCTCAGGTCGCCGTCGTCCATGAAACCCAACTTCCTCACCATCGATCCGGAGGACGACATCGAGGTCTTGAAGGGACTGGCGTCACCGATCCGCGTACGCATCCTCAAGCTCCTGCGCAGCGAAGGCCCGCTCAACGTCAACGACATCACCCGCCGGCTGGAGCTGCCGCAATCGACGGTCGCCATCAACGTACAGACACTCGAGGAAGCCGGCCTGATCGTGACCGAGGCTGTCAAGGCCAGGAAGGGTCATCAAAAGATCTGTTCGGCCCGCTTCGATGAGATCATCGTGCGGTTCGAGGCGGAGGAGGAACTTCGACGCGACGCAAACGTCATCGAAGTCGCGATGCCGCTCGGCCTGTTCACCTCAGTCGAGGTCAGTCCGCCTTGCGGTCTCTGCTCGACTGATGGCGTGATCGGCCTGCTGGATGTCCCTGATTCCTTCCTCGATCCTGCGCGCGTCCAGGCGGCGCTCATCTGGTTCGGAATGGGCAGCGTCGAGTACAAATTTCCCAACAACGCCAAGTTGCTCAACGCCCAGATAGAGTCGATCGAGTTCTCGATGGAGCTCTCGTCGGAGGTGCCCGGCACCAATATGGACTGGCCTTCCGACCTCTCGCTTTGGGTGAACGACGTGGCCGTCGGCACCTGGACGTCGCCGGGCGACTATGGCGACAAGCGCGGTGTCTATACGCCAAGCTGGTGGAAGCTGGCAGGCTCACAATATGGCAAGTTGAAGAGCTGGCGGATCGGCCAGTCGGGGTCTTTCATCGACGGGGTCAGAATCTCCGACGTCACCGTGAACGACCTCGGCATCACCGAGCATCGCTCGATCCGGATGAGGATCGGCATCGACGCGAAGGCGAAGCATCCTGGCGGCGTCAACATATTTGGGCGCGGCTTCGGTAACTATGACCAGGATATAGTCATGCGGCTTGAGCTCGGTCGCTGACGACGAATGAGGGCGTGCGTCGCCTGTGCGCAGCTCAGGCGATCTCTTCCAGCTCGGTCATCTCCCCGGTGCGGATGGTCATGGCGTTGCCGCGCCACTCGACGGCGCCACCCAGCCAGCCGCGCGCCCAGATGGCGGGGAGCATCGCGTCGCGCACGATCATCGCGGTCACGCTGCGCGGCGACAGATACCAGCCCTTGGACCAGGCGAGCAGGCATTCCGGCACATAGGCGATCGCCAGCACGCAAAGCGCCGTGGTGGGGAGGCTGACGCCCGCGCCTGCCGCCGCGATCAGCGCGAAAAGCAGCGGCATCGCCGCACCGGTCAGGATCTCGGGCGCGAAGAAAAGCGGAAAGGTGACGCGGCGCAGCCGCGCCCAGCGCGCCTGGCGCGACCAGATTTCGGCAAGCCGGCGCTGGCCGAGCGGCTGCTCGAAGGGCGAGGCGACGAGATTTACACGCAGCCCCAGGCTGTTGACCAGCTTGGTGGCTGCAGCATCCTCGGCGATCTCGGCGGCTAAAGCATGGATGCCGCCACGGGCATCGAGCATCGGCTTGTTCCACAGCATGCTCTTGCCCTGGGCGAAGCCGAGACCGAGCGCTTCTCCGGTATATTGCCAGCGCGCCTGCAGGGTGTTGAGGAAGGCGCATTCGACTTCGGCCCAAAAACCATCCGGCCGCGAGCCAATCGGCGTCGAGCAGACGAGGCCGGTATCCGGCCGCCAGGCCGCCATAAGATGCTGGACATAGTCTTTGGGCATCAGCACGTTGGAATCGGCGAGGACCACCCAATCGTGCCGGGCCGCCTGCCAACCCTTGACGCAGTTGTTGAGCTTGGGATTGGCGCTGATCCTGTCATCGCCGACGAGCAGCCGCGCCGGAACCTTGGGGAAGCGCGCGATCGCGGCGTTGATCAGCCTGACCACGGGGTCTTCGGCGTGGGCGACGCAGAAGATCAGCTCATAGCGTGGCCAGTCGAGCGAGAAAGCGCGGCCCAGCGTCTCCTCGGTGAACGGCTCGACGCCGCGCGACGGCACGACGATAGAGACCGGCGGCTGCTTGCCGGAGGGCGCAGGAATGACCCGATGCGCCTCCAGCCGCAACGATGCAAGCAGGATGCCGGCGAGATTGGAAAGAAGAAGGGCTGACGAGGCAAAGGCGGCTGCGAAGGTCGGTTCCATCGAGATCTGGTCACTCCGGAAGGGCCGACGGCAGCGGCTTTCATCAGTCGACAGAGCGCCCGAGTCGCCCGGCGCAGTTCGCGCACACCAACATTGTCA
This sequence comes from Mesorhizobium sp. M1C.F.Ca.ET.210.01.1.1, assembly GCF_004791585.1. Classification (GTDB taxonomy): domain Bacteria; phylum Pseudomonadota; class Alphaproteobacteria; order Rhizobiales; family Rhizobiaceae; genus Mesorhizobium. The sequence continues at coordinate 35,205 of NZ_SRUU01000002.1, forward strand.
TGTGTCACTTAAATGACATTGTTTGTCGGCACTGCGCTTTAAGGTCGGCAGGTCAGGCTGCTTTTCGTTGATTTAGCTGCGGGGGCGACAAATATTTCCCTTGCGCAGCACCGGAGTTGCCCCATGTATCGCGCCGTCACGCGCAACATAGAAGTGCAGGTCAGGCCGTTCTATCTGGAGGATCGTTCCGATCCGTCCGAGAACCGCTATGTGTGGGGCTATCAGGTGACGATCGACAACCGGTCGGACGAGTTCGTGCAGCTTCTGTCGCGCTACTGGCACATAACCGACGGCCGCGGCCGCGTCGAGGAAGTGCGCGGCGCGGGCGTCGTCGGCGACCAGCCGGAACTCAATCCGGGCGACAGCTATCAGTACACATCGGGATGCCCGCTCTCGACGCCTTCCGGCATCATGGTCGGCCACTACACGATGCGCAACGGGCGCGGCGAAACGTTCGACGTCGCCATCCCCGCCTTCTCCCTCGACATGCCGGGGACAAGGCGGACGGTGAACTAGTGGCCGCTAACCCCCGCACTTTGGTACTGGCACATAGACTGGTTGCATTCGCCGCCTCTAACCAACCAACCAGATGCGCGCGAGTTAATGCAGGATCGGCACTTCCGTCGCCAATGCCACGCGATGCCGTGGAAGCGTTGCGCCAGCTTTCGTAACTATACTTAGCATTGAGCAGGGGGCTGGCCATGCGCCAGACGGCGGCTTGAAGCGCGATATCGAAACAGGGTTATTTCTGGGCCGGATGCCGTTCGCGAGAGTTGGACGGGGACCGGAACCTCTTCTCATCATCAACGGCGGCCAAGGGTTCATGATGAAACCCCTGCCATCCAGGCTGAAAAAGGACGCCGGACGGCTCATTCGCATCCTTCCACCCGACGTGAGCTTTGTGCTGATCGGCTACGATCCCGATCCAGAAGTCGGTCTTTCGCTCGAGGGCATGGCCAGAGACATCGCGGAGATCATTGACGGTAACTTCAAGAAGCCAGCGTGCTTGATGGGTATTTCCTACGGCGGCGTTGTCGCAACGCAGGTGGCCGCCCGGCATCCGGGCCATGTGGGCAAGCTGATCCTGCTGGCCAGTGCACACGGTTTTTCGGCTGATGGAAAAAAGCGGCTACAGAGACAAATTCGACTCGCAAAAGCCGGACAATTTCACGCGTTGTTGGCGGAATTCACAACGGTATTTCGGCGGCCATGGCTGAACCTTCTCTTGCGTCTTCGCCTGAGGTTCGAAGGACGCAGACTGATTGAACGGATCGGAGCGCCGGGTTCGATTGTTCGCTATCTCGAAGCAACACTCGACAACGAGGTGGCAAAGGAAGACCTCCGCAATATATCGGCACGGACGTTGATCCTCGGCGGCGAAAAGGACCAGTTCTTCGGCGGCGGCATGATGGAAGCCACCGCGAGTGCAATCAGCGGAGCGCAGCTCATCGTGCTCGATGAAGAGACCCATATGGCCCCAGTCGAACGAGTGTCAGATGTCCGCAAGCACCTCCAAGAATTCATTTGACGCTGACAACGGTGCGGCGCCAAAGCCCCGTCAAAAAGGGTAGCCAAAGGCAAGCCAAGCATCCTCTCCCCGGCCGGGGAGAGGATAGGCTGCGAAGCGGTTTTCTTTAGGAAAGCGACCCTATTGGGCCGAGCCGAACTCCGCAGGATCGAAGTCGTACCTCGTGGAGCAGAATTCGCAGGCGACGTGGATGCCGCCGTCCTCGGTGCTGTCGTCGATCTCCTCGGCGGAAAAACCTTCGAGGATGCCGCGGATCTTGTCACGCGAGCACGAGCACTGGTCGGCGACAGGCACGCCGCGGAAGACGCGCACGCCATGCTCGTGGAACAGCCGGTAGAGCAGCCGCTCGGCGCCCACCGTGGGATCGATCAGTTCGGTCGGCTCGGTGGTGCCGAGCAGGGCCAGGAGCTCCTGCCAGGAATTGTCGGCCGGCTCATGCGCTACCTCCCGCGGATCGCCGTCGCCGCCCGAAATATCGGGCACGCGCATGCGCTCCGGCGTCTGCGGCAGGAATTGCGCAAGGATGCCGCCGGCGCGCCACTGCTCGCGGGCGCCGCCAGGCCCCGGCGTCACCAGCTTGGCGACCGACATCCTGAGGTCCGTCGGGATCTGCTCCGACTGGCGGAAATAGGTGCGCGCGGCGTCTTCCAGCGACGTGCCGTCGAGCTGGACGATGCCCTGATAACGCTGCGTGTGGGCGCCCTGGTCGATGGTCAGGGCCAGGACGCCGGTGCCGAGCAGCTTCTCCTGCGAGGTCTCGCCGGCGGCAACCAGCGCCTGCAGCCGGTCGGCGTCGAAGCGCGCATAAGCGCGCAGCGCATGCGGCGTGGTGAAATCCGCCACCAGCATGTCGACCGGCCCGTCGGTGCGGGTCTGCAGGATGAACTTGCCCTCGAATTTCAGCGACGTGCCGAGCAGCACGGTGAGCACGCAGGCTTCCGCCAGCAGGCGCGCGACCGGTTCGGGATAGTCGTGGCGGCTGAGGATGGCGTCGAGCATCGGCCCGAGCTGCACGGTACGGCCGCGCACGTCCAGGGGCGCCACCTCGTAAGGCACGACATGGTCGTCGCCGGCGAAGCCGAATTCGCCGAGTTTGGGTTGATGTTCAGCCAATGGACTGGTTTCCAGCATGACAAAGCTCCAGGGCGCGGCCATGCCGCCCTGCGGGCCGCATGCGTCGAAGCGCGTTCGATTTCAGTGATGGCCCGCAAATAGGCATCACATCGCTCTGGATCAAGTTGGCCCGGATCACGCCGGCCTCGATCAAGCGCCCAGGCACCAGGCCAGCACCGCCTTCTGAGCGTGCAGCCGGTTCTCGGCCTCGTCGAACACTACCGAGTGAGGTCCGTCGATCACCTCATCGGTGACCTCCTCGCCGCGATGCGCCGGCAGGCAGTGCATGAACAGCGCATCGGACTTTGCCCTGGCCATCAGCGCGGCATTGACCTGGTAAGGCAGGAAGACGTTGTGGCCGCGGGCGCGATGCTCCTGGCCCATCGACACCCAGCTGTCGGTGACGACGCAATCCGCCTGGTCGACCGCCTCCTCGGCCGAGCGGGCAAACCTGACCTTGCCGCCATTGGCCTTTGACCAGTCGACATATTTCTCGAACGGCTCGCTGCCCTCGGGCACCGCGACATTGAGATTGAAGCGGAACCGCGCCGAGGCTTCGAGCAGCGAATGCAGCACATTGTTGCCGTCGCCGGTCCAGGCGAAGGTCTTGCCGGCCACCGGACCGCGATGCTCCTCGTAGGTCATGATGTCGGCCATAAGCTGGCAGGGATGGGTATCGTCGGTCAGCCCGTTGATCACCGGCACGGTGGCGTTCTCGGTGAGTTCCAGCAGCCGGTCGTGCGAGGTGGTGCGGATCATGATGGCGTCGACATAGCGCGACAGCACCTTGGCGGTGTCGGCGATGGTTTCGGAACGGCCGAGCTGCATCTCGGTGCCGGTCAGCATGATGGTCTCGCCGCCGAGCTGGCGCATGCCGACGTCGAAGGAAACGCGCGTGCGCGTCGACGGCTTGTCGAAGATCATCGCCAGCACCTTGCCTTCGAGCGGTTTCGAACGCTCGCCGGCCTTGAGCCTGGTCTTTCGCGCCACCGCGTCGTCCAGCATCAAGCGCAGGTCGCCTGCGGAAACGGCGGACAGGTCGGTGAAGTGGCGAACGCTCATCGGCAACATTCCAGAATTACTTAGCGGCTTCGGCCGCAATCGCGTCGGTCAGGCCCTTGGCGCCCGAGCGGATGCGCTTCAACGCCTCGCCGATCTCGGCATCGGTGACGGTGAGCGGCGGCAAGAGGCGGATGACGTTGTCCCCGGCCGGCACCGCCAGCAAGTGCTGGTCGCGCAGCGCCATGTTCACCTTGGTGTTGGGCATGACGCATTTCAGGCCAAGCATCAGGCCGGTTCCGCGAATGCCTTCGATGACATCTGGAAATTCGTCGGCCACCGCCGCCAGGCCCTGCTTCAGAAGCAGCGCCTTGCGCTGCACGTCCTCGAGGAAACCGTCGGCCAGCACGACGTCGAGCACGGCGTTGCCCACCGCCATGGCCAGCGGATTGCCGCCGAAAGTGGTGCCGTGCACGCCGGCCGTCATGCCGGTCGCGGCCTCATCGGTCGCGAGGCAGGCACCCATCGGGAAGCCGCCGCCGATACCCTTGGCGATCGCCATCAGGTCAGGCGTCACACCGGCCCATTCATGCGCGAACAGCTTGCCGGTGCGACCGATGCCGCACTGGACCTCGTCGAAGATCAGAAGCAGGCCGTGCTGGTCGCAGAGCTGCCGCAACCGTTTCAAGGATTGCGTCGGCACCGGGCGGATGCCGCCCTCGCCCTGCACCGGCTCGATCAGGATCGCCGCTGTCTCGGGCGTGATCGCCTTTTCAGCGGCGTCGATGTCGTCGAACGCCACCTGGTCGAAGCCCTCGACCTTCGGACCGAAACCCTCGAGATATTTGTACTGGCCGCCGGCGGCGATCGTCGCCAGCGTGCGGCCATGGAAGGCGCCCTCGAAGGTGATGATGCGGGAACGCTCCGGATGGCCCTTGACGAACTGGTAGCGCCGCGCCGTCTTGATGGCGCATTCCAGGGCCTCGGCGCCCGAATTGGTGAAGAACACCTTGTCGGCGAAGGTTGCATCGACCAGCCGTTCGCCCAGCCGGCGCTGCTCGGGGATCTCATAGAGGTTCGAGACGTGCCAGAGCTTGGCGGCCTGTTCGGTGAGCGCGGCAACCAGATGCGGATGGCTGTGGCCCAGCGAATTCACGGCGATGCCGCCGGCGAAGTCGAGATATCGCTCGCCCTTATTGGTGACCAGCCAGGTCCCCTCCCCGCGGTCGAAAGCCAGGGGTGCGCGAGCAAAGGTCTCGTAAAGCGCCGAACCGCTCATTATATGCGTCTCCGGAACCGGAAATCAAAAAAGCCGCCAATGCGGCGGCCTTTGCGGCTTATCGTGTTTTTCGGCCATGAAGTCAACGAAAAGGTCGCGCAGAAGCGCGCGGCAACGCTCCGACGGCGCGCCGGCTCATAAGCGGTCAGGCAAGTTGGGGAAAACCGAAAAAACCGAATCGTGTTGCCCTGGGGACTCTTGTCACCGAGTCAGCGCTTAAGGTAATTGTAGTCGAGAAATAACTAGATTTCGTGCGGCGGATCTAATCACCCGGTACATGTGGTGTTGTTTGCCCGGCGGGAGCCGGGGCGGGAAAGGATTCTGACTGCCGTACGCCTCAGCAGGAGCGCGGTCTCATGAACTGGACTGACGAGCGGGTCGAACTTCTCAGGAAATTATGGTCGGAGGGTCTGAGCGCCAGCCAGATCGCCGCGCAGCTCGGCGGAGTGAGCCGCAACGCCGTCATCGGCAAGGTGCATCGCCTGAAACTTTCCGGCCGTGGCCGCGCGACTGCAGCGCCTGCGCGACAGAAGAAGGCGACACAAGGAGCATCGATGCAGAAAACGGTGGCCCGTGCCGCAAGTGCCGCACGTCATGTGACGGCTACAATCGGCGCGACCGCGCTGCAGGTGCAGTTCGACGCCGAGCCGGTGGCGCGCCACTATATCCGCCCGGTCGAGAACGTGGTCGTGCCGATCTCGCGCAACCTGCAGCTCGTCGAGCTGACCGAGCGCACCTGCAAGTGGCCGAACGGCGATCCGCTGTCGGAAGATTTCTCATTCTGCGGCAACGACGCCGCCGAGACCGGGCCATACTGCAAATATCACGCCCGTGTCGCGTTCCAGCCTGCGGCGGACCGGCGGCGTAGATAAGGGAATAGGAGAGCAGGGCAGTAAGGGAGTAGGTTGGATAGCGCTTTGTAAGCGCGACTTCCGGCAATTCCTGACATACTCCCTTACAGCCTTACTCCCCTTTCACAACCAACCATTCTTCCTGAACCGCCAGTACAGGAACACGCAGATCATCGCGATCGCCACCAGCACGGTCGGGTAGCCATACTCCATCCGGAGTTCCGGCATGTCCGTGAAGTTCATGCCGTAGATGCCGGCGAAGGCCGTCGGTACCGCCAGGATGGCAGCCCATGAGGCGAGCTTCTTGGAAATCGCCGTTTCCTGGCTCTGTCCGACCAGAAGGCTGGCTTCGAAGGCGAAGGCCAGGACCTCGCGCAGGCTGTCGATCTTTTCCTGCACGGTGCGGATGTGGTCCGTCACGTCGCGGAACAGCGGATGCATGGCGGCTTGGATCTGCGGCAGGTCGGCGCTGGTCAGGCGGCGGCAAACCTCCACCAACGGCAGCGCCGCGTTGCGCAATCTCAGCAGATCGCGGCGCAGCATGTAGAGCCGTTCGATGTCTTCGCCGCTCATCGGCTTCAGCAGCACCTTGTCTTCGATCTGCTCGACCTCGTCCTCGATCTGCTCGAGCACCGGCATGTAGTTGTCGACGATGAAATCGAGGATGGCATAGAGGACGAAATCCTCACCCTTGGCGAGCGACGACGGGCAGCTTTCCCAGTGCTGGCGCACCGGGGCGTAGGAGGTCGAAGGGCCATGCCTGACGCTGACGATATAGCCGGTGCCGACGAAGAGATGCGTCTCGCCGAAGGTGACGCGGCCATCGATCAGCTGGGCGGTGCGGGCAACGATGAACAAGGCATCGCCATACTGCTCGATCTTCGGCCGCTGATGCGGATGCTCGGCGTCCTCGATGGCGAGATCATGCAGATGAAACTGCGCCTGCACCCTGAGCAGCAGGTTGCGGTCCGGCTCGAGCAGGCCGATCCAGACGACATGGCCGGGCCTTGCCGCCCATACACCAGCCTCTTCTATCGGAATGTCGGCGATGCGCTTGCCGGCTGAATAGACGCTCGAGGCAATGATGCCGGACGTCGGCTGCGGGCCCGGGGTCAGGTTTCGAACTTGTTCCATCGCAAACCTCCCGAAACAACAACTGACGAAATCGCTGCAAGTGGAGGAGCTTAGCCTAAATTAGAAATCCGTTCGAGGGCCGCCCCGTTCACTTAGCCGGCACCGCCCCCGGGGACACCACCTGGTCGGTCTTGTCGCTCTTAGGCCGATCGGCCGGCATCTGGTCGCCGGTGACGATATAATAGATGGTCTCGGCGATGTTGGTGGCGTGGTCGCCGATCCGCTCGATGTTCTTGGCGCAGAAGAGCAGATGCGTGCAGGGCGTGATGTTGCGCGGATCTTCCATCATGTAGGTCAACAGCTCGCGAAACAGCGAGGTGTACATGGCGTCGATCTGGTCGTCGCGGTCGCGCACGAAACCGATCTTCTCGACCGAGCGCGAGGCATAGACGTCGAGCACTTCCTTGAGCTGTGTCAGCGCCAGATCGGCCAGCGCCTCGAGGCCGCGGAAGAGGCTGCTCGGCTGGCGGCCATCGATGACCGCAGCGACGCGCTTGGCGACGTTCTTGCCGAGATCGCCGACGCGCTCGATGTCGGCCGAGATGCGGATGGCGCCGACGATCTCGCGCAGGTCAGTCGCCATCGGCTGGCGCCTGGCGATGATGACGATGGCCTTGTCGTCGATCTCGCGCTGCCCCTCGTCGAGGACGAGATCGTCCTGGATGACCTTCTGGGCGAGGCCAGGGTCGGCGTTGACCAGGGCTGCGACCGCCTGCTCGACCATCCGCTCTGCATGCCCGCCCATAGCGGCTATGCGCTTCGACAGGAACTTCAGTTCTTCGTCATAGGCACTGACAATGTGGACGGACTGCATGGCTATGCCTTCCCGGTTTTTGCCGGCTGGTGCGTTCCCTCAATCTGTCGCTGATACGCGAACCGGATGACAGAAAGAAGAAATTGCCGGTTGGCAAGCAATACTCGATCAGCGAGCCGGCAAATGAACCGTGAACGCCGCGCCCTTGCCGACTTCCGACTTGATCGACAGCCTGGCATTATGACGGGTCAATATATGCTTGACGATAGAAAGGCCAAGACCGGTGCCCTTCTGGGTCCGGCTGTTTTCGACATCGACGCGGTAAAAGCGCTCCGTGATGCGCGGAATGTGTTCCTCGGCAATGCCAGGACCATAGTCCCTTATGGTGACGTCGATGCCTGCATCCTGGCCATCCTCGCCGGCGGCGATGGATACGGTGACGCGCCCGCCTGACTGGCCGTATTTGCAGGCATTCTCCAGCAGATTTTCGAAAACCTGGAACAGCTCGTCGCGGTCGCCGGGCACCGAAAGCGGTCCCTCGATGAAGTCGCGCTCGATGACAACGCCGTTCTCGCTGGCCAGCGGCCCGAGGGAATCGATGACGCTGTCGATGGTCTGGCGAAGATCGACCTCGGTTCCCGTCCTCAGATAGGGTTTCATCTCCAGCCGCGACAGCGACAACAGGTCGTCGATCAGGCGCGCCATGCGGCCCGTTTGGTTCTGCATGATCTGCAGGAACTGGTCGCGCGCCGCCGGATCGCCGCGCGCCGGGCCGCGCAGCGTCTCGATGAAGCCGGCGATCGAGGCAAGCGGGGTGCGCAGCTCATGGCTGGCATTGGCGATGAAATCGGCGCGCATGCGGTCGATGCGGCGCGCCTCGCTCTGATCCTTGAACACCAGCACATAGAGACCGGTGGCATGGCCGACCGAGGACGCGCTCACCCGGTATGTCCGCTCGACGGGCAGCTTTTCGGTGTAGTCGACGACGTCGGACGACACGGCTCCCGAGACAATGCCGTCAAGCAGAGCCTGCATTTCGGGCGCGCGGAATTTCAGCGACAGCGACATGCCGGGCGCCAGTCCGCCGAAGGCGGCGAAGGCGGCCGCATTGGCATGGACGATTGCCGCCGTCCGGTCGAAGATGATCAGCGGATCGGCAACGGCCGCCGCGAGATACTCGCCGGAGAGCCGCTGCAGGCCGTTTGCCTCGATCGCCGCCGCTTCGTCGGCGGACTGCCGTTCGACGTCGGCGGGCAGCATTGCGGCCGCGACCAGCAGTGCCAGTGCCAGCAGCGGCACATAGATCGAAAAGCCGCCGAAAGCGTAGACGGCGAGGACCGCGGCGACGGCCGCCACGAGCGACCAACGCCTGCGCCGCAGCCGGGCTACGGCCGCCTGCACTGCGTCTTTCCGGTCTGCGCCCGTATCGACCATGCGCTGCCCCGCATCCTTCCGTCCGTGAATTCGCCGGACCGGACCGGCGCATGACCCCCGAAAAATCGGAATCGATTTTCTGCAATGTTCATGCGCAAAATCAACATGCTACGACGCCCTTGCGTCCGGACGGACGTGACGCCTTACAGGCTCCCATAGCATGAGTCCGCAAGCTGGAAAGGTTCGCCTCGATGAAAAATGCCAAGGAAAAAGCCGAAGCGGCGCCCGCCGCAGGACCGATCAAGATCAGGATCGGCGGCAAGGAACGCGAGTTCGACATCGACAACCCGGTGCTTCCGGACTGGATCGAGGACAACAAGCTGACCGCCGGCGGCTATCCTTACAACAAGAAGATGAAGAGCGAGGATTACGACAAGGAGCTCGAGGAACTGCAGATCGAGCTGGTCAAGGCGCAGGCCTGGCTGCAGGCGACCGGCAAGCGGGTGATGGCGCTGTTCGAAGGGCGAGATGCGGCCGGCAAGGGCGGCACGATCTTCGTGCTGCGGCAGTATATGAACCCGCGCACGGCGCGAAACGTGGCGCTGACCAAGCCGACGCCGACGGAAACCGGGCAATGGTACTATCAGCGCTATGTCGACCATTTCCCCACCTCGGGCGAGTTCGTCACCTTCGACCGCTCCTGGTACAACCGCGCCGGCGTCGAGCCCGTGATGGGGTTCTGCACGGCGGAGCAGCACGAGAAATTCCTCGACGAGACGCCGCATTTCGAGCGCATGATCTGCAACGAGGGGATTCACTTCTTCAAATTCTGGCTGAACATCGGCCGCGAGACGCAGCTCGAACGCTTCCACGACCGCCGCTGGTCGCCATTGAAGAACTGGAAGTTCTCGCCGATCGACGTCGCCGGCATCAACAAATGGGACGACTACACCAAGGCGCGCGACCTGATGGTCGAGCGCACCCACAAGGAGTTCGCGCCCTGGATCATCGTGCGCGCCAACGACAAGCGCCGCGCGCGGCTCGCAGTAATGCAGCGGATCCTGTTGTCGCTGCCTTATGACGGGCGCGATCTCGACGCTATCGGCAAGGAAGACAGGAAGATCATCGGCCAAGGGCCGTCGTTCCTGGAGAAGTAGCTTCTCCGGCGCCCGCCAACCGGGCGCCCAAAATTACAGCGCCGCGCAGTGGTGCGCGGCGCTGAGGTTTTATGCGGGAATCAGGCGGCCAGGCGGGCGATCCGCTGCAGCCGCTTCAGCGTGGCGTCGTCCTGAAGCGCCTGCTGGAACAGCGATATCTCATGGTCGATGCGGTCGCACAGAGGGTCCGTATCGCCCTTGAGCAGAGCGCGCGTCTGCAGCAATGCGGCAACCGGCTTCTTGGCGAGCTGCCTTGCCCTGACCAAGGCCGTCTCCTCGGCACTGCCATCCACGATCTCACCGACCAGGCCGAGCGCCTTGGCGTCGTCGACGCCCAGCGTGTCGCCCAGGCAGAAGAAGCGGAAAGCGCCGGCATAGCCGAGCTTCTGGGGCGCCAGGATGCTGGTCGCGGCGTCCGGGACGAGGCCGAAATCGACGAACGGCACCCTGAAGGTGCTGCCTCTGGAAGCAATCACCATGTCGCAGTGGAACAGGATCGTGCAGCCGACGCCAACGGCATCCCCGTCCACGCAGGCCAGGACCGGCTTGGGGAAGGTCGCAAGCATGCGGAACATGTCGGTGACGGCGGCAATCAGCTGCTGGTGTTTGGTGGCGTCGAGGAACTCCGAGAAGTCGCCGCCGAGGCAGAAGCAGCCGGCGAGGCCGCGCAGCACGACCACGCGGACGTCGTCATTGACGGCGGCCTCGTGGAAGGTGCTGGCGAGGCTCGCATAGGCGTGCCTGTCCAGCACCGGTCGACCGTCATGCGAGGACACCGTGACGACCAGCGTGTGGCCGCGCAGTTCGGGTTCGGGATGGAAGCTCATGACCACCTCCTTCACGAAGCCTGCCTAAGGCCGAGCTGGCCGGGATAACCCCGGTTGAGCACCGGCAGGAAGTGATTGCGGCGCTGCCTGATCACATTCAGCGTGTGCTCGGTGAAGGTGAGCAGCGTCGCCACGACCTGCTGGTTGCCATAGGTGCGCTGGTAACCGAGCGGCGTCGCCAGGAAATGCAGCTGCAGCGCCCGCAGCACCCACATCGGTTCGAACTCGATGATGACCTGGTTGACATTGCGCTTGAGGCCCCATTCGACGAAGCCGGCGATCAGCTCGGTGCCGACCGTCGAGACGCCGCGCTTGCCGTCACGAAAGCCCGGCGCCACCGCATAGCGGGTCAGTTCCCAGACGCTCGGTCCTGAGGGGGACGCCCCCTCGCAGAGATCAGACAGCACGTCGGTCAGAAGGTGCGCCCGCGTCGTCGGCAGCATGCGCTGGTAGCCGGCGAGTTCGCCGTTGCGGATGACGAGGTGATGTTCGGCCTCCTCATGATCGAACTGATCGATCTCTAAGCCATCCGGGCGATCGAGATCGGTCCACCCCATCTCCTCGACGAAGATCTTGTAGCGCAGGCGATGGACCGCTTCCCAAAGGTCGGGGCGTTCCATCAATTCCTGAGTGGTAAGGGAAAAAAGCATTAGCCGTCTCCTAGGCTTAAGAGGAAGATACGGCCGGGCTTTCCCGAAAATATTACGCGATCGCGTAGGCAAGTATTTTTAGGCCAGCACGGCCGACCTGGCTAATATAGCCACGCCTAATCGCCTCGGCGACAGCCCGCACACTGGGGAGGCACCGAGTTTGCTTTTGGCGTTAAGAAAGCATTAGCCGTCTCCCGGGCCCAAGAGGAAGACACGGCCGAACTTTCCCGAAGATAGCATGCGATGGCGTAGGCAAGAATTTCTACGCCGGCCGCGGCCAGCCTAGCTAATATAGCCGCGCCTGATCGCCTCGGCGACTGCCTGCACCCGGTTGGCTGCACCCAGTTTGCTTTTGGCGTTAAGAAGATGTTTCTCGGAGGTATGCTCCGAGATGCCGAGAATTTGCGAAATCTCCCACTCGGACTTGCCGACGGCCGCCCACTGCAGGCATTCGCGCTCGCGCGGTGTCAATTCAATGTGATCGATAACCTTGCCGGCCATCGTATGAAGCTGCATGGCGCGGCCGATGGCGTAGGTGGACGCCAGCGAAACCATCCCGAACTCGGCCTCCGACAACTCGACCGACTCACCACCCAGCGAGACCATGACGATCTGGCCGTCGAGCGTGACCAGCGGAAAGGCGAGGCCGTCGCGAAGCTTGAATTCGCGGGCATCGCCCATGACCTCGTCGCTGCTCTTGTCGATGACGATGGCCTGCGAGGCCTCCCGCCACTGGAACGGGGCCTGCAATTGCTTCATATGGCTGACGACCGGATCATGGTCGACATAGTTGCGCGCCACGTAGCGCTCCAGCCACTCGCCCGGCCAGTCGCAGAGCAGCACGTGGTCCTTCTGCTGGCTGCGCGGCGTGCCGGGTTGCGGCACGGTGCCGGCCATCAGCGCCGTCAGCCCGAAACCCGAGGTGACGTCGAGCAACCGCTCGCATACCGCCTCCGCCGTGTTGGCATGCTGCAGTTGGTCTATGTATTCCAGAGTTCTATCGAACATGCTCATCGCAACATCTACCCCATGTTGCTGGTTCTGCTTCGTTGCCAACGGTAGATGCCCGAACCACCCTTCGCCATCAACCCCAGTTCGCAAGCTTTCTCGCGCCGCCGGTTATCTCCCCCGAGTCCAGCGCGCGCCGCCACTTGCGAATATGCTAAACCATACGCCTAATTCGCCCGTTTGAAATCAAAAACAATTGTGCCTGCTCTATTTTCGTACGAAAAGCCAAGAACATGACTGGGCGGAGCCTTATGGTGACATTGCGGTGGATATTTCTGGCCCTGCTGCCGGCGCTGATCGGTGGGATGCCGCTCGCCGGCGCGACTCAGGCCGCGGAGCCGCAGGTGCCGGTGCTATGGGACGCCAAGGAGCGGCTGCCGAAGCCCGATGTTTCCGCGCTGCCAAGACTGAGATTCCTCACCACCACCGACTTTCCGCCCTTCAACTTCCTCGACGGTTCGGGCCGGCTTTCGGGTTTCCACATCGACCTGGCGCGGGCTATCTGCGCTGAACTCGGCATCGTCGAGAAATGCCAGATCCAGGCCCTTCCCTGGAACGAGCTCGACGATGCGCTGCAGAAGGGCGAAGGCGAGGCGATCATCGCCGGCATCGCGGCGACGCCGGAAAGCCGCGGCAAATACGCGTTCTCGCGCTCCTACCTGCAGTTTCCGGCGCGCTTCGTCATGCAGAAGGCCAAGGCCTTCACCGAGCCGATCCTCGACAAGCTGCGCAGCAAGCGGGTCGGCGTGATTGCAGGCTCGGCGCATGAGAAGATGCTGCGCGACTATTTCGGCACCGTGCAGGTCGTGCCCTTCGACAAGCCCGAAGACCTCTATGCGGACCTCAAGGCCGGCAAGATCGATGCCGCCTTCGGCGACGGCATGCGCTTTGCCTTCTGGCTCGGCGGCTCGGACGCCGCCGGCTGCTGCCGATTTGCCGGCGGCCCGTATCTGGCGCCGGAATATCTGGGCTCGGGCATGGCGATCGCCACCCGGGCGGGCGATCCGGCACTGGCGGCCGCCTTCGACTACGCGCTGCAGGAAATCTCGATCAACGGAACGTTCGCCGAGTTCTACCTGCGCTACTTCCCGGTGAGTTTCTTCTGAGGGCTGCCGATATTCAGGCGATGCCGGCCTGACCTGAACCTCAGCGGCCTTCGGTCCGTGCCTTTGTCAGGTCAGCGTGCGCAGGCGCGCCTTGGCCGCGCGAGCAATGGCGGCGACTGTCAGCGTGTCGAGATCGAGCTTGAGGCGGATGAGCTGCAGCACCCGCACCTCCTCCATGCGCATTTCGAGATCGACGGCCGCGACCTCGAAAGCAGCGGCGTAAGCAGTGTCCCGCAGCCGCTCCGGCAGCGTCTCGGCGACACGCGCGAGCACGCCCTCCAGCCCAGCCTTGTCATGCAGCGCCTTCTGGCATTCCTGCGCCACCGCAACCAGCTTGTCCTGATTGAAATCGACGAAAACCGGCCAGGAGCGGACGACGTCGCCGATCCGCGCCAGTTCGACATCAGTCATGTCGCGGTCGGACGCCGAGGTGATGACCATCAGGTAGATCAGGGCTTCATGCGGCGTCAGCGAAGGCATTCAAAACTCCTTGATACATCGCGCTCCAACGTAGGAGCGCCATTGTCGCGCCGCAAGGAAAACCGCCGCAAATCGTTGACGCTCCGGCCAGTCGCGCCTAGAGACCGGTTGAAAAACCTCATCGCGGCGAAAGCCGGCACATGACTGGAACTTTGACATGACGGGATCAAACATCATCGATCTCAATCCCGAGATGCTTGCGGCCGCCGCCGAAAGCAAGGCTTGGCCGTTCGAAGAAGCCAAGAAGATCATTGCCCGCTACAGGGACAAGGATTTTCCCGAGACCGTCCTGTTCGAGACCGGCTACGGCCCGTCCGGCCTGCCGCATATCGGCACGTTCGGCGAGGTGGCGCGCACCACCATGGTGCGGCACGCCTTCCGGGTGCTGACCGGGGACAGGGTCAAGACCAAGCTGTTGTGTTTTTCCGACGACATGGACGGCATGCGCAAGATCCCCGACAACGTGCCGGATCGCGCTGCGCTGGAGCCCTACCTGCACAAGCCGCTTACGGCGGTGCCCAATCCGTTCGGCGGCGACTATGCAAGCTTCGCCGACCACAACAACGCGATGCTGTGCCGCTTCCTCGACACCTTCGGCTTCGACTACGAATTCGCCAGCGCAACCCAATATTACAAGTCCGGCCGCTTCGACGAAGTGCTGCTGCGCGCGGCCGAGCGCTATGACCAGATCATGGCGGTGATGCTGCCGACGCTTGGCCCGGAGCGCCAGGCGACCTACAGCCCGTTCCTGCCGATCTCGCCGAAGAGCGGCCGCGTGCTCTATGTGCCGATGAAGCATGTCGACGCCAAGGCCGGCACCATCACCTTCGACGATGAAGGCACCGAGACGACGCTGCCGGTCACCGGCGGCAAGGTGAAGCTGCAGTGGAAGCCGGATTTCGGCATGCGCTGGGCGGCGCTCGGCGTCGATTTCGAGATGTTCGGCAAGGACCACCAGACAAATGCGGCGGTCTACGACCGCATCTGCAACATCCTTGGCGGGCGCGCGCCGGAGCATTTCGTCTACGAGCTGTTCCTCGACGAGAACGGCCAGAAGATCTCAAAGTCGAAGGGCAACGGCCTGACCATCGACGAGTGGCTGACCTATGCGCCGACCGAAAGCCTCGGCCTCTACATGTACCAGCGGCCGCGGCAGGCCAAGAAGCTCTATTTCGACGTCATCCCGAAGGCCGTCGACGAGTACTATTCCTTCCTTGGCGCCTACCCGCGGCAGGACTGGAAGGAGCGGCTCGGCAACCCTGTCTGGCACATGCATGACGGCAATCCGCCGGCCATCGACCTGCCGGTGCCGTTCGCGCTGCTGCTCAATCTGGTCAGCGCGTCCAACGCGCATGACAAGGCGGTGCTGTGGGGCTTCATCTCGCGGCACGCGCCGGGCGTGACGCCGAAGACGCATCCGGAGCTCGACCGGCTGACAGGCTACGCGATCCGCTATTTCGACGACTTCGTGAAGCCGACCAAGGTTTATCGCACCCCCGACGCAGTGGAAAAGGAAGCGCTGGCGAAGCTTTCGGAGGCGCTCGGCGCGCTACCGCAGGCTGCGGACGGCGAGTCGATCCAGAACGCGGCGCTCAACGTCGCGCGGCGGATCGAGCGCTATCAGGACCATTCCAAGCAGAGCCCGGAAGGCGGACCCGGCGTGTCGGTCGCCTTCTTCCAGATGATCTACCAGGTGCTGATCGGGCAGGAACGCGGGCCGCGCTTCGGTTCCTTCGCGGCGCTCTACGGCATCGCCGAAACGCGCGCGCTCATTGAGCGGGCGCTGGCTGGTCAACTGGCGGCGTAGGGGCGCCGTCCTCCGCCGGCAGGATGGAATTCGGCGCGGCAGGCGCCTGGCCGGTGGCGGCCGGTAGAGCCGGCAGGCCGCCGAGGTTCGGAGCCGCGCCGAAAATGCCTTTCTTCGCCGCGCGCGCCCTGTCGCCTGACTCGGCATAGGGGCCGCCTTGCGCGGCACGCGCCCAGCCGTTTTCCACCAGCCACTCGCCGATATCCTTGTTGCCGACCCGGCATTCGGCCGAGATGGTGTCGCGGCCGCCCTCCGGCGGCACCGCGCAGACCACGGTGCGTCCGCGCAGGAAAGCGCGGAACGCCGTCCTGGCGCGCGCGCCGCAAGCCCAGGATTCGCCTTCGTCGCTGCAGGTTTCGTCCGCCTTGACGACGTCGATGCCCGATACGGCGACCGCGTAGCCTTCTGCCTCGATGAGGCCGGCGGCGGTGGCGACCGGCTGGAGCAACTTGGTGCCGTTCCAGTCGCCGGGCATTTTCAGCTTGGGCGGCCTGGGCGGGCCGGCCAACGCCAGATCGCTGAGCGGCGCGCGCGGCTCGACCCGTTCCAACAGCTCCTCGGAAAGTTCGGGCGGCGCCACCACCTCCGGATCGATCGCCCGCGAATGGGCCGCCGGTTTCGGTGGCTGCGGAGAGCCCGGCGCGGGGATGGCGGAGGTTGCCGGTTCCTTGACCGCTGGTTCCTGGGTCGTTGGTTCCTGAGTCGCCGGGTCCTGGGGCGCCGCGTCGAGGTCTTGGCCGAGGATGGCGTCGGCGGCAGGATCGATCTGATCGACCGCAACGACGCTTTCGCTGCCCTTCAGGGAACGGCCTCCGGCAACGACCAGCGCTGCCATTGCCGGGACCGCCAGAAGCGCGAGGGCAAGATGGAGGACCCGCACCTGTCCGGACCTACTGGCTTGCCCAGACGATCCGCGCCACCCATTCGACATCGCGCATCGGGATGTCGCGGTCCGGGTGGACGGGATTGAGCGAGACCAGCACGATCGACTTCGCGGTTTGCCGGTCGAGCACCTTGGCCATGACCTCGCCGGCAGTCGTCTTGACGACAACGCGGTCGCCCTTGCGCGTCGGCGCGCCCGGCTCGACGATCAGCACGTCGCCGTTGCGGTAGAGCGGCAGCATGGAATCGCCCTGGACTTTCAGCGCATAGGAGGTTTCCGCCGTCCGCGTCGGAAGCTCGACCAGATCCCAGCCCTGCCCCGAGGGATAGCCGGCATCGTCGAAGAAGCCGCCTGCGCCCGCCTGGGCAAAGCCAAGCAGGGGCACCGCCACGCGCGGCTGCGGCACTGCGGAGCCGCCGCGACCTTCGACCAGTATAGTGAATTCTTCCAGCGAGGCGCCGGTGGCCTCGATGATCTTGGCCAGCGACTCGGTGGACGGCCAGCGCGGCCGGCCGTCGGAGGACAGACGTTTCGACTTGTTGAAAGCGGTGGAATCGAGGCCCGCGCGCCTGGCGAGACCGGAAGCCGACAGCGAATAGCGCTCGGCAAGAGCGTCGATTGCGGCCCAGACGCGATCGTGTGAGAGCAAAACCGCTCTCCTTCGAAACAGGAAAAAATGCCTCAGCGCTGTCTAGCGCGCGACCATGCGATTGTCCACCGGCGAAGCGCCGGATTGCCGACAATTAAGCCCCTTTGGCAAGTTTCCGCAAATTCTGATGAGAGGCCATGAAAGCCTGCTCGGCTTCCGTCGGCCGGCGCGGTTGCGCGGAACGCCCAAGCGCGGCGACGACCTCGTCGATCTCGAGAAAGCGGCGGCCACGGCGGTCATAGACGCCGCCGGCGGTCATGATCAGCGCGGCCGTCTCGCCATTGTCGAGGACGAATCGGTGCTTGCCGATGACCGAGGTGCCTTCCCAGGTTTCGATCGACGACACCACCTCGAAGCGGCGCCACAGCCTGATCTCGCGCACATAGGCAACCTGCAGCCCGCCGATCATCGGCGCCCAGCCATTTTTACGCGCCAGCGCGATCAGGCCGGCACGCAGGAAGATGTCGATCCGGCCGAGATCGGCCAGCATCATGTAGCGGGCATTGTTGAGATGGCTGTTGAAATCGATGTCGGTTGGCAGGCAGCGGAAAGCCAGCCGGCTTTCGCCGCCGATCGAGTAGGGGCCACGGCTTCGCGCCGTGGCCATCATGCGCGCCATGCGCGCCCAGACGTACATCTGCGTCGGCCGTCAGGCTGCCTGCTTGACCTCGCCCTTCTGGTAGGGGTCGAAGCGCTGGTAGAAGGTCTCGCCCTTCTCGGCCATGTCGAGCAAAAGCTTGGGCGCCTTGAACTCGGCGCCGTACTTCTTCTGCAGGCCCTTGGCGATCTTTACGAAACGCTTGGCGCCGATGCCGTCGATGTAGGAGAGCGCGCCGCCAGTGAAGGGAGCGAAGCCGAAGGCGAGGATCGAGCCGACGTCGGCCTCGCGCGGATCGGTGACGATCCCCTCTTCCATGACGCGAACCGCTTCCAGAGCGATGGTGACCAGCAAGCGCTCCTTGAGCTCCTCATAGTCGACCTTCTCCGGCTTGAGCTGCGGATAGAGGTCCTTGAGGCCCGGCCACAGCTTCTTCTTCGCCGGCTTGGCCGGATAGTCGTAAAAGCCCTTGCCGTTCTTGCGGCCGAAGCGGCCATGCGTGTCGACCATGGTGTTGATGAGCGCCATCTGGTTCGGATCAACCGCCTTCTCGCCGAGATCCTTGATGGTCTGCTTCATGATCTTCTGGGCAAGGTCGATGGCGGTCTCGTCGGTCAGCGCCAGCGGGCCGACCGGCATGCCGGCAGCCTTGGCGGCATTCTCGATCATCGCCGCCGGAACGCCCTCGATCAGCATCTTGTAGGCTTCCGACATGTAGCGCAGCACGCAGCGGTTGACGTAGAAGCCGCGCGTGTCGTTGACGACGATCGGCGTCTTCTTGATGGCGCGCACGAAATCGATGGCGACGGCGAGCGCCTTGTCGCCCGTCTTCTTGCCGAGGATGATCTCGACCAGCATCATCTTGTCGACCGGCGAAAAGAAGTGGATGCCGACGAAATTCTTCGGCCGCGCCGAATTCTTCGCCAGCGACGTGATCGGGATGGTCGAGGTGTTGGAGGCAAAGATCGCCGAGGACTTCAGCACCGCTTCCGCCTTCTCGGTGGCCAGCTTCTTGACGGCCGAATCCTCGAAGACGGCCTCGACGACGAGGTCGCAGCCGGCAAGGTCGGCATAGTCGGCTGTCGGCGTGATCAGCGACAGCAACTTGTCCTTCTCCTCGGGCTTGGCGCGACCCTTCTTCACCTGGTCCGCCATCAGGCTGTCGGAATGCGCCTTGCCCTTCTCGGCCGATTCCATATCACGGTCGAGCAGCACCACAGGGATGCCGGCCTTAGCCGTGACATAGGCAATGCCCGCGCCCATGAAGCCGGCGCCGAGAATGCCGATCTTCTTGAACCTGGTGTCCGGCACGCCGGACGGACGGCGCGCGCCCTTGTTCAGTTCCTGGAGTGAGATGAAGAGCGAGCGGATCATCGCCGCCGCTTCCTTGGTCTGCATGATCTCGGTGAAGTAGCGCTGCTCGATCTTCAGCGCCGTGTCGAAAGGAACCAGCAGGCCTTCATAGACGCATTTCAGGATCGCAGCGGCCGCCGGGTAGTTGCCGTAGGTCTCGCGGCGCAGGATGGCGATGGCCGGCGGCCAAAGATTGGCGCCGGCCGCCGAATAGATCGGCCCGCCGGGCAGCTTGAAGCCCTTCTCGTCCCAGGGCGCCACCGGCTTCAGGCCGTTCCTGATCATCGCCTTGGCGGTCTCGACGAGCTTCTTCGGCTCGGCGATCTCGTGGATCAGGCCCATCGACTTGGCTTTCTGCGGCGTGAGATTCTGGCCGGTCGTCAGCATCTGCAGCGCCTGCTGCTGGTCGGTCAGCCGCGGCACGCGCTGGGTGCCGCCGGCGCCCGGGAAGATGCCGATCTTCACCTCGGGAAGCGCCATCCTCACCTTGTCGGAATCGGCGGCGACGCGGCCGTGGCAGGCGAGCGACATCTCGAAGGCGCCACCCATGCAGGTGCCGTTGATCGCCGATACCCACGGCTTGCCGGAGGTCTCGATCTTGCGGAACAGGCCGGTCATGTAGCCGGCATTGTCGAACAGCGCCTTGGTCGCCTTCTCGAGGTCCTTCTCCTTGTCGACGGCGAAGGTGGCGAGCATCTTCTGCAGCATGGTGATGTCGGCGCCGCCCGAGAAAGTGTCCTTGCCGGAGGTGATCACCGCGCCCTTGACGGCGGCGTCGCCGGCCACCTTATCGACGATGGAATTGAGCTCGCGCATCGCCTCCTCGGTGAAGACATTCATCGAGCGTCCCGGCATGTCCCAAGTGATCAGCGCGATGCCGTCGGCGTCGATGTCGAGGGTGAAATTTGTGTGGCTCATCTTTTTCTCTCCCCGTCAGACGCGTTCGATGATGGTGGCGGTGCCCATGCCGGCGCCGATGCAGAGCGTGACCAGCGCGGTGTTCAAGTCGCGGCGCTCCAGCTCGTCCAGCACCGTGCCGAAGATCATGGCGCCGGTGGCCCCGAGCGGATGGCCCATGGCGATGGCGCCGCCGTTGACGTTGATCTTGTCGTGCGGGATGTCGAAGGCCTGCATGTAGCGCAGCACGACGGAAGCGAAGGCCTCGTTGAGCTCGAACAGGTCGATGTCCGACAGTTTCATCTTGGCGCGCTTCAGGAGCTTCTCGGTGACGTCGACCGGGCCGGTCAGCATCAGCACCGGCTCGGAGCCGATATTGGCGAAGGCGCGGATGCGTGCGCGCGGCTTCAGGCCCATCGCCTTGCCGGCCTTCTTCGAGCCGAGCAGCACGGCGGCGGCGCCGTCGACGATGCCGGACGAATTGCCGGCGTGATGGACGTGGTTGACCTCCTCGACTTCCGGATGCTTCTGCACGGCCACCGCGTCGAAGCCGCCCATTTCGCCCGGCATGACGAAGGACGGATTGAGCGAGGCGAGCGACTGCATGTCGGTCGAGGGCCGCATGTGCTCGTCATGGTCGAGGATGGTGAGGCCGTTCTGATCCTTGATCGGGATCACCGAATTCTTGAAGCGCCCCTCGGCCCAGGATTTTGCCGCGCGCTTCTGGCTCTCGACGGCGTAAGCATCGACGTCGTCGCGGCTGAAGCCGTATTTCGTGGCGATCAGGTCGGCCGAGATGCCCTGCGGCACGAACCAGCCCGGCAGGCCAACCGAAGGGTCCATGAACCAGGAACCGCCGGACATGCCCATGCCGACGCGCGACATCGATTCGACCCCGCCGGCGATCACGATCTCGTCCGCGCCCTGCGCGATCTTGGCGGCGCCGAAATTGATGGCATCGAGGCCGGAGGCGCAGAAGCGCGAGATCTGCATGCCGGGCGCCTTGGTGTCGTAGCCGGCCTCGAAGGCGGCGGCGCGCGGAATGACCGAACCCGCCTCGCCGACCGGATCGACGCAGCCGAAGATGATGTCGTCGACATTGCCGGTGTCGAGCCCGTTGCGGTCACGGAGCGCCTCCAGCGTCTTTGCCGCGAGCCGCACCGCCGGCACCTCGTGCAGCGAGCCATCCTTCTTGCCCCTGCCGCGCGGCGTGCGCACGGCGTCATAGACGTAAGCTTCGGCCATTTTTCTGCTCCTTGGGTTTGCCGAACGCCGCTCAGAGAGAGCGCCCGATCAGCAATTTCATGATCTCGTTGGTGCCACCGTAGATGCGCTGGACGCGGGCGTCGCGGTACATGCGGGCGATCGGATACTCATTCATGTAGCCATAGCCGCCATGCAGTTGAAGGCATTCGTCGACGACTTTGCCCTGCAGGTCGGAGAGCCAGTACTTGGCCATCGAGGCCGTAACAGGATCGAGGCCGCTATCGATGTGGCGCGCGACGCAGTCATTGTAGAAGACACGGCCGATCGTGGCTTCGGTTTTCAATTCGGCGAGCTTGAACTGGGTGTTCTGGAAATCGATGATCGCCTTGCCGAAGGCTTTGCGTTCCTTGACGTAGTCGATGGTCAGCGCCAGCGCCCGCTCGATCATGGCAATGGCGCCGGTGCCGATCTGCAGCCGCTCCTGCGGCAGCTGCTGCATCAGCTGGACGAAGCCCTTGCCTTCCTCGTGGCCAAGCAGGTTGGACGTCGGCACGCGGACGTCGTTGAAGAACAGCTCGGACGTGTCGTTGGCCTTCAGCCCGATCTTGTCGAGGTTGCGGCCGCGCTGGAAACCCTCGACCTCGTCGGTCTCGACGACGATCAGCGAGGTGCCCTTGGCGCCCTTTTCCGGATCGGTCTTGGTGACGACGATGATCAGATTGGCGAGCTGGCCGTTGGTGATGAAGGTCTTGGAGCCACTGATCTTGTAATGATTCCCGTCCTTCTCGGCGCGTGTCTTGACGCCCTGCAGGTCCGAGCCGGCGCCGGGCTCGGTCATGGCGATGGCGCCGATCAGCTCGCCGGTCGCCAGCTTCGGCAGCCACTTCTGTTTCTGCTCCTCGGAGCCATAATGAAGGATGTAAGGGGCGACGATCGAGTTGTGCAGGCCGATGCCGAAACCGTCGACGCCGACATGGCCGATCGCCTCGATGATGGCACTCTCATGCGCGAAGGTGCCGCCCGAGCCGCCGTATTTTTCCGGCATCGACGCACAGAGCAGTCCGGCGGCACCCGCCTTCAGCCAGCTCTCGCGGTCGAATATCTCGTTCTTCTCGAACTCGTCATAGCGCGGCGCGATCTCCTCCGACATGAAGCGCTGCGCCATGTCGTAGAGCATGCCGACGTCGTCCGCCGCCCAGGCGGGCTTCGGCAAGCCAAGAATTTCGGCTGGATTTGTCGCCACGATTTCCTCCGCGTTCCGACAAGTGTGGGCCGGCGTTGCCGGCCCGCCAAACCTAGAACGCTTCCGCCGGCAGCGCCATTAGCGTGTCCGCACCACTGGAAATGCGGGCAAGCCGCGTCGCCGTCTCCGGCATGACGCGCTCCATGAAGAAGCGCGCCGTTGTGAGCTTGTTGTCGTAGAACGACGCGGCCCCATTGGCGCCTTCCGCGAGCTTCGTGTGCGCGGCCTTGGCCATCTGGCCCCACATGTAGCCAAGCGCCACAAGGCCGAAGAGGTGCATGTAGTCGGTCGAGGCGGCACCGGCATTGTCGGGCTTGGCCATGCCGTTCTGCATCAGCCACATGGTAGCCGCCTGCAGATCGTTGAGGCCCTTCTTCAGCGCCTTGGTGAACGGCGCCATCTTCTCGTCAGTGCGGTTCTCCTCGCAGAACTCGCCGACCTCCTTGAAGAAGGACTGCACCGCGCGGCCGCCATTCTGCGCCAGCTTGCGGCCAACGAGGTCGAGCGCCTGGATGCCGTTGGCACCCTCATAGATCATCGCGATGCGGGCATCGCGCACGAACTGGCTCATGCCATGCTCTTCGATGTAGCCATGGCCGCCGAACACCTGCTGCGCCATCACCGCGTGATCAAAACCCTTGTCGGTGAGCACGCCCTTGACCACCGGCGTCAGCAAACCAGTGTAGTCGTCGGCCGCCTGGCGGTCCTTGTCGTCGCCGGCGCGATGGGCGACGTCCGACTTGATCGCCGTCCACAGCGCCAGCGCGCGGCCGGCCTCGTTGAACGCCTTCATGGTCATCAGCGAGCGGCGGATGTCGGGATGGACGATGATCGGGTCGGCCTTCTTGTCGGGCGCCTTGGCGCCGGAAAGCGAACGGCCCTGGAGGCGGTCCTTGGCGTAGGAAACGGCGTTCTGGTAGGCGATCTCCGAAATGGAAAGCCCCTGCAGGCCGACGCCGAGGCGCGCCTCGTTCATCATCGTGAACATGGCCTTCAGGCCGCCGTTCAATTCGCCGAGCAGCGTGCCCTCGGCCTCGTCATAGTTCATGACGCAGGTCGAATTGCCATGGATGCCCATCTTCTCCTCGATCGAGCCGCACGACAGCGAATTCCTCTCACCCGGATTGCCCGAGCCGCCGAGCTTGAACTTCGGCACAATGAAGAGCGAGATGCCCTTGACGCCTACCGGCGCGCCCTCGGCGCGGGCCAACACCAGATGGACGATGTTGTCCGCCATGTCGTGCTCGCCGGCGGAGATGAAGATCTTCTGGCCGGAAATCCTGTAGGTGCCGTCGCCATTGGGCACCGCCTTGGTGCGCAGCAGGCCGAGGTCGGTGCCGCAATGCGGCTCGGTGAGGTTCATGGTGCCGGTCCAGGCACCCTCGATCAGCCTCGGCAGCCAGGCGGCCTTCTGCTCGTCGCTGCCGTGGGTGACGATGGCCGCGATCGCGCCCTGCGTCAGGCCGGGATACATCATCAGCGCCATGTTGGCCGAAACCATGTATTCGGAGACCGCGGTGTGGACCGTGTAGGGCAGGCCCTGGCCGCCGAACTCGGCGGGTGCCGCGAGCCCCATCCAACCGCCCTCGCGATACTGGTCGAAGGCGTCCTTGAAGCCCTTCGGCGTCGTCACCGAGCCGTCGTCATGGCGCACGCAGCCTTCCATGTCGCCGACCCGGTTCAGCGGATGCATGACGTTTTCGGCAAGCTTGGCGCCTTCGGCGAGGATCGCTTCGACCACGTCGGGCGTGGCGTCGGAAAAGCCTGGAAGATTGGAATAGCGCTGATAGCCGAGCACGTCGTTGAGCACGAACAGCGTGTCCTGGACGGGCGCCCTGTAGATCGTCATGCCTTCCTCCACCCTTGCGGTCCCGGCCCGCCAGCAAGTTCCCGATCCAGGTCCGGATGGGGAGGCCGAGCCAATGTCGACGCCCCGATAGCAAAAATTGACGTTTGCGTAAACGTCAATCTTGTCGCAGCCAAAAAGATTTTTGGTGAGCACACCGCAAGGGCAACAAAAAAGCCGCGCGGCATGGCCACGCGGCTTTTTTGCTTTTTCGGAGGGTCGCGAACGATCAGCCGGCGGCGCTTGCCTGCAGCGCAGCGCGTTCGGCTAGCATCCGGCGCACCGCCGTCATCGAATTGCTCAGCTCGTTGACAGCGTCCTCAATCAGCGCCCGCTGCTTCTGCAGGCGGGCGAGCTGCTTCTCCGACTTGTCGAGCGCCAGCCGCAACTGCTTGGTGTTGGAGCCGGTCGGATCGTAGAGATCCATCATCTGCTTGACGTCGCGCAGCGAGAACCCGACCTTGCGGCCGAGCAGGATCAGCTTCAGCCGGGCCTTGTCGCGGCGCGTGTAGAGACGGGTCGAGCCGTCGCGCTTCGGATTGAGCAGGCCCTTGTCCTCATAGAAACGCAGCGTGCGCAAGGTCACGCCGTATTTCTTGGCCATCTCGCCGATGCGGACGAATTCCTCGCCGGCCTCGGCCGGTATGTCATTGCTATTGGCCGCGGCTTCGCCGGGCGAAACGAGTTTCATGGTCACTGGCTTTCCCCTGATGGCGTCGCGGTCGCGGACCAAGCGTCGCCTGAGTGGAAGCGGGGGCGTGCTTCCAATCGTGGTTTCGACAAATCAATCGCAAGAGGCACGGCTTCGCACCTTTTACGTTTACGTCAATTCTATATCGACAGCCGGCACCTGACGCAAGGGCGTTGTCTCAACGGAACTTTATGCCGCACCTCAAAGGGCGGCCCAGGATTATGCGCGACTTCTTAAGCTTGGTTAACGTCTTGTTTACCACGTTGGGCGAAATGTGCGCATGTCGGTCACCCGTGTTTATCCTGTAGCGAATTTTTCACGGTCTTCGAAGCGTGGGTGAAAAACCCGGGAAGCCCGTCTTCCTCCGCAGCAGAGCCGCGCGGCCGCCTTCGTTCCCGGCACGACTTTGGGAAACCGGCCTCGGCCGGTCATTCTGAACACGGGCGCATCGATGAACAGCAAGCGGTCTTATCTCGATACACTCAATGCCGGCAGGCAACGCCGGCCGCACACCTCGCTGGAGGAGCTGAACCGCTCGCTCGAAACGCTTGAGCAGCGGCTGGAACGGACCCGCACCGATACGCCCGAGCGCCCCGATCCGCGGCGACCGGCCGCCGAGCCACGCTATGCCGCCGCGCAGCCTTATGGGTCGCCCCGCTGGTACGAGGACCCCTACACCACGCAGAGGGAGCAAAATCGGGGACAGCACAACCCGGCGCCCGCCGACTTCGGCCCCAACTACCAGGCCATCGCCCGCGACATCGACCGGGTGCGCGGGCAGGAGGACGGCGTCGCGATGGTGGGTAAGATTGCCGTCGAGCTGCGCGGCCTGCGCGAGGAGCTGCGCCACCAGATGACCGCCGGCCTGCAGCGCGAATTCGACGCGCTGCGCCAGGATATCGATCGCGCCATGCAGGCGAGCAGCCGGCATGGCGCTCCCGCCGACAAGAGCAGCGCCGAGCTCGGCCTCGAGTTCGAGCGGCTTTCCGGCGCCATCCACACGCTTGCCGAGAAAAGCGACGACCGCAGCGTGAACCTGCTGCGGCTGGAGCTGGAGCAGGTCAAGGCGGCACTCGACACGCTGGCGCGCGAGGAAAGCGTGCAAGCTGTCGACCAGAGCGTGCGTGCGGTCGATCGCCGCTGGGACGATTTCGATCGCCGCTGGAGCGCCTTCGAGGACCGCGTCGACGCCGACCAGCGCCAGCGCGCCGAAGGCCCCGGCCTTTCGGTCCTCACCGACCGGCTGGAGCAGATCAGCAGCGCGGTCAACAACCTGCCGCAGTCGCTGTCGCTCGCCTCGCTGGAGGAAAAGGTGCGCACCCTTGCCGGCGCGGTCGACCGTTTCG
Source organism: Mesorhizobium sp. M1C.F.Ca.ET.210.01.1.1 (assembly GCF_004791585.1). Lineage (GTDB taxonomy): Bacteria > Pseudomonadota > Alphaproteobacteria > Rhizobiales > Rhizobiaceae > Mesorhizobium. The sequence continues at coordinate 61,984 of NZ_SRUU01000002.1, forward strand.
CCAGCCAGCAGACGATGCGCGGCGGCGAGACGCTTGCCATGATCGACGAGCGGCTGGACGAGATCTCGCGCGCCATCGTCGCCTCGACGGTGGCAGCGCAGGCCAATGCCTTCGATCCGGAAACCCTCGGCCGCATCGAGATGCGGATCGCCTCGCTGGCGCAGCAGATCGAGGAGGTCGCGCAGACGCGCCCCGGCGCCGAGGTCATCGACCGCCTCAACCTCCTGTCCAGCCGGGTGGACGAGCTCGCCGGACGCACCAACCTGCCGGAGCAGGCGATGGAGCGTCTGGGCAAGCAGATCGCCTTGATCACCGACAGAATAGACCACGCGCCGGCAATGCCCGACGCCGACCACATCTTCCAGGGCCTGGAGCAGCGCTTCGACGCGCTGTCCAACCTGCTCGAGCGCCGCCAGGGCGATGCGATCGAGCAGGGCAACATGCTGTTCCGCGACCTCGAGCGGCGGCTAGACGAAGTGGCCGACAGGCTCGACCAGCGCGTGCGGCAGGACGACGGCGCCGGCATCATGGAGGCGATCGACGCGCGCTTCACCGCGCTTGCCAAGCACATCGAGACGCGCGCCCCCGATCCCGCCAGCGACATGGCGATCCGCGGCCTGGAAAGCCGTCTTGAGGACATTTCCAGCCGGCTGGAAATGTCTGCGGCGCAGGTCGCGGGCATCGACCCGGCCCTGATCCGCAGCCTGGAGACGCAGGTGACCGCCCTTTCGGCGCATCTTTCGAAGCCGAGCGCGCCGCTGCCCGAGTTCGAAGACATCAGCCCGCGCCTCAATGAGATCGAGAAGTCGCTGGCGGGCACACGCGATTCCATTCTCAGCGTCGCGCGCGAGGCGGCGGAGAACGCCGTCCGGTCGCTCGCCGAGTCGGGCTCCAGCACGGCTGCTTCCAACGCGGCCGCCGTGGGCGGCCTTGCCCAGGACCTGAAGACGCTCGAAGCGCTTACCCGCCGTTCCGACGAGCGCAATTCGCGAACCTTCGAGGCGATCCACGACACGCTGCTCAAGATCGTTGATCGGCTCGGCTCCCTGGAGGCCGACGAGCCCAGCGAAGCGGTCAGCGAACTGGTCGACCCGCAGCCGGGCGCCAGGCGAGCCGCCCGCGCCGGCAAGATCGCGGTGCAGGATGCGCCGTCGATGGATATCGACCAGCCATTGCCGTTGACCGGAGACATGGCCGATCTCGACGCGCGCGCCGCCTCCATCCTGCGCAACGAGCCGGTTTCGAAAAGCGAGCCGGTCGCACGGGGCGACCAGGTCACGCGTGGCGAGCTTAGCCCGCGCACGCCCGCTGAGGCCGCGGCAGCCGCCGCCATGGCGGCGCTCGGGTCGGACGCGATCGGCGAAAAGACCGGGAAGGCCGGCCGCAAGACGTCGATGTTCAGCGGGCTGGCGCGCGCCTTCAAGGGCAAGAAGGACGAGGACACGGCACCGCCTGCCGACTCGACACCGGCCGGCGACGTTCCGACCGTCGACATCGACGAACCGCTCGATCCCAAAGCGGCCAACCGGCCGCTGGAGCCGGGCTCCGGCGCGCCGGACCTCAACGCCATCATGAAGCGCGTGCGCGATGAGCGTGGCGGCCAGCCGGCCAAGCGCAGCGAGACCGACGCCGCCAAATCCGATTTCATCGCGGCCGCGCGCCGCGCGGCGCAGGCCGCCGCCGCGGAGGCCGACGCGCTGAAGCGGCAGTCGACGGTGACCGGTCCGGTGAAGGCGCTCAGAATCGGCGACCTGCTCAAGGCGCGGCGCAAGCCGATCCTGATGGCGGCCGCCGCGATCATGATGGCGCTGGCCGGCCTGCAGCTCGGCAAGGCCTTCTTCTCGGATCCGGCGCCGGTCGCCAGCAATGACGTCGCGCCGATCGTCTCCACGCAGACGGTCGACACCGCGTCGCTCAATGCCGGCGTGCCCAAGGCCGACACGAACGCCGCGAAGCCCGAGAGCGCGCCGGGGCACGTCGTCAGGCAGGCCGAGCCCTTGAAGGATGACCCGGCGCCACAGGCAGCCGTTCAGCCGTCCAGTCCGGAGTTGCCCGCCGCCGCGGTGCCAGCCGAGCCGGCGCCCGCTCCGATGGCGCTCGCCGCGCCGTCCCAGCCTGCGCCGGCGCCGCAGGCCTCGGCCAAACCATCCGAACCGGCTGCGCCGGCCGCGAACGCACCAGCGATGGACACGGATGCGGATGCACAGCCTGTGCCGGGCGCACCGGCAGCCGGGGCACCGACGGACGGCGCTTCTTCGGCCAGCACGCCGGCAACCACCTCCGCCGACACCACCGGCACCGTCCCACCGGCCGGCAGCCAACCCGCAAATTCGGCCGCCAGGATCGATGTGCCGACCGAAATCGGCCCGGTGGCGTTGCGCGACGCGGCAGCGGGCGGCGACGCCAAGGCGCTGTTCGAGATCGGTTCGCGCTACGCGGAATCGCGCGGCGTCAAGGAAGACATGGCGGCGGCCGCCAAATGGTATGAAAAGTCCGCCTCACTGGGCTTCGCGCCGGCCGAATACCGCATCGGCAATTTCTACGAGAAGGGCATCGGCGTCGCGCGCGACATCAAGAAGGCCAAGACCTACTACCAGCTCGCGGCGGAACAGGGCAACGCCAGCGCCATGCACAATCTGGCCGTCCTGTTCGCCATGGCGGCGGACGGCGTGACCGACAATGAGTCGGCGGCGCACTGGTTCCAGGAGGCGGCAGACCTCGGCGTCAAGGACAGCCAGTTCAATCTCGGCATCCTTTCGGCCAAGGGCGTCGGCATGAAACAGAACCTGGAGGAATCCTACAAATGGTTCGCCCTCGTCGCCAAGACCGGCGACAAGGACGCCGCGGCCAAGCGCGACGAGATCGCCAACGCGCTCAGGCCCGAGCAGCTCGAGCGCGCCCGCGCCGCCACGGAACTGTGGAAGGCAAAGCCGCTCAACGCGACCGCCAATTCGGCCGATGTGCCGGAATCCTGGCAGGACAGCACGCCGCAGACCACCGCCAGCATCGACATGACGAAGGCGGTGAAGAACATCCAGCTCATCCTTAACAAGAACGGCTACGATGCCGGCGGCGCCGACGGCGTAATGGGCGACAAGACCAAGAACGCCATCATGGCCTTCCAGACCGACAACAAGATGAAGCCGACCGGCGAGATCGACGCACCGCTGGTCAAGGCGCTGTTGGCGAAGAAATAACGGCAGGCGCGTCGCTTCCGCGACGGCTTGCCACAGATTTGCCTGTTAACTGATTGAGATGGTTTTTGTTTCGGCGCGGTGGCGGGGTTGACCCCGCCGCCGCGTCGGCGCAAGAAAAAATTGGCTTTTCGGTGCGAAACTGCTGGGGACGGCGGCATTCGCCGGCAGGCAAACTGATCGAGACTGACGGGTGGGCATCTATCTCCCGATTGCGGAAATTTCCGTCAACGTCTTCGTGCTGCTGGCGATGGGCGCGGCGGTGGGTTTCCTGTCGGGCATGTTCGGCGTAGGCGGCGGCTTCCTGATCACGCCGCTCTTGATCTTCTACAACATCCCGCCGGCGATCGCTGTCGCCACCGGGGCCAACCAGGTCATCGCCTCCTCCTTTTCCGGCGCGCTGTCGCACTTCAAGCGCGGTACGCTCGACTTCAAGCTTGGCGGCGTGCTTCTGGCCGGCGGCATCGTCGGCTCGACCGCCGGCATCTATGTCTTTGCGCTGCTGCGCCGGCTCGGCCAGTTGGACCTGTTCATCTCGCTGCTCTATGTCGCGCTGCTCGGTACCGTCGGCGGGCTGATGCTGGTCGAGAGCGTGAACGCGCTGCGCGCCAGCCGCAGCGGCGCGGCGCCGGTGCTGAAGAAATCCGGCCAGCACAACTGGATCCACCGGCTGCCGTTCAAGATGCGCTTCCGCGCCTCGAAGCTGTTCGTCAGCGTCATCCCTGTGCTCGGCCTCGGCGCGGCCATCGGCTTCCTGTCGTCGATCATGGGCGTCGGCGGCGGCTTCATCATGGTGCCGGCGCTGATCTATCTGCTCAAGGTGCCGACCAATGTCGTTATCGGCACCTCGCTGTTCCAGATCATCTTCACCTCGGCCTACACCACGCTGGTGCATGCCACGACCAACCAGACCGTGGACGTCATCCTCGCCTTCCTCCTGATGGCCGGTGGCGTCGCCGGCGCGCAATACGGCGCCAAGGCCGGCCAGAGGCTGCGCGGCGAGCAACTCAGGGCACTTCTGGCGCTGCTGGTGCTGGCCGTCGCCATCCGCCTTGCCATCGACCTGTTCGCGACGCCGCCCAATCGTTATTCGCTCGCGGGCCTGACCTGATGGCGGGACTGAGAGCATTCGCAGCCACCGTCTCGTTTTCGCTGCTCTTCGCCCTGTCGCCGGCGGCGGCGCAGACGCCGCCGGCCGTCGAGAGCATCCAGATCGGCCTGTCGACCGACGCCATCTCGATCACCGCCGGCTTCTCGGGCGCCGACCTCACCATCTTCGGATCGCTTGAAAATCCCGATCCGCTGGTCTCGCGGCAAGGGCGCTACGACGTGATCGTGGTGCTCGAGGGACCGCCGCGGCCGGTGGTGGTGCGCCGCAAGGACAGGGTGCTCGGCGTCTGGATCAACCTGGAATCGGAGACGTTCGATAACGTGCCGGTGTCCTATTCGGTCGCCACGACGCGGCCTTTGCAGGACATCGCCGAACCGACCAAATACAAGCAGCTCTCGCTGGGCCCGCAGAACCTCTACATGAAGCCCGCCGTCGAGACCGACAGTCCAGCGACGATCGAGGAATTCACGGCGGCGCTGCGCGAGCGCAAGACGGCAACCGGCCTCTACAGCGAGAATGTCGGCGGTGTGCAGTTCCTGTCGCAAAGCCTGTTCCGCGCCACCGTGCGGCTGGCGCCCAACATTCCGGTCGGCACCCACAAGGCGCGCGCCTTCCTGTTCAAGAGCGGCATGTTCGTCAAGGAGAGCTCCGCCCAGCTCGAAATCCGAAAGTCCGGTTTCGAGCAGTCGATCTTTCGCGTCGCGCACGATTATTCCTTCCTCTACGGCGTGTTCGCCGTGTCGCTCGCCATGCTCACCGGCTGGCTCGGACGCATCGTCTTCCGCAAGGATTGAGGCTTCCGGGGAAAATGGGAAGACCCATTTTCCCGTGAAAAGAGGGTTCCCCTCTCCGCAATCTTGCGGTAGACCCCCGCCTCCCGCCCGACGGGCAACCTACGCAAAGTCAATTCGGCAAAGCGGTCCGGCCATCCGGATGACGGCGCGCGACGTGTCGCCATCAATCCGCTGCCAACCAATGACAGGAGGCTGCGATGCAATCGGCATTCGGCGGCATCGATTTCGGCACGTCCAATTCCACGGTGGGCGTGATCCGCGACGGCCGCGCTCGACTGGTCGCGCTGGAGGGCGAACAACCCACCTTGCCGAGCGCCGTCTTCTTCAACTTCGAGGACGGCCACACCTATTTCGGCCGCCGCGCCATCGCCGACTACACCGACAGTGTCGAAGGCCGGCTGATGCGTTCGCTGAAAAGCGTTCTCGGCAGCTCGCTCGCCAACGAGAAGACGCGCATCAAGGCACGCCTGATCGGTTTCGTCGACATCATCGGGTTCTTCATCAGCCATCTGAAGAAGCGGCTGGAAGAGGATGCCGGCGGCCCGGTCGAGCGCGTCGTGCTCGGCCGTCCCGTTCAGTTCGTCGACGATGACGCCGAAGCCGACGCGAAGGCGCAGAGCGAACTCGAGAAGGCGGCGCGCGCGCAGGGCTTCAGGCACATCGCCTTCCAGTTCGAGCCGATCGCGGCGGCGCTCGACTACGAACAGACCGTCGCCCGGGAAGAGCTGGCGCTGATCGTCGACATGGGCGGCGGCACCTCCGACTTCTCGGTGGTGCGCGTCTCGCCGGAGCGCGCCGGCTCGGATGACCGCAAGGGCGATATCCTCGCCAATCGCGGCATTCATATCGGCGGCACGGATTTCGACCGGCTGCTCAGCATCGCCCATGTCATGCCCGAGCTCGGCTATCTGACCCGGACCAAGGACCACAAGCGCAATCTGCCGGCGAGCTATTTCGTCGATCTCGCGACCTGGCAGCGCATCAACCTCGTCTACACCGCCAAGGCGATGTCGGATCTGAGGCAAATCCGCTTCGAGGCCGAGCGGGCCGATCTCGTCGACCGCTTCATTCACATCGTCGAGCATCGCTTCGGGCATGCGATGGCCGGCCTGGTCGAAAGGGCCAAGATCGCGCTGACCGACCAGTCTTCTGCCGAGGTGAAGGTGTCATTGCCCGGCGCGCGCTTCGCGGCCGGGATCACGCGCGCCGGCCTGGAGGAGACGATCGGCCACGACATCGAGCGGGTGACCGCGACGGTCCGGCAGACGATCGCCGACGCTGGCGTTTCCGCTTCAGCCATCACCGCCGTGTTCCTCACCGGAGGCTCGACTGCCATTCCGCTGGCAAAGCGACGGATCCTTTCACTGGTGCCGCAGGCTTCCGTCATCGAAGGCGATATGTTCGGCTCTGTCGGACTCGGGCTAGCGCTCGATGCGCAACGGAAGTTCGCCTGACCTCATCCTGGGACGCGGTCTGGATGCGGCCTGGCGTCAGCCGATCTTTCCACCAGATGCGCCTTGAGTGCCATCTGGGCGAGGCTCGCCTGCCGGTCGCGGTGGGTGATCATGGCGAAATCGCGCTTCGGCAGATCGACCGGCACGGATCGCAGGCTGCCCTCCGCCAGGGAGCGCGCGACGACCAGCTCGGAGATGATGGTGGCGCCGGCTCCCGCCTCCACCGCCTGGCGCACGGCCTCGTTGCTGGGCAGGACGAGGAAGATCTGCAGCTCGGCCGGCGAGACCCCTTCATGGCGCGCAAAGTCCTCCAGCGCCTCACGCGTGCCCGATCCGCCTTCCCTGATGATCCAGCGCAGCCTCCTGATATCTGGATGTCCGGGCGAGGTCTCGGCGATTGCCGGATGCGAGCGCGCCACCACGAGCATGAGGCGGTCCTCGTCGACCTTGGCGCGTCGCAGGATGTCTGACTCCGTGCGTCCCTCGACCAGGCCGAAATCGGCCCGGCCGTCCAGCACATTGGCCTCGACCTGCCTTGTGTTGCCGATGGTGACGCTGAGCCGCACCGCCGGATAGGCCTCGTGGAAGGAAGCCAGGCGCCGCGGCAGCCAATAGCTGGCGATCGTCTGGCTGGCCGCTATCGACAGGCTGCCGGTGACGGTCTGCGAGACATGTTCCAGCACATTATGGGCGGCGGCCGCCCGTTCCAGAACCGCCTTGGCCTCGGGAAGAAAACGATGGCCGGTCTGCGCCAGCTCGATGTTGCGGCCGACCCGGTTGAACAGGCGCACGCCATGCTGGCTTTCGAGCGCGCGGATGGCCGCCGAAGCGGCGGACTGCGAGATGCCGAGCCGCTCCGCCGCCTTGGTCATGTGGCCGTGCTCGGCGACGGCGACGAATATGCGCAATTGATCGAGGGTCATGAGCAACTAAGAAGCAAAATCGATCGGAATTACAAGAGCTGCTTGTTAGACGGATCAATTGCTTTGTTCTAACTTTCCGCCTGAGCTTGGAAAAATTTGGCTTCCTTGCCGCCAAGGTTGGAAATGGTCGGGCGCTTCAAATTTCTGCTCGCGCATTGGAGCCGCCGGCTCAGGCGGCAGTTGGCCGGCGAGCGCTATCATCCCGAGCTGCACTATATGCGCGGCCCGGGGCCAAAGACGAAAGCCAAGATGGCGAGCGGCGAGAGTGTTCGCGGATCATGAGCCCAGTTGCGCCGCGCGGCGCCAATTCCGCACCTTCCCAGCAGCCGCTGGCCGATAGCCAGGCGCCTGACGAAGGCGACGGCGTAGACACCTCGCCAAGCGTCTCCGATCGCATCGCCAAGACCACCTGCTACATGTGCGCCTGCCGCTGCGGCATCGACGTCCACATCAAGGACGGCAAGGTGCGCTACATCAACGGCAACAAGGACCACCCGGTGAACCGCGGCGTGATCTGCAGCAAGGGCAGCGCCGGCATCATGCAGCACTACAGCCCGGCGCGACTGAGCAAGCCATTGCTGCGCACGGGTCCGCGCGGCTCGGGCGAATTCCGCGAGATCGAGTGGGACGAGGCGTTGGCCATCGCTACCGAGCGGCTGTCGGCGATCGGGTGCACAGATCCCAGAAAGCTCGCCTTCTTCACCGGACGCGACCAGTCGCAGTCGCTGACCGGCTGGTGGGCGAGCCAGTTCGGTACCCCCAATTTCGCTGCCCACGGCGGCTTCTGCTCGGTCAACATGGCGGCCGGCGGGCTCTACACGATCGGCGGTTCCTTCTGGGAGTTCGGCGAGCCCGACTGGGACAACACGAAGTACTTCATGCTGTTCGGGGTTGCCGAGGACCATGATTCCAATCCGATCAAGATCGGCCTCGGCAAGCTCAAGGCGCGCGGCGCCAAGGTCGTTTCGATCAATCCCTGCCGCACAGGCTACAATGCGATCGCCGACGACTGGATCGGCATCCGGCCGGGCTCGGACGGCTTGCTTGTGCTTGCTCTCGTCCACGAACTGCTTAAGGCCGGCCGCATCGATCTCGACTATCTGTTGCGCTATACGAACGCGCCGGTGCTTGTCGTGCAGGAGCCCGGATCCGCCGATGACGGACTGTTCGCACGCGACGAGCCCGGCAACCTGCTGGCTTGGGACAGGGCGGCGAAGGTTCCTGTCTACGCAACTGACCCGGATGCCAAACCAGCGCTGACCGGCAGCTACACGGTCAATGGCCGCCGCTGCATGCCCGTGTTCCAGCTCATCGCCGACCGCTACCTGGACGAGAGCTATTCGCCTGACGCGGTTGCCGCGCGCTGCGGGGTCAGCGCCACCACGATCCGCCGCATCGCGGCCGAGTTGGCGCATGTCGCCTTCGAGCAGACGATCGAGCTGCCGGTCGCCTGGACCGACTGGGCTGGCCGCCGCCACGAAACGATGAAGGGGCGGCCGGTCTCGATGCATGCCATGCGCGGCATCTCGGCCCATTCCAACGGTTTTCATACCTGCCGCGCCATCCACCTGCTGCAGGTGCTGCTGGGCACCGTGGACGTGCCCGGGGGCTTCCGCTTCAAGCCGCCCTATCCCCGTTGCGCACCGCCGGGGCCGAAGCCAGCGGGTAAGAATGTGCGGCCGATGACGCCGCTGGAAGGCATGCCGCTCGGCTTCGTCTCAGGGCCAGACGATCTGCTCGTCGACGAGACCGGCCGGCCTACCCGCATCGACAAGGCCTATTCCTGGGAGGCGCCTTTAGCCGCGCACGGCCTGATGCACAGCGTCATCCGCAATGCCTGGGCGGGCGATCCTTATCCGATCGACACGCTGATGATGTACATGTCGAACATGGCCTGGAATTCCTCGATGAACACCGTCGAAACCATCGCCATGCTCACGGACAAGGATGAGGTCGAAAACTATAAAATCCCCTTCATCATCTATTCCGACGCCTATTATTCCGAGACGGTGCCGTTCGCCGATCTGGTGCTGCCCGACACCACCTATCTCGAGCGGCACGACTGCATCAGCCTGCTCGACCGGCCGATCAGCCATGCCGACGGACCGGCCGACGCCATCCGTTATCCCGTGGTGCAGCCGGATCGGGACGTGCGGCCGTTCCAGTCCGTGTTGATCGAGCTCGGTGCACGGCTCACCCTGCCTGGCTTCGTCAACGAGGACGGCTCGGCGAAATACCGCGACTACGCCGACTACATCGTCAATCACGAGCGCACGCCCGGCATCGGACCGCTTGCCGGCTGGCGCAGCAGGACCGGCGGCTCGATCGGCAAGGGCGAGGTCAACCCGGACCAGTTGCAGCGCTACATCGACAATGGCGGCTTCTGGCATCACGCCTTTGCCGACGACCAGCGCTATTACAAGATGGCCAACGGCGCATATCTCGATTTCGCGGTGCAGATGGGCTTCATCGCCAAGGCCGAGCCGATCGTTTTTCAGCTTTACTCGGAGCCGATGCAGCGCTTTCGGCTGGCCGCGCGCGGCCATGGAAAGGTGCAGCCGCCCGAGGCGGAACGAGGCCGCATCGAGGCCTCAATGGACCCGCTGCCGTTCTGGTACGCGCCGTTCGAGGATGACACGGTCGACCTCGAAAAGTATCCATTGCATGCGCTGACGCAGCGGCCGATGCACATGTACCATTCCTGGGGCTCGCAGAATGCATGGCTGAGGCAAATCACCAGCCAGAACCGGCTGTTCGTGCATTCAGAGACCGCCGCCAAGCTTGGCCTTGCCGACGACGACTGGGTGTGGATCGAAAGCGTCAACGGCCGGGTGAAGGGCCAGATCAAGCTGATCGACGGCGTGAATCCGGACACGGTCTGGACCTGGAACGCCATCGGCAAGCGGCGCGGCAGCTGGGGCTTGAAGGACGATGCGGCCGAGAGCAATCGCGGCTTCCTGCTCAACCATATCATCGGCGACCAGACTGCGGCCGATGCCAACGGCAGGCGCTATTCGAACTCCGATCCCGTCACGGGCCAAGCGGCGTGGTTCGACGTGCGCGTGCGCATCGTCAGATGCGCCGCGCAAGAGGCCGGCTTCACCGAGCCGCAATTCGAGCGTTTTGCCCAGCCGCCGCATTTCGAGCCCTCTGTGGATGTGCTTCGTTTCGGCGCCGAATTCCGCATCAAGAGGGAAGCCGCCGAATGACCTGCCTTCCCGCCCATACCGAGAAGAAGCTCGGCCTCGTCATCGACCTCGATACCTGCGTCGGCTGCCAGGCCTGCGTCACCGCCTGCAAGGAATGGAACACAGGCGGCCATATGGCGCCGCTGACCGACATCGATGCTTATGGCGGGCATGCCGACGGCGTCTGGTTCAACCGCGTGCACAGCTATGAGCACACGACCGAGATGGGCGGCCGCACGGTCAATTTCCCGCGCTCCTGCCTGCATTGCGAGCAGCCGGCCTGCGTCACCGTCTGCCCGACGGGCGCCTCCTACAAGCGCGCCTCGGACGGCATCGTTCTGGTGGACGAGGACAAATGCATCGGCTGCAAGCTGTGCAGCTGGGCCTGTCCCTATGGCGCGCGCGAGTTCGACACCGATGTCGGCGTGATGAAGAAATGCACGCTCTGCATCGACCGCATCTACAACGACAACCTGGCCGAAGAAGACCGTGTGCCGGCTTGCGTCGCCGCCTGCCCGACCAGTGCCCGGCATTTCGGCGATCTCGGCGATCCGACGTCCGCCATCTCGCAGCTTGTGGCCGAGCGCAGCGGCGTCGACCTCATGCCGGAGCTCGGCTACAACCCGACCAACAAGTACCTGCCGCCGCGCGCCCATACCGGACGCTCGGCAAAAGTGGACGCGCCGGCGCTGGAGCCGATCCGGGCCGAGGGCGGGTTCCTCGGCTGGATCGACCGCATGCTTTCGAACTAGCCTCAGCCAATCATGCATCCCGCCTTCGCGATCGTCTTCTTCACAACCGCCACCGGGGCCGGCTACGGCCTGCTGGCGCTGCTCGGCGTGCTTGGCGGGCTAGGATTCATCCCGGCCGATTTCTGGCTTGGCCTTGTCGGCATGGCGCTTGCGCTCGCACTGATAGCGGCCGGTCTGCTCTCCTCGACCGGTCACCTCGGCCGGCCCGAGAGAGCCTGGCGCGCCTTCTCGCAATGGCGCAGCTCCTGGCTGTCGCGCGAAGGCGTGGCGTCGGTCGTGACGTTTGTGCCCACCGCGCTGTTCGGCATCGGCTGGGTGTTTCTCGGTCGCAGCGGCGGCTGGGTGGCCGGCGCCGGTCTGCTGGCGGCGGCCGGTGCGGTCACCACCGTCTGCACGACAGGCATGATCTACGCATCGCTGAAGCCGATCGCCCAATGGCACAGCCGCTATACTTTGCCGGCTTATCTTGTCTTTGCGGCGATGACCGGCGGTGTGCTGCTGAACGTCCTTCTCCAGGGTTTCGGCCTCGGATCGACGGCGGTGCTTGCTGGCGCATTGCTAGCCACGCTCGCGGGCTGGGGCTGGAAACTCGCGACCTGGCGGTACAACGACCGGCTGGAGATCCCGACCACCGCCAACACGGCGACCGGTCTCGCCGGCGGCACGGTGCGGTCGGTCGAATGGCCGCACACCCAAGAGAACTACCTGCTCAAGGAGATGGGATTCCGCATCGCGCGCAAGCACAGCACTAAGCTGCGGCGGATCACGCAAGGGCTGGCCTTCGCTCTACCAGCCTTGCTGCTTGGCGGCGTGTTCGTCCTGCCTTGGCCGGTCGCCCTTGTGCTTTCAGCGCTCGCCGCGATCCTGCAGTTCGCCGGCATGCTGGCGGAGCGCTGGCTGTTCTTCGCCGAGGCGAAGCATACGGTCACGCTCTATTACGGCAGAGAGTAGGTTCACCCCGGCCGCAGCATCGAGCCGGAGATGGCAAAGATGCGCTCGGCGCCGAGCATATAGGCAACAAGCGTTTCCAGCCGGAACAGGCCGGCATAGGCGCGGTCGAGCACGTTGAGTGAGCCGGTATAGGCGCCGAAGGCCGGCATGATCATGCGGCCGCCATCGCCAGCGAAGCAGCGCCGCCGGACCGAGCGACCGCGCTGGACGATGCGGGCGCAGGGATGGAGATGGCCGGCGATCTCGCCTTCGACCCGCTGCTTCGAGGGCTCGTGGCGGAAGACCAGCGAACCGATGGCGAGTTCCCTCACGGTGTCTCCGGGCAGGTCGGCAGGCGCCTCCGGATCATGGTTGCCGGCAACCCAGAACCAGTCGCGGCCGGCCATCATCGCCTCCAGCCGTTCGCGGAAGCTCGAATGCATGCGCTCGGCGCCGCCGCCGTCGTGGAATGAATCGCCAAGGCTGACGACGATGCGCGGCTGATAGTCGGCGATCACCGCCTGCAGGCGCAGCAAAGTGGCGCCAGTGTCGTAAGGCGGGATCAGCGCGCCGCGCTTGGCGAAAGAAGAACCCTTTTCGAGATGCAGGTCGGAGACTGCGAGCAGCCGCAGATCGGGGAAATAGAGCACGCCGCGCCGGTCGCAGACCGCGCGCTCGCCGGCGATGCCGATCAAATCGGCCTCGGCGATCAGCGTTGCGCGCGACAACGAAAAATTCATCCCCTCTCCGTCTTCAGCCTTCAGCTTCGGCCCATCGCTTCTTCGACCAGATCGGCGGCCTCCATCAAGAGTGTGTCGTTGGCGCCGCCATTGACCGATTCCTTGCCGATCTCCAGCATCACCGGCACCGCCAGCGGCGAGATCTGATCGAGATGCTTATGCACGATTCGACCGCGCACGCGCGAGAGCATCTCGCCAAGTCTGCTGACATCGAGCAGGCCGGCCGACGCATCGGTGCGTGTTGCCTGCAGCAAAATATGGTCCGGCTCATGGCTGCGCAGCACATCATAGATCAGGTCTGCCGAGACCGTCACCTGGCGCCCGCTCTTCTCCTGGCCGGGATAGCGCTTCTCGATCAGCCCGGCGATGACGGCGCAGGTGCGGAAGGTGCGCTTCAGCATCCAGCTGTCGTTCAGCCAGGCCTCGAGATCGTCGCCAAGCATGTCCTCGTCGAACAGTGCGGCCAGCGACGGCTTCTTCGCCTTGAACAGAGCCGCCATATCGTCCAGCGCCCACACGGCAAGCGAATAGTCGGTCGCCACGAAGCCGAGCGGCCTGGCATGCGCACGCTCCAGCCGGCGCGTGAGCAGCATGCCGAGCGTCTGGTGCGCCAGCCGGCCCTCGAAGGGATAGGCGATCATGTAGTTGCGGTTGCCGCGCGGAAAGGTCTCGACCAGAAGATCGCCGCGCTTCGGCAGCACCGACTTCTCCTTCTGCAGCCTAAGCCAGTCGGCGACCTGCTCCGGCAGGGCTTTCCAGCGATCGCTGTCGGCCAGCATGGCGCGCACCTGCTCGGCAAGATAAGTCGACAGCGGGAACTTGCCGCCGGCATAGGACGGCACGATGATGTTGGCGCCGGCGCCGTTGGAGACGACGCATTCGTTCTCGCGGATGCCTTCAAAGCGCAGCACCTTGCCGGCGAAGAGAAAATTGTCGCCGGGGCGCAGCGTCTCGGCGAAATACTCCTCGATCTTGCCGAGCACCGGTCCGCCGCGGCCGGCCATGCCCCGCCCCTGCCGGACATAGCGGACATTGAGCTCCGGCATTTCGACGATGGTGCCGACATTCAGCCGGTATTGCTGCGCGACGCTTGGATGCGAGATGCGCCATAGCCCGTCCTTGTTCCGGCGGATGCGGGCATAGCGCTCGTAGTTCTTCAGCGCGTAGCCGCCGGTGGCGACGAAGTCGATGACCCGGCCAAAGGTCTCCCGCTCCAAAGCTGCGTAAGGGGCTGCGCCACGCACCTCCTCGAACAGAAGGTCGGCATCGAACGGTCCGCCGCAGGCGACGCCCAGCACATGCTGCGACAGCACGTCGAGCGCGCCCTTGATCAGCGGCGTCGTGTCCTGCGCGCCGAGATAGTTGGCGTCGAGCGCGGCACGGCATTCCAGCACCTCGAAGCGATTGGCTGGGATCAGGATCGCCTTCGACGGCTCGTCCATGCGGTGGTTGGCGCGGCCGATGCGCTGCGCCAGCCGACTGGCGCCCTTCGGCGCGCCGACATGCACGACAAGGTCGACATCGCCCCAGTCGATGCCGAGATCGAGCGTGGAGGTGGCGACGATTGCGCGCAGCGCATTGTCGGCCATCGCCTTCTCGACGCGGCGGCGCTGGCCGACATCGAGCGAGCCGTGATGCAGCGCGATCGGAAGCGCGTCCTCGTTGGCCCGCCAGAGCTCCTGGAATAGCAGCTCGGCCTGGCTGCGGGTGTTGACGAAGAGAAGCGTCGTGCGGTGCTTTCTGATCGCCTCGTAGATCTCTGGAATGGCGTAGCGGGCCGAATGCCCAGACCACGGCACACGCTCGCGCGAGTCGAGAATGGAGATATCGGGCTTGGCGCCGCCGGCAACCGTGATCAGCCCGGCCATCTCGGAACTCTTTGCGTCTATGGGCCGGTTCTGCGCGACCAGCCAGCGCCGCAGTTCGTCCGGCTCGGCGACGGTCGCCGACAGGCCGATGGTCTGCAGCCCGGGGACGAAGGCGCGCAGCCGCGCCAGACCTAGCGCCAGCAGATGCCCGCGCTTCGAGGTGACGAGTGAATGCAACTCGTCGAGCACCACGTACCGCAGGTCCTCGAAGAAACGCCTGGCGTCATTCGAGGCGATCAGCAGGGCGAGTTGCTCGGGCGTGGTGAGCAGGATGTCGGGCGGCACTAGCTTCTGCCGCTGGCGCTTGTGCGAGGGCGTGTCGCCGGTGCGTGTCTCGATAGTGACCGGCAGTCCGATCTCCTCGACAGGCTTGCCGAGATTGCGCTCGATGTCGACGGCCAAAGCCTTGAGCGGCGAAATGTAGAGCGTGTGGATGCCGCGATGGGCTTCGCCGGGCTTGCGGCGCGAACGTCGCGCAAGCTCGGTGAGTGACGGCAGGAAGCCGGCCAGCGTCTTGCCGGCGCCGGTCGGCGCGATCAGCAGCACCGACTGCCCAGCCTCGGCCTTCGCCAGCAGCTCGAGCTGGTGGACGCGCGGCGACCAGCCTTTCTCGCCGAACCATCTTGCGAACGGCTCGGGCAGGAGAACGGAGGCATTCTGTTCGGCAAGGCGCGGCTGCTCTGTCACGCGCCAGAGGTAGCGCGACGACGCGTGATCGCCAAGGAAAATCGGAACAAAAGGGGATCGTTCTTCCCTTCCCCCTGTGGGAGAAGGTGGATCGGCGCGCAGCGGCAAGACGCATGAGGGGTGTTCCAGCTTGGCGCAACTCACCCTCACCCGAATTGCCAACCGATTTGCGAAGAGCAAATCGGGGCAATCCGGCCTCTCCCTCAAGGGGAGAGGTAAGGGCGCTACGGCCTCCGAAACCCTGTCGGCCCGCCATAGAGATAGCCGATGCGGTCGATCGCCTCCTTCAGCCCTTCGCGTGAGACCAGCATGGTGTGGCCATTGGCGTGGATCATGTCCTTCGCATCGGTCATGATGGCGACGTGGCCCTTCCAGAAGACGAGGTCGCCGCGCTGAAGTCCGGAAAAATCGGGACCGGGTTCGAACGGCGTGCCGATCGATGCCGCCTGCATGTCGGAGTCTCGCAGCACGTCCTTGCCGGTCATGCGCATCGCAAGTTGCACCAGCCCGGAGCAGTCGATGCCGAAGCCGGAAACGCCGCCCCAGAGATAAGGCGTGCCGAGGAAGCTCTCCGCCACCGTGACATAGTCATCGGCAAGGTCAGCGATCGGCTGCAGGTGACCCGCGACGATCGCCTGGCCGGACGGCAACAGCGCATAGTGCGTGCCGCGGGTTTCGGCCCCACCCGTCACCGTCACCGTCGAGCCCATCGACAATTGCCCGCCGATCGGAAAGCGCAGGTCAGGCCCCGGATAGAGGAAGGTGCGCGGGACCGAGACGATGTGGGTGGGCGCCTGCTTGCGCGGACCAAGCACATTGTCGGCGACATAGCCGACATAGCCGTCGCGCTCGGCCTGCACCCAGGCCCAGCCTTCCGCGTCCTCGAAGACAAGCACGTCGTCACCGAAGAGCGCCTGGGTGTTGACGCCGGCATCGGGGCGCGGCGCCTTGCGCAGGTCGGCGACGGCGGACGTGATCCGCGCCGGGCGGCCGGCAACGAAGCGGTCGGCGGCGACCTCTCCTTTCAGCCTGGTATCGGCCAGATCGGAACGGAAGGCATGAAGGCGGGCATCCCTGGCGGTCAAATCGGCAATCCAGTCAAATCGAATATCTAGTTCTTTGTTGGAGCATGATCTTATCCGAAAAACCGGTTCCCACTTTTCGGGATCATGCTCTAGATGGGCAGTTCATGCGCCCGGTCAACGATACCATCGCCGAAGCGCTCGACAAAGAGCGCGCCTTCGACCGTGCGCCGGATCAGCACATTGCGCTTGTCGAGCTCGTCGCGGTGGCGCGAGACCAGCTTCAGCGCGCCCATCGTGTCGAGTGCCCGGGTGATGACCGGCTTGGTGACGTTGAGCCTCGCGGCCAGCCCGCGCACCGTATGCGGCGGCGGGTCGAGGTAGATGGTGAGCAGGATCGCCGTCTGGCGCATGGTGAGGTCGGGCGCGCCGTCGCGCACCTGCGACAGCAACACCTGCTGCCACAGTCGCAAGGCCTGGCTCGGGCGCATCGAGATCGACATCCGCCCAGTATGGCGGCAATTCGTTTCGCTTCCGTTTCAGTCCTTGGCGTTTTGCCGGCTTTCCGGTGCATATTTGTTTCACGCAATTCCTGACGGAAAACCGCTGCGCACTTCTCCTGGAATTGCCGCTTTTGGTTTTCGCAATTCCGGACGGAAAACCGCTGCGCACTTTTCCTGGAATTGCTTTATCCAAACCGTGTCGAGATGATCCGCTCCAGCGCGCGAATGCCTTGCGCTTCGCCGCCGGTCAGACCGTACGGGCGATCATTCGGGTTCCAGGCAAAGATGTCGAAATGCGCCCAGCCGGGCGTCTTCTCGACGAAGCGCTTGAGGAACAGAGCCGCGGTGATCGATCCGGCAAAGCCGTCGGTCGTGACGTTGTTGATGTCGGCGACCTTCGAGGAAAGCTTTGCATCGTAGGGCCGCCATAGGGGCATACGCCACAGCGGATCCTCGACAGCGAGCGAAGCCGCCGCCAGGTCGGCCGCCAGCGCCTCGTCGCCGGTGTAGAAGGGCGGCAGGTCTGGACCGAGCGCGACGCGCGCGGCTCCGGTCAGCGTCGCCATGTCGATGAGCAGCGCCGGCCTTTCCTCGTCGGCAAGCGCCAGCGCGTCGGCCAGCACCAGCCTGCCTTCGGCGTCCGTGTTGCCGATCTCGACCGTGATGCCCTTGCAGCTCCTCAGCACGTCGCCCGGCCGGAAGGCATTGCCGGCGATCGAATTCTCGACCGCGGGGATCAGCACCCGCAACCGGACATTGAGCTTCGCCGCCATGATGATGGAGGCGAGGCCCAGCACGTTGGCGGCGCCCCCCATGTCCTTCTTCATCAACAGCATGCCCGACGACGGCTTGATGTCGAGGCCGCCGGTATCGAAGCAGACGCCCTTGCCGACCAGCGTCACCTTCGGCGCGTCGCTCGGGCCCCATGTCATGTCGATCAGCCGCGGCGCGCCGGTGGAGGCGCGGCCGACGGCATGGATCATCGGAAAATTCCGCACCAGGAGATCGTCGCCCTTGACGACGGAGATATCGGCGCCGTGGCTGGCGGCCAAGGTCTGGACGGCCTCCTCCAGTTCATCGGGGCCCATGTCGCTGGTCGGCGTGTTGACCAGATCGCGCGTCAGGAAAATGCCCTCGGCGACGCGGCGCACATGCGCGCCGTCGGCCCCCGACGGCAGCGCGAAGCGCAACGCCTTGCCGGGCTTCTTGCCGTAGCGGGTAAAGACATAGCCGCCGAGGATGAGAGCCAGCGCGGCAAGGTCGGGCGCGGGCAAATCCTGGGCAAAATGCCATTCGCCCTCGGGCAGCGATCTCGCCAGGGCACCTGCGGCAAGCTGGCTCTCACCGTCGCCGGTGCCGTACAGCGCGCCGGCGAGCGCGCCACCCTCGCCCGGCAGGATCAGCGTGCGGCCTGCCTCGCCGGAAAAGCCGTTGGCCCGTGCCCAGGCGATCGTCGCCGGCGAGAGGCCGGCCTGGTCGAGGCCATCCTTTCCCACCAGGTGAACTGGCAAGGCGGCCTCCGATTTCTGGTCAACGAGTTCGACAGGCATTCGATGGTCTCCGAATAGGGGAATTTGCGTCTGCGCCAACCGTTCACTGGCAGAAGCGCCCGAAGATCACAACCGCAAAGCGGCAGCAGGGCGAGTTGCTCCTTCCGCCGGTGGCGCACGAGACGTGCCTTCGCGCCTTGCTCTCCAGCAGCGGCGGCGATCTCGCGAAAGTCCCGCCACGTGTTGTCCTGGTCGTCGGGAACGACGAGCACCACGTTCAGCATTTTCCCGCCCCTGCCGGGCTGATTCAGTCCGTTCCAGAACCAGCCCGCCAGCAAATTTAACCATCCGTTAGGGTTAACAGAATATTTCTGCGGGAGGGAAGACGGCCAGCCAACCGCCGCACAGGAATGGAGACCAGGTGCAGATGCCGATCACAGCGCCGAACGTCACAAGCAAGCGTCTGGTCACAACGGCATTGGCGGTCGCGCTGGCGGCCAGCGTGGCGGGCTGCGGCAGCACCAGCAAGCTCACGACGGGCTCCATTTCCCGCTCCGAGAACAGGCCACTGGAAACCATGTCGGCCAGCGAACTGCACGGCGCCACGACCAGGCTTGGCGAATCCTACGCCAGGAACCCGAACGACAAACGCATCGCCACGAACTTCGCCGCGGCCCTGCAGATGGATGGCGACGCCGAACAGTCGCTGGCCGTGATGCGCAAGCTCGCGATCGCCTACCCCAAGGACCGCGACGTGCTCGCCGCCTACGGCAAGGCGCTTGCCGCGAACGGGCAGTTCGAGCAGGCGCTCGATGCGGTGCGCCGCGCGCAGACGCCGGAATATCCGGATTGGCGCCTGGTTTCGGCGGAAGCCGCCATCCTGGACCAGATGGGGCAGCGGGACGAGGCACGCCAGGACTACCGAAAGGCGCTCGAGCTCAAGCCGAACGAACCTTCGATCCTCTCCAATCTCGGCATGTCCTATGTGCTGGAGGGGGATCTCCGCACAGCCGAGACCTACATGCGCTCGGCCGTGCAGCAGCCGAACGCCGACAGCCGCGTGCGGCAGAACCTGGCGCTGGTCGTCGGCCTGCAGGGCCGCTTCGACGAGGCCGAAAAGATTGCCTCGCAGGAGCTTTCGCCCGAGCAGGCGCAGGCCAACATCGCTTATCTGCGCCAGATGCTCGCCCAGCAGAACGCCTGGAGCCAGCTCAAGGATCAGGACAAGGGCAAGGCGAAGGTCGCGACCAACTGACCGGGCGCGCTGTTTCCGGCGATTGCAAGGCCGCACGGCACCTGCCGCGCGGCCTTTCCCATATCCGGCTGGATTTTCTACTGGCTGCTGGAGTTGTGCTGGTCGCCGAAGATGCCGCGCTGGCTGACCTGGATGCCGGCCGGCCCCAGAATGATGGCGAACAGGACCGGCAGGAAGAACAGGATCATCGGCACGGTGAGCTTCGGCGGAAGTGCCGCGGCCTTCTTCTCGGCCGCGTTCATGCGCATGTCGCGGCTTTCTGAGGCCAGCACGCGCAAGGCATGCGCTACCGGCGTGCCGTAGCGCTCCGCCTGAACCAGGGCCTGGGACACCGATTTCACCGAATCCAGGCCGGTGCGGCTTGCCAGGTTCTCATAGGCGACCTTACGTTCCTGCAGATAGGAGAGCTCGGCATTGGTGAGCACGAATTCCTCAGCGAGCGCCACCGACTGCGCGCCGATCTCGTCGGCGACCTTGCGAAGAGCTGCTTCCACCGACATGCCGGATTCGACGCAGATCAGCATCAGGTCGAGCGCGTCCGGCCATGCCAGCTGGATCGACTGCTTGCGCTTGGTCGCGCGGTTGTTGACGTAGAGGATCGGCGCATAGAAGCCGCCATAGGCGACGAGGATGCACACAAACAGCTTGACGAAGGCCGGCTGCTGCGCCAGGCCGCCGAGAAGGAACAGGTAGACCGCCGCCAGCGCGAACCCGATGAAGGGCAGGATCAGGCGGAAGAACAGGAAGCGTGTCAGCGGGTTCTGGCCGCGGAAGCCCGCCACTTTGAGCTTCTGCAGCGTGCCCTCGTCGGCAAGCGCGCGCTTCAGGTCCAGCCGGTCGACGATGTTGCGCATGCCGATCGACTGCTCTTCGCGCAGGCCCTTGCGGCGGCGGTCGGCTTCGCTGGCGAGGCGTGCACGCTGCCTGGAGCGCAGCTCATCGCGTTCGAGCGCCACGGCTTTCATGCGCGCCTTGAGCTGATTGCCGCCAAGCGCCGGCAGGAGCGTGAAGACGGTCGCAAAAACCGCGATGCCGACCAGCAGCGCGATGAGAAAGGAAGGATCGGTTAGCGTCTTGACGACCTGGTCTGTCATTGGGCCGCGTCCCTACACTTCGAAATTCATCATCTTGCGCATCACCAGGATGCCGATCGACATCCAGACGCCGGAGCAGCCGAGGATCAGATTGCCGACGCTGGTCGTGAACAGCGGCATGATGTAGTTCGGGCTCGAAAGATAGACGAGAAAGGCGACGACGAACGGCAAGGCGCCGATGATGACGGCGGATGCCTTCGCTTCCATCGACAACGCCTGCACCTTGGCCTTCATCTTCTTGCGGTCGCGCAGCACGCGCGAAAGGTTGCCCAGCGCCTCGGAGAGATTGCCGCCGGCCTGCGACTGGATCTGGATGACGATGCCGAAGAAACCGGCCTCGGTACACGGCATGGTCTCGGACATGCGCAGCGTGGCATCGGGGATCGACATGCCCATCTGCTGGGAATCGACGATGCGGCGGAACTCTGCCCGAACCGGCTCGGGAGATTCGTTTGCGATCAGGCGGATCGCATCGTTCAACGGCAGGCCGGATTTCACCGCGCGCACGATGATGTCGAGGGCATTCGGGAATTCCTCCAGGAAAGCCTTCACCCGGCGCGCGCGGCGAAACGACACGAACCAGCGCGGCAGGCCGAAGGCCCCCGCCAGGAGAGCGCCGGGCAGCACCAGCAACGGCGCGCCGGCGAGATAGGCGAGGAACGTAAGCGCTATGCCGCAGATCACCGAGTAGATGTAGAAACGCTCGATGGAAACCGTCATGCCGGCCTGGCGGATCTGGGCCCTCAGCGGCGGCTTCTTGATGTTGCGGTCACTGGTTTTCTGCTTTTCATCGAGCTGCTTGAGCGAATCCTGGAGGGACTTGCGCCGCCGGACCGCTTCCGCGGCCCGATCGCGCGAAGCCTTCACCACCGACCGGTCGGTCTCGGCCGCCTTGATGGTCTCAAGCCGCTTGCCGGCCTGCCTTTCGTTATCGATGCGCGTGAACAGGAAAGCATAGGCCACCGCGCCGGCGCTTAAGGCCGCAAGCACGACGAAAGCCAGAACCGTGGTGTTAATTCCGAACATCGACCGGGGCCCCTACACCTCCAGATGCATCAGTCAGCGCGCTTCTCCATGGCCTCGAGCGCGTTGGCGAGGCGCTGCTCCTCGCCGTAGTAGCGGGCACGATCCCAGAAATGTGGGCGGCCGATGCCGGTCGAGACATGCTCGCCGATGAGACGGCCGCTCGCGTCTTCGCCCTTGATGTTGTAGAGGACGAGGTCCTGGGTGATGATGACGTCGCCTTCCATGCCGATCACCTCGGTGATGTGGGTGATGCGGCGCGAGCCGTCGCGCAGACGGGCCGCCTGGATGATCACGTCGACCGAGCCGACGACGATCTCGCGCACCGTTCTTTGCGGCAGCGAATAGCCGCCCATGGCGATCATCGATTCAATGCGGTTCAGGCATTCGCGCGGGCTGTTGGAGTGGATCGTACCCATCGAGCCGTCATGGCCGGTGTTCATCGCCTGCAGAAGGTCGAACACTTCCGGACCGCGCACCTCGCCGACGATGATCCGTTCGGGCCGCATGCGCAGGCAGTTCTTGACCAGATCGCGCATGGTCACCTCGCCCTCGCCTTCGAGATTGGGCGGCCTGGTTTCGAGACGGACCACGTGTGGCTGCTGCAGCTGCAGCTCGGCAGAGTCCTCACAAGTGATGACCCGTTCCTCTCGATCGATGTAGTTGGTGAGGCAGTTGAGCAGCGTCGTCTTGCCCGAGCCGGTGCCGCCCGAGATGACGACATTGCAGCGGACGCGGCCGATGATCTTGAGGATCTCCGCGCCTTGCGGCGAGATGGCCCCGAACTTGACCAGCTGGTCGAGCGTCAGCTTGTCCTTCTTGAACTTGCGGATGGTGAGCGCGGTGCCGTCGAGGGAGAGCGGCGGCGCGATCACGTTGACGCGCGAGCCGTCGGGAAGACGCGCGTCGCAGATCGGGCTCGATTCGTCGACGCGGCGGCCGACCTGGCTGACGATGCGCTGGCAGATGTTGAGCAGCTGCTGGTTATCGCGGAAGCGAATGCTGGTCGGTTCGACCTTGCCGTTGACCTCGATGTAGACGTTCTTGGAGCCGTTGACCATGATGTCGGCGATGTCGTCGCGTGCGAGCAGCGGCTCGAGCGGCCCATAGCCAAGCACGTCGTTGCAGATGTCCTCGAGCAGCTCTTCCTGCTCGGAGATCGACATCGCGAAGTTCTTGATCGCGATGATGTCGTTGACGATGTCGCGGATTTCCTCGCGCGCGCTTTCCGGATCGAGCTTGGCGAGCTGCGACAGGTCGATCGTGTCGATCAGCGCGGAAAACACCTGGCTTTTGGTGTCGTAGTAGGTCTCGCTGCGCTCGCGCTGGACCCTTCGCGGCGGCTCGGGCGCCATCGGCGGCGCCTCGACCGGACGGCGAACGGGCGGCGCGGCGGGCGCGCTCGGCGCCGCCGCGGCAGGCCGATCGAGCGCCATCGTCCCGGCCGGAGCGGGGGCGGCGGGAGGAGGTGCCGGCGGACGGAATTCGGGGGCTGCCCGGCTGCCGTCGTCTGTGCCTCTTTTACCAAACATGATCGACTACCCGATGCCGCTCAGCGGAGCGTCACTTCCTGTTGCGCGAAAGCTTGCCGAGGATGGAGCCCAGGCCTGCCTTCTTCTTCGTCTTGATTTCGCTGCGCCCGGTCAGCACATGCGCGATTTCGTTGATCGTGCCGACGACCGGGCTCTTGGCGTCCATCTCGCCGAGCATGCGGCCGTTGTTGGCCGCGTTGCCGAACAGCAGCGGCTCGAAATTGATCACCGCCATGGGCGTGATGCCGAGCGGTTCGGAAAAATCAGATGCCGCGATCTCCGGCCGTTTCGGAACACCGGCCTGGTTGATGATCAGCTTCGGCGGCGGATCGTTCGGACGCAGCCGCTTCAGCATGTCGACCATATTCTTGGTGTTGCGCAGATTGGCGAGTTCGGGCGTGGCCGTGATGACGATCTCATCGGCCTTGATCAGCGTGCTCTTGGCCCAACCGCTCCAGATATGAGGCAGGTCGAGCACGAGCAGAGGCGCGCTGCGCTGCGCCGTTTCGATCACCTGGGAGAAGGCGTCCGGATCGAAATCATAGACACGCTCGAGCGTGGAGGGCGCCGCCAGCAGCGACAAATGCTCGGCGCACTGCGCGAGCAGCCGGTCGAGATAGACCTCGTCGACGCGTTCGGGCGAAAACACCGCCTCGGCGATGCCCTGCGCGGGGTCCTGGTCGAAGTTGATGTTGGCGGTGCCGAAGGCGAGATCGAGATCGGCAACGACGACTTCAGACTTGAACAATGAAGACATCGCCCAGGCGACGTTGTGAGCGATCGTCGAGGAGCCGACGCCGCCCTTGGCGCCGATGAAGGCGATGGAGCGGCCGATCGGATCGGACTCGGGATCGACGAAGATCGACGACACCACGCTGACGATGTCGGTCATCGAAACCGGAGCAATGACATATTCGGAAATGCCGGAACGGATAAGCTCCCGGTAGAGGCCGACATCGTTGTAGTGGCCGATGACCACGACCTTCGAGGACGGATCACAATATTCCGCGAGCTGGGTGAGTTGCTCCAGCAACTGCTTCGGCTCGCTGCGCGATTCCAACAGGATCAGGTTGGGCGTCGGCGCCGACTGGTAGAACTCGATCGCGGTGGCGATGCCGCCCATATGGACCTTGAGGTGGGCCTTGGCCATGCGGCGGTCCTCGCCGGCACGCTCGATGGGGTTGGCGACGCCATCGGTCTCGCAGAAGGCCTGAATCGAGATGCGCGGCACCGGGCGCAGCGCCTGCATGGCGGCGATGTCCTGTTGCGAGAGATCGCCGGTATCCGCGGGCGTGTCGTAGGCAAGATTGCTCATCGTCATGCTCTTTCCGTCATCCGCCGCGGCTCAGTAGGTCACTTCCGAATTGCCGAGGAACTCGTCCGAAATGCCTCTGGCGCGATAGACATCGATCACTTTGCCGCGGTTCTCGGCGTCGATTTCGGACTGCTTGCGCGGCCCGATCAGATCGTTGGGGTTGGCCATCTGCGCTGCGAGGTTGTTCTGGTAGGAACAGCCGAAGTCGGCGTAGTGCTTGTTCTCCGACGTCTCCGCAAGGTCGTCCGGCCAACGTCCGCATCTGTCGGTCTGGGCCCTCACCGCGACAAAGGCGACGCGGACCGGCGCCGAAGCCTCCGGCACGGCCGACTGATAGGACGTCATCACGATCCGGCTGCGCTTGACCCCGGCGGCCATTGCCAGCCTGGCGAAATCGCGGCTGGCGGCGCTGGCGGCGACCTGATTGGCCGATCCGACCGGGGTTGCGATCGTCAATGTCGGCGCGGCGCTCTTGTCGTAGCCATCGAGAAAACCGAGCAGCGCGTCGCGCTGCGCGCCGGTCATGCCGCGATCGCCGGCGCCGACCGGCAGATCGATCTTCTGATTCTTCTCGGCGATGACGATCGGATGGTTGGTGCGATAATCGTCCGGGATCGCGCCGACTGTCACACTGTCGCGCCCGGCGCAGCCGGCAAGCGATGCCGCAAGCGCGACCGCAAGCGCCGGGACCACGGACCGGAGGATCCGCTCTCGGCCGGATGCTGCCCGGATCGTCATGACCTTCAATGCTGACTTGGACATGTCCGCTTTCCCGCTCACTTGTAAATGAAGCCAACGACGCCGTGGTAGCGGCCGGATGGCCTGTCGGTCTGCATGGTGCCGTAGACGCGATTGACGCGGCCAAGGAACATGCCGGCGCCATCGCTCGACGGATTGAAATTGTCGTCGGGCTTGGCCAATTCGTTGCGCGCCACCGGCCTTGCCAGGTACGGCGTGATGATGATGACGAGCTCGCTCTCGTTGCGCACGAAATCCCTGCTGCGGAACAGCGTGCCGAGCACGGGGATCTTGGCCAGGCCGGGCAAGCCGGCGACAGCCTGGCGAACGTCATCCCGAACGAGGCCCGCAATCATCATCGACCCACCCGAAGGCAATTCGACGGTAGTGTCGGCCAGCCTTTTGCGGAGCGACAAGATCGTCATGCCGGGCATGGTACGGCCTCCCTCGAGGGTCGCCGAACCTTCCGTGGTCGGCTCCGAAACCGCGGTTCTGACCTTGAGGCTTATGCGCCCGGCCGACAGCACAACAGGCTGGAATTCGAGGCCGATGCCGTACTCGATCTTGTCGAAGCTGTATGTGGTCAAGCCGGTCTGATTGTCAGTCGACACGTTGCTCGAACGGCTGGCGGCCAGATTGTATTCGCCGCCCACCTTGAACGTAGCCTTCTCGCCCGAAACGGCGGTGAGGGTCGGCTCCGCCAGCGTCTTCATGACGCCGCTTTGCTCCATGGCATTGATGTAGGTCTGGATGCCGTTTCCGGCGCCGTCTCCAAGCAACAGGCCGGTTGACTGTGAAAGCGGCTTGCCCAGCCCGAAGGCGGGCGCGCTCGCCGTGCTGTAGGAAATGCCATTGGCGCTACCGCTGCCGATCATGTTGACGCCGAGCTGCTTCATCACGGAGCGACTGACTTCCGCCACCGTGACCTTCAGCGTCACCTGATCGTCGCCGACGATCTGCAGCAGATTGACGATCTTGGAGACCCGGCGCTCCTGGTCGGGATTGTTGATATCGACGCCGCCATTGGCCGACCCGCCGGCGGCTGTCTGCGAGTATTGGCCGGTCGTGGCTTCACCGCCCGAGACGAAGATGGTGGCGAGGTCGACGGCGCGCTTGGCATCGAGCGGCGTGTCCACCATGCCGGTGAGGATCACGTTGTCGTTCAGCAGCTCGACCTTGATGTCCGAGGACGGAAGGAAGCGCTTGAGATAGTCTTCCAGTCCGGCGACGTCACGTTCGACCGCAAGGTCGAGGCTGGCGATCTGCTCGCCATTGGGACCGAAGACGAAGATGTTGGTTTCGCCGACCGCCTTGCCGAACAGATAGATGCGGCGCGCCGTGCGCGTCACCGCGTCGGCGACCGCCGGATTGGCGACAAGGATGTCGTAGGCGTCGTTCGGCAGATCGATGACCACCGACTTGTTGAGACCGAGCTTGACGCGCTGCGTGGCAACCGAGGCCGTCACGCCTGCCGCCCTGTTGGCGGCCTTGGCCTCGACGAGGCCGGGCGCATTGGCGCCGAGCAGCAACAGGCCGATTGCCGCCGCCGCCAGGACGGGGAGTTTGCCGTTTAGCTTCATTTCCTTGCTCCCACTTCGGAAACTTCGCCCGACTTGATCAACCGCACCGTGCCGCGCCGGCCGTTGCCGTTCACCAGATAGTCGGCCTCGCCCAGGCTTTTCTCATTCGCGTCCACGATCGGACGCAGCGCCAGCGTCAGGCGGTCCGCCATCTGCTGCGCCACCGTAATGATCTCCGCCTGCTGCGGCGTCAGCTCCAGCGTCGCGGTCTGGCCGACCCTGGTCTTCTTGCCTTCCTCGTCCTCCTGGATGGTCTGGTCGATGGCCAGGACGCGGATATTCTTGAGGATGGTCTCGGTGTTGAAACCGGTGCCGCCGTTGCTGGCATCGGCGCGCCGGGTCATGATGACGTCGACGAAATCATTGGGCAGGATGAAGCCGCCTGCCGACGTGTCGGCCGATATGGCGGTCGCGACGGCGCGCATGCCGGACGGCAGGATCGACGACATGAAGCTCTGCCCCTCGCCGACCAGCTTGGAGCGCCGCAACGGCTCGCCGGTATACATGGCCACGCGAGCCACCGAGCCCTTGAGCTTTTCGACTGCGTCCGGCTCGGCCGCACGGGTGATGAAATTGGCGTTGACGCCGCTGGCCGGCCATTGCTCCCAGCTGATGTTGTTGCCGAGCTGGCTGCCCATTGCGACGTCGCCGGAAAGCACCAGCACATCCTGCAGCGCGATCGCAGGCTGCTTAGGAGCGTTGACTACGACCTGGGGCGCCGGCGCCACCACCATGTTCTTTGCGACGTAACCGGCACCACCCGCCGCGGCTACGGCCACGCCCAGAATAATAAGTCGGGATGCTGGCATTTCGTCCGAACCCTTCGCCTCAAGGCAAACCACCTCGCCAGGTCGGACTTTGCAGCTGCAATCGTCAAAACAAGGTTAATGCAATGCTTACGATCGTGATTAATTTAAGGTTTACTCAAATTGGATGGAACCGCTTGCCGTTAACGAAAAAGGCGGCCGGGCCGCCTCGACAAATCCCTCTCGCCAAACAACCAGCCAATGCATGCCGCCCACAGCGCGCGCGGCGGCTCTGGGAAACGACACGCACAAAAACAAGGCCTGAGCGCGCCGCCTGAATCCGTCTCGGCGCGACGCGATTTATGCGGTGAGCCTGTCCAGCGCCCAGACCATCAGCGGAGTGTCCGGAAAGGTGATGAGCCCG
Source organism: Mesorhizobium sp. M1C.F.Ca.ET.210.01.1.1 (assembly GCF_004791585.1). Taxonomy (GTDB): domain Bacteria; phylum Pseudomonadota; class Alphaproteobacteria; order Rhizobiales; family Rhizobiaceae; genus Mesorhizobium. The sequence goes on from NZ_SRUU01000002.1 coordinate 90,347, forward strand.
CCGAGACCGAGCGCGACGCCATAAGGAATGCCTACGCTCTCATCGGCAAAATGGCGCAGAAAACGGTTGTGACCGGTGTAGACCGCGAATGGCGATTTCCGGTAGGCCAGAATGGCAACCGTCAGCAGGCCGCCGATCAACGTCGAGGTTACCAGGTAGCCGATAAGATTGATGTTGAGCCCCATCCATACCGCGGTCGCCGCCAGCAGCTTGGCATCGCCGCCGCCCATGCCGCCGAGCGCGAACAGGCCGAACGTCACCGCCAGCACCAGGGCACCGGCGGCGAAATGCCCGCCATAGGTTGCCCAATCCATTCCGGTCAGCGGAGCCACAAGAGCGAACGTCGCCAGGAGCAGCACCGGCACGCGGTTGGCGATCGTCATCGACAAGACGTCCGAGATCGCCGCGAACAGCATGCAGAAAGGAAAGACGACGAAGATCACAGCTTCGAGCATGGGACAACACAGTGCCGTGAGGAAACTAACGCGCCCAGTCTAGGCATATGGCGTTAACGGTCGGTGAGTGTCGAGCGATCAAAATCGCGCGCAACCAGATGCTGCAACGAACAAGGGCCGCCTCAAGGCGGCCCTTCTCGTCGAGAGCGACTTCGTCGCCACTCGATGTGTTACTAGTTGGAGTTTTGGACCGCACTGGCAATCGCCTTGAACTTGTCGTTCAGGGCGGTGCCGAGCGAGCCAGCGCCGACCATGATGGCGAGCGCGATAAGCGCGGCGATCAGACCGTATTCGATTGCGGTCGCGCCGGATTCATCCTTCACGAAACGTGCGATGAGGTTAGACATTCGAGAGCTCCTACTCCACGTGTTACAGCACTTCCGTCAACTTCTCTTGCCGGTTGATCGGATGCTGCGAATCTAGGGAGAAGCCCTTTCAATCGGCTTAATAAATACCCTTACCGATTCCTTTCCCGGGACGAACCCTTTGCTTGGTTAACCGTGCCCTAAACCTTCGGAAGCGGGTCGGCGGGCAGAGAAAAGGGCGGAGTCCCGGCGCACGCGCAACAATGCTAAAACAGCGCATGCTGGGGGCCGATGCGCCTTGGACGAACCAATCCTTATCGCGACAACTCGGCGTTTAACCGTTGGTTCACCAATCTCGTTCATGTTCCGTTGAACAGTCTGCCGCCCCGGAGCGCATCAATGACCTTGTCGAGATCGCCATTTCCAGTCGCCGCGCTGCTGGCGGTTGCCGCTCTCGTTTTGCCGGCCAGGGCAGGCGCCGGCATCGAGGTCACCATGAACCAGGCCAAGATCGTCAAACTGGCGCGCGCGGCCGACACGGTCGTCATCGGCAATCCGGCAATCGCGGACGCCGCCGTGCAGGACGCCTCGACGGTCGTTCTCACCGGCAAGGGCTTCGGCGTCACCAATCTGGTGGTGCTCGACTCGGACGGCAGCCCGATCATCGACGAGCAGGTGACGGTCGTGCGGCAATCAGCGTCATCGGTGCGCATCTACAGGCGCGCCGAAGTCCAGACCATGTCCTGCACGCCCTATTGCGAGAGCTCGTACAAGAGCGAGGCCGAGAAAACGTCCGAAAGCGAAATGAACGCAGCCCGCTGAGGCGGCAAGCGCGCGACGTTAATGGCGGGTTAAGGCTCGCCTGGCGAATTTAACGCTCATCCAAACCGGACCTCAATGGGTCTTCACTATGTTGCCGCCGGCATTGCAGGGGAACGGCAGGAACGGGACATGGGCAACGATCGGGCACCCGAGGGTGGGATGGACAGCAAGGGACCGGCAAAGCCCCGCCCCGGCTTCTTCAGCGACAGGCGCGGCAGCACGGCGTTGGAATTCGCGATGCTGGCCATGCCGTTCGCCCTGCTCGTCTTCGCCATCCTCGAAAGCTGCATCTCATTCGCCGGCCAGGAAGTGATGGCCAACGCCACCGATGATATCGCCCGGCAGTTGCGGACAGGACAGCTCAAGAAGGCAACCGTCACCGACGCCTCGATCAAGAAGCTGATCTGCGACAAGCTGGCGGTCATGGTCACCACGAATTGCCCTGGGTCCGGGTCAAGCGCGTCACTGCTGGTGGACCTGCGCGAATATCCGACCTTCGCCGACGCCGCCGCGGCGGGCTTCAAGATCCAGAACGGCGAGATCGTGCTGACAGGCACGACCTCGACAAGTTTCACGGTGTCTCCCGGACTGGCGGAATCGAGAAACATGCTGCGGGTCTTCTACAAATGGCCGGTCATAACCGATTTCCTGGCCAAGCAGATGGCCAATCTGAAAGACGGCAAGACGCTGCACTTCGCATCCGTGACCTGGCAGAACGAACCATTTGACGACTGAGATAAGGCGGCGTTGGGGTAAGACATGCACGGTGCGGGGGCACACAGGGGAATTTCGGCCATTGCGACGCGGTTTTGCCGCGATCGCCGGGGCGTCGCGGCAATCGAGTTCGCATTCATCGTGCCGGCGCTGCTCATCATGTACTTCATCACGATGGAAGCCTCGCAGGCGATCGAGACCAGCAAGAAGGTCAGCCGCATCGGCAGCATGGTGGCGGATCTCGTCACGCAGCAGACGAGCGTCAAGAAAGCCGATCTCGACGCGATCATGAAGATCGGCACCTCGACGCTGCAGCCCTACAACCGCTCTACGCCGACGATCATCATTACCGGGATCCAGATCACCGACGAGGCTTCGCCCAAGGTGAAGGTGGCATGGTCGCGCAAGCTTGTGGGCACCACCTACAGCGCCGATGCGGCTAAGGACAGCATCACAACGATTCCGGCAACACTGAACATACGCAACACCTTCCTGGTGCGCGTAGAAAGCGACCTCGGCTACAAGCCGATCATCACCTGGTCCGCCGACGGGTCGAAGACGCTTGGACTGACCTCGGCCTTCAACAACATATCGATGGGCGAAACCTACTATCTGAGGCCGCGCCGCGGCCCATCGGTCCCCTGCAGCGACTGCTGAAAAGACTATTCCTGGCCGCCCGCTTCTCGCCGCACGATGGCCAGCGCCGTTGCGTAGTCTTTCGGCACGGCCAGCTCGAACCCGCCGGAATGCGTCGATTCCAGAAGGTCGTAGACGTCGGGGGTCTGCGACTTGAGATTGGTCAAAAAAACGCCCAGCCGGCGCTTCGCTTCGCCGTCGAGATCGCTGCGCACGGCATGAGGGCCGTATCGCAGCGGGGCCGAGGTCCATAGCACCCGAAGCGATGTCTTCGGAACACCGGCGACCTCAAGCCGCATGATCGTGCCGCCCGTACCGGTGGGCTGGCCGTCGACTCCAACAGGCTCCCAGCCGAACAGGCCGTCGGCCTCGCCGTCGCCGAGCATCGTTTCGGCCGCGGTGGCCGAAGGCGCGCGCGTCAGGAAAGATGAATCCTCAGCGATCTTTACGCCTTCGCCGGCCAGGCCGGCCAGCGGCAGCAGAGACCCGCCGACATTGTCAACGGGCGCGATCGCGATCCGATGCCCGGCCAGCGTGGCGAGATCCGGCACTTTGCCGTCGCGCGTCACCAGTACGGAACGGATGCCGACCGCCCCATCGCTATCGACCGGCGCGACCAGCGGCTCGACACAGCCGCAGCGCTCCGAAGCCGTGGCATAAGCGAGCGCCGAATAGACCGCGTACTGGACGCGGCCGCTTGCCTGCGCCTCGATCAACGCAGCGTAGTCGCGGGCAACCACGAACTCGACCTTCATGCCGAGGGCGTTGGCATAGGCGTCCGTTAAGCGTGCCAAGCCAGGAACCGCGTTGCCGCCTCCGGGCTCGGCGACGATGCCGATGCGAAACGTGCCGATGTCGTCGCGCCAGTCGGCGCGCGCCGACGGAGCCACGCAAAGCACGGCGAGCGCCGCCGCGCACGTCCTCAAAGACCGGCCTGCCGCGGATCTTCCGTCCTTGCCCATCCCTTGCCGCACTCCCGCCGATGCTGCGCCCGATCGCACGAATATGGCGCCTCGCCGTTGCGGTTTGGTTTCCGATTTGCCAACGCCACCGCGGAACGTTATGTCTGGCTGCCTAGACAGGCAATGACGGCACTCTATGGCGCGGGCTTTCCTATTCGTTCTCGATTCCTTCGGCATCGGCGGAGCGGCCGATGCCGAACGCTACGGCGATACTGGCGCCGACACGTTCGGACACATCGTGCAGGCCTGCGCCGACGGCCGCGCGGATCGCAAAGGCTTGCGGCAGGGCCCGCTCGCCGTGCCCAACATGGCCTCGCTCGGGCTTGCCCGCGCGGCACGGACGGCAACCGGCCTGACGCTCGACGTCGAAATGCCCCTGCTTGCCGGATCCTTCCACGGCGCGGCCCAGGAGGTCTCGAGCGGCAAGGACACGCCGTCGGGACATTGGGAGATCGCCGGCCTGCCCGTGCTTTTCGACTGGGGCTACTTTCCCGACACCGTGCCGGCCTTCCCGGCCGAGCTGACCGACGCGATCATCCGCGACGGCAAGGTGCCGGGCATCCTCGGCAATTGTCATGCGCCCGGAACCGAGATCATCGAGCGTTTCGGCGAGGAGCACATCCGCACCGGCAAGCCGATCTGTTACACCTCGGTGGACTCTGTATTGCAGATCGCCGCGCACGAAACGCATTTTGGCCTCGAAAGACTGTATGAGCTCTGCCGGACGGTGCGCCGGCTGGTCGATCCGCTGAAGATCGGACGGGTGATCGCGAGGCCCTTCGTGGGCGAGACAAAAGCCACCTTCCAGCGCACCCACAACCGTCGCGACTATGCCGTGCCGCCGCCGGAGCCGACACTGCTCGACCGGCTGACGGGGCGCGGCAGCAAGGTCATCGCCGTCGGCAAGATCGGCGACATCTTTGCCCATCGCGGTATCTCGCAGGTGCGCAAGGCGGGCGGTAACATGGCGATGTTCGACGAGGCGCTGGGCGCCATGGACGATGCCAGCGAAGGCGATCTGGTGTTTGCCAATTTCGTCGACTTCGACACCGAGTTCGGCCATCGGCGCGACGTCGCCGGTTATGCCGGAGCGCTCGAGGCCTTCGACCGCCGGCTGCCGGAAGCGCTGTCGCGGATCAGGCCGGGCGACCTGCTCATCCTCACCGCCGACCATGGCAACGATCCGACCTGGCGCGGGACCGACCATACGCGCGAACGCGTTCCAGTGATCGGCATCGGCCCGGGACTGAAAGGCGGCGACATCGGGCTCAGGCCGACCTTCGCCGATATCGGCGAGACTGTCTCCGATCATCTTGGCCTCGCGCCCGGCCGCCACGGAACATCCTTCCTGACCACGATCGGCGGCCATGCCGGAACTGCCTGAAGTCGAGACGGTGAGGCGCGGGCTGCAGCCGGTTCTGGAAGGGGCGCGGCTAGTCAACGTCGAGGCGCGCAGGCCCGACCTTCGCTTTCCCTTTCCCGAACGCTTCTCCGAGCGGCTTACCGGCAAGACCGTGACGGCGCTCGGCAGGCGCGCCAAATATCTGACGATGCACATCGAGGGCGGTCCGGTGCTGATCTGCCATCTCGGCATGTCGGGATCGTTCCGCGTCGAAGCCGCCGGGAACAGCGACACGCCCGGCGCCTTCCATCACGAGCGCTCGAAGAGCGCCGCGCACGACCACGTCGTGTTCGATGTCGCTTCGCCCAAGGGTAAACGATCCCGCGTCATTTTCAACGATCCGCGCCGTTTCGGCTTCATGCTGTTTGCCGAAGGAGCGCCGGACACGCATCCGATGCTGGCGGGGCTGGGCATCGAGCCTACCGGCAACGCGCTCGACGGCCCCCTGCTCGCCACCCTGCTCGAGGGCCGCAGATCGCCGCTCAAGGCGGCGCTGCTCGACCAGCGGCTGATCGCCGGGCTCGGCAATATATACGTCTCGGAGGCGCTGTGGCGCGCCGGCCTGTCGCCGCTGCGCGAAGCCCGCACCATCGCCGGCTCCGGCAAGAAGGCGAAAGAGCAATGCGAACGCCTGGCCGCGGCGATCCGCTCGGTCATCGCCGACGCGATCGCCGCCGGCGGATCCTCGCTGCGCGACTATGTCCAGGCAGACGGATCGCTCGGCTACTTCCAGCATTCCTTCGCGGTCTACGATCGCGAAGGCGAGCCATGTCCGAAACCTGGCTGCGGCGGCCACATCGAGCGCATCGTGCAGAGCGGTCGCTCGACCTTCTATTGCCGGACCTGTCAGCGGTGAGCTAGACCAGTCTCCCCAATCGAAGCGAGGAGACGATGCCCATGACCTACGAAACCATTCTCGTGGAGACGCGGGGCAAGGTCGGGCTGATCACGCTGAACCGGCCCAAGGCGCTCAATGCCCTGAATTCGCAGGTGCTGACGGAGATCGTGGCCGCTGTGAACGCGTTCGGCGCCGATGCCGGTATCGGCGCGCTGGTCCTCACAGGCTCGGAAAAGGCCTTCGCGGCCGGCGCCGACATCAAGGAGATGCAGGCAATCTCCTTCGCCGACGCCTACGGCCAGGACTTCTTCGTCGGCTGGGAGGAACTCACACGCGCGCGCAAGCCGATCATCGCGGCGGTCGCCGGCTATGCGCTCGGCGGCGGCTGCGAGTTGGCCATGATGTGCGATTTCATCATCGCCGCCGACAATGCGAAATTCGGTCAGCCCGAGATCACGCTCGGCGTCATGCCGGGCATGGGCGGATCGCAGCGGCTGACCCGCTTCGTCGGCAAGTCGAAGGCGATGGACATGTGTCTGACCGGGCGGATGATGGATGCTGCCGAAGCCGAGCGCTGCGGGCTGGTGTCGCGGGTGGTGCCGGCTGCCGATCTGGTCGAGGAAGCGCTGAAGGCGGCTGCGAAGATCGCCGAGTTTTCGCTGCCATCGGTGATGATGACCAAGGAAGCCGTCAACCGGGCCTATGAGACGACGCTTGCCGAGGGGTTGCGCTTCGAGCGCCGCCTGTTCCATTCGCTGTTTGCGCTCGACGACCAGAAGGAAGGCATGGCCGCCTTCGTCGAGAAGCGGAAGCCGAATTTCACCAACCGCTAAGCTATGTCGCCGCAAAACGTGCCGCGATTTGGAAAAAAGGCGGCATGCATCGAGACGACGACTTGGGGCGGGTCGTCCGTTTCGGCGCGGCGCAGCTTCAAGCCCCAAAAAGACCGCGAAGCAGCGTTGACGCGCCGGAAAAGCTGAACTATAAGCCGCACCAACCGAGGCGGCCCCGTGGCTGCCCGTTTGTTTTTTGCGCCCTGCGGCACCCCGCTGGCGCCCACCAGATCAGAAGAGAGGCATCATGGCCAATACGTCCTCGGCCAAAAAGGCAACGCGCAAGATCGCCCGCCGCGCAGCGGTCAACAAGAACCGCCGGTCGCGCGTCCGCACCTATGTCCGTAAGGTCGAAGAGGCGCTCGCCGCCGGCGACAAGGCTGCTGCGCTGGAAGCATTCAAGGCGGCGGAGCCGGAATTGATGCGCGCCGCAACCAAGGGTGTCATCCACAAGAACACAGCCTCCCGCAAGGTTTCGCGGCTGGCCCAGCGGGTCAAGGTGCTGTCGGCCTGACCGACTTCCATTTAGAATCACTATCCTTGGACCCGGCCGCACAGGCCGGGTTTTTTCGTTTGCCGGCAAGTACTTAAAAAGAACGCTCGCGCAACGGCGTTCGGTCCGAATTTCAAAGTTGCGATTGTTTTGCCGGCATATACATAATTGGTGATGTAGTTGCTCGCCGGATGCGGGCATGGCCGCAGGTTAGCCTGTCACAAATTCATTTTATTTTTCAATAACTTATGGATGGTCATCCACAGCTTGTTCAACGTGCGGAGGAGCGGCGGGGGACAAGTAGGTGTCAAGAGAATTATTTCAGAAAATTTCGTGTTGGCCGGCCTTTTTCATATTCGCCGGAAAAGGGTTTGAATCACAATGGCTTTGTCAAAACATGCCCTAGAGGCACCCGCTCCCAACACGTCTCCGGTAACCAGATTCGTTAAAAATCGGTTAGACGTGGCCTTGCCCTATCCACAGCGATTTCGGTAATGTCCATCCATCGAAGGGACGGGCGTTAGCCCCTGACCCAGCCTGAATCGGCCAGCACAAAATGGCGGAATTCATGACGTGGAGTAATTCCGCGCGTGGCTCGGTCTGTCTCTTCGATGCGGGTAGGGGACTGGCGTAATTGTACATGGCAGGTCGATGTCGCGCCGGCGTTTTCGCCGGACGGTGAAGTATTGCCCTGACATGTTCAGACCGGCTTGCGAGAGCCGGCATTGGTCCCTTGCGCAACGTTGCGACGATATCGCCGGCGGCGGCGATGGAGGCGCAGCGAAACGTCGCCGGACCCAGGGTGCAGGAGGCGCACTCCCGGCGGAAAAGGGTACGAGAAGACAAGGAACTTGATCATGCAGAGCGGCATCGAGCGGGAGATAGCAGGCGAACTCCCATTCCCTACAACCTTCGTCGGAGGGGACGGCATGGCGGCATCCAGCGACGCTGAACAGAAGTTCGAGCGGGTCAAGGCCCAGTTGAAGGCGCGTCTGGGAGCCGAGGTCTATTCGAGCTGGTTTGGCCGCATGAAGGTTGCCGAAGCGTCGCGCGGCATTGTCCGCATCTCCGTGCCCACGGCCTTCCTGCGGTCGTGGATCAACGGCCACTATCTCGACCTTATCGCCGAACTGTGGAGGCATGAGGATCCCGACATCCTGAAGATCGAGATCGTCGTGCGGACCGCCACGCGGCAGGGCCGCAACAATGTCGAGCCGGAGATCGCACCTGCGCGCAAGATGACCAGGCAGGCACAGACGGCGCTTGCCGCCGGCACGGCGAGCGCCGGTCGGGCGGAACGGACGCCGGCGCCCCGCCAGGGCATGCCGGTGGAGACCGAGTTCCGCCATAACGTGCTCGGGTCGCCGCTCGACCCGCGTTACACTTTCGCGTCGTTCATCGAGGGTCCCTCGAACCGGGTGGCCTTCGCGGCCGCCAAGGCGGTGGCGGAATCGCAATCGAGCGCGGTACGCTTCAACCCGCTCTTCCTTCACGCGACAGTTGGCCTCGGCAAGACGCACCTGTTGCAGGCAATCGCGGCGGAATCGCTGCGGCACAATCCGAAATCGCGCGTGGTCTATCTGACGGCAGAGTATTTCATGTGGCGCTTCGCCACCGCCATCCGCGACAACAATGCGCTCACCCTCAAGGAGCAGTTGCGCGATATCGATCTTCTGATCATCGACGACATGCAGTTCCTGCAGGGCAAGTCGATCCAGCATGAGTTCTGCCATCTCATCAACATGCTGCTCGACAGCGCCAAGCAGGTCGTGGTCGCCGCCGACCGCCCGCCGTCGGAACTGGAATCGCTTGAGCCGCGCGTGCGTTCTCGCCTCAATGGCGGCGTGGCGCTGGAAATGTCGGCGCCGGACTTCGCCATGCGCCTCGGCATGCTGAAACTCCGTCTCGCCACCGCCAAGATCGATGATACCTCGCTCGACATCTCGGACGAGATCCTCGACCATGTCGCCCGCACGGTGACGGGCAGCGGGCGCGAGTTGGAAGGCGCTTTCAATCAGCTTCTGTTCCGCCAGTCCTTCGAGCCGCAGATCACCATCGACCGCATCGACGAGATTCTCGGCCACATCTACCGTTCGGGCGAGCCGAAGCGGGTGCGCATCGAGGACATCCAGCGCATCGTGGCGCGTCACTACAACGTGTCGAAGACGGAGCTGCTCTCCAACCGGCGCACGCGCACCATCGTCAAGCCGCGGCAGGTGGCGATGTATCTGTCGAAAGTGATGACGCCGCGCTCGCTGCCGGAGATCGGTCGGCGTTTCGGCGGCCGCGACCACACGACGGTGCTGCATGCCGTGCGCAAGATCGAGGACCTTTCCGGTGCCGACAACACGCTGGCGCAGGAGCTGGAGCTGCTCAGAAGGCTGATAAACGAGCAGGCCTGAGCGGTCCGGGAAAGCCGGCGGCGCGCTTCGCCGGCTTTATCCCCAGAAAGCCCGCGCAACCGGCCGGAACCGGTGCCGCGGGCTTGCGTTTGCAGGGTTTTTACTGTCAGCTTACATAGATTCTGAGCTTTTCGGAGCTTTTCGCGGGACGCCGCTCCCTGGTGACCCGCTCATTCATTGAAGCGAGCCTGTTTGGTCATGCGTGTCATCCTGGAACGGTCCAATCTCCTGAAGTCCCTCAACCACGTTCATCGCGTGGTGGAGCGGCGCAACACCATACCGATCCTGTCGAATGTGCTGCTCAGCGCCGAAGGCGCCAGCCTGGAAATGAAAGCGACCGACCTCGACCTCGAAGTGACGGAAGCCACGCCCGCCAAAGTCGAGCGCGGCGGCGCCACCACGGTCCCGGCGCATCTGCTTTACGACATCGTGCGCAAGCTCGCCGACGGCGCCGAGGTGATGCTGAAGACTGATGAAGACGGCAACGCGATGACCGTCACCTCCGGGCGCTCCAGCTTCCGCCTGCAGTGCCTGCCGCAGTCCGATTTCCCGGAGCTTTCAGCCGGCTCCTTCTCGCACATCTTCCGGCTCGACTCGGTGGCGCTCAAGGGCCTGATCGAGAAGACGCAGTTCGCCATTTCGACCGAGGAGACGCGCTACTATCTCAACGGCATCTTCCTGCACACGCATGAGGTCGGCGGCAAGCTGAAGCTGCGCTCGGTCGCGACCGACGGCCATCGCCTGGCGCGCGCCGAGATCGACGCGCCGGCAGGTTCCGAGGGGATGCCCGGCATCATCATTCCACGCAAGACGGTGAGCGAGCTGCAGAAGCTGGTCGACGACCCGGATGTCGCGGTGACGACGGAGCTGTCGGACACCAAGATCCGCTTCACCATCGGCAGCGTCATTTTGACCTCGAAGCTAATCGACGGCACCTTCCCGGACTATCAGCGCGTCATTCCGACCGGCAACGACAAGAAGCTGATCATCGACCGCCAGAGCTTCGCCGCCGCCGTCGACCGCGTCTCGACCATTTCGTCCGAGCGCGGCCGGGCGGTAAAACTGTCGATCAACGACGGCCAGCTCACGCTTGCCGTCAACAATCCGGATTCGGGCAGCGCCACCGAGGAGCTGGCGGCCGATTACTCGTCCGACCCGATCGAGATCGGCTTCAACGCCAAATATCTGCTCGACGTCGCCGCTCAGCTCACCGGCACGGAGGCGAAGTTCATGCTCGCGGATGCCGGCTCGCCGACGCTGATCCACGACATGGCCGACGAGACCGCGCTCTACGTGCTGATGCCGATGCGGGTGTAGCCGCATCCGGTTTCGCGCCGGCTGGCGATGGAGCGATGATTGCGGCGGCTTGCACGGGCGGACAGCGGTTGCCGGAGCAGACCCACATAAGTAAGCTTACGCTTACCAATTTTCGCAACTATGCGGGACTTTCGCTTGAGCTCGGCCCCGGCGCCGTGGTGCTGTCCGGCGACAATGGCGCCGGCAAGACCAATCTGCTCGAAGCCATCTCACTGCTGACGCCGGGACGCGGGCTTCGCCGGGCACCCTATGCCGACGTGGCGCGCGAGGGCGGCGACGGCGGCTTTGCCTTGCATGCCCGGATCGAAGGGCCGGAAGGCGAGGTCGAGATCGGCACCGGCATTTCCGGCGGCGATGGCGCCGGAGAAGGCGGCAGACGCGTTCGCATCAACGGCGCGCCGGCGAAATCGGCGGAGGATATGCTGGAATGGCTGCGTGTCGTCTGGCTGACACCGGCGATGGACGGGTTGTTTCCAGGACCGGCCGCCGACCGCCGCCGCTTCCTTGACAGACTGGTGCTGGCGATCGATCCCGGCCACGGGCAGCGGGCCCTGGACTATGAAAAGGCGATGCGCGGGCGTAACCGCCTGCTTACGGAAAGTTCCCGCGACAGTGGCTGGTTCGACGCGATCGAGACGCAGATGGCCGAGACCGGCGTGGCGATCGCGGCGGCGCGAGCGGAACTGGTACGGCTGCTTGCCGCCATGATCGACAAGCTGCCCGGCAGCGGCCCCTTTCCGCAGGCCGACATAAGCCTCTCCGGCGAATTGGAGACCGAGATCGCTGTCTCGCCGGCGGTCGACGTCGAGGAGCGTTTCCGCCGCACGCTCGCCAATGGCCGGGAGCGCGACCGCGCCGCCGGCCGCACGCTCGACGGGCCGCATCGCTCGGATCTCGTGGTCCGGCACAGGCCGAAGTCGATGCCGGCCGAGCTCTGCTCGACCGGCGAGCAGAAGGCGCTGCTGGTCGGCATCGTGCTGTCGCATGCTCGGCTGACCGGCGAGATGTCGGGCCTGACGCCGATCCTGCTGCTCGACGAGATCGCCGCGCATCTCGACAGCGGACGGCGCGCGGCGCTGTTTTCCATCCTGGAAGAGCTAAACTGCCAGGCCTTCATGACCGGCACCGACGCCGCGCTGTTTTCCAGCCTCGCCGGGCGCGCGCAGTTCCTGACGGTCGATCATGGCAGCGTTGGGCCAACAGGCTGATTCTCTTGAAGAACCCAACGGGCGTCAGCGCCTACCCTGCGGGACAAGGCTTCGCCTTGCCCGTACTTGCCTCTGCGGGACAAGGCTTTGCCTTGCCCGTACATGCCCCTGCGGACAAGGCTTTGCCTTGCCCGTACATGCCCCCCTGCGGACAAGGCTTCGCCTTGCCCGTACTTGCCCCTGCGGGACAAGGCTTCGCCTTGCATGTGACAAGATTTTCCGCCCGCGATAAGGTCCAGCCATGACCAATGCCGCCCTGACCGACGAAGAGCTCGAACGCTATGCCCGCCACATCGTGCTGCCGGAAATCGGCGGCCCCGGCCAGCAGAAGCTGAAGCGGGCGCGGGTGCTGGTGATCGGCGCCGGTGGGCTGGGGGCGCCTGTGCTTGAATATCTTGCCGCGGCCGGTGTCGGCACGCTCGGCATCGTCGACGACGATGACGTCTCGCTGTCCAACCTGCAGCGGCAGGTAATCCATGGCAGCGACACGATCGGCATGGCGAAGACCGACAGCGCTTCGGCGGCAATCATGCGCATCAACCCCAATGTCGGGGTGGAATTGCATCGCCTCAGACTGACGGCGGAAAATGCCCCTGCCCTCGTCGCCGGCTACGATGTCGTCGTCGACGGCTCCGACAATTTCGCGACACGCTATGCGCTGGCCGATGCATGCGCCCAGGAACAAAAGCCTCTGGTCACCGCCGCCGTCGGCCGCTTCGACGGCTCGGTGACGGTGCTGAAGCCGTACGAAACGGGCGCCGACGGCAAACGCAACCCAGGCTATCGCGACCTTTTCCCGGAAGCGCCGCCCGAAGGGCTGATACCATCCTGCGCCGTTGCAGGCATCGTCGGCGCGCTGACGGGCGTCGTCGGCACGCTGGAGGCGATGGAAACGATCAAGCTGATTGCCGGCATCGGCGAACCGCTGGTCGGCCGGCTCCTGCTCTACGACGGGCTTACCGCCCGTTTCGACACCGTCCGCTACAAGGCAGCCTGAACCGATGGACCGGCCGGCCACTCCCTTGGTCGCCGAGCTTGCGCCGGACTACGCGCGGTGGGACGAATTGCTGGCGCTGATCCTGCGCGCTTTCGCCTATATGGACGAAGTCATCGACCCGCCATCCTCTGCGCATCGTCTGACGCCGGAAAACCTCGAGAGCAAGGCAAGGCAGGAAACGGTGTTCCTGGCGGTGGAGAACGGCCGGCTCGCCGGCTGCGTCTTCGCGCTGGAAAGGGCTAACGATTTCTATGTCGGCAAGCTCGCCGTCGAGCCCGGCCTTCAAGGGCGGGGCATAGGCGCACGGCTGATGCAGGCCGTGGAGGATCTTGCCCGTCGGCGCGGCAAGCCTGCCATCGAACTGCAGACGCGCATCGAGCTCGCCGCAAACCACGCGGCCTTCGCCCGGCTCGGCTTTCGCGAGACCGGGCGCACAGCGCATGCGGGCTATGACCGGCCGACCTCGATCACCATGCGCAAGGTGCTGTCTTGAGCCTCGCGCTCAGCCCGGAGGAACGAGCCATTGCCGCCGGCGAGGACGGCGCGGGAATGGCGATGCGCATCGTCGCCGAGAGCGCGCGGCTGCTCGGGGCGCCGCGGCTGATTCCGATCGCCTCCGCGCATATCGACGGCGCGCTCTACCATGGCGATTCCGGCACGCTGTTCGCCGAGCGGCTGGTCGAGGGCGGCGCCAGGGTGGCGGTACGTTCGACGCTCAATGTCGGGGCGCTCGATCTGATGGGCTGCTCGCGCGTTCGCCTGGAAGAGCCGCAGCGCGGCATGGCACGACGGATGATGGAGGCCTATCGCAAGCTCGGCTGCGAGCAGAGCTGGACCTGCGCGCCCTATCAGGCCGGGCATAGGCCGGCGCAGGGCAGCGATGTCGCCTGGGGTGAATCCAATGCCGTGGTGTTCTGCAATTCGGTGCTGGGCGCCCGCACGAACCGCTATGGCGACTTCCTCGACATTGCCTGCGCCATCATCGGCCGGGCGCCCGACTATGGCCTGCATCGCCCGCAGAACAGACGGGCACGGCTGGTGTTCGACGTCTCGACCCTGTCGCCCTCCTTCCTCGCTTCCGAGATCGCCTGGCCGGTGCTGGGTAGCCTCTATGGCCGCATGGTCGGCAACACGATCGGTGTCGTCGCCGGCATCGCCAATCACCCCGGCGAGGACGCGCTGAAGGCCTTCGGCGCCGCCGCGGCATCGTCCGGCGCGGTTGGCCTGTTCCACATTGCCGGCGTGACGCCAGAAGCTCCCGACGTCGAGACCATTCTGGCCGGGCCGGAACCGGAGACCGTGGTCCATGTCACGCCACAGATGGCGGCGAAGGCGCGCTCCAGCCTTTCGACGGCGGTTGCGGCCAGAACCATCGACGCGGTGGCGATCGGCAGCCCGCATCTGTCTGACGCCGAGTTCGACACGCTGGAGCGGCTGATCGCAGGAAGACGGCTCGCCGTACCGATTTATGCCTGTACCGGCCGTCACGTGCTTGCCTCGCTGGAGCGGGACGGACGGCGAAAGAGGCTCGAAGCATACGGGGTCGTCATCGTCGCCGACACCTGCGTGGTGGTGACGCCGATCATGCCGGAGATCAGCAACGGCGTATTGATGACCAATTCGGGGAAGTTCGCGCATTACGCTCCGGGCAACACCGGCTACGCGGTCCTCTACGCCTCGCTCGCCGACTGCGTCGAAAGCGCCGTTCTCGGCAAGCCGCGCTTCACGGATATCGCGGCATGAGCGCCGCCGCCGAGATCCTGGTTCCGGGCAAGGCTGGCGAAGGGGAGGCCTTGGTGCTGATGGCGCCGATCAGCTTCTGGGGCGGCGTCGACCCGAAGACCGGGCGCATCGCCGATGTCCGCCATCCGCAGCACGGTGAGACGATTTCCGGCCGGGTGCTGTTCCTGCCGGGCACGATCGGCTCGTCGTCGGCTTCGGCGGTGCTGATGGAGCTGGTCCACAACGGCCGTGCGCCGGCAGCCCTGGTGCTGCACGAGCCGGACGCCATCCTGCTGCTGGGGCTGATCGTCGCCCGGGAAATGGGCTGGGAGACACCGATGGCGGTGCGGCTCGGACGTGACCTGTTCGAGGCCTATCGCGGACGCACCGTGGAAGTCGCCGGCGACGGCGCCCTTACCGTCGCCGCCTGAACAACCGCTCCAACTTATCTATTCTTGCGTAATTCCGGACGGAAAACCTCTGCACGCTTTTCCTGGAATTGTTTCAAGTCCTCAGCGGCAGCACGCGGTCCGGCGGGCGGTGGCCGTCGAAGAAGGCGCGGATGTTGATGATCACCTTCTCGCCCATGTCGATGCGGCCTTCGAGCGTTGCCGAGCCCATGTGCGGCAAAAGCACGACCTTGCCCTTGGCGGCGAGCTTCAGGAGCCTGCTGTTCAGCGCCGGCTCGTGCTCATAGACGTCGAGGCCGGCGCCGGCGATCTTGCCGTCCTGGATGAGCTTGATCAGCGACTCTTCGTCGATGATGTCGCCGCGCGCGGTGTTGACGATGTAGGCAGATGGCTGCATCAGCGCCAGGCGCCGGGCGGACAAGAGATGGAAGGTTGCCGGGGTCGACGGGCAGTTGACCGAGATGATGTCCATGCGGGCAAGCATCTGGTCGAGGCTTTCCCAATAGGTCGCTTCCAATTCGTCCTCGACCGCCGGCAGCACGCGGTGGCGATTGTGGTAGTGGATGGACAAGCCGAACGCCTTGGCACGCCTGGCGACCGCCGTGCCAATACGGCCCATGCCGACGATGCCGAGCCGCTTGCCCCAGATGCGGCGGCCGAGCATCCATGTCGGCGACCAGCCGGCCCATTTCTTGTCGCCGGTGAGCACATTGGCGCCTTCGGCAAGCCTGCGCGGCACGGCGAGCATCAGCGCCATGGTCATGTCGGCAGTGTCTTCGGTAAGCACGTTCGGCGTGTTGGTGACGGTGATGCCTTTCTTGGCCGCCGCGGCGACATCGATCTTGTCGACGCCGTTGCCGAAATTTGCGATCAGCTTGAGATTGTCGCCGGCCTGGGCAATCAGCGCGGCATCGATATGGTCGGTGATGGTCGGGACGAGCACATCGGCTTCCTTGACCGCCGCGACCAGCTCCGGCTGGGTCATCGGCCGGTCCTCGACATTCAGCCGCGCATCGAACAGCTCGCGCATGCGGGTCTCGACCGGATCGGGCAGCTTGCGCGTGATGACGACGAGGGGCCGTTTTTTGCCTGCCATTTTATCCCCGAAGCTTCCTCGAAACCGATCTCGTTGAGACCTCTTTAACCAAGAACGGCGAAACTTGTAGCCGATCGCGGCATCAGCCCACTCCTGTAACAAGCGGTGCCGCCGAAGACAAAGAAAAAGGGGCGCTCATCCCTAAGGACCGGCGCCGAAAGGAACAAAGGTGTCTGGTTTCGCGTCGCTTCGCCTGGCTTTCAGCGCAGCCGTCCTCGGCGCTTTGCTTTGTGGCCCGCAGGCATCCGCGCAAAGTGCGGCCGCGCCCGCGCAAACGGTGACGCTCGGCCCAAGCGGCCTGCCGCTGCCGCGTTTCGTCAGCCTGAAATCGGGCCGCGTCAACTCACGCGTCGGCCCAGGCGCCAACTATTCCGTCGACTGGATGTACATGAAGGCCGGCCTGCCGATGGAGATCATTCAGGAATTCGATACCTGGCGTCGCGTGCGCGACGCGGACGGCTCCGAGGGCTGGATCAACCAGTCGCTGCTTTCGGGCCGCCGCACCGCGATCGTCGCCCCCTGGCAGCGCGGCAAGGGCGGCCGAATCAATCTGCTTGACGATCCCGACAAGGATGCCAGCGTTGTCGCCATCCTCGAGCCCGGCGTCATGGGCTCGATCAAGAAATGCGACGGTCAGTGGTGCGAGATGACCTTCGAGGGCCATACCGGCTGGATCGCCCAGTCGCAGGTCTGGGGCGCCTATCCCGGAGAGCGGGTCAAGAACTAGGGCGTGTCGATATTCAGGTGATGCCGGCCTGACGTGAGTCGCAACACACCCTAGCCGGCCGCGCCCCTTCGGTCGCGGCCGATCCGCCCGAGATGCGTTTCCTGAAAACCGGTGGGTAGTTTCAGGCCGTAGCCGAGCGCGCGGTCGATGGCGATGTGGGCGATCCAGATGAGCGCCACCGCTGTCGTGATCGGAGCGCCAAACAGGACGCCCGCGAGCGCAAGGACGAGCGGGGCAACCAGGATGTGCAGGGCGTTGTAGGTGACGGCGCCGATCCGCGGCCCGGCGAGATAGCCCAGCATCGACAGGTCCGGCGCCAGGATGAGCAGCGCAAACAGCCACCACGACACACCGGTCATCTTGTAAAGGATGATGGCCGCCACGGCTGCGGCGACCCATTCCAGCCGGATCGTCAGATCGACGGACCGCATCGCCGCGGATCAGTCGCGGCGCTTGGGGCGCAGCCTCACGACGATATCGACATTGGCGATCTCCATGCCTTCCGGAGGCTCCGGCAGGTTGGAGACGCCCACCGGGCCGCTGGCGATATCGAAGATCCGGTTCTCGCCCTCGACATAGAAGTGGTGGTGGTCCGAAGTGTTGGTGTCGAAATAGGTCTTCGACCCTTCGACCGCGAGGATACGCAGCAGGCCGGCCTGGGTGAACTGGTGCAGCGCGTTGTAGACGGTCGCAAGCGAAACCGGCACGCCGGCGGCAACCGCCTCTTCATGCAGCTCTTCGGCCGAGAGGTGACGATCGCCCTTGGCGAACAGCAGATCGGCCAGCGCGATGCGCTGGCGCGTCGGCCTCAGGCCGGCTTCGCGAACCCGCTTGTCCACAGCGACATTTTCCTTCCGGCAGCCCGAATCCATCTATCCCGTCAAAGCTCGTGGCTCAGCGCCATAGACAGGTCCAGCATGGCAAAAAGACGTCAATGCCAAAAACTGGACACCTCCCGACATATATTCTGTCGCCCAAATGCGATCAATAGCGCGCATTGACCCGGGCAGGCGCACGGGTTAAGCGCAAACGCCGGTTTCCGGCCGCAAACAGAGTGTGTTAGGAAACCAACGAACTGGGCGCCCTGCGGCCCGGAACGAAAAACGGGGACGGAGTTAATGGCGGATCAAAAGTCCAGCTACGATTACGAGGAACTGCTTGCCTGCGCCCGCGGCGAGCTGTTCGGACCGGGAAACGCCCAGCTGCCATACCCGCCGATGCTGATGTTCGACCGCATCACCGAGATCAGCGAGACCGGCGGCGCCTTCGACAAGGGCTTCATCCGCGCCGAATTCGACATCAAGCCGGATCTGTGGTTCTTCGCCTGCCATTTCATCGGCAATCCGATCATGCCGGGCTGCCTCGGCCTCGACGCCATGTGGCAATTGACCGGCTTCTATCTCGGCTGGCTCGGCGAGCCGGGCAAGGGCATGGCGCTGTCGACCGGCGAGGTAAAGTTCAAAGGCATGGTGACGCCGTCGGTCAAGAAGGTCGAATATGGCGTAGACTTCAAGCGCGTGATGCGCGGTCGCCTCGTGCTCGGTATCGCCGACGGCTGGCTCAAGGCGGATGGCGAACCCATATACGCGGCAACGGATCTGAAGGTGGGCCTGTCCAAGCAGTCCGCCGCCTAATCGTTTCGCCACAGGGCCTTGCGTATCCGACGGATGCGCAGGGACGCCTCGGCAGTTTATTTTGCGTATGATCGAAGGCTAAAACCGACTAGGTTTTTCGCCAGAATACGCCGGAAGGAGTTGCGAATGAGACGTGTCGTAGTGTCAGGCCTCGGCATTGTGTCGTCGATCGGCAACAATGCCAATGAGGTGCAGGCCTCGCTTTACGATGCCAAGTCCGGCATCAGCTTTTCCAATTCCTTCGCCGAGCACGGCTTCCGCTGCCAGGTTTGGGGCGCGCCGACGCTCGATCCGTCGGCGATGATCGACCGCCGCGCCATGCGATTCCTGAGCCAGGGTGCCGCCTGGAACCATGTCGCCATGGACCAGGCGATCGCCGACGCCGGTTTAGGCGAAAGCGACATCACCAACGAGCGGACCGGCATCGTCATGGGCTCCGGCGGACCATCGACCAGGACCATCGTGGAAGCCGCCGAAACGACGCTCAAGAATGGCAGCCCGAAGCGCATCGGCCCGTTCGCGGTGCCGAAGGCGATGTCGTCGACCGCTTCGGCCACCCTTGCCACCTGGTTCAAGATCCACGGCGTCAACTACTCGATCTCTTCCGCCTGCTCGACCTCGGCGCACTGCATCGGCAACGCCTATGAACTCATCCAGTGGGGCAAGCAGGACATGATGTTTGCCGGCGGCCACGAGGATCTCGACTGGACGATGTCGGACCTGTTCGACGCCATGGGCGCCATGTCGTCGAAATTCAATGACAAGGCATCGACGGCATCTCGCGCGTATGACGTCAACCGCGACGGCTTCGTCATCGCCGGCGGCGCGGGCGTGCTGGTGCTGGAGGAACTGGAGCACGCCAAGGCGCGCGGCGCCAAGATCTATGCCGAGATCGTCGGCTACGGCGCCACGTCCGACGGCTATGACATGGTCGCCCCTTCGGGAGAAGGCGCGGTGCGCTGCATGCGGCAGGCGCTTGCCACCGTGTCTTCGCCGGTCGACTACATCAACACGCACGGCACCTCGACACCGGTGGGCGATTCCAAAGAAATGGGCGCCATCCGCGAGGTGTTCGGCGACAAGATGCCGTTCATCACCTCGACCAAGTCGCTAACCGGCCATTCGCTCGGTGCTGCCGGCGTCCAGGAATCGATCTACTCGATCCTGATGATGCAGGGCGGCTTCATCGGCGAGAGCGCCCATATCGAGGAGCTCGATCCGGAATTCGAGGGCATGCCGATCGTGCGCAAGCGCATCGACAACGCCAAGATCGACACCGTTTTGTCCAATTCCTTCGGTTTCGGTGGCACCAACGCAACGCTGATTTTCCAGCGCTATTCCGCATAAGGATCTGCCGGACATGGAAGGGTTGATGAAGGGCAAGCGCGGGCTTGTCATGGGGGTCGCCAACGATCATTCGATCGCCTGGGGCATCGCCAAGAAATTGTCCGAGCACGGGGCCGAGCTTGCCTTCACCTACCAGGGCGACGCCTTCGGGCGGCGGGTCAAGCCGCTGGCCGAGAAGCTCGGCGCTTCGCTCGTCGTGCCTTGCGACGTCGAGGACAGCGCCTCGGTCACCGCGACCTTCGAGACGCTCGGCAAGGCCTGGGGCGGGCTGGATTTCGTCGTCCACGCCATCGGCTTTTCCGACAAGAACGAGCTCAAAGGCCTCTACGCCGACACCAGCCGCGACAACTTCGTCCGCACCATGGTGATCTCCTGCTATTCCTTCACCGAGGTCGCCCGCAATGCCGCCGCGCTGATGACGAATGGCGGCTCGATGATCACGCTGACCTATGCCGGATCGGTCCGGGTCATGCCGAACTACAACGTGATGGGCGTCGCCAAGGCTGGGCTGGAGGCAAGCGTGCGCTATCTCGCCAATGACTACGGCCCGCGCGGCATCAGGGTGAACGGCATCTCGGCCGGACCGGTGCGGACCCTCGCCGGCTCCGGCGTGTCCGACGCGCGCCATATGTTCTCCTATCAGCAGCGTAATTCGCCGCTACGGCGCACAGTGACCATCGACGAGGTCGGCGGCTCGGCGCTCTACCTGCTCTCCGATCTGTCTTCGGGGGTTACTGGTGAGATCCACTATGTCGATTCCGGCTACCACATCGTCTCCATGCCGGCGCTCGAGGAGCTGAAGCAGAACGACGGCAACCGCGAATAGTTCGCCAACGCAGAGGGTATTTTCCGGTAAAATTGGAGGCATCGGCGGAAACTCATTTTAAGGAGATATCCGCTAGAAGGTCCTGCAGTTCAGGGACCTTGCATGTCTGCAGTCAGCAACCCGAAGCGAACACCGCTGTTCCGGCTGATCACCGTCGCCAGCTCTGGCATGGGAAGCTTCATCCTCGGACTCTGGGGATTGCGTTTCGGTTTCGGCGACGGTCTGGCCGGCATGTCGGCAGAAACGATGGCCGGCATCATCGCTGCGCTCTGCGCCCTTTCCGCCGGCGGTGCGGCGCTCTCCTTCTTCGCCGGCGTCGATGAATCGACCGAATACGTCATCAAGGAAACGCATTTCGACAAGCTGACCGGCCTGCTGTCCCGCCCGGCGATGGTCGGCCAGATCGCCGCAGCCGCGTCGGAAACGATCCGAACCGGCGAACCGGTCTACCTGATCGATATGGACATCGATCGCTTCAAGCAGATCAACGATGCCATCGGCTACACCTATGGCGACGAGCTGATCCGCGCCTTCACCAAGAGGCTGAGGGAGAACATGCCGGAGGGTGCGGTGATCGGGCGCATCGGCGCGGGCGAATTCGCAGTGCTCTTGCCGGACCAGGAGCTGCGGGGATCGCTCGAACGGTTCCTCGAACAGTTCATAAACCAGATGATGGAGCCCTATCAGCTCCAGACGCACCTGCAGTCCGTCAGCATGTCCGTCGGCATCGTCGCCATGCCGAAGGACGGCGTCGATCCGGTGCTCGTCCTTCGCCGCTCGAACCTGGCGCTGCAGAATGCGCGCGCCAGCGGCATCGGCAACTGGTCGGTCTTCCATGCCGATATGGGGCGGGTGGCGGACCACCGGCAATGGATCGAATCCGAGCTGAAAACCGCCTTCGACCGCGGCGACTTCAATCTCCATTACCAGCCGCAATTCGACCTGCCGAGCGACCGCATCGTCGGCTACGAGGCGTTGATCCGGTGGAAGCACCCGGAACGCGGCATGATCCCGCCGATGGAATTCATTCCGATCGCCGAGGAAACCGGCATGATCAACCCGATCGGCGAATGGGTGCTGCGCAAGGCCTGCAGCGACGCTCAATACCTGCCAGAGGATTGCTTCGTCGCCGTCAACATCTCGCCGGTCCAGTTCATGACCAAGGATTTCGTCGGCATCGTGCGCGAGACCATGGCATCGACCGGCATCAAGCCGTCGCGGCTGGAGCTGGAGGTCACCGAAACGGCGATGATGCAGGACCGGGACCGGGCGGCCGTCATCCTCAAGCAGCTCGCCGACATGGGTATCTCGGTGGCCGTCGACGATTTCGGCACCGGCTATTCGAACCTGAGCTACCTGATCGACTTCTCGTTCGGCAAGCTGAAGATCGACCGCTCCTTCGTCAGCCGGATCGACACCGACTCCAGCTCGGGCGCAGTCGTGTCGACCATTGTCGGGCTGTCACGTGCGCTCGGCGTCGGCATCATCGCCGAAGGCGTCGAGACCGAGAACCAGGCGACACTGCTCAGGGCCGCCGGCTGCGAGGTCGTGCAGGGCTATCTGTTCGGCCGGCCGGCGCCGCTCAAGATAGAGCTCGGCCAGGCGCGTCCCGCGCACGGCAGGCGCGAGCCCGCACGCCTGGTCAGCCTGCAGTAATCCGCTTTTGATCCTGCGCAATTCCGGACGGAAGGCTACGGTGAAGTCGCCGAGCCTAACCGCTCTCCACTTTTCCTGGAATTTCGTTCTTCCTTGACGCAATTCCGGACGGAAAACCGCTCTCCACTTTTCCTGGAATTGCTTCTATCGCCGTGCCGAAAAGACCTTGAACATGCCGTCGCGCGCGATCTCGGCGTGGCTGGAGAATGCCCCCGCCAGCACCTGTTCGTAGGGCAACTGCCGGTTCGCCACCATGAACAGGCGTCCACCGGGTTTCAGCGCCTTCGACGCCGCACGGATCATACCGGCGCCGATGCCCGGTTCGGCAGCCCTGCCGCTGTGGAAGGGCGGATTCATGACGATGGCGTCATAGCGCCGCTCGACGGTTTCGGTCAGTAGATCGGTCCAGAAGAAGCGCGGCTCGACGGCGGCCGGGCGGAGATTGACCTTCGCCGCCTCCAGCGCCTCGAAATCCGCTTCATAGAGGTCGAGGCCGGAGAGGCCCGTCGAGCGGTCCGCCACTTGTGCCGCCAGGTAGCCCCAGCCGGCGCAGAAATCGGCGACGTTGCCCGCAAGGCCCTGCGGCAGGCTGTCCAGCAGCAGCTTCGACCCGGCGTCGACACGATCGAAGGAGAACATGCCAGGCGCGGTACGAAAGTGGCCTTCAACGACCAGATCCGGGTTGGCGGCGCGAAGCGCCCGGGCCGCATTTAAGCCGCCCTGGCGGAACCAGAAAGCGACGCCGTGATGTTTCGGCAGGTGGGCGTCCAGCGGCGCCAGCGCATCGATGCGTTTGCGCAGACTGTCGATGCCATCGTCCTTGCCGCCGGCGACGACGACCAGCCCTCCCGGCACCACACGCTCGATGGCTTCGGCGATCCGCAACTCGTTCTGGCCGCGATGCCGGCTGGCCAGAATGAGAGAGGCGTCAAAGGCCGAACCCTCCGCCTGCGGCGTGACCGTGTAGCCGGCCGATTGCAAGACCCGAAAATGCGGCCGGAAACCTTGCACGAGATGCAGCGCGGCTTCGAAGCCGTCAGGCAGACGGAAGCCGGGTTCGGCCCCCAAAAACAGCACGCGAGCGTCCTTTCGCGGCAGGGGGAGCGCCTCGGCCTCGAAAGGATGAAACAACGTCTTCAGCGGCTCAGAGGCCATTCACATGCCCTTGAAACAAAAACGGGCGCGACCTTGCGGCGCGCCCGTCTCAATTATCCGGTCAGGCCGATCAGGCGGCGTCTTCCTCGCCTTCCGGCTTCTTCTTCTCCTGGACGATTTCCTTGCCGGTCGCCTGGTCGACGACCTTCATCGACAGGCGAACCTTGCCGCGCTCGTCGAAGCCCATCAGCTTGACCCAAACCTTGTCGCCTTCCTTGACGACGTCGGAGGTCTTGGCGACGCGCTCATTGGCGAGCTGCGAAATGTGGACGAGGCCGTCGCGCGGACCGAAGAAATTGACGAAGGCGCCGAAGTCGGCCGTCTTGACGACGGTGCCTTCGTAGATCTCGCCGACTTCCGGCTCTGCGACGATGGTGTGGATCCACTTCTTCGCCGCCTCGATCTCCTTGGCGTTCGACGAAGCGATCTTGACCGTGCCGTCGTCCTCGATGTTGATCTTGGCGCCGGTCTTCTCGACGATCTCGCGGATCACCTTGCCGCCGGAGCCGATGACGTCGCGGATCTTGTCGGTCGGAATGTGCATGACCTCGATGCGCGGCGCGAACTCGCCGAGCTCGGCGCGCGCGCCGGAGATCGCATGCGCCATCTCGCCGAGGATGTGCAGGCGGCCGCCCTTGGCCTGTTCGAGGGCGATCCCCATGATCTCCTCGGTGATGCCATCGATCTTGATGTCCATCTGCAGCGAGGTGACGCCGTTGGCGGTGCCGGCGACCTTGAAGTCCATGTCGCCGAGGTGGTCCTCGTCGCCGAGGATGTCGGAGAGCACCGCAAAGCGCTCGCCTTCCTTGATCAGGCCCATGGCGATGCCGGCCACGGGCTTCGCGATCGGCACGCCGGCATCCATCAGCGCCAGCGAGGTGCCGCAGACGGTCGCCATCGAGGACGAGCCGTTGGACTCAGTGATCTCCGAGACGACACGCAGCGTGTAGGGGAACTGGTCGGCGGACGGCAGCATCGGGCGGATCGCGCGCCAGGCAAGCTTGCCATGGCCGATCTCACGACGGCCCGGCGAGCCCATGCGGCCGGTTTCACCAACCGAATAGGGCGGGAAGTTGTAGTGGAGGAGGAACTTCTCCTTGTACATGCCGGTCAGCGAATCTACGAACTGCTCGTCCTCGCCGGTGCCGAGCGTGGCGACGACCAGCGCCTGGGTCTCGCCGCGGGTGAACAGCGCCGAGCCATGGGTACGCGGCAGGACGCCGACCTCGGAGATGATCTTGCGGACGGTCTTCAGATCGCGGCCGTCGATGCGCGAGCCGGTGTCGAGGATGTTCCAGCGCACCACCTTGGCCTGGAGCTCCTTGAAGACGGCGCCGATCTGCTCGGAAGTGTACTTGGCTTCCTCGCCTTCGGCCGGAGCGAACGCCGCCTTGACCTTCGCCTTGACGGCGTCGACGGCGGCATAACGCGACTGCTTGTCGGTAATCTTGTAGGCCTCGCGCAGCTCGTCGCCGACGATCTTCAGCATCTCGCCTTCGAGCTCGGAATAGTCGGGAGCGGTGAAGTCGCGCGGCTCCTTGGCGGCTACCTCGGCCAGCTTGATGATCGCCTCGATCACCGGCTGGAAGCTCTTGTGGCCGAACATGACGGCGCCGAGCATCAGTTCCTCTGAGAGCTCCTTGGCCTCGGATTCGACCATCAGCACGGCGTCGGCGGTACCGGCGACGACGAGGTCGAGCTTCGATTCCTGCATCTCGTCGATATGCGGATTGAGCACATACTCGCCATTGATATAGCCGACGCGGGCGCCGCCGATCGGACCCATGAAGGGCACGCCGGAGAGCGTGAGCGCAGCCGAGGTGGCGACGATCGACAGGATGTCCGGATCGTTTTCAAGATCGTGCTGGACGACGGTGACGACGATCTGGGTGTCGTTCTTGTAGCCGTCGGCGAAGAGCGGGCGGATCGGGCGGTCGATCAGGCGGGAAACCAGCGTTTCCTTCTCGCTCGGACGGCCCTCGCGCTTGAAATAGCCGCCCGGGATCTTGCCGGCGGCATAGGTTTTTTCCTGGTAGTTGACAGTGAGCGGGAAGAAATCGAGGCCGGGCTTCGGCTCCTTCATCGAAACGACGGTGGCAAGAACCACGGTCTCGCCGTAGGTGGCGAGGACGGCGCCGTCAGCCTGGCGCGCGATCTTGCCGGTTTCCAGGATGAGCGGACGGCCGCCCCACTCGATTTCCACTTTGTGCTGATTGAACATATCTTGTCCTTCATATGCGGAAAGGGCCGCACCGAACTCACCGGTCGCGGATCATCCCTTCCCTGGCTTCCTTCGGGCAGCCACGGGCAAGACAACGGGAAGCTCGAAAGGTCCGGCCAACAAGCCGAGCGAGCATCCTGCAATCCTGCCCCATGACCGTCCATGGGCGGTTCCGAGTGGCCCTCTGCACTCCCGGAACCGGGTCTGGCCGACCGGTCGGCCAGCCTTGCGCATGACGCCGAAAACCCCTGTTTTCGGAACGCGCCTCGCGCGAATGCAAATTCCCTTTTCAGCACCGAAGCACCGGACCATCCGATGCGCCAATGCGCGACCGGCGGGCCCTCCGCAGAGAGCCCGCCGGTCAATTCGTCAGCGACGGAGACCGAGCTTGTCGATCAGCGTCTGATAGCGGGCGTCGTCCTTGCGCTTGAGGTAGTCAAGCAGGCTGCGACGCTGGGAAACGAGAGCAAGCAGGCCACGACGGGAATGATTATCCTTCTTGTGGTCCTTGAAGTGCTCCGTCAGGTTCTTGATGCGCTCGGAAAGGATGGCAACCTGGACTTCCGGCGACCCGGTATCGCCCTTGGCGGTTGCGAATTCAGTCATCAATTCCTTCTTGCGATCGGCAGTAATCGACATCGTGTTTTTCCTTATCTGTTCGAGGAAACGGGACGCCCTCAGCCGGGATGTCGTCCAGCAGGGGCCGGTGCAAGCGACGCGTCAGGGCGCGAAGCTGCGGCGCATATAGTGCAATTTCCGGCAAAACACCAGCCCAATTGTCAAGCCGGCTTGTCGCAGGTCTTGTCGCAAAAACAGAGGGTTCTGCCGCTACAGCCACTTCTTCCATTTGAAGAAGGCGACGAGGCCGACAGCGACGACCAGCATGAACAAAAGTGCCGCCGGGTAGCCATAGTAAGTCTTCAGCTCCGGCATGTTCCAGGGCGAGCTTTCCGGCTCGAAGTTCATGCCCCAGACACCGACAAGGAAGGTAAGCGGCATGAAGATCACAGATACGATCGTCAGATAGGAGATGACGTCGTTGGTGCGCGCCTGGGTCAGCGACAGATGCATCTCGATCAGGCCGGTCAGCATGTCGCGCTGGTTCTCGACCAGCTCGATCAGCCGCAGCGAATGGTCGAGCGTGTCGTTGAAGAAGATCTTGGTCTCGGCCGTCACAAAGGGAACGTCGTTTCGGATCAGCGTCGCCAGCGCATCGCGCATCGGCCACAGCACGCCCTTCAGCACGTTGGCGTCGCGCCGCAATTCATGCAGCTGCCGCATTTGGTGCTTGTGCGGCGTGTTGAGCATCTGATCCTCGATGCCGTCGACCACTTCGCTCGCCGCCTCGATCGGCGGGAAATAGCTGTCGACGATGGCGTCGATCAGCGCGTAAGCGAGATAGTCGGCGCCGCGCGAGCGCAGCCGGTTGGGCATGGCCGCCGCGATGCGCTTGCGCACCGGGTCGAACGGATCGCCTTCGCGCTCCTGGAAGGTGACGACGAAATTCCTGCCGAAGAACACCGCGATCTGCTCGTAGCGATGGGCGGTGACGTCGTCGATCATGCGCATGGCAACGAAGGCATGGTCCTCGAAGAAGTCCACCTTCGGCCGCTGGCCGGTGTTGACGACATCCTCCAGCGCCAGCGGATGCAGGTTGAAAATCCGGCCGATCTCTTCGATCAGCTGGATGTTGGCTAGGCCGGTACAATCCAGCCAGACGACCGGCCATTTTTCGCAATGGGCATTGAGTTCGTCGATGCTGGCATTGTCGATGGTCTTGAATTTTTCGGGCGAGATCAGCGTCAGCCTGAGCTCGCTGCGCCGCGCTGCCGGATCGGCGATCAAGGTGCCGGGCGAAGCGCCGACCGGCGGCCGGCGGGTCTTCAATGGCGCCCGTTTCCTGTCGTTGTCAGCCATATGTCCCCCGACGCCGAGCGCCCGTCAGCCCGAGTCTTCCGCTGAGACTAGAGCGGTTCATCGTTTAACGGAAACGCGGAACCGCTCTATCTTTTTTGCTTCAACGCAATTCCGGACGGAAAACCGTTTCACACTTTTCCTGGAATTGCTCTAGCGCATGACCTCGCCGCCCGGAACCGGTTTTCAGAAAGGATCATGCGCAGATTCAAGGCGTTAGAGGAGACCTACCCGACAAAGACCCGTTTGGGCTTGAACATGCCCTGCTCGATGGCGCCGATGGCGACGAGCTTGCCGCGCGCGGTGGCGCAGGCCTCCTCGGCCTCCACCGGCGCGTCGCGTCCGCGGATGATGACGGGATTGCCGAGGCGGATCTTGGTCGCCGCGTCGTCGCTGACCGCGACCTGCGGCAGGCAATCGAGGGCTGCCGCGGTATCGACCAGCAAAGCGTCGATGGCGCTGAAATCGACCGGAGCCTCGTCCGCGTCTTCGTCGGCCTTGCCGCCAAAGCGCGCGGCATCGAGTTCGGCAAGGGTGACGAAATCGTCCGCCGTGAACGGCTCGACCTCGACGCGGCGCAGTTCGGCGATGTGGCCGAAGCAGCCCAGATCGCGGCCCATGTCGCGCGCCAGCGAGCGCACATAGGTGCCCTTGCCGCATTCAACCTCGAAAACGGTTTTATCGGCGCCATGCTCGACGATGTCCAAACGGCCGATTTCGATCTCGCGGGCGGGAATATCGACCGTCTCGCCGTCGCGGGCGAGGTCGTAAGCACGCTCGCCGGCGATCTTGATGGCCGAGAATTGCGGCGGCGTCTGCATGATGACGCCGGTGTATTTCGGCAGCAGCGCCCTCACTTCCGCCTCGGCCGGGCGCCTGTCGGAACTGTTCGTCACCGGGCCTTCGAGGTCGTCCGTCGAGCGCTCCTCGCCCCAGGCGACGGTGAAGCGGTAGACCTTAGCGCCGTCCTGCACATAAGGGACGGTCTTGGTCGCCTCACCGAGCGCGATCGGCAGCATGCCGGAGGCCAGCGGGTCGAGCGTGCCGGCGTGGCCGGCCTTCTCCGCCTGGAACAGCCATTTGATCTTGGAAACCGCCTCGGTCGAGCCCATGCCGACCGGTTTGTCCAGCACCACCCAGCCGGAAACCGGCCTGCCCTTCTTCTTGCCGCGACGCGCCACTTATTCCTCGTCCTTGTCGTTGTTCTTGTTCTGGTCATCAGGGCCGAGATCGCGCGCGACTTCCGGCGACTTGAGCAATTGGTTGATCCTGGCGAAATTGTCGAAGGACGTGTCGAGCCGGAAGCGGAACTCCGGCATGTACTTCATTTCCCTGAGCGCGCCGGAAACGCGGCCGCGGATGAATTTCGCATGCCTGTTGAGCGCCTCGACCACAGCACCCGTATCGCCGGCGCCGAGCGGCGAGACGAAAGCGGTGGCGATCTTGAGGTCGGGCGACATGCGCACTTCCGAGACCGAGACGACGGCGTTCTCGATCACCGGATCGATGATCTCGCCGCGCTGCAGGGTTTCGGAAAGAGCATGGCGCACCTGCTCGCCGACGCGCAGCATGCGCTGGGAGGGGCCTGATGGTGTCGAACGGGACATTTTCTTCGGTCCGGAAATCGTGAAGCGCGGGATGGGACCGCGCCACATGTCTCAATATGCACAAGTCTCTGGGCGGCAGCCTTTCGGCCGCCGCCCTGGTCATTCGGCGATTATATCCGAATTTAGAGCGTCCTGCTCACCATCTCGACGCGGAAGCACTCGATGACGTCGCCGACGCGCATGTCCTCGTAGTTCTGGAACGCCATGCCGCATTCCTGGCCGACCGGCACTTCCGAAACCTCGTCCTTGAAGCGCTTGAGCGTCTTCAGCGTGCCTTCATGCACGACGACGTTGTCGCGGATCAGGCGGACGCCGGCGCCGCGCTCGACCTTGCCTTCGGTGATACGGCAGCCGGCGATCTTGCCGACCTTCGAGATGTCGAAGATCTCGAGGATCTCCGCATTGCCGATGAAGGTCTCGCGCCGCTCCGGCGAGAGCATGCCGGAGAGGGCCGCCTTCACGTCATCGACCAGGTTGTAGATGATCGAGTAGTAGCGGATCTCGATGCCCGCGGCCGCCGCGGCGGCGCGCGCCTGCGCGTTAGCGCGGACGTTGAAGCCGATGATCGCCGCGCCCGAGGTCTCGGCAAGCGAGACGTCGCTTTCGGTAATACCGCCGGCACCGGCGTGGACGATGCGCGCGCGCACCTCGTCGTTGCCGAGCTTTTCGAGCGCGGCATTGATCGCCTCGATCGAGCCCTGCACGTCGCCCTTGATGACCAGCGGGAATTCCTTGAGCCCGCTCGTCTGCAACTGCGACATCATCTGCTCGAGCGAGCCGCGCTGGCCGGCATGCCTTGCCACCGCCTTCTCGCGCGCCAGGCGCTGACGGTATTCGGTGATCTCACGCGCACGCGCCTCGTTGTTGACGACGGCGAAGCGGTCGCCTGCCTGCGGCGTGCCCTGGAGGCCGAGCACCTCAACCGGCATCGCTGGCGGCGCTTCAGGAACATGCTCGCCGCGATCGTTGACCAGCGCACGGACACGACCCCATTCGTTGCCGGCGACAATGATGTCGCCCGGCATCAGCGTGCCGGTCTGCACCAGCACGGTGGCGACCGGACCACGGCCCTTGTCCAGCTTGGCCTCGATGACCGCGCCTTCGGCGGTACGGTCGGGGTTGGCCTTGAGGTCGAGGATTTCGGCCTGCAGCAGGATGGCCTCGAGCAGCTTGTCGATGTTGGTGCCCTTGGTCGCCGACACTTCGACGTCCAGCACCTCGCCGCCCATCGATTCGACGAACACTTCGTGGCGCAGGAGCTCGGCGCGCACCTTCTGCGGGTCGGCGTCGCGCTTGTCGATCTTGTTGATCGCCACGATGATCGGCACGCCGGCCGCCTTGGCGTGATTGATCGATTCGATCGTCTGCGGCATCACGCTGTCGTCGGCCGCCACCACCAGCACGGCGATGTCGGTCACCTGGGCGCCGCGGGCGCGCATGGCGGTGAAGGCGGCGTGGCCGGGCGTGTCGATGAAGGTGATCTTCTGACCGTTCTTGTCGACCTGATAGGCGCCGATGTGCTGGGTGATGCCGCCGGCCTCGCCGGAGACGACATTGGCGTTGCGGATGGCGTCGAGCAGCGAGGTCTTGCCGTGATCGACATGGCCCATGATGGTCACCACGGGCGGACGCGACACCAGGTCTTCCGCACGATCGGCGATGTTGAACAGGCCTTCCTCGATGTCGGATTCGGCGACGCGGCGCACCGTATGGCCGAATTCGGAAGCGACCAGCTCGGCCGTGTCGGCGTCGATGACGTCGCCCGGCTTCAGGATCTGGCCCTGCTTCATGAAGAACTTGACCACGTCCACGGCGCGCTCGGACATGCGCTGCGCCAGTTCCTGGATGGTGATGGTTTCGGGCAGGATCACTTCACGCATGACTTTCTCGCGCGGCTCGTTGTGCAGCGCGCGTTTGAACTTTTCCTGGCGGCGTCGCATCGACGACAGCGAACGACCGCGCGCATCCTCGTCGGAAAGCGCCGAATTCAGCGTCAGCTTGCCGCGGCGGCGGTCTTCCTCGCCCTTGGTGGGCTTGGCCGGGCGCGCCACCTCGGGCGTCGCCAGGCGGCGGGCGGGCGCACCTGCACCACCACCGCTGCCGGCGCCGGCACGCCGCGGCTTGACCTCTTCGTCGTCATCGGCCGGGGCAAGGTCAGCGGCCACCGGCGCGCGGCGGCGGGCCTCTTCCTCGGCGCGGCGGCGGGACTCGGCCTCAGCCTGAAGGCGCGCCTCTTCCTCGGCCTGGCGGCGCGCGGATTCCTCGCGCTCGCGCTTGCGGCGCTCTTCTTCCTCGGCGCGGCGCTTGGCCTCTTCCTGGGCGCGCTGGCGATCCTCGATCTCACGCGCCTTGGAGCCTTCGAGCGCCTTGCGGCGCGCTTCCATCTCGCCGCGCGACAATTCGTTCAGCACCATGCCGGAGCGTTCCGGCGGCGGGGGCGGCGCCTTCGGCGCTTCCGGTACGGCGCGCGCGGGTGCCGCGGCGGCGGGCTTCGGCGTGAAGACGGACGGCGCCACCGGCTCCGGCTTGTCGCCAGGCAGCGAGAACTTCCGCTTCTTGGTCTCGACCACGACCGACTTGGTGCGGCCGTGCGAGAAATTCTGCCGCACGGTGCCCTGTTCGAGGCCGGGACGCTTCAGCGTCAAGGTCTTCTTCGGCGTAACGCTCAACGTCTTGTCGTCGCCCGATTTCGTATCGCTCATTCCATATCCTCTGCGGCATCATCTTCGTCAGCAACGGCCGCAAGCATTGCCAAATCGTCCGGGGTTCCGCCCCGATACCGGTCGAGCGCGACCATGCGCTTCTCAACCGCCTTTCCCGCGTCCTGCGCGAGGACGGCAGCATGTATCACATTTGTACCCCCCAATGCCAAGCTCAACTCGGCCTCGGGGAAAAGTTTGTAGGCAAGGATGGCGGGGCCGCCGAGATGGACGGTCGCCCGCCGCGCCTGACTGATCTTGCGGACGCCATCGTCCGAGGCTTCGGCCGCATGCAGCACGAAGAGCGCCTGCCCGTCGCGCACGGCAGCCTCCACCTTGGCGGCGCCAAGAACGACCGCTCCGGCCTTGCGAGCAAGACCCAACATGCCCAGAGCGGATCTGGAGAGTAGGCTGTCGACCATGCCGCCGAGATCAGCGGGAACGGCGACCTGCGCCTTGAAGGCGCGCGCGAACAGATTCTTCGCCACTGCCTTTTCGATATGTAGGCGATCGGCGGTGACCCAGCAACCGCGGCCGGGCAGATTTCTCTTGATGTCCGGAACGACGGCCGAATCCGGGCCGACGACGAAGCGGATCAGTTCATCCGCTTCGGCCTGCCTGCGCGTAACGATGCAGGTGCGATCGTTCATCTCGTCCACGGGCTTTGCGATGCGCGTTCACCTCACGCACCGACGGTTTCGTCAGCCGCTTCTTCCTCAGCGGCCAGTTCTTCCTCGGAGATCCAGCCAGCCTTCTTGCGAGCGGCCAGCACCATCTCTTCGGCTTCGGCGCGCGAGACGCCGTGATCGGCGAGCACGCCCGGAAACACCTTGGTCTCGCCGTCCTTGCGTTCCTTCCAGCCGATCAGGTCGTCGGCGGCATAGCCGGCGAAGTCCTCGATCGTCTTCACGCCGTCCTCGCCAAGCGTCACCATCATGGCCGTGGTGATGCCGGGAATCTCGCGCAGCTCGTCCTTGACGCCGAGCGCCTTGCGCTTCTCGTCGTGCTCGGCCTCGATCTTTTCGAGATATTCGCGGGCGCGGGTCTGGATTTCCGACGCGGTGTCCTCGTCGAAGCCGTCGATCGAGGAAATCTCGCTGGAATCGACATAGGCGACCTCCTCGACGCTGGTGAAGCCTTCGGAGGCAAGCACCTGGCCGACCATCTCGTCGACGTCGAGGGCCTCCATGAACAGCGCCGAACGCTCGACGAATTCCTTCTGACGGCGCTCGCTCTCTTCCTGCTCGGTCAGGATGTCGATGTCCCAGCCGGTGAGCTGCGAGGCAAGGCGCACGTTCTGGCCGCGACGGCCGATGGCCAGCGACAGCTGATCGTCCGGCACCACCACCTCGATGCGCTCGGCATCCTCGTCGAGCACCACCTTGGCGACTTCGGCCGGCTGCAGCGCGTTGACGATGAAGGAGGCGGCCGAAGGCGACCACGGAATGATGTCGATCTTCTCGCCCTGCAGCTCGCCGACCACCGCCTGGACGCGGCTGCCGCGCATGCCGACGCAGGCGCCGACCGGATCGATCGAGCTGTCGCGCGAGATGACGGCGATCTTGGCGCGCGAGCCCGGATCGCGGGCGACCGACTTGATCTCGATGATGCCGTCGTAGATTTCCGGCACTTCCATGGTGAAGAGCTTGGCCATGAACTGCGGATGCGTGCGCGACAGGAAGATCTGCGGGCCGCGCTGCTCGCGGCGCACGTCATAGACATAGGCGCGGACACGGTCGCCATACTTGTAGTTCTCGCGCGGGATCAGCTCGTCACGGCGGATAATCGCCTCGCCGCGGCCGAGGTCGACGATGACGTTGCCGTATTCGACGCGCTTGACGGTGCCGTTGACGATCTCGCCGATGCGGTCCTTGTATTCGTCATACTGACGATCCCGCTCGGCTTCGCGCACCTTCTGGACGATGACCTGCTTGGCCGACTGCGCGGCGATGCGGCCGAAATCCATGGGCGGCAGCTGCTCGGCGATGAAGTCGCCGAGTTGGGCGTCGGGGTTGCGCTCGCGCGCCGTGGAAAGGGCGATCTGCGTCGCGTAATCCTCGACCTTCTCGACCACTTCCATCAGCCGCTGCAGCTTCATCTCGCCCGTGTTGGGATTGATGTCGGCGCGGATGTTGGTTTCCTGACCATAACGCGAGCGCGCCGCCTTCTGGATCGCATCGGCCATGGCGGCGATGACGATCGACTTGTCGATCGACTTTTCACGCGCGACCGCATCGGCGATCTGCAGCAGTTCGAGCCTGTTGGCGCTTACAACCATTGTCTTTCTCCCGACTTCGCTCCGGGCACCCGTCCCTGGAGCTCGATCAACTTTCCTGTTCGGTTTCGTTTCCTTCGCCGGCAGCGGCATCTTCCGCTTCGCCCCGGCGTTTCTTTGCTTCCTTGCGGGCCCTGTTGTCCTTCGACAGGGCCTCGCGGATAAGATCGTCGGTCAGCACGAGCCGCGCCTCCGCAATCGCATCATAGGGCACGCGCACCGTCGGCTCTTCGCCATAGGCCGCCTTGTCGCGCTCCAGCAGGATGCCGTCGGCGTCCGCCTCGGCAATCTTGCCCTTGAAGCGCTTGCGGTCGCCGATGAGGACCGACGTCTCCATCTTGATCAGATGGCCGGCCCAGGTGGTGAAATCCGATTTGCGCACCAGCGGCCGGTCGATGCCCGGCGACGACACTTCGAGATGATACGCCTTTTCGATCGGATCTTCGACATCGAGCGCCGGCGACACGGCGCGGCTGACCTCTTCGCAGTCCTCGACGGTCATGGTGCCGTCCTCGCGCTCGGCCATGATCTGCAGCGTCAGCCCGTTCTGGCCGGTCAGTTGCACCCGCACGAGGCGGAAGCCGATGGCCTTGAGCACCGGCTGCACAACCAGCGCAATGCGCGCATCGATGCCGCTTTCGCGGATGATACGGTCGTCGGCTTCGCCTGCCGCTGCGGTCATAAGATTCCTGTCGCTTTGTCGCTCCGGCCGGCAGGTAACAAAAAAGAGCGGGACCGGGTGGACCCACTCTTCGTCATACCGACCAAGAATTTGAGGCTGATATAGACGATCCCGACCGGCGTTTCAAGCCTGTGAGTGGCGCCGGCCCAAACTTCACCGCAGCGGGCGAGCATTGCCTCTGGAGCATAACGGCTATGCGCCGGCACCTCTGTGATTGGCGCCTGCCAGGAGCTATTTATGTTGCCTCGCAAAAGGAAAGGCCGCGCGCGGTTGCGCGCGAAGGGTATTTGTCATGGACCGTGGGCTGTTTTTCGTAATCAGTGATTTTTTTGGCACTTTCGGCAGAGCGGCTGCCGCATCGCGGGCGGTCGAGGCCGGCCGGAAGCCGCGTCACAGCGACCTGAAGAAGCTCGGTATCGACCCGACCGCCTTCGACAGGATCGGCCGCTTCTGAGCCGCGGACAACCGGGCGCTCCGGCCCCCATGAAATTTTCGAGCTACTTCCGGGTAAAGGTCAGATAGGCGGGCCGCCTTCCCTCGCGGATGGCCTTTGCCTCGTAGCGCGTGCCGGGCCAGCCCTCATAGGGTTTGTGCCAGTCGGCGGCCTCGCTCGCCTGCCAGGCGAAGGCGCCGTGGTCGCGGCAGGCAAGCAGCGTCCAGTTCACATAGCTGTCGATATCGGACGCGAAGCGGAACCTGCCGCCCGCTTTCAGCACCCGGGCGAACCGGTCGAGGTTGGCGCGACTGACGAAGCGCCGCTTCCAGTGCTTCTTCTTCGGCCATGGGTCGGGATAAAGCAGGTCGATGCCGTCGAGCGAGGCCGGCGGCAGCCAGTCGAGCAGGCGCGTGGCGTCGTCGTCATAGACCCTCAGATTGGCGAGCGGGCGCTTGCCGAGCGCCGTCATCATCTTGGCCATGCCGTTGACGAACGGCTCGACGCCGATGAAGCCGGTCGCCGGCGCTTCCGTCGCGCGATGCAACAGATGCTCGCCGCCGCCGAAGCCGATCTCGAGCTGGAGGGCTGAAACGTCTGCCTTGAACAGCGTTGCGAGGTCCGCCGGCGCCTCCGCCGACAGGTCGAGCCTGTAGGCGCGCAGGCCGCTTTCCAGCGCCGCAGCCTGCTGCGGGCGAATGGTCTTGCCGTGCCGGCGGCCGAAAAATCCTTCGGTCGCGCGGCTCGGCCGGTCCTTCGGGTCTACTTGTGTCAGGCGGCGACCGCGTCCTTGAGCGCCTTGGCGAGGTCAGTCTTCTCCCAGGAGAAGGAACCGTCGCGACCAGCCTTGCGGCCGAAATGGCCATAGGACGAGGTCTTGGCGTAGATCGGCTTGTTAAGGTCGAGGTGACGGCGGATGCCGGACGGCGACAGGTCCATCACCTTGCGCAGCGCCTCCTCGAGCCTGGCCTCGTCGACCTTGCCGGTGCCATGCAGGTCGACATAGACCGACAGCGGCTGGGCGACGCCGATGGCGTAGGATAGCTGGATGGTGCAGCGGTCGGCGAGCTTGGCCGCCACTACGTTCTTTGCCAGATAGCGCGCCGCATAGGCTGCCGAACGGTCGACCTTGGTGGTGTCCTTGCCGGAGAAGGCGCCGCCGCCGTGCGGCGCCGCGCCGCCGTAGGTATCGACGATGATCTTGCGGCCGGTGAGGCCGGCGTCGCCGTCAGGTCCGCCGATGACGAATTTGCCGGTCGGGTTGATGTACCAGTTGCAGTCCTCGGCGACCTTGAGATCGCCAAGCGCCTCGATGATGTAGGGTTCGACGACCTTGCGCACCTTCTTGGAATCCCAGCTCGAATCGAGATGCTGGGTGGAAAGCACGATCTGCGTCACTTCCGCGGCCTTGCCGTCGGCATAGCGCACGGTGACCTGGCTCTTGGCATCGGGGCCGAGCTTGCCGGCCTCGCCATTGCCTCCATGGCGCGCCGCGGCGAGCAATTCGAGGATCTTGTGGCTGTAATAGATCGGCGCCGGCATCAGGTCCGGCGTCTCGCGGCAGGCGTAGCCGAACATGATGCCCTGGTCGCCGGCACCTTCCTCGCCCTGTCGGTCGGCGGCATTGTCGACGCCCTGGCCGATGTCGGGCGACTGGCCGTGCAGCAGCACTTCGATCTTGGCTGTCTTCCAGTGGAAGCCTGCCTGCTCGTAGCCGATCTCGCGGATCGCCTTGCGGGCGATCGACTTGAACTTGGTCGGATTGACGATCGGGTGACCCGCCGCATCCTTGAGGATGTTGCCGGCCTTGTCCTTCTTCAGCAGCGTCTCGGGAACCCTGACCTCGCCGGCGATGACGACGCGGTTGGTGGTGGCCAGCGTCTCGCAGGCGACGCGCACCTTCCACGGGTCCATGCCCGTCTTCTTGGCTTCACGATAGACGAGATCGACGATCTCGTCGGAGATACGGTCACAGACCTTGTCGGGATGGCCCTCAGAGACGGATTCCGAGGTGAAGAGATAGTTCTGCCGCGTCACGGGTGTCCCCTCTTGAAAAAAGATCGGCAGGGCTGCCGATTTTTGGCGCGCCACGTGTTAGCGGTGCCGGGCGCTGCTCGTCAAGCGGCGCGACGGATCTGGCATGACTATCGACGCAATCAGCTTGTGCCACCGGCGGCAGGACCGCCGGCGACATGGGCCCGGGTTCAGTCGGCGTCGTCCGGCGAAAGGGACTTCACAAGATCGATGATCCGGCGACGCACCTTGACGTCGGGAATCTTGACGAACGCACGATTGAGCTGAAGCCCCTCCGGGCTGCCGCAGAATTCGATGGCGAACGCCATCGAAGCATCCTCGGCGAATCCTCGATTGCCGGCCCCGGCCTCCTGCCCCGGGGCGTCTTCGAAGAAGAAGGCGACGGGGACGCTCAGAATGGATGCGATCGCCTGCAAACGACTGGCTCCGACCCTGTTCGTCCCCTTTTCGTACTTCTGTATCTGTTGAAACGTGATGCCGAGATTTTCACCCAGCTTTTCCTGGCTCATTCCAAGCATATTGCGACGCAGCCGAATACGACTCCCGACATGGATATCGATCGGATTCGGCTTCTTCTTGTTCTCTTCTGTCATTTTTTCCTCGCCGAATTTTTCCGGCTTTTTCTATTTTTGCCGCCCAAACGAAGCCGGAGCCACCTGCCCCAACAGACCCCTCCAGCCGACTTCGAGAAAATTTTAGGCGTTACAGTATGAGTTTCTAATGTGCCGACTGTCAATTCACCCGTAGCCGCTGCCTTACATTCAATGTGAGGGCCGCGAGGGCAAAGAGCAACATGATCAGCAATCCGTTAATTCGGCGCTGGCCGGCGGTCAGGAGGGCGCGCCCAGAAACCGGGACATGCGCATCGATGGCGCCGCGCGCGTCGAGCGCCAGCGCATCGACAATGCGCCCGCGCGAATCAACAACGGCGGAGATGCCGTTGTTGGCCGCGCGCAACAAAGGCAATCCGTTCTCCACCGCGCGAATCTGCGCCTGCCTGAAGTGCTGATAGGGGCCTGGCGTGTCGCCAAACCAGGCGTCGTTGGTGACGTTCACGACAAGTTCAGATGATGCCGCATCAACCGCCACAAGGTCAGGAAAGATGACCTCATAACAGATGAAGGGAGCCGCCCGCAGGCCGTTCGGCACCGCGATTGGATGCCGCTCGTTGCCGGCGGCGAAGTTCATCGGCCCGGCAACGAACTGGCCTATGCCGAAACGCTCGAACAGCCCCCCAAAAGGCAGATATTCGCCGAACGGTACCAGATGCACCTTGTCGACCGCGTCGACGATCTCGCCCTTGTCGTCGATCGCCACCACGGAATTGTAATAGCGGCTGCCGGCGCTCCCCGAGCCGCCCTCCTCGCGCACCACGCCGGCAATCAGCATTTGGCCGTCGCCCAGCATGTCACCCAGCGCCGTCAACGCGTCCGGACGCTCGGTGAACAGGAACGGCACCGACGTCTCCGGCCACAGAATCAATTGCGGCTTTGCATGGCCCTGCTCCGGCGCCTTCGCCGAAATCCCCATCAGCGTGGCGAAGATGCGGTCACGCACCGAGGCGTCCCATTTCTCGCTGAGATCGACGGCGGGCTGGACGATGCGGACATCGATCGAGCTGGTGGCCGGCTCGGCCGGGACGACGAGCCTGAAATAGCCGAAGCCGACGTGAGCGGCGACGAGGATGACGAACAAGGCCAAGCCCAGCCTGAGATGCCGGCGCGCGGCGACAAGCGCCGGCAAGGAAAAGACGAAGACGGCGAGCGCGTTCATGCCGATCATGCCCGTCACCGACACGCTCTGCATCAGGAGCGGCACCGGCATCGCGGCATAGCCGACGGCATTCCAGGGAAAGCCGGTGAAGAGAAAATCG
This sequence comes from Mesorhizobium sp. M1C.F.Ca.ET.210.01.1.1, assembly GCF_004791585.1. GTDB lineage: Bacteria > Pseudomonadota > Alphaproteobacteria > Rhizobiales > Rhizobiaceae > Mesorhizobium. The sequence goes on from NZ_SRUU01000002.1 coordinate 130,042, forward strand.
CGCAGCCATTCGGCAAGGCCGAAGCCGAAGGCGAGTGCCGCGATGCGGCCGATATCGCTGCTCCAGAAAAGCCGCGCCACGACCGCCGCAAAGCCGTAGAAAAAGGCGAGCCCGAAGGGGATCCCGACCACGGCGAAAGGCAAGGCCCAGGCGAAGCTGTCGGCCTCGACCAGGAGCGCCTGACCGATCCACCAGAGGCCGGAAAGGAAATAGCCGAAGCCGAACCACCAACCGATAGCGAAGGCCGGCCGCAGGCGTTTGAGCCAGCCGTCGGAGGCTTCGCCGGTGGCGCCGTCGAGCAGCCAGACAAGCACCGGAAACGAGACGAAGCAGACGGCGAAGAAATCGTAGGGCGCCTGGGCGAGGACAGCGAGGGCTCCGGCGCCAAACGCCACCAGCGCCCGCCGCCATCCCCACAGCAGAATTATCCGGCCGGCAAAGCGCTGCATCTAGCTTCCCAAGTCGCACGAATCAGGCAGCCAGAGATTTAACAGGCCGAGCCGCCGGCTCCAAACACGGATGAGCGCAACCTAATTCACGGTCGCGCTATCTATGCCAGCCTTCGATGCGCAGACCGCTCATTTGCTCCGCCTCGTCCTTGGACACCACGCGCATGGTCTGCGTGAAGGTCCAAACATGGCCCTCGGGGTCGCGAGCGCGGTATTGGCGCTCGCCATAGAAATGATCGGCCGGCTCTTCGAGGATTTCAGCCCCGCCGCGCGTGCCTTTTCGCAATGGGCGTCGATGTCGTCCTTCAAACGGATGTAGACCGACTGCGTGTTCTTGCCGCCGACAGAAGCGGGGCTGGCAATGTGCCCGGCCCATTCGGAATCGACGATGATGTAGCCGTCGCCGAACCGCATTTCGGCATGGATGAGCTGCCCGTCCGTATCGCTCACCACCATGCTGGGCTCGAAACCGAATGCTGCCTGCAGCCAGGCCAAAGCCGCGCGCGGATTTCGATAGAAGACGCCTGAACCGAGGACTGCGTGCTTGAACGGGTCGCCGACCGGCATGGCGCGACGATATCAGGCCTGCTCGGTGCGCGCCGCGCGGCGCCGCTGCCGTTCGCCCTTCGGGCTCTGCACGATGCGCACCCGCTTGACGCGGCGCGGGTCGGCGTCGAGCACGTGGAACTCGAAGCCCGGTATGGCCTGCACCACTTCGCCCCTGGCCGGGACCCGACCCAGCGTGTTGAAGATCATGCCGCCGATGGTGTCGACATATTCGCCATGCTCGCCGGCGGCGAAGTCCTCGCCGATCATCTTGGCGACCTCGTCGATCTCGGCCTTGCCGTCGACGACGAACACGCCGTCGCCGGTCTGGGTGATCATCGGCTCGTCGTCGTCGTGCTCGTCCTCGATGTCGCCGACCACCATCTCGACGATGTCCTCCAGCGAGGCGAGGCCGTCGGTGCCGCCATATTCGTCGATGACCAGCGCCATCTGGGTGCGTGTCGTCTGCATGCGCCCCATCAGGTCGGAAGCAAGCATCGAGGGCGGCACGAAGAGCACCGGGCGGATCAGATCGAGATCGCCGATGGTGCGCGCGAGGTCGACCTGGGCGAGATCGAGGACCGTCGGCGCCGGGGCCTTCCTGCTCGCGCGGCCTTTCTTGACGCGGGCGAGCTTGGTGATGTGGGCGAGCACGTCGCGGATGTGGACCATGCCGCGCGGGTCGTCGAGCGTTTCGGAATAGACCGGCATGCGGGAATGGCCGGACTGTTCGAACAGGCCAAGCAGATCACCAAGATTGGTGTTGATCTCGACCGCCTCGATGTCGGCGCGCGGCACCATCACATCCTCGACGCGCACTTCGCGCAGCCGCAGGATGTTGTTGAGCATGGCGCGCTCGCCGGGCGAGAAGGATTCGGCGTCGCTCGCCGTCTCGGCCAGCGCGCCGGCGATCTCCTCGCGCAGGTTGGTGCCGTTGCGATGCCGGAACAGACCAAGCACGCGATCGAAGAGCGAGGGACCGGCATGCGCAGGCTCGACGGCCACGCTGCCGGTCGGAATACTCGGACTGGAGCCCTCTTCCGATTTCTCGGAAGGCTTGGCCGCACTGCCGGCGTCCGGACGGGCGGCAGTCTCTGGTTTGTCGTTCATCGTCATCAGGTCAATTGGTCTTTTTTTGTTACGCGTAGGGATCGGGAATGGCAAGCCTCGCAAGCGCCGCGCGCTCGATCGCTTCCATCTCCTCGGCCTCGGCGTCGGTCTCGTGATCATGGCCAAGAAGATGCAGCAGGCCATGGATGACGAGATGGGTGATATGGTTCGCCAGCGGCTTGTCTTCCAGGGCAGCCTCGCGCGCGACCGTCTCCGAGGCCAGCACTATGTCGCCCAGCATCGGCGGCAGCTTGCCGCCTTTCGGGAAGGAAAAAGCCGGGAAAGACAAGACGTTGGTTGGTTTATCCTTGCCACGCCATTCGGCGTTGAGGGTCTGGATATGGGCATCGTCGGAAAAAACGATGCTGAGCTCGGAAGCGCCCTTCGTGCCGGTTTCGGCAAAGGCGGCCGCGACGGCCCGATCGACGAGGCGCGTCAGCGCAGCCTCGGCAGGCCAGTCGCCGGCCTCGACGAAAATATCGATGTCGACCGGCGTCGCGCCGCTGGATTCCGGATTTTCAGCCATTTGGCCTTCGATCAGCTTTCGGCGCCGAGCCCTCTGGCCAGCTTGCCGTCGCGGTCATAGGCCTTGACGATCTCGGCGACCAGCGGATGCCGCACCACGTCGCCCTCATTGAAGCGGACCGTGACGATGCCCGGCACGCCGTCGAGGATGCGCAGCGCCTCGACCAGGCCCGACTTGGTGTTGGGCGGCAGGTCGATCTGGGTCGGATCGCCGGTGACGATCATGCGCGAATTCTCGCCGAGACGGGTCAGGAACATCTTCATCTGCATCGGCGTGGTGTTTTGCGCCTCGTCGAGGATCACCGCCGCATGCGCCAGCGTGCGGCCGCGCATGAAAGCCAAAGGCGCGATCTCGATGACCTCGGCGGCAATCGCCCGCTCGACCTTGTCGGCCGGCATCATGTCATAGAGCGCGTCGTAAAGGGGCCTCAGATACGGATCGACCTTCTCCTTCATGTCGCCGGGCAGGAAGCCAAGCCGCTCGCCGGCCTCGACCGCCGGGCGCGAGAGCACGATGCGCTCGACCATGCCGCGCTCGAGCAGCATCGCCGCATGGGCCACCGCAAGATAGGTCTTGCCGGTGCCGGCCGGGCCGATGCCGAAGACCATTTCGGAACGCTCCAGCGCGCGCATATAGGCGTCCTGGTTGAGCGAACGGGCGTAGATCGTGCGCTTGCGCGTGGCGATCTGGGCGGCCGAAACCTTGCCCTTGCGCTCCATGGTCGGCAGCGTCAGCTGGTCGTCGGCGGCGATCGCCATGCGCACCGCGCCATCGACGTCGGACTGGCCGATATCGGCGCCCTTCTGCAAAATGCCGTAGAGCGTGTCCAGCGCGCGGCGCGCCTGCTCGGCAGCGGACGCCGTCCCCTTGATCGCAAGCTGGTTGCCGCGCGAGCGGATATCGACGCCGAGCTTTTGCTCGAGCCGGGCCAGATTCTCGTCGAACTGGCCGTAGAGGGCGCTGGCAAGCTTGTTGTTGTCGAAGGTCAGTACGATGTGCGCCATGTCGGAAGCCCCGGACGCCTGGTTCTGGGGCGGATTCTTCAGTTCAGCAGCGCTCAACCGTCTCTCCTCATCTGCCGAGGCTTGTGGCTATGCATGTCGTCATCCCAATAGCGCGGGCATTTTTTGGGCGACATGCATCAGGCCAACTCGGCGAACAGGCTGTTGGGGCCTGTCTTCGTGATTCGTACGCCAATAATGTCACCGATTCCACCGGCCTTGTCGTCAACAATAACGGGCTGCAGCCATGGCGAGCGGCCGACTTTCTGCCCAGGGCGGCGGCCAGGCTTCTCGATCAGCGTGCTGACGGTGCGGCCGACCATGCTGGCGATGAAGCTCTGCTGCTGCTCGTTGATCAGCGCCTGCAGCCGCTGCAGCCGCTCGTCCTTCACCGCCTCGGACAGATGGCCGTCCATTTCGGCGCCCGGGGTGCCGGGACGAGGCGAATATTTGAACGTGAAGGCCGAGGCGTAACTGACCTCGCGCACCAGCTCGAGCGTCGCCTCGAAATCCGCTTCCGTCTCGCCGGGGAAGCCGACGATGAAGTCGCCGGACATGGCGATGTCGCCGCGGGCCGCGCGGATGCGCTCGATGAGCACCAGATAGTCACGTGCCGTGTGCCTGCGGTTCATCGCCTTCAAGATCCGGTCGGAGCCCGACTGCACCGGTAAATGCAGATAAGGCATCAAGGCGGGCAGGTCGCGATGCGCCGCGATCAACTCATCATCCATGTCGCGAGGATGGCTGGTGGTGTAACGCAGCCGCGCCAGGCCCGGGATCTCCGCCAGCCGGAAAAGCAGGCGGCCAAGACCCCATTCCTCGCCGTTTTCGCCCTTGCCGTGCCAGGCGTTGACGTTCTGGCCGAGCAGCGTCACCTCGCGCACGCCGGCCTCGGCCAGGCGCTCGGCCTCGGCGACGATCTGGGCCACCGGCCGCGAGACTTCGGAGCCGCGCGTATAAGGCACGACGCAGAAGGTGCAGAACTTGTCGCAGCCCTCCTGGACGGTGAGGAAAGCAGTGACGCCGCGCTTGGCCACCTCGGCACGCTTCGGCTGCGGCAGATGCTCGAACTTGTCCTCGATGGCGTAGTCGGTCTCGACGATCTTCTGGCCGCCGCGGACCCTGGCCAGCACATCGGGCAGGCGGTGATAGGTCTGCGGGCCGATAACCAGATCGACCGCCGGCGCGCGGCGGATGATCTCGGCGCCCTCGGCCTGCGCCACGCAACCGGCGACGCCGATCAGCAGCTCGCGCCCCATTTCGGCGCGCTCGGCCTTCATGTCGCGGATGCGACCAAGTTCGGAATAGACCTTTTCGGCCGCCTTTTCCCGGATATGGCAGGTGTTGAGCAGGACCAGATCGGCGTCCTCGACAGCGTCGGTGGCGACATAGCCGTCGGCAGCCAGCGCATCGGTCATGCGCTGGGAATCGTAGACATTCATCTGGCAGCCATAGGTCTTGACGAAGACCTTTTTCGCGGCCGTCGCTGGCGCCTGCTGATGTTCCGGCGCCGTGCCGATGCCGTGGCTTTCGATCGTGTTCAATTCCATCGGCCGGCTTCTAGCGCCTTTCCGTGACAAAAAACAGACGATTCTGGCCGTCCAGGGCGCCGCGCGTCCGGTTTCGGGCCATGCGCTAAAGCATGTCTCCCGAAAGTGGGAACCGGTTTCGGGACAAAGACATGCGTAGAATCAAAACCTAAAGCACACGGAGCGGATCTGAAAGATCGCGACGCCTTTAGCGACTGGGACGTGGGTCGGCGAGCGCGGCCTGCATCATCTCGCGCACCTTGGCTTCCATCAGCCGTGCCGTTTCCTTGCGGTTCGAACCCTTGGCGAACGGCACCGGATCGCCGAAATGCACCTCGGCGTCGACCGCGCCTTCGGCAAGCAGCACCTTCAGATGCGGCATCAGATCCTGGTCGCCGATCCAGGCGGCGATCGGCCGGTGGCGGCGGCCCATCGGCGCGCCATGGACGCGCGTGTAGGCGATCGCCACCGGCTGGATGAAAACCTGTTCTGCCGCCCCTTCGGAAATCGCCATCGAGGCCGCGCCGAACAAAGTGCTCTTGAACGGCAGCACCAGATTGCCGTCGCCCGTCGAGCCCTCAGCGAACAGCACCATCGCGTCGCCATTGGCCATGCGCCTGGCGATCTCGCTCGCCTGGTCGCCGGAGGTGCGCTTGCGCTCGCGCTCGATGAAGACGGTGCGCTGCAGCTTGGACAGCATGCCGATCAGCGGCCAGCCTTCCATGTCGGCCCTGGCGATGAACTTCACATCGACAAAGGAGCCGAGCACCATGATGTCGGTCCAGGAGATGTGGTTTGCCGCGACCAGCAACGGGCGCTCCCTGGACAGCGCGCCCTTGACGTGCACGCGGATGCCGAGCGCCTTGAGGATCATGCCGTGCCAGATCCTCAGGACGACCGTCTCCGGCCAGAGCCCGGTCTTCATCGACAGGAGTTGCAGCGGCACCATAACCAGCGTGCCGACGACGACCAGGGCGAACGCCAGGAAAGTCCGCAATTTCTTGATCATTCGCTCCCGCCCTGTAGCGCCGTCTGGCTAGCGAAGATCGCGGCGCATGACAAGCGCGCCAGTCGGGCCGTGCTCGGTCGACCGGTAGTAGTTCGGACGCTGGCCGACCTGGCGGAAGCCGAGCCTGCGGTAGAGCGCGATGGCCGGCTGATTGGTCTCGTCGACTTCGAGGAAGAGCGCCTCGGCGCGTTGCGCATGCAATTCGCGCAGCACCGCATCCATCAATTGCCAGCCGAGCCCCTGGCGGCGATGCGCGCGGGCGACGGCAACGGTCAGGATCTCGCCCTCGCCTGCCGCCAGACGCGCCAGCACGAAACCGACCGGAGGCTTTGCGCCCTGCCCGGTCTCGCGCGCGGCGTAGCCGAACACGGTGTCTTGCTCGAGCAGCGCCGCAAACTCTCCATCGGTCCAGGGCCGAACAAAATCCTCGCGGTGCAACACCGAGACGGCGGCACTGTCGGCTACCGTCAGCGGCTCCAGCGCATAGTCCCTGCGGCGGGGTTTAAGAAAAGGTATGCGCATCAGGACTCTTTCTCTCCTGAATCCCGCCTTTGGGGATTCCGGCCTTGTTTTTCCGAACCATGACCCTGCGGCGGGTCACGATCCTGTCTTGGCAGAATGAAGCCTGCCTGCGGCTTGGCGTCGGCGCCGCGCAAGTAGAGCGGCTTTGGCTTTTCGCCTGGCTCCTTGCCGGCAGCCAGCCTGGCATAGGTCGCGATGTCCGCGGTGGCGGCGACCGGGCCGATATCGAAGGTGCGCCCTGCCGCGGCGGCAATCTGCGGCGCAGCGGTGCCGGCGAGGACCGCGGCCGCGTCGACCGCCATTGCGGTCGCTTCGGGGAGCGTGGCCACCGCGGGACCGTAAGTCAAGACTAACGCTCTGTCGAAAAGAGCCGCATGGAGCTCTGCCCGGCCGGCGTCGAGTGCCGCAAGCACGGCACGGCCTGGAAAGGCATTTGCGGCTTCCGCTGCCAGCGCTTCCAAGGTCGTCACGCCGATCGCCGGGATTTTCAGCGCCAGCGCCAGGCCGCGCGCGGTCGAGACGCCGACGCGCAGGCCGGTGAAGGAGCCTGGCCCGATCGAGACGGCGATGGCATCCAGGTCGTCATATGCAACGCGGGCGGCTTTCAGGGCGGTCTCGATGACGGCCATCAGATGCTCCGCATGGCCCTTGCCCAGGTCGAGGACCTGACGGCCAAGCTCGCTGCCCGCGCCCGCATCATAGACGCAGGCGGCACAGAGACTGGCGGCGCAGTCGATGGCGAGCAGCTTCATATTGGCAGCTTTATATGGCCGGTTAACGAACTGGATCGAAACACAATTCCCTCTGCCCGGCATGGCCCGCCACTGCAAGGGCCAGGCGGCATAAATGTGAAGCGGCTTCGCTTGCGTGCATCACCAACGCCAGCATCTTGTCGGCCGTCAGACCACGGCCGCAATGCGCAGCATGTGGTTGTCCCAGACATAGCCGGGTTCGGAACGTGTACCGGCGCCGCCGACGATCTCGCCGGCGCCGGTGGTCGCCATGTAGCCGGCAGCATCCGGGGCAAGGCCACAGACCTCGACAAGCGACTTGGTCACCACAACGCGCCCGCTGGCGGCTTCGATGACGGCAAGCGAATTGCCTTCCGGCGAGGTCACGGCGACCGTACCGGCGGCGGGATTGGCGGCGACCGAGCCGATATAGTTGCGGAAACCCGACAGCACGTCCTGCGGCATCTCCAAAAGCTCCAACTCCTTGCCGCGTATGGCGCGCCCGACCAGCGCCGGGCGATCGGTCGCCGGTCCACGATACTGGCAGCCGAACCACACGGTGCCCGCCTGGTCGCGGTCCATGTGGCGGATCGAGAGCTGGTGCAGCGCCGTCGGCAGCTCATGCTTTTCGATCAGATCGCCGGTGATGCGGTCGACCAGCGTGTAGGAAGGCTTCATCGTCGCGATATTCAGTTCGGCGCGGCCGAAATCCGGATGCGTCTCGATGCCGCCATTGGCAATGGCGAGCGTCCTGCCGTCGCCAAGCAGCAGCAACTCATGCGGCCCCATGCCGTGGGTCGGGAACTCGCCGACGCGGCTGAACTTTGCCTTCGCGTCGTAGACGCCGACGACGCCGGCGGCGTTGTCGAAATCATTCTCGGTGGCATAGAGCAGGCGGCCGTCAGGCGAGAACACGCCATGGCCGAAGAAATGCCGGCCCGCGATGCTGGCGATGGTCAATGGCGGCGCGCGCCCGGCATGGTCGAAGACGACGGCGAAGGTGCCGGGCTGGCGGGCGAAGACGACCGAGCGCATCGACCCCGGGTCGAAAGTGACGTCGTGGCCACGATCCGGCAGATCGACGGTGTGCAGGATCTTGCCGGCCTCGGAGAGCACGGCGGCGCCGAAGCTGCCGTCACGCTTGACGAAGGCCGTGGCAAAGACGGCGTCGGCAGCAAGCGTATCCGCCCAGGCACGCGGCGCCATTGCGGCGGCGAAGCTCGCGCCGGCAGCGCGCAGGAAATCGCGGCGATCGATCAGCGAGGTCCTCAAAGCGTCAATCCCCATCGAGCGATGAAAAGCCGGCGGTGAGGCCGAACTCTGCGGTCATCCTGGTGCCGATCAGGGTCGAGAGGCTGGAGGTGATTAGCGCGAAATGGTCAAGCTTGCCGCGCAGCGCCGGATCGGCGAGCGCCTTGTCGATCGGACCCGTGATGGATTTCGCCGTGGCCACGCCGTTGGTGAGCTGGATGTGGATGGATTCGGCCATCCACCGGGCATCGGCGGGCAGCGCATCGCCAAGCTTCGAGGCCTTGAACAGCCGGTCTATGCCGGACAGGTTTCCGGCCAGCGAATTCGTCGTGTTCTGCGAACGCCAGTAGATTGCTTGCTTCGGCTTGTCGGCTTCCGGCTTCGCGCCAAGGAAGCCTTTGAGCCGCACGTCGCGGATCATGTCCAGCTCATTGATGAAGACGCCGACCAGTTCCGTCACCGCCTCCGTGCCGTTGCGGTAGAGCGGGTTCTTCGACCCCGGATTGGCCCAGAGCGCAGCAAAACCGTCCGGCTTGTTCCAGGCGTCGCGAACCTCGCTGGCGATCGTTTCGATGTTGCCGGCGACCGCAGCCCCATAGGCGCAGCGATAGGGCTCGTCCGTCCCGGCAAGCGTTTCAGCGCCATCGCCGAACAGCACGTATTCGAGCGCGCCGAGCCCCTGCATGGCGACGCTCTTTGCCGCCAGTTGCGCGGGATCGGTGGCGGAAGGGTCTTTCGCGGCGAGCGTCGCCTGCACCTGCCTCAGGCCGATGCTCTTGCGGTCCGGCCAATAGAGCATGCGCTCCAGCCGGTTATTCTCCTTGATCGGCCCGAAGGCGATGATCTCGGCCACCGACCAGGCTTCGACCGTGGCCGAATAATCCGCGCGCGCCGCATCGAGATTTTGCTCCGACGGCGTCGCGCAAAGCTGGCGCATCGCCTTGGTCAGGCTCGTGGCACGATCGTCGAGGCTGGCATAGGCAGGGCCCACAAACCCGTCGATCGCGCGTCCGATGACATCGGAGGTTCTGACCGCGGCCGATGCCGGCCACGCGGCGGCCAGAAACAAGGGAAAAGCAAGGACGGCTACGATGCGTCTCGACATTAAAGCGACTCCAGGAATTTGATCAGCGCGTCACGGTCGGCGGCAGCGGCGCCGGCGAAGCAGTCGCGCGCCTTCTGGCCCTCGCCGCCGTGCCAGAGGATCGCCTCGGCAAGCGTTCGCGCGCGCCCGTCATGCAGGTAGAAGCTGTTGCCGTTGACCGTCGCGATCAGGCCTATGCCCCAGAGCGGCGGCGTGCGCCATTCGCTGCCGCTCGCTTCCCCCACACGCTGCCCGTCCGCAAGGCCTTCGCCCATGTCGTGGAGAAGGAAATCGGAATAGGGCCAGATCAGCTGGAAGGCCTGCGCCTTGTTGGGCGTGCCGCGCATGGTGACGAATTTCGGCGTATGGCAGGAGATGCAGCCCATTTCGTAGAATTGCCTCTTGCCGGCAAGAACGTCCGGCTCGCCGATATCGCGCCGCGCCGGCACCGCAAGGTTCTGCGAATAGAAGGTGACTAGGTCAATGACCGGGGGCGGCGCCTCCACTTTCCCCAGGCGCTCCTGCACGCCATTCGGCATGGCAAGGCAATCCCTTTGCGCTTCGGTGCAGTCGCCCCAATGTTTCGGCACTTCCGGCGTCGAGATGCCGATGTCGCCGGCGAAGGCATCGGCTGTCTGCTGGCGGATCGATGCGGCCTGCGCCTTCCAGCCGAAGCGGCCCAAAGTCACCGCGCCGCTCAGCTCATCGCGCACGATGTTGGGTCGGCCGGAGATGCCGTCGCCGTCGCGGTCGTCCGGATCGGCATTCGAGAGGATATCAGCTGGAGCGATCTGCTCGATCAGGCCGAGGCCGATCATCGGCGGCGTCAGGCGCGGCGACAATGTGGTGCGCGGATCGAGGGGGCCATAGGCGAGGTCTTCGATCGAGTAGCCGGGCTTGCGCAGCGAAACGACGGCGCCGTCGGCAAGCTTCACCTTTTCCTCGGTATAGACGACGCGCATCCGGCCTTCGCCCTTGAGGCCGGGCACCGCCAGATCCTGCAATTGCGAGCCATAGACCGGATCGGGGAAGTTCAGCACCTTCTGGTCGGCGAGCGCAGCCTTCTCTTCGGCATTGCTTGCGTCGCGCGCGAGGCGGAGGAAGATCGACGTCGAGCCGATGCCGCCTTCCGGCGGCCGGCCGCGGCCGTCCTTCAGGTGGCAGTTCTGGCAGGCGCGCTCGTTGAAGAGCGGGCCGAGACCGTCCGAGGCCTGGGTCGACGACGGTGACGAGACCCAGTTCTTGCGGAAAAGCGCATTGCCGAGCTTGAAAGTGCCTTCTTCCTCGAAGGTGATGTTGGCGGACGATTGCGAGAACGCGTCGCGGTTGATGTCCTTCTCCGATGTGCCGGCACCGCCCTGCATCAGTTCGAACGGCTCGGGCTTGGCGAAATCGGTGGTCAGCCGGGTGACGGCCAGGACGCGCGCCTGATCCCTCGGCGTCAGATCGGTGCGACGGCTCGTCGGCAGACCGGCCGGCTCACCAGCCGAGGTCGACGTAGCAAGCGTGATTGCCAGCAAAAGCGAAGCCCCGCGATAAATCCGGTGTCGCGGGGTCTTGGGGAGCGGCAGGCCATCATTTCGGGCCCGCCGCGAGCGGCGCGAAGAATCTACCGGGCGCCGCATTCCCGCATGTCCTTATTCCGCCTCGTTGGCCGAGTCGGCGTTGAGCTGGCCGTACTTCTCCTCGCCGATCGAGGCAAGCAGGTCGAGCTGCGTCTCCAGAAAGTCGATGTGGCCTTCCTCGTCGGCCAGTAGGTCCTCGAACAGCTTCATCGACACGTAGTCTCCCGCCTCCTGGCAGATCTCGCGCGAGCGCTTGTAGGACGTGCGCGCGTCATATTCGCCGGCGAGATCGGATTCGAGGACTTCCTTGACGTTCTGGCCGATGCGCAGCGGCGCGACGGACTGCAGGTTCGGATGCCCTTCGAGGAAGATGATGCGTGCCACCAGCCGGTCGGCGTGATGCATTTCCTCAATCGATTCCGCCCGCTCCTTCTTTGCGAGCTTCGTGTAGCCCCAGTCCTCGAGCAGACGATAGTGGACCCAGTACTGATTGACGGCCCCAAGCTCCAGAAACAGGGCTTCGTTAAGCCGCTCGATGATCTGCGGTTCGCCTTTCATGGGTTCTGCTCCCGTATTGGACCCGCAAGCCTCTCACGCGGTCCAGGTGTGAAACGATGTCCGCGCCGCTTCCCTCTGAACGGGCGTGGTAGTTCTCGGTGACCCGAATGATCGTTTCCACCACATTTGGGAAGCAGCCGCAACAGCGGCCGCGCTTGCGCATGGCATGATAGACCTTGGCAGGCACAATAAGCTGCCAGGGATCTTCATCCAGCAGACTGACGATCGTCTGCTCGATCTCCTTTTCGGTAATGATGTTGCAATGGCAGATCAGCATTTACTTGCCCTGGCTGACGGCGCCGCCCGGACGCCGTTGGCTGTACTTGCCCGACAGTTTACTTGAACACCTTGTCCGGCGCATCGAGGCTGTCGGAGCCCTCGAAGGCGATGGCGTTGAGCTTGAGCGAACCGACAGCGCGTTCGATCGACTTGGTCTGGTCGATCAGCGCGTCGATCGCCGCCTGCACGGTGGCGTTGCCTTCCGCGTTGCCCTCGGCGATTTGCTGGTCATAGGCCTGGCCGGCCAGCGCCCGCGCCTTGATCGCTTCCATCTTGGCGACCGTGACGTCGAGCTTGTCCGACAGCTCCTTCTCGATCGCAGGGTCGGTGGCCTTGACCATGTCGGACACCGACGGGCCGGACACCACGGTGCCGTCCAGACGGGTATAGCTGGCGTGATAGGCGGCGCGGATGCCGATCGCATCATAGAGATGGGAAATGTGGGTGTTGTCGGAGAAGCAGTCGTGCTCCTCTTCCGGATCGTGCAGCAAGAGGCCGAGCTTCATGCGCTCGCCGGCCAGCTCGCCGTACGACAGCGAGCCCATGCCGGTGAAGATGGTGGAGATGCCGGCGTTCGGCTCGCCGTCAGTGAGGCTCTTGCGTGCCGCGCCGTCTTCCTTCCAGTCGTTGACCATCTCCTGCAGGTCGGAGACCAGCAAGTCGCTTGCCGACTTCAGATATTCGGCGCGACGATTGCAGTTGCCGCCGGTGCAGTTCTTGACATCATAGTCGGTGTAGGGGCGCTCGCCGACGCCGGGCCCGGTGCCGTGCAGGTCCTGGCCCCAAAGCAGGAATTCGATCGCGTGATAGCCGGTCGCCACATTGGCCTCGACGCCGCCGGCTTCCTGCAGCGTGCCGGAGAGGAATTCGGGCGTCAGCTTCGAGGCGTCGACCTTCTTGCCGTTGATCTCGATCTCCTTGTTGGCGATGACGTTCGCCGTATAGAGCGAGTTCTCGTCCGACTCGGTGCCGTAGCTTTTGGCGACATAGTCGATCAGGCCTTCGTCCAGCGGCCAGGAATTCACCTTGCCTTCCCAGTCGTCGACGATCTTGTTGCCGAAGCGATAGACCTCGGTCTGCTGATAAGGGATGCGCGCCGCCTTCCAGGCCTCGCGGGCAGCGTTGAGCGTCTCGGCCGAGGGCTTGGCGATGAGCGCATCGACGGCCTTGTCGAGCGCTTGCGCGGTGGTCAGCGAATCCTCGTATTTGGCGAGCGCGATATCGGCATAGGTCTTGATCACCGCCTTCGGGTCCGTTTCGGCCTTCGCCGGCAGCACGAACACAGCCGCCGTCAGCGCCGCGGTGGCGCCGATCGCGGCAAGCCTGCTGCCCCAACGTGGCGCAATAATTCGCGGCGAAATTATCGCTTTCATCAATCCCATCTCCTCAGAAATTCAATGACATAGGTGCGCGGCCGCAAGCGTGCGGCGCCGGCACAAGCACCAATGACCGGAAAGGCAAAGTTGCCGCGCGATGGCACGGCCAATCAGCAAAAGACACCGAAATGCCTCCAATCGAAAGGGTTCAAGGCCCAGACATCAAAGGAATGCGCCAGGAGCGCGGCCCTCCATAAAGCGGCGGAAAGGTTGGAAGTCAACTGGTGAGGCAGAGAAAATTCAATTGAAACAACAGTTTAGAATTATTCTAAACTGCAATTATCAACTTTAAGCCCGATATGGACGCCGAACATCCGGATTGACAGGCGGCCGTTCTGGGTGCGACCGGGACGTGGGCTCTTGCGGCGGCGGCAGACAATCGCCACCTGGCTGAAGATCCTAGATTCGAAAGCGAAAAAAGGGCTGCGATGAAGAACGGGGTGGTCATTGTCGGTGCGGGTCATGCCGGCGTGCAGGCGGCGGCCAGCCTGCGCGAGGAAGGCTATGACGGACCGGTCATCCTGATCGGCGACGAGAACGAGCTGCCCTATCACAAGCCGCCGCTGTCCAAGACCTTCATCAAGGATGCCGAGGCCAAGCCGCAGCCGCTGCGCGGCGAAGCCTTCTATACGGGCAATGCCATCGATTACCGGCCTGGCGTTTGGATCGACAGGATCGATGTTGGCGCGCGCAGGCTCGACGTTTCCGGCGGCAGCGCAATTCCCTTCGATCGGCTGGTGCTCGCGACCGGATCGCGGCCGCGCCTGCTCAAGCTCGATGGCGCGCAGCTCGCCGGCGTTGTGTCGCTGCGCTCGCTGGCCGATGCGCGGCTGATCCGTGAACTCAGCGCGCAAAGCGAGGACGTCGTCATCCTGGGCGGCGGCTTCATTGGGCTGGAGATCGCGGCAACGCTGAGGGCCGCCGGCCGCAAGGTCACCGTTGTGGAAGCCCTCGACCGGCTGCTCGGCCGCGCCGTTGCGCCGGCGATCGCCGCCCATGTGCGCCAGCGCCTGGAAGCGATCGGCGTGCGTATCTTGACCGGTACCACGATCGCCAGGCTGGACGGCGAAGGCGGCCGAGTCTCGGCCGCGATCACGTCGAGCGGCGAGCGCCTGCCGGCGCAATTGGTGATCATCGGCGTCGGCGTGGTCCCCAATGTCGAACTGGCGGAAGCCGCCGGCATTGCGATTGCCAACGGCGTGCGTGTCGACCAGCATATGCAAAGCTCGATCCCCGAAATCCTCACCGTCGGCGACGCCGCCTCCTACCGGCACTGGTTCACCGGCGGTGACGTGCGGCTGGAATCGGTGCAGAACGCCACCGACCAGGCGCGCCTTGCCGCGCGCATCATCCTTGGCCATACAGACGCCTATTCCGCGGTACCCTGGTTCTGGTCGGACATCGGCGACATGAAGCTGCAGATGGTCGGCCTAACGCAAGGCGGCGACAGCCATGTCGTGCTGGGCGAGCCGTCCGAGAACAGGTTCTCGATCTACCATTATGCGGGCAACCGGCTGCTCGGCATCGAATCCGTCAACCGGCCGGCCGACCACATGCTCGGCCGCAAGATGCTCGGCGCCGGTTTTTCGCCAGCGCCGCAGACGGTCGCGGCAGGGCTGGATGCGCTGAAGGCGGCGCTTGCCGCCTTCAGCCAGGACGAGCCCGCGAGGGCGACGGGCTAATTCAAGCCGCCCGCGCTTCGCGGATCGAGGTCTCCAGAATGTCAAGCGCTTCGGTCATGACGCCGTCCTGGATGGTGATCGGCGACAGGAAGCGGATGACGTTGCCGTAGACGCCGCAGGTGAGCAGGATCAGGCCCTTGTCGAGCGCCTTCAGCCTCACCGCATTGGCGAATTCCGCTGACGGGAGGCCTTTCTTGACGTCGTTGAACTCGACGGCGTTCATGAAGCCCGGGCCGCGGATGTCGACGATCTCCGGCACGTCGTCGCGGATCGACTCCAGCCGCTGCTTCAGCCTGGCGCCCAGCGCATTGGCGCGGTCGCAGAGTCTTTCTTCATCGATGACGTCGAGCACCGCGTGGGCTGCCGCCACGCCGATCGGGCTCCCACCATAGGTGCCGCCGAGCCCGCCGGGGCCGGGCGCGTCCATGATCTCGGCACGGCCGGTGACGGCCGAGAGCGGGAAGCCGCCGGCGAGGCTCTTGGCCATGGTGGTGAGATCGGGCGCCACGTCATGATGCTCCATTGCGAACATCTTGCCGGTGCGGGCAAAGCCGGTCTGCACCTCGTCGGCGACGAGCAGGATGCCGTGCTGGTCGCAGATCTTGCGCAGTGCCGTCATGAATTCGCGCGGCGCCTCGTAGAAGCCGCCCTCGCCCTGCACCGGCTCGACGATGATGGCGGCGACGCGGGCCGGATCGACATCGGCCTTGAACAGCTTGTCGAGCGCTGCGAGCGAATCCGCGACCGAAACGCCGTGCAGCGCGACCGGGAACGGCGCATGGAAGACGTCGGCCGGCATGGCGCCGAAGCCGACCTTGTAGGGCACGACCTTGCCGGTCAGCGCCATGCCCATGAAGGTGCGGCCATGGAAGCCGCCGGAAAAGGCGATGACCGCCTGACGGCCGGTGGCGTTGCGGGCGATCTTTATCGCGTTCTCGACCGCCTCGGCGCCGGTGGTGACGAAGATCGTCTTCTTGTCGAACTTGCCGGGCAGCATGCCGTTCAACCGCTCGGCGAGCCGCACATAGCTCTCATAAGGCACGACCTGGTGGCAGGTGTGGGTGAAGCGGTCGAGCTGCGCCTTGACCGCCTCGATCACCTTCGGGTGGCGGTGGCCGGTGTTGACCACGGCGATGCCCGAGGAGAAGTCGATGTAGCGGCGGCCCTCGACATCCCAGATCTCCGAATTCTCGGCGCGATCGGCGTAGATCTGCGTGGTCATGCCGACGCCGCGCGAGATCGACTGGTTCTTGCGTTCAGAAATGGCTGAATTCTTCATCTCGTCCCTCATCGGGCAGGCGCCCGCTTTGTTTTGATGCCGTCAAAGCCTCTTCTGACCCTATTTCAGGTTTTCCTCAAGTCGGCACATTGGCCCAGTCGATTGGGCCTGGCCTGGCCGGAAATCGATCTTCGCCAGGCGGTTGATCCGGCCAGAAACTGTTTCCTTTTCCCGTCGATCGATTATCCTCGCCTTATCCGCGACGTGCCGCCGTCAGGAGCGGCTTTCGCGGGATCGAGGGGAACCATGAGCAGGAACGCGACATCGTCCGCCTTGCCGTCTTCGCCGCCCAGCCCCCTGTTTCGTTCAAACACCTTGTTGCTGCTGGCCTGTGTCGCAACACTGCCGGTTTCAGGCTGCCAGAAACAGCAGGCGGCGGAAAAGAAGCTGCCGGTCTTGGTGACCACGCAAACAGTGGCGCTTGCCGACTATGCGCCGAGGACCTCGCTGACCGGCGTGATCGCGGCCCGCACGCTCAACAATCTGTCGTTCCGCGTCGGCGGCCGCGTCGCCGAGCGGCTTGTCGATGTCGGCCAGCATGTCGACCAGGGCGCCGTGCTTGCCCGCATCGATCCGCAGGAGCAGGAATCCGACCTGCGCTCGGCGCAGGCGGATCTTGATGCCGCGCAGGCGCAACTAACCCAGGCCGCAGCCACCTACCAACGGCAAAAGACGCTGCTTTCGCAAGGTTTCACGACCCGGCGCGACTTCGACAGCGCCGACCAGACGCTGAAAGTGGCGCAAGGCAGCCTCGACGCCGCGCAGAGCGCTCTGGCCAACACCAAGGAAAACCTCTCCTACACCGAGCTCAAGGCGGGCGCTCCCGGCGTGATCACCGCGCGTCAGGTCGAGGCCGGACAGGTGGTGCAGGCGGCGCAGACCGTCTTCACCATTGCCGAGGACGGCGACCGCGACGCCGTCTTCAACGTGCATGAGACGCTGGTTGCCAGGACGCCTTCGGGGCCGGCGGTGACGATCACGCTGCTGTCCGACCCGCAGATCAGGGCAGTGGGAAAAGTGCGCGAAATCTCGCCGGCGGTCGATCCGGCCTCGGGGTCGATCAGGGTGAAGGTCGGCATACCCAACACACCCGCCGGCATGCCGCTGGGCGCCGCCGTGATTGGCTCGGCCAGCGCCAAGCCGGTCAAGGCCATTCTGCTGCCCTGGCAGGCGCTGACGTCCACCGCCGGCAAGCCGGCCGTCTGGGTCGTCGATCCATCAAGCAAGGCCGTGTCGACGGCCGAGGTGGAGGTGCTGGCCTTCGATTCAGGCGTGGTCGTCGTCGACAAGGGATTGCAGGAAGGCCAGAACGTCGTCACCGCCGGCGGGCAACTGCTCAGTCCCGGCCAGACGATCGAGGTCGCGGGAGCGAGCCAATGAACCGGCTGCCGCTTGCCGCCGCGCTCCTCATCACCGCGTCGCTTGCCGCGTGCTCGCGCTCGGAAGAGAAGCCGCCCGAGATCATCCGGCCGGTGCTGTCGATGGTCGTCGAACCGAAGACAGTCGAGACCTTCGGCTTCGCCGGTTCGGTCGAACCGCAATTCAGCGCCGACCTTGCTTTCCGTCTGCTTGGCCGCGTCGTCTCGCGCGACGTCAAGGTCGGCGACATCGTCACGAAGGGCACGACGATCGCAGCACTCGACCCGACCGCGCTTGAACTCGCCGTCCAGGCATCGAAAGCGGATCTGTCGAACGCCCAGGCTCAGTTCGCCAATGCAGCGGCCAGCGAAGAGCGCCAGCGCGCCCTGCTTGCCTCCGCCAACACCCCACAGTCCGTCTTCGACGCCGCGCAGCAGGCCCGGCAAGCGGCGGCCGCCGGCGTCGAGCGGGCTAACGCCGCTTTGGCCAAGTCGCAGGAACAGCTTGGCTATGCCCGGCTGTTTTCCGACTTCGACGGCGTCGTCACCGCGGTCGGTGCCGAGGTCGGCCAGACTGTGTCGCCCGGACAGACCGTCGTCACCGTGGCGCGCACCGATCCGCGCGAGGCGGTGGTCGACATTCCCGACCAACTGATCGGCGATCTCAGCGTCGGCACGCTGTTCCAGATCATCCTGCAGTCGCTGCCCACCATCACCACCGAGGCCAAGCTGCGCGAGATCGCGCCGCAGTCGGAAGGGTCGACCCGCACGCGCCGCGTGCGGCTGACGCTGACAGACCCGCCCACGGCCTTCCGGCTTGGCTCGACGATCACGGCGACCCGCATGACCAAGGTGGCGCCGACGATCGAGCTGCCGATGTCGGCGTTGCTCGAAAAGAACGGCTCCGAGAAGGTCTGGATCGTCGATCCGCAATCGTCGAGCGTAAGCGCGCGCGATATCAAGGTCGGCTCGAGGAACGGCGGCACTTTCACGGTGGCGTCGGGGCTCGAAGCCGGCATGCGGGTCGTCACCGCCGGCGTGCACAGCCTGATCGAGGGTCAGAAGGTCAAAGTGCCGGAGGATGGGGTCTGATGAAAGGCTTCAACCTCTCCGACTGGGCGCTCAGCCACCGTTCGCTGGTCTGGTATTTCATGCTGGTCTTCGTGGTGGCCGGCATCTTCTCCTACCTCAACCTCGGACGCGAGGAAGATCCCGCCTTCACCATCAAGACGATGCTGATCCAGGCCAACTGGCCGGGCGCCTCGGTCAACGAGACGGTCCGCCAGGTGACCGACCGCATCGAGAAGAAGCTCGAGGAGCTCGACAGCCTGGACTACACCAAATCCGTCACCACCGCAGGCAAGACCGTCATCTTCGTCAACCTGAAGGACACCACGAAGGCGCGCGATGTCGTGCCGACCTGGCTGCAGGTCCGCGACATGGTCAACGACATCTGGCCGGAGCTCCCGCAGGGCGTCCAGGGACCATTCTTCAACGACCGCTTCGGCGACGTCTTCGGCAACATCTACGCCTTCACCGCCGACGGGCTGACGCCGCGCCAGCTACGCGACTATGTCGAGGATGTCCGCACCAAAATCCTGACCGTGCCGAACGCCGGCAAGGTCGACCTGGTCGGTGCCCAGGACGAGGCGATCTATCTCGAATTCTCTTCCCGTCAGATCGCGGCGCTCGGCCTCAACCAGCAGCAGATCGTCGCCAGCCTGCAGGCACAGAACGCGATCACGCCGTCGGGCGTGATCCAGTCCGGTCCGGAACGTATCAGCGTGCGCGTCGGCGGCCAGTTCACCTCCGAGGAGAGCCTGCGCGCCATCAACTTGCGCGTCAACGACCGCTTTTTCCGGCTGAGCGATGTCGCGACGATCACGCGCGGCTACGTCGATCCGCCGACGGCGCTGTTTCGCTTCAACGGCCAGGACGCAATCGGGCTTGCCATCGGCATGAAGCCGAACGCCAATCTGCTCAAGTTCGGCGAAGCGCTGCGCGAGGAGATGAATAAGGTGCTGGCCGACCTGCCGGTCGGCGTCGGCGTGCATCTGGTCGCCGACCAGCCGGTGATCGTCGAGGAAGCGGTCTCCGGGTTCACACGAGCGCTGTTCGAGGCGGTGGCGATCGTGCTCGCGGTGTCCTTCATCAGCCTCGGCATGCGCGCCGGCTTCGTTGTCGCGTTGTCGATCCCGCTTGTTTTGGCCATCACCTTCACGGTCATGGCCTATCTCGGCATATCGCTGCAGCGCATTTCGCTGGGTGCCTTGATCATCGCGCTGGGCTTGCTGGTCGACGACGCCATGATCGCGGTGGAGATGATGGTGGCGCGGCTTGAGGTCGGCGACAATCTGCGCAAGGCGGCAACCTATGTCTACATCTCGACCGCCTTCCCGATGCTGACCGGCACGCTGGTGACGGTTGCCGGCTTCATTCCGATCGGCCTCAACAACAGCGCCGCAGGCGAATACACCTTCACGCTGTTCGTCGTCATTGCGGTGTCGCTGCTGGTGTCATGGATCGTGGCGGTGCTGTTTGCGCCGCTGCTCGGCGTCACCATCCTGCCGGCGACGATGAAGGCCAAGCACCACGACCAGCCTGGACGCTTCACCACGCTGTTCCGGCGCGTGCTCGTCTTTTCGGTGCGGCGCCATTGGCTCACGATCATCGCGACGGTGCTCTTGTTCGCGGCCTCCATTGCCGGCTTCGGCCTCGTGCAGCAGCAGTTCTTCCCGCCGTCCGACCGGCCGGAACTGGTCGTCGACTGGAACCTGCCGCAAAACTCGTCGATCACCGAGACGCGCGACCAAATGGAGCGCTTCGAGCAGCGGGCGCTGGTCGGGAATCCCGACATCGACCATTTCTCGTCCTATATCGGCCAGGGCGCGGTGCGCTTCCTGCTCGCCTATGACGTGCAGCCCGCCAATCCCTACTTCGGCCAGACCGTCATCGTCACCAAGAGCATCGAGGCGCGCAACCGGGTGAAGCCGGCGCTGGAAAAACTGCTGCGCGAGGAGTTCGTCGGCACCGATGCCTTCGTCAAGCCCCTCGAGCTCGGGCCGCCGGTCGGGCGCCCGGTTCAGTACCGTGTCGGCGGTCCAGACATCCAGACGGTGCGGGGCCTGGCGCAGCAATTTGCCGCCATCATTTCCGCCAATCCGAAGCTTGCCGCCCCCACCTTCGACTGGAATGAGCCGCAACGCGTGCTGAGGGTCGACGTGCTGCAGGACAAGGCGCGCCAGCTCGGCATCACCTCCTCCGACATCGCGAGCGCGCTGAACAGCACGGTCGGCGGCGCCACCATCACCCAGGTGCGCGACGCGACCTACCTGATCAATGTCGTGGCGCGCTCGCGCGAAGCGGACCGCAGTTCGATCTCAACGCTGCAGAACATGCAATTGCCGACCGGAACCGGCGAGTCGATCCCATTGGCTGCGATCGCCACTTTCCGCTACGAGCTCGAACAGCCGACGGTCTGGCGGCGGAACCGGACGCCGACAATTACCGTGCGGGCCGGGCTGGTCGGCGACGTGCTGCCGGCGACCGTCGTCAATGAGCTGAAGCCGTCTGTCGATGCCTTCATCGACAAGCTGCCGCCGGGCTATTCGGTGCAGACCGCCGGCTCGGTCGAAGAAAGCGCGAAAAGCCAGGGACCGATCGCGGCCGTGGTGCCGTTGATGCTGTTCATCATGGCGACCATCCTGATGGTGCAATTGCAGAGCTTCCAGCGCCTGTTCCTGGTGGTGGCGGTGGCGCCGCTCGGCCTGATCGGCGTGGTGGCCGCGCTGGTGCCCAGCGGCGCGCCGCTCGGCTTCGTCGCCATCCTCGGCGTGCTGGCGCTGATCGGCATCCTGATCCGCAACTCGGTCATCCTGATCGTGCAGATCGAAGACCTCGTCGCCGAAGGCAAGGACCGCTGGGCGGCCGTGATCGAAGCGACCGAGCACCGCATGCGGCCGATCGCGCTGACGGCCGCGGCCGCCAGCCTGGCGCTGATCCCGATCGCGCGCGAAGTGTTCTGGGGGCCGATGGCCTACGCGATGATGGGCGGCATCATCGCCGGCACGGCGATCACGCTGCTCTTCCTGCCGGCGCTTTATGTGACGTGGTTCCGGATCAAGGAGCCGAAAGAGGGACAGAGGTCCCCGGTTTTGGATGCCGGCGAACCGTTACAAAGCCCAACTTAGCTTTCTGCCGGGTCATTGTTGTCATTGAAGCCCACGGGCGGAGATTTTGCCCGCTGCCAAGGCGATGATTTCGAGCTGCGCCAAGCGTGCCAGCCCTTTGGCAAATCGGCCAATGCCAACATGCTCTTGTCCCGCTCAACCACCTCTCGCAAGCCAACGAGCATCATGTCGCTATCATCCCGATCTCGCGTGTCGCTGCTGTAGAACTGCCAACTGCCACCTTCATCATCATCGTCGTCGTCATTATCATTTTCATGCACAATGTATGCGATCCAGTCGCCGTGTCTGAATATGCCCTTGTCCGATAACACCGCGACGTTCGGCGGGTCTTCGAAGTCCCATCGCTCCATACGAAATTCTCCTAAACTGGCTATGCGCCAATAGGACGAACTCATGCCGTCCTCACAAATCCCTCGCTCGCCCTCAGCAGGTTGCGCGTATAGTCCTCGCTCACACGGTGGCCGATCAGCTGGCTCGCGGTCAGTGTCTCCACCGCCTCGCCGTTTTGCATCACCATCAGCCGCTCGCACATATGGGTGATGATGGCGAGGTCGTGGCTAACCATCAGGAAGGTGAGCTTGCGGCGGCGCCGGACCTCTTCCAGAAGGTTCAGCACCTCGGCCTGCACGGAGGCATCGAGCGCCGAGGTCGGCTCGTCGAGCAACAGGATCGAGGGCTCGAGGATCAGCGCGCGGGCAATCGCGACGCGCTGGCGCTGGCCGCCGGAGAGCTGGTGCGCATAACGGAAGCGGAAGCCGTTGCCGAGGCCGACCTCGTCCAGCGCGCGCTCGATGCGCTTCTCGCCATGGGCGATGCCGTGGATGGCTAAAGGCTCCTGCAGCAGGCGGTCGACCGTCTGGCGCGGATGCAGCGAGCCGTAGGGGTCCTGGAAGACCATCTGCACATCGCGGTAAAACGCCTTGTCGCGCGTCTTGCCCAAGGTCTTGCCGTTGACGGTGATGGCGCCGCCGGCGACAGGCGCCAGGCCGGTGATTGCCTTGAGCAGCGTGGATTTGCCGGAGCCGCTTTCGCCGACCAGCCCGTAGGATTCGCCTTCCCTGACTTCGAGGTCGACGCCCTTCAGCGCGCGGAAGCGGTCGAACACCACCTCCAGCCGTTCGATGGAAAGAGCCGCGGTCATGCCGCCCACTCCGGCTTGCGGTCGAGCACCGGCAGCGGATGGCGCTCGAAGCCTATACGCGGCATGCAGTTGAGCAGGCCGCGCGTGTAGGGATGCCGGGCGTCGCGCAGCTCGGACGCCTTGAGCTGCTCGACCACCTTGCCGGCATACATGACGACGACGCGGTCGCAGAAGGACGAGACGAGCCGCAGGTCGTGCGAAATGAAGATCAGCCCCATGCCGCGTTCGGCGACGAGCTTGTCTAGGATGTTCAGCACGTCGAGCTGCACGGTGACGTCGAGCGCCGAGGTCGGCTCGTCGGCGATCATCAGCTCCGGCCCGGCGATCAGCATCATGGCGATCATGGCCCGCTGGCCCATGCCGCCCGAGACTTCATGCGGGTGAAGGTCGAAGACACGGGCCGGATCGCGGATCTGCACCGCGCGCAGCATCTCCAGCGCCCGCTCACGCGCCTCGGCCTTGGAGACCTTCTCATGCGTGCGTAGCGTCTCGACGATCTGGCGGCCGATGGTCATCACCGGATCGAGCGAATATTTCGGATCCTGCAGGATCATGGCGATGCGATTGCCCCGCAGCGCCCGGCGCTCTCGGGGCGGCGCGGAGAGCAAGTCGATGCCGTCGAAGCTGAGCTTCTTCGCCGACACCTGCGCCTGCGGCGAGGTCAGCCCCATGATGGCGCGGCCGGTCTGCGACTTGCCGGAGCCGCTCTCGCCGACGATGCCGAGACGCTCGCGGCCGAGCGAGAAGGAGACGCCGCGCACCGCCTGCACGAGGCCGGTGCGGGTCGGGAAGGTAACGCGCAGATCGTCGACTTCGAGCAGCGCGCCTTTTGTTTGCTTGTCCGGATTGCCGCTCATTGGTCACCGCTCCGGGGATCGAGCGCGTCGCGCAGACCGTCGCCGAGCAGGTTGAAGCCGAGGCTGACGATCAGGATCGCGGCGCCCGGCGCGCCGGCCACCCACCACTGGTCGAGGATGAAGCGGCGGCCCGACGCGATCATCGCACCCCATTCGGGCAGCGGCGGCTGCGCGCCGAGACCGAGGAAGCCGAGGCCGGCGGCGGTCAGGATGATGCCGGCCATGTCGAGCGTCACGCGGATGATCAACGAGGAGATGCAGAGCGGCATGATGTGGCGCAGCACGATGCGGAACGGCGAAGCGCCCATCAATTGCACCGCCTTGATGTAGTCGGAGTTGCGCACCGTCAGCGTCTCGGCGCGGGCAATGCGCGCGTAAGGCGGCCAGGAGGTGATGGCGATCGCCAGCACCGCGTTCTCGATGCCGGGCCCGAGCGCCGCGACGAAGGCCAGCGCCAGCACGAGCTTGGGGAAGGCCAGGAAGATGTCGGTGATGCGCATCAGGATGGCGTCGGTCCAGCCGCCGGCGTAGCCGGCGACGGTGCCGACGAGGAGGCCAATCGGTGCGGCGATGATGGCGACGAGGATGACGACGTAAAGCGTCCAGCGCGAGCCGTAGACAATGCGCGAATAGATATCCCGGCCGAGGTCGTCGGTGCCGAACCAGTGCGCGGCGCTCGGCGCCAGCAGGCGGGCATTCTTCAGATCGCCCACGGTCGGCGAATAGGGCGCCAGCATGCCGGCAAGGGCGGCGACCACCACCAGCCCGAGGATGATCAACAGGCCGACTACGGCCAGCCGGTTGGCCGTGAAACGCCGCCAGGCGACATAGGCACGGCCGAGCCGTGCCTGCATGCGCGAGGCCGGCCGCTCCGACAGCAACCATTCGCGACGAGAGAGGGAGCCGGCGTCAGAGGCGGTCATGACGATGCCTCTTGAAGGTGTCGACCCCCACTCCGGTCTGCTTCGCAGACCACCCCTCCCCCGTTCGACGGGGGAGAGGAAAGACGCCAATCATGCGACCAGCTTTTCCTCTCCCCCAGGCAGGGGGAGACGTGGCCCGAAAGGCTCGAGTGGGGTTGATTGGCCGCAGCCAAGCCCGAAAGTGCGATACCTCTGCTCATCCGGCCTTGGTCCTTGGATCGAGGAGACGGTAGAGCAGGTCGGACAGAAGATTGATGCCGATGAAGACCGAGCCGATGATGATGGTGCCGCCGAGCACCGCGTTCATGTCGGCGTTGGTCAGCGAATTGGTGATGTAGAGGCCGATGCCCGGCCAGGAGAAGACGGTTTCGGTCAGCACCGAGCCCTCGAGCAGGCTGGCGTAGGAAAGCGCGATCACCGTCACCATCGGCACCGCCGCGTTGCGCAGCGCGTGGCCCCAGATGATGCGTGTCTCCGACAGGCCCTTGGCGCGCGCGGCGACGATGTATTCCTGCGCCATCTCGTTCAGCATGAAAGAGCGCGTCATGCGGCTGATATAGGCGAGCGCGAAATAGCCGAGCAGCGAGGCCGGCAGGATGATGTGGCGGTAAGCGTCGTAGAAGACGTCCCATTGCCCCTGCATGGCCGCGTCGAGCAGGTAGAAGCCGGTGATCGGCGTGAAGGTGTACTCATAGACGACGTCGAGCCGCGCCGGAAAGGCGACCCATTGCAGCTTGGCGTAGAAGAGCACGAGCCCGAGCAGGCCCAGCCAGAAGATCGGTACCGAATAGCCGATCAGGCCGATGACGCGCGCGATCTGATCGATGAAGCTGCCGCGCCGGACCGCGGCCAGCACGCCGAGCGGCACGCCGAACACCGCGCCGATGATGGTGCCCAGCGTCGCCAGCTCGATGGTCGCTGGGAAGACGCGGCGGATGTCGGACATCACCGGGTTGGTGGTCAGCACCGAAGTGCCGAAATCGCCGCTCAGCGCGCTTTTCACATAGATGTAGAACTGCTCGATCAAGGGCAGGTCGAGGCCCATTTCGCGGCGCGTGCGCTCGACGACGGCGGTAGGGGCCCGGTCGCCGAGAACGGCCAGAACCGGGTCGATCGGAATGACCCGGCCGATGAAGAAGGTCACCGCGAGCAGACCGAGATAGGTCGTTACCGCGATGACCAGAAAGCGGCCAAGCGACGATAGAATGCTGACGGCACGGGCGCTGCCGCGCCCGGCCGCCGCCTGGTTTTCAGCTACGCTCACGCGGCGCGTCCGAAAACGCTATTCCTTCGAAACCGCCCCGACGAAGTTGGTGTCGAAGCTCGGGCCGAGCGCGAAGCCCTTGAGGTTCTTGCGCAGCCCCGCCACTTCGAGCTGCTGGTGGATGACGACGAAGGGGCTGGTGTCGAGGATCTTCTTCTGCAGATCCTTGTACATGTCGGCGCGCTTGGCCGAATCCTTCTCCAGCAGCGCCGCCTCGGTTTCCTTGGTCAAGTCCGGAATGTCCCAGGCATTGCGCCAGGCCAGCGTCTTGATCTTCGCCGCGTCGGAATTGTCCGGGTTCGAGGCGAAGGTCTGGGCATTGGAGTTGGGATCGAAATAGTCCTGGCCCCAGTTGCCGATATAGATGTCGTGGTTGCGGGCGCGGTACTTGGTCAGCGTCTGCTTGCCGTCGCCGGGGATGATCTCCAGCTTGATGCCGGCCTGGCCGAGCGTCTGCTGGATCGATTCCGCCATGCCGGTGGTGGGCTGGCCGACGCGCACGTCCATGGTGACTTTGAAGCCGTCAGGCAGACCGGCTTTGGCGAGCAATTCCTTGGCCTTGGCGACGTCGAGCTTGAAGGGATTGTCGTCGATGGCGCCGAGGTCACCCTTGGGCAGGAAGGACTGGTGGATCTCGCCGATGCCCTTGAGGATGGTCGAGCTCATCGCGTCATAATC
The DNA here is from genome assembly GCF_004791585.1 of Mesorhizobium sp. M1C.F.Ca.ET.210.01.1.1. Classification (GTDB taxonomy): domain Bacteria; phylum Pseudomonadota; class Alphaproteobacteria; order Rhizobiales; family Rhizobiaceae; genus Mesorhizobium. Next base: position 156,950 of record NZ_SRUU01000002.1, read on the forward strand.
GACCAGATATTTGAACGCCTGACGAACCTCCGGCTTGGCGAGGTTCGGGTTCTTCTGATTGAGGCTGATATAATAGACCGTGCCCTTCGGCGCGCTGGTGGTGGTGAGATCGCCGTTCTTGGCAATGGCGTCGAGGTCGTTCGGCTCGAGGTTGCGGGCAACGTCGATGTCGCCGGCCTCGAGCGCCAGACGCTGCGCCGAGCTTTCCTTCATGTTGCGGTAGATGACGCGGGCGAGCTTGGCCTTCTCGCCATTGTAGTTGTCGTTGCGCTCCAGAACGACGGCCTCGTTGGCACGCCATTCGCGCAGCTTGTACTGGCCGGAGCCGGCATAACCGGTCTTCAGCCAGGCATTGCCGAAGTCGTTGTCCCATTTGTAGTCGGCGCTCGGCGTGACGGCGGCGACATGTTCCTTGACCAGCTTGCTGTCGACGACGGAAGCGACGGTCGCCGACAGGCAGTTCAGCACGAAGCTTGGCGCGTAGGCCTTGTCGACGACGAACTGGAAGGTGGTGTCGTCGACTGCCTTGGCCTTCTCGGTGACGTTATCGCCGCTGATGCCGAACTGGTTGATGATGAAGGCCGGGCTCTTGTCGAGCTTGATGGCGCGCTCGAAGGAATAGGCAACGTCGGCGGCGGTTATCGGATTGCCGGAGGCGAACTTCATGCCGGGCTTCAGCTTGAAGGTATAGGTCAGGCCGTCGTCGGAAACGCTCCAGCTATCGGCGAGATCGCCCTTGACCTTGGAGGTGTCGCTCAGGTCGAGGCGGACCAGGAGGTCATAGGTGTTGCCGGTGACCTCGGCAGTCGACAGCTCGAACGCCTCGCCCGGATCCATCGAGATGATGTCGTCGATGGCAAAACCTTCGACCAGCGTGTCCGCGGGCGTGACAGCGAAGGCGGGCGCTGCAAGCAGCGCAGACATAGCCACACCCGCGAGCAAGCCACGGAGAGCAAACTTTTCCAGCATCATGATGATCGTTCCCTGTTTTGTTGACCTGAGTTCCCGGCTCAGGGCCGCATTATTCTTTGCGAAGCCGACGACGGCTTGGACCACTTACCGTCGTGGTTTTTGTCCAGTTGGTCAACACCCATTCAGCAGCGCTCGAACCGGCAACGCGCATTTTGCGAAACAGCTTATTGGGCCAGAATGGGCCGCCGCGAGTCGACCCGTGCGCCGGCTAATCGAGGCCTCCAATTGGGAAAAATCTGCTAAACTTTTGACGCTTGGAAGTCGCCCGTCATTTCAGCTGCGCGACCAGGCTTGCGTCGGGAAAACAGGTCGCCGCCTTGCCGTTCTTCGCCTGCCAGGAGCCGATCGAGCGACGTGTCTTGAAGCCGGGCAGACCGTCGGCGCTGCCGACATCGTAGCCCTTCGCCTCCAGCGCCCGCTGCAGCGCCGCGATATCGGACCGGTGGAGATCGCCGACCGGCCCCCAGATTCCGGCGAAGGCGGCGTCACCCTTTGCAATGCGGTCGGCGGCGTGACCGATGAACAGCGCATACAGGTCGCTGGTGTTGTACTCCTTCAGCACATAGAAGTTCGGCGTGACGATGAAGGCCGGGCCGCTGCGCCCGGCGGGCATCAGCAGAAAACCCTCGGCCTTGAGCTCGCTTGCCGGAAACGCTTTGCCGTCAGCGCGCCTGATGCCCATCGCGACCCAGTCGGAAATCCTCTTGCCCTGGTCGGGTCCTTCGAGCGAGCAGGAGATGTTTGCCGGCGCGATCACCTCGGTCCCCCAGCCGCGGCCCCTCGCCCAGCCGTAGTGGACGAGGTAGTTGGCGATCGAGGCGAGCACGTCGGGCGTCGAATTCCAGATGTCGGGCCGGCCGTCGCCGTCAAAATCGACGGCGTGCTTGAAGAAGGAGGTTGGCATGAATTGCGGCTGGCCGAGCGCGCCGGCCCAGGACGACTTCATCGCATTGACCGGGGCAAGCCCGCGCTCGACGATCTCGAGGGCCGCGAGCACCTCGGTGCGGAAGAAATCCTTCTTCGTCGACATGAACGCCTTGGTGCCCAGCACCTCGAAGGCGTCGTAAGGCATCTTGGCGGCGCCGAAGCCGGTCTCGCGGCCCCAGATCGCCAGCACGATCTCGTTAGGCACGCCGTAGCGCTTCTCTATCAGCCCAAGCACCCTGGCGTTGGCGCTGTCGCGCGACCGTCCGCCGGTGGTGACAGCCCGGATGATCTTCTCGGCGAAATAGTTGGCGGGCGGGCCGAACTCGGCCTGATGCTGCTTCTCAGGCGTCGTCGGCTTCTCGCCGGGCATGACGAGGTCTGGAAGCTTGAGGTTCGGCTTCACGCCGAGAAAGGCTTCGTCGAAGGTTTTCTTGGAGATGCCTTTGGCCTTGGCTTCGGGCCAAAGGTCCGTCTGCAGCCACGCCTGGAACTGGTCGTCTATGGGGGCAGCGGAGGCGGTGGTGGCGAGCAGGAAAATGACGAAGGCTGCGAAGAGGGAAAGGAAAGCCAATGTTCCATGTTCGCGTTCTGTCACGAGCCCCTCCCCTGCCCCCTCAAAACGCCGTCCTCGATCGCAGCGCCGCGGCCAGCGTGCCTTCGTCGAGATAGTCGAGCTCGCCGCCCACCGGCACGCCGTGCGCAAGCCTTGTCACCTTGACGTCGAAGCCAGAAAGCCGGTCGGTCAGGTAATGCGCCGTGGTCTGGCCCTCGACTGTGGCGTTGACGGCGAGGATGACCTCCTTCACCTCGCCACCGGCGACGCGATCGACCAGCGAGCGGATGTTGAGCTGGTCGGGGCCGATACCGTCGAGCGGCGACAGCGTGCCACCGAGCACGTGATAGCGCACGTTCATGGCGGCGGCGCGCTCCAGCGCCCAGAGGTCGGAGACGTCCTCGACGACGATCAGCGTGCCGGCGTCGCGGCGGGGGTCGGTGCAGATCATGCAAGGGTCGGAGGTGTCGACATTGCCGCAGGTCGAGCAGATGCGCACCTTGTCGACCGCCTCGCCCATGGCGGCGGCCAAAGGCTGCAGCAACTGCTCCTTCTTCTTGATGAGATGGAGGGCGGCGCGCCTGGCTGAACGCGGCCCGAGCCCCGGAACCTTGGCCAGGAGCTGGATCAGGCGTTCGATCTCTGGACCGGCGATTCGTTTCGACATCGCTCTGATCTAGGATTTTTCAGAGCAGTTTGGAACAGTTCGCAGCGGCACACGACCCGCATGCTGCCAAGGCGGGTCGTGCATCGAGGGTCGACGCAACAGGTTTAGAGCGGCCGGTTCTGGCTGACGATCAGCGCGCCGATGGCGTCGGTGTTCTCAGGCGTCGACTCGAACCCCATCGCCGCTTCCTGCGGGGCGCTCGGTACGGAGGTGATGTAGCGGCCCTTCACTGTGCCGCCGAAGCGGGACGCGTCAGGTTCCTCCATCGGCTCCTGCATCGCCACCATCGTCGGCTTCGCCGTGACGCGGCCGGATTTCTGCGCCGGCGCTGCGGAGGCCGTCATATAGGTCTGCTGGGCGGGGACGATTGCCGCCTTGGCGGGAAGCGCCGGCGCGGCGGCCGCGGTCATGGCAGCCTGCTTGGCCGGGTCGGCATGGACGATCGTCTTGACCACCGGTTCGGCGGACGCGACGAGCACTGGAGCGGCAGGGTCGATCTTCTGCGACTTGCCGGAAGCCATGGCGACCATGGGCTCATCCGGCAGCGGCTGCCAGTTGCGGCCGCGCTTCTCATAGAAGGCGTTGCCACCGGCCACCATCGTGTAGTGCATGTTGTTGTAGGGGAACCGCAGGCCTGCGGTGTGGAAATACATCGTGTTCTTGAGCTTGGCCTTGCGCTCGCCCTTGAGCACAGCCTCGGCGGCTTCCTCGACATCGGGCAGCGCCTTCGAATTCATCGGTCGCGTCAGCACGCCGGGAGCGAACTGGCCCCTTTCACCGACGACCTCGCAGATGGTGCTGCCGTGCTGGCCGGAACGCAGCCGGTTCATCACGACGGTGCCGACCGCGATCATGCCGTCGCGGCTCGAGCGGTTGGACTCGAAGAACATCGCCCTTTGCAGGCATTCCTTGTCCTTCATCGTGTATTTGTAGGAGCGCGAGCTGAGGAAGCTCGGCGTGACGGCATCGGTCAGGCTCGCCACCGACATGCCGTGTGAAGCGGTCTGGCTGCAGCCGGCCAGGAACAAGGGGGAAGCGGCGATGCCGATAAGCAGCACCGGCGTCTTCCATCGCGTCGCGATCAACAAAAAAGCCTCATTTCCAGATGCCAGCCCGCCCCGAGATGTGGCAAGAATGAGACTCTTTCAGGCAAAAAGATGGCTAGATGGTTAGCAAACTCTGGACTTGGGTAAAACTTTATGAATGTCGCGAAATGAGCCCGTGAGCATAACCGGCGAAATGGTTAATATTGCGGGCCGGGCTCGATTTTCGTTCATAATCAATTAACTGGCGGCAGCCAGCTCAGAACGGCAATTTCATTCCGGGCGGTATGGGCAGGCCCGCCGTCAGCGCCTTGGTCTTTTCCTGCATGACCTGCTCTACCTTATTTTTGGCGTCATTGTGGGCGGCCAGAAGCAAGTCTTCCAGGATCTCAACCTCATCGCCCTTGAACAGCGAGGGATCGATCTTCAGCGCCTTCATTTCGAACTTGCCGGTCAGCGTCACGCTGACCAGGCCGCCGCCCGCCTGTCCGGTGGCTTCGAGCGTCGCGATCTCGTCCTGCATGGCCTGGAACTTGGCCTGCATTTCCTTCGCCTTGCCCATCAGGCCGAGAAGATCTTTCATCGGGTAGTCCTCTAAGATTGTTTCAGGTCTCGTCGTCATCCGCGGCCGGCTCGACCGGTACTTCGGCCTCGGTCTCTTCCACTTCCGGGACATCCGGAATTCGCACGTCGATGATCTTGGCGCCCGGGAAGCGGGCGAGGATAGCGGCGACCGTCGGGTCGCTCCTGGCGTCCGAGAAGGCGGTCTCGCGCTTCGTCGTCTCCATCTCGGCGAGCGTCTGGCCGCCTTGTTCCTTCGACAGCGAGACCAGCCAGTTGCGGCCGGTCCAGGCGCGCAGCTTCGCGGTCAGATCGTTGAGCAGCGTCTTGGGCGCATCGTCGGTCAGGCTGACGTCGAAGCGGCCTGGCTCGACGCGCACCAGCCGCACGCAGCGCTTCAAGAGCACCTTGAAGGCGATGTCGCGGTTGGCGTCGGCAAGGGCTGCGATATCGGCCAGCGACTTCACCGGAACGGCGGGCGTTTCGACAACCGGCTCCGGCGCCGGAACGAAGGCTGCGGGCGTTGGCTGCGCCTCGACCAGCCGCATCGTCTGCGCACCGCCGGTGGAGGACGGCATCCGGGCCTGCGCCACAGCGCTTGCGCCGCCGCCATTGCCGGCCGGCGCGCCGTTGGCGCGCGGCGCGCCGTTCGGCACCGTTGCGGCGCCTTCCAGCGATTTCAGCGCCTCGTCCAGCGTCGGCAGGTCGGCGGCGTGCGCCAGCCGGATCAGCACCATCTCGCCGGCGCTGACCGGGCGGTTCGAGGACTGCACCTCGGGGATGCCCTTGAGCAGCATCTGCCAGGTCCGAGCCAGCACGCGCACCGACAGCGCGCTGGCGAATTCGGCGCCGCGTCGGCGCTCGTCCTCGGAGAGCGAAGCGTCGTCGGCCGCGGCCGGCACGAAGCGCAGCCGGGTGACGAGGTGGTTGAACTCGGCAAGATCGGTGAGCACGGCTGCAGGATCGGCGCCTGTGTCGTATTGCGCACGGAATTCGGCCAGAGCCGCCGCCACGTCACCCTTCATCACATGCTCGAACAGGTCGATGATGCGGGCGCGGTCGGCCAAGCCCAGCATGGCGCGTACCGCCTCGGCGCTGACGGCGCCGCTGCCATGGGCGATCGCCTGATCGAGGATGGAGAGCGAATCGCGCGCCGAGCCTTCGGCGGCGCGGGCAATCATCGCCAACGCCTCGTCGTCGACGGAAATGCCTTCCTTGGCGGCGATCGAGGAAAGATGTGCGACGAGCGCGCCGGCGTCGATGCGCCTCAGGTCGAAGCGCTGGCAGCGCGACAGGACCGTGATCGGCACCTTGCGGATCTCGGTGGTGGCGAAGATGAATTTGACGTGCGGCGGCGGCTCTTCCAGCGTCTTCAACAGGCCGTTGAAGGCCTGGGTGGAGAGCATGTGCACTTCGTCGATGATGTAGACCTTGTAGCGGGCCGAGACCGGCGCGTAGCGGACACGGTCGATGATGTCCCTGATATCGTCGATGCCGGTGTGGGAGGCGGCGTCCATCTCGATGACGTCGACATGACGGCCTTCCATGATCGCCTGGCAGTGCTCGCCGGGAATCGACAGGTCGACCGAGGGCTGGTCGACGGTTGCCGTCTTATAGTTCAGGGCTCGCGCGAGGATGCGCGCCGTCGTCGTCTTGCCGACGCCGCGCACGCCGGTCAGCATCCAGGCCTGGGCGATGCGGCCGGTGGCGAAGGCGTTGGTCAGCGTGCGGACCATCGGCTCCTGGCCGATCAGCTCGGAGAAGTTCGAGGGGCGATATTTGCGCGCCAGCACGCGATAGGCGCCGGCCTTTTCCGTCTCCGGATTTTTTGGCCCCAAATTTCCGGCTTCGCTCATCCGCCGTCAAAAGCTCCAAGGACCGCAGGCGGCCGATTCCTGCGCATAGTCTCGCCCGCACGGCTCGGCGCCGTCAATGTCGCGGGAGAAAGGCGAAGAGGCGGGAGGCTGGAACAATGACCCGTTCCGGGCTCGTTAGGGCTGCTTCCTTCCGGACCTGACCCGGTTGGCGAGTGGATCGTCCACCACCAACCTCCCGCGCTCCATATCGGCAATTCAGCGGCGAAATGCAAGGGTCGTGGTGAATGACCGGCCGCGCCGTGCGGGCGACAAAGCCTTCAAATCCACAATAGCGGCCAATGATTCGCTTGCAGCCACCTTGCCGCCGCTCTAGCGTTCCCCGGTTTGGAGAATATTAGAAAAGCGAAGGAAACGCCCATGCTGCCTGGCCTCAAGGCCGGATTCACGCTGGACGCCCGATTGGAGGCGGACAGTGAGCAGCTCATGTGGCTCGGCCTTTGCGAGCTTCGGCTGATGAACGATCGCCGCTGGCCGTGGCTGGTCCTGGTGCCGCAGCGGCCTGGCATCGAGGAACTGCACGACATGACGCCGCTCGACCAGGCGATGCTGACCTTCGAGACCAATATGGTGGCGCAGGCGCTGAAGAGGGTGACCGGCTGCACCAAGATCAATACGGGCGCGCTCGGAAACATCGTGCGCCAGCTGCATGTCCATGTCATCGCCCGCACCGAAGGCGACCCCGGCTGGCCGGGGCCGGTCTGGGGGCACGGCATGCGCGAGCCCTATCAACGCCCCGAACTCCACCGGTTTGCCGAAACGATCAAGGCAGCGCTATAAGCCGACCAGTGTTCACCCTGTGTCCTCCCCGAGTCCCATGAGCTTTCGCCTGTTTGACGCGCCATTGCGCGAGCCGAGCCAGTTCGTCGGCTTCGCCGGCAACCAGATCGACCGGCAATCGGAAAACCGTGCCGACGACGCGGTCGAGAAGGCGCTTGCCGAGCGATCGGCGCGGCTGATGCTGATGCATGGCGGCAGGCTTTATCTGAAACTCAGCGACGGCAGTTTCGACCCATGGTTCGAGGCCGCGGAAAGCCAGGCCTTCGAGGCCGCGCTCGACCGCGGTGTGCTGCTCGGCTTTTCCGAGAACGGCCCGGTGCTTGCGGTGCCCGCCGGCATCGAGCCGGACAACCTGCCGGAAACGATGAAGGCGATCGACTACCGCTCGGTCTACATGCAGGGTCTGATCGATGAGGCGGCGGCCGGGGCGCTGGCGCAAGGTGCGGCGCTGCTCGCCTGGCACGCCAGCCATGGCTTCTGCTCGAAATGCGGCAACCGCTCGGAAATGCGCGCCGGCGGCTACAGGCGCCACTGCCCGGCCTGCGGCACCGACCATTTCCCGCGCACCGATCCGGTGGCGATCATGCTGACGGTGACGCGCGACAAATGCCTGCTCGGGCGCGGCCGGCATTTCGCGGCGGGCATGTATTCGGCCCTTGCCGGCTTCATCGAGCCCGGCGAGACGATCGAGGCGGCGGTGCGCCGCGAGACGCTGGAAGAGGCCGGGATCCGGCTCGGCCGCGTCGTCTATCACGCCAGCCAGCCCTGGCCGTTTCCCTATTCGCTGATGATCGGCTGCTTCGGCGAGCCGCTCAACGAGGATATTCAGGCCGACCTCAACGAGCTCGAGGACTGCCGCTGGTTCTTCCGCGACGAGGTGCGCTCGATGCTGGAGAGAACCCATCCCGGCGAACTGATCACGCCGCCGAAAGGGGCGATCGCCCACCATCTCATCCGCGCCTGGGTGGACAGCGAATAGGAGCAGGAGCCGAAAATGATCCGTCATACCGTCGTGTTCACGCTGAAGCATCCGCCGCATTCGCTGGAGACAAAGCGGTTCCTCCACGATGCCAAGAAGATCCTCAGCGGGATCAAAGGCGTGACGCATTTCGAGCAGCTGCGCCAGGTCAGTCCCAAGAACGACTATCAGTTCGGCTTCTCGATGGAGTTCGCCGACCAGGCCGCCTACACGCGCTACAACGAGCATCCCGACCACGTGGCGTTCGTGCGCGACCGCTGGGTGCCCGAGGTCGAGGCGTTCATGGAAATCGACTACGTGCCGCTCGGCTTTGGCTGAGGTCGACAACGTCCTAGATTGGCGCGGACGTCTACGCTTTGGACGAAGGCTCCAGTTGGCTGGCCGGAAGAACCAGCTTCAGTCCGCGACCTTCCACTGCTCACGCGATGCGCTCGCCGGATAGACGCCGAGGATGCGCATCTCGCGCGAGAAGAAGCGCAATTCGTCGAGCGCCAGCTTGACCAGCGGATCGTCGGGGTGGCCTTCGATATCGGCATAAAACAGCGTCGCGGTGAAGGCGCCGAGCTGGTAGCTCTCGAGCTTGGTCATGTTGATGCCGTTGGTGGCGAAGCCGCCCATGGCCTTGTAGAGCGCGGCCGGCACGTTGCGGACACGGAAGATGAAGGTGGTCATCATCTTGGCGTCCGGCGAAGGACGTTCGGCCCATTGCTTGTTCTTGGTCAGCACCACGAAGCGGGTGACGTTGGAGTCGGTGTCCTCGACATTCTTCTCGATGATGTCGAGACCGTAGAGCTCCGCGGCGAGCGCCGGCGCCAGCGCGGCCATGGTGCGGTCCCTGACCTCGGAGACCATCTTCGCCGACCCGGCCGTGTCGCCGGCGACCACAGGCTTCCAGCCGTTCTTGCGGATGTATTTTCGGCACTGGCCTAGTGCGTGGATATGGCTGTGCACGGTCCTGATCTCTTCGCGCTTGACGCCCGGCAGGACCATCAATTGGAAATGGATCGGCAGGAAATACTCGCCGACGATGTGCAGGCGCGATTCCGGCAGCAGGTGATGGATGTCGGCGACACGGCCCGCGATCGTGTTCTCGATCGGGATCATCGCAAGCTCGGCCTTGCCGGTCTCGACCGCGTTGAAGGCGTCCTCGAAGGTCGGACAGGGCAACGGCTCCATCGAGGGGAACATGTTGCGGCAGGCGGTGTCGGAATTGGCGCCCGGCTCACCCTGGAAGGAGATTCTGTTGGTCTTTTCAGGCATTGGGATGTCTCAGTTTGAAAGGATCTTCCTAGCGCGCTCGAGGTCGTCGGGCGTGTCAACGCCGAGCGGCAGCGACTTGACGATCTCGGCGTCGATGCGCATGCCGGCTTCCAGTGCCCGCAGCTGCTCCAGCCGTTCGCGGCGCTCCAGGGGCGACGGCTTCAGCGCCACGAACTGTTCGAGCGCGGCGCGGCGGTAGGCGTAGAGGCCGATGTGGTGATAGAGCGGGCCCTCGCCCCACGGCGCCGTGGCGCGGGTGAAATAGAGCGCCTTTAGCCTCGTCGCGGAGAGCGGCGAGCCGACGATCTTGACGACGTTCGGATTGGTCTTTTCCTCGTCGCGGACGATCTCGACGCCGAGCGTGGCGATATCGACCGCGCTGTCCTGGAACGGCCGGAGCGACGCGCCGATGATCTCAGGATCGATGGTCGGCAGGTCGCCCTGGACGTTGACGATCGTCTCGACCTTTTTCTCCGGATCGAGGGCGGTGAGCGCCTCGAAGATGCGGTCGGAGCCGGATTCGTGGTCCGCGCGCGTCATCACCGCGTCGAATCCATGCTCGCGGACTGCCGTTGCAACCGCTTCGGTGTCGGTCGCCACCACCACGCGGCCAAGTCCCGCCTCGGCGGCGCGGCGGGCAACATGGACGATCATCGGCACGCCGGCGATGTCGGCCAGCGGCTTGCCCGGCAGGCGCGTCGAGGCCATGCGGGCGGGGATCAGGATCAATGTCGACATGGGACTTTCAGGGCGGCCGGGAACGCGGGTGGAAAGTGGCAAAACGTCTCACTGGAAGCGCCCTTATAGGTGTTGCAACGCCGAAGCAAAAGACCTAGTTTCCGCCCGATTTGACTGGCCCTTGCGGGCCTTCGATACCGACGGACGGTGTGGACGGGACGGTCCGCCGGAACAGGGAGCAAGGGGCGTATGGATTCCAACGAAGTCAACAAGCTGCTCGGCGGATTCCTCGGAACCTGCTTCGTGGTCTTTTCCGTGGGCATCGTGTCGAACGCGCTGTTCGCTTCGCCTGCACCCGAAAAGCCCGGTTTCGCCATCGAGGCTCAGGAGCCGACCGAAGGCGGTGGCGCAGCTGCCCCGGCCGCGGAAGCCAAGCCGATCGCCGACCTTCTCGCCACCGCCAATGCCGAGGCGGGCGCCGCCATCTTCAAGAAGTGCCAGGCCTGCCATTCCGGCGAGAAGGGCGGCCCCAACAAGGTCGGTCCGGATCTCTGGGACATCGTCGACCGGCCCGTCGCCGAGCATGAGGGCTTCGCCTATTCGGCCGGCATGAAGGATTTTTCCAAGGGCGGCGCCGAGAAATGGACCTACGACAACCTCAACCACTTCATCACCTCGCCGAAGAAGTTCGTGAAGGGCACGGCGATGGGCTTCGCCGGCCTGCCGAAGGACGAGGACCGGGCCAACGTGATCGCCTACCTGCGCACGCTGTCGGACAATCCAAAGCCGCTGCCGCAGGCCGGCGCTTCGGCCGAAGCCAAGCCGGCGGAAGGTGCCGCACCGGCGAAACCGGCCGAAGGCGCTGCTCCGGCCAAGCCGGCCGCTCCCGCTCAATAAACAATTTGTCATTGTGACACCTTGGAAAAGCCGGGTTCGTCCCGGCTTTTCTGTTAGGAAAGCCGCATATTGGGCGACAAAGACCGCCCTTGCGGTTTTCACCGGCGTCAAATGATCTAGATTGCCGGTGGGTACTGCTCGCGACGAGGAGAACGCATGACGGTTGGCCGCTCCCGGAGACTTTTCCCATCGACGGCACTTTTCGCATCGATGCTGGCGTTCGCCCTTGCAGCCAGCCTGCCGGCCGGTGCCGCCGACGAATGGCACACCACCTCCTCGCTGATCGGCCCTTCCAAATACGGCGAGAATTTCCAGCACTACGACTACGTCAATCCGAATGCGCCGAAGGGCGGAACCTACAACTCCGTGGTTACCGGCACTTTCGACAGCTTCAATCCTTATATCGTGCAGGGATCGCCGGCCGCCGGCTTCGTGCCGTTCGGCGGCGGGCTGCTCTACGACACGCTGATGGAACAGGCACAGGACGAGGGCAGCGTCAGCCATCCGCTGGTCGCCGAGGCCTATAAATACCCGTCGGACTATTCGTCGGCGACCTACCGGCTCGACCCGCGCGCCAAATGGCACGACGGCCAGCCGATCACCGTCGACGACGTGGTCTGGTCGTTCCAGGTGCTCAAGGCCAACAGCCCGATGTACAACCGCTATTTCGAGAACGTGACCGAAGCGGTCGCCCTCTCGGATCGCGAGGTCGAGTTCCATTTCAACCAGAAGGGCAATCGGGAACTGCCGAAGATCCTCGGCGACCTCGTCGTGCTGCCGAAGCACTGGTGGGAAGGCACGGACGCCAGCGGCAAGAAGCGCGACATCACCAGGCCGACGCTGGAGCCGCCGCTGGGCTCGGCCGCCTACAAGATCGCCAGCTTCAAACCCGGCTCGGAAATCGTCTGGCAGCGCGTGCCCGATTATTGGGGCGGCAAGCTGCCGGTGAAGATCGGTCGCGAGAATTTCGACAGCCAGCGCTTCACCTACATCCTCGACGACAATGCCAGTTGGGAGGCGTTCAAGAAGGGCGGGCTCGACGACATCAAACCGGAAAACAGCTCGCGGCGCTGGGCGACGGCCTACAACTTCCCGGCGGTTAGCGCCGGAGACGTGGTCAAAAAAGAATTCAAGACAACCTCGTCCGAGCCGATGCAGGCTTTCGTGCTCAACCAGCGGCGGCCGCTGTTCCAGGATCGGCTGGTACGCGCCGCGCTGACCTATCCGTTCGACTTCGAGACGATGAACCGCACGCTGTTCTACAATTCGAACACGCGCACCCACAGCTATTTCGGGGGCACGGAACTGGCGTCGAGCGGGCTGCCGCAAGGCAAGGAGCTCGAAATCCTGGAGAAGTATCGCGACAAGCTGCCGCCGGAGCTGTTCACGCAGGAATTCCAGCTGCCGGTCTACGATTCACCGCAAGCCGAACGCAAATATCTGAAGCAGGCTGTCGACCTCTTTGCCAAGGCCGGCTGGGTGATCAAGGGCGGCAAGATGGTGAACGCCAAGACCGGCGCGCCGTTCAAGTTCGAAATACTCGGCTCGAACGACACCGACCAGGTCATCGCCGGTCCCTGGATCGCCAACCTGCGCAAGATCGGCGTCGACGCGACGCTGCGGATCATCGACCAGACGCAGTACATCAACCGCGTCAACAATTTCGACTACGACGTCATCACCAGCATACTCCTGCAATCGGAATCGCCTGGGAACGAGCAGCGCGACTTCTGGAGCTCGAAGGCGGCGGACTCGCCCGGATCGCGCAACTATTCCGGCATCAAGAACCCGGTCGTCGACGCACTGGTCGACCACATCATCTTCGCCACCGATCGCGACGATCTCGTCGCCGCCACCCATGCGCTGGATCGGGTGCTGTTGTGGAATTACTACACCGTGCCGCAATACCACCGCGCGGTGGTTTGGCTTGCCTATTGGAACAAGTTCGGCATGCCGGAAAAGCAGCCCAGCTACCGCGGCGCCGATATCGATTCCTGGTGGATCGACACGGCGAAGGAGAAGGCGCTGGCCGCCAAGTACAAGGGGCTCAACTGATGGGGCGGCACGGGTTGCTCCCTCGTCGGGACTTCCTGGCGCTCGGCGCCGCAACGGCGGCCTCGGCGCTGCTTCCCGGCAAGGTCTTTGCCGCCATTCCGACCGAGGTGAAGATGCACGGCCTGTCGGCTTTCGGGGATTTGAAATACAAGGCGGATTTCGCGCATTTCGACTATGTCAATCCGGACGCGCCGCAAGGCGGAACGTTCAACTTCCTGCCGTTCAACTGGAGCACGAACCAGACCCCGCTGACCTTCAGCACGCTGAATTCATTCGTCCCGAAGGGAGATGCGCCGCAGCGCATGGAAATGTGCTTCGATGCGCTGATGGTCAGGGCGCTCGACGAGCCCGACGCCGTCTACGGGCTGATCGCCGAAAATGTGATGATTTCCGACGACCGCAACAGCTTCACCTTTTCGCTGCGCCCGCAGGCCCGCTTCCATGACGGCACGCCGCTGACAGCCGACGATGCCGCTTTCACCTTCAAGCTGCTGAAGGACAAGGGGCACCCGGACTATTCGCTGTCGCTGACGCATCTGGTGGATGCGGTGGCGGTGGACGCCCACACGCTCGAGCTCAAATTCTCCGGCAAGCAGTCGGCCCGCACCATTCTCAATGTCGTCGGATTCCCGATCCTGTCGAAAGCCTTCTATACTGCCAATCCCTTCGATTCATCGCAAATGAACCCTCCATTGGGTTCAAGCGCCTACAAGGTCGGCCGCTGGTCGGCCGGCGCATGGATCGAATACGAGCGGGTGGCCGACTATTGGGGCAACGATCTTCCGGTCAATCGCGGGCAGAACAATTTCCAGCGCATTCGCGTCGAGTTCTACCAGAACCGCAATGCCGCGTTCGAAGCGTTCAAGAAGGGTGAGATCCTCTACAAGGAGGAATCCGTTTCGCGCGTCTGGGCGACTGGCTACGATTTTCCCGCCGTCACGGCCGGCAAGGTGGTCAAGCACGAATTCCCGGCCGAGAAATTGCCGTCGATGCAAGCCACTGCCGTCAACCAGCGCCGCGAACAGTTCCGCGACCCGCGCGTGCGGCAGGCGATCGGGCTTTGCTTCGACTTCGAATGGACGCGTCGCAATTTCTTCTACGGCTCCTATGAGCGCTCGCAATCCTGCTTCGAAAAGTCGGACTTTCGCGCCGAAGGCATGCCGTCGCCGCAGGAATTGGCCCTGTTGGAACCGCTGCGGGACCAGATCCCACCCGAGACTTTCGGCGAAGCCGTGACCCAGGCCGTGTCGAACGGCTCTGGGCGCGACCGCCAGTTGCTGGGCAAGGCGGTCAAGCTTCTCGCCGAGGCCGGTTGGAAGCGATCCGGCGATTTCGCCGTCAACGACAAGGGCGGACGCCTATCGGCGGAGATCCTCGTCGACGACGAAGCGTTCTTGCAGATTTACTCGCCCTGGGTCGAAAATATGAAGGCAGTCGGCATCGACGCCTCCATCCGGCTGGTCGATGCCGCGCAGTATCAATTGCGCCAGAGCACATTCGACTACGACCTCATTTCGGCGGCTTTCTCCCTCAGCGCGACGCCGACCCGCGACGACCTCGAAATCTTCTTCCATTCACGAAGCGCCTCCGTTTCAGGCTCGCGCAACCTGCCGGGCACAGCGAGCCCCGCGATCGACGCGCTGGTCGATGCCGTCGGCGCCGCCAACGATCGCGAGAGCCTGACAATCGCCATGCGGGCGCTCGACCGGGTCTTGCGCGCTCGGCGCGATTGGATTCCAAGTTGGTATCTGGCGAATCACCGAAGCGCCTATTGGGATATGTTCGGCTTTCCCGAGCAGAAACCTGATTTCGGCTTTCCGGTCGAGGCGCTGTGGTGGGTCGACAAGGGCAAGGCGGCAAAAATTGGCAAAGCCTGACATTCCCCTTCATGCAGGGCCGGCTGCCTGATGGGCGCTTATATCCTGCGCCGCATCCTTCTGATGATCCCGACGCTGTTCGGCATCATGGCGATCTCCTTCGCGGTCATCCAGTTCGCGCCGGGCGGCCCGGTCGAGCAGGTCATCGCCAGGCTGACCAACCAGGGCGGCACCGACCGCCTCGGCGGCGGCGGTGGAGACGCCGGCACCAACACCACCAATTTCGATGTCGCCGGCGATGTCAGCTCGAAATACCGCGGCGCGCAGGGGCTGGATCCCGAATTCATCAAGAAGCTGGAAAAGCAGTTCGGCTTTGACAAGCCGCCGCTCGAGCGCTTCGGCATGATGTTGTGGAACTATAGCCGCTTCGATTTCGGCGACAGCTATTTCCGCGACATCTCGGTGCTCGACCTGATCCTGGAAAAGATGCCGGTGTCGATCTCGATCGGGCTGTGGATCACGCTGTTGTCCTACCTGATCTCGATCCCGCTCGGCATCCGCAAGGCGGTGCAGGACGGCTCGACCTTCGACGTCTGGACCAGCGGCGTGGTGATCGTCGGCTACGCCATTCCCGGCTTCCTGTTCGGCATCCTTTTGATGGTGCTGTTTGCCGGCGGCTCGTTCTGGGACTGGTTTCCGCTGCGTGGCATCGTTTCCGACAATTGGGACCAGTTGTCCTGGCCGGACAAGATCATCGACTATTTCTGGCACATGACGCTGCCGCTCACCGCACTTGTGCTGTCGGCCTTCGCCACGACAACGCTGCTCACCAAGAACTCCTTCCTCGAGGAGATCCGCAAGCAGTATGTGGTGACGGCGCGGGCCAAGGGCCTGTCGGAGCGCAAGGTGCTCTACGGCCATGTCTTCCGCAACGCCATGCTGATCGTCATCGCCGGCTTTCCCGGCGCCTTCATCTCGGCCTTCTTCACCGGCTCGCTGCTGATCGAGAACATCTTCTCGCTCGACGGCCTCGGCCTGCTCGGCTTCAAGTCGGTAATCGACCGCGACTATCCGGTGGTGTTCGCCAATCTCTACATCTTCTCGCTGCTCGGCCTGTTCGTCGGCCTGCTGTCGGATCTGATCTACACCTGGGTCGATCCGCGCATCGATTTCGAGCGGAGAGACATCTGATGGCGCAAGCTGCCGCCGAGACGACAGCGAGCCGGCCGGCCCGGCCATGGCTCTCGCCGCTCAACCAGCGGCGGCTGCAGAACTTCAAGGCGAACCGGCGCGGCTACTGGTCGCTGTGGATCTTCCTCCTGCTCTTCGTGTTGTCGCTGTTTTCCGAGCTGATCGCCAACGACAAGCCGATCATCGCCTCCTACAAGGGCGAGATCCTGTTCCCGGTGCTGGTGGCCTATCCGGAAGAGAAGTTCGGCGGCTTCTATGCCGTCACCGACTATCGCGATCCGGTGATCCAGGACGAGATCAATGCCAATGGCTGGATGATCTGGCCGCCGGTGCGCTATTCCTACCAGACCGTCAACAACGCCATTCCGGAAGCAGCACCCGCCAAGCCGTCCTGGCTCTACGACAAGAAGGCGCGCTGCAACCAGTATCCGCAAGGCGAGGCCGATCCCAACTGCATCGTCGGCAACTGGAACTGGCTTGGCACCGACGACCAGGCGCGCGACGTGCTGGCGCGCGTGCTCTACGGTTTCCGCATCTCGGTGCTGTTCGGATTGATCCTGACGCTCGGCTCCTCGCTGATCGGCGTCGCGGCGGGTGCCGTGCAAGGCTATTTCGGCGGCTGGACCGACCTTCTGTTCCAGCGCTTCATCGAGATCTGGTCGGCGATCCCGGTGCTCTATCTGCTGCTGATCGTCTCGGCGATCCTGCCGCCCGGCTTCTTTATCCTGCTCGGCCTGATGCTGTTGTTCTCCTGGGTGGCGCTGGTCGGCGTCGTGCGCGCCGAGTTCCTGCGCGCGCGCAACTTCGAATATGTCAACGCGGCACGCGCGCTCGGCGTGCCCAACCTGACCATCATGTTCCGCCACCTGCTGCCCAACGCCATGGTAGCGACGCTGACCTTCCTGCCCTTCCTGCTCTCAGGCTCGATCTCGACGCTGACCTCGCTCGACTATCTCGGCTTCGGCCTGCCGCCCGGCTCGGCCTCGCTCGGCGAGCTGCTGAAGCAGGCGCAGCGCAATCTCAACGCGCCCTGGCTAGGCATTTCCGGCTTCATCGTGATCTCGCTGATGCTGTCGCTGCTGGTTTTCATCGGCGAGGCGACGCGCGACGCCTTCGATCCGCGCAAGACGTTCAAATGAGCGAGCACCTGCTTTCCGTCCGTGATCTGAGCGTCGCCTTCGCGCAAGGCGGCAAGCAGTCGATGGCCGTCGACCACATCTCCTTCGACATCGCCAAGGGCGAGACGCTGGCGCTGGTCGGCGAATCCGGATCCGGCAAATCGGTTTCGGCGCTCTCGGTGCTGAAGCTCCTGCCCTACCCCTCGGCCAGCCATCCGTCGGGAAAAATCCTGTTCCACGGCGCCGATCTGCTCGACGCCAACGAAAAAACCTTGCGCGGCGTGCGCGGCAACAAGATCACCATGATCTTCCAGGAGCCGATGACCTCGCTCAATCCGCTGCATACGATCGAGCAGCAGATCGTCGAGGTATTGAAGCTGCATCAGGGCCTCGGCGACAGGCAGGCGCGGGCGCGCGTGCTGGAACTGCTCACCGAGGTCGGCATACGCGATCCGCAGAAGCGGCTCGACGCCTATCCGCACCAGCTCTCCGGCGGCCAGCGCCAGCGTGTCATGATCGCCATGGCCTTGGCCAACGAGCCGGAACTGTTGATCGCCGACGAGCCGACGACGGCGCTCGACGTCACCGTGCAGGCGCAGATCCTCGAACTGCTGGCCGACCTGAAGCGCCGCAAGGGTATGTCGATGCTCTTCATCACCCACGACCTCGGCATCGTGAGAAAAATTGCCGACCGCGTCTGCGTGATGACCAAGGGCAGAATAGTCGAGACCGGACCGACCAAGGAGATCTTCGCCAACCCAAAGCACGCCTATACCAAGCACCTGCTGGCCGCCGAGCCGAAGGGCAAGCCGCCGGCGGCCAATGCCGATGCCAAGGCGGTGATGACCGGCGAGGACATCAAGGTCTGGTTCCCGATCAAGCGCGGCTTCTTCCGCCGCACCGTCGACCATGTGAAGGCGGTGGACGGCATCGACGTCACGGTGCGCGCCGGCCAGACGCTCGGCGTCGTCGGCGAATCCGGTTCCGGCAAGACGACGCTCGGGCTGGCCTTGGCGAGGATGATCTCGTCGACGGGCACGATTCGTTTCGATGGGCGCGACATCAACCAGCTTTCCTTCAGCGCCATGCGGCCGCTGAGGCGCGAGCTGCAGATCGTCTTCCAAGACCCGTTCGGATCCTTGAGCCCGCGCATGTCAGTCGCCGAGATCATCGAGGAAGGGCTGAAGATCCACGCGCCGAAACTCTCGCCCGACCAGCGCGACGACAAGGTCGTCGAAGTGCTGAACGAGGTCGGCCTCGATCCCGAAACGCGCCACCGCTATCCGCATGAATTCTCGGGCGGCCAGCGCCAGCGCGTCGCCATTGCGCGCGCCATGGTGCTCAACCCGCGCTTCGTCATGCTCGACGAGCCGACCTCGGCCCTCGACATGAGCGTACAGGCGCAGGTAGTCGACCTTTTGCGCAATCTGCAGGCCAAGCACAATCTCGCCTATCTCTTCATCAGCCACGACCTGAAGGTCATCCGCGCCCTTGCCAACGACGTCATCGTCATGCGCAATGGGCAGGTCGTCGAGGCCGGCCCGTCCGAACAGATTTTCGGCAGCCCGCAGACCGACTATACAAGGGCGCTGATCTCGGCCGCCTTCCGGATCGAGACGGCACCGACCGGAGTGGTCAGCCAGTAGGCTCGCCGGGGCTTCAATAACTGGAAAGAAATCCGCGAATGGAAAAAGGCAAAATCCTGCTTGCCCTCACCGGCTTTCACCCGCAGCGCTGGCGCGAACTGCTTTCGGCCGAGCGCGAGGTGGTGCTGGAGCCGGACGGCCCCGGCGATCCCTCGATCTCCTATGCGGTGGTGTGGAAGCAGAAGCCCAACCTCTTGTCGTCGCTGCCCAACCTGCGCGCCATCTTCTCGATTGGCGCCGGCGTGGACCACATCTTCGCCGACCCAGGTCTGCCCGACGTGCCGATTGTCAGGGTCGTCGCCGACAACCTCACCCAACACATGACCGAATATGTCGTCTGGCGGGTGCTCGACCACCATCGCCAGAGCAGGCACTACCGCGCGCAACAGCAGAAGAAGATTTGGCGCGAGCTGCCGCAGCGACCGGCGGAAGACATCTCTGTCGGCATCATGGGTCTCGGCAATCTCGGCCGCGCCGCTGCCTCGGTGCTTTTGTCACTCGGTTTCGCGGTGAATGGCTGGTCGCGTACCGAGCGGCCGATGAAGGGCGTTTCGAGCTATTCGGGAGAGAACGGCCTGGTCCCCTTCCTCAACGCCACCGACATCCTGGTGGTGCTGCTGCCGCTCACCCCCAACACGCAAGGCATCATCAATTACGGCGTGCTGAAGGAATTGCGCAGGCGCAACGGCCTCGGCGGCGCTGTGCTGATCAATGCCGGGCGCGGGCGTTTGCAGAAGGATGCCGACATCCTGCGCGCGCTGAATGACGGCACGCTGAAGGAAGCGAGCCTCGACGTGTTCGAGGTCGAGCCACTGCCGAAGACGAGCCCGCTGTGGAGCCATCCGAAAGTGTTCGTCACGCCGCACGCGGCGGCGACCTCGGACCCCACGCACCTGGTGCCGATCATGCTCAAGCAGATGGCGGCCTTCGAGCGCGGCGAAAAGCTGGAAAACCTGGTGGACCGCGAAGCGGGCTATTGAGGCGGAGAAGAAGGCTTCGAGCCGGGCAGTTCGAACTTGTCCTTCTTCTTCGGCTTGCCGCAGTCGCGGCGGTCGATCGAGCGGCTCATGGCGTCGATCTCGCCGCTCGCCTTGTCGGTGTCGCGCTGCGCCTTGGAGCGCATGTCCGGCATGAACGGACCGAAGCCCATGGCCGGGTTGGAGAAAGTCGGCTTGGCGGTGATCGGCAGGTTGTTTTGCTGCGCCACGTGATTGCGCTGCGCCAGCAGTTGATCGCAGGGCACACTGTCATATTGCAGCGAGGACTGGACGTTCTCATCCTGGCGTTCGGCCATCGAGGTGCCGCCGACGCAACCAGCCGTCATCAGGCAAGATGCCAACACCACCATGTTCCAGCGCATGGTATCCCTCCGTGCGGTATCCGCCCCACCCTTCATTTCCGCAATTCCGGACGGAAAACCGTTCCACACTTTTCCTGGAATTGCTCCGCACAACCTCGTCACGCGATTCGGGCTTTTTCGCAGCAGAGGATTCAACACGAACATCGGCGATCCTTCACGCCACATGGCGCCTCCCGGCCACAATAGCCAACCCACCTACCGGCTCGTCGCGATCATGCCTGATGGTCGTGCTCTCCAGCGACAGCACGGAAAAACCGCTGGAGGCGAGAACGCGCCGCACGTAGGCTTCGGAGTGCGCGTAGCGCCGCGACGGCAGCAGGGCAAAGTCATCGCTGTCGGCAAGTGTCTCGACCGAGAACGCAAACATGCCGTCATCGGTGAGGGCGTCGGCAATCGCCCCGACGATGCGCTCCAGCGCGCCGACATAGATGAACACGTCGGCCGCGACCACAAGGTCGGCTTTCACGCCGGCATGGGAAAAATGCTGAAGGTCCGCCTTCGAAAGCCGGTCGTAGATGCCCTTGGCGCGCGCCTTCCTCAACATGCCGGCCGAGATGTCGCAGCCTTCCAGCCGATCCACGATCGGGCGCAGCCTTTCACCCATCAGGCCGGTGCCGCAGCCGAGGTCGATGGCGAGCCGAAAGCGATCCGGCCTTGCCGCGCGAACTGCCCGGTCGAGAAAGTCGGGCATCCGGTAGCCAAGCTTCTCGACCAGCGCCGCCTCGAAACCGTCGGCATAGTGGTCGAACAGGGTCTCGACGAAAGCGCTGGGCGGAGCCGCCGCCGTCGGCGCATGGCCGATCAATTGCAGCTTGAGCGCGGCGCCCAGCCGATCCGCCGGATCGAGCCTCAACGCCATCGTCCAGGCCTGGGCGGACTGGTCGAGAAAGCCGGCCGCCTCTTGCATTTCACCGAGGCGAAACCAGCCCGCCGCCCATTGCGGCGCCAGTTCCAAGGCGCCGAGCAAAAGCTCCGCAGCCTGCGCCGGCTCGCGGGAGGCGAACAGCATCTCGGCGAAGTCGGCGCGACGATCGGCGGTCAAGTCGCCGGACGAGGCCTGAAGCGGCTTCATGGTTCAAGGATCCCGCCGGCGATCGAGCCGGCGGCAGCGTGTAGGATGAGTCAGCAGTCTTTTGCAACAGGCTTCCCGCGGCGAATTTAGCCATTATCTTCACGACATGCGCGCCAGCGACCTGCTCAAGTCCCGCCCGGAAGGACTATTCTGCCCGCCCGGCGATTTCTTCATCGACCCGGTGCGGCCGGTTGGCCGGGCGCTCATCACGCACGGCCATTCCGACCATGCGCGCTCCGGCCACCGCTCGGTGCTTGCGACGCGTCAGACGCTCGACATCATGGGGCTGCGTTACGGCGAGGATTTTGCCGGCACCACGCAGGCCGCCGTTCTCGGCGAGACGATCGATATCAACGGCGTCTCCGTCACCTTCCATCCAGCCGGGCATGTGCTTGGCTCGGCTCAGATCGCGGTCGAGCACCAGGGCATGCGCATCGTCGCCTCCGGCGACTACAAGCGCCAGAAGGACGCCACCTGCCAGCCCTTCGAGCCGGTGCCCTGCGATGTCTTCATCACCGAGGCGACCTTCGGACTGCCGGTGTTCCGGCATCCGCCGGACAGCGCGGAGATCGGCCGGCTGCTCAAGTCGGCGGCGCAATTTCCCGAGCGCTCGCATCTGGTCGGCGCCTATGCGCTCGGCAAGGCGCAGCGCGTGATGCGACTTCTTCGCGATGCCGGCTATGACCGGCCGGTCTATATCCACGGCGCGCTGGCCAAGCTCAGCGAATACTACCAGAGCCAGGGCATCGATCTGGGTGCCTTGCAACCGGCGACGGTCGAGAGCGGCAGCAAGGCCGATTTCGCCGGGGCCATCGTCGTCGGCCCGCCGGCCGCCTTCGCCGACCGCTGGGCGCGGCGCTTCGCCGATCCGATCTCCTGCTTCGCCTCGGGCTGGATGCGCATCCGCCAGCGCGCCAAGCAAGGCGGCGTCGAGCTGCCGCTGATCATCTCCGACCATGGCGACTGGGACGAACTGACCGAAACAATCAAGGAAACGGGCGCCGGGGAGGTCTGGGTGACGCATGGCCGCGAGGAAGCGCTGGTGCGCTGGTGCGAGCTTGAGGGCATTGCTGCAAGGCCGCTGCATCTGGTGGGCTACGAGGACGAGGGCGACTAATGCGCCAGGGTTCGCCAATCGTCACCGCCGCGCTCTACGGTGGCCCCCTTTCCCCGCTGGCCGGGCTCACAACGCCATGAACCGCTTCGCCGAGCTCCTCGACCGGCTGGTGCTGACGCCGTCGCGCAACAGCAAGCTGACGCTGCTTACCGACTATTTCCGCAGCGTCGAGGACCCGGACCGCGGGCTGGCGCTGGCGGCGATCACCGGCGACCTGTCGATCGCGGCGGTGAAGCCCGCGATGCTGCGCGCGCTGGTCACCGAGCGGATGGACCCGGTGCTGTTCGGCTATTCCTACGACTATGTCGGCGACCTTGCCGAGACGGTGTCGCTGGTCTGGCCGCAGCCGGCCGGCCAGATTGCTAACCACGCGCCGACACTGGCCGAAGTTGTCGGCAAGCTGCAGGCGGCGAGCCGCTCCGACGGGCCGAAAGTGCTGGCGCGGCTGCTCGACAGCGCCAGCATCTCGGCGCGCTTCGCCATCATCAAGCTGGTCACCGGGGGGTTGCGCATCGGCGTTTCGGCACGGCTCGCCAAACAGGCGCTGGCCGATCTTGGCCAAGTCGACGTCGCCGAGATCGAGGAGCTCTGGCACGGCCTGACGCCGCCTTACAGCGAGCTGTTCGCGTGGCTCGAGGGCCGCGCGGAAAAGCCCCGAAGCGCCGCGCTCGCGCTGTTCCGACCCGTCATGCTCTCCAACGCCGTCGACGACGGCGACCTGGAAAAGCTCGATCCGGCCGACTATGCGGCGGAGTGGAAATGGGACGGCATCCGCGTACAAGCTGTGTGCGAAGGCGGCATCCGCCGGCTCTATTCGCGGACGGGCGACGATGTCGCTGGCGCCTTCCCGGACCTTGCCGCGGCGATGGATTTCGAGGCGGCGCTCGACGGCGAATTGCTGGTGGGCGATCCGCGCGAGGCGACAGGAACCTTCTCGGACCTGCAGCAGCGGCTGAACCGCAAGAGCGTGTCGCAGAAAATCCAGCAGCAATATCCAGCCTTCATGCGCTGCTACGACGCCCTGCAGATCAACGGCGAGGATTTGCGCGCGCTGTCTTTCGCCGAGCGCCGGACAAGGCTCGAAACCTTCGTCGGCAGCCTCGACCCCAGCCGCTTCGACCTCTCGCCTCTGGTCGAGTATCCGGATTGGGAGGCGCTCGAGCGGCTGCGCCAGGCGCCGCCGCATCCGGTCATCGAAGGGGTGATGCTGAAGCGCTGGGATTCGCCCTATCTTGCCGGCCGGCCGAAGGGCCCCTGGTTCAAGTGGAAGCGCGATCCGCATACGGTCGACGCGGTGCTGATGTATGCGCAGCGCGGCCATGGCAAGCGCTCGAGCTTCTACTCCGACTACACTTTCGGCGTCTGGGCCGGACCGGAAGGCGCGGAAGAGCTTGTGCCGGTCGGCAAGGCCTATTTCGGCTTCACCGACGAGGAGCTGCGGCAGATCGACAAATATGTGCGCGACAACACGATCGAACGGTTCGGGCCGGTGCGCTCGGTCCGCGCCGACCGCAAGAACGGGCTGGTGCTGGAAGTGGCTTTCGAAGGCCTCAACCGCTCGACCCGGCACAAGTCGGGTGTCGCGATGCGCTTTCCGCGTATCTCGCGGCTGCGCTGGGACAAGCCGGCCGCCGAGGCCGACCGCATCGAGACGCTGCAGGCGCTGTTGGACAGCTGAGCGGTTCATCGTTTCACCGAAGCGCAGAACCGCTCTAGCTCTCTGTTTTTTAGCAATTCCGGACGGAAAACCGGGTCACACTTTTCCTGGAATTGCTCGAAATCCTATTCAGCGATCGAAACGCGTATCTCATAGATGTCGACCGACTTGCCCTGCTTGTCGAAGTCGGAATTGACGGCGATGGTGCCGGCAGCGCCCGGATGCTTGGCCGGGAACTGCACATCGAACAGGTACTCGTTACGCTCGTGGCCGACGGCGTAGCGCTTGCGGCCGCAATCGCCGAGCTCGCCGAAATTGCAGTCGACCGAGATCTGCGTCTCCTTGCCCTCTTCCGAGCGGGCGATGATGTCGAACATGGCGTGCTTGCCGGCGAGCTTTTCCAGGACGCCCTGGCCGACGTCGAAGGCGATCGCCGAGCCGGACGCGCCGGAGCGGATGCGCAGGAACTGCCCGGTGTCATCCTTCATCACGTCGGCAGCAGCGTCGGACGGTGTGCTGACATGGGTCGGATCGCTGGGCGAGAAGACGTTGATCCAGTTCTTCGACTGGTCCGCCTCGCCCGGCTTCTGCGGCGAGCCGGTTTCGCCATCCGGCTGCGAGGACTCTTCGCCCTCCAGCGTCGGAGTCGGTTCCGGCGGACCGGTGTTGAGCTCTGCCGCCGTCTTGAAGACGCCTGTCTGCTTGGCGAAATAAAGGCCGATGCCGGCCGCAGCGATAAGCGTCGCGACGACGAAGATCGCCGTCAGCGGCAAGCGCCGGCCCCGTATCCGCCGCTCATCGCGGTCCGGCGCCACCTCGGCGCCGTTGCCGACGGAGGCTCCGGGAGCATCGTCGAGTGTCGGCGCGTTGGGAAGCGCCTCGTCCGGCATGATGTCGGGCACGCGGGGCAGCACGCGCGAGCGCGGCGCATCCGCAGCGTCGGGCTGCACCGGACCATCGACGGTGATCGACGGCGACGGCGACGCCTGGGCCGGAGCCTGCCGCGGCGCATCCACCGGCGGTGCGGAAGACTGGGCCGGCATGTCCACCGAGGGCGCCGGGCCGCCATAGCCGGCAGGCGAGCCGCTCTCGGACGGAAGCATGACGTCCGGAACGGCCGGCAGGAATTCGGATTCGATCTCGGCGATCTTGGCCTGCACCGCCTTGCGGCGGTTGATGGCGGCCTCCACGGTCACACTCGGATTGGCCTGCAGCACGCGATCCAGCGCGGCAAAGGCCGAGCGATAGACCTTCTCGCGAAACGCCCGGTCCTCGGCATTGCCTTTCTCGAAGGCGTTGCGGATCGCTTTCTCGATGGCGTCCAAGCGAGCTCCCTCTGCGCGTTCGCTCACAGTTCATCGATCGTTAGCCGCAGGCGACCAATCAATCAACGGGCGAGCGGCAGCTTTGCCGACGCATCCAAAGCCCATTTCGGCGTTTTTTGTTGAAGAATCAACATTTTTTGTCACCGCCGCCGGATCGGCCCCGGCGGACGGTCGGCGGCCGCCTACGGCCGGCGGACCGCCGCGGCGGGCGCCAAAGGCCGCCGCGTGGCGGCAGCCGGCAGAAATAGCCGCGCATCGGCGCCGGATTTCGCCGCCAGCCATCTTGAATTAGCTGACGGTTGAGTCTATCACGCAGCGCATCTTGGAAGCCCAGCGGCTTCCCGGGCCGCTTTAGCTCAGTTGGTAGAGCACATCATTCGTAATGATGGGGTCGCGTGTTCGAGTCACGCAAGCGGCACCAGTTTCTTCCGAAAAGCGTGTTATTCCAGCACCATACACCTGTTGGGTGGATTTGGATCCACCCATGGTCGCCTCAAGCGGACACGCTCCGGCGCCGGACGGTATGATCCTCGATACAGAAGCGCCGCCACGGTGGCGTCAACCGGTTACACAGAGCAGGGAATATCCCCGGCCTTCTGGGAGTGGCGTTTGAGCGTCCCCAGAGGTTGCGTGGGCGGGTCGTCGGCTGGCTGTTGGCGCGCCACAGGGACGCTCCACGCCTCGCGAGCGGGATAGCGATCTCGTAACGGCAAGGTCGAGCTGCTCTCCGTTCCAGCGACAGGCGGAGACCGGGGAAGATGGATAACATGCACATGGGGCGTGTTGAAGCTGGCAGGACATGGACGCTGGGCGGCCCGCGTGCAGGCGCTTGGCAGAGCGGTGCAATGACCACGCAGCGCCACCTCGCAGCGATCCTGGCCTGCGACGTGGTCGGCTACGCACGCCTGACGGAGCGTGACGAGCGCGGCACGCTCGAGCGGCTCAAGACCTACCGCAAGCAACTCCTCGAACCGCTGGTCTCCCAGAACCAGGGGCGGATCGTCAAGCTCACCGGCGACGGCATGCTGTGCGAATTCGCGAGCGTCGTCAACGCGGTGACCTCGGCGATGGCGATCCAGCAGGCCCTGGCAGAACACGAGGCGGAAACGCCAGAGGAAGAGCGGATTCGCTTGCGCATCGGCGTCAATCTCGGCGACGTGGTCTGCGAGGAGGACGGCGACCTCTACGGCGACGGAGTCAACATCGCTGCCCGCCTCGAAAGCATCGCCGATCCCGGTACCGTGTTCGTCTCGGGCACCGCCTACGACCACCTCCAGGGCAAGCTTGACTGCGGCTTCACGCCGCTCGGCAACCTGCGCCTCAAGAACATCGAGCGGCCTGTGCGCGCCTACCGCGTCGAGACCGACGCCGGCGGCTCGGTGGCTGCGCCGCCTCCCCTGCCCGAAAAGCCCTCGATCGCGGTTCTGCCCTTCACCAACATGAGCGGCGACCCCGACCAGGAATACTTCGCCGACGGGCTGGTGGAGGACATCATCACGGGATTGAGCCGGGTGAACTCCTTCTTCGTGATCGCCCGCAATTCGTCCTTCACCTACAAGGGCCGCGCGGTGGACCTGCGGCAGGTCGGGCGCGAGTTGGGCGTGCACTACGTGCTCGAAGGCAGCATCCGCAGAGCCGGATCGCGGGTTCGCATCAGTGGGCAGTTGGTGGACGCGATCAGCGGACACCATGTCTGGACCGACCGCTTCGAAGGCGACGTGAACGACATCTTCGACCTGCAGGACAAGGTGACCGAGAGCGTCGTCGGCGCTGTCGAGCCGAGCATCCGGCTGGAGGAGATCAAGCAGGCGCGAATGAAGCCTACCGATTACATCAGCGCCTACGACCTCTACCTTCGCGCGCTGCCGCGCTTCTACAGCATGACGCGCGAAGGCTTTGCCGACGTGCGCCGGCTGACCAACGAGGCGCTCAGCATCGACCCCGGCTTCACCTTGGCGAAGGCGCTCGGCGCCTATATCCGCAGCCTATCCGTGAGCCAGTGCTGGCACGAGCCCGACGACATGCGAGTCGCCGCGCGCATGGCGCGCGAGGTGCTGGCGGAAGCGCGCGACGACCCCACCAGCCTCCGCTTCGCCGCGCAGGTGATCGCCTACAGCGCGAGGGACTACGAGATGGCGCTGGGCACGATCGAACGATCCCTGCTGCTCAATCCCAATTCGGCGCAGGGCCATACCGGCAGCGGCTGGGTGAACGCACATTCCAGCCGCCCGCTCGCGGCGATCGAGCACTTTCACAGGGCAATGCGGCTGAGCCCGGTCGACCCCGAGAAAGGCATCGCGCTCTCCGGCATCGGGATGAGCTACCTGATGCTCGAGCGCTACGAGGAAGCGCTGGCATGGGGAGAACGCGCGCTGCATGAGATGCCGAACTACGGCTCCTCGCACCGGGTGGTGATCATGGCGCTGGTCAAACTCAACCGGCTGGACGAGGCGCAGGCCGCGGCGCGCCGGCTGATGGAGGCGTTCCCGACCTTCACGCTCACCCTGCAGAGGCAGATCAACCCGTGGCTGGACAAGGTGTTCGCCGAGCGTTACGTCGAGGCGCTGGGCATCGCCGGCGTGCCGGAGTGATCAGGCACATCGACCATTGTCGCGACTCAGGTTTGGTGGAAAACTCATGGCCTCAGCATGGGAGGCCGAAATGCCCAATAGTTTCAAGACCGGAGACGTCGTCAGACTGAAATCGGGAGGCCCGGAGATGACAATCAGCGACGGCGCGGCTTCCGGCACCTATCTCTGCCACTGGTTCAACCGCGAAGGCGATGTCTGGACCCCGCAGCATGCCGGCTTCAAGCCGGACCAGCTGGTGGTGGTCGGCGAACGGAAATAGTTTCCGCACCCTTGAAAGGCGCTTTCCGGCACCGCCAACCTTGCATGGCGGAGCCACCGACGGATTTTCTCTGTCACCGCGTTTAACGGCTGGAGCGTGGCCGCCAATGGCCGCGCGCAACCGGAGACGAGAGCATGATCCGCCCCACGATATTCGTCGTTGCCCTTGGTCTGCAGACCGCGGCCGCGGCCGCCCAGACAACGACGCCAACCCCCGCCCCCGCACCGACCCAAGCAACGCCAAGCGCAACGGCTCCCGCCACCGCCAAACCGGGCATCACGCTGGCAAAATTCGAGGCACGCCGGGAGAAGGCCTTCATGGCCGCCGACACCGATGGCGACGGCAAGGTCAGCCTCACCGAATGGACGGCGTTCCAGACCGGGCGCAAGGCCAAGGGCGATCCGGCCAGGTCCTTCGCACGCATGGATGCCAACCACGACGGCTTCATCGACAAGTCGGAACTCGACGCCTTGCTTGCCAAGCGCTTTGCCAGGCTCGACAAGAACAGCGACGGCACGCTCGGCGCCGACGAGAGGCCGGGCCACAAAACCGCTCCCAATCAGGAGCAATGACCGAGAGGTTATGCAGCACGATGATCACTGCGAGCGCCCAGGCTGATGGGCGCCGATCCGGACGAGGAACTGGTCCGGCGCATCAGCGCCGGCGACCAGGCCGCGGTGCAGGCGATGGTGGCGCGCAAGCTGCCGCGCATCCTGGCTTTGGCCACAAGGATGCTGGGCGACGCGGCCGAGGCCGAGGACGTCGCCCAGGAGACTTTCGTGCGCATCTGGCGCCACGCCTCCAGCTGGCGCCAGAGAGGTGCCCGCTTCGACACCTGGATCCACCGGGTGGCGCTCAACCTCTGCTACGACCGGCTGCGGCGCCGGCGCGAATGGACGGCGGACGAGTTGCCGAAGGTGCCAGATGAGGCGCCGCTTCCCGACGCGGTTCCCGCAGACGAAGGCCGGCGCGTGCAGCAGGCGCTGCAACGCATCGCGCCGCGCCAGCGCGAGGCGATCGTGCTGGTCTATTATCAGGAGATGTCCAACATCGAGGCCGCCGGCGCCATGCAGGTCAGCGTCGATGCGCTGGAAAGCCTGCTCGCGCGCGGTCGTCGCGCGCTGCAGGCAATGCTCGTCGGAGACGATGGCGATGATTGAGACGGTGAAGCATCTGGCGGTTCCTGGGGCATTGCCGATCCTAGCGGCGTGGGGGGCCACGTCAAAACCGTGGAAGGGGAAACGAGATGGCTGAGGAAAGAAGGACCTCGGACGTGCGAATGGATGCCCGGCGCTTCGCCGCGCTAGCGGACGCGTATGGCAGCGCCCTGCATCGCTGGCCACAGGCCGAGCAGGCCGCCGCCGCGCTGTTTTCGGAGACCGAAGAAGGCCGCGCCGTCCTGCGGCGCGCCGGCAGGCTCGACACCATCCTCGACCGTCATCACGTCGAGGCCCCAAGCCGGACGCTGCATGGCGAGATTGTCGCGAGAGCCGCCACGCAACTGAGGCAAGGACGCCATCGCCACCTCTGGTGGCTGGGCTTCGGGCTCGCCGGGATCGGCCTTGCAGGCGCGGTGGCCGGGCTGGCGCTGGTCACCGTCGTCACGCCCGACGCCTCGTCCGACCGCTACGTGATGGACGCCAACGCAACGTCGTTCGGCGATGCCGGTCCCGACGCCGACACGGAGGACCTATGAGCACTCGTCTTTTCGCGGCATCGCTGGTGCTGAACGTCTTTCTGATCGGCGCGGTAGCCGGCGGCGCAGGCTGGCTGATCGGCAGGTCCAATCCGGGCTATTCGCTGGAATCGGCGGGCAGCCGGCTCCCAGCCGATGATCGCAAGGCATTCCGCCAGGCGTTGCGAGAGGTGCGTCGCGAGGCCCGCGCAATCATCCTCGACGGGCAGCAGGCGCGGCGCGAGGCGGCCAATCTCTTGCAGCAGCCGACGCTGGACACGAACGCTCTTGCCGCCGCCCTGGAGCGGGCGCGCAACGCCGACGCCACCATCCGCAGCCGGCTGGAACAGCGCATCATCGAGTTCGCGGCGTCGAGTTCACCACAGGACCGCAAGCTGCTGGCCGACGCCCTGCTGCGCCATGTCGGCAGGCAGCGGCCGCCCCTTGCAAAAAATACGCCATAGGCAGCGACGGAAACCGCCGGCCACTTCCGTTCAAGGAAAAGAGGGACAGGCCTGCCCGCGGGAATGCGGGCGGGTTCTCTTCAACCTCGACAAACCTCGGGAGCATCCCATGAACGGTCTGACGAAATATTCGCTCGCTGCCGCCCTCGCCGTCGGCGGGGTGGCCACGGCAAGCGCCGCCTCGGCAATGCCGATCGCGCCGGTTGCGGCACCTGCCATCGTCGAGCATGCGGCCTGGGGCTGCGGTCCCGGCTGGCATCCCAACCCGTGGGGGCGCTGCGTGCCCAACCGCCGCGTGATCTATCCGGGCTACTACTATTGGGGCGGACCGAGCGTCTATATCGGCCCGGTCTGGCATCCGTGGCATCGCTATCACCACTGGCGCCGCTGGTAAGCCGCTGGCCGATCTCATGATTGCCGGTGCCGGCATCATGAGATCTTTCGACCATCAGCAGATGCCGCCGACGCGACCTGCGTCGGCCTGCGACGGAGGCTGCAATGGCCCTGCCCGTTTCAAATGCCGTTCCGCCCGATCCGGCGCTTGTCGCGCTCAACCGCTTCGGGCTCGGCGCGAGACCGGATGACGATCTCGGCAAGATCGCCGCCGACGCGCGCGGCTTCCTCAAGGCAGAGCTCAAACAGCAGGATATCGCGCTCGTCTCGATCGAAGACCCGGCGAACGCCGGGCTGCTGGACAGCACCGCGGCGATCCAGGCCAGCATGGCGGCAAATGCCGAGCGCAAGGCCGAAAGGGATCGCATGGCGCAGCCGACCGCCGAGCCCACCGCAATGGCGGCCGTCTCTCCCGACGCGAAAGCCAAGTCCACCGTCCCCAAGGTCGAGGCCGATATCTGTCGGGACGAGGCGCAAGCCCGCTTCGACAAGGCGCTGAACGCCGGGCCCGGCTTTGTCGAACGGCTGGTCGGCTTCTGGTCGAACCATTTCTGCGTCTCGGTCGCCAAGGGCCAGATCGTGCGGGCCTGCGCCGGCGCCTTCGAACGCGAGGCGATCCGCCCCTTCGTGCTCGGCCGCTTCGCCGACATGCTGCTGGCGGTCGAGCATCACCCGGCGATGCTGTTCTATCTCGACAATCAGCAGTCCATCGGCCCCGATTCCCGTGCTGGCAAAAGGCGCGGCCGAGGCCTCAACGAAAACCTTGCCCGCGAGATCCTGGAACTGCACACGCTGGGCGTCGACGGCGGCTACAGCCAGGCCGATGTCACCAGTTTCGCCGGAGTGCTCACCGGTTGGACGATGGCTGGGCGCGAAGGACGCCTGGGCGAGCCGGGCAGCTTCGTCTTCAACACCAACGCGCATCAGCCGGGCGAAGCTGTCCTGCTCGGCAAGACCTATCCGGCCGGCGGCATGGGCCAGGGCGAGGCCGCGCTCAACGACATTGCCCGGCACCCCGCGACGGCGCGGCACATCGCCGGCAAGCTCGCCCGCCATTTCATCGCCGACGATCCGCCGCCACAGTCCGTCGCGCATCTGGCCGCGGTCTTCACCAAGACAGATGGCGACCTGCGCGCATTGGCGCTGGCGCTGGTGGACATGCCCGAGGCCTGGTCGATGCCGCTCGCCAAGCTGCGCGCGCCCTTCGACTACGTCATGGCCCTGAGGCGGGCAGTCGGCCCGTCCGCAGGGAAGGAGCCGCAACGGACGCTTGGCTGGCTGAGGGCCTTGGGCGAGCCGCTCTGGCAACCGCCGGGCCCGAACGGCTTTCCCGACCACAGCGATGCCTGGGCTTCGGCCGAAGGCCTGAAGACCCGCCTCGATATCGCCTGGCAGACGGCGCAGCAGGCGGACGATATCGGCAATCCCGGCGACATGCTTTCCACCCTGATCGGCGCCTCCGCCTCGGCCGAGACGCGAGAAGCGATCGCGCGCGCGGAATCCAGACGGCAGGGCCTGGCGCTGCTGCTGATGGCCCCGGAGTTCCAGCGAAGATAAGCGCCGGTGAACAGCATGGAGAAGCAGCGATGAGCCTTCTTTGCGAGACCCCAAACCCATCACGCCGCGCCGTGCTGATGACCGGCGGCGCGCTGTTTGCCTGGGCCCATCTGCCACGCTTCGCGCGCGCCGCCGACAGGCGCGATCCGCGCCTGATCGTGATCGTGCTGCGCGGTGCCCTCGACGGCCTGTCGACTGTCGGCCCGGTCGGCGACCCCGATTATGCCGGCCTGCATGGCGACATCGCGCTTTCGCTTTCAGGTCCCAACCCGGCGCTGCCACTCGACGGTTTCTTCGCGCTCAATCCTGCGATGCCGACGTTCGCGCGCCTGTTCAAGGCGGGCCAGGCGACCGTCGTGCACGCCGCCGCGACAGGCTATCGCGACCGCTCGCATTTCGACGGCCAGGACGTGCTGGAAAGCGGCCTGCCTGGGCCCGGCAACGCGACCACCGGCTGGCTAAACCGGGCGCTGGCAAATCTGCCGGCGGGCGAGCGCGTGGCGAAAGCCGGCGGGCTGGCGGTCGGGCCGTCGACGCCTCTGGTGATCCGCGGCGCCGCGCCCGTGCTCGGCTGGGCGCCACAGGCTCTGCCGGCGCCCGGCGACGCGCTGGCGGCGCGTGTGCTCGACCTCTACAATCATCGCGATCCCCTGCTGGCGGCAGCCCTGCAGAAGGGCCTCGATGCCGACCGGATGGCGATGAGCGACGAGTTCGACGGCAAGACGATGAAGCCGAAAGGCGGCCTCGACAATGCCGCCGGCATGCGACAGTCCGCGCAAGGCGCAGCGAAGCTGATGGCGTCCGATGACGGCCCGCGCATCGCGGCGCTCGCCTTCGACGGCTGGGACACGCATGTCAACGAAGGCGGCGCCACCGGCCGGCTCGCCAACCTGCTCGGCGGCCTCGACGGCGCCTTCGAGGAATTCGAGACAGGGCTCGGCCAGCGCTGGCAGGACACGGCGATCGTCGCGATCACCGAATTCGGCCGCACCGCCCGCATCAACGGCACGGTCGGCACCGATCACGGCACCGGCACGGTGGTGCTGCTTGCCGGCGGCGCGGTCAAAGGCGGCCGCGTCGTCGCCGACTGGCCGGGCCTGAAGCCGGCACAGCTTTACGAAGCCCGCGACCTGGCGCCGACCAGCGATGTGCGCGCGGTGCTGAAGGGACTGCTCGCCGACCAGTTCGGCCTTTCGGCCGCGTTGCTCGGCGACAAGGTGTTTCCGGACTCGGCGGCGGTGAAGCCGATGCGCGACCTCACCACCTGAACGAAAAACGCCCGCGCCGTTTCCAGCGCGGGCGTCGGTCCCAAAAAGCGATCACCAGCTCCAATAGCCGGGGTGCCAGCGGTGGTGATACCAGAAGCCGGGGTGCCAGTGGCGCGCCGGCCGGATGAACCGGCGACCGTTCGGCACGCATCTGCCCCACCGGTTCACGTGCCAGCCGGGACCGCAGCGCCAGCCGACGGTTTCGATCGGCAACGGCGCGGCGCTGGGTTTTGCCAGCGGCACGGCCTGGGCACCGGCGCCGGACAGCATCAACGTGCCGGCAGCAAAGGCAAACGGCAGAAAATACTTGGTGAGCATAAGGTTCGTCTCCGTGATTCATCCCTACCTCCATGAAACGGAGGGGAGGACCGAATCCCGTCGGAGCGAGGCGGGTCACATCTTCGTTATCGGGTGCTTTCGTTCAGCGTTGCCACGGTCTTCAGCGCGCCGTCGAGCATCTCGCCCTTTTCGTCCTTTAGCGCTGCCTCGCGCAGGCGGCGGATCCAGTCGGCGGCGTCTTCGCGACCGTCGAGCATGGGAAGCGCCGACAGCACGCGGTCGAATTTCGACTGGGCGCGGGCGTGGGTGTCGCTGTAGCCCTTGATCAGCCGGCGGCAGTTGAGGATTTCCGTACCGAGCGCATGGTTTTCGCGCGCGTGTGCGAGCGCCAGTTCGTACCAGCGCTCCAGATGCTCGACCTCTATCCTGTGGCGCAGCAGGCGGCGGCGCCAGCGGCGCAGGCCGCCGATGAACCACAGCATGGCGAAGCCGGTAAAACTGTCGGTGCGGATATGGCGGCCGCGGTTGATGCGGCGGTCGAGGAAGGCGGCGAGCTTCGGCCGGCTCTCGATGTAGCTGCCCAGCCCCACCGGCAGCGTGCCGCAGAATTCCTCGATGCGCGGATGAAAATATTCGGTGACCTGCAGCACCGAGCCTTCCCTGACGCCGACCTCCTTTCGCACCCGCCGGTCACGGGTCGAGCGGGTCTTGAGATCGGCGACACGGATCATGTCGTCGTAGCACATGGCGTTGGCGAGATGCTTTGCCGCCGCGATCGACAGCACGTAGCCATGTTCGGCATTGTCCAGCGCGACGGCCTTGTCCAGCCGGTCGAAATATTCGTCGCCATAGGCGATGTCCTGGTAGTCGACGACCTTTCTCAGGCCGCGTTCGGCCATGTCGCGTACCGGCTCCGGCAGCGCCGCGACGCGGGCGGCAAGGTTCTGCCAGCCTTTCAGGAGCGCCTCCGGACCACTGACCTTTGCTGTTGATTTGGCTTCGGGAGCGGCGGGGTTCCCCGCCGCCTTGTCGCCGGCCGCAGCCGCCGCGATGCCGCGCGCGCGGTCATAGGCGGCGCCGAAGGCGGCAAGGCTGGCCTTGACGCCACGACCGCCGGCGCTGACCGCCTGCTCGTAGCTTTCGCGGGTGAAGGGCAGCGCATCGGAACCGGCCAGCGCGCCGAGCAGGCTGGCAGAGATCATGGTGCCGTTGTCGGCGGCGATCTTCTCCATGTCGAAGGCAATGAAGCGTTTTGCGGCGGCTTGCGCCGTCGCCTGCACCTTCTCAGACGACGCGCGGCCGTCGCCCGGCTCGATCTTTTCCGAAACGGCGGCGATGCGGTGCGAGGAGGCGATCAGCGTCGTGCGCTCGGGCGTGATGAAGCCGCGGATGATGGCGCGGCCGGCTTCCATCAGCTCTGCGGCGATCAATATGTCGACGTCGCCTTGCGAGGGCGACAGCGCAAAGACCGGCAGCCGGCCGGTGTCGCGGGCCATCTCGATGTAATATATCGTCGCCCCCGTGCGCTGCGCGACGCCGGCGACCGACGTCGACTGCGCGACGTAGCCATTGCGCTCGGCAACGTCGGTGATCCAGTCGGCAAGGACACCGCCGCCCTGGCCGCCGACAGCGAGCACAGCGAGCTTTATCACCCGCTCGTCATCATGGGCGCCCGCCTTCGGGCGCAGGGGCGAAGCCTGGTCAAGCATCGGCGAACATCAGGCGGCGGCTCTCGCGACGGCGCTGCAAAAGGCCGATGACGGCGCGGCGCGCGCTTTCCAGGAAACGGTCCCAGCGGCCGGGATTGTGGACGACATCGGCGCGATAAAAGGAGGGGCAAAGCACGGCGGCATCCGCGACCTCGCCGCAATTGCCGCAGCCGACGCAATTCTGGTCGATGCTGGCGACGGGGTCATCGCGCAGCGGATCGTCGAGCGACTTCACTGACAGCGACGGACAGCCGGAGAGCCGCATGCAGGCGTGGTCGCCGGTGCAGACATCCTCGTCGACGCCGAATTTCGGCTTCACCACCCGCGCGCCGCCCTTGATCGCCTTATCGACCAGCGGCTTCTCGCGGCGCTGACGGTTGAGCATGCATTCGGACGAGGCGACGATGACCTTCGGCCCCTTCTCCTCGGTGGTCAGCGCCTCGCGCAGCGCGGCTCGCATCTTGCCGACATCGTAGGTGCGATCGATGTGGCGCAGCCATTTGACGCCCATGCCCTTCACTGCTTCGGTGATCGGATGCTTGGTCGACTTGGTGCGGTTCGAGGCGCGCGACGACAGGATATCCTGGCCGCCGGTGGCGGCCGAGTAGAAGTTATCGACGATGACGATGACGCCATCATTCTTGTTGAACACGGCGTTGCCGATCGAGGAGGTCAGGCCGTTGTGCCAGAAGCCGCCGTCGCCGACGAAGGAGATCGAGCGCCGCTTCGCCTCGGGCGAATTGAAGGCGGAGGCCGAGGCCGGCCCAAGTCCGTAGCCCATGGTGGTGGCGCCAAGCTCGAAGGGCGGCATGATCGAGAACAGATGGCAGCCGATGTCGGAGGCGATGTGGTGCTTGCCGAGCTCCTGCTCGACCAGCTTGGTCGCGGCAAAGATCGGTCGCTCCGGGCAGCCGACGCAGAAGCCGGGCGGACGGCCGGGAACGACATTGACGAGATCGGCCGTATCGACCCCCTCGCCCTTTTTATTGGGCGCGCGAACCTCGCCCGGCAACAGATGCGGCGCGTTCGCTTGCAGGAACGAGCCGATGCCGTCGAGCATCACCTGTCCGGTATATTCGCCGGCCATCGGCAGATGCTCCTTGCCGACCAGTCTGGTGCCGCGCCCGGCCTTGTGCAGCATGGCGGCAAAGGCTTGCTCGATGTAGTTGGGCTGGCCCTCTTCGACGACCAGCACCGCCTGCTTACCCTCGCAGAAGGCGAGGAACTCGTCGTCGACCAGCGGGTAGACGGCGTTGAGCACATAGAGCGACACTTCGGTGTCGCCATAGGTGTCGGCGAGGCCGAGCCGCTGCAGCGCGCGGATGACGGAATTGTACATGCCGCCCTGCATGGCGATGCCGATCGAGCCATGATCCGAGCCGAATATCTCGTTGATCTTGCGGCTTTTGATGAAATCGACCGCCGCCGGCCAGCGCTTCGCCACCTTCTCTTTCTCATGCAGGAAGGAAGCCGGCGGCAGCACGATGCGGCCGGTGTCGCGGCGCGGCGCGGCGAGCGCGTCAGCGACCGACATCAGCGGGCGCTTGTTGTCCTTGGCGATGAAATGGCCGTGGACGTGGCAGCAGCGGATGCGCACCTGCAGCATGACCGGCGTGTTCGATTCCTCCGACAGCTCGAAGCCGTCCTCGACCGCCTTGACGATCGAGGGCAGGTTCGGGCGCGGATCGAGCAGCCAGACCTGGCTCTTCATGGCGAAGGCATGGCTGCGCTCCTGCATGATCGAGGAGCCTTCGCCATAGTCCTCGCCGACGATGATCAGTGCGCCGCCGGTGACGCCGCCCGACGCCAGGTTGGCTAACGCATCGGAGGCGACATTGGTGCCGACCGTCGACTTGAAGGTGGCCGCGCCGCGGATCGGATAGTGCACCGATGCGGCAAGCATGGCGGTGGCGGTGGCTTCGGAAGCGCTCGCCTCGAAATGCACGCCGAGCTCGCCCAGAATGTCCTGCGCGTCAGCGAGCACATCCATCAGGTGGCTGATCGGCGCGCCCTGGTAGCCGCCGACATAGCCGACGCCGCATTGCAGCAGCGCCTTGGTGATGGCGAGGATGCCTTCGCCTGCGAATTCCTCGCCGGCCCCTAACCTCAGTTTTTCGACTTCCTTGGCAAAAGACCGTTCGGCCATTTCTGCCTCCTTCCGTTGCCGCCGTTGGCTGGCGGCGCGTACATCAGACTCAAATGTCGTGCTTGCGGATGTTCTTCAGCATCTTCTGCAGGATCGCGATCAGAGCCACGTATTCGGCATCGTCAACACCCTCGAACATCGCCTCGAAGGCGTCGTGCATGGCCGGCCAGGCGCGGGTGAACAGCGCACGGCCATCATCGGTCAGGAACACGTGACGGATGCGGCTGTCGGTGACCCCCTGCTCGCGCCGCACCAATCCCTGCCCTTCCAGCGCGTCCAGCGTGCGGCTCAAGGTCGACTGCTCGATCACCGTATAGACCGAGAGATCATTGACGGTGACGCCGTCGGTGACCGAGAGCACGGCCAGCGTGCGCACCTGCGGGATGGTCAGGCCCTGCTTGCGGAAATCCTCGCGCAGCGTGGCGTTGTAGCGGCCCATGATGCGGTTCATCAAATAGGGCGCGAACTGCTGCAGGCCGATCTCGCCGAGGGTCGAGATGCGCTGGCGCTTTTCCGGAAGCTTCCCGTCCATCAGAGCCTCCCCGCCAAGAGGAAGCCGGAGCCGCCACCCAGCCCTGCGCCCGGATGCGTCGAAGCGCCAATGTGGTAGAGGCCCTTGATGCCGGTGTCGTGGTTGCGGCTCGCCTTGAAGGGCCGCCACAGGAAGGCCTGGTCGATGGTGGAGGAGCCGCCGTAGGGATCGCCGCCGACTAGATTGATGTTCATCGCCTCCAGGTCGGCCGGCGAATAGGCGCGGCGCGCGATCACGCCCTCGCGGAAACCGTCGATGTGATGGGCAAGGATCACCTCGACCCTGTCGGCAAAGGCCTCGCGCAACGCGTCGCTCCATCGTCCGTCAGCCGGTGTCTCCAACCGGCCCGCCGCATCGCCTTTGATAACGCGTGGCGCCTCGGGCAGTTGCAGCCACAGGATCGCCTTGCCCTCAGGACAGCGCGACGGGTCGAGCGCATGCGGCTGGCCGACGCAGATGGTTGGCACTTCCGGCAGCAGGCCACGCACCGCCTCGTTGCAGGCTTTCGAGACGCCGTCCAGTCCCGGCGTCAGATGCAGCAGCGCCACCTTGTCGAGGCCCTCACCACGCCATGCCGGCGGGCTGTTGAGGGCATAGTGGATCTGGAAGTTGCCCTTGCCGTAGCGATAGTCTCGAGTCGCTTTTGCCGCAGTCTCCGGCGCGTCCTTGCCGAGCAGACGGCCGTATAGCTGCGTCGGCGTGACCGAGCAGATGACGCTTTTCAATGCCGTCACCGTCTCGCCCGAAGCCAGCCTCACGCCGGTGGCTCGGCCGCCGGTCTGGACGATCGAGGCGACATCGGCATTGACGCGGATTTCGCCACCGCGCTCCTTGATCAGCGCCTCGAAAGCGGAGAGCAGGTTCTTCGCGCCGCCCTTGACGATCGGCGCACCGGCCGCCTCCAGCGCAAAGGCGATGACCTTGGCGATCTGGCCGGAGAACGCGTCTTCCGGCCCGAGTCCCGCATGCAGCACCCAGGGCGCCCAGAGCGCGCGGACCGTGTCGGATGTATAGCCGGTTTCCAGCCAGCCGCGCGCGGGCACCAGCGCCTCGCCGAGGAAAGCGGCAAGGGTGCGCGGGCCGCGCCGCCAGGCCTCGCCGGCCATGAGCTTCGTCGTCGGATAGGACCAGAGCGCGCCGCCGAGCAGGCCGAAGAGCAGCCCGGCATTGCGCTCGATGCCGCCGACATCGCCGCCGTGGCGGTCGCCGTCGCCGGAGCTTATTGCGTTCAGCGCCGCGATGTTGGCGGCGCGGTCGGTGGTCAGCACCGCATGGCTGCCGTCGGGCCGCAGCACGCCGGTGGGGGTCGCGGTGTGGCAGAACTCCAGCCCATGCCGCGCAAGGTCCTTGCCGAGCGCGGCAAAAGCCGGGGAGGTGATGAACAGCACGAAGGTCGTCGCCATCACGTCATGGACGAAGCCGGGCGCCGTGATCTCCTCGGTGCGCATGCAGCCGCCGATGCGGTCGTTGCGCTCGAGCACGAGCACCCTGGCGCCTTTTGCGCCGAGCATCGCCGCGCAGACCAGGGCGTTGATGCCGCTGCCGACGATGATGTGATCGGGGGCGTTCATTGGTGGTGGCTCCCGGCCGTCGCGAAGTGACGTTCAGTCGCATGGGTTGGCGCTCTACGGCGCCCCCCTCTGTCCTGCCGGACATCTCCCCCTCTAGGGGGGAGATTGGATGTCGCGATGGCTTTCGCCAATCGCCAAAGTCGCAGGAATGAGCGGGGCGCGGAAGCTGCCAATCTCCCCCCTTGAGGGGGAGATGTCCGGCAGGACAGAGGGGGGTGAGCGCAAGCCTTGCCAAGCTGCCACCCCCTACCCGTCATCACTCCATCATCCGCAAGCATGATCTTCTCCCGAAGACCGCCGCCTCGCCCTATTTGCCCGGCACCAGCGCCAGCGCGCGGATCGGGCTGCCGGTGCCGTGCTCGATCTTGAGCGGCGCGGCGATCAGGATCGCGCCCTTCGGCGGCAGCTGGTCGAGGTTGCATAGGCTGGCGAGCCCATAGCGGTTGGCCTTGTGCATCAGCGTGTGTGCCGGGAATGGCGGCTCCATGCCGCCGGCCTTGCCGGCATCGGTGCCGATCGTCTCCGAGCCCCAGCCCTTGATGTCCTTGCTGATCAGGAACTGGATGGCTTCGGCCGTCGGCCCGGGCGTATGCGGGCCGGTCTCGTTGGCGTTGAGGAACTCGGCTTCCGAACCGTTGCGCTTGTACCAGTCGGTGCGCATCACCACCCATTCGCCAGGATTGATGGCGCCGTGCTTGGCTTCCCAGGCCTTGATGTGGTCGACGGTAAGCAGGAAGTCGTGGTCCGCGGCGGCTTCCTTCGAGCAGTCGATGACGTTGACCGGGCCGACGAAATTCTGCGCCGGAATGGTGTCGGTGGCGCCATCCGGATAGTCCTTGCCGGTGATCCAGTGCTGCGGCGCGTCGAAATGCGTGCCCGAATGCTCACCGAGCTTCAGCCAGTTCCAGGCCCACCACGGACCGTTCTTGTCATACTTGGAGATGGCGTGGATCTCGACCTTCGGCGTGTCGACGGCAAGCTCCGGCGGCAGCTTGATCAGCGGCGTGTTAGGCCCCAACGGCGCCGACAAATCGACCACCTTGATGGCGCCCGAAAGCAGCTGGCCGGCGACCTCGCCGAGGAGTTTCTGCGTGTCCATGGTCTCTGTTCCCTCTTGTCTCTGATGATCAAGGCTCGTTGCGGCCCTTAATATCCTACTAGACGAAAACATATGCATCTGCAATTATCTTTAAGCATAAAGCTTTTTGGGGCGGGGCGTGAGCGAGTTCGACGCCATCTTTGTCGGGGCGGGCCACAACAGTCTGGCATGCGCAGCGCATCTGACGCTCAAAGGCTGGAAAATCGCCATTTTCGAGCGCAACCAGACGATCGGCGGCGCGGTCCGGACCGGCGAATACACGCTTCCAGGCTTCCGGCACGATTTCGGCGCGATGAATCTGAGCCTGTTCGCCGGCTCGGCCTTCCACCGGAAATATGCAAATGAATTGAAAAGCCACGGGCTGGAGTTCGCGCCGGTGGCCGACTGTTTCGCCAGCGCCTTCCCGGACGGGAAATGGTTCGGCGTCAGCAACGATCTCGAAAAGACCGCGTCGCGGCTCGCCGCCTTCTCCGCTGCCGATGCCGCCGCATGGCGCCGGCTGGTCGGCGCGTTTCCGGGTGAAGCCGAGCACCTGTTCCGCCTGCTGGGATCGCCGATGAGCGCGCGGGCGCTGGCCGGCACGGCCTGGAATCTCTGGCGCAAGAAGGGCTTTGCCGGCGCGCTCGACACCGGCCGGCTGCTTCTCTCTTCGCCGCGCGCGTGGCTGGAGGAAAATTTCGAGACGCCGCATGTTCGCACGACGCTCGCCGCCTGGGGCATGCATCTCGACTTCGCGCCCGACATCGCCGGCGGCGCCGTGTTCCCCTATCTGGAATCGATGGCCAACCAGAGTTTCGGCATGGTGCTGGGCAAGGGCGGCGCCGACACCATCACCCGCGCGCTGGCCGGCATGGTCAATGCGACCGGCGGCAAGATCGTCACCGGCGCGGATGTGGCGGAGATCACGGTTGTCGGCGGCCGGGCGACCGGCGTGCGGCTCGCGTCCGGCGATTTCCACGTCGCCAGCAAGGCCGTCATTGCCGGAGTCGCGCCGGGAGCGCTTGCGGGCAAACTTCTGCCCGACGGCTCCGGTGACCCAGGCTTCGACGTGGCGATGAAGACATTCCGCCACGCGCCGGGCACGATGATGGTCCAT
The DNA here is from genome assembly GCF_004791585.1 of Mesorhizobium sp. M1C.F.Ca.ET.210.01.1.1. Taxonomy (GTDB): domain Bacteria; phylum Pseudomonadota; class Alphaproteobacteria; order Rhizobiales; family Rhizobiaceae; genus Mesorhizobium. The sequence continues at coordinate 199,138 of NZ_SRUU01000002.1, forward strand.
CTGGCGCTCGACGACCTGCCGGACTGGAGCGCCGGCGCCGAGCTTCGCCAGTTCGCCTATGTGCATCTGGCGCCGTCGCTCGACGCCATGTCGCGCACCTATCAGCAGGCGATCGCCGGCATACAGCCCGACCAGCCCGTGCTCGTCGTAGGACAGCCGACGGCTGTCGATCCCTCGCGTGCGCCCGAGGGCAAGCACGTGCTGTGGGTGCAGGTGCGCATGCTGCCGGCAGAAATCCTTGGCGATGCCGCGGGCAAGATCGCGCCGGGTCACTGGGACGCGGTCAAGGATGCCTATGCCGAGCGCGTGCTCGACATCATCGAGAGCTACGCGCCTGGCCTGCGCAGGAAGATCCTCGGCCGCGCGATCTTCTCGCCGCTCGACCTCGAGCGCGAGAACCCGAACCTCGTCGGCGGCGACCAGATCTGCGGCAGCCATCATCTCGCGCAGAATTTTCTCTTTCGCCCGGCACGCTCTTTCGCGCGCTGGAACACGCCGGTCACAAACCTCTACCTGACCGGCGCCGCGACATGGCCCGGCGCCGGCACCGGTGCCGGCTCGGGCTTCATGCTCGCGCAACAACTGGGAGGACATTGAGCCGAAGAATTCCAGGATGGACAAGGCGCGGTTGCCCACCAGACCTACCGAATGAAACCGCCGCGCGGACAATGACAGTCAAAGATGGACAACCAACAAGGGGAACGACCATGACCATCAACAGACGCGATTTGCTTGGATTCGGCGCCGCGGCGATCGGCGCGGCCACGCTCGGCCTGCCGAGGGCGGCAAAGGCGGCGGACGAGCTCACCATCGCCTACAACGTCAACCTGCCGTCCTGGGACCCGACGACCGGACCATCGGCGGTCAATCCGACCATCCAGGGCCTTTACCAGTCGGTATTCGACCAGTTCATCCCGCAGAAGCCGGACCTCTCCTTCACGCCGGGCCTGCTCACCGAATGGGGCTGGAACGACGACCGCACCAAGGTGACGATGACGGTGCGCGACGGCGTCAAATGGCATGACGGCTCGCCCTTCACAGCCGAGGACGTGGTCTGGTCGCTGCAGCGGGCCGGCGACGAGAAGACCGGCAACCCGATCCAGTTCGTGTGGAAGAACGTCAACAACTTCAAGATCGACGGCAACAAGATCACCGGCGACGTGGTGCAGTTCGACCCGGTCTATTTCAAGTGGATGTCGTTCCTGACCGGCTACATCATGCCGAAGGCCTATTACGAGAAGGTGGGCGCCGAAGGCTTCGAGAAGGCGCCGATAGGCACCGGCCCGTACCTGGTCGACAAGTTCGAGCGCAACGCCTTCCTGAGGCTCAAGGCCAATCCGCACTACTGGGGCGCCAAGCCGGCCTTCGAGAATGTGACGATCAAGTTCGTCGCCGATGCGGCAAGCCGCGTCGCCGAGATCGAGTCCGGCTCCTCGCAGGTGACGCTCGAAATCCCCTATGAGGAATATGACCGGCTGATCGCCAAGGACGGGCTCGCCGGCTCGATCAAGAACGTCTCCGACATCGGCATGATCTTCTTCAACGACATCGAGGCGATGCTGGACAAGAACGTCCGCCAGGCGGCCGTGATGGCGGTGGACAAGGAGCTCTTGGTCAAGCGCCTGCTGCGCGGCTACGGCAAGCCGATCGCGACGCTGGAGACGCCGGAATACGCGGCCTTCGATCCATCGATCAAGGTCGAGCACAACCCGGAAAAGGCCAAGGAATTGCTAGCCGCTTCCGGCTATTCGCCCAAGAAGCCGGTGAAGTTCACGATACAGACGACCAAGGGCTTCAAGCCCAAGGACTATGAGATGATCCAGGCGATCGTCGGCATGTGGCGCAAGGTCGGCATCGAGGCCAATATCGAGGTCTACGAGATCGCCAAGCATTACGAGCTGCGCGCCGCCGACAAGCTGGCGCCGGCCGCCTTCTACAACTGGGGCAATGCGATCGGCGACCCGACCACCTCGACCGGCTTTGCCATGTACGGCCCGAGCCCGCATTCGGTCTGGGATAGCAAGGACCTGATCGACATGATCAATCCGCTGTGGGGCGAGACGGACGAGACCAAGCGCATCGCCGGCTGGAAGGCCGTCGACAAATACATCGCCGAGCAGGCCTATGTGCTGCCGCTGATCCAGTATGCGCAGCCGATCGTGCACTCGAAGAAGGTCAATGTCGTACAGCACGTGTCCGGCGCGCTGCTGCCGGCACTGATGACCCCGGCCTGATCATCGGCCTTGGATTGTCACGCGCGCCGTCCGCAAGGCGGCGCGCATTTTCATCCGGGCATACAGGCTGATGCTGCTGCAAAGATTCCTTGTTCGTCTTTTGACGATGTTTGTCACGCTGTTCGGCGTGGCTATCGTCGTCTTCGTCGTCATCCGCGTCGCGCCCGGCGATCCGATCGCCATGATGCTGCCACCGGGCGCCAGCGACGACGACATCGCGCGGCTGCGCGCGCTCTACGGCCTGGACAAGAGCATCGTACAGCAGTTCTTCATCTGGCTCGGCGGCATGCTTCACGGCGATTTCGGCACCTCGATCTCGCTGCGGCAGGATGTGCTCGGCCTGGTCTTCAATCGGCTGCCAGCGACGCTTGAGCTGGCGACCGTCGCGCTGCTGGTGGCGATCGCGATGGGCGCTGCGGCGGCGATCCTCGGCGCGCGCTCGCGCGGCACGGCGGTCGAAGCCGGCATCGACATCGCCAGCGGCGCGACGCTGTCCATACCCGACTTCCTGTGGGGCCTGGTGCTGATCCTGCTGTTCGGCGTGCTGGTGCCGGTGTTCGACATTTCCGGCCGGGTATCGCCGCAGCTCGACCTGCCCTTCGTCACGCAGTTCTATCTCGCCGAGAGCATGCTTCGGCTGCGCTTCGATCTCACCTGGGATCTCATCAAGCACATGCTGATGCCGGCGGTTGCGCTGGCCCTGCCGCTGGCGGCGATCATCGCGCAGCTCCTGAAGCAATCACTGAAGGAAGTGCTCGACCTCGACTATGTCGTGCTGGCCAGGGTCAAAGGTTTTTCCGAAACGCAGGTCATCCTGCGCGAGGTGTTGAAGAACGCGGCACTGCCGACGCTGACCTTGGTCGGCGTGCAGTTCACCTTCCTGATCGGCGGCACGGTGATCGTCGAGCGGCTGTTCTCCTATGAGGGCCTCGGCAACATGGCGATCGATGCCGTGATCAACCGCGACCTGCCGCTGATCCAGGGCATCGTGCTGGTCTTCGCGCTGCTCTTCGTGCTGATCAACCTTGCCGTCGACATGATGTATGCGCTGCTCAATCCGAGGCTGCGCCATGGATGAGGCGCGCATCTCAAGACGCGGGTTGAGCCCGCGACTGTGGCTGGCGGGCGGGTGGCTGCTTATTGCGCTGCTTGCGGCGATCTTCGCGCCGCTGATCGCGCCGCAGGACCCGCTGGCGCAGGACCTGATGCTGGAACGGCTGCCGCCCTTCTGGCTCGACGGCGCCGAGCCCGGCTATTGGCTGGGCACCGACAGCCTCGGCCGGGATCTGCTGTCGCGCCTGATCTTCGGCGGCCGCATCGCCTTCATCGTCGCCTTCGCCGCGGCGACGTCCGCCTGCCTCATCGGCTCGGCGCTCGGACTGATCGCCGGCTATTTCGGCGGCTGGGCCGACCGCATCATCTCGCGCATCGTCGATGTCTGGATGGCGTTCCCGCCGGTGCTGTTCGCGATCCTCTTGGTGGCGGTGCTGGGCACCGGCTTGAGCTCCGTCATCATCGCGATTGCCGTCATCGACTGGACGCGCTTCTGCCGGGTGATCCGCGCCGAGGCGATGAGCCAGGCGCGCATGGACTATGTCGAGAGCGCGCGCATCGCCGGCTATGGCCGCATCGGCATCATGCTGCGCGAGGTGCTGCCCAATGTGCTGCCTTCTGTGGTGGCGCTGCTGTCGCTCGAAATGGGCATCGCCGTCATCGTCGAGGCGATCCTGTCCTTCGTCAATCTGTCGATCTCGACCGACGATCCGACCTGGGGCGGCATCATCGCCGAAGGCCGGCTGTCGATCCATCAGGCATGGTGGGTGCTGGTGTTCCCGCTGATCACGCTGATCCTCACCGTGCTCTCCTTCAGCCAGTTCGGCGAAGGCCTGAAGGCACGCTTCGATCCGGTGCTGCGATGAGCCCTTGCCTCGAAATCCGCCGCTTGAGCGCCGTGCTGCCGGACGGCCAGCGCGTGCTGCGCTCGATTTCGCTCAACGTTCAGCCGGGCGAGGTGCGCGCGCTGGTCGGTGAGAGCGGCGCCGGCAAGACGATGATCGGCAAGGCGGTGCTCGGCGTCCTGCCGAAAAGCGTGCGCATCGTGGAAGGCGAGATGCTGATCGAAGGCGAGGACCTCGGCCGCCTCGATGCGAAGGCGCGGCGGGCCCTGATCGGCGCGCGCACGGCGCTGATCCCGCAGGATCCGCTCACCGCGCTCAATCCGTCGCGCCGCATCGGCCCGCAGACGACCGACAGGCTGGTGCGCATCCTCGGCTGGAGCGGCGAGAGGGCCGACAAGCGCATCCGGCAATTGCTCGACGAGGTGCATATCCGCGATCCGGAACGAGTGCTGAGGAGCTATCCGCATGAGCTGTCCGGCGGCATGCGCCAGCGCGTCCTCATCGCGGCGGCCTTCGCGGCGGAACCCAGGCTGATCGTCGCCGACGAACCGACGACGGCGCTCGACGTGACCGTGCAGAAGCAGATCCTGCGGCTGATCGCCGAACTGCAGCGCGACCACGGCACGGCGATCCTGTTCGTGACCCACGATCTCGGCGTGGTCGCCAAGATCAGCCAGAAAGTGTCGGTGCTCTATGCCGGCAAGGTGGTCGAGGAAGCCGAGACTGCCGATCTCTTCGCAGCGCCCCAGCACCCCTATACGCGGGCGCTGATCGCGGCGACGCCGCGCTACACCGATCCCTACGCTTCGCTGAAGCCGGTGGACGAAACCGTGCTCGCGGGGCTCACTGCCGAGATCGCCGCCGCCGACAAGGCATGGAGGCCCAGCCATGACTGAGCCGCTGTTTTCCGTGCGCGGGCTGAATGTGGCGCTGCCCGACATGACGCGCAAGCCGCTGATCGGCCGCGCGCCACCTGCGGAAATCCTCAAGGGTCTCGATTTCGACCTGCCGAAGGGGTCGGTCACCGGCATCGTCGGCGAATCCGGCTCGGGCAAGTCGACGCTCGGCCGCGCGCTGGTCAGGCTGATCGAGCCGAGCGCAGGCTCGATCCGCTTCGATGGGCGCGACATCAGCCATCTTTCCGAAGCCGACCTCAGACCGCTGCGCCGCGACCTGCAGATGATCTTCCAGGACCCGATGTCGTCACTCAATCCGCGGCATACGATCTTCACCATCATCGCAGCACCCTTGAGGCAGAACGGCCTGGGCGACAGGCTGAAGGAACGCGTGGCCGAGGCCCTGCAGCGCGTTGGCCTGCCGCAGAATTTTGCCGGCCGCTACCGCCACGAGCTGTCCGGCGGCCAGCGCCAGCGCGTCGGCATCGCGCGGGCGCTGGCGCTGTCGCCGAAATTCGTGTTGGCCGACGAGATCGTCTCCGGCCTCGACGTCTCGACGCAGGCGCAGATCCTGACGCTACTGGAAAAGCTGGCGGCCGAGATGGGCCTGACCATCGCCTTCATTAGCCATGATTTGTCGGTGATCCGGCGGCTCTGCCAGCAGGTCATCGTCATGCGCGAAGGCAGGATCGTCGAATTGAGCGCCACCGATGCGCTGTTCGACAATCCGAAGGAGGCCTACACGCGCGACCTGCTTGCCGCCATTCCGCTGCCCGAGATTGACGCGGACTGGCTGCGGCCGCCGGCGAAGGCGCCGGCATAAAGGCTGTTCATGCCGCACGCCGAACAGCGGGCCTCGGATGTGCGCAATGATCAAGTCAGCCCGCCAAGGGAGGGTGACATGAACCATGCAATCGGCGGCACGATGCTCGCGGCAATCTTGTTCGGCTCAATGGGAGCGGCTTCTGCCGATTCGATCCCCGGCATGCGCGGACACGACCATACCGGCGTCACCGTGCCGGACATGAAGCAGGCCGTCGACTTCTTCACCAATGTCGTCGGCTGCAAGAAGGCGATGTCGTTCGGCCCGTTCGCCGACGACAAGGGCACCTTCATGCAGGACCTGCTCGGCGTCGATCCGAAGGCGGTGATCGAGGAGATCACCATGGTCCGCTGAGGCACCGGTTCCAACATCGAGCTGTTCAAATACACCGCGCCCGACCAGAAGGACCTGCAGCCGAAGAACAGCGATATCGGCGGCTTCCACATCGCCTTCTATGTCGACGATGTTGCGGCCGCCAAGACCTATCTCGACGCCAAGGGCGTGAAGACAAGGCTGGGACCGCTGCCGGTCAAAGAGGGGCCGGCCGCCGGCCAGACCATCCTCTATTTCCAGGCACCCTGGGGCCTGCAGTTCGAGGCGATCAGCTATCCGCAAGGCATGGCCTACGAGAAAGGCGCCGAGACGGTGCTGTGGAACCCCAAGGATCCGGCCAAGTGACCAGTTCCATGAGCGTCCGGGGATTGTTCAACTATGAAACTTTAAGCTTGAAATAATTTCCGAATGGCGCGATACTGACAATCGGAGCCGCCGGCGATGACGGCGGTTCCGGATGCGAAGAGGAGATCGCAAGACATGAAGGTTGCGGTTCTCGGCGGCGGACCGGCCGGACTCTACTTTGCCATCTCGCTGAAGCTGCGCGACGCCGCGCATGAGGTGACGGTCTATGAGCGCAACCGCCCGGACGACACGTTCGGCTGGGGCGTGGTGCTGTCTGCCGAGACGCTGGACAACCTGACCAGGAACGACCCGGTCAGCGCGGTCTGGATCAAGAAGCATTTCGCCTATTGGGACGATATCGCCGTTGTCCATGACGGCGTGCGAACCGTTTCCACCGGCCACGGCTTCTGCGGCATCGGCCGCAAGCGGCTCTTGATCCTGCTGCAGCGCAGGGCGCGCGAGCTCGGCATCAAGTTGATGTTCGAGACCGAGATCTCGGACCCCAGGCCGTTCATGGAAACGCATGACCTTGTGGTCGCGTCCGACGGGCTGAACTCGAGGTCACGCGCGGCTTTCGCCGATGTCTTCAAGCCGGACATCGACACCCGCAAATGCAAGTTCGTGTGGCTCGGCACGACGCAGAAATTCGACGACGCCTTCACCTTCATCTTCGAGAAGACGGAGCATGGCTGGGTGTGGGCGCATGCCTACCAGTTCGACAGCGAGACCGCGACCTTCATCGTCGAATGCAGCGAGCAGACTTGGGCTGCCTTCGGCTTCGGTGCGATGACGCAGCAGGAATCGATCGCGGTCTGCGAGCGCATCTTCGAAAAGCATCTCGGCGGCCATCCGCTTATGACCAACGCCAACCACATCAGAGGTTCGGCCTGGATCAACTTCCCGCGCGTGCTGTGCGAGCGCTGGTCGTACAAGAACCTGGCACTGATGGGCGATGCGGCTGCGAGCGCGCATTTCTCCATCGGCTCCGGCACCAAGCTCGCATTGGAAAGCGCCGTCGCGCTCGCCGATTACGTCGAGTCCGAGTCGGACCTCGAGGCAGCCTTCCGCAAATACGAGGACGCGCGGCGCACCGAGGTGCTGAAGCTGCAGTCGGCGGCGCGCAACTCGCTCGAATGGTTCGAGGAGGTCGAGCGCTATCTCGGCCTCGACCCGGTGCAGTTCAACTATTCGCTGCTCACCCGCTCGCAGCGCATCAGCCACGAGAATTTAAGGTTGCGCGACGCCGAATGGCTGGCGGGCGCTGAGGAATGGTTCCAGCGCAAGGCCGGCGCCGGCGGCAACAGCTTACGCCGCGCGCCGATGTTCGCGCCGTTCAGGCTGCGCGACATGGCGCTCAGCAACCGCATCGTCGTCTCGCCGATGGCGCAGTACAGGGCGGTCGACGGCTGCCCGACCGACTGGCATTTCGCCCACTATGCCGAGCGCGCCAAGGGCGGCGCCGGCCTCGTCTATATCGAAATGACTTGCGTCAGCCCCGAGGGCCGCATCACCCCCGGCTGTACGGGCTTCTACAAGCCGGAACATGAGGTCGCCTGGAAGCGCCTGGTCGATTTCGTCCATGCCGAGACGGAAGCAAAAATCTGCGCCCAGATCGGGCATTCCGGCGCCAAGGGTTCGACCCGGCTCGGCTGGGAAGGAACGGACGAGCCGTTGCCATCCGGCAACTGGCCGGTGATGGCGCCTTCGGCAATCCCGTGGTCGCCCGAGAACCAGGTGCCGAAGGCGATGGACCGCGCCGACATGGATGCTGTGCGCGACCAGTTCGTCGCCTCGGCGGAGATGGCCGAACGCTGCGGCTTCGACATGCTGGAGATCCATGCCGCGCATGGCTATCTGCTCTCCGCCTTCATCACGCCGCTAACCAACAGGCGCACCGACGACTATGGCGGCTCGCTGGAAAACCGGATGCGCTATCCGCTGGAAATCTTCCATGCGGTGCGCAGGGTGTGGCCGGAGGAAAAGCCGATCTCGATGCGCATCTCGGCCAATGACTGGGTGGGCATCGAGGGCGTGACGCCGGCCGAAGCGGTCGAGATCGCCAGGCTTCTGCATCAAGCCGGCGTCGACCTCTGCGACGTCTCGGCCGGCCAGACCACCATCGCCGCCAGGCCGGTCTATGGCCGCATGTTCCAGACGCCGTTCTCCGACCGCATCCGCAACGAGGTCGGCATGGCGACGATGGCTGTCGGCAACATCTACGAGCCCGACCACGCGAATTCGATCCTGATGGCCGGACGCGCCGATCTGGTGGCGCTGGCAAGGCCGCATCTCACCGACCCCTACTGGACGCTGCATGCGGCGGTGGCGCTCGGCGACCGCGGCGTCAAATGGCCGGATCCATATCTGCGCGGACGCGACCAGATCTACCGGCTGGCCGAGCGCGAAGCGGCAGCGGGGTTGAAGGTATGACCTCGGCTCTGGCAATCATGGGCAGGCACGCCCTGGTCACCGGCGGCGGCTCCGGCGTTGGGCGCTCGATCGCGTTGGCGCTGGCGGGCGCGGGCGTCAACGTCACCATATGCGGCCGGCGCGAGGCGGCGCTGGCGGAAGTGGCCCGCGAGAACGACCGCATCGTTGGCATTGCCGCCGATGTCACCGATGAAGCGGAAATGGCCGCCCTCCATGAGAAAGCGGAAGCCGCGCGCGGACCGATCGACATCGTGGTCGCCAATGCCGGCATGGCCGGCAGCGCTCCGGCGCACAAGATTTCGCTGGCCGACTGGCGACGCTCCCTCGATGTCAACCTCACCGGCGCCTTCCTGACGGTGAAGCCGGCGCTGGCCGGCATGCTGGCGCGAAAGTCGGGCCGCATCGTCTTCGTCGCCTCGACGGCGGGTCTCAAGGGCTACGCCTATGTCGCGCCTTATGTCGCGGCCAAGCATGGTGTCGTCGGGCTGATGCGTTCGCTTGCCGCAGAGACCGCCAAATCCGGCGTTACCGTCAATGCGGTGTGCCCAGGCTTCGTAGAAACCGACATGTTGGAAGAGTCCGTCCGGCGCATCGTAGAAAAAACCGGCCGCGCCGCCGATGAGGCGCGGGCGAGCCTTGCCGCGATCAATCCGCAGGGCCGCTTCATCCAGCCTGAAGAGGTAGCCGCCGCGGTGCTGTGGCTGTGCGGCGACGCCGCGCGATCGATCACCGGGCAGGCGATCTCCGTCTCGGGAGGCGAAACATGGTAGCGGGACCGACATCCGCCGGTCCGGGCAAGGACAGGCTGCGCCTGTGGATACGCCTGCTGCGCGCCTCGCGCACCATCGAGGCCGAACTGCGCGAGCGGCTGAAGAAGGAGTTCGACACCACGCTGCCGCGCTTCGACGTGATGGCGGCGCTTTACCGGTCGCCGGAAGGCATGCTGATGAGCGACCTGTCGCGATTCCTGCTGGTGTCGAACGGCAACGTCACCGGCATCGTCGACCGGCTGGTTTCGGAAGGGCTTGTCACCCGCGCGCGCCGCAACGGCGACCGCCGCACCTCGATGGTGCGGCTGACCGAGGAAGGTTCGAGGTCTTTCGCGGCAATCGCCGCTGCGCATGAAAGCTGGGTCGGCGAGTTGCTCGGCAATGTCAGCGAGGACGAGGCGCGCAGGCTTGCCGGCATGCTGAAATCGTTCCGCAGCAATTGGGAGGGACGCGAATGAGCGCCATGGCCAAGCTCAAGCCGAAGCACTTCCTCTGGGAGGTCGAAGGCCGGGTGGCAAAGATCCGGCTCGACCGGCCGGAGCGCAAGAACCCGCTGACCTTCGACAGCTATGCGGAGCTGCGCGACACCTTTCGCGACCTTGTCTATGCCCAGGATGTCGACGCCGTCGTGTTCCTGCCCAATGGCGGCAATTTCTGCTCGGGCGGCGATGTCCACGACATCATCGGGCCGCTGGTGAAGATGGACATGAGGGCGCTGCTCGCCTTCACGCGCATGACCGGCGACTTCGTCAAGGCGATGCTTAACTGCGGCAAGCCTATCATCTCTGCCGTCGACGGCGTGGCGGTCGGCGCCGGCGCCATCATCGCCATGGCCTCCGACATCCGCATCGCCACGCCGGAGGCAAAGACCGCCTTTCTGTTCACCCGCGTCGGCCTCGCCGGCTGCGACATGGGTGCCTGCGCGATCCTGCCGCGCATCATCGGCCAGGGCCGCGCGGCCGAGCTGCTCTATACCGGCCGCACCATGAGCGCGGCCGAAGGCGAGCGCTGGGGTTTCTACAACCGCCTGGTCGAGCCGGCCGCGCTCGAGGCCGATGCGCTCGACATGGCGGCGCGCATCGTCTCCGGACCGACCTTCGCGCACGGCATCACCAAGACGCAGCTCAACCAGGAATGGTCGATGGGCCTCGACCAGGCGATCGAGGCGGAAGCGCAGGCGCAGGCGATCTGCATGCAGACCGGCGACTTCGAGCGGGCGTACAAGGCGTTCGTCGCTAAGGAAAAGCCGGTGTTCGAGGGGAATTGAGGATGTTGTCTTCGCTCAAGAAGGGCGCAAATGCCTGACCGTTCCTTCCTCTCGTGGCCCTTCTTCGACGACCGCCACCGCGAACTCGCCGAACGTCTCGACGCCTGGTGCGCGAAAAACCTTCCCGTCGATCGCCACGATGTCGACGCCGCCTGCCGCGCGCTGGTGGGGAAGCTTGGCCGCGACGGCTGGCTGAAGCCGACGGCGCTCGATCCCGCCAACCCCGGACCGCTCGACGTGCGCACGCTCTGCATCACGCGCGAAACGCTTGCCCGTCATGACGGTCTGGCCGACTTCGCCTTTGCCATGCAGGGCCTCGGCACCGGCGCGATCTCGCTGTTCGGCACGCCGGACCAGCAGCGCTGGCTGGAAAAGACCCGGGCCGGCCAGGCAATCTCGGCCTTTGCACTGTCGGAGCCGCGCTCAGGCTCGGATGTCGCCAACATGGAGATGACGGCTGTCCGCGACGGCGACTTCTACCTGCTGTCGGGCGAAAAGACCTGGATCTCCAATGGCGGCATCGCCGACCTCTACGTCGTCTTCGCTCGCACCGGCGAGGCGACTGGCGCCAAGGGAATTTCCGCCTTCATCGTGCCAGGCGACGTCAAGGGCCTTGGCGTTGCCGAACGGCTGGAAGTGATCGCGCCGCATCCGCTTGCCCGGCTGTCGTTCGACAAGGTCCGCGTCCCGACTTCGGCCCTGATCGGCAAGCCCGGCGACGGTTTTCGTATCGCCATGTCGGTGCTCGACGTCTTCCGCTCGACCGTTGGCGCCGCGGCCCTCGGCTTCGCCCGCCGGGCACTGGATGAAAGCATCAAGAGGGTGGCCGAACGGGAACTCTTCGGCGCTGCGATGGCCGAACTGCAGATGGTGCAGGGCCACATCGCCGACATGGCGCTCGATGTCGACGCCGCCGCGCTGCTCATCTACCGCGCCGCCTGGACCAAGGACATGGGCGCTGCGCGGGTGACGCGCGAGGCGGCGATGGCTAAGCTTTTTGCCACCGACAAGGCGCAGGAGGTGATCGACAAGGCGGTGCAGCTGCATGGCGGCGACGGCGTGCGCAAGGGCCACATCGTCGAGAGCCTCTATCGCGAGATCCGTGCGCTGCGCATCTATGAGGGCGCTTCCGACGTGCAGAAGGTGGTGATCGCCAGGCAGGTCATGGGAGCGGCGTAACGCCATGCTTGCGAACCGCATTTGAAATAGGGGGAGGCTAGACATGCACACCATCCTGCAGCCTGAAGGCTGGGCCAAACCGATCGGCTACGCCAATGGCGTCGCGGCGCGCGGGCGGCTGGTGTTCGTCGGCGGCCAGGTCGGCTGGAATGCCGAGGGCAAATTCGAGACCGACGACTTCGTCGGCCAGGTGCGCCAGACGCTCGCCAATATCGTTGCGGTGCTCGCGGAAGCCGACGGAGAGCCGCAGCACATCACCTCGATGACCTGGTACTTCACCGACAAGGCCGAATATATCGCCAACCTCAAGGGGATCGGCGAAGCCTACCGCGCCGTCATCGGCCGGCACTTTCCGGCGATGGCCGCCATGCAGGTGGTGGCGCTGGTCGAGGACCGCGCCAAGGTGGAAATCCAGGCCACCGCAGTTATTCCCGACTGAAATCAACCAGCGGCATCGCCATAATCTCCGACAGCGGCGATGTTGCCGGCCTGCGCCGGCTTTTCACTTAGCCCAATTTGTGATCAGATGATCACGCCTGCTCCGGCAGGCGCGTTTCACATTTGTCCGCACATAGACTTTGTCGGCCGCTAAGGAAAGCAAAAGCGTGGCTCTGGGCTTCGAACCGATATCGGGACGTATCACCGTCCAGGATGGCGTCTATCAGCAGCTTCGCCATGCCCTGATGGTCGGCAGCTTCGACCCTGGACAGGTGCTGACCATCGCCTCGCTGGCCGAGGCCTTCGGCACGTCCAACATGCCGGTGCGCGAGGCACTGCGGCGGCTGGCTGCGGAGAATGCGCTGGAGATCTCACAGAACGGCTCGGCCTGCGTGCCGGTGGTGACACGAGCGCGGCTCGACGACCTCTGCCGGGCCCGCCTCGCCGTCGAAGGGCTGGCCGCCGAGCTCGGCGCGCCGCGTCTCACCGCAGCCGAGATCGCCTCGCTGCAGAGGGTCACCGACGACCAGCAGGCGATCGGCCGCGACGGCAGCATCTACGAGCTGATCGCCAAGAACCAGCAATTCCATTTCACCATCTATCGCGCCTCCGGCTCCGACGTGCTGTTCCAGCTCATCGAGACGCTGTGGCTGCGTTTCGGCCCTTACATGCGGCTTTTGTCCAACCATGTCGCGCCACTGATGCGCGCCGGCACCATGGAGCCATCGGGCCGGCACGTCGCGATCATCGCGGCGCTGAAGGACAAGGACTTTGTCCGCGCCCGCGACGAAGTGGTGGCCGACATCACTGCGACGCAGATGACGTTGCGCACCATCTGCCCGGATGTGCCGGAGCCGAGGCCGATCGATTTCGCCGCCTTTGGCAGGGCGCCCTGACAAAGCGGCGGAAGACGGGCTTCAGAACCACCTGTCGCAGGCCCTGGACCAAGAGAACAGCCGGATTTTGAAGCGCTGATCGGCATTTCTTTAGCCGCGGCGATTGATCCCTGTCCGCTTTTGTGATCACATGATCACAAGGAACGTGAGGCAGCAAATGTCCGGCTATTTTCTCTATCATTCGATCGGCACTTTCCCCGGCAAGGCCGAGCGGATGGCCGCCGCGCTGACAGAGTTTTCCTCTATCTGGTCGGCGGAAGACGACGGCCAGTGGCCGGCCGCCCTTGCCGCGCGGCAGCGCTTCATCGACGCGTGGACGCGGCTGATCGAGGCGCCGCGGAGCACGCTGACCAGCGCCGAGAACGTCACCTCAGCTCTCTACAGCCTGATCGGCGCCTTGCCGGCCGAGCGTCTGGCGGGAAAGCGGCTGCTGGTTGCGGCCGACTGTTTTCCGAGCCTGCATTTCCTGCTCGCAGGGCTCGCCAAGCGTTTCGGCTTCACGCTCGACACCGTGCCGCTGCGGCCGGGCGAGAGCTGGGTGCGCGACGAGGATTTTATCGCCCGCTGGCAGGACGATGTCGGACTGGCGCTTATCACCTTCGTCACCTCGACGGCCTCGCATCGCTGTGACGTCGAACGGCTCGCCGCGCATGGCCGCGCCTTGGGCAGCATCGTCGGCGTCGACGTCACGCAGGGCATCGGCGTGGCACCGTTTTCCGTTGCCGCGACGCCGGTCGATTTCGTCGTTTCCACATCGCTCAAATGGCTGTGCGGTTCTTCCGGCGCGGGCATCTTGCAAGTCGCGCCGCACCTTCTCGCGACATGCCGGCCGGAGCTGCGCGGCTGGTTCAGCCAGCCCAACCCGTTCTCCTGGGACCTCGACGCCTTCACCTATGCCGAAGATGCGCGGCGCTTCGATCATGGCACGCCGGCGATCCTGGCGAGCGTCGCCTCGCTGCCCGGACTGGAATGGGTGGAAAAGACCGGCATCGACGCCATCCGCACGCAGAACGCCGCGCTCGTCGAGAGCGTCATTGGCGCGGCGTTGGACAATGGCTGGGAGGTCCGTTCGCCGCTCGATGCCGGCGAGCGCGGCGGCAGCGTCATGCTCGGCCTGCCGCAAGGCGCAGAGCCAACGAAGATCATCGCGGCGCTGCGCGACGAGCGGCTTTTCTGCGACGCGCGCGGCACGACGCTGCGGCTGTCGCCCGGCATGGTCACCACGGAGGCGGCGGTCGAAACACTGATTGCCAAACTGCAGGAGCATTTCGGTTCGCGGCGGCGCCGCGCATCCTGATTTCAGGCACCGCCTCGCCTGCGGCGTCCGGGAGTTGGGCGCCGGAAGGAGCGGATGAGAAACCGAACCAGAGGGAAGCAAAGATGTTGAAACGTCTAGGACTGATTGGGGTGATCGTCGCCGCGGGCGTCGCCTTCGCGGCGCCGGCCTTTGCCGACAAGATCATGGTGGGCGCCTACCCGGCCAACCCGCCATGGGAATACAAGACCGATTCCGGCGGCTTTGAAGGTTTCGAGATCGACGTCGCCAACGACGTCGCCAAGCGCATCGGCGCCGATGTCGAATTCCAGGACCTCGGCTTCCAGGCGCTGTTCGCGGCGACCGCTTCGGGCCGCATCGACTTCGCCGTTTCATCGATCTCGGTCACCAAGGAGCGGCTGCAGAACCAGGGCTTCACGCAAGCCTATTACGACAGCGACGGCACCATCGTCGGCAAGGCGGATTCCACCATCAAGTCGCTCGACGACCTCAAGGGCAAGACCATCGGCGTGATCGCCGGCTCGACCGGCGAAGCCTATATGAAGGAGAACGCCGCCAAGCTCGGCGTCTCCGAGACCAAAAGCTACAACGCCCAGCAGGACCTTTTGCTCGACGTGCAGAACGGCCGCATCGACGGCGGTGCCGGCGAGCTCGCCGGCTTCCTGTTCGCCATCAAGCAGATGCCGGCGCTGAAGATCCTCGTGCGCATCCCGACCGGCGAGCGCTTCGCGATGATGACCAAGAAGGGCCATCCGCTGCTGGAGAAAGTCAACGACGCCATCAGCGAAATGAAGAAGGACGGCAGCATGGCCGCGATCCACAAGAAGTGGTTCGGCGTCGATCCGGAGGCCGGCACCAGCACGGTGACGCCGGGCCCGATCCCGCAATAGGCAGGCTGATTTCAATCCGCGATGAGAGCGCCGGGACTGCCGGCGCTCTCGCTTCACCCGCTCAGGCCGGCGCGGCTGCGATGGACCTGGCATTGCCTTCATGGTGAGCCGATGGAACTGATCGACACCTTCTTCAACTGGGGCATCCTGGTCCGATCGTTTCCGATCCTCATCCGCGGGCTCGGCAACACCATCCTGCTCGGCTGCGCGGCCATCGTCTTCGGCACCATCGCCGGACTGGCGATCTGCCTTGTGCGGCTCTACGCACCGAAGCCGCTGCGGCGGCTGGCAACGCTCTATATCGACATGTTCCGCGCGCTGCCGATCCTGGTGGTGCTGATCCTGATCTACTACGCCCTGCCCTTCGTCGGCATCCGGCTGTCGTCCTTCGTGTCGGCGGCACTTGCGTTGTCGCTGGTGCTCGCCGCCTTCACCGCCGAAGTCTGCCGGGCCGGCATCGAGAACATCCCGAAGGGCCAGTTCGAGGCCGCTGCCGCGCTCGGCCTGCCGTTCTGGGTCGCCATGCGCAAGGTGGTGCTGCCGCAGGCGATCCGCGTCGTCATCCCGCCGCTCACCAGCAACTGCGTCTCGGTGTTCAAGGACACCGCGCTCGCCTCGGTCGTGGCGATGCCCGACCTCCTGAAGCAGGCGACGGACGCGCAGGCGCTGATGGCCAATCCGACGCCGCTGATCGGCGCGGCGATCATCTATCTCGCCTTCCTGTGGCCGCTGGTGCGGCTGGTCGGCTACCTCGAAGCGCGCGGCAAGGCCCGGTCCGGCGCGCATTGATCCCTCCGAACTGACATTGATGACCTGAAGGAGACGTCCGTGAACCAGCACCACGTTTCGAAAGCGCCGGACAGCGCCGCTTCGTTCCCGGTCGAGAAGATCCGCGCCATGTTCCCCGCGCTCCGGCAGGCAGGCGACTTCATCTTCATGGACAACGCCGCCGGCGCGCAGATCCCGCAGAGCGTTCTCGACGCGGTGGCCACCCATCTGGTCGCACACAATGTGCAGCGCGGCGGCCGCTATGGCCGCAGCGTGACGGTCGATCAATCAGTCGCAGAGGCGCGCGAAAGCGTGGCGCTGTTGATCAACGCCTATAGTCCATCCGAAATCTGCTTCGGCATGAACGCCACATCGTTCATCCGCCTGGTCAGCCTCGGCATCGGCCAGATGCTTGCCAAAAACCCGGATGGGGGGCGCGACGAGATCGTTGTCACCGACATGGACCACGACGCCAACATCGCCACCTGGCTGGCGCTCGAGCAGGCCGGCGCGAAGTTCAAATGGTGGCGCATGCGCGAGGACGGCAATCTCCATGTCGACGACCTCAGGGCGCTGATGTCGGAACGCACCCGCCTTGTCGCCTGCACGGTGACGGCGCATTCGATCGGCTCGATCGTCGATGTCGCTTCGGTGGCGAACATCGCGCATGCGGCGGGCGCCGAAGTCTTCCTCGATTGCGTGCATTACGGGCCGCACGGGCTGATCGACGTGCAGGCCTGGGATTGCGACTATCTCGTCTGCTCCGGCTACAAGAATTTCTCGCCGCATATGGGTTTTCTCTGGGGCCGCTTCGAAACGCTGAAGCGGCTGCCGACATTCCGCGAGGATTTCATTCCCAACGAGCCGCCCTACAAGGTCGAGGCCGGCACCTTCATCTACGAGAACGTCTCCGGCATGGACGCCGCGGTGCGCTATCTGGAATCGGTCGGCCGCAATTTCTTGGCCCAGAACAACCGCTCGCGCCGCGACAACATCGTTGCCGGCATGAACGCCATCCGCGACTACGAGCTGATGCTGGCGCGCGAGATGCTGAAGGTGTTGAAGGCGTGCGGCGCCACGATCTATGGCGTTGCCGAGGAAGACCGTATCCACGAGCGCGTGCCGACCTTCTGCTTCAACATCGGCGAGCTCTCGCCGCAAAGGATCGTCGAGGAGATGGCCGCCATGCAGATCGGCATCCGCGACGGCCACATGTATGCGCCGCGGCTGATGAAGCGGCTCAACCTGTCAATGGACAGCGGCGCGATCCGCGCTTCGCTGGTGCACTACAACACGGTGGAAGAGGTGCACCGCTTCGGCGAAGCGCTGCGGACGATCATCGCCAAGCTGTCGTGAGCACTTTGGCGACAACGGCTGTTAGGGCCTGTTGAGACTCAGGTCAGGCCGGGTCGAGAATGGTGACTTGCGAGAACCGGAGCGGAGCGTACTTAAGTACGTGAGCACCGGAAGCGCAGGAAGCCGCCATTCGCAGGCCGGCCTCCCCTGAATATCGACACGCCCGGTCAGGCCGCCTTCTTCTTGGCCAACCTTGCCTTGATGCTCGCCACATCGGCGCGCGGCGTCGCGGCGAACAGCGTCTTGGTGTAGGCGTGCTTGGGGTCCGAAAACACCTCGTCGCGCGGACCGTACTCGACCGCTTCGCCGAAATACATCACCATCACGTCGTCGGCGATGTAGCGCACCACCGACAGGTCGTGGCTGATGAAGACATAGGTCAGCTTGAACTCGTCCTGCAGGTCGGCAAGCAGGTTGAGCACCTGTGCCTGCACCGAAAGGTCGAGCGCGGAAACCGGCTCGTCCAGCACCAGCAGGCTGGGATTCAGCATCAGCGCGCGGGCAATGGCGATGCGCTGGCGCTGGCCGCCGGAGAACATGTGCGGATAGCGGTTGTAATGCTCGGGGCCGAGGCCGACCTTCTTCAGCATCTTCATCGCAAGGTCGCGGCGTTCTTCGGCCGGCTTGTCGGTGTTGATGAGCAGCGGCTCGCCGAGCACGTCGCCGATCTTCTGACGCGGGTTGAGCGACCCGTACGGGTTCTGGAAGACGATCTGCACCTTGCGGCGCATCTCCTTGGTCAGCCCGTCTGTGGCGATGTCGACCTTGTTGCCGTCGATGAACAACTCGCCCGACGTCGCCGGGTCGATCAGAGTGATGATGCGGGCGAGCGTGGACTTGCCGCAGCCGGATTCGCCAACGATCGCCAGCGTCTTGCCCTTCTCAACGCTGAAGGAGACACCCTTGACCGCATGCACCGTACGCGCGCCGCGGAACAGTCCGCCGCCGACATGGTAGTCGCGCTTGATGTTCTTGCCTTCGACGACCTTGGTCATGCGTCGGCTCCCGAGGGCGCCGGCTCGAACAGCATGTCGGTGACGGTCGGCAGCCGGTCGCCGACGGCGTTCTCGGGCAGCGCCGACAGCAGTGCGCGCGTGTAGTTGCTCTTCGGCGATTCAAAGAGCGACAGCACGTCGGCCTCTTCCATCTTGCGGCCCTTGTACTGGACGATGACGCGGTCGGCGGTCTCCGCCACCACGCCCATATTGTGGGTGATCATGATCAGGCCCATGCCGTATTTGGCCTGCAGCGAGACCAGCAGGTCGAGGATCTGCTTCTGGATGGTGACGTCGAGCGCGGTCGTCGGCTCGTCGGCGATCAGGAGCTTCGGATTGCAGGCAATCGCCATCGCGATCATGACGCGCTGGCATTGGCCGCCCGACATCTGGTGCGGGAAGGAATTGAGCCGCTCCGCCGGCTCGGGGATGCCGACCTGCTTCAGCAATTCGATGGCGCGGGCCCGGCGCTGCGTACGATCCATGCCGAGATGGAAGCGCAGCACTTCCTCGATCTGGAAGCCGACGGTGAAGCACGGATTGAGGCTGGCGATCGGCTCCTGGAAGATCATGGCAATGTCCTTGCCGATGATCTTGCGGCGTTCGGCCGGGCTGATCTTGAGCAGATCGCGGCCGCCGAAGCTCATGCGGTCGGCGGTGACGGTGGCCGTCCATGGCAGCAGGCCCATCACCGCCAGCATCGACACCGACTTGCCGGAACCGGATTCGCCGACGATGGCGAGCACCTCGCGCTCGTCGACATGGAGCGAGACGCCGTCGACGGCGCGGAACGGACCGGACGCGGTCTGGAATTCGACGACGAGATTCTGGATGTCGAGCAGCGCCGCCATCACGACCTCCTGAGCTTGGGATCGAGGGCGTCACGCAGGCCGTCGCCGATCAGGTTGATCGCGAGCACGGTGATCAGGATGGCAAGACCCGGGAAAGTCACCACCCACCAGGCGCGCAGGATGAACTCGCGCGCCGAGGCAAGCATGGTGCCCCATTCCGGCGTCGGCGGTTGCGCGCCGAGGCCGAGGAAGCCAAGGGCGGCCGCTTCGAGAATGGCGTTGGAGAATGACAGCGTGCCCTGGACGATCAGCGGCGCCAGGCAATTCGGCAGGATCGTGCGAAGCATCAGCCTCAGATGGCCTGCGCCCGCGACCTTGGCGGCGACGACGTATTCGCGGCTCTTCTCGGCCATGACCGCGGCGCGCACCAGGCGGGCGAAATGCGGCTGCAGGACGAGCGAGATCGCCAGCATCGCATTGAACAGGCCGGGGCCGAGGATGGTGACCAGCACCAGCGCCAGAAGCAGCGACGGGAAGGCGAGGATCAGGTCCATGACGCGCATGATCGCCACGTCGACCCAGCCGCGGAAATAGCCGGCAAGCAGGCCGAGCGTGATGCCGCCGGTGAGCGCCAGCGTGACGACGACGGCGCCGATCAGCAGCGAGAAGCGCGCGCCGTAGAGCAGGCGCGAGAGGATATCGCGGCCGACCGGATCGGTGCCGAGGATGTATTGCGAGCTGCCGCCCGCCTGCCAGGCCGGCGGGCGCAAGAATGCGGTCTTGTCCTGCACATCGGGCGCATAGGGCGCGAGCAGCGGCGCAAAGAGCGCCGCCAGCACCAAGAGGATGAAGACGAAGAGGCCGATGACGGCGCCGCGATTGACCGAGAAATAGTGCCAGAAGGTCTTGAACCCGGTCAGGCGGTCCGGGCTGCCGGCGGCCATGGGAGCGATTTCGGTCGACTGGCTCATCACGCGGCCCTGATGCGCGGGTTGATGACAGCGTAGAGCACGTCGACGATGAGGTTCACGGCCATGACGATGAGCGCGATCAAAAGCAGACCTGACTGCACGACGACATAGTCGCGCTTGAAGATGGAATCGACCATCCACTTGCCGATGCCCGGCCAGGCGAAGATGGTTTCGGTGAGGATGGCGCCGGCAAGCAGCGTGCCGACCTGCAGGCCGATGGTGGTGACGACCGGGATCAGCGCGTTGCGAAGCGCATGCACGCCGATGACGCGGGCGGCCGAAAGGCCCTTGGCGCGGGCGGTGCGGACATAATCCTCGCCCAGCACCTCGAGCATGGCCGAACGGGTCTGGCGCGCGATGACCGCCAGCGGAATAGTGCCGAGCACGATCGCGGGCAGGACGAGATGGCTGAGCGCCGAGCGCAGCGCATCCCACTTGCCGTAAAGGATGGTGTCGATGGTCATGAAGCCGGTGATCGGCTTCAGGAAGAACTGCAGGCCCATGCGGCCGGAAACCGGCGTCCAGCCGAGATAGCCGGAGAAGAAGATGATGAGCAGCAGGCCCCACCAGAAGATCGGCATGGAATAGCCGACGAGCGCGGTCCCCATCAGCGACTGGTCGAACCATGAGCCGCGCTTGACGGCCGCGAATATGCCGGCCGGGATGCCGATCGCCATGGCGAAGACCATGGCGAAGAAGGACAGCTCCAGCGTCGCCGGGAAGAGCGTCTTGAACTCCTCGAGAACCGGGCGCTTGGATGAAATGGAGACGCCGAAGTCGCCGGTGGCGACCTCGCCGACATAGCGTGCATACTGCTCCCAGACCGGCAGGTTGTAGCCGAACTGTTCCTTGAGCTCTTCGTACCGCGCAGGGGTCACGCCATGCTCGCCGGCCATGGCCAGGATCGGGTCGCCGGGCAGCAGCCGGACGAAGGCGAAGGCGCAGATGGTGATGCCGACCAGGGTCGGGATCAGAAGGGCGATTTTGTTGAGAAGATATCTAATCATCGTGAAATGAATGGGGCGGCGCTAATTCGCGCCGCCCCGTTCGCAGATATTACTCGGCCTTGTCAACGCCGTCGAAGCGATGAATGCCAAGCGGGTCCATCTTGTAGCCGGTGACGTTGTTGCGAACGACCGAGTAGACTTGGCTGTGCGCCAGCAGGAAGGCCGGCGCCTGCTTGGCGAAGATCTCCTGCGCCTGCGCATAGAGCTTGGTGCGCTCGCCCTGGTCGCTGGTCTTCTTGGCCTTCTGGATCAGGTCCTCGAAGTCCTTGTCGCACCAGCTGGAGTAGTTCGAGACGCCGATGGCCGAGCAGGCAAAGAGCGTGGCGAAGAAGTTGTCGGGATCGCCATTGTCGCCGGTCCAGCCGATCTGGAAGGCGCCGGGACGCTCCTTCTTCTTGCCTTCCTCGCGATACTTCGTCCACTCGTAGTTGACGATCTCGGCCTTGACGCCGACTTTGGCCCAGTCGGCCTGGATCAGCTCAGCCGCGCGCTGGAAGTTCGGGTTGTAGGGACGAACGCGGTCGGAAGCCCAGAGCTGGATTTCCTTCAGCCCGGCATCGGCCAGCACTTTCTTGGCCGCTTCCGGATCGTAGGAATCGAACTTCACGTCCTTGTTCCACGACCACATGGTCGGCGGGATCAGGTTCTGGGCAGGCGTTGCGCCAGCATCCTGGAACAGCGACTTGATCAGCGCTTCGCGGTCGATCGCCTGGTTGAGCGCATGGCGAACCTCGGGCTTGTCGAGCGGCGGGATCGTCGTGTTGTAGCTCATGTAGCCGATGTTGAGGCCGGCCTGATCCATCAGGGTCACGTCCTTGTTGGCCTTGATGGTGGCGATGTCGGCCGGGTTCGGATAGGGAGCCACATCGCATTCGCCGGCCAGCACCTTCTGGATACGGGCGGTCGCGTCAGGCGTGATGGCGAAGACGAGATCGTCGATCTTCTCCTTGCCCTTGAAGTAGTCGGGGTGGGCCGCATAGCGGATGACCGAATCCAGCTGATAGTCGACGAACTGGAACGGGCCGGTGCCGATCGGCTTGGTCGAGAAGTCGGCCATCTTGCCATCCTTCTCGAGCTGGTCGGCATATTCCTTCGAGACGATCGAGGCGAAGTCCATGCCGAGGTTGGCCAGCATCGGCGCGTTCGGCTCGGTCAGCGTCAGCTTGACGGTGAGGTCGTCGACCTTCTCCCACTTTGCCACGTATTTCGGCATGTCCATGCCGGTGTAGTAGTCCCAGGTCAGGTTCGGCAGATACTTCTCGCCGTTCCACGGATTCTGCTTGTTGAACTGACGGTCGAAGGAGAAGACGACGTCGTCGGCATTGAGGTCGCGGGTCGGCTTGAAATAGTCGGTGGTCTGGAACTTCACGCCCGGATGCAGGTGGAAAGTATAGACCAGGCCGTCGTCGGAGATTTCCCATTTGTCGGCAAGGCCGGGCTCGATCTCGGTGCCGCCATGCTTGAACTCGACCAGGCGCGAATAGACGGTGCGCGAGGAAGCGTCGAAGTCGTTGCCGCCCGTCGTCGTACCCGGATCGAAATTGGCCGGCGACGCTTCCGAGCAATAGACAAGCGTCTTTGCATTGGCCATGCCGCCCAGGACGCTTGCAGCCAGCAACGCGGCTGCAAAAGTCATTGTCTTTTTCATTGAGCACTCCCTGATGTTCTTCCAAGCCCCTCTGTAGGCTCGCGAAGCGCGCATATAAGCACCGTTTTTCGGGCTTTGGAACACCCCGTTTGCGTACCCCATGGTAAGCAGGAAAAGAATCCGGATTTTCCTCAAATTTTGGAAAATGTGAGCAGATTTTTTCGCTCACGACATTGTTAACGACTGCATTTTTTTATTGATTGGCCGCCTCGCGAAACCGACGCTGGGGCTTCCCGATTGCAGTCCTGTTCCTCGTCGGCATGCAGCTCGAGGAGTGATCGGACGAAGAGATTTTCGACGGCAAATCTTTCCGCCGCTGCCGCTAGGGCAAGACTTGCACGGCCGCCGATAGACGCAATAGATAGACGACATGCCGGATTTCTTGGGGAATCCGCTATCGGCGCCCGGCGGAGGAGGCCTCTGACATTGGAGGCAGGCGCGGCGCGAGACAATGAGACCAAGATACCAGGGAGGGATTTGGTGGCAAAAGCAGCAAAGACAACGCCCCCGGCGAAGGCAACAGCCAAGGCCGCAGCCGCCAACGCCGGCGCGTCCAAGGCTTCACCTTCCAAGACAGCAAAACCTGCCAAGACGTCTTCACCCGCAAAGGCCGCCTCCAAGCCGACGGCCACGGCGACGAACCCCAAATCCGCCGCCAAGGCCGCTACCGCAAAGACCGGCAAGCCTGCGGCCGCCGGCAACCCCACGACCGCAAAACCGGCTTCGGCGCAGGCCAAGCGATTGCCAAAGGCGATCACCGAGCTCGCCGCCGGGCTGCCGGACAAGCCGTGGCTCAAGAACTATCCGAAGAACATGCCGGCCGAGATCGGTCCGCTGCCCTACAACTCCATCGGCGACTTCCTCGTCGGCGCCTGCAAGCAGTTTTCCGGCCAGCCCGCCTTTGTCTGCATGGGCAAGTCCATCTCCTACGCCGAGCTCGAGCGGCTTTCGACCGCCTTCGGCGCCTATCTGCAGTCGAAAGGCCTGGAGAAGGGCGCGCGCGTGGCGCTGATGATGCCGAACGTGCTGCAATATCCGGTGGCCATGATGGGCGTGCTTCGCGCCGGCTTCACAGTGGTGAACGTCAACCCGCTCTACACGCCGCGCGAGCTGGAGCATCAGCTCAAGGATTCCGGCGCGCAGGCCATCGTCATTCTGGAAAACTTCGCCAACACGCTGCAGGCGGTGATCGCCAGGACGCCGGTCAAGCATGTCGTGGTCGCGGCGATGGGCGACATGCTGGGCGGACTGAAAGGCGCGATCGTCAATCTCGTGGTGCGGCGGGTGAAGAAGATGGTTCCCGCGTGGTCGCTGCCTGGCCATGTCAAATTCAACGCCGCGCTGAAAACCGGCGCGGGCCACGGCTTCAAGCCCGTGGCGGTCTCCGGCGACGATATCGCTTTCCTGCAATATACCGGCGGCACGACAGGCGTCTCGAAAGGCGCGACGCTGCTGCACCGCAACGTCTTGTCCAACGTGGCGCAGAACTCGCTCTGGGTGGAGGACGCCTACACGGTCAAGCCGAAGCCGACGCATCAAAACTTCATCTGTGCGCTGCCGCTCTACCATATCTTCGCGCTGACGGTGAA
The DNA here is from genome assembly GCF_004791585.1 of Mesorhizobium sp. M1C.F.Ca.ET.210.01.1.1. Lineage (GTDB taxonomy): Bacteria > Pseudomonadota > Alphaproteobacteria > Rhizobiales > Rhizobiaceae > Mesorhizobium. Next base: position 223,938 of record NZ_SRUU01000002.1, read on the forward strand.
CGCGCTGATGGGCATGCAGCAGGGTGCCCAGAACGTGCTCATTCCCAACCCGCGCGACATTCCGGGCTTCGTCAAGGAACTGCAGAAATATCCCGCCCACATCTTTCCCGGCCTCAACACGCTGTTCAACGCGCTGCTGAACAACGAGGACTTCCGCAAGCTCGATTTCAAGCCGCTGATCCTGACGCTCGGCGGCGGCATGGCGGTGCAGAAGGGCGTGGCCGAGCGCTGGAAGGCGCTGACCGGATGTCCGGTGAGCGAAGGCTACGGGCTCTCCGAAACCTCGCCGGTGGCGACCGCCAACAAGTTCAGCTCCAGCGATTTCACCGGCACGATCGGCCTGCCGCTGCCTTCGACCGAGATCGCCATCCGTGACGATGACGGCAACAACGTGCCGCTCGGCGAGGTCGGCGAGATCTGCATCCGCGGACCGCAGGTGATGGCCGGCTACTGGAACCGGCCGGACGAGACCGCCAAGGTGATGACCAAGGACGGCTTCTTCAAGTCGGGCGACATGGGCTTCATGGACGAGAGCGGCTACACCAAGATCGTCGACCGCAAGAAGGACATGATCCTCGTCTCGGGCTTCAACGTCTATCCGAACGAGCTGGAAGAGGTCGTGGCGCAGCACCCCGGCGTGCTCGAGGTGGCGGCGATCGGCGTGCCGGACGAGCATTCCGGCGAGGTGCCGAAGCTGTTCGTGGTCAGGAAGGATCCGGCGCTTACCGTCGAAACGCTGACCGCCTACTGCCGCGAGAACCTGACCGGGTACAAACGGCCAAGATACATCGAATTCCGCGCCGAGCTGCCAAAGACGCCGGTCGGCAAGATCCTGCGGCGCGCATTGCGGGACCAGGCTTGAGTGATCCGAGGCCCAGCCTAGGGCGAGAGAAGACACCGGCGCTCGATCCGGCCGAATTCATCAAGGCGAACCTGCAGCTGGCGCCGGTATCCTCGCTGCCCGAAATCCGCCTCTATACAGCCCATCCCGGCAGCGGGCTCAGGCGGCTGCTGGAGCCGGGGGACGGCGCGCCCGAAAATACGGCCGGGCCGCAGCCGCCCTACTGGGCCTATGCCTGGGCGGGCGGCGCCGTGCTGGCGCGCTATGTGCTTGACCGTCCCTCGATCGTTGCCGGCAGGCGGGTGCTCGATCTCGGCGCCGGCTCAGGCCTGGTCGGCATTGCCGCGGCAAAGGCCGGAGCGAGCGAGGTGATCGCCGCGGAGATCGACCGCAACGGCGCCGCCGCACTCCGCCTCAACGCCGCGGCCAACGGCGTCGCCATCAGCATAGTCGGTAAGGACATCACCGCCGGCCCGCCGCCTGCCGTCGACCTGGTGCTCGCCGGCGATGTCTTCTACGGGCGGGCGGTGGCGCGGCAGGTCGTCCCATTCCTCGACCGGTGCCTTGCCGCCGGCATCGAGGTGCTGGTTGGCGATCCGGGCCGCGCCTGGCTGCCCAGGCAACGGCTTCGCCTGCTGGCTGAGTATCAGGTGCCCGATGTCGGCGGAAACGGCGGCGGCGAGCCGAAGCCGAGCGGCGTGTTCGCGTTCGTCGCGGAAAAGGCTGATTAGCCGGCCGGCACGCTCACCCGCGCCGACAGGAAGTCAGGCAAGTCGGCAACCGAATCCAGGATGACGTCGGCCATCGGCGACAGCGAGTCGCGCGTGCCGGTGCCGGAAAGGACGCCCACCGCCAGCCCGCAGCCGCCGGCCCGCGCCATTTCGAGATCGTGGCGGTTGTCGCCGACCATGGCGATCTCGCCGGGCCTCAGCCCGGTCAGGTCGCAGAACGCCACGATCGTATCGGGCGCCGGCTTGGGGTTCGCCACCGCATCATAGCCATAGGCGGCGTCGAAGAGCTGCGCGACGCCCAGCGTAGCGAGCGTCTTCTCGGCGCCGCTGGTGGAATCGTTGGTGGCGACGCCCAGCCGGAAGGACCGCTTGTGCAGCGCCCGCAGCGATTCAATGATGCCGGGAAGCGCTACCGCCATCGATGAGCCTTGCACCGAGGTGATCTCGTTGAAGCGAGAGACGGCCAGCATCTGGTCCTCGTCGGACAGGCGCGGGAACCAGAGCTCGACGACATCCATGTTCGAACCCGATGCAAAGATCGAATCGGGCTTGAAGCGCTTGGTGACGAAATCGAAGCCGGCGGCGGCGAGCAGCCTGTCCGCCTTCCAGCGATCGCCTTCGGCGGCATCCATGGCCATGAAATCGGCAATGCCGAGCCAGGTTGCGTTGAAATCGACAAGCGTGCCGTCCTTGTCGAAGAGAATGCCCTTGATGTCCGCCAAACCTGTCACTCCGCGCCGCGCAATTGGTGGATATGAGCCACCAGTCCGGCAGTCGAGGCGTCGCGTTTTGCGGCAGTCTCCTTGCCTTCTACGACAGGCAGCAGGCCTGTCGCCAATTCCTTGCCCAGTTCGACACCCCACTGGTCGAACGAGTTGATGTTGAACAGCGTGCCCTCGACGAAGACGCGGTGCTCGTAAAGCGCGATCAGCCGGCCGAGCGTGCGCGGATCGAGCTTCCTGTAGAGGATCGTCAACGACGGACGGTTGCCCGAAAACACACGGTGCGGCGCGATGCGGTCGACGTCGGCAGGCTTCATGCCCTTGGCCAGCATCTGCGCGCGCGCTTCCTCAAGCGTGCGGCCCTTCATGAAGGCTTCCGACTGCGCCAGGCAATTGGCGAGCAGAAGATCGTGCTGGTGCTTCAGCTCCGGCTCGTGACTGATCGCCGCGGCAAGGAACTCGACCGGGATGTAATCGGTGCCCTGGTGCAGGAGCTGGAAGAAAGCGTGCTGGCCGTTGGTGCCCGGCTCGCCCCAGACCAGCGGGCCGGTCGGCGTGGCGACCGCGCCGCCGTCCAGCGTCACGCTCTTGCCGTTCGATTCCATATCGAGCTGCTGCAGATAGGCCGGCAGGCGCGACAGGCGCTGGTCATAAGGAATGACGGCACGGGCCGGATATTTGCAGACGACCCGATGCCACCAGCCGATCAGCCCGAGCAAGACAGGCAGGTTCTTTTGCAGCGGGGTGGTGCGGAAATGCTCGTCCATTTCGTGCGCGCCGTCGAGGAAGGCGCGGAAGTTGCGTGGGCCGATGGCGATCATCACCGGCAGGCCGATGGCGCTCCAGACCGAGTAGCGGCCGCCGACCCAGTCCCAGAAGCCGAAGACGCGGTCGGACGCGATGCCGAACTTCGCCACCAGATCGAGTGCGGTCGAGACGGCGGCGAAATGCTTGCCGATCGCTTCCGAGCCCAGCGCCTTCTCCACCCATTTGCGCGCCGTCTCGGCGTTGGTCATCGTCTCGACGGTGGTGAAGGTCTTGGAAGCGACGATGAACAGGGTCGTCTCTGCGGAAAGGCCCTTCAGCGTGTCGTGGATGTGAGCGCCGTCGACATTGGAGACGTAATGCGTGCGCGGCCCGTCATGGTAGGGAGCCAGCGCCAGCGTGACCATTGCCGGACCGAGATCCGAGCCGCCGATGCCGATGTTGACGATGTCGGTGATCTTCTTGCCGGTGGCGCCGGCCGCCTTGCCGGAGCGGATGGCATCGGCGAAGGCGCCCATGGCATCGAGCACGGCAATCACATCAGCCTTGGTATCTTGGCCATCGACCACGACACTCTTGCCGGTCAGGTTGCGCAGTGCTGTGTGCAGCACGGCGCGGTTCTCGGTGATGTTGATCTTCTTGCCTTCGAACATCGCGGCGCGACGGCCTTCGAGATCGGCGGCGCCCGCAAGTTTCTCCAGCGTCGCCATCGTGCCGGCGTCGACCGCGCATTTCGACCAGTCGAGCAGAAGATCGCCATCAGTGGCGGAAAACCTCTCGAAACGCTTGGGATCGGCGGCAAAGGCCTCTCGCATGGTGCCTTTGGCCGCCGCGCGCTGCTCACGCAGAACGGTGACCTGCTTGTCGAAGGCTGACTGATCCAATGGCGGGCTCCTGGCGGGTTTTTAGACCATTTTAACAGGCCGGATGTTTCCGGCGCATGTCGGCGCGTCATTCTATTGTGCCGATTTCCATTTCATTCAAGCATGGCGATGACGCGGCGCATCACGGTTTTATGATGCGTTGCAGCATGATTTGACAACCGATGGATCACTTCCGTGACCAATGGATCACCTCTGTGACCAATGGATCACTGGCATAAATCCCAGCGATCAGAAAAATTGATTGGCGCAACACCTTGTGCCACCCCTACACTCGACTGGTCCAGCCAAGTGAAAACAGCTGGCCATCCGAGGAAGATCTCCCATGCCACAGCGCAATGACACGGCCATATGGTCCGGCCTGTTCCGGATTTCGGCCGAATCCGGACAAACCCTCCAGGCGCAGATCCGACAGGCGATCGTCGCAGCCATCCTCGACCGACAAATCGCTGCTTCGATGCCGCTGCCGTCCTGCCGGATTCTGGCGGAAAAACTTGGCGTTGCCCGCGGCACGGTGGTGCTTGCCTTCCAGCAGTTGGTCGACCAGGGCTTCCTGGTGGCGCGCGAGCGGCGCGGCCATTTCGTCAACCCCGACGTGCTGGCCACCCCCGCCAAGCCGCACCAGAAGGCGCCCGACCAGCAGAACGAGATCGACTGGAAGGCGCGCCGGCAGATCGCCGCCAGCGACATGCCGCCGCCGGCCAAGCACGACAACTGGATCAAGTCCTCCTATCCGTTCGTCTACGGCCAGTTCGACCCGGCGCTGTTCCCGACCGCCGAATGGCGCGAATGCAACCGCATGGCGCTGGCCGTACTCGAGATCCGCAACTGGGCGTCGGACATGGTGGACCGCGACGATCCGCTGCTGATCGAGCAGATCCAGGCCCGGCTTCTGCCGCGCCGCGGCATCTTCGCCAATCCGGACGAGATCATCGTGACGTTGGGCGCGCAGAACGCGCTCTACATGCTCGCCTCGCTGCTGATGACCAAGGGCTCGAAGGTGGCGATGGAAGACCCCGGCTACCCGGACGCCCGCTCGATCTTCCGGCTGGCGGGCGCCGATATCCAGCCGGTTCCTGTCGACCAGTCGGGCATCGTGACCTCGGCGATCCCCAGCGATTCCGGCTTCGTCTTCGTGACGCCCAGCCACCATTGCCCGACCATGGTGCCGCTTTCGGCCGAACGGCGGCAGGATCTTCTGGCGCGGGCCAACCGCAACAACCAGATCATCATCGAGGACGGCTATGACAGCCAGCTTCTTGACGAGGCGCCGCAGCAGGCGCTGAAGAGCCTCGATCGTTCCGGCCGCGTCATCTATGTCGGCTCGATGTCGAAGACGCTGGCGCCTGGCTTGAGGCTTGGCTACATCGTCGCCTCGGCCGGGCTGATCGCCGAGCTTCGGGCACTGCGCCGCTTTATGCTCCGGCACCCGCCGGCAAACAACCAGCGCGCGGTGGCGCTGTTTTTGTCGCTCGGCCACCACGAGGCGCTGGTGCGCAGGCTCTCCGCCGCCTTCGACGAGCGGCGCAAGCGTCTGGTCCATGCGATTTCTGCTTTCCTGCCAGAGTGGCGTTCGACCGATTCGGCGGGCGGCACATCGCTGTGGCTGGAGGGCCCGCGCGGCACCGATTCACGTGGGCTAGCCGAGGCGGCCGCGTCGCGCAGCGTCATCATCGAACCCGGCGACCGGTTCTTCGACCGCAGCGAAAAACCCTCCCGTTTCATGCGCTTGGGCATCTCCTCGATCTCGCTGCAGCATATCGAGCCCGGTATCCGCGAGCTCGCCACGGCAGCCGGCCGCAGGCCTGCCGCGGCCTGATCGCTGTAGATTTCCAAAGAGAGCCGGCGCTTCGCCGGCTCTCTTTGTTTTTGGCACGCCTCATAGCTTTAGCACTCTGGCATATTCGACGGGATTGGCTGGCTCATAGGCTGTACCAATGCCGGCGGCATAGTCGAGCAACAAAGGGGACGAGGCAGGCCGATGGTGGACCAACCGCCACGCACCCTGCCCCTGAAAAGCTAAAGGTGGAGTGCTTTCCATGTCAGTGGCTCTCGAGAAGCAGGAAGCGTCGTCGGACCAGCGTTCGCGGCGTTCCGGCGGGCGCGAAGCGCGCCGCGCTATGCGGGCGGCGCCTTTGGCAGACGACATCCGTCCGGTGCGGGCCGGCCTCGAAGGCGGCAGCTACGGCCCATTGAGCCAGAACGACCGCGAGCGCATCCACGAAGCGGTGCTGACGCTTCTGGAGACAGTCGGCTTCGCCAACGCTATCCCCTCCTGCATCGAGGCGATGACCAAGGTCGGCGCGATCTATGGCGATGACGGCCGCATCCGCCTGCCGCGCGCGCTGGTGCTCGACACGATCAAAAAAGCGGCGCGCCACTTCACGCTGCATGGCCAGGACCCCAAGCACGACATGGTGATCCAGGGCAAGCGCGTGCACTACGGCACGGCGGGCGCCGCGGTGCATCTGGTCGATGTCGAGAGGCGCGAATACCGCGAATCGCAATTGCAGGACATCTACGATGCCGCCCGCCTCGTCGACGGGCTCGACAACATCCATTTCTTCCAGCGCACGATGGTGCCGCGCGACATCCCCGACCCGCTCGAGATGGATTTCAACACGCTCTATGCCTGCGTGATGGGGACATCGAAGCATGTCGGCACCTCGTTCACGGTGCGCGAAAACGTCAAGCCGGCGCTGGAGATGCTTTATGCGATCGCCGGCGGCGAGGAGAATTTCCGCGCGCGGCCGTTCGTATCCAACTCGAACTGTTTCGTCGTGCCGCCGATGAAGTTCGCCGAGGACGCCTGCGGCGTGCTCGAGGCCTGCGTCGAGGGCGGTATCCCGATCCTGCTCCTGTCGGCCGGCCAGGCCGGCGCGACAGCCCCCGCCGCGATCGCCGGCGCCGTCGTGCAGGCGGTGGCGGAAGTGCTGATGGGCCTGGTCTATGTCAACGCGATAAAACCCGGTCATCCGGCCATCTTCGGCACCTGGCCGTTCGTCTCCGACCTCAGGACCGGCGCCATGTCCGGCGGCTCGGCCGAGCAGGCGGTGCTGACCGCAGCCTGTGCGCAGATGGCGCAATATTACGACCTGCCCGGCGGCTCGGCCGCCGGCATGACGGACTCGAAGCTGCCAGACATCCAGTCCGGCTACGAGAAGGGCATCACCAATGTGATGGCAGGCCTCTCCGGCCTGAACCTTGTCTATGAATCGGCCGGCATGCACGCCTCGCTGCTCGGCTTCTGCCTCGAAAGCCTGATCATCGACAACGACATGCTCGGCCACTGCCTGCGCTGCGTGCGCGGCATCGAGGTGACCGACGAGGCGCTGTCGATCGACACGATCGCCGATGTCTGCCTCAAGGGTCCGGGTCACTATCTCGGCAACGAGCAGACGCTGAAGCTGATGCAGACCGAATATTTCTATCCTGCCGTCGGCGACCGTTTCTCGCCGAAGGAATGGAACGAGAAAGGTCGGCCCGACATATTGCAGCGGGCGATCGCCGAGAAGAAGCGCGTTCTGGCCGAGCGCTTCCCACGCCATGTGTCGCGACTCGTCGACGACAAGCTGCGCGCCCGCTTCGGCGAGATGATCAAGCTGCCTCGCAATAGGATGGGCGGCTGATCGCTGCGCTCTCGCAGCTCACTCCGCGCTCAACTCGTACCGCTCGACCACGTCGGCGTTGATCAGCTTCGCATGCAGCGTCATCAGCACGATCTGCGCATCGAAGCTGTCGCCGGCTTCGAGCGCGGCCTCGATGCGGCGCTCGGCCTCCAGCGTGCGCTCCCTGCCGTTGGCCTGCTCGAACACGTCCGGTCCAGCAACGCAATAGCTGCACAGTTGCGCCACCGATGAATAGGCTGCAGGCGGCGGCTCCTCCGGCCAGCGGTCGTTCATCAGATTGACGATGGTAAGCTTCACCCCTTCCGGCACCAGCGCCGGATGCAGATCGGCCGCGCGCAGGGCGTCGTCGAGCTGGCGCAGATCGCCAGAGCGGCCGAACATGCCGAGGAAGCCGAAGGAAGAGCGCCGTTTCGCCATAAAGGTCCCGTGTTCTCAGCCTGCCGGTATGACGCCTATCTGGATGCGCCGTGCGGCCGATACAAGGGCAAAAAGAAGGGGCGGCCCGCTCGTCGCAAGCCGCCCCTCGATTTCGCTAATCGCTAAACTCAGTGATTGTCGCGCGGCACGCCGCTGGTGTGCGCGACGTCCTGGTACTTCACCGCCGGCTTCAGCACCATGCCGGCCGAGAACTGGTCGACCATGCCGCGCTGGATCTCCTGCCACGGCGTCTGGTGCTTGGGATAGTGGTAGCCGCCGTTGGCCTGCAGCGCCGCGCGCCGTTTGGCGATCTCCTCGTCGCTGACGAGGATGTTGGCGGTGCCCTTCCTCAGGTCGATCCGAACGCGGTCGCCCGTCTTGAGCAGGGCGAGGCCGCCGCCGACGGCCGCCTCCGGAGAGGCGTTGAGGATCGACGGCGAGCCGGACGTGCCGGACTGGCGGCCGTCGCCGATGCAGGCCAGCGAATGGATGCCCTTCTTGATAAGGTAGGCCGGCGGCTGCATGTTGACCACCTCGGCGCCGCCCGGATAGCCGACCGGACCCGCGCCGCGCATGAACAGGATGGTGTGCTCGTCGATGCCTTGCGCCGGATCGTCAATGCGGGCGTGGTAATCCTCCGGGCCGTCGAAGACCATGGCGTTGCCTTCGAATGCCTCAGGGTCGTTCGGGTTGGAGAGATAGCGCTCGCGGAATTCCGGCGAGATGCCGCTAGTCTTCATGATCGCGGAATCGAACAGATTGCCCTTGAGGTTGATGAAGCCGGCATTGGCCTTGAGCGGCTTGGTGACGCTGCTGATCACGTCCGGGTTCTCGTTGACGGCGTCCTTGCAATTGTCGCCCATGGTCTTGCCGTTGACGGTGATCGCGTCGGGATGCGGCAACAGGGCGCCTTTCATCAGCTCGGCCACCACCACCGGCACGCCGCCGGCATGGTGATAGTCCTCGCCGAGATATTCGCCCGTCGGCTGGAGGTTGACCAGAAGCGGCACGTTGAGGCCGATATTCTGCCAGTCGTCATTGTCGAGCGGCACGCCGAGATGACGGGCAATGGCGTTGAGGTGGATCGGCGCGTTGGTCGAGCCGCCGATGGCCGAGTTGACGACGATGGCGTTCTCGAACGCCTTGCGGGTCATGATGTCTGAGGGCTTCAGATCCTCATGCACCATGTCGACGATGCGCTTGCCCGTCTCGTAGGCGATCTGGCCGCGCTCGCGATAGGGCGCGGGAATCGCGGCCGAGCCCGGCAACTGCATGCCGAGCGCCTCGGCCAGCGAGTTCATCGTGGTGGCGGTGCCCATGGTGTTGCAGTAGCCGGTCGACGGCGCCGATGAGGCTACGATGTCCATGAACTCGTTATAGTCGATCTCGCCGGCCGACAGGCGCTGGCGCGATTCCCAGACGATGGTGCCGGAACCGGTGCGCTTACCCTTGTGCCAGCCATTGAGCATCGGGCCGACCGAAAGCGCGATCGCCGGGATGTTGACGGTAGCCGCCGCCATCAGCAGCGCCGGCGTGGTCTTGTCGCAACCGATGGTGAGCACGACGCCGTCGAGCGGATAGCCGTAGAGCACCTCGACGAGGCTGAGATAGGCGAGGTTGCGGTCGAGCGCCGCGGTCGGGCGCTTGCCGGTCTCCTGGATCGGGTGGCACGGGAACTCAAACGGAATACCGCCCATCGACACGATGCCTTCGCGCACGCGCTTGGCGAGTTCAAGGTGATGCCGGTTGCAGGGCGAGAGGTCGGAGCCGGTTTGGGCGATGCCGATCAGCGGCTTGCCCGACATCAGCTCGGCGCGGGTCAGCCCGTAATTGAGGTAACGCTCGAGATAGAGCGCCGTCATGCCCGGATTGTCGGGATTGTCGAACCACTCCTGCGAGCGAAATTTCTTCTTCTTGGTGGGGGCGCCTGCCATCGTGGTCTCCGTATTTGTATGACAAATCGATATGACAATGCGTTCATGCAGGCAAGAGGCAGGTGCGTCGCGGACCCGGACTTTGGTGCGATAGACTTGTTTGAGGCCGCGCGCTACGACCAATCGACATCAGCAATCCGGGAGGTTTTGATGGCTTTGTTGATCGAAGGCGAGGAGCGGATCGCCGCACCCGTTGAGAAAGTGTGGAAAGCCCTCAACGATCCGGACATTCTCAAAGAGGCGATCCCCGGCTGCAAGAGCCTGGAAAAGAAATCCGACACCGAGATGTCCGCCACCGTGGTGCTCAAGATCGGACCGATAAAGGCGACCTTCAACGGCGAGGTGACGCTGAAGAACCTCAAGCCGCCGCACTCCTATACCATCCAGGGCGAAGGCAAGGGCGGCATCGCCGGCTTCGCCAAGGGCGGCGCCGATGTGACGCTCACCGCCGACGGCGCCGACACGACGGTGCTGAAATACGCCGCCAAGGCCGATGTCGGCGGCAAGATCGCGCAGCTCGGTAGCCGGCTGATCGAATCGACCTCGAAGAAGCTGGCCGGGCAGTTCTTCTCGACGTTCGGCGAGAAAGTCGGCGCCGCTTAGCTGGCGCCGCGCCTGAACAACACTCGGTTATCTAGCGCGGGCCGCCCTCATCCGCCGGCCAGGCAGGCCTACTCGAACACGATCGAGGGCACCGCGGCTTCGGCCGCGCCGCGCTCCTCCTGGACCCTGTCCCAGACCTTCGAGGCGATGTCGCGATAGATCTTGGCCTCGGCGCCATCCGGCTTGGAGGCGACGACTGGAGTGCCGGCGTCCGAGCTTTCGCGGATGCCCATTTCGAGCGGCACTTCGCCGAGGAAGGTGACGCCGAGGCGCTCGGCCTCGCGGCGCGCGCCGCCATGGCCGAAAATGTCGTAGCGCTTGCCGGTGTCGGGAGCGAGGAAGTAGCTCATGTTCTCGACGATGCCGAGCAGCGGCACGTCGACCTTCTTGAACATGTTCAGGCCCTTGCGCGCATCAATCAGCGCCAGATCCTGCGGCGTCGAGACTATGACGGCGCCGGCGAGCGGCACCTGCTGGGCCATGGTGAGCTGGGCGTCGCCGGTGCCGGGCGGCATGTCGACCACCAGCACGTCGAGCGGCCCCCACTCGACCTCGCGCAGCATCTGGGTGAGGGCCGACATCACCATCGGGCCGCGCCAGATCATCGGCGTCTCTTCGTCGACCAGGAAGCCCATCGACATGACCTTGAGGCCGTAATTCTGCATCGGCTTCAGGACCTTGCCGTCGACGGTCTGCGGCCGGCCATGGATGTTGAGCAGCCTCGGCATCGAGGGCCCGTAGATGTCGGCATCGAGCACACCGACCTTCAGGCCGTTGGCAGCAAGACCGAGCGCCAGGTTGACGGCGGTGGTCGACTTGCCGACGCCGCCCTTGCCGGAGGCGACGGCGATGATCGCGTCGATGCCGGGCACGCCGCGCTTGCCGTGGCTGTGGGAGGCGGGCGCCTGCGGGGCGGGACGCTGCGGCGCTGCCTGCGGGGCAGGCCTCGACGGCGCTGCCTGCGAAGACTGGCGCGGCGGAACCGGCGCTTCCATGCCGCCACCCTTCTTCTCCGCCGTCAGCGCGACGACCGCATTGGCGACGCCCGGTATGGCCTTGACCACACGCTCGGCGGCGGCGCGCAGCGGCTCCATCTCCTGGGCGCGGGCCGCGGGAACGGTGATCGAGAAGAACACCTTGGAGTCTGCGATGAAAATCTCGGAGACCAAGCCAAGGTCGACGATATTGCCGGTGAAGTCCGGCCCGTTCACCGTCTTCAGGCGCTCGATGACGATTTCTTTGGTGACGGCCATGATTTTTTCCTCGGGGTTTGGCGTCCAGATAGTGCAGTTTCCCGGCAGAACCAAGCCGTGGAGCAATGGCTCGCCCTGTGTGCTCCGGAAAACGACGGCTGGTGTCGGGTTTGCCGATCGGGACCCAGAACCCGAACCGGGGCTGGAGCTTGATCATGGCCAAACATGTCGCTCGCGCTATGTCGGTTACCATCAAGCATCAGCACGAACCGAAGAAGGAGACGGGTCATGCTCGAAAACAGCAATGCGACAGCCAATCTCGCGGTGAAGGACCTGGAGAAGGCCAAGGCCTTCTATGAAGGCATGCTCGGTCTCAGCCAAGTGGACGACATCGACGGCGAACTGATCGTCTACAAAAGCGGTGACACGCTCATCAACGTCTATCGTTCGCAATTCGCCGGCACCAACAAGGCGACGGCCGCAACCTGGGCAGTCGGCGACCAGATCGAGCCCATCGTCAAGTCGCTGAGGTCGAAGGGTGTCACCTTCGAGCACTACAATATGCCCGGCCTTGCGCTCGAGGGCGATATTCACGTCGGCTCCGGCGTGAAGGTCGCATGGTTCAAGGATCCCGACGGCAACATCCTGAACCTGGTCGGCGAATAGCTGCCGCTGTCAGGCGGATCCGGATCGTCTCATCCGGCCAATCGCGTAGCGAGATAGGTCAGCGCCGAGATCGCCGCCGTCGCCGGCAGCGTGATCACCCATGCCACGACGATGTTGCCGGCAATGCCCCAGCGCACGGCGGAGACTCGGCGCGCGGCGCCGACGCCGATGATGGCGCCAGTGATGGTGTGCGTCGTCGACACCGGGACGCCGAGCCAGGTGGCGGCAAAGAGGGTTATGGCGCCGCCGGTCTCGGCGCAAAAACCCTGCATCGGGTTCAGCCGGGTAATCTTGGAGCCCATGGTGTGAACGATGCGCCAGCCGCCGAGCAACGTGCCCAGCGCCAGTGCCGACTGGCAGGTGATGACCACCCACAGCGGCACGTAGAAGCTCTGGCCGAGCATGCCTTGCGAATAGAGCAGCACGGCGATGATGCCCATGGTCTTCTGCGCGTCGTTGCCGCCGTGTCCCAGCGAATAGAGCGAAGCCGAGAAGAACTGCAGCACGCGGAAGGCGTTGTCGACGGCGAACGGAGTCTGGCGCAAGAACAGCCAGGAGACGATGAGAACGAGCACGAGCGCCAGCACGAATCCGGTGGCCGGCGAGAGCACGATCGCCGCGACCGTCTTGCCCAGCCCGGACCAGACGATGGCGCCCGTGCCCGCCTTGGCGACGCCGGCGCCAACCAGTCCGCCGATCAGCGCATGCGAGCTGCTCGACGGAATGCCGGCGATCCAGGTGACGATGTTCCAGACGATGGCGCCGACAAGCGCGGCGAAGATCACCGCCGGCGTGACGATCTCCGCGTTGACGATGCCCTTCCCCACCGTCTCCGCGACATGCAGGCCGAAGAACAGGAAGGCGATGAAATTGAAGAACGCCGCCCAGAACACGGCGTAGTGCGGCCTGAGCACGCGGGTGGAGACGATGGTCGCGATCGAGTTGGCGGCATCGTGCAGGCCGTTGAGGAAATCGAAGAACAGCGCCACGGCGACAAGGCCGATCAGCAGGGGAAAGGCGATAGTGGCGTCCATCGCTACACGTTCTCGATGACGATGCCGCTGATCTCGTTGGCGACGTCCTCGAAGCGGTCGACGACCTTCTCCAGCTGGCCATAGATCTCCGAGCCGATCAGATAGGCCATGGCATCGCCGTTGCCGTGCTTCCTGAAGAGATCCTTCAAGCCCTGCTCATGCAGATCGTCAGCGCGCCCCTCGACGCGCATGACCTCCTCGGCGATGGCATTGAGGCGCGCGGCGTTCGCGCCGACCTTGCCGAGCAGCGGTATCGCCTCGGCGACCAGGCGGGCGGCCTGGACGATGACGCCGCCCATTTCCCGCATCAACGGATCGAACTCCCTCATCTCGAACAGCTTCACGGTCTTGACGGCCTTGTGCATCGTGTCGATGGCGTCATCCATCGACTGGATCAGATCCTTGATGTCGCCGCGGTCGAACGGCGTGATGAACGAGCGCCTGACGGCAAGCAGAACCTCCGCGGTGATGACGTCCGCCTCATTCTCGAGTTCGACGATCTTCTGGCTCCAACGCTCGACGTCGTTGCCGGCAAGCAATTGCTCCAAGGCTTCGGCGCCGCCGACGACAGTGCGCGAATGCCGCTCGAACAGATCGAAGAAGCGATCCTCGCGCGGCAACAACTTGCGAAACCAACCCAGCATCTCGTCCTCCTTACCGCGTTTCATCCACATAACCCCATGCAGAGCACGGGAAAACAGGTGAGCCGGCTTAAAAATGTGGACGAGACCCGATTTTGGTTGTGCCTTGCGAAGCGAGGCGATTTCTCCGACCTTGGACGAACCGTGGCGGATCGTATGGCATGATCGACAAGCTGGAATTCTTTATCGCTCTGGCCAAGGAGGAGCATTTCGGCCGCGCGGCCGAAGTGTGCGGCGTCACCCAGCCGACGCTGTCGGCCGGCATAAAGCAGCTCGAGGAGCAGTTGGGCGTCATGCTGGTGCTGCGCGGCTCGCGCTTCCAAGGCCTGACGCCGGAAGGCATGCAGGTGCTGGAGTGGGCGCGCCGCATCGTCGGCGACGCAAGGGCGATGAAGGAAGAGATGCGGGCGGCGCGTCGCGGTCTGTCGGGGCGCATCCGCATCGCGGCAGTCCCCACCGCTTTGGCCATGGTCGCGCGGCTGACGACGCCGTTTCGCGAAAAGCATCCCGGCGTCACCTTTTCGATCCTGTCGCGCACCTCGATCGAGGTGCTGACGCTGCTCGGCAATCTCGACATCGATGCCGGCATCACCTATCTCGACAACGAGCCGCTCGGGCGGGTGATTAGCGTGCCGCTCTATGAGGAGCGCTACCAACTGATCACCGCGATCGGGAACCCCTATTCCGACCGCGACAAAGTGACGTGGGCCGAGATCAGCCAGTTGCCGCTCTGCCTGCTGACGCCGGACATGCAGAACCGGCGCATCATCGACCAGCACCTGGCGGAAGCCGGGGTGCAGGTGCGGCCAACGCTGGAATCCAACTCGATGATCGTGCTGTTCTCGCATATCCGGACCGGCAAATGGTCATCGATCATGCCGCTCAACCTCGCGGAAACATTCGGCTTTTCGGAACCCATCCGGGCCATCCCGATCGTCGAGCCGGATGCCAGCCACACGGTCGGGCTGGTGGCGGCGCCGCGCGAGCCGCACACGCCGCTGGTGCAGGCGCTGCTGGACGAGGCAATGGCGCTGGCAGACGATTTCCGCGCCCACCGCTAGGCTAGACAATGCGGACCGATCGTCGTTGATAGAAATTTTCTATCGAGCAACGAAACGGCTTTATTGATTTCAGGGGTTTCCTCTGATTTCGTAAGGACTTAGCGATATTGCGCCCGGTGCATGCCATTACCCCGAAACCGCTCTATATCTAGGGGGTGACATACATTGGGTCGCCACGACCAGGGAGGGCGCTGCATGCCGATGCAGCCTGCAAGTACCGAGATCGCGTCGCGCACGGCGGCGATCATCGAGGAGTTGAAGGACCTCGAAGGTCCGCTGTTGCCGATCCTCCATGAGATCCAGGAAGAGTTCGGCCATGTGCCGCAGGCAGCACTCCCGGTCATCGCCGACGGGCTGAACCTCTCCAGGGCCGAAGTGCACGGCGTGGTCAGCTTCTATCACGATTTCCGCGGCCAGCCGGCCGGCCGGCATGTGCTGAAGCTCTGCCAGGCGGAAGCCTGCCAGTCGATGGGTTCGGAGGCTGTCGCCGCCAAGGTCAAGCAATTGCTCGGCATCGATTTCCACGGGACCACGCGCGACGGATCGGTTACACTGGAGCCGGTCTACTGCCTCGGGCTGTGTGCCTGCTCGCCGTCGGCGATGCTGGACGGCGAAGTAATCGGCCGGCTCGACGACGAGAAGATCGAAGAGATCGTCGCGGAGGTGCGTTCATGATCCCGCGCATCTACGTCCCTGCCGATTCCGGTGCTTTGGCGCTCGGCGCCGAGAAGGTCGCCAGGGCGATCGAGAAGGAGCTCAAGGAGCGCGGCGTCGAGGCCAAGATCGTGCGCAACGGCTCGCGCGGCGCCTATTTCCTTGAGCCGATGGTCGAGGTGGCGACCGCCGAGGGCCGCGTCGCCTACGGACCGGTCAAGCCGTCGGACGTCAAGGGCCTGTTCGACAGCGGCTTCCTCAAGGGCGGCCCGCACAAGCGCTGGCTTGGCGCGCCGGACAAGATTCCCTTCCTGGCCAAGCAGACGCGGTTGACCTTCGCGCGTTGCGGCGTCATCGATCCGCTCTCGCTCGACAGCTACAAGTCGCATGGCGGCCTGAACGGTCTACAGAAAGCTGTGGCGATGACGCCCGCCGACATCGTCAGCCAAGTGACGGAATCCGGCCTGCGCGGCCGCGGCGGCGCCGGCTTCCCGACAGGCATTAAGTGGAAGACGGTGCTGGATACGGCGGGTGACCGCAAATACATCGTCTGCAACGCCGACGAGGGCGACAGCGCCACTTTCGCCGACCGCATGATCATGGAAGGCGATCCCTTCGTGCTGATCGAAGGCATGGCGATCGCCGGCATCGCGACCGGCGCGACCAAGGGCTTCGTCTATATCCGCTCGGAATATCCGCATGCGGTGGCGACGATGAACAAGGCGGTCGCGATCGCCCGCAAGGCGGGCGTTCTCGGCGCCAACGTGCTGGGCTCCCCCAATACTTTCGACATGGAGATCCGCGTCGGCGCCGGCGCCTATGTCTGCGGCGAGGAAACCTCGCTCTTGAACAGCCTGGAAGGCAAGCGCGGCGTGGTGCGCGCCAAGCCGCCGCTGCCGGCGATCCAAGGATTGTTCGGCAAGCCGACGGTGATCAACAACGTCATCAGCCTGGCCTCGGTGCCGATCATCATGGACAAGGGCGCCGCCTACTACAAGGATTTCGGCATGGGCCGCTCGCGCGGCACGATCCCGATCCAGATCGCCGGAAACGTCAAGCATGGCGGCCTGTTCGAGACGGCCTTCGGCATGACGCTGGGCGAGATCGTCGACGAGATCGGCGGCGGCACGGCGTCGGGGCGTCCGGTGAAGGCGGTGCAGGTCGGCGGCCCGCTCGGCGCCTATTTCCCGCGCGCTCTGTTCGACACGCCGTTCGACTACGAGGCCTTCGCCGCCAAGGACGGGCTGATCGGCCATGCCGGCATCACCGTGTTCGACGACTCGGCCGACATGATGAAGCAGGCGCGCTTCGCCATGGAGTTCTGCGCCATCGAGAGCTGCGGCAAGTGCACGCCCTGCCGCATCGGCTCGACGCGCGGCATGGAGGTTCTCGACAAGGTCGCAGCAGGGATCGAAGCGGAGAAGAACCTCGCTCTGGTCACCGACCTCTGCAACACGATGAAGTTCGGATCGCTCTGCGCGCTGGGCGGCTTCACACCCTACCCGGTGATGAGCTCGATCACGCATTTCCCCGAGGATTTCAAGCCTGCGCCGGCGCGCGTGGCTGCTGAATAGGAGCTGGCAGATGAACATCAAGGCCGACTTCCCGACGCTCATCGAAGAGATCGATTACGGCACGCCGGAGTCGAAAGCGACGAAGCAGGTCACGCTGACCGTCGACGGGCAAAGCATTACCGTGCCGGAAGGCACCTCGATCATGCGCGCGGCGATGGAAGGCGGGGTCGAGATCCCGAAGCTGTGCGCCACCGACATGCTGGACTCCTTCGGCTCCTGCCGCGTCTGCCTGGTCGAGATCGAAGGCCGCGGCGGCACGCCGGCGTCCTGCACGACGCCGGTCGGCGAAGGCATGGTGGTGCGCACGCAGTCCGACCGGCTCGACGCCATCCGCCGCGGCGTCATGGAACTCTACGTCTCCGACCACCCGACCGGCTGGCACGAGAAGGCCGGCACCGGCGCCAGCGAGTTCGACGCGGTGGCGAAGTCGGTCGGCCTGACCGAGAACCGCTACGGCGTCGAGGGCCGCAACCACGTCAAGGAAGAAGGCGGCGTTGCGCCCGGCCATGGCTCGCTGGCCGTCGACTATATCGCCCGCGACGACTCCAACCCCTATTTCACCTATGATCCGGCGCAGTGCATCGTCTGCTCGCGCTGCGTGCGCGCCTGCGAGGAGGTGCAGGGCACCTTCGCGCTGACCATCGAGGGACGCGGCTTCGAGTCGCGCATGGTCGCCGGCATGCATGAGGATTTCATCGCTTCCGAATGCGTCTCCTGCGGCGCCTGCGTGCAGGCCTGCCCGACCGACGCGCTGCGCGAGAAGACGGTGCTCGAGAAGGGCATGCCGGAGCGCTCGGCCGTCACCACCTGCGCCTATTGCGGCGTCGGCTGCTCGTTCAAGGCGGAGGTGAAGGGTGACGAGGTCATCCGCATGATGCCCTACAAGGACGGCAAGGCGAACCACGGCCATTCCTGCGTGAAGGGCCGCTTCGCCTATGGCTACGCCACTCACAAGGACCGCATCCTGTCGCCGATGATCCGCGAGAAGATCAGCGATCCGTGGCGCGAAGTGAGCTGGGAAGAGGCGATCGCCCATACCGCCAAGGAATTCCGCCGCATCCAGTATCAGTATGGACGCGGCTCGATCGGCGGCATCACCTCGTCGCGCTGCACGAACGAGGAGACGTATCTCGTCCAGAAGCTGGTGCGGCAGGGCTTCCGCAACAACAATGTCGACACCTGCGCGCGCGTCTGCCATTCGCCGACCGGCTACGGCCTCGGCCAGACCTACGGAACCTCGGCCGGCACGCAGGATTTCGACTCGGTCGAGTTCACCGACGTCGCCGTCATCATCGGCGCCAATCCGGCGTCGGCGCACCCGGTATTCGCCTCGCGGCTGAAGAAGCGGCTGCGCCAGGGCGCCAAGCTGATCGTGCTCGATCCGCGCCGCACCGAGATGGTGAAGTCGGCGCATGTCGAGGCGGATTACCACCTGCCGCTGAAGCCCGGCACCAATGTCGCGGTGCTGACGGCGCTGGCGCATGTCATCGTCACCGAGGGCCTGTTCGACGAAGCCTTCATCCGCGAGCGGTGCGACTGGGCCGAATTCCAGGACTGGGCATCGTTCGTCGCCCTGCCGGAGAACAGCCCCGAGACCGTCGGCAAGCTGTCCGGCGTCGATCCTGAACTGATCCGCGGCGCGGCTAGGCTTTACGCCAAGGGCGGCAATGGCGCGATCTATTACGGTCTTGGCGTCACCGAGCACAGCCAGGGCTCGACCACGGTGATGGCGATCGCCAACCTTGCCATGGCCACCGGCAATATCGGCCGCCCCGGCGTCGGCGTGAACCCGCTGCGCGGCCAGAACAATGTGCAGGGCTCGTGCGACATGGGTTCCTTCCCGCATGAGCTGCCCGGCTATCGCCACATCTCGGGCGAGGCCGTGCGCGACATCTATGAGAGCCTGTGGGGCGTGAAGCTGGACAACGAACCAGGCCTGCGCATCCCCAACATGCTGGATGCCGCCGTCGACGGCTCGTTCAAGGGCATCTACATCCAGGGTGAGGACATCCTGCAGTCCGACCCCGACACCCAGCATGTCGCCGCCGGCCTCGCCGCGATGGAATGCGTCGTCGTGCACGACCTCTTCCTCAACGAGACGGCGAACTACGCGCATGTCTTCCTGCCGGGCTCGACCTTCCTCGAGAAGGACGGCACCTTCACCAATGCCGAGCGCCGCATCAACATGGTGCGCAAGGTGCTGGAGCCGAAGGCGCGTTACGCCGACTGGGAGGCGACGCAGGAACTTGCACGCGCCATCGGGCTCGACTGGAACTATACGCATCCGTCGCAGATCATGGACGAGATCGCCAAGACGACGCCGAGCTTCGCCGGCGTCTCCTTCGACCTGCTCGACCGTGTCGGATCGGTGCAGTGGCCCTGCAACGAGAAGTCGCCGCTCGGCACGCCGATCATGCATGTCGACGGCTTCGTGCGCGGCAAGGGCAAGTTCATCCGCACCGAATATGTGGCGACGGACGAACGGACCGGACCGCGCTACCCGCTGCTGCTCACCACCGGCCGGATCCTGTCGCAGTACAATGTCGGCGCGCAGACGAGGCGCACCGAGAACGTCATGTGGCATGCCGAAGACCGGCTGGAGATCCATCCGCACGACGCCGAAAACCGCGGCATCCGCGACGGCGACTGGGTGCGGCTGGCGAGCCGTTCCGGCGAGACCACGCTGCGCGCGCAGATCACCGACCGCGTCTCGCCGGGCGTCGTCTACACGACCTTCCACCACCCGGACACGCAGGCCAACGTGATCACCACCGACTTCTCGGACTGGGCGACCAACTGTCCGGAATACAAGGTCACCGCCGTGCAGGTGGCGCCGTCCAACGGCCCGACCGACTGGCAGAAGGACTATAACGAGCAGGCCCGGCAGAGCCGGCGCATCGCTCCGCTGCAGGCGGCGGAGTAGGACTTGGTCGCGCGCCGCAAGGCCACGACGCAGATCTCGCGGCTGGCGCACCGTGCCGGCGGCACCGCGGCCGCGAACCGCATGGTGCCGGAGGAGACGCCGGTGGCGTTCTCCTATGCCGGCACCACGCATGCGGTGATGATGGCGAGCCCCGCCGATTTCGAGGATTTCGCGCTCGGCTTCTCGCTGACTGAGGGCATAGTTTCCGCAGCGGACGAGATCGAGGCGATCGAGGTGGAGGACCTCGGTGCCGGCATCGACATCCAGATAAGGCTGAAGGACAAGGCCAACACGCGTTTCGAGGCGCGGCGGCGCCGGCTTGCCGGACCGGTGGGCTGCGGCTTGTGCGGCATCGAATCCATCGAGGAAGCGATGCGCTCGGTCGATGCGGTCGGTTCGTCAAAGCTTACGCTTGACGCCGAAGACGTCACCCGTTCGGTCAAGCTGCTGTCCAAGCTGCAGCCGCTGCACACGGAAACCGGCGCGGTGCATGCCGCAGGTTTCTACGTGCCCGGCAAGGGCATCGTGATGGCACGCGAGGATGTTGGCCGGCACAACGCGCTGGACAAGCTGGCCGGCGCGCTGGCGAAAGCCGGCATCGACGGCCCAAGCGGCGCCGTCGTGGTGACCTCGCGCGTGTCAGTGGAGATGGTGCAGAAGACTGCCGCCATCGGCGCGCCGATCATCATGGCCGTTTCGGCGCCGACGGCACTCGCCATCCGCACGGCCGAGGCCGCCGGCATGACGCTGGTGGCGCTGGTGCGCGGCGACGATTTTGATGTTTTCACCCACCCCGACCGGGTGGCTTCCGGAGTTGCCAAGCATGTCGCATGACGAAGACCACATCACCAGCACCAGGGAAAAGTTGGTGCGCATGGCCAACCAGATCGCCACCTTCTTCCATTCGAAGCCGCGTGAGGAAGGCATTACCGGCGTCGCCGAGCACGTCAACAAATTCTGGGACCCCAGGATGCGGCGGCAGTTGTTCGAAATGCTGGACGGCGACCCGGAGGATTTCGACGATCTGGTGATCGCCGCCTCGGCCAGGATCAAGCGGCCGCTGACGCCCGAACAGGCCGACAAGAGCCTCGGCTACGCAAGGCCGGCGGAGGCCGAGGGCGCCGTTCCGCACAAATAGCGCGGGAAGCGCCATCGGCGCCGAAGGTCTTACACCTCAGCTCTAAAGTTTGGCTGCCTTGAGCGGCACCGTTCTGCTATGGTCGACGACAGGAAGTCGTCTGGCCGGGCGGGGTAGCTTGCGTGAGGCCGATCGAGACCAGATACGCCCGCAGCGGCGATGTGCGGATCGCCTATCAGGTGATCGGCCAAGGCTCGTTCGATCTCGTCTTCGTGCCGGGCTTCATCTCCAATCTCGACTTGCAGTGGGAAGACGAAGGCTACAGCCGCCTCTTGAAACGGCTCTCCACCTTCTCGCGGCTGATCCTGTTCGACAAGCGCGGCACCGGGCTTTCCGACCGCGTCGACAGCCGTCACCTGCCCAGCCTGGAGACCCGCATGGACGACGTGCGCGCGGTGATGGACGCCGCCGGCAGCGGCCGCGCGGCGCTGCTTGGAGCCTCGGAAGGCGCGCCGATGGCGATGCTGTTCGCCGCAACCTATCCGGAGCGGACGCGGGCACTCGTGCTTTATGGCGGTTATGCGCATTTCCACAAATGGGTGATGCCGCCGGAGCGCCTGGAGGCCTTCATCGAAACGGTGGAAACCTCATGGGGCACCGGTGCGACCTTGCCCAATTTCGCGCCGGGTCGGGTGGACGACCTGTATTTTGCCCAATGGTGGGGACGGTTCGAGCGGCTGTCGGCCAGCCCGACCGCCGCGGCTTCCCTTGCGCGCATGAATGCCGGGATCGACGTGCGCGGCATTCTCTCCACAATCGCCGCGCCGACGCTGCTCATTCATCGCCGCAACGACACGCGCGTCGACCCGGAGGCCAGCCGCTTCCTCGCCAGGAAGATCCATGACGCACGCCTGGTCGAGATACCCGGGCGAGACCACCCGATCTGGACCGGGGATGTCGACCGCGTGGCCGACCTGATCGAGGAGTTCCTGACCGGCCAGCCGGCGGTCGCAGACACCGAGCGCGTGCTGGCAGCGCTGCTGGTGACGCGCATCTATGACACGGCCAAGCTCGGCGACCGCATGTGGAGCGAGCGGAGCCAGCGCTTCCAGGAGACATGGCGGCTGCTGGTCGGTCGCCACGGCGGGCGTGTCGCCGGCACGCAGGGTGAATTGATGATGTCACGCTTCGACGGACCGGCGCGCGCAATTCGCTGCGCGGCGGCGCTGCGCGACGCGGCGCAGCAGATCGGCGTGGCGAGCGCTCAAGGGGTGCATGTCGGCGAGATCGAGATGCGCGGCGCGCCGGCCGGCCTGACGGCGCGAGTTGCCATGCAGCTCGCAACCAATGCCGGACGCGGCGATATCCTGGCTTCGCGACTGGTCGCCGAACTTGCGATCGGCTCCGGCCTGCATTTCGCCGATGCCGGCCGCATCAGTCTTGACGAGCTGGGCGAGCCGCTGCCGGTGGTCCAGGCGACGTCGGAACAGCATCTGGAACCGGCCTGCCGCCCCAAACCCAAGGCCATGGAGCCGGCGGCGCTGACGGCGCGGGAGAGCGAGGTGGTGAGCCTGATCGCGGACGGCATGAGCAATGCGGCGATCGCCGCCGAGCTGAAGCTCAGCGAGCATACGGTCAAGCGGCACGTCGCCAACATATTGCTCAAGCTCGACCTGCCGTCGCGGGCGGCTGCGGCGGCCTTTTCGGCCAGGCATGCTGGCCCGGACGGGCCATGAGAGCCATGGCGCTTTCGAGCGAAGCGGTGAAGGCCGCTTGAGGATTACGAATTCTCCCATGCAGGCCAGGGCGATGTCGCCGTGAGGGCACTGCGAATGGAGGATGAAATGCTGACACTGAAAGGCAGGATCGGATTGCTGGCATTTGCTGCAGGCGCGTTGCTGGCCATCACCCCGGTGCGGGCCGAAGACGCTTCCGCCACCACCGCCTACAAGGACATCCAGGCAACGCTCGGCTCGGTGCCCGACATGTTCAAGACGCTGCCGGACGTCGCCGTTGCCGGCGCCTGGGCCGAGATCAAGGGCGTGCAGCTCAATCCCAAGACAGCGCTTGACGGCAAGACCAAGGAACTGATGGGCCTGGCGGTCGCTTCGCAGATCCCCTGCCAGTACTGCATCTATTTCCACACGCTGGCGGCCAAGGCCAACGGCGCGAGCGACGAGGAGATCAAGGAGGCGGTGGCGATGGCGGCGATCGTGCGCCACTGGTCGACCATGCTCAACGGCAGCCAGGTCGACCTCGCCACCTTCAAGAAGCAGACCGACGACCTGTTCGCGGCCGTCAAGGCGAAGTCGCAGTGAGAAGCTCCTGCCCGGCGATGTTCCGCCGGGCGGGGTTTCGCCCATCAACCGCCCGAAGAACGGGCACATGGAGGATGAAATGCTGACCAAGACGCAGACCGTGGACGGCGCAGCGATCAAGAAGGCGATCGAAGGCCGCGACGGCAAGATGCTGTCGAGCTTCTACAGCGACGATGCGGTCGTACGGGTGATCGACCGCAACAATCCGCCGAGCAAGCCGCGCGAGATCCGTGGCCGTGCGGCCATCAGCACCTTCTGGGACGACATCTGCAGCCGGGCGATGATCCATAAGGTCGATACCACCATCGCCGAGGGCGACAGCCTCGCCTTCACCCAGGCCTGCGCCTATCCGGACGGCACGAAGGTGTTCTGCGCTGCGATGCTGGAGCTGAAGAACGGCCGCATCGCGCGGCAGACGGTCGTGCAGGCCTGGGACGAGTAGGTCAAGAACGGACTTTATCTGCGAAACAGGGAGGAGAACCAAGATGTTCAGCGCAAGATGGCAGATCGACGCCAGGTTCGGTCACAAGCAGACCGCGCTCGAGCTGATGCGGAAATGGGAGCGCGAGATCGGCTCGCAGGTCGGGCTCGCCGACCTGAAGTTCCAACTCATGACCGGTTCTGTCGGCGCGCGCGAAGCGACGATCGAAGCCCACCACCAGGTCGAAAGCCTGGCCCAGTTGGAGGCGTTCTTCGCCAAGATCGCGAAGATCGACGCGCACGCCAAATGGGGCAAGGAGCTGGAGCCCTATGTCGTGTCCGGCACCAGCCTGTGGAATATCTACCGCATCGTCGAGTAATGGCCTGCGTTCTTCTCCCCGTTTCACGGGGAGAAGATGGCGGCAGCCAGATGAGGGGTAGAGCCAGCCTCCGCAAGGTTTGCGCCGCCCTCATCCGGCCCTTCGGGCCACCTTCTCCCCGTGGAGCGGGGAGAAGGATAAGCCACCGCGGCCTACATCAGGCCAAGCTGCTTGTAGAAGCCGAGTGCGTCGTAATAGTCGCTCTGGGTCGCGATCTTGCCGTCCTTGACCTGGAACATCGAGGCGCCGGTGAAGGAGAATTTCTTGCCGGTCGCGGCGGTTCCGTCTCCCCAGGCGCCCGTGTTGGTGCCGGAGAACTCCCATTCGAAAGAGACGCGGTCGCCGTCGACCAACGGCTTGCCCTTCATCGTCCAGACGGCGTCGGGGACGGCCTTGAGGAAGTTGTCGATGACGCCGGTCTTGGCGGCGTCCTTGCCCGCCACCGGCTTGCCTACGGACGCGTCGTAATAGGTGACGTCGTCGGCGAAGTAGCCGGCGGCCTTGGCCGAGTCATGCGCGTTCCAGGCTGCGACATAGGCCTCGACCACCGACTGCGCGGTGTCGGCAGCAAAGGACGGCGCCACAGCGAGAAGCGTGGCGGCGACGGCTGCTGATGTCAGAAACTGGCGGCGTTGCATTGTTGTTTTCCTCCCAGGTTGAATGCTTGCCTTCCTTCCTGTGCTTAGCCGTGCGCCACCATCACGTGGCGAACGGCGGTGTAATCCTCCAGCGCGTAGAGCGACATGTCCTTGCCGTAGCCGGACTGTTTCAGTCCGCCATGCGGCATCTCGTTGGTCAGCATGAAGTGGGTGTTGATCCAGGTGCAGCCATATTGCAGGCGGGCGGCCGTCGTCATGGCGCGCGAGACGTCCTTGGTCCAAACCGACGAAGCAAGGCCGTAGTCGCTGTCGTTGGCCCAGTTCACCGCTTCATCGACCTCCGAGAAACGAGTGATCGAGACGACCGGGCCGAACACCTCACGGCGCACGATCTCGTCTTCCTGCAGTGCGCCGGCGACGACCGTCGGCTGGTAGTAGAAGCCCGAGCCCTCGCCCGGCTTGCCGCCGGTGGTGATCTCGATGTGCTTCAGCTCCGAGGCGCGCTCGACGAAGCTCGACACGCGATCGCGCTGGCGGCGCGAGATCAGCGGCCCGATCTCGTTCTCGGTGTCGTCTGGCAAATTGTACCTGATGGTCGAGACCGCCGAGGAGAGATCGGCGACCAGCTTGTCGTAGATCTTCTTGCCGGCATAGATGCGGCAGGCCGCGGTGCAGTCCTGGCCTGCATTGTAATAGCCGAAGGCGCGCAGGCCACCCACCACGGCGCCGAGGTCGGCGTCGTCGAAGACGACAACCGGCGCCTTGCCGCCGAGTTCGAGATGCGTGCGCTTGACCGACTTGGCGGCCGCCTGCAGCACCTTCTTACCGGTAGCGACGTCGCCGGTGATCGAGATCATGTTGACCTTCGGGTGATTGATCAGCGTGTTGCCGACGCTCTCGCCGCGGCCGAGAACAACGTTGACGACGCCCTCGGGCAGGATCTCCGACAGGATCTTTGCCAGCTTCAGTGCCGTCAGCGGCGTCTGCTCGGACGGTTTGAAGACGACCGTGTTGCCGCCGCCGATCGCCGGCGCCAGCTTCCAGGCCATCATCATCAGCGGATAGTTCCACGGCGCGATCGAGGCGACGATGCCGATCGGATCGCGCCGGACCATGGAAGTGTGACCGGGCAGATATTCGCCGGCCACCTGGCCGGGCATGGAACGGACCGCGCCGGCGAAGAAGCGGTAGCAGTCGACGATCGCCGGGATCTCGTCATTGAGCACAGCGTTGATCGGCTTGCCGCAGTTCAGCGCCTCGAGCGCGGCGAATTCCTTTGCCTCGGCCTCGATGCGGTCGGCGATCTTCAGAAGATAGCCCGAACGCTGCGCCGGCGTGGTGCGCGACCAGCTGGCGAAGGCTTTTTCGGCTGCCAGCACCGCGGCATCGATCTGCGCCGGGCTCGCTTCCGGTAGGTTGAGAATGGTCGCCCCGGTCTTCGGATTGAGGATCGGCTCCTCGGTTTCAGTGCCCTTCTGGAATTTCGAGCCGAGCAGCATCTGGGTGTCCATGGACGTCACTCCCTTACGAACTTAGTTATTTGCCCGAACCGGCGATCTGGTCGCCGTCGCGGGTCAGGTAATAGGCGAGAAGGATCGGCAGCAGCGTCACCAGCACGACGACCATAGCCACGACATTGGTGACCGGGCGCTGGCGCGGACGGATCAGTTCTTCCAGCATCCAGATCGGTACGGTCTGCTGCTGGCCGGCGGTGAAGGTGGTGACGATGACCTCGTCGAAGGACAGCGCGAACGCGAGCATGCCGCCGGCAAGGAGTGCTGTGGCGATGTTGGGCAGCACCACATGCCTGAACGTCTGGAAACCGTCGGCGCCGAGATCCATCGAGGCCTCGATCATCGACCCGGACGTGCGGCGGAAGCGGGCGACGGCATTGTTGTAGACCACGACCACGCAGAAGGTGGCGTGGCCGAGCACGATCGTCCAGAACGAGAACGGGATGTCGGCGAGCGCGAAGGCGGAGCGCAGCGCAATGCCGGTGATGATGCCGGGCAGAGCGATCGGCAGGATAACGAGCAGCGAGATGGTCTCGCGGCCGAAGAAGCGGGTTTGCGAAACCGCGGCAGCGCAGAGCGTGCCGAGCACCAGCGCGATCGCCGTCGAGATGGCGGCGACGCGGATCGACAGCGACAGTGCCTCCCACACGTCCGGC
Organism: Mesorhizobium sp. M1C.F.Ca.ET.210.01.1.1; assembly: GCF_004791585.1. GTDB lineage: Bacteria > Pseudomonadota > Alphaproteobacteria > Rhizobiales > Rhizobiaceae > Mesorhizobium. The sequence goes on from NZ_SRUU01000002.1 coordinate 251,172, forward strand.
CGGTTCCAGGTCACGGCGAACCATTGGGTGGTGAGCCCCGGCGGCGGCCAGACGAAGCTCTTCTCCTCGGTGGTGAAGGCATAGACGAAGATCAAGAGGATCGGCAGGTGCAGGAAGAGCAGGCCGCAGGCTGCGGCGATTTTCAGGCCGAGCGGAGCGGACTGGCCACGGTCAGAGCGCATCGAAGGCCCCCATGCGCTTGGCGCCCCAGAGGTAGAAGCCCATGATGACGATCGGCACGACAGTGAAGGCGGCGGCTAAAGGGATGTTGCCGGCGGTGCCCTGCTGCGAATAGACGGCCTGGCCGATGAACAGGCGCGAGGTGCCGATGATCTGCGGGATGATGTAGTCGCCGAGCGTCAGCGAGAAGGTGAAGATCGAGCCGGCGACGATGCCGGGCAGCGCCAGCGGGAACAGCACGTTGCTGAAGGTCTGGCCGGGCGAGGCGCCGAGATCGGACGAGGCTTCGACAAGATTGCCGGGCACGCGCTCCAAGGCCGCTTGCACCGGCAGGATCATGAAGGGCAGCCAGACATAGACGAAGACGATGAAGGTGCCGGTGAAGGACACAGAGAGCGAGTTGCCGCCGACGATGGGCAGCGAAAGCCAGCCATCGAGCACCCACAATAGGTTCAGCTTGCCGAGCAGCCAGGTAAGGATGCCTTCCTTGGCGAGGATGAGCTTCCAGGCATAGACCTTGACCAGGTAGCTCGACCACAGCGGCAGCATGACGCCGAGATAGAACAGCGCCTTCCAGCGGCCGCGCGCATAGCGCGCCGCATAGTAGGCGATCGGAAAGGCGATGACTGCGGAGGCCAGCGTGACGAGTGCGGCCATCGTCACCGTGCGCAGGATGATGTCGAGATTGGCCGCCTGCAACAGGTCGCCATAGGTCTTCAGCGTGAACTCCCGGTTGATGAGGCCGGAGAACTCGTCGATCGAGAAGAAGCTCTGCAAAAGCAGCGCGAACAGCGAGCCGATGTAGACGATGCCGAGCCACAGCACCGGCGGCAGCAGCATCAGGAGCAACAGGAGTTTCGGCCGGCGCCAGAAGAGGTCGGAGAACGCGCCGCGCAGGCCGCCGCTGCCCGGCAGGATGGCGGGCGCCGTGGCGCGTGGCATGGCGGCATCGAGGCTCATGCCGGCTCGTCCATCAGATGCAGGTGCTCGCGGTTGAAGGTGAGCGTGACGGCTTCACCCTCCGCCGGCAGCGCCGTGCCGGCCGGCACCATGGCGTGGAGCCTGAGCCCATCGACATCGAGCGCCAGCCTGGTCGTGGCGCCGAGATAGTTGGTCCCGACCAGGCGGGCGGCGACGCCGTCGCCGCTCGTCGCGCCCGAAACGCGGATGGATTCGGGGCGCAGGCTGCCCCAGCGGTGCTGGCCGGAGTAGCGCTGGACGAAATCCGGCGGCAGCACGTTGGAGGAGCCGACGAAGTCGGCGACGAAGCGCGTCTTCGGCCGCTGGTAGATATCCTCCGGCGTACCGACCTGCATGATCCTGCCGTCGTTGAAGACGGCAACGCGGTCGGCCATGGAGAGCGCCTCGCCCTGGTCGTGGGTGACGAAGACGAAGGTGATGCCGAGCACCTTCTGCAGCGACTTCAGCTCTTCCTGCATGTTCTCGCGCAGCTTGAGGTCGAGCGCGCCGAGCGGCTCGTCGAGCAGCAGCACCTTGGGCTGATTGACCAGGGCGCGGGCAAGCGCGACGCGCTGGCGCTGGCCGCCGGAGAGCTGGCCGGGGCGGCGGGCGCCGTAGCCCGGAAGCCGGACCATCGACAACGCCTCTTCCGCCGCCTTCAATCTCTCCGCCTTGCCGACGCCCTTGACCATCAGGCCGTAAGCGACGTTGTCCAGCACGTTGAGATGTGGAAACAGCGCGTAGTCCTGGAAGACGGTGTTGACGTTGCGGCGATAGGGCGGGACGCCCCCGGCGCGCTCGCCGAAGATCGAGATCGAGCCGGACGTCGGCTGCTCGAAGCCGGCGATCAGGCGCAGGCAGGTCGTCTTGCCGGAGCCGGACGGCCCGAGCATGGCGAAGAATTCGCCCGGCACGATCTCGAGATCGACCGCGTCGACCGCGCGCACGCTGCCGAAATGGCGCGAGACTTGTTTGAAGGAAACGGCGGAGGTCATGGGTCCTGTTAGTCAGTTACCGGGTCAGCGAAGGCGGGTTCGCACGACGCCCTGCCTCCCCTTGCGGGGAAGCCGCGGGTGGGGTTGCCCCCACCCCGACGCCGTGTGTCGACCCTCCCCGTGAGAGGGAGGGTTTAGAAACTCACCGCCCGCCGATGACGCCGATGTAATCCGACACCCAGCGATAGTAAGGCACGCACTGGTCGTTCTGGCTGGCGCATTTCGACACCGGCGTCTTCCAGAACTTGATCTTCTCGAAATTGTCGTAGCCGTTGGTCTTGCAGCCCTCGTCGCCGAGCAGTTCATTGCCCTTGCAGGCGGCGGGCACGACCGGCAGCGAGCCGAACCAGGACGACACATCGCCCTGGACCTTGGGCGACAGCGAGTGCTCGATCCACATATAGGCGCAGTTCGGGTGGGCGGCGTCGGCTTCCATCATGGTAGTGTCGGCCCAGCCGGTGACGCCCTCTTCCGGCACGGTCGAGGCGACCGGCTTCTTGGCGGCGACCAGCGTGTTCACCTGGTAGGGCCACGAGCCAGAGGCGACGACGCCTTCGTTCTGGAAGTCGTCGACCTGGATGGCGGCGTCATGCCAGTAACGGCCGACCAGCGTGCGCTGGGTGCGCAGCAGTTCGAGCGCCGCCTTGTACTGGTCTTCGCTGAGTTCGTAGGGGTCCTTGATGCCGAGCTCCGGCTTGTGGAACATCAGGTAGTTGGCGGCATCCGCGATATGGATCGGCCCGTCATAGGCCTGGACGCGGCCCTTGTTCGACTTCCCGTCGGGCAGCTTCATCTCCTCGAAGACGACGTTCCAGCTCTTGGGCGCTTCCTTGAAGACATCGGTGTTGTACATCAGGATGTTCGGCCCCCACTGGTAGGGAACGCCGTAGTGCACCTTGTCGACGGTGAACCAGGGCGCGTCCTTCAGGCGGTCGTCGACCGTCTTCCAGCTCTTGATGAGATCGGTATTGATCGGCTGCACGCGCTTGCCGGCGACCAGGCGCAGCGAAGCATCCCCCGAAGCTGTGACGAGATCGAAGCCGCCTTCGTTCATCAGCGAGACCATCTCGTCCGACGTGTTGGCGGTCTTGACGTTGACCTTGCAGCCGGTCTCCTTCTCGAAGGCCGTCACCCAGTCATAGTTCTTGTCGGTCTCGCCGCGCTCGATATAGCCCGGCCAGGCGACGATGTTCAGCTCGCCCTCGCCCTTGCCGAGCTCCTTGACCTGGGCGATTGCCTGACCCGAAAAGGTCAGCGCAACCGTCAACGCCGTGCATGACTTCAGGAATGCATTCATCATCGATCTCCCATTTGCGCGCATGACCCCGAAGCCGGTTCGGTTTCGGAATGGACCATGCGCAAACCCGAACGCCAGAGCATCATGTGCCCGGCCAGCCGCGTTCCCGAGCAGCTTTGTTCCCTGTGCGGAAAGTGCTGTGAAAAATCCGGTTTCGCAAATTCATTTATCAGAAAGCCGATATCGGTTTTTCCGATATTTCTCCCTTCAAGCCAGCGCCGTCACCAGCCAGCAAGCGGCATTGAAGCGAGCCTCGCCTTCCTCGACGAAAGGCGCAAACGCAGCAGGCAACACCGTGGTGATTTTTTCGGCCGTTGCCTGGTCAACCTCGCGCAGGGCGGCGCCGAGCGGCCCTAGCCGGGTAATATATGTCATCAGATCGCCTTCGGCGATCCGACAAAGGACGTCCGCCTTTGCGACTTCGATTGACGACCAGCCACTCGCTTCAAGGATCCGCTTCACCTTGGCGCCGTCGGCAAAGGCAAACTGCCCTGGCGCGTCCGGGTCTGGCAAAGGTGCGGGCAGAAGGAAATGCGCAGCCGCCCGCGCGGCGGTCGTCATGAAATCATTCTCAACCGGACTGCGCCAAGCAACAAAGGCGAGTTTGCCACTGCACCTTGCTGCCTGTCTTATGTTGGTGAACGCGGCCACGGGATCATCGAAAAACATGACACCAAAGCGCGAGACAACAGCGTCGAAGTGCCCGGATTCGAACGCATACGCCTGGGCATCGCCCACTTCAAAACTTGCGTTCGCTACCTTTTCCACCCGCGCCCGCTCCGACGCCAGTGCGACAAGCGCCCGCGAGATGTCGAGCCCAACACAACGTCCGTCGTTGCCAACGCGGCGCGCCATCGCCAGAGTTGTGGCGCCGGCGCCGCAGCCGATGTCCAGGACATCGCCTCCTTCCCCGGGATAGCCGGCATCCACGACCAGCCCCTCGAACGGCGCCAGTACTTCGTCGAGGATCGGCCGCAGCTCGACCCAGGCCTTTCCGCTGACGTCGTTCCAGAGCGCGGCTTGCCGTGTGTTTGGCTGCGCGGATTGCGGCATAACGGACCTCGCTTTCTATTGCTCTTACCGATCGTCGCAAGCACTCTACGAGTTCAAGCCGACTTGAGGTCAAGCATGAAAGATATGGACATTGTCGAGGTGTCGCGCCGCACCGGCGTGCCCGCCTCGACACTTCGCTACTACGAGGAGAAAGGCCTGATTGCCTCGATCGGCCGTCGCGGCCTGCGCCGTCTGTTCGATCCGGCCATCCTGGAACGGCTCGCCATGATCGCGCTTGGACGCGCTGGTGGATTCGCACTGGACGAGATTTCCGCGATGCTGACGCCCGACGGCCTGCCGAAAATGGATCAACGGCGCCTGGATGCCAAGGCGAACGAACTGGACAATACCATCCGGCGCCTGACGGCGATCCGAGAGGCTTTGCGTCACGCCGCCCGATGTCCGGCCGCCCGGCCAATGGAGTGTCCGACGTTCCGCCGAGCCGTCAGGCTTGCCGGCGCCGGGCGCTTCGAGGTTGCGCCGATCGGGCCGTTCAAGGCGGAGGTGGTTTCCGTCACAGGGCGCAAGCGCAAGTCTGGCGACGTCAGCCCGGAGTAGGCCACGCCAGAGCTATCGGCGAACCGTGCGCTGCGACTGGGCAAGGCCGATGAAGTCGCGCGCGGCCTGCGGCAGGCTGGAACCGCGGCGCCAGACCATGCCGACCTGGACGACCGGAAGCGACCCGGAAATATCGCGGGATTCGATGCGGTCGCCTTCGAGCGACCAGGGGCGGTAGACGAGATCGGGCAAGAGTGCCACGCCGGCACCGGTGGCGACCAGGCTGCGCACGGCTTCGACCGAGCGGGTGCGGAATGCGACATGGGGTCTCGCGCCGATCGCCGACAAGAGCTTGCCGGTGTTCTCCTCGATCTCGTCGACGGTCAGCATGATCAGCGGCTCGGACGCGATATCGCCGATCGAAATGATGTCGGCGCTGGCGAGCTTGTGGCTGAGCGGCAGCCAGAGCCGGTAAGCGGAGACCTCGAGGATCTCGGACTGCAGCGCAGTGCGGTCGCGCAGGTTGGAGGTGACCATGACGGCGATGTCGAGCTTGCCGCCGACCAGGAGGTGCTCGAGATAGTCGCCATTGTCCTCTATGGCCGAAACCTCGACGCTCGGATAGGCGCGGCGGTAGCGGGCCAGCAGATCGGAGAGCACATAGCCGGCAACCAACGAGGTGACGCCGAGCTGCAGCCGTCCGCCGGCCGTCAGCTGGTCGCCGAGGAAGGCGCGGCGCGCGTCGGAGACATCGGCCAGGATCTTGGTGGCGTGGCGCAGGAACTGGTGGCCCTTGTGGGTGATGTTCAAGCCCCGCGGATGGCGCTCGAACAATTCGACGCCGAGATCGCTCTCCAGCTCCTTGATCGCCTCTGTGACCGAGGATTGCGAGATGGAGAGGTTCTGCGCGGCGCCCGACACCGTGCCCTGCTCGGCGACGGCGACAAAGAACTGGAGCTGACGGATGGTGAAGGCCATTGGCGGACTAAACACTGACGCAGCGTAGAAGAAAAGCTGGTCGCGCCCTTGTCCGCTTTGTCCAGGTCTAGCCACGCGCCGATCCGAAGCGCGACCACCACAGGTGCCGGTAGCGCAGCCCAAGCAGCGCCGTCATTTCCAGGAGAACAACGATGACGATGATGCGAAAGGCGACGGCAAGCAAGTCGTGGCCGCTGTCGCGCATCGAATAGCCCGCGATCAGAAATCCGCTGTTCCAAATGGTCGCACCAAGCAGCGTGGCAAGGGCGAACGGCATGGCCGAGAGGCGCAACGCGCCGGCCAGGACGGGCAGATAGTTGCGCACGGTGGGCACGAACTGCGCGACGAGCGAGGCCCTGACGTGGTTGCGGCGGTAGGCTCGGGCGAGGCCGGCATAGGTGGCGTGGCGAAGAAACATGTATCTGCCGAAACGTCCGACTAGCGCGTCGGCACGCGCCGGCCCCAGCCAGCGCCCCATCGCGTACCAGAACAGGCAGCCCGTCATGGACCCGAACGTCGTCACCGCCAGCAAGATGCCGAGCATCGCAAGGTCCGGAACCCTGGTCATGCCCAGGAACAGCAGCAGCACATGCGACGGCGGCGCGGGCAGGATCCTTTCGGCGAATGCAAGGCAGGCGGCGCCGAACAGGCCAAGGCCCAGCAACGCCGACAAAGGATCGGTCATGAGAAGCGCCAGTCATAGGTGCTGAGGTTCTTGATCCTGGAAACCCGGTAGACCGTCGCCGGCGGGAAGTTGCGGAACGTGCGGCCGATGCGCACCGCCTCCAGGTCGAGCCTGTCGAGGATCGTCTGATCGAAGGGGCAACGGCCGCCGAACGTAAACTGGTAAAGTGCCCCGCCCGGCCGTAGATTGGCAAAGACACCTTCCAGTATCGCGAAGGTTCTGCGCGGCGATATCAGCCGGAACGGCAGCCCGCTGACCGCCGCGCCGACGACCGGGCCGTCGAACAGCGTCAGGTGGCGCAGGCCGACCGCATCCATTTCGAATATGCGGGCAGCCGGGAAGCGGCGCGTCAGCAAAGAGGCGAAGTCCGGATCGGCCTCGACCAGCGTCAGGTTCCGTTCCTGAACGCCGCGCGCCAGCAATGCGCGCGTGAACGGACCCGTGCCCGGTCCGAGCTCCAGCACCGGCCCCGTCTCGGGGCCGATCTCGCGGGTGATCAGCGACGCGAGGCTGGGGCTGGAGGGCGCGACAGAGCCGACCCGGAATGGCGCCAGCGTCCAGGCCCTGAGGAAAGACAAAGCGTCATTTGCAAGCATATTGACCTCATTTCTGTGCGGGCGATTCGCCTGCCCGGCATTCGGCAAGGTGCTGCTTGCTGCGACCGGATTGCATGGACATTGCGAAAGTCAAAGCCTCGCAAAAGAAAGCGCCGGCGGCCGCCTGCGCGGGTTGGCGCCATGTTTACGCAATCTTGGCGCGATAGCCGGCCACCAACTGCTGTTAAGAGGTGACGAATGCGAATCCTGCTGGTCGAGGACGAGCCGGAAATGGTTTCAGCGCTGCGGTCGGCGCTGAAGCGGCATGACATGGTGGTCGACCATGCGGCCTCGCTGCAGGCGGCAGAAGGTTTCGTCGCCGCCGATGGCTACGACGCCATCCTGCTCGACCGCCAGTTGCCGGACGGAGACGGGCTGGCGCTGGTGCCGCGCCTGCGCAAGGCCAGGAACACGACACCTGTGCTGATGCTGACGGCCAGGGGCGACACCGCCGACAAGGTCGACGGGCTCGACATGGGCGCGGACGACTACCTGGCAAAGCCCTTTGCCTTCGAGGAGTTGCTGGCGCGGCTGCGGGCGCTGCTCAGGCGTCCGGCGACGATCGAGACACAGGCGATTCGCGCCGGCCATCTGACGCTCGACGTCGGCCATCGCGAGGCTTCGATCCGCGGCGAACCGTTCACCTTGCCGCGCCGGGAACTGCTGGTGCTGGAGACGCTGATGCGGCGCACCGGGCGCATGGTGCAGCGCGAGGCCCTGATGGAAGCGGTGTTCGGGCTCGACGACGAGATCCAGTCCAACGCGCTCGACACCCATGTCTCGCGCCTGCGCCGCAAGCTGACGGAGGCCGACAGCGGCGTCGCGATCAACGGCATCCGCGGCGTCGGCTATCTGCTACGAGAGATCACATGAGCCTCAGCCGGCCGCGTTCGCTGAAATGGAGCCTGGTGCTGCGCATCGCCGTGCTGCAATGCGTGATGCTGACGCTGATCATCGCCGGCATCATCGGCGCCATGCTGGCCACTGGAATCATCCCGAACGATTACGAGGACGGCACGATGGACGTGCTGGCGGATGCGCTGGCGCGCGACGCCAAGGGCACGCTCGTGCTCAAGGACACGTCCGACCTGGCAAAGCTAAGGTCGAGCGTTCCGGACCTCTGGTTCATCATCCGCGACAAGCAAGGGCATCGACTGCAGGAAGGGGCCGTGCCGACTGCCTACCAGCCCTTTGTCGGTCTGCTGGACAACATCAGCGACGCCCGCATCGATCCCTCTATAGGCGAAGCCTCGCCGCCCGGCGGCAAGGTCCGCTGGACCGATACGGCGGCCGGCAATGTCCAGATCATGTGCGGCACGAAGGGCGAGCTTTCCTTGCTTCGCGTACTTGGACAGGCGCCAAATCTGTTCCTCGCGGGGATATTGCCGCTGGCGGGTCTGATGGCGCTGGCAACGCTGTTCGTGACTCCCTGGGTGGTGCGCGGCGCCCTTTCCAGCCTGGGGCGCGCGGCCACCGCGGCCGGTCAGATCGACATCGACAAGCGCGGCGTGCAACTGCCTCTGGAGGGCGTGCCAAAGGAAGTCATGCTGCTGGTCACCGCCGTCAACGCCGCGCTGGCGCGGCTCGACGCGGGCTATGAGCGCCATAAGCGCTTCCTGACTGATGCCGCGCACGAGCTCCGAACGCCCGTCGCCATCCTCAACACGCGGCTGGCCTCGCTGCCGGCGACGCCGGAGCGGGCACGGCTGCTGCAGGATGCCGCCCGGCTGTCGACGCTTGCCGACCAGTTGCTCGACCTGCAGCGCCTCGACCGCCAGGCCGAGCATTTCCGGCCGGTCGACCTGGTCGCCGTGGCGCGCAATGTCATGGTCGACCTGGCGCCGATGGCGTTCGCGGCCGGCTACGAGATGTCGTTCGAGCCTACGAAGGACAAGCTCGCCGTGCGCGGCGACCGCACGGCAATCGAGCGCGCCGTGACGAATCTCGTCCAGAACGCCATCGACCATGGCGGCAATGCCGGCCTCATCACCGTCAGCGTCCGCTCGCCCGCCGTGATCGAGGTGCTGGACGAGGGCGGCGGCGTGCCGGCCGCGGAACGGGAGCGCATCTTCGAGCCGTTCTACCGGCTGCGCCCGCAGGACCATGGCGCCGGCCTCGGCCTCAACCTGGTCCGAGACCTGATGCTGCGGCATGGCGGCAAGGTGGAGGTGCTCGACGGCAAGGCAGGCGGGGCCTGCTTCAGGATGATTTTCCCGCCCGCGCCGCGTGACTGAGACGAGGCCGGATCGCCATTGCAGCTTGAGGAATTGACATCGGTGCTATTTGTAACTAACTAAGTTACATGAAACGCAACAGCCGACTGTCTTCCACCCTGCACATTCTCGTCCACATGGCGGAAGCGCCGGAGCGGGCGCTGACCTCCGAGCAGCTTGCCACCTTCATCCATACCAACCCGGTCGTCGTGCGCCGCACGATCGCCGGCCTGCGCGAGGCGGGCATCGTCAGCTCCTCGCGGGGCCATGGCGGCGGCTGGCAGCTCGGCCGCGCGCCGGAAGAGATTTCGCTGGCCGAAATCAGCGTCGCGCTCGGCGAGACGCTGCTGCCGTTCAGCACCGAGCCGGAAAGTCCCGGATGCCTGGTCGAGCAGGCGGTGATTGCCGTGCTCGACGATTTTCGCCTCGAAGCGGAAAGGCTGCTCGCCGAAAAGCTCAGCCACATCACGCTGGCCGACCTGACGGCCGATTTCCGCCGCCGCTACGACCTGATCGGAGTTTCGAGCCATGCACTATGATGTCATCGTCGTTGGCGGCAGCTTCGCCGGGCTCTCCGCCGCCATGCAGCCGGCGCGGGCGCGGCGCAAAGTGCTGGTGATCGATGCCGGCGAGCCGAGGAACCGGTTTGCCGGGCATTCGCATGGTTTTCTCGGCCAGGACGGACGCACGCCATCCGCCATTCTCGACGAAGCCAGGCGGCAATTGCTCGCCTACCCTACCGCCAGGATCATTCCCGGACGTGCTGAACGGGCCGCCATCACCGGAAACGGCTTCGAGGTCCGGACGGAGGATGGAGAGACATTCGAGGCGACGCGGCTAGTGCTCGCCACCGGCGTGCGCGACATCCTGCCGAATGTTCCGGGGCTGGCCGGCTTGTGGGGCAGGAAAGTGCTGCACTGTCCGTACTGCCATGGCTACGAGGTGGCCGGCGGCCCGCTCGGCGTGCTGGCAACCGGGCCGATGTCGATGCATCAGGCGGAGCTGATCTCGGACTGGGGCGCCGTCACACTTTTCGCCAATGGCCAGTTCGAGCCGGACGTCGACCAGAGGCGAACCTTGGAAAACCGCAACATCCTCTTCGAGCAGTCGAAGGTGATCGAGCTGCAGGAGAATGACGCAGGCGGGCTCGTCGTCCGGCTGGATGACGGTCGGAGCGCTGGTGTGCGGGCGGTCTTCACCGCGCCGCACAACGTGATGGCGAGCCCACTCGCCGAACAGCTGGGCTGCGCCTTCAACGAAGGCCCGCTCGGCCGGGCGATCGTGGTTGACGACAAGCAGCAGACGTCCGTGCCCGGTGTCTTCGCGGCCGGCGACGCGGCCCGGCTGATGCACAACATCGCTTTCGCGGTATCCGGCGGCGCCATGGCCGGGGTCGCCGCGCATCAATCGCTGGTCTTCGGCTAGGCCGCGGCGATGCTGAGCCGCGCCCCAGCCTGGCTGAGCGCGGCGGCGATGTCCGCCGGCGGCGGCTGGTCGGTGGCGAGTTCGGAAAAGCCGTCGAAGCCGCAGACCTGAACCAGCCCCTGCCTGCCGAACTTGGTGTGATCGGTGATGACCAGCGAGCGCTGGCCGCGCGACAGCACCATGCGGGCGAATTCGGCCTCCTCCAGCTCATAATCGGTGAGGCCGGCGACGGCATCGACGGCGCCGATGGAGATGACGGCGTGGCTGACCGAGAACCGGCTGACGAAATCGATCGCGGTGACGCCGAAGGCCGCGCCTGAATCGCTGCGCAGCTCGCCGCCTGCCATATAGACCTTGTTGCCGTTCACCGTCGCCAGCGTGCGGGCGATGTCGGACGAGTTGGTGACCACAGTCAGGCGGCGATGGCCAAGCAGCTCGCGCGCCAGGAACGAAGTGGTGGTGCCGGTGTCGAGCATGATCGACTCGCCGTCGCGGATGGTGGCCGCGACCATGCGGGCAATCAGGCGCTTGGCCTCGGCATTCTCGCGCATGCGGCGCTCGAACGGTGCCTCGCCGGCCATCGACGGCAGGCTGACGGCGCCATGCATCTTGAGCAACGCCCCGTCATCGGTGAGCGGTTTGACGTCGCGGCGAACGGTCTCCAGCGACACGCCGAGCCGCTCTGCCAGGCTGGCAATGGTGATGGTGCCCTCCTCGTTGAGGAGCCGCAGGATCTCGCCATGCCGTTTCGAGTGGATCATGTGGATGCCCAGGTTCTTGACCGATTCTAAGGCATTCCTAACGCTTTTAAAGAAATTGCTTCTATATTCGGGCAAAACACCCAAAAAAGGTCACAGCGCTTTATTGACAGCAATGTCTCGCTGGCGTGAGATTGACGAAGTGACAGGCTCGGAACTGCCCCGGGAGGACGATGGCAGAACCACAATCGACCGACCAGATCTTCTGGAACGTGCCTGGCGCGAGCTTTTTTCGAATCCGCGGGGGCGGATGCCGGGATCCTGAACCTGGCCAAGGGGCTCGTCGGTGCGGTGCGGGATATCGATCCCGGCGTCCCGCACCGACGAGGCTCCTCTGTTCTCTCATCGCTTTGTCGAAAACCGGCGCCTCGTCAAAAGCCGGCTGAAGCAGGAAAGGCTCCGTGAACGCCCCCGTGATCGCCGAAGACCGCATCCGCGCCCTGCCCTGCTGGAACGGCAGCATCGAGATCGAGCCGCTGCCGGGAGGCTTGAGCAACGCCAACTACGTGGTCACGGACGCCGCCGGGCGGCATGTCGTGCGCTTCGGCCAGGACTTTCCGTTCCACCATGTGTACCGCGAGCGCGAGGTGATGACGGCGCGGGCGGCACATGCGGCGGGCTTTGCGCCTGCCGTGCATTTTGCCGAGCCCGGCATTCTGGTGACCGCGTTTCTCGGCGCCCGGACCCTCCTTGCCGAGGATGTGCGCGCCGATCTCGGCCGCGTGGCGGCGCTGCTGCGCGGCTTCCATCGCGAGATGCCCAACCACGTCTCCGGCGCCGGCTTCATGTTCTGGGTGTTCCACGTCATCCGCGACTACGCCCGCACGCTGTACGAAGGCGGCAGCCGCAAGAGGGGCGAGCTGCCACGTTATCTGGCTCTGGCCGACGAGCTCGAACGGGCGCAGAAGCTCCTGCCGATCGTCTTCGGCCACAACGATCTTTTGCCGGCGAACATCCTCGACGACGGCAAGCGGCTGTGGCTGATCGATTTCGAATATGCCGGCTTCAACACGGCAATGTTCGATCTCGCGGGCGTCGCGTCCAATGCCAGCATGAGCGATGACGAGTCCTTCGCCTTCCTGACCGCCTATTTCATGAAGGAGCCGGATGGCGAGATCCGCCGGTCGCATGCCGCCATGCAATGCGCTTCGCTGCTGCGCGAGGCGATGTGGAGCATGGTCTCCGAGCTCTATCTCGACGCGCCCGGCATCGACTACGTCGCCTACACCGAAGAGAACCTGGTGCGGCTCGACGCGGCGCTGGACAACTACCGGACGAAATACGGGACCAAGCCATGACGTTGCCCAGCCATGCCGGGGTCGTCGTCATCGGCGGCGGCATCATCGGCTGCTCGACCGCCTATCATCTGGCGCGCGACCATAAGGCCGACGTGGTGCTGCTGGAGCAGGGCAAGCTGACCTCGGGCTCGACATGGCACGCAGCCGGCCTGGTCGGGCAGTTGCGCTCTTCGGCCTCGATCACGCGCGTGCTCAAATATTCGGTCGAGCTCTACAAGGGCCTCGAGGCCGAGACCGGGCTTGCCACCGGCTGGAAGATGACCGGGTGCCTCAGGCTCGCCACCAACGCCGACCGCTGGACCGAGTTCAAGCGGCTGGCGACGACGGCAAAAAGCTTCGGCATGGACATGCAGCTTCTGTCGCCGGCCGAGGTGAAGCGCATGTGGCCGCTGATGGAAACCGGCGACCTCGTCGGCGCCTCCTGGCTGCCGACCGACGGCCAGGCGAGCCCCTGCGACATCACCCAGTCGCTCGCCAAAGGCGCGCGCATGTACGGCGCGAAGCTCTACGAGGATGTGCGCGTCACCGGTTTCGAGATGAAGGACGGCCGCATCACGGCGGTGAAGACCGAGAAAGGCGACATCGCCTGCGACAAGGTGGTGAACTGCGCCGGACAATGGGCGAGGCAGGTCGGCGCGATGGCCGGCATCAACGTGCCGCTGCAGCCGGTCAAGCACCAATACATCATCACCGAGAAGATCGAAGGGCTCGCCAACGACGCGCCGACGATCCGCGATCCCGACCGCCGCACGTATTTCAAGGAGGAGGTCGGCGGGCTGGTGATGGGTGGCTACGAGGCGAACCCGCAGGCCTGGGCCACCGGTCATCCCGGAGGCGACGTGCCCAGCGACTGGGAGTTCCGCCTGTTCGACGACGATTACGATCACTTCGAACAGCATATGCATCAAGCGATCGAGCGCGTGCCCGCGCTGGCCGATGTCGGCGTCAAGCAGATGATCAACGGGCCGGAAAGCTTCACGCCTGACGGCAATTTCATCCTCGGCGCAGCACCGGAATGCTCCAACATGTTCGTCGGCGCCGGCTTCAACGCCTTCGGCATCGCATCGGGCGGCGGCGCCGGCTGGGTGCTGGCGCAGTGGGTGGTCGATGGCGAGGCGCCGCTCGATCTGTGGGTGGTCGATATCCGGCGCTTTTCCAACCTGCACCGCGACCGCGACTGGGTCCGCGACCGCACGCTTGAAGCCTATAGCAAGCACTACACGATCGGTTTCCCGCACGAGGAGTATCTCTCGGGCCGGCCGCGCATCGTCTCGCCGCTCTTTGAGCGGCTGAAGGCGCACCGCGCCGTGTTCGGCTCCAAGCTCGGCTGGGAGCGGCCGAACTGGTTCGCTCCCGACGGGATGGAGCCCGAAGACATCTATTCGATGGAGCGGCAGAACTGGTTTTCGCCCGTTGGCGACGAACACCGGCATGTGCGCGAGAAGGTCGGCATCTTCGACCAGTCCTCGTTCGCCAAATACGAGATGACCGGCACTGATGCGCTAAAGGCGCTCGACTGGATCTGCGCCAACGATGTCGACAAGCCGGTCGGACGGCTGACCTACACGCAGCTTCTCAACACGCGCGGCGGCATCGAGGCGGACCTCACCGTGGCGCGGCTTGGCGAGGACCGGTTCTACATCGTTACCGGCACCGGCTTCCGCACCCATGATATGTCATGGATCGGCGACCATATCGGCGAAGGTCTCGAGGCCAGGCTGAAAGACGTCACCGAGGAGTTCGGCACGCTGTCGCTGATGGGGCCGCGCGCCCGCGATGTGCTGTCGGCGGTGACGGACGCCGATGTCGCCAATGCTGCCTTCCCCTTCGGCCACGCGCGCGAGATCCAAATTGCCGGCCACACGGTGCGGGCGCTGCGCGTGACCTATGTCGGCGAGCTTGGCTGGGAACTGCATGTGCCGATCGCCGCCACCGGCGAGATCTTCGACGCGCTGATGGCGGCAGGAGAACAAGACGGCATCCGGCCGGTCGGCTACCGGGCGCTGGAATCGCTTCGGCTGGAGAAAGGCTATCGCGCCTGGGGGTCGGACATCACGCCAAACGACACGCCGCAGGAAGCAGGTCTCGGCTGGGCGGTGAAGCTTCGCAAGAACACCGATTTCGTCGGGCGGCGGGCGCTGGAGGCGGCCGCCGGTAAGCCGCTGACAAAACGCTTTGCCGGCTTCACGGTCGACGATCCGGATATCGTTCTGGTCGGACGCGAGACGATCCTGCGCAATGGCGAGCCGGTCGGCTATCTCACCAGTGGCGGCTACGGGTACACGCTCGCGAAGAACATCGGCTACGGCTATGTCCGCAACCCCGACGGCGTCGGCGACGATTTCCTTGCCTTGGGCGACTACGAGCTGGTGGTGGCGATGGAGCGCACGCCGGCAAAAATCCATCTCGAGCCGATGTATGACCCGGGTGGTGAGAAGATAAAGGCCTGATCCGCGGAAGGCAGGTCAGGCGACGCGCAGCACCAGGCCACGGCTCGGCACCGTGTCGGCCTCACCGGGCATCGAGGCGTAGGGCCGCGACTCCTCGACGCGCGTTATGACGCCCCGTTTCTCCAGGTCGGCGATGCGCTCGGCAAAGCCGGCCTGCCAGAGCGTGTTCTTCACCGTCAGCACGATGATGCCACCTGGACGGCAGATACGGATAAGCTCGTCCAGCCCCTCAACGCCGACATGGCCCGAGGTGAAGACGCCGGCCGAGACGATGCCGGCATAGGCGCCGTCGGCGAAGGGCAAGGCCGCGCCCAGCGCCAGGCGATGCAGCGCCGTATACACGCCTTTGGCGGCCGCCTTGTCCAGCATGCCTTGCGAGATGTCGAGCGCCTCGACTTGCGGGTAGCCGGTGATGGCCAGCCACTCGCCGATCAGGCCGGTGCCGGCGCCGGCATCGAGCACAGGCTCGGCGCCGCGCGGCAGATGGCGGGCGAGCAGCGCGAGACAGATCGTTGGGTGGCGATAACCGGCGGCCGACATGTCGGCGTCATAGGTCTCGGACCACCTGTCGTAGATCGCCGCCACTTCGTCCGGCCGGGTTGACGCATAGGCGGCGCTCAGCGCGCTGTTGTGCTTGCCGTCCGTCATTGCCCCTCCGCGCCCCTCCACCGATTCGCGTCCCCCATGGTAGCCAAGCGGCGAAAACTGTGGAACCGTTCCGCCATTAAAGATGGCGTGATGGTAAAGGGGGATGACGATGGACGACGCGCGCGCGGCGCTGGCCGCCATTCCAGCGCTGGCCGGTTATGACGGACCGCTGGAGCGGCTGGGTGGCCTGACCAACCTCGTCTACAGGGCGGGTGACATCTGCCTGCGCATTCCCGGCAAGGGCACGGAGGAATACATCAACCGCGCCAATGAGGCGGTCGCGGCGTACGAGGCGGCGAAGGCCGGCGTCAGCCCGGAGGTGCTGCATGTCGATGCCGCAAGCGGCATTATGGCGACGCGCTTCATCGCCGGCGCCGAGACGATGTCGCCGGAGAAGTTCAAAACGCGCAAGGGGAGCCCGGCCCGCGCGGGCGAGGCCTTCCGCAAGCTGCACAACTCGGGCGCCGTCTTTCCTTTCCGCTTCGAGCTGTTCGCGATGATCGACGACTATCTGAAGGTGCTGTCCACCAAGGATGTCGCGCTGCCTCCCGGCTATCACGACGTGGTGCGCGAAGCCGCAGTGGTGCGCGAAGCACTTGCCGCCCATCCGATCCAGCTTGCGGCCTGCCATTGCGATCCGCTCTGCGAGAATTTCCTCGATACCGGCGAGCGGATGTGGATCGTCGACTGGGAATATTCCGGCATGAACGATCCGCTGTGGGATCTCGGCGACCTCTCCGTCGAAGGCGGGTTCGACGTCGTCCAGGACGAAGAGATGATGCGCGCCTATTTCGGCGGCAAGGCGAAGCCGGCCGAGCGCGGCCGCATCGTCATCTACAAGGCGATGTGCGATCTTCTGTGGACGCTGTGGGGTCTGATCCAGCTTGCCAACAACAACCCGGTCGACGATTTCAGAGCGTATGCCGACGGACGCTTCGCCCGCTGCAAGGCGCTGATGGAGACGAAGGAATTCTCGCTCCATCTGGCGGCAATACGAGAGGGCTAGTTGACGCCCTTCGGGACGTTCTCCGGCGGAACCGCGGTTTCCACCACCTTCTGACGGTGGAAGATGAAGATGCCGGCGAGCACGACGATCGCCGAGCCGGCCAGTAAGCGCGGGCTGGGCATATCGCCGAAGAAGACCAGACCGAAGACAATGGCCCACAGAAGCAGGCTGTAATGCAGCGGCGCCAGCGTCGAGGCAGGCGCCAGCTTCAGCGCCCGGGTGATCATTAGATGGGCGGCGCAGGAGACGACGCCGAGCAAAAGCATGGCGCCGAAATCGAGCGCGGTGGGGGTTCGCCAGGCGCCGATGGTGAGAACGCCGCCGACAATCAGCGTGCCGATGGTCTGCCAGGTGACAAGTGTCGTGTCGCTCGTTCCACGCAAGCGCCGGCCGAGGATGATGGCGAAGCCGAAGGCGATGCTGCCGATCAGCGCATAGGTCGACGACAGCGAGAACGCCGCCGGCGAAGGCTTCAGGATGATCAGCACGCCGCAGAAGCCGACCAGGATCGCCAGCCAGCGGCGCCAGCCGACCTTCTCGCCGAGCAGGAGGTGGGAGAGCGCCGCGACATAGATCGGCCCGGCCATGTAGAAGCTCATCACGTCGGCGAGCGGCAGATAGACGACGGCGGCGTAGAAGAGCCCGGTGTCGAGCGTGGTTGCGACAACGCGCAGGAGCTGCAGCATCGGCTTCTCAATGTCGAACAGCTTGCCCGCACCCTGGCTGGCGATCATCGGGCCAAGCACGATGAAGGCGCCGATGGAGCGGATCAGCACCACCTGGCCGACGGAGAAGGAAGCAACCAGCCATTTGCCCATCGCGTCGTTGAGCGCAAACATGAAGTCGCCGGCCAGCATCAAAAGGATGCCGGCGAGCAGGACGTTCCTGATCGTGAAATTGCGGGCGAAGGACTGAGCCATGCCGGCTCCCTAGCCGCAAGCCGGCGATTTGACGAGCGAAATCCGGAGGAACCGGTAAGACCAGCGCCGGAAATCGGCTGGTTCTAGCCGGCCCTGTGCCGCCTGTTCACCTGTGCCGGGCGACCGGCGATCGACAGCCGCGTCTCCTGCTTCGTCCGTTCGGCAACCACCTTTCCCCTGGCGATGACGCAGAGACGCTCGGGGCGCAGGCGCACGGCCTCGATCGGGTTGCCGGCATCGAGTACGACGAGGCTGGCCCGCTTGCCGACCGCCAGCCCGAGGTGATCGAGGCCCATGATGGCGGCGTTGACATTGGTGACCATGTCGAAGCAGCGCGCCATGTCGGCGGGACTCGACATCTGGGCGACATGCAGGCCCATGAAGGCGACGTCGAGCATGTCGGCGGTGCCCAGCGAATACCAGGGGTCGAGCACGCAATCCTGGCCCCAGCCGACGCGGATGCCGAGCGCCAGCATCTCCTTCACCCGGGTCATGCCGCGACGCTTGGGGAAGGTGTCGTGGCGCCCTTGCAGCATGATGTTGATCAGCGGGTTTGGGATAGCCGATACGCCGGCCTCGGCGATCAGCGGCAGGAGCTTCGAGACGTAGTAATTGTCCATCGAATGCATGGAGGTGAGGTGCGAGCCGGCCACCCTGCCCTGCAGCCCGAGCCGCTGCGTCTCATAGGCGAGCTGCTCGATGTGGCGCGACAGCGGGTCGTCGGTCTCGTCGCAATGCATGTCGACCATCAGGCTGCGCTCGGCGGCGATCTCGCAAAGCTCCGTCACCGAGCGCGCGCCGTCGGCCATGGTGCGCTCGAAATGCGGGATGCCGCCGACAATGTCGACGCCCATGTCCAGCGCGCGGATGGTGTTTTCGCGCGCCGTCGGCGAGCGATAAAGCCCGTCCTGCGGAAAGGCGACCAATTGCAGGTCGATATGGGGCGCGACCGTCTTCTTCACGTCGAGCAGCGCCTCGACGGCGAGCAGCCGGTCGTCGCAGACATCGACATGGCTGCGGATGGCGAGCAGGCCCATCGACACTGCCCAGTCGCAATAGGCGAGCGCGCGGTCGCGCACGGCCTCATGCGTCAAAAGCGGCTTCAGCTCGCCCCACAGCGCGATGCCTTCGAGCAGCGTGCCCGACGCATTGATGCGCGGGATGCCGTAGGACAGCGTAGCGTCCATATGGAAATGCGGATCGACGAAGGGCGGCGAGACGAGATTGCCGCGCGCGTCGATCGCGGCACCCGCGGTGACATTGAGCTCGGGCTCGATGGCCACGATCGTCTCACCGGCAATGCCGATATCGGCAACCCTGCCGTCCGGCAGCGTGCCGCCGCGCACGATGAGGTCGAAATCCATCTGTCGTCGTCCCTCCATAGAATCGGCCGCTATCGTGGCCGAAAAGACATCCCGCCATAGCCACTTGCTTGTCTTGGCGGCGAACGGTTCCATCCGTCGGCAACACGCTCTATAAGCCGCCTCTCGCCCTCGTGGCGAATCCGAAATTCATAGCCATGGGATCGGCCGTTTGTTTCGTTTCTTCCGTTCGACGGAAAACCAGCGCCTCGTCGCGAGGCTGGTGAGGGAATCTTTCCGGGAGCACAAGTTCGGCTATGGCGCCGCTATTGTGTCGATGCTGGTAGTGGCCGCCATGACCGGCGCCAGCGCCTGGATCCTGCGCGAGATCACCAACGAATTCGTGATCTACAAGAGACTCGACCGCGTCAATATGATTGCGCTCGGGGTCGCGGTGATCTTCGTCCTCAAGGGCGTCGCCAATTTCGTCCAGGCCTATTTCATGAGCCGGGTCGGCAACGCCATCATCGCCGACCGGCAGCGCAAGATCTATGACCGGATTCTGGCGCAAGGCATCGAATTCTACCATTCGACCTCGTCGTCCGACCTGATCACCCGCATGACCAACAACGCGCAGGCCGCGCGCAGCGTCCTCGACCTGGTCGTCACGTCCTATGTGCGCGACCTGGTGACGCTCATTGTGCTGGTGATGGTCATGGTCTGGCAGCAGCCGGCGCTGTCCCTGATCTGCTTTATCGTCGGCCCGGTGGCCATTTATGGCATCAACCGCATCTTGAAGCGTGTCCGCAAGATCGCCCAGATGGAATTCCGCTCGCTCGGCCAGATCGTGCATGTGATGCAGGAGACGGCGATCGGCGTGCGCGTCGTCAAATCCTTCAATCTCGAAGGCGCGATGCGCAAGCGCATGCACAAGGCCGTGTCGGACGTGCAGAACCGCGCCAACAATATCGCCACGCTGGAAGCCGCCACCAGCCCGGTGATGGAAACGCTGGCCGGGCTGGCAATCGCCGGTGCCGTACTCGTCAGCGGCTTCCTGGTGCTGGAAGGCGGCCAGATGCCGGGCAACATCATGGCCTTCATCGCGGCGCTGTTGCTCGCCTATGAGCCGGCAAAGCGCCTGGCGCGCGTGCGCATTTCGCTGGAAACCGGCATCGTCGGCGTGCGCATGATGTTCCAGCTCGCCGACAGGCCGCTGACGCTGGCCGAAAAGCCCGACGCCAAGCCGCTGCAGCCGGGCCCGGGCGAGATCCGTTTCGACAACGTCAGCTTCGCCTATCCGGAAAGCCCGCCGGTGCTCGAGGGTTTCGACCTGACGCTGGCGGCCGGCAAGATGACGGCGCTGGTCGGGCCGTCGGGCAGCGGCAAGTCGACGATCCTCAACCTGATCATGCGCATGTATGATCCGCAGAGCGGCAAGGTGATGTTCGACGGCCAGGATATCTCCTACGCCACGCTCGATTCGCTCAGGCAGAAGATCGCCTATGTCAGCCAAGACACGTTCCTGTTTGCCGGCACAGTCATGCACAACATCCGCCTGGGGCGCGAGAGCGCGACCGACGAAGAGGTGATCGCCGCCGCCAAAGCGGCCAACGCGCACGACTTCATCAGCGCCATGGCGAAGGGCTACGCCACGGAAGTGGGCGAGAACGGCTCGCTGCTCTCCGGCGGCCAGCGCCAGCGCATCTCGATCGCGCGCGCCATGCTGCGCGACGCTGAAATCCTGTTGCTCGACGAAGCGACCAGCGCGCTCGACGCGGAGTCCGAGGCGCTGTTCCGCGACGCGCTTCAGCAGCTCACGGTCGGGCGCACGACGATCGTCATCGCGCACCGGCTCTCGACCGTGCACCAGGCCGACACCATCGTGGTGCTGGAAGACGGCAAGGTGCGGGAAAGCGGCCCGCACAAGAGACTGCTCAAGCAGGGCGGGCTTTACCAGAAACTTTACGAATATCAGCTGATGCCGTAGCGCCCTTCCCTTCTCCCTTGTGGGAGAAGGGGGAACCTTGCTTACTCCGGCACTTTCCTCACCGCCCCCTTATCGGCGCTGGTGGCGAAGGCGGCGTAGGCGCGCAACGCGGTCGTCACCTTGCGCTTGCGTATTTCTGCCGGCTTCCAGGCGTCCGCGCCCTTCGCCGCCATCGCCTTGCGGCGCGCGCCGAGCTCGGCCTCGCCGACGGCCAGATGGATCTTGCGGTTCGGGATATCGATCTCGATCGTGTCGCCTTCCTGGACGAGCCCGATCAGCCCACCTTCGGCGGCTTCCGGCGAGACATGGCCGATCGACAGGCCGGAGGTGCCGCCCGAGAAGCGGCCGTCGGTGATCAGCGCGCAGGCTTTGCCGAGGCCCTTCGACTTCAGATAGCTGGTCGGATAGAGCATTTCCTGCATGCCGGGACCGCCGCGCGGACCCTCGTAGCGGATGACGACGATGTCGCCCGCCTTGATCTCGTTGCCGAGAATCGCCTTGACCGCATCGTCCTGGCTCTCGAAGACGCGAGCCGGACCGGTGAACTTCAGGATCGACTCGTCGACGCCGGCGGTCTTCACGATGCAGCCGTCGAGCGCCAGGTTGCCTTTCAGCACGGCAAGGCCGCCATCCTTCGAGAACGGCGTCTTTGCCGAGCGGATGACGCCCGTCTCGCGGTTCGTGTCGAGCTCGTCCCAGCGGCGATCCTGGCTGAAGGCGACCTGCGTCGGCACGCCGCCTGGGGCGGCGCGGAAGAACTCGCGCACGTTCTCGGCCGAGGTGCGGGCGATGTCCCAATGGTCGAGCGCTTCGCCGAGCGTTGCCGTATGCACGGTCGGCAGGTCGCGGTTGATCAGGCCTGCGTCGTCCAATTGGCCGAGGATGGCCATGATGCCGCCGGCGCGGTGGACGTCCTCCATATGCACGTCGGCCATGGCCGGCGCCACCTTGCACAGCACCGGCACCTTGCGCGACAGCCGGTCGATGTCCTCCATTGTGAAGTCGACCTCGCCCTCATGCGCGGCAGCGAGGATGTGCAGCACCGTGTTGGTCGAGCCGCCCATGGCGATGTCGAGCGCCATGGCGTTCTCGAAGGCACCCTTGGTGGCGATGCTGCGCGGCAGCGCGCTGTCGTCCTCCTGCTCGTAATAGCGCTGGGCGAGATCGACGATCAGATGCCCGGCCTCGACGAACAGGCGCTTGCGGTCGGCATGGGTGGCCAAGGTCGAGCCGTTGCCGGGCAGCGACAGCCCAAGCGCCTCGGTCAGACAGTTCATCGAATTGGCGGTGAACATGCCGGAGCAGGAGCCGCAGGTCGGGCAGGCAGAGCGCTCGATGACCTTGACGTCCTCGTCGGAGATCTTGTCGTCGGCGGCGGCGACCATGGCGTCGACCAGGTCGAGCGCCTGCGCCTTGCCGGCCAGCACCACCTTGCCGGCCTCCATCGGACCGCCGGAGACGAAGACGGTCGGGATGTTGAGGCGCAACGAGGCCATCAGCATGCCGGGCGTGATCTTGTCGCAATTCGAAATGCAGACCATGGCGTCCGCGCAATGCGCGTTGACCATGTATTCGACGGAGTCGGCGATCAGTTCGCGCGACGGCAGCGAATAGAGCATGCCGTCGTGACCCATGGCGATGCCGTCATCGACGGCGATGGTGTTGAACTCCTTGGCGACGCCGCCGGCCTTCTCGATCTCGCGCGCGACCAGCTGGCCAAGGTCCTTCAGGTGTACGTGGCCCGGCACGAACTGGGTGAAGGAATTGACGACCGCGATGATCGGCTTGCCGAAGTCACTGTCCTTCATGCCGGTGGCGCGCCACAGGCCGCGGGCGCCGGCCATGTTACGGCCATGGGTGGTGGTGCGGGAACGATAGGCAGGCATCGCATTCCTTGCTGGCTGGCCGCGCCGGTGCGAGGCGGGCGCTGATCTTTGGTCGGCAGCGGTTATAGCCGTCACGGTGCCGCGTTGCCACAATTTTGCGCTGCGCCAGGAAGCCTGGTTGACCTCCCATGTTTGCTCGTATATAGCCAATTAGGTATATATCCATTTGGCTATGAAATATGAATCAGCTCGACGCCACCTTTGCAGCGCTTTCCGACCCGACGCGACGCGCCATCCTTGCACGACTCATCCAGGGCGAGGCCTCGGTGATGGAACTGGCCGAGCCGTTCGCGATGAGCCAGCCGTCGATCTCGAAACATCTCAAGGTGCTCGAGAATGCGGGACTGATCTCGCGCGGCCGCGATGCCCAGCGCCGCCCATGCCGGCTCGAAGCGAAACCCTTGGCCGAGGCCACGGAATGGCTGGAGCGCTATCGCAAGATCTGGGAAGGCAATTTCCAGCGGCTCGATGCGCTGCTCGGTGCCCTGCAAGCCAAGAAGAACCCGGGCGAGGCGGAACAATAGGCAAAGCCGGGCACATTCGGCCTATCGGAAAAGTCGCAGCCCGTGTCGGATCGAGGCCCGACCGAGCGTCCTTGGGTCCAGGAAACGCAAGCGGAAGAGGACATCGATGAGTACGACGAGACTGCCAGGCCCAACCGTGGCAACGCCGACCGTGACAACCCCCAGCGATCGCGAGGTCCGGATAACCCGCACGTTCGATGCGCCGCGGCCGATGGTGTTCGACTGCTGGACCATTCCGGAACTGCTCAAGGGCTGGCTGCATGGCCCGGACGGCTGGCGGCTCGAGATTTGCGAGATCGACCTCAAGGTGGGCGGCGCGGCGCGCTATGTCTGGCGCCACCGCGACGGGCAGGCAATGGGCATGAGCGCCACCTATCGCGAGATCGTGCGGCCGAGCCTGATCGTCGCCACGGAGCTGTTCGACGAAGACTGGACCGGCGGCGAGACGCTGGGAACGGTTGTGTTCACCGAAGTCAACGGCAAGACGCTGCTGACGCAGACGATCCTCTATGCTTCGCAGGCGGCGCGCGACGGCGCGCTTGGCACCGGCATGACCAGCGGCATGGCCGACAGCTATGCCCAGCTCGATGACCGTCTTGCGTCCCTACAGCATGGCGCCAAGGGGGCCGCCTGATCCCTCTCACGACAGAGCACGAAGGAGAAAACGATGCAGAAGATCACCACTTTCCTGTGGTTCGACGGCCAGGCCGAAGAGGCGATGAACCACTACATTTCGATCTTCCAGAATGCGAAGGTGCTGAGCCTGACGCGCTGGCCGAAGGGCCACCCCCTGGAAGGCAAGGTGCTGGTCGTTTCGTTCGAGCTCGACGGCGTGCCGTTCCTGGCGCTGAACGGCGGCCCGCAATACAAGTTCACCGAGGCGATCTCGCTGTCGATCGATTGCAAGACGCAAGCCGAGGTCGATCATTTCTGGGCAAGGCTTACCGAAGGCGGCGGCGAGCCCGGCCCTTGCGGCTGGCTGAAGGACAAGTTCGGCGTGTCCTGGCAGGTGGTGCCGGAACAGTTGCCGCGGCTGCTTCAGGATCCCGACCGGGCCAAGGCAGGCCGCGTCATGGAAGCGATGATGCAGATGGGCAAGATCGAGATCGGCAAGCTCGAAGAGGCGGCGAAGGGGTGAGGAGGCTTCCCCTTCCCGCCTTGCGGGAGAAGGGGAGTTGACGCTCACGCCGCCTTGTCGCGGACCTGGTAATCCTTGACCGCCGTGAAGCGGATCGCCTTCCAGCGCTCGGCTTCGTAGTTCAGCGAGAAAGCGTGCTGGGCAAGGAAGACCGGATCGTTGTCGAGGTCGCGGGCAATGTCGCCGCGATGGCCTTCGATGAAGCGCTGCACCTCCGCCCTGTCGTCGGCCGAAATCCAGCGGCAGACGGAAAAGCGCGACATCTCGAAATCCACGGGAAGCGTGTATTCGATGTTCAGCCGCTCCTTGAGCACATCGAGCTGCAGCGCGCCGACAACGCCAACGATCGCCGGCGACCCATCCTCCGGCGAGAAGAGCTGCACGACGCCTTCCTCGGCCATCTGGTGCAGCGCTTCCTTCAGCTTCTTGGCCTTCATGGCGTCGCCGAGGCGCACCCGGCGCAGGATTTCCGGGGCGAAGTTGGGCACGCCGCGGAACAGGATCTCCTCGCCCTCGGTCAGCGTGTCGCCGATGCGCAGCGTGCCGTGATTGGGGATGCCGACGACATCGCCGGCAAAGGCCTCGTCGGCGGTGACGCGGGTGCGGGCAAAGAAGAACTGCGGCGCCGACAGGCTCATCGGCTTGCCGGTTCGCACCAGCTTGGCCTTCATACCGCGCTCCAGCTTGCCCGAGCAGACGCGGACGAAGGCGATGCGGTCACGGTGGTTGGGATCCATGTTGGCCTGGATCTTGAAGACGAAGGAGGTCATCTTCTCCTCGGTCGCCTCCACCGTCCGTTCATCGGCTTCCTGCGCGCGCGGCGGCGGCCCAAAGGCGCCGAGCGCCTCGATCAGATCGCGCACGCCGTAATTGCGCAGCGCCGAGCCGAAATAGACCGGGGTCAGATGGCCCTCGCGGAAAGCGTCGACATCGAGAGGTCGGCACGCTTCCCGCGCGAGCTCCAGTTCCTCGATGAAGTCGTTGCGCTCGTTCTCCGGCAACAGCCCCGCGACGCGGTTGGAATCCGGGCCATGAACCGGCGTGCGTTCCTTCTCGTCGTCGCTTCTGCGCACGGCGTTCTGCGCCAGATGGTAGGTACCGGAGAAAGTCTTGCCGCGGCCGATCGGCCAGGTGACCGGCGCGGTGTCCAGCGCCAGCTTCTGCTCGATCTCGTCGAGGATCTCGAAGGGATCGCGGCTCTCGCGGTCCATCTTGTTGACGAAGGTGATGATCGGAATGTCGCGCAGGCGGCAGACCTCGAACAGCTTCAGGGTGCGCGGCTCGATGCCCTTGGCGGCGTCGATGACCATGACGGCGGAGTCGACCGCCGAGAGCGTGCGGTAGGTGTCGTCGGCGAAATCTTCGTGGCCGGGCGTGTCGAGCAGGTTGAAGACGTTGTCCCCATACTCGAAGGTCATCACCGAGGTGACGACGGAAATGCCGCGCTCGCGCTCGATCTTCATCCAGTCGGACCGCGTCTGGATGCGGTCCTTCTTAGCCTTGACCTCGCCGGCAAGCTGGATAGCGCCGCCGAACAGCAGCAGCTTTTCGGTGAGCGTGGTCTTGCCGGCGTCGGGGTGGGCGATGATCGCGAAGGTACGGCGGCGCGATACCGCCTGTTCGATGTCTTCTGCCAAGTCGTGGAATCCTGTCTGTGGCGCGGGCTTCTAGCAGCGCTTTCCCGCGCTGTCGACGGTTTTGGCCGGACCGGTTCTGCGCCGGGAAGCCGCCATTGGCCAGGAATCACGGCTCGTCAGGTCGCAATTCGATCGCTGTATCCCCTGCCGAACCTGGTGGCTGACCAGATCTCCACGCGGCTGATGCCGATGTCACGCAACAGATGATCCGGCAATTCGTCCAGCCACACGCGGTCCCTGCGAATACGCAAGGTGCGCGCAACGGTTCGTCTGGCTGAACGCCACGCCTCGATGCTTGCGGCCAACAGGCGTCCGGGCGCAGGCCGATTGGTGATGCGTTGTTGCCAAAAAAGTGTCATGTCGTTCTCCCTTCGATTGACCGATAGAAATGGGAGGGCCAACGGCTGACCCTCCCAAAGGGATCGCCGATAAGAGGTGAGGACGAATCGTGGTTGCGGCCGATAGGCCGACGACCCATCCTCCCCATCAGGCGGCGTATGCCGTCGTCGGATCGAACAGGCGCTTGACCTGCGTGATCTTGGTTGCCGGGAAGCCGCTCATCTTGGCGTGGCGCTGGATGATCGCCTCATCCTTGGCGAGGTAGACGCAAAAGGTCTTGTCGTCCGTCACGAAGGATTCCACCCACTGGATGTCCGGGCCGAGCTCGGCGAGAACGGCATTCGAGGCCTTGGAGGCGTCGCGAAGCTGCTCGCGCTCGAAGGTGCCAACCTTGGGAATTTCCCGTTCGATGATGTATTTGTGCATTTCACAATCTCCTTGATCTGGGGTTCAAATGCCCTCTGGACGCCCGACCAGGTCGGGTGCCGGTGACATCCCTGGGGCCGCTGAGCTAAACTGCAGCTTGGCTCGCCAGGCAGATGGAGAATTACGGAAGAGGCGGCCAACAGTCCTTACGTCGCTCTTATCTTGTTCTGATCCTTCGCCTATTGCCGATACAGGGATTGCTGCCGATGGGAATCTATCGCTTCGGTGACTTCGAGCTTAACGAAAACTCTCGCGCCCTTCGTCTCGCCGGAAGCGAGATCGAGGTGCAGCCCCTGGTCTTCGATTTCCTCGCCATTCTGCTGCGGCACCAGGACCGGGCCTTGAGCAAGAATGAGCTACTCGAAACGCTCTGGCCGGGCGTGACGGTAACCGAGGCTTCGCTGCAGCGCGTCGCGAGCCTTGCCCGTAGCATACTTCGCCAGGGCGGCATGGAGACGGCGCTGCGCAACCTGCCCCGTTTCGGCTACCGCATCTGCCTCGACCAGTTGGCCGCTTCGGAAAACGGGCCGGCTCGGGCCGATGGCGGCGACAAGCTGTCGAGCCCCGGCTCAGCAATCCTGTCAGCACGCACAGCCGTTGCAGGCAGAAAATGGTACGAGGCCGCAACGTCCTTCGCCAAAGCGGATGCCGTCGGCGAGCTGCTGACGGCCGATCTCGAAGAATGGGCATTGGCGCTGGAATGCATGGGGCGGCCGGCCGAAGCCATTCCACTCCTGGCGCGCGCGGTGACGGAATACGGTGTCGCCGGCGAGCGCCTGCGTGCTGCGTCCCCGGCAATCACCCTTGCCAAGATCCATCTGGAAAGAGGTGAGCTAGCCGTCGCAAAGGGCTGGCACAAGCGTGCTGCGCAACTGATCGATACCGCCGCCGACAGCAGGGAGCACGGCCTGTGGTGCTGGATGGGCGCGCGCATCATGGGCGCGGAAGCCGAGCCCGAGCAGGCGCTTGCACTCGCCGAGCAGGCGTTCGAGGTCGGCAGGCGGCTCGAAGACCCGGTCGTGGAGTCGCTCGGGCTGATCTATCGTGGCTTCTTCAAGCTCTGCCTTGGGGAAACCAAGTCCGGACAGGAAGATCAGGATTTTGCAGCCGCGCTTGGTCTTTCCAGCGACGTGGACCCGATCGTCGGCGGCATCCTCTATTGCAACATTCTCTGGGCCTGCAGGAATTTCGGCGACTGGTCGAGAGCCAACCAATGGACGTTTGGTTACGAAGACTGGTGCAGAGGACACGGGCTGGAAGACCTGTCGGGCTCGTGCCGGCTGCACCGTGCCGAGGTGCTCGGCGTTCACGGCACGCTGAAGGAGGCCGAGGCGCTGGTGCGGGCCGCGCTCGACCAGCTTGCGCTCGATGCGCCCTGGGCGACGGGTGACGCGCTGCGCGTGCTGGGTGACATTCATCTCGCCGCGGGCGATTTTGCCGAGGCTGAGACAGCCTATCGCGCATCCCATGCCGCGGGCTGGGACCCGCAGCCCGGCCTTGCGCTGCTGCAGCTCGAACAGGGGCAGGCGGAGGCCGCTTTCAGCGCTCTTGAGCGCTCCCTGGCGGGGAACGGCTGGCCAACCCTGCAGCGGCGAGGCACGGTCCTTGCCACTCTCGCCAAGGTAGCGGCGCGCACCGATCGACGCGAGCGTGCGAAAGAGGTCATAGTCGAATTGGAGACCCAGCCGCAGCGCTGGCCGATGGCCTCCATCCGGGCGCTGACCGCTGAGGCCAAGGCAGAGCTTTTGATACAGGAAGAACGCCTGACCGAGGCTGCTCGGGAGCTGCAGGCAGCATGCTCGCGCTGGAGTGAGGTCGGCTCGCCGATCAATGTCGCCGACGCCAGGCTTTCGCTCGCGGCGCTGCTCATTCAGCTCGGCGATCGGACCGGCGCGGAGCTGGAGCTCGCCACCGCGCTGGCGGCTGCAAAGAAGGTCGACTCCGCACGACTCATGCGGCGCTGCGAAGAGCTGGAGGGTCTGCTTGCGGGGACCCAGAAAATAGCGACGGGCATCGTGCAGGCGCTTCGAGCTTGAGGTCTGGCCAGCGCGGTGGCATGACGGGATAAATCTCCTCCGAAGGTCCAGCATGAGCAGCGCAAAACAAGTCGTCGTCATCGGCGCCGGCATCATCGGCGCTTCGATCGCCTGGCACCTGACGAAGGCCGGTGCGCGGGTGACGGTGGTTTCGGAAAGCGGCGCCGGCGGCGTCGCCACCCCCAACTCCTTCGCCTGGATCAACGCCAGCTGGGGCAATCCGGAAGTGTATTTCCGGCTACGCACTCGCGCCATGGCCGAATGGAAAAGGCTGGCGAAGGACGTGCCCGGGTTGCCGCTCGCCTGGTGCGGCGGCCTGTGCTTCGACCTGCCGGCGGACAGGCTGGAGGCCTATGCGGCCGAGCATTCGTCATGGGGCTACGGCATCGAGCGGGTCGGTCGTGAGCGCGCCGGCGAGATCGAACCCAACCTCGTCGAGCCTCCGGATTTCGCCGTCTACGTTGCGGAGGAAGGCGTGGCTGAGCCAGCGGCAACCGCCAAGGCACTGCTGGCGGATGCAGAGCGGCTCGGTGCGCGGGCGATGACCGGCACAGTGGAGAGGCTGAAGTTCGTCAACGGAAGGGTCAGCGGCGTGGTCGTGGCGGGCGAAACCATCGACACCGACGAGGTGGCCGTTGCAGCCGGCACCGGTACCCCGGCCATTGCTGCAACAGCCGGCATCAAGCTGCCGCTCGACACACCGCCAGGCCTCATCGTGCATTCGCGCCCCTACAGGAAACTGCTCAACGGGCTGGTGCACGCGGAGAAACTGCATATGCGCCAGACGGCCGAGGGCCGCATCATCGCCGGCTCGGATTCCGCCGGCGGCGATCCGGGCGAAAATCCGGCAGCAACCGCTCGCGAATTGTTCACGGTGACGAAGGCAGCTTTGCGCGACGCAGGCGGGCTGGAGTTCGATTTCCACACCGTCGGCTACCGCCCTATCCCGGTCGACGGTTTTCCGATCATCAGCCGCGCCGGAGGCGTCGGCGGCCTCTACATCACCGTCATGCATTCCGGCATCACGCTGGCTGCAGCGGTCGGCTTGTTTGCCACCCGTGAAATCCTTGAAGGCGAGCGCGATGCGCTGCTGACGCCTTACGGGCTGGAGCGTTTCGCTCAATAACCCCGCGGACGGCGAAACCCGCCGGCAAACGGCGCCATCGCCGCAGCGATGCCGAGCAGCCTCGCCTCCGACCATCGCTTACCGACAAGTTGCAGGCCGATCGGCAAGCCGTTGCTGTCCTGCCCGCAAGGGAATGCAAGCGCCGGGTGGCCGGAATAGTTGAAGACCGCGCCATAGGCCGGCAGCATCCAATAGCTCTCATCCTTGCCGTTGACCTTGAGCGGGCTGTCAGGCTTGCAATGCGCAAAGGCCGTGGTCATGGCGACCGGACAGAGCAGGGCGTCGCAGCTTTCGAAGAAGCTCTCCCAGGCGAGGATCGACCGGTCGCGGCGGGCAAGCGCCGCGAACCAGCTCGACACCGGCGTCGGTTGCTCGGGCGGTTCCGGCTGCGCCGCCTCCAGCATCATGCCGATCAGCCTGCCGCCCTCGGCGAGGTCGTCGTGCAGGTCGAGCCCGGGCAATTTCGCTTCCTCGACGCTGGCACCGGAGGATGCCAATTGCGAAGCCAGGCTTTCGACGGCAGCGCTGATTTCGGCAGCGACCGGAAAGCCGGGGAAGGTGCTGGCGAAGGCGATGCGCAGCGATTTCAGCTCGAGCCTCGGTGTCGGGTCAACCGGCATCGGCGCCAGATCGGTGTCGGCTCCGTCCGGCCCGGCGATGATCCGGTAGGTCAACGCCAGGTCCTCCGGATCGCGAGCAATCGGGCCGACACAAGACATCAAGCGGACACTGCGCGGAATGCCGCCCGGATCGGGGAAAGCGCCGGCCAGCGAGACACGATTCTCGGTCGGCTTCAGGCCGTAGACGCCGCAGAAGGCAGCCGGCAGGCGGATCGAATCCTGCATGTCGGTGCCGACTTCGAACGGCGTCATGCCTGCCGCGACCGCCGCCGCGGCGCCACCGCTGGAGCCCCCCGCCGTGCGCGACGGATCCCAGGGGTTGCCGGTGCGGCCGAACAGCGGATTGTCCGACTGCCAGTCACCCAGCATGGTGGCGACATTGGTCTTGCCGACCAGCACGGCGCCCGCCGCCTTCAACCGGGTAACGACCGGACTATCCTTCCTGGCCGCATAGCCGGCAAAAGGCGGGAAGCCGGCCGTCGACTTCATCCCGGCAGTCTCGTGCGCGTCCTTCAGCGTGAAGGGTACACCATGCAGCGAGCCGAGCGTGTCGCCGCGCGCCACTGCGGCGTCAGCTTGCCTGGCGCGCTCGCGCGCGCCCTCCCGGTCAAGGATGACGACGGCATTGATCGCCTCGTTGTGTTTGTCGATCTGGGCAAGGTGCGCATCGAGCGCCTCGACCGCCGAGATTTTTCGGGTGGCGATCGCAGCGGCGAGTTTGGTGGTTGAGGAGAAGGCGATATCCAACGTCAATGCTCCAGCTTGGCCGCGCCGCCCGGCATGAAATGGCGGATTGGCGAGCGGCTTCAAGCCAAGTTCAGCATTCAAGGCTGGGTGGCGCTTGATCGAAATTGCGCTGCAGAGCTCTGCGAGGTCAGCGCTGGCCCCTCTGTGCCGCGAACTAACCTATCTTCATTGCCTAAATGGCCAGCGCCAGTTTGGCGACAGCCGGCGCGAAGGGACGGATCGCCATGCCACCGACGGTCATGGTGACGAAGCTCGACGGCGGGATTGCCTGCCACTCGCCGCCGTCGCGGTCGAACGGCTCGGACACCACGCAGCGACCGCCATTGCGGAAGACGGAGGTGTAAAGCGTGGGTGCATGGTCATCGGTGGCGTAGCGCACGGCATGGAGCGCCTGGCCGTCCGAGAAGGCGGCGGTGAGTTTCAGGGAAGGCTCGAAACCGGCCCGGCGCGACGTCTCGAGCACCCGGCTGGTGGCGCGCGACACCGCGCCCTGGGGGTCGGCCGACAGACCCTCGTCGATCATCAACAGGAAGAAGAGTTCGGAATCGGTGGTGCCTTCGCGCTGGTCGAAGACTGCGTCGGAGAGCGAGTTCTCGAGCGCGCGGCGGATTTTTTCGAAGCCGCCGATCTGGCCGTTATGCATGAAGGACCAGCGGCCGGAAATGAAGGGATGGCAGTTCATGCGGCTGGTGGCGCCGCCGGTCGAGGCGCGCACATGGGCAAGGAACAGGCCGGACTTGATCTGCCGGCAGAGGCTTTTCAGGTTGGGATCGGACCAGGCTGGCAGTATGTCGCGATAGAGGCCGGGCTCGGGCCGGTCGCCATACCAGGCAAGGCCGAAGCCATCGCCGTTGGTCGGCGACTTGGCCTCCTGGGCGCAATGGCTCTGGGCGATCAGCGAATGGCAGGGCGCGGTGACGATGTCTTCGAGGAAGACCGCTTCACCGAGATAGGCCGCCCACCGGCACATCGCATTCCACCATTTATCGGGCGCGATCCATCAGAGCCGTCGGCTCCTTGACCGCATGTGAGCCTCTGTTGTGCGTGCGCTCGTAGAGCTCGCGAACGATTCGGCTGGCCGTAGTCTCAAACAGAAATGGCAAGAAAGCGTGAACGAGCGCGGCACCCGCGGCCATCGACAGGCGGGAACAGAACCAGGCGGCAAAGGCCATATGGCCGAAATAGGTCTCGCCCACCTTGGCCGGGTGAGACGTGAAGAGCGCTGTGAGCCGTGTCGTCATGATGGTCCCTCCTGCCGGGATGAGCCCCGATTCTGTGTATGCTGCCATGGGGCGAAGGTTCATTGGTCTCAAATTGTCCTTGTATCGAAGCCAATTTTGGGACATTTGTCCCACGATGTCCCTTGAACTCGATGCGATTGATCGAAGATTGCTGGCGGAGCTCCAGCGCGACGGCACGCTTTCCGTCGACCAGCTGTCAGAGCGCGTCGCGCTTTCGCGCAACGCCTGCTGGCGGCGCGTCAAGCGGCTGGAGGAGGAGGGCATCATCACCGGACGCGTGGCGCTGGTCGATGCCGACAAGATCGGGCTCGGCCTCTCCGTGTTCATCCTGATCCGGACCTCGAACCACGACCCGGACTGGTTGCAGAAGTTCCGGGCGGCGGTGACCGGCTTTGCCGAGATCACAGGCGTCTACCGCATGTCCGGCGATCTCGACTATGTGCTGAGGGCCCGCGTCGCCGACGTCAAAGCCTATGACCGGCTCTACCAGCGGCTGATCGCCAAGGTGCCGCTGTCGGACGTCTCGGCCTCCTTCGTGATGGAAGAGATCAAGGAGACGACCGTAGTTCCGGTAGAGCTGCGCTGAGACCGGCGGAACCACGCCGAAAGAAAGACGTTGAAAGGCTTGCAGCCGGGTTGACTGAATCGGCACTCGCGCCGATAGGAATGGGCTCATGCGCACCGCTGTCTATCCTTCCTCCGTCATCGGCCCCGCCGTCGGTTTCGTCAGGCTTCCGCATGGCGAGGGCTTGCCGCTGCCTGCCTATGAAAGCGCTGGCGCTGCCGGCATGGACCTGCGGGCCGCGGTGCCGGAGGATCGGCCGCTGCTCATCCTGCCGGGAAAGCGCGCGCTGGTGCCGACCGGACTGATCCTGGAAATCCAGGAAGGCATGGAAGGCCAGGTGCGGCCGCGTTCCGGCCTTGCCTTCAAGCATGGTCTGACCGTTCTCAACACGCCCGGCACCGTCGACAGCGACTATCGCGGCGAGGTGAAGGTGCTGCTCGTCAATCTCGGCGACGAGGATTTCGCGGTGACCCGCGGCATGCGCATCGCGCAGATCGTCTTTGCCGCGGTGACGCAGGTGGCCAGCGAGGAACGGTCGCTTGCCGGCGGCACGGCGCGCGGCGCCGGCGGTTTCGGGTCGACCGGCACGGCCTGATGCAAGTTCCAAAGCTGGTCATCTTCGACTGCGACGGGGTTCTGGTCGATACCGAGAACCTTGCAAACCGGCGCCTCGCCGAATGGCTTTCCGGGGCCGGCTTTCAAACCACATTCGAATATTGCCGCAAGCATTTTTCCGGGCGCAGCATGGCCTCGGTGCAGAAAGAGATCGAAGCGGAGACCGACGTCAGGCTCGGCGCCGATTTCGTCGAGCGCTGGAATGCCGGCCTGCCTGACCTGTTTGCGCATGGCGTCGAGGCGATCCCCTATGTGCGCGACTTCATCGAGAAGGTGCGGGCCGCCGGCATCGCCTATTGCGTCGCCTCCTCGGCGCGGGTGTCGAAAATGCATATCACGCTCGGGCAGACCGGCCTGCTGCCGCTGTTCAAGCATGCCATGTTCTCCTCGACCATGGTCAGCCGCGGCAAGCCGTTCCCGGACCTGTTCCTCCATGCCGCAACGACGATGGGCTTCGCGCCGGCCGATAGCATCGTCATCGAGGACAGCGTCGCCGGCACGCAGGCAGGTATTGCCGCCGGCATGCGCGTCTTCTCCTACCATGCCGATCCATTCTCCGACCCAAATGGCCTGGCCGCGGCCGGCGGCATATTGTTCGACGACATGCGGGAACTCGCCGGGCTGGTGCCGATCCACTGAGTTCATTTCTGCCTGAAGGCCCGGCTGTGCGTTTCGAAAGTCCGTGCTAGAGCGGTTCACCGTTTCACGGAAACGCCGAACCGCTCTATCTCATTGGTTTGACGCAATTCCGGACGAAAAACCGTTTCACCCTTTTCCTGGAATTGCTCTAGCGTGCGCTCTCTCGAGGGGGCGCCGCACACATGATCTCCATCTTTCTTCGCTTCTTTCTCGCTTGCCTGATCCTGCCGTTCCTTTGGGCGGCGGCAAATGCACAAGTCGTGAGCCGTCCGGATCCCGGCGACACCGTTCCTGGGCATCAGGGCGTTACCTATCTCGACCTTGCCGACATGGTCGTTCCCGTTCTCGCAGGCACGTCGCCGATCAAGATTCGTCACATCATCGGCGGCGATGACGGCGTGGCGCCGCCTTCTACCACCGACCTGTCGGACGCCGCCGCGCTCCCCGTCAAGGCCGGCGGCAAGGAACGGCTGGCGATGCTATTCGACCTTGGGCAGGTCTCCGACAGCGCCGAGGGCTTCGCCGTGCTGGCGCTCTATGATCTCGGCGGCAAGCCGAAACTGCTTGATGCGGTCAATGTCGCCATCGATCGGAGCACCTTCTTCCGCGATAGGAGCAGGCTTTCGATCGGTGCCGGCGATGACGCCATCGTCACCACGAGCACGCATTCCAATTCGAGCCAGGGCTATGTCGGCACACTGCTGATCATGGTCCGCGACGACCGCTTCCAGTTGATCGATTCAATCTTTACGTTCGATGAAAACTACTGCGGTTACAAGCGGACGCAGGACCTTGCCTTCAAGACGCTCCCGGGCGGCCATTATGCGGCGATCAAGGCGACGGTCACCGACGCCACGGCGCCGGGAGAAGGCTGCGAGGACAAACAGGCCAAGGCTTCGACGCAGAGGATCTCCGTGACCTACCGCTGGAGCAAGAAAGCATCGCGCTACATGCCTAGCTCCAAGGCGTTCGAGCGTTTGGCAGCAGAGAACGAGAAACGGTTCTGAGCCTGACGCATTCGTTTGCCCGGTCCGGCCGGCCGCGATAAATTCCCCTCACAACCCCGATCACGATTGAGGATCCGCCATGGACAAGGGCAAGATTTTTCGCGATCTGCACACCTCCACCTTCGTCATGCCCAATCCCTGGGATATCGGCACGACCAAGCTTCTTTCCTCCTTTGGCTTCAAGGCGCTGGCCACCACCAGCGCCGGCTTTGCCTTCTCGCGCGGCCTGCCCGACGGCGCCGTG
Source organism: Mesorhizobium sp. M1C.F.Ca.ET.210.01.1.1 (assembly GCF_004791585.1). GTDB lineage: Bacteria > Pseudomonadota > Alphaproteobacteria > Rhizobiales > Rhizobiaceae > Mesorhizobium. The sequence goes on from NZ_SRUU01000002.1 coordinate 287,210, forward strand.
ACGTTCGATGCCATGATCCACCATTGCCGCGAGGTGACGGCGGCGACCGACCTGCCGGTTTCGGCCGATCTCGAGCGCGGCAAGGGCGACAGCCCCGAGCAGGCGGCCGAAACCATCTTCGCGGCCGAAGCCGCCGGCCTTGCCGGCTGCTCGATCGAGGACCATACCGGCGATCCCGACAATCCGATCTACGATTTCTCGCACGCGGTCGAACGCGTCGCCGCAGCCGTCGAGGCGGCTCGGGCGCTCAAGCACGATTTCGTCTTCACCGCGCGGGCCGAGAACTTCCTGTGGGGCAAGACCGATCTCGACGACACGATCAAGCGCCTGCAAGCCTTCGAGAAGGCCGGCGCGGATGTGCTTTACGCGCCGGGCCTGAGCGATGTCGAGACCGTGCGGACGGTCTGCGCGGCGGTGAGCAAGCCCGTCAACGTCATGGCGCGGCCCGGCTTCACCGTCACCGACCTTGCCATGGCGGGCGTCAAGCGCGTGTCGCTCGGGCCATGGCTGACGAATTTCGCCTACGGCATGCTGGAAACGGCGGCGCGCGAAATCCAGCAGGACGGCACCTTCGGCTTCACCCGTGCCGCCATGCCGTTCGGCAAGCTGCAGGCGCTGTTCCGCGAGGGCGGTACGGAGCAAGACTAGACAGGCTTGCGCACGGAGACCGCCTTGTGCAGATGCACCATCATGGCGGCCGCAAAGAGCGGCGTCAAAAGGTTGAGCAGCGGCACGGCGAGGATGAGGGCGATGACCAACCCGGCCAGGAAAACGGTGCCGGCATATTTGCGGCGCAGCGCCTTGGCCTCTGCCTCAGGACGAAAACGCATGGCGGCGAATTCGAAGAACTCGCGGCCCAGCAGATAGCCGTTGACGATGAAGAAGGCGGCGATGTTGATGCCCGGCACCAGCAGCAGAAGCAGGGCGACGATGTTGCCGAGGATCACGACGCCGAAGAATTTGATCGCCAGCACCAGTGAATGCAGCGCCGGCACGGCGCGGCCGGGCGGGTCGTTCGGGTAGTCGGTGCGCTCGACCACCTCGGCGACGTCGTCCAGGAACAGGCCGGCGATGATCGCCGTTACCGGCGCCACGAGCAGCGCCATTCCCACCGCGAGGACGATGCCGGCGATGATGCCGCCCAGCCATCCGGCCCAGGAAGGCAGGCCCGGAACAAGCGCCTGCAGCCACGGCCAGGCCAACCATTCGAGCAGGCTCTCGACACCTAACCACAACGCCACCAGCGCCAGCAGCGTCAGGCCCAGCGTCTTCAGGAAGACGGAGCGGAATTCGGTCGAGAACAGTTGGCTGGCGGCGGCGCGGGCGGCGTCTAGGATCACGGCAGGTCCAAGCCCTTATCGAGGAACGACGTTCCCGAGATAGGCGGGCTTGGCGGCTCGCGCAACCAAGGCGCATCGCGTCGACGCGCCCGTCCCCCTAAAACCACTCGACATGCGCTATTGCGCAAGCCTTGCCTGCCTTGCCGGAATGGTCATGGCGGCCACGCCGACGACGACGAAGGCCATGCCGAGCCAGGCCGTCGGGCCGAGGCTCTCGCCGAGGAAGACGGCGCCGATGCCGACGCCGATCGGCACGCGCAGATAGGCCTGCGAGGTGGTGCCGACCGAGCCCAGCGTATGGATGAGCCGGAAGAAGATCGAGAAGGCGAGCGCGGTGGAGAAGACCGAAAGCCCGAAGAGTGCCAGGATCGATGCCGTCGACGGCGTCAATGTCCAGGGCCGGTCGAAGACGAGACTTAAAGGTATAAGGATCGCGGCGCCGCAGATCATCGAGCCGGCCGCCGGCACCATCGGATCCAGTCCCCTGAAGTTTCGGCCGAAGATGGCGGCGCCCGCATAGCAGATGGTGGCGGCGACCACCGCAAGCTGCGCCCAGAGCTGATGGCCGATGCCGCCGAGAGCCTCGGTGCCGACAATGAGGCAAATGCCTGCGATACCGGCGCCGACGCCGACCAGCTTGCGCAGCGTCACCGGCTCGTGGCGGGTGATCAGCGCCGTCAGCAGGAAGGTGAAGATCGGCGATGTCGCGTTCAGGATCGTGGCGAGACCGGCGTCGATCGAGCGCTCGGCGGCCGCGATCAGCGTGAACGGGATGACGCTGTTGAGGCAGGCCTGGAACATGAAGCGGCGCCAGTTGACCATGTCCCGCGGCATGGCAAGGCCGCGCCAGCGGATGAGGCCAAGCAGAATGCCGCCGGCGATCAGGGTGCGCCCGGCGATGAAGGTCACAGGCGGGATCGTCTCGACGCCGATCTTGATGAAAGTGTAGGAGGCGCCCCACAGCACCGCGAGCAAGCCAAGCAGCGCCAGTTCGATGGTCATCTCGGTCTTTTCGGACATTGAGTAGTTCGTGCCTTCAGCCAGTTGCCGGATCCGCTTCTAGCTCATAGCGCGGCGGAAATGTTTCGATGACGGTGGAACCATAGCCGTGAGCGACGCGACTGTTATGGGCCAGTTCGACGCGAACACTGCCGCAGCCGGCGAACAATCCCGGCCAAGGTCGGCGCGATGCAAAACCGGCGCCGATTTTTCGGGGTAGGCAAAGCGGTTGCAAGCCGCTAGACCCGCGCCCGGCCGGCATGGCAGAAAGCCGGTAGACGTTGGCGGAGACTTTGATGCCGGAATATGACGTGCTTTGCATCGGCAATGCCATTGTCGACATCATCGCCCAGTGCGACGAGGCCTTTCTCGAAACCAACGGCATCATCAAAGGCGCGATGAACCTCATCGACACCAGGCGCGCCGAATTGCTCTACAGCCGCATGGGGCCGGCGATCGAGGCTTCGGGCGGCAGCGCCGGCAACACGGCGGCGGGCGTGGCGAGCTTCGGCGGCCGCGCCGCCTTCTTCGGCAAGGTTTCCAACGACGCGCTCGGCGACATCTACACTCACGATATCCACGCACAGGGCGTGGCCTTCGACACCAAGCCGCTCAAGGGCGAACCGCCAACGGCGCGCTCGATGATCTTCGTCACGCCGGACGGCGAGCGTTCGATGAACACCTATCTCGGCGCCTGCATCGAACTCGGGCCGGAAGATGTCGAGGCCGACAAGGCCGCCGGCGCCAAGGTCACCTATTTCGAAGGTTACCTGTGGGATCCGCCGCGCGCCAAGGAGGCTATCCGGCAGACCGCGAAGCTGGCGCACACCGCCGGCCGCGAGGTCTCGATGACGCTGTCGGATTCCTTCTGCGTCGACCGCTACCGCGACGAGTTCCTGGATCTGATGCGCTCCGGCACGGTCGACATCGTTTTCGCCAACAGCCACGAGATCAAGTCGCTCTACCAGACCGCTTCCTTCGACGACGCGCTGGCGGCGATACGCAAGGACTGCAAGATCGCCGCCGTCACCCGATCCGAAAAAGGCTCGGTGATCGTGCGCGGCGACGAGACCGTCACCATTCACGCGACGACGATCAGAGAACTGGTCGACACCACCGGCGCCGGCGATCTCTATGCCGCCGGCTTCCTCTACGGCTACACGACCGGTCGAAGCCTCAAAGACTGCGGCGATCTCGGCTCGCTGGCGGCCGGGCTGGTGATCCAGCAGATCGGCCCGCGGCCGCGGCAGAACCTGCGCCGCGAAGCGGAACAGGCGGGGCTGCTGTAGCGTGTCCACCTCTCCCATAAGCGGAGAGGGCAAACCCTCCTTGTCGCGCGCCTGTCACAGAGCGCTCCTACATGCACCCTGGGCGTTTCGCGGCTGACATTTCGGGACGCCCGCCAGTTGGGGTGTCGAATGCAAGACAGCAACCTTTACGGTCGCTGCGTCTGTTGCCGTTGCAATTGCCGCTTTCCGTTGTAGCCGTTCAAAACCGGCCGCGACCAGGGGGAGGAGCGCGGCGCGCAAGACAGATGCATGACCAGATTTCAGAATCCGCCTGATGGGATTTCGCAGGAGGCCCTGGCAGGCCTGGTGGCCGAGGCGGTGCGACAGGCACTGATGCAGCATGGCGCCCTGCTGGACGCGGAGGCCCTGGCTTCCGCAAGCGCGATTGCAGGCAGCGTTGCCGCCGCCCTTCCCTTCCTGCCACAGGCGCAGCGGCTTGCAATCACCTCCTTCAAAGGCCGCTGGAGCGAGCTGACGTCCGAGTTTTTCCGCATGACGGCGGAAAGAATCGCGCGCGCCGACCAGGCGGGCACCGACAGCGTGGACGAAAGCGCGACAACCGGGCTTGCCAGGCCCGCCTCCCGGCCTTTGGCCGCGCGAGCCTTGGAACTCCGGTCGATGCTCATCGAAGACTGGGCCGGCGAGGTTGCCGGGTCGACCTATCTGGAAGAGAAATTCCGCATACCCCGCTCGACGCTGCATCGCTGGCAGAGACGGGGCGAGGTGGTCGCGCTTCGCAAGGGCGGCCGCAAGCACGTCTTCCCGCTCGCCCAGTTCGTCGACGGCAGGCCTGCTCCGGGCATAAGCGATGTTTTGGCGGCGATCACCAATGCCAGGCTGGCCTGGTTCTGGCTGACCCGGCCCTCGCCCGAACTGGATGACCGTATCCCCATTGAAATGCTGCGCGAGGACATGGTCGAGGATGTGGTTCGCGTCGCGCACGCCTTGACCTGACCCTGACTTCCCGACGCAGGTCCGCGCCAGTGCCACGACACTATTAGCCGGATAATAATTCGTCATAAAGCCGTAATAAATGGCACAAATGGCACATTTTCATATAAAAATTATCGTCCTTAATGTATCCATTGTGCAATTTGTGCCGTTCTTTCAAATATGTGACGTGATATTTGCGCAACAAGACTTCTATAAGCGTCCAGAACGCACTTTTCAGTCGCAATCTCTGTTGTGAACGACCGCCAGTTGGGCCATGTCGAGGGCGAAGAAGCGCGCCGATGCGCGACTTTTTCAACGATGGGGACGGGGGTGGCAGAGCCTGCGAGGCATGCCCGAGCCTGTCTTGAACCTTTGACTGGAGATTCAAGAAAATGAACATCAAGAGCCTTCTACTCGGCTCCGCTGCGACGCTGATCGCAGTTTCGGGCGCCCGCGCCGCCGACGCGGTCACCGTCGCCGAGCCGGAACCGGCCGAATACGTCAAGATCTGCGACGTCTATGGCGCGGGTTACTTCTACATCCCCGGCACCGAGACCTGCCTGCGCGTCGGCGGCTACGTCCGCTATGACGCCGGCTTCGGCGATGTCGGCTCCTTCGATGGCCGCACGGCCACCGATCACGAGGACGGCGACGCGCAAAACAGCTGGAAGAAGAACGCCCGCTTCAACCTAAAGACATGGACCGGCCAGGAAACCGAACTCGGCACGTTGAAGACCTATACCGAGACCAAATTCAACTTTCCGAACGGTGGCGCCACCAGCGTGTCGCTGAGCTTTGCCTGGATCCAGCTTGGCGGCCTGCGCGTCGGTAAGGACGAAACGCCTTACGATCAGTTCATCGGCTATGCCGGCAACGTCATCCAGGACACGATCATCCCGTACGGCATCAAAGACACCAATGTCGTCAGCTACTACTTCGACGCCGGCAGCGGCTTCTCGGGCGTGATCTCGCTCGAAGAGGGCTCGGACGGTTCGGGCATATCCGGCACGATCGACAGCTATGTCCCGCATGTCGTCGGCGGTTTGAAGTACAAAGGCGACTGGGGCGCGGTCACTGGCGTCGTCGCCTATGACAGCAACTACGAGGAAGTGGCCGGCAAGGTTCGCTTGGACGTCAACGTCACCAAGGAACTGTCGCTGTTCATCATGGGCGGCTACGGCACCGACGACAATCTCCGCGACGATGCGGGTAACGTCATCGACGCTCATGGCCGCGGCTTCTACAAGCCGTGGGGCGGCAACTGGGCTGTGTGGGGTGGCGGCACCTACAAATTCAACGAGAAGACGGCGTTCAACCTCCAGGCCTCGGCTGACGACGACAAGAACTACGCGCTCGCAGCCAACGTCGCCTACACTATCGTTCCGGGCTTCACGATCACGACCGAAGTCGACTGGGATCATTTCGCCCACTTCGGCGACGGCACCTCGGCCGTCAACTGGACCAAGGCCGACAAGAAGAACAGCGTCGGCGGCATCGTCCGCTTCCAGCGCTCCTTCTGATCGAAGCTGCGATCTCACATGGAAAGGCCCGCGACATCGCCGCGGGCCTTTTTTTGCTTGTCCCTAGCCAATGTCGACCGGCTTTCCGGCTCCCTAGTTGCTCGCCGTATAGGCAGCGATCGCCGCCATGTTGACGATGTCTGAATCCTTGGCGTTGAGCGAGACGATCTGGACCGGCTTGTTCAAGCCGACGAGCAGCGGGCCGATGACGGTCGAGCCGCCGAGTTCCTGCAGCATCTTGGTCGAGATCGAGGCCGAGTGGAACGCCGGCATCACCAGCACATTGGCCGGGCCGGTCAGCCTGATGAAGGGATACTGCGCCATGGCGCGCGGGTTCAGCGCCACGTCGGCGGCCATCTCGCCGTCATACTCGAAATCGACGCGGCGCTTGTCGAGGATGCGCACGGCCTCCTGCACGCGCTCGGAGCGCTCGCCCTGCGGATGGCCGAAAGTGGAATAGGCGAGCATGGCAATCCTCGGCTCGTAGCCCATGCGGCGGGCAAAGCCCGCAGCCTCCTCGGCGATATCGGCGATCTGCTCGGCATTCGGCATGTCGTGCACGGCAGTGTCGGCAACCAGCACCGTGCGGCCCCTTGCCAGCACGATCGACACTCCGATGACGCGGTGACCCGGCTTGGCGTCGATGGCGCGGCGGATGTCGTCGAGCGCGGTCGAATAGTTGCGGGTCACGCCGGTGACGATGCCGTCGGCATCGCCCAGCGCCACCATGCAGGCGGCGAAATGGTTGCGGTCGTTGTTGATCAGGCGTTGACAGTCGCGGAACAGGTAGCCCTTCCGCTGCATGCGCTCGTAAAGATAGTCGGTATAGATCGAGTTGCGGCGCGACAGCCTGGCATTGATGATCTCGAGGCCCTGCTTGTTGAGATCGATGCCGGCGTTGCGGGCATTCTCCTTGATGACGTCGTCGCGGCCGAGCAGGATCGCCGTGCCGAGCTTCTGGTTCACATAGGAGACGGCGGCGCGCATCACCTGCTCCTCCTCGCCCTCGGCGAAGACGATGCGCTTGGGCTGGCGGCGGACGCGGTCGTAGATGCGCTGGAGGGTCGACGCGATCGGGTCGCGGCGGGCGGAAAGCTCATGCGCGTAGCGGTCGAGGTCGAGGATCGGCTTGCGGGCGACGCCGGACTCCATCGCCGCCTTCGCTACCGCGAGCGGGATCGCCGAGATCAGGCGCGGATCGAACGGCACCGGAATGATGTAGTTCGGGCCGAATTTCGGTCGGTTGCCCTGATAGGCGGCGGCGACATCATCCGGCACGTCCTGGCGCGCCAGCTCGGCCAACGCCCGGGCCGCGGCGATCTTCATCTCGTCATTGATGGTGGTGGCCCGGACATCCAGCGCGCCGCGGAAGATATAAGGGAAGCCCAGCACATTGTTGACCTGGTTCGGGTAGTCCGAGCGGCCGGTCGCCATGATGGCGTCGGTGCGGATCTCGCCCACTTCCTCCGGGGTGATTTCCGGATCGGGATTGGCCATGGCGAAGATGATCGGGTTCTTCGCCATCGACTGCACCATGGCGGGGGTCAGCGCGCCTTTGGCGGACAGGCCGAGGAAGACGTCGGCACCGTCCAGCGCCTCGGCGAGGCTGCGCGCCTCGGTCTTGACCGCATGTGCCGACTTCCACTGGTTCATGCCTTCGGTACGGCCCTGGAAGACCACGCCTTTGGTGTCGCAAAGGATGATGTTTTCCGGCGAAAAACCCATCGCCTTCATCAGTTCGATGCAGGCGATGCCGGCGGCGCCGGCGCCGTTGCAGACCATCTTGGTGGTCTTCATGTCGCGGCCGGTGATCTCCAGCGCGTTGATCAGCCCGGCGGACGAGATGATGGCGGTGCCGTGCTGGTCGTCATGGAAGACGGGGATGTCCATCAATTCGCGCAGGCGCTGCTCGATGATGAAGCATTCCGGCGCCTTGATATCCTCGAGGTTGATGCCGCCGAAGGAGGGGCCGAGGAAACGCACGCAGTTGATGAACTCGTCGGCGTCCTCGGTCGCGACTTCAAGATCGACGGAATCGACGTCGGCGAAGCGCTTGAACAAAACCGCCTTGCCTTCCATGACCGGCTTCGAGGCCAGCGCGCCGAGATTGCCGAGCCCCAAGATGGCGGTGCCGTTGGAAATGACGGCGACCATGTTGCCGCGCGTCGTGTAGTCGAAGGCGCGGCTCGGGTCCTCCGCGATGGCGCGCACCGGAACGGCGACGCCCGGCGAATAAGCAAGGCTGAGATCGCGCTGGGTGGCCATCGGCTTGGTGGCGACGATCTCCAGCTTGCCTGGACGCCCCATGGCGTGGAATTCGAGCGCTTCCTGCGCGCTGACGGAGGGCCCGCTGCTTTCGGTTTTCCTGGCCATGATGCTTCTGATTTCCTCGCCTTGCGGCACCGCTTGGCATGGGTGCTTGCTTATGGATTCCCGGATTAAGGCTACACGCGGCCGCTGTAAACCGACAAGCCGGGCAAAGCTGCTTCAACGCGGAAGACCCAAGCGTTGCCGAGGCTCGGTTGGCGACCGGCTGGCAGCATGGCTCGCGGTTTCCCCTGCTTTTCGAGCACCCGGCATTAAACCCTCCGGTCACATCTGCTAGCGTCCCGATATGAACATGCATATGTCCACCGAGACCGACGCCCAGGAAACGACGACGCCGCCGCCAGCCACGGGCGGCGTCACGCCGATGATGGAGCAGTATATCGAGATCAAGGCGGCGAACCCGGATTCGCTGCTCTTCTACCGCATGGGCGATTTCTACGAGCTGTTCTTCGACGACGCCGAGAAAGCAAGCCAGGCGCTGGGCATTGTTTTGACCCGGCGCGGCAAGCACCAGGGCCACGACATTCCGATGTGCGGCGTGCCGGTGCATGCGGCGGACGACTATCTGCAGAAGCTGATCGCACAAGGTTTCCGCGTCGCCGTGTGCGAGCAGATCGAGGACCCGGCGGAAGCCAAGAAACGCGGCTCGAAATCGGTGGTGCGGCGCGACGTGGTGCGGCTGGTCACGCCCGGCACCATCACCGAGGACAAGCTGCTCGCGCCCTCGGAATCGAGCTTCCTGATGGCGCTGGGCAGGGTGAAGGGCGGCAATTCGGCCAGCCAAGGCAGCTTCGCGCTGGCATGGATCGACATATCGACGGGCGCGTTCCGCGTGGCGGAAACCACGGCCGAGCGGCTGCTTGCCGACATCTTCCGCGTCGACCCGCGCGAACTGATCGTCGCCGAGCCGGTGTTCCACGACCCGGAACTGCGACCGGTCTTCGACGTGCTTGGCCGGGTCGCCAACCCGCAGCCGCCGTCACTGTTCGATTCGGCATCGGCCACCGGCCGCATCGCCCGCTTCTTCGAGGTGGCGACGCCGGACAGTTTCGGAACCTTCTCGCGCGCCGAGCTGTCGGCAATCTCGGGCGCCATCGCCTATGTCGAGAAGACGCAGAAGGCCGAGCGGCCGCCGCTGTCGCGGCCCGAGCGCGAGGAGAGCGGCTCGACGCTGTTCATCGACCCGGCGACGCGCGCCAATCTGGAACTGTTGCGCACGCTTTCCGGCAGCCGCGACGGCTCGCTGTTCAAGGCGATCGACCGCACGGTGACCGGCGGCGGAGCGAGATTGCTCGCCGACCGGCTGATGGCGCCTCTGACCGACCCGGCGGCGATCACGGCAAGACTGGATTCGGTGTCGTTCTTCCGTTCCGAGACGCGGCTTTGCCAAGGGGTGCGGGCCAGTCTAAAAAGCGTCGCCGACATGCCGAGGGCGCTGTCCAGGCTGGCGCTCAACCGCGGCGGCCCGCGCGACCTCGGCGCGCTGCGCGCCGGCTTCGAGGCGGCCGGCGCGATCGCCGCACTGTTCGCGACGTCGGCGCTGCCCGCCGAGCTCGCCGCCGCGCTGGCAGCGATCAATGCCTTGCCCGAGGCGCTCGCCCGCCACCTCAGCGAGGCGCTCGACGACGAGTTGCCGCTGATCAAGCGCGACGGCGGCTTCGTGCGCTCCACCTATAATGCCGAACTCGACGAGATGCGGGCGCTGCGTGACGAGTCGCGAAAAGTGATCGCCGGGCTGGAGCGCTCGCTGGTCGAGGAGACCGGTATCCGCTCGCTGAAGATCCGCCGCAACAATGTGCTGGGCTACTATATCGAGGTCACCGCCAACCACCATGGCGTGATGACCGGCAGCGATGCCGCCAAGGCGCGCTTCATCCATCGCCAGACTATGGCCAACGCCATGCGCTTCACGACGACGGAACTCGCGGAGCTGGAATCAAAGATCGCCAACGCCGCCGACAAGGCACTGAGCATCGAGCTTGCCGCCTTCGACCGGCTGACGGCGGAGGTCGTCGGCGAGGCCGACAGCATCCGCGCCGGCGCCGAGGCGCTAGCCGTGCTCGACGTCTCGTCGGCTCTCGCTCTGCTTTCCGAAAGCGAGGGCTGGTGCCGGCCGATTGTCGATTCCGGCCTCGCCTTCGAGATCTCCGGCGGGCGTCATCCGGTCGTCGAGCAGGCACTCAGGCGTTCAGGCGAGGGCCCGTTCGTCGCCAACGACTGCGACCTCTCGCCCGAAGGTGCAGCGAAGGCCGGCGCGATCTGGCTGCTCACCGGGCCGAACATGGGCGGCAAGTCGACCTTCCTCAGGCAGAACGCTCTGATCGCCATCCTGGCCCAGACCGGCTCCTTCGTGCCGGCGCAGAGTGCCCATATCGGCGTCGTCGACCGGCTGTTCTCGCGCGTCGGCGCCTCGGACGATCTGGCGCGCGGCCGCTCGACCTTCATGGTTGAGATGGTCGAGACGGCCGCGATCCTCAACCAGGCAGGCGAGCGGGCGCTGGTCATCCTCGACGAGATCGGGCGCGGCACGGCGACCTTCGACGGTCTGTCGATCGCCTGGGCGGCGGTCGAATACCTGCACGAGAAGAACCGCTGCCGGGCGATCTTCGCCACCCATTTCCACGAGATGACGGCGCTGGCCGGCAAGCTTGCCCGGCTTCACAACGTCACCATGCGGGTCAAGGAATGGGAAGGCGACGTCGTCTTCCTGCACGAGGTCGGCAAGGGCGCGGCAGACCGTTCCTACGGCGTCCAGGTGGCGCGGCTCGCCGGCCTGCCGGAAGCGGTGGTCGCCCGCGCCAAGGAAGTTCTGCATCAATTGGAGGAAGGCGAAGTCTCGGGCAAGACCAACCGTCTGGTCGACGACCTGCCGCTGTTTTCGGTGGCAGTGAAGCGCGAAGCGCCGAAGCCGGCCAAGATCGATGCGTTGGGCGAGGCGCTTGGCGCCATCAACCCCGACGAGATGACGCCAAGGGAAGCCTTGGAAGCGCTCTATCGGCTGAAGGGTCTGACGGCGAAGCAATAGCTCAGTCTTGACCGTCGTTCACTGTTGACTCATTGTACCGCTCGGTACAGTGTCGGCTACCGATGATCGGAACCGACAGGAGATTTTCATGAGCCGTCCGCCATTGCCGCCGTTCACGGCGGAAACCGCAGCGCAGAAGGCGCGGCTCGCGGAGGACGCCTGGAACAGCCGCGACCCTGAGCGGGTGTCGCTCGCCTACACCGAGGACAGCGTCTGGCGGAACCGGGCCGAATTCATCTCGGGCCGGGGCGAGATCGTCGGCTTCCTCAAGCGCAAATGGGCGCGCGAGCTGGACTACCGCCTCATCAAGGAGGTCTGGACTTGGAACGACAACCGTATCGCCGTGCGCTTCGCCTATGAATGGCATGACGACAGCGGCCACTGTTTCCGCTCCTACGGCAACGAGAATTGGGAATTCGACGAAGCCGGGCTGATGCGGCGGCGCGTGGCGAGCATCAACGACCTGCCGATCGCCGAGAGCGAGCGGAAGTATCACTGGCCACTCGGACGCCGGCCGGACGACCATCCCGGCCTTTCGGAACTCGGACTGTAAAGCCGCGAATGCGACGAATCGCGCCCGATCGCGACGGCCTGCTGGCCATGATCGGCGAGGTTTTCCGCGAGCACGGCTATGAGGGCGCCAGCCTGGCCCTGATCGGTGCCGCTACGGGGCTCGGCAAGGGAAGTCTTTACCACTTCTTTCCCGGCGGCAAGGAAGAGATGGGACGGGCCGTCATTGCCCATATCGACTGCTGGTTCGAGGAGAATGTCTTTGCGCCGCTGCGCGACAGCACCGATCCACAGGTCGGGATCGAACGGATGCTCGCGGCAACGGACAGCTATTTCCGCTCGGGGCGCCGGGTTTGCCTGATCGGCGCCTTCGCGCTGGAGGAACCGCGCGATCTTTTCGCCGATCAGATCCGGGACTATTTCGGCCGCTGGGTCACCCACCTCGCCGATGCGCTGGCGCGAGCTGGGCACCAGCCGGGCGAGGCCAGCGAGTTGGCCGAAGAAGCCGTCGCCGCCATCCAGGGCGCACTCACACTCGCCCGCGCCGCCGATGACGCCGACGTGTTTGCGCGTGCGCTTCGCAGGGTGCGCGTGAGGCTGGGGCTGACGGCGGGCGGCTAGATAGCTAAACAGGTTCGAAGCGGAAGGCTGTCTCGGTTCGATGAACCCGACCGACGCCGGGTGAATCGAGATGCGCGCCTGCAACGAAATGGCCGTTGTCGGCGGCAAGACCAAGTATTCGCAACCGGCTTGCGCGCGCCTGCTCCTGGTCGGCGTCGAATTCCCATGCGACCTCCGGCCGATCGAACTGAAGCGACGGCACATGCACGGTGTCGCCCCAGATCAACAATGTTTCGCCGCGGCTCGTGACACGAAAGCAGGTATGGCCGATTTCGTGGCCGGGAGCGGCGATCGCCTCGATACTCGCGCTCAGGCGCTGTCCCGGGTCCAAAGGTTTTGCTCGATCATGGAAGCGGCTCAACCTTGCAACCGACCGGAACATGTCGAGCTCGGCTCGAGGCACAAGCAAGCGGGCGAGCTGCGGGAAACCGTCCCCGCCGTCCGGGAGGATGAGCCCGTGGATATGGTCGAGATGGGTGTGGGTGAAGGCAACCGTGCGTATCCGATCGACGGCGATCTTCGCCTCGCTTAGCGCCTGCGGCAGAAAGCCCATTGTCGGATGCCATGCGTTCGAGCATCCCGTATCGATCAGCGTGATTGCTTCGCCTTCTTCGATGGCAAAGGCATTCACCGACAATCTGAGTGCGCCATCGAAGAGCGGTACCTGCGACGGGAGGTCGTCGCCGAAGCGCTTGTCTCCCGGCTGGCGCAGTCGCCGGACCGGCATGTCGACATAGCCGTCGCGCAGCGACGCGACCGTCATGTCGCCGATCCTATAGGTCGCGTGATGAGGACCGTCTGAAATTCGCTCCAACACTTGCCCTCCGTTCGATCGCAAAATCCGGATTGACGTTTCGGGCTAGATCATTTCCAGGCCGCGCTTGCGCGTCGGCGGCGGGAAGGCGCGGTCGAGCTCGGCGAAATCCTGAGGCGTCAGAGCGATGTCGAGCGCGGCGGCGTTCTGGCGGACATGCTCCTGCCGGCTGGCCTTCGGGATGGCGATGACGCCTTTCTGCGCCATCACCCAGGCAAGAGCGATCTGCGCGGCCGTCGCGTTATGGCGGGCGGCGATCGCGTCAAGCCTGGCGTTGCGCGCCAGCGCGCCCTGCTCGACCGGGGAATAGGCCATCAGCGGGATGCCGCGCTTCAGGCTCCAGGGCGCGAGGTCGAATTCCGGACCGCGCCGCGAGAGGTTGTAGAGGACCTGGTTGGTCTGGACGTTGCCGCCGGAAGCGAGGCCCACCAGTTCCTCCATATCGTCGGTGTCGAAATTGCTGACGCCCCAGTGGCGGATCTTGCCGGCCGCCTTCAAGGCCTCGAAGGCTTCCACGGTTTCGGCCAAAGGCACGCTGCCCGGCCAGTGCAGCAGATAGAGATCGATGCGGTCGGTGGCGAGACGTTTGAGGCTGTTCTCGCAGGCCCGCATGACGCCGGCCCGCGAGGCATTGGTCGGCAGCACCTTGGAAACCAGGAAGGTCTCGTCGCGGCGCCCGGCGATGGCTTCCGCCACCACCTCCTCGGCACCGCCGCCGGCATACATCTCCGCCGTATCGATGAGCGTGATGCCGAGGTCCAGCCCGAGTTTCAATGCCGCGACCTCGTCGGCGCGGCGCCGGCGGTCCTCGCCCATTTTCCACGTGCCCTGGCCCAGCACCGGAACGGCTTCGCCCGACGGCAGCGTGGTGGTTCTGATCTTGGAAGACGTGGGCCTGGAAGACGTGGGCTTGGAAGACATGGGCTTGGAAGACATGGGGGGCTCGCTCCGCGTGAAGCCGGATCGCAGCACAGCCATGGCCGGAAATCCAGACCGAGGTCCCCGCTTCTGTCCGGATTCCGGCGCGGGGAATTACTCCACCGGATGCTTGGCAAGCCAGTCCTGCATCTCTTTGATCTCGGCTTCCTGCGCCTTGACGACGCCTTCGGCGAGCTTACGAATTTCCGGGTCCTTGCCGTTGGCGATCACCACCTTGGCCATGTCGATCGCGCCCTGGTGATGCGGGATCATGCCGCGCACGAAATCGACATCGGCATTGCCGGTGTACCCGATCATCATGTCGTTGTGCATTTTGTCCATCGCCGCCTTGTAGCCGTCGGTGGCGGGGCTATCCGTACCCATCGCCATGCCGGCCATATTGTGCTTCGTCTCTTCCGACTGCGCCGGAACGCTTTCGAGGAACACGGCGAGCAGCATTCCCGCCGCCATCAAGAGCAGCACAATCTTCTTGGCCAAGGTCATCCAGTATCTCCTGTTGAATGGAATGTCGTATCTGGGGGCTTCGGTCAGAGTTTCAACGTTCTCAGTCGCAATGCGTTGCCGATCACCGAGACCGACGACAGGCTCATCGCCACCGCCGCAATCATCGGCGACAGAAGCGTGCCGGTGAGCGGGTAGAGCACGCCGGCGGCGACCGGCACGCCGAGCACGTTGTAGAGGAAGGCGAAGAACAGGTTCTGGCGAATGTTGCGGATCGTCGTCTGGGCGAGCGTACGGGCTCTGACGATGCCGTTGAGGTCGCCCTTGACCAGCGTTATGCCGGCGCTTTCGACAGCGACATCGGCGCCCGTGCCCATGGCGATGCCAACGTCGGCGCCGGCCAGCGCCGGCGCGTCGTTGACGCCGTCGCCAGCCATGGCGACGCCGGCGCCCTTGGCGCGTAACTCCTCGACCAGAGCGCCCTTCTCATCCGGCAGCAGGCCGGCGCGAACCTCATCGATGCCGAGCCTGCCGGCGATCGCTTTTGCCGTGCGCTCATTGTCGCCGGTCGCCATGATGATCCTCAGGCCCCTGTCGTGCAGCGCCTTGATCGCTTCGGCAGTGGTTGCCTTGATCGGGTCGGCGACGGCGACGAAGCCGGCGAGCTTGCCGCCGACGGCAACGAACATCGCCGTCTTGCCTTCGCCCTGCAAGGCCTCAGCCTTTGCCGAAACCGGTGCGGTGTCGACGCCGAGATCGGCCATCATCGCCGCGTTGCCGAGTGCGACTTTCCTGCCCGATACCGTGCCGGAGACGCCCTTGCCGGTGATTGCCTCGAAGTTTTCGGCCTCGGCAAGCTTGACGCCGCGTTCGGCGGCACCCTCGACGATCGCCTCGGCGAGCGGATGTTCCGAGCCTTTTTCGAGCGCTGCGGCGAGCGCCAGCAGATCGTTCCCGTCGCTGGCCTCGACAGCAACCACGTCGGTCAGCCGCGGCCTGCCCTCGGTCAAGGTGCCGGTCTTGTCGACGATCAGCGTATCGACGGAAGCGAAGCGCTCGAGCGCCGCCGCCTCCTTGATCAGCACGCCGGCTTGCGCGCCGCGTCCGGTCGCGGTCATGATCGACATCGGCGTGGCGAGACCGAGAGCGCAGGGACAGGCGATGATCAGCACCGATACAGCGGAGACGATGGCGAAGATCAGGCTCGGCTGAGGGCCGAACAGCGCCCAGGCGATGAAGGAAATGATCGCGACCAGCACGACAGCGGGAACGAAATAGAAGGACACGCGGTCGGCCAGCCCCTGGATCGGCGCGCGTGAGCGCTGCGCCTTGGCGACCATTTCGACGATGCGTGAGAGCGTCGTCTCGGCGCCGACCTTTTCGGCGCGCATGATCAGCGAGCCGTTCTTGTTCAGCGTGCCGCCGGTAAGGTTGTCGCCTTCGGTCTTCTCGACCGGGAGCGGTTCGCCGGTGATCATGGACTCGTCGATCGCCGAGCGGCCTTCCAGCACTATGCCGTCGACGGGAACGGCGTCGCCCGGACGGATGCGCAGCATATCGCCGACCTGCACGCTGTCGAGCGGCACATCCTTCTCGGAACCGTCGGCACCGATCAGCCGCGCCGTCTTCGGGGCAAGGTCGAGGAGCGCGCGGATGGCCGAGCCGGTGCGTTCGCGGGCTCTGAGTTCCAGCACCTGGCCGAGGAACACCAGCGCGACGATGACCGCGGCTGCCTCGAAATAGACCGGCACGGCGCCGTCATGGCCGCGGAACTGGTGCGGGAAGATGTCCGGGAACAGGGCGGCGACCACGCTGTAAAGATAGGCGGCGCCGACGCCGAGCGAGATCAGCGTCCACATGTTGGGGCTGCGATTCAGGATCGATTCCCAGCCGCGATGGAAGAAGGGCAAGGCCGCCCACAGCACCACCGGGCTCGCCAACGCCAGCTCTGCCCATGTCTTCGCCCGGCCGTCGATGAAGCTTTCGAAGCTCAAACCGAGCATCGGCGCCATGGCGGCGATGAGCAGAGGCAAGGACAAAACGGCGCTTACCCAAAGGCGACGGGTGAAATCCACCAGTTCCGGATTCGGCCCCTCGTCGCCGGTTGGCACGCCCATCGGCTCCAGCGCCATGCCGCAGATCGGGCAGGAACCGGGCTTGTCGCGGATGATCTCGGGATGCATCGGGCAGGTGTATTGCGTGCCCTTCGGCATCGGCTCCGGCTCTGGCCGGCCGGCGAGGTATTTTGCCGGCTCGGCTTCGAACTTGGCCTTGCAGCCGCTTGAGCAGAAATAGAAGCCCTGGCCTTCGTGGCGCACGAAGTGCTTCGCGCTCGCGCGGTCGACACTCATGCCGCAGACGGGATCGATTGCGGTCAGATATGTTTCCGGATCGGCCTGGAACTTCGTGCGGCAGCGCTCGCTGCAGAAATGAAATGTCCGTCCGCCATGCTCGGCCGTCGGCTTGCCGGCGGCCGGATCGACCGTCATGCCGCAGACAGGGTCGCGAATCACCGCTTCGGCCGCAGGCGCGGCATTCTTGGCCGAACAGCAGGATGCGCCGTGTGCATGATGGTGGCTGTGGTCGGAATGGCTCATGATCAAATGCCTCGGAATTCTCGAATGAGGCGGACGTAGTCCTTCCAGTAACTGGAAGGTCAAGGGCGGGTTTCGTTTTTTGGAAGATTTTGCCGGGCAGCCGCGGGTGGTGCTCCTCGTCTACTGCAGCAAAGCGCATTCGCCAGCCCCATACACAGCGCCGCGAAAACGCGCTATAGACGCCGCCGAATGGCAAAGATCTCCCTGAAACTCGACGAAATCATCGACGGTGACGCCTTGCGCCGCGACATGACGGCGCTGACGGTGGCGAGCGCCGGTGACGGCTCCGGCAAGGCCACGCGCACAGCTGTCCTCCAGCTGCTCAAGGGCAGGCTTGGCGAGGGGCGGAAGATCGCGGAAGCGATGCTGAAGGAGGATGGCGGCGGCCATGCCTGCGCCGAGCGGCTGTCGCATCTGATGGATGAGCTGATCCGGGCGCTCTACGATTTCGCGGCCACCCATGTCTACCGGGTCAAGAACCGTTCCGTGGCCGAACGCATGGCGGTCGTCGCGGTTGGCGGCTATGGGCGCGGCACGCTGGCCCCGGGATCCGACATCGACCTGTTGTTCCTGCTTCCCTACAAGCAGACGCCGTGGGGCGAGCAAATCGTCGAATACATGCTCTACATGCTGTGGGACATGGGGCTGAAGGTCGGCCATGCCACCCGCAACATCGAGGAGTGCCTGAGGCTGTCGCGCACCGACATCACCATCCGCACGTCGATCCTGGAAGCGCGCTTCCTGTGGGGCGAAAGCAAGCTCTATGACGAATTGCTGACCCGCTTCGACCACGAAGTGGTGCGCACGACCGGCCCCGAATATGTGCAGGCCAAGCTCGCCGAGCGCGACGAGCGCCATGCCAAGGCCGGCGAAAGCCGCTATCTGGTCGAGCCCAACGTCAAGGACGGCAAGGGCGGCCTGCGCGACCTTCAGACGCTGTTCTGGATCGCCAAATACTTCTATCGCGTGCGCACCGGCGAGGAACTGGTCGAGAAAGGCGTTTTCACCGAGGCCGAATATCGCGAATTCCAGAAGGCAGAGGATTTCCTGTGGGCGGTGCGCTGCCACATGCATTTCCTGACCGGCAAGGCGGAAGAGCGGCTGCATTTCGACATTCAGCGCGAGATTGCCGAGCGGCTGGGCTACACGACGCATCCCGGCCTGTCGGCGGTCGAGCGCTTCATGAAGCACTACTTCCTCGTCGCCAAGGATGTCGGGGACCTCACCCGCATCTTCTGCGCCGCGCTCGAGGAAGAGCAGGCCAAGCACGTGCCGGGCTTCAACCGCATCTTCCTCACCTTCTCGCGGCGCAAGCGCAAGCTTGCCGGCACATCCGATTTCATCGTCGACAACCACCGCATCAACATCGCCGACGACATGGTGTTCGAGCGCGATCCGGTCAATCTTCTCAGGCTGTTCTGGTTCGCCGACAAGCACGGGCTGGAATTCCATCCCGACGCGCTGAAGCTGCTCACCCGCTCGCTCGGCCTGGTCAACAAGTCGCTCAGGCGCGACGAGGAAGCCAACCGGCTCTTCCTCGACATCCTGACCTCCGACCGCAATGCCGAGCTCAATCTCAGGCGCATGAACGAGGCGGGGCTGCTCGGCAAGCTGATCCCCGATTTCGGCAAGATCGTCGCCATGATGCAGTTCTCGATGTACCACCACTATACGGTGGACGAGCATCTGATCCGCTGCATCGGCGTGCTGGCCGAGATCGAGCGTGGCGACGGCGCGAAAGTGCATCCGCTGGCCCATTCGCTGATGCCCGGACTGAAGAAGAGCCGCGAGGCGCTCTATGTAGCGGTGCTGCTGCACGACATTGCCAAGGGCCGGCCGGAAGACCATTCCGAAGCCGGCGCCAGGATCGCGCGGCGCATCTGCCCGCATATGGGGCTATCGGCGGCCGACACCGAGACGGTCGCCTGGCTGGTCGAGAACCATCTTGTCATGTCGATGACGGCGCAGACGCGCGACCTCAACGACCGCAAGACGATCGAGGATTTCGCTTCGATCGTGCAGTCGGTCGAGCGGCTGAAGCTGCTCTTGACCCTCACCGTCTGCGACATCAGGGGCGTCGGGCCGGGCGTGTGGAACGGCTGGAAGGGGCAATTGCTGCGCACGCTCTACTTCGAGACCGAGCTGCTTCTGACCGGCGGCTTCTCGGAAGTGTCGCGCGCCGAGCGTACGGCGGCCGCGCGCGAGCGGCTGGCAGAGGCGCTCTCCGCCTGGCCGGCGAAAGAACGCAAGCGCTATGTCGCCCAGCATTACGAGAACTATCTGCTGACCGTCGACCTGCCCGACCAGCTGCGTCATGCCGAATTCGTCCGCGAGGCGGATGCGGCCGGCAAGAAGCTCGCCACCATGGTGAAGACGCACGAATTCGAGGCGGTGACCGAAATCACCGTGCTGGCGCAGGACCATCCGCGCCTGCTCTCGGTAATTGCCGGCGCGTGCGCGGGGGCCGGCGGCAACATCGTCGACGCGCAGATCTTCACCACCTCGGACGGGCGCGCGCTTGACACCATCCTGATCTCCAGGGAATTCGACCTTGACGAGGACGAGCGCCGCCGCGCCGAGCGCGTCGGCAAGCTGATAGAGGACGTGCTGTCCGGCAGAAGCTGGCTGCCCGAGATGATCGAGAAGCGCACCAAGCCGAAACGCGGCGCCAAGGCGTTCCGCATTCCGCCGCGCGCCGAGATCCGCAACACTCTGTCGAACCGCTTTTCTGTGATCGAGATCGAGGGGCTGGACAGGCCGGGCCTGCTGTCCGAGATCACCGGCGCGCTGTCGGACCTTTCGCTGGACATCGCCTCGGCGCACATCACGACCTTCGGCGAGAAGGTCATCGATACCTTCTATGTCACCGACCTCACAGGACAGAAGATCGACAGCCCGACGCGCACGGCCACCATCCACAAGCGGCTGATCGACACGCTGGAAGGCAATGCGCCCGAACGCAACGGCAAGGCCAAGGCGGCGGCCGAATGACATCCATTTGACGCAATTCCGCAGGCAGTCATCCAGCGCATGAGCCTTGTCAAGAAATTCGCCACCGTCGCTTCCGGCACGCTGATGAGCCGCGCGCTGGGTTTCGGCCGCGAGATGCTGATGGCAGCGGCGCTGGGCACCGGGCCCGTCGCCGACGCCTTCAACGCCGCCTTCCAGTTCCCCAACACCTTCCGTCGGCTGTTCGCCGAGGGCGCCTTCAACGCCGCCTTCGTGCCGCTGTTCGCCAAGGAGATCGAGACGCACGGCACTGATGGCGCCAAGCGCTTTTCAGAGGAAGTGTTCGGCGTGCTGTTCTCGGCGCTTTTGGCGCTCACCATCGCCATGGAGCTGGCGATGCCGCTGATCGTGCGCTACCTGGTGGCGCCGGGTTTTGCCGACATTCCGGGCAAGTTCGAGACGACCGTCCGGCTCGCGACGATCATGTTCCCCTACCTCATCTGCATGTCGCTCGGCGCCATGATGGCGGGCATGCTGAATTCGCTGCGCCGCTATTTCGCGGCGGCGATCGCACCCGCCTTCCTCAACATCATCCTGATCGGCGTCCTCGGCTATGCCTGGTATCACGGGGCGGACGCGCATGATGTCGGCTTCGGGCTCTCCTGGGGCGTGTTGGCGGCAGGCATCGTGCAGCTCGCCATCGTCTGGGTGGCGGTGCGCCATGCCGGCATCTCGATTGGCTTCCGCCGGCCGAAGATGACGCCCAACGTCAAGCGACTCCTGATCCTGGCGCTGCCGGCGGCGATCACCGGCGGCATCACCCAGATCAACCAGTTGATCGGCACGGCGATCGCCTCGGGGCAGAACAGCGCCGTGTCGTCGCTGGCCTATGCCGACCGCATCTACCAGCTGCCGCTCGGCGTCGTCGGCGTGGCGGTGGCGATCGTGCTTTTGCCCGAACTGTCGCGGGCGCTGAAATCGGGCAATCTGATCGAGGCCGCCAATCTGCAGAACCGCTCGGTCGAGTTCACTTTATTCATGACCTTGCCGGCGGCGGCCGCGCTTTGGGTGATGTCGGAGCCGATCGTGCGTCTGGTCTACGAGCGCGGCGCGTTTGCCGCCAACCATTCGACGCCGATCGTCGCCTCAATCCTGGCGATCTTCGGCCTCGGCCTGCCGGCCTTCGTGCTGATCAAGGCCTTCACCCCCGGCTACTTTGCGCGCGAGGACACGCGCACGCCGATGGTCTTCGCCGCCATCTCGGTCGGCGTGAATGTCGCCACGGCGCTGAGCTTGTTCCCGTCGATGGGCGCGCCGGGCATCGCGGTCGCTTCGGCCGTCGCCGGCTGGGTCAACGCCCTGATGCTGCTCGGCATGCTGATAAGGCGCGGCCATTGGGGCCGGGATATCCCCCTGCTCAAGCGCATTCCGCGGCTGGTGCTGTCGGCTGTGGTGATGGCGGTCGCGCTTTACTTCGCCGAGCACTATTTCGCCACCAGGCTCGGACCCGGCTCGCCGCTGGTGGTCAAGGCGACGACGCTGTTCGCGCTGGTCGGAGGCGGTGCGGCGCTCTACTTCATCACCGCCTTCGGCACCGGCGGCGCCGATTTCGGCATGATCCGCAGGAACGTCAAGCGCGGTTCGGCAAAGGCGGTGCCGTCGGTCACGGAACAGTCTCCAGATCCGTGAGCCTGAATTCGCCGGCCGTGGAGAGCATGGGAACGGCGTAGTAGCGCGCGCAAGCGTAGTGGAAGCAGTCGGCCATATTCAGAGGGATGGCGTTGCTGCGAAACCGCGACGCGGCCTCGACGGACAGCGATGCTGCCTCGGGCGCAGGCGGAAGCTCGCGCAAGGCAATGGCCCGTTCTTCGAGGAAGCGGCTCACGATCTCCGCGCTCCTCGCAACCGGTATGGCCAGCTTTTCCGGTCGCGCGAGCGCCATTGCGGCCTCCCACGCGGCGATCGCCGAAGTGAACGGAGTCGACGCATCCATGACCGCCCGCGCACAGCGCTCGGCCTCAGCTTCGTTGCTCAGCATCGCGACGATGGCGGCGGCGTCGACGAACATCAGTCGTCACCGGAGAGCTCGTCATAGACCGAGCGCGGCAGTGGGTTGCGCGCCTGATCGCTGAGCTTGATCCCGAATTCGGCGCGCAGCCTTGCCGCCGTTTCCAGCGGCGTCTCGCGATTGCGGCGCCGCTCCAAGGCTTCGCGCATGGCGATCACGATAGCCTCGGTAATGCCGACGCCTTCGACCCTGGCGAAAGCGCGCGTCAGACTATCCGCTTCTTTGTTGCTGATGTTGATGGTCATCGCGAGCGCCCACATCGATTTGTAGGTTAATTAATGTAGCAAGCTACAACTGGAAATCAACATGCAGCGGGCCGGTTCGGCCCGGACCCTACCCGCGCTCCAGGGCGAGCTTTGCGCCGAACAGGATGAGCAGACCGCCGGCAAGGCGATCAATGGCGCGGCGCAGCCGCCGATAGCCGTTCGAAACGGCTTCGGCCGCGAACAGCCAGACCACGCAGGCATACCAGCCGACCGAGATCGCCACCATCAGCACGACCGATGCGACCCCCAGCGTCAGCGAGGGCTGCGCCGGCAAGGCGACGGCAAAGACGCTGGCCACCGAAAGCGCTGAACGTGGATTGGCGAGGCTGGTCGCAAGGCCAATCCAGAAGGCGCGCCAAGTCGAAAATCCCCTGGAATCGACGGCCAATGCGCCGTCGGCCTCACTGCGCCTCTCGGCAAGCACGATCAACCTTAGGCCCGAATAGATGAGGTAGCCGGCGCCCGCCAGCTTCAACGCCGCATAGGCCCACGGCGCGGCCAGGAACAGCGCCTTGATGCCGGCAAGCCCGCAGACCCCCCAGATGGCGGTGGCGATGCCGATGCCGCAGACGGCGGCAAGGCCCGCGCCGCGCGAGCGCGCCACCGCGATCCGCGCCGTCATCAGGAAGTTCGGGCCAGGCGAGACCGCGGCGACCAGCCACACGGAAGCGACGGCAAGCAGATGTGAGAGCATGATGAGGATTCCAGGCGAGGCCACGATGCTAAGCCAGACCAGCCCAAAATGGCTAGGGCTCAATCCAGCCCTTACTCGGCCGACCTCTTGATCCGGCAATCGGCTTCGTCCATAAGCGCGCCGTCGCAAGACTTTCGCCGCACGCGGTTTCCAGCCGCATGATTGGCTCCAAAAAGTCTGCAGCTTCTTGGAATCATGCTTGTACGGCCCTCCACAAGCCCTGAGGAACTCATGTCCGCCTTCAAGCCACTCGTCTTTTCGGGCGTCCAGCCGACCGGCAATCTGCATCTCGGCAACTATCTCGGCGCCATCAAGAAATTCGTCGCCCTCCAGGAACAGTCCGACTGCATCTATTGCGTCGTCGACCTGCATTCGCTGACGGCGCAGCTCGTACATCAGGATCTCGGCGACCAGACGCGCTCGATCACCGCGGCGTTCCTCGCCTCCGGCATCGACCCCAAGAAGCACATCGTCTTCAACCAGTCGCGGGTCATGCAGCATGCGGAGCTCGCCTGGATCTTCAACTGCGTGGCGCGCATCGGCTGGATGAACAAGATGACGCAGTTCAAGGACAAGGCCGGCAAGGACCGCGAGAACGCCTCGCTCGGCCTGCTCGCCTATCCGAGCCTGATGGCGGCCGACATCCTGCTCTACCGCGCCACCCACGTTCCGGTGGGCGAGGACCAGAAGCAGCATCTGGAGCTAACCCGCGACATCGCGCAGAAGTTCAACAACGATTTCTCGGACCGCATCGCGGCGCTTGGCGTCGGCGTCGAGATGCAAGTCGGCGAGGAGACCGTGAACGGCTATTTTCCGATCACCGAGCCTGTGATCGGCGGCCCGGCGGCGCGCATCATGAGCCTGCGCGACGGCTCGAAGAAGATGTCGAAGTCCGACCCCTCGGACCTGTCGCGCATCAACCTGACCGACGATGCCGACACCATCTCGAAGAAGATCCGCAAGGCCAAGACCGATCCCGAGGCTCTGCCGAGCGAGCTCGACGGGCTGGAAAGCCGGCCGGAAGCCGAAAACCTGGTCGGCATCTATGCCGGGCTGGCCGAGATCTCGAAGGCCGACGTGCTTAAGGAGTATGGCGGGCAGCAGTTTTCGGTGTTCAAGCCGGCGCTTGCCGACCTTGCGGTCGAAAAGCTCGCGCCGATCGCTTCCGAGATGCGCCGCATCGAGGGCGACCGCGCCTATGTCGATGCCGTGCTCAAGGACGGCGGCGACCGCGCCCGCGCGATCGCCGAGGGCACGATGAAGACGGTGCGCGACATCATCGGCCTGCTGCAGGACTGATCGCTCCTGCCTCGCTAACTTCCATCGCCACGCCGGCCGGCGACTTGCCGCCGGTTCGTGGCGGTGGCAGATTGCGGCCGAATTGATACCGAGCAGATAGACATGGTCTCCAAACGCCTTAGCCGTGAAGCCGGCCATCGCCGCAAGTTCCTGGCGATCATCGATGACACGCCGGAATGCGAGCGCGCCGTCGCCTACGCCTCGAAGCGGGCGCAAAGCACCAGCGGCGTGCTGGTGCTGCTCTATGTGATCGAGCCGGACGATTTCCAGCACTGGCTGGGGGTCGAGAAGATCATGCGCGAGGAAGCCAACGCGACCGCGCGCGCGGCGCTCGATACCTATGCCAACAAGGTGCGCCAGAAGGTCGGCATCGAGCCGGAGCTGGTGGTGCGCGAAGGCAAGCCGACCGAAGAGATCCACAAGCTGATCGAGGAAGACCAGGACATCGCCATCCTGGTGCTGGCGGCCGGCGCCGGCAAGGAAGGTCCCGGACCGCTGGTGAGCGCCGTGGCCGGCCGGGGCGCGGCCTTCCCCATCCCGGTCACCGTGGTGCCGCAGAACCTGTCGGATGAGGAGATCGAGAGCCTGGCCTAACGGCGCATCGATATTCAGATGAGGCCGGCCTGCGAGTGGCGGCTTCCTGCGCTTCCGGTGCTCACGTACTTCAAGTACGCTCCGCTCCGGTTCTCGGAAACCACCATTCTCGACTCGGCCTGATCTGAATCTCGGCACAACTTGATCAGTGCCGCTGCGGCGTGCAAAAACATTCCGCCAGCAAGCCGTTCGGGCGATGCGTTTCGCTTGAATGTCCAGCCGATAGAGCCTATTTAGAATTATTCCAAACTATCGGCCCGGGAAGGGCCTGGAGATACTCATGTTCATCCAGACCGAATCGACGCCGAACCCGGCGACGCTGAAGTTCCTGCCCGGCAAGGAAGTGCTGCGCGACGGCACCGCCGATTTCCGCGACGCCGCAGCGGCCGCCGAGGCCTCGCCGCTGGCCGGCCGGCTGTTCGAGATCCCCGGCGTGACCGGCGTCTTCTTCGGCTATGACTTCATCACCGTGACCAAGGACGGCCCGGACTGGCAGCACCTGAAGCCGGCGATCCTCGGCGCCATCATGGAGCACTTCATGTCGGGCGCGCCCGTCATGGCTTCGACGGCTCCTGCGAGGGAATCCGGCCAGACCGCCGAGTTCTACGACAAGGCCGACGAGGAGCTGGTTCTGACCATCAAGGAACTGCTCGACACCAGGGTGCGCCCGGCTGTCGCGCAGGACGGCGGCGACATCACCTTCCGCGGCTTCGAGAACGGCACTGTGTTCCTGCACATGAAGGGCGCCTGCGCCGGCTGCCCGTCTTCGACGGCGACGCTGAAGCACGGCATCCAGAACCTGCTTCGCCATTTCGTTCCGGAAGTTCAGCAGGTCGAGCAGGTCGCCTGATCATTTTCGCAGCGTCTGCCGCGATACAAATCGCCAAAAACAAAAAACCGGGCCCCAACAGCCCGGTTTTCTGTTCTTGGACGTCTTGTGTTGCCTAGACGGTCCGCTTGCGAAAGCTTTCGCCCCCGGCCTTCGTGATCACATCACGATGACCTTGGCGCCGACCGAGGTGCGGTCGTAGAGATCGATAATGTCCTGGTTCATCAGGCGGATGCAGCCAGACGACATCGCCTTGCCGATCGAGAACCACTCCGGGCTACCATGCAGGCGGTAGCCCATGTCGCCGCCCTTGTTGAACAGATACATGGCGCGGGCGCCGAGCGGGTTCATAAGCCCCGGTTCCATGCCGCCGGCGAACTTGGCGAGTTCGGGCTGGCGCCTGATCATCTGCGAAGGCGGGGTCCAGGTCGGCCATTCGCGCTTCAGCGCGATGTGGGCGGTGCCGTGCCACTCGAAACCCTCGCGGCCGACGCCGATGCCGTAGCGCACCGCCATGCCGTCACCCTCGATGAAGTAGAGGAACTTGTTCTGGGTGTCGACGATGATGGTGCCCGGCTTCTCCGAAGTGTCGTAGCGCACTTCCTGCCGGTGGAAACGGGCCGGAACCTTCTCGATCGGGATGCGCGGCAGCTGATAGCCGGCATCGGTCATCGCGCCATAGTTGTTGGTGAAGAGTTGCCCGCCGATGGTGCTGCAGCCGCTGACCGCGGTCGACAGCGCAAGAGCGGCAAGAACTGCAAGTGACTTCAAGCGCATGAAAAGGTCCGACGCCCTGTCTCTATCAGCGGCACGAGTCGGCCGCTTTCCCGCCATCATTCATGCTGGCATTTCTTTTGCTTGCCAAGCGTGCACTGCCTATATGCAAGACCTTACGCGCCGGTAAGTGTCGAACTGCGGCATTTCGGCAACAGGACTCACAGGATTGTGAAGCAAAATCAATGGGGCGGCCGGAAGGGCCGCCAGGGATCAAGGAGAGCGCCATGAATGTCGGTGATGCCGCCGAACGTTCCGGCCTGCCGGCCAAGACCATAAGATATTATGAGGAGATCGGCCTGATCCGGCCGGCCCGGGCCGATAATGGCTACCGCGACTACTCCCGCGACGACGTGCACCGGCTGGCCTTCCTGCGCCGCGCGCGCAACCTCGGCTTTTCAATCGACGATTGCAGGCAGCTTATGGCGCTCTATCAGGACCGCGACCGCGCCAGCCACGACGTGCGCGAAATCGCCGCCGCCCATGTCAGGGCGATCGAGGAGAAGGTACGCGAGCTGCAGTCGATGCGCGCGACCTTGCAGAAGCTGATCCATGCCTGCCACGGCGACGACCGGCCGGACTGTCCGATACTGGATGATATGGCGGGCGTGGCCTGATCGCATCGCGCGGGAGCTGGACAAGCGTCCGATACCCATCTTAGCTCACGAGCCAGCAACATCCAGCGGCAGGAGTACCTCACGGTGAAGGGATACTGGCTCATCATCGGCACCGAGATTTCGGACCAGCAAGCGCAAGCTGAATATGGACGTTTGTGGAAACCCATAGGCGAGAAGTATCAAGCGCGCCTCAGTTCGATGAAAAACCCGCCTTTGCTGATGGAGGCGCGCGATGCCGGCCGGATGGTCGTCGTCGAATTCCCGACACTGGAAATCGCCAAGGCTTGCTACGCCGACCCGGCCTATGACGAAGCCAAGCGGTTTGCGCTGCAAGCGTCGAACCGTGTCCTGCTTATTTTCGAAGGGGACCTCGGATAGGGTTGTCAAATAGATAATCGCCCGCTCAAAGCGGGTTCAAACCGTGAACAAAATCTGGCATGGTGCCTGCCATGCCACTCGTTTCCCCGATTCCCCTCAACCCCCTGATCGACGGCCGCCAATCCGAGCGCGCCATGCTGGTGCGGCGCGGCGTGCAGCGGCTACTCACCGAAATGGGCGCGCATGTGCTGCCGGAACTCTCCCTGGCAACCGGCCGACGCGCTGATCTCGTCGCGCTCACCCGGCAGGGCGACATCTGGATCATCGAGATCAAGTCCTCGATCGAGGATTTTCGCGTCGACCGCAAATGGCCTGACTACCGGCTGCATTCGGATCGCTTCTTCTTCGCCACGCATCCCGGCGTGCCCGCGGAAATCTTTCCGGAGGAATGCGGCTTCATCCTCTCCGACGGCTATGGCGCCGAGATCCTGCGCGAGGCGCCGGAGCACCGCATGGCGGCCGCGACGCGCAAGTCGCTGATGCTGAGGATCGCCCGCGCGGGCGCTGCGCGGCTCCTGGCCGCGGAGCTTGCCGGCGTGGCGGTGCCGGCGCTGGAGGGGGAGAGCGAGTAGCAGCCTGTTAGCGGCGCCTCCGAGGGCTGTCTCACGGGTTCGTATCGCGCTGGTCTTGTGCCTTGTCCTGCGTTGGCTTTGGCGTCGCCGACGGCGTCGCCCGCTCCGTCCCGGCTTCGCCGGGCCACCTCTCCCCCCGCTTCGCGGGGGAGAGGAAATGGGCGTCGAGGGCTGGCCTACTCCGCTTCCTCATCCAACTCGCCCGCCGCCGGCGCCATGAGCAGCACGGCGGCGCCGAGAAACGCCGCAACCAGCGAGCCGGCTAGGATGCCGACCTTCACCGCGTCCTGAAGCGCGGCGTCATCGGCGAAGGCGAGCAGGCCGATGAACAGGCTCATCGTGAAGCCGATGCCGCAGAGCAGTGAGATGCCCAGCATATGCAGCCAGCCGGCATTGACCGGCAGGTCGGCGAGGCCGAGCCGGATGGCGATGGCCGAGGAGCCGAACACGCCGACCAGCTTGCCGAGCACCAGGCCGGCGGCGACGCCCAGCGTCAGCGGCTCGACAAGTGCTGCAAAGCTCAGGCCGCCGAGCGGGACGCCGGCATTGGCGAAGCCGAAGATCGGGATGACGATGAAGGGCACGAGCTTGTGCAGGCCATGTTCCAGCCGGTGCAGCGGCGAATGCTCGACGTCGTGGCCGATGCCGGGGGAGCGTTCGAGCGGAATGGTGAGCGCCAGCGCCACGCCGGCAAGCGTGGCATGCACGCCCGACTTCAGCACCAGCACCCAGAGCACCGCGCCGATCAGGAGATAGGGCAAGAGGTTCATTACCCGCATGCGGTTGAGCACGATCAGCACGGCGATGGCCGCGAAGGCCGCCGCCAGGTAAGCGAGCGACAGGCCGCTGGTGTAGAACAGCGCGATGATGATGACGGCGCCGAGATCGTCGATGATGGCCAAAGCGGTGAGGAACACTTTCAGCGAGGCCGGCACGCGGCTGCCGAGCAGCGACAGCACGCCGAGCGCGAAGGCGATGTCGGTGGCGGTCGGGATCGCCCAGCCGGAAAGGGCTGCCTGATTGTCGCGGTTGATCAAGACATAAACGAACGCCGGAAACACCATGCCGCCGGCGGCTGCAATGCCCGGCAGCACGCGGCGCGGCCAGGTCGAGAGCTGGCCGTCGAGCATCTCGCGCTTGATCTCCAGCCCGACCAGCAGGAAGAACACCGCCATCAGGCCGTCATTGATCCAGTGCGAGACGCTGAGCGGCCCGAGATAGGCGTGAAGGACGGCAAAGTAGGTCTCGGCCAAAGGCGAATTGGCGACGATCAGCGCCAACGCCGCGGCCGCCATCAGGATGATGCCGCCGGCCGCCTCGCCGTCGAGGAATTCGCGAAGGATCGATTTCGGCCGCTGCTTCTCGTCGTCCATGGTCCCTCCGCGCTGTCGGAGACTGTTTCGAAATTCGCTCTGGCGAGTCATATGGTGGTGGTTTCGAGAACCGGAGCGGAGCGGACATTTGGGTCCGTGAGCACCGGAAGCGCAGAAAACGCCAGCAGATGGCCGCCGGAGTAGAATTTCCAAACAGTCTCTCAGCGCGGCGCGCGCTTGGCGAGGATACGCTGCAAGGTGCGGCGGTGCATGTTGAGCCGGCGCGCGGTCTCGGAGACGTTGCGGTCGCACATTTCGTAGACGCGCTGGATATGCTCCCAGCGCACGCGGTCGGCAGACATCGGATTTTCCGGGGGTGCGGCGCGCTCGCCCGCGGTGCGGGTCAGCGCGGCGAACACGTCGTCGGCGTCGGCCGGCTTCGACAGATAATCGACGGCGCCGAGCTTCACCGCCGTCACCGCGGTGGCGATGTTGCCGTAGCCGGTCAGGATGATGGTGCGGGCGTCGTCGCGCTTCTCGCGAATGGCGGCGACAACGTCGAGGCCGTTGCCGTCGCCGAGGCGCATGTCGACCACCGCATAGGCGGGCGGATGGGCGCGCGCCTTGGCGACAGCCTCTTCCACGCTCTCGGCCGTCTCGACCAGGAAGCCCCTGGTCTCCATGGCGCGGGCAAGCCGGGTCAGGAACGGCTTGTCGTCGTCGACGATCAGCAGCGAGGTGTCCTCGCCTTCGACCATTGCGCCAGTGGTATCGTCCGCGCTCATTTGATCAGCATCCTACCGACTTAAAGCCTGCCGCGCCGAAACGGATCGTAGCGAACGCGCTTTAAGTCTTTGTTTCCAGGCACGTCGTTTCCCAAGCCGCTGCACAGTTTGGAGCGAAATGCCTCACTTTTACGCAGATACAATTGTGCAACAGCAATGTCCAATTTTTAGAGCCGGCAACAGAGCTGCCATGCGGTCAATGCAAGGCTCAGGCATTGTCGAACATGGTTCCGGACACATGCTCGGGATTGAGGAAGACGGCGCGCGGCCAGGTGATCTGCACCACCGCGCCCTCGCCGAGCCCGCTCGAATTGCGGAAGTCGAGCGTCGCGCCGGAGCGCTCGAGAAGGGTCTTGGCGATGAAAAGCCCAAGGCCGAGGCCGCCGCCGGCCTCGGTGCCCTGGCGTGTCGACATATAGGGCTCGCCGATGCGGTCGATGATCTCCGGCGGAAAGCCCGGTCCGTCGTCGATGATGGCGAAGGAGACCTGGTCATTGTCCCAGCTCCAACTGACGGTGACGCTCTTCTTGGCAAAGTCGACCGCGTTCTCAACCAGATTGCCGAGGCCGTAGATGACGCCGGGGCTGCGCTGGCCGACCGGCTCCGGGCCGATGCGCTCGCCGGGACGCAGCCGGATCGAGATGCCGAAGTCGCGGTGCGGCGCAGTCACCTCCTCAATCAGCGAGGTCAGCGGCAGTCGCGAAAGATGCTGCTCGCCTTCCGAGGACAGGCTGGTCAGCCGCTTCAGGATCTCGCGGCAACGCTCGCTTTGCGAGCGCAGCAGCTTCACGTCCTCGGCGAATTTCGGATCCTCGCCGAGCGCCTTTTCCATCTCCTTGGCGACAACGGTGATGGTGGCCAAAGGCGTGCCGAGCTCATGCGCGGCGGCCGCCGCGAGCCCGTCGAGCGCTGAAAGATGCTGCTCGCGCTGCAGCACCAGTTCGGTGGCGGCGAGCGCGTTGGCGAGTAGGCGCGCCTCCGCCGCGACGCGGAAGGCGTAGATCGCCGTGAAGGCGATCGAGGCGAACACCGCCATCCACATGCCGGCGACATAGATGAAGGGCATCGGCAGCGGCGCGCCCTCGTACCATGGCAACGGCAGGTGGAAGAACACCAGCAGCGTGGCCGCCACGATGACCAGCGCGCCCAGCACGGCCGTCATGCGCAGCGGCAGCGACGCGGCGGAGATGACGACCGGGACGGAGAGCAGCACCGAGAACGGATTGGTCAGCCCGCCGGTCATATAGAGCAGGCCGGCGAGCTGCAGGCTGTCGAAGGTGAGGATGGCGAAGGCCGGGAACGGCGTCAGCCGGTGCGCGGCGGGATAGCGGAAGGTAAGCCAGAGGTTCATCCAGGCCGAGCAGGCGATGAACGCGAAGCACATCGAGACCGGCAGCGGGAATTTCAGCCCGTAGGCAACGACGAGCACCGCGATGCTCTGGCCGACGATGGCCAGCCAGCGCAGGCGGATCAGCGTGTTGAGCCGCAGCCGCTGGCTCTGCTGGGTATCGGGCGCGCGCAGAATGTTGATCATCGACTTACGATTATAACCGCAGGAGGGTAAGCGCTAGTAGCGCTGTAAAGGCGACTTGGCCGGTTGGCAGCCGGCGTTTCATCGTTCGTTTTGGTTCGCCATCATAAACATTCGGCCGAGGCCTTCGTCACCCCAGGGCAAAGCAGGAGCGAAGCGACGCGGCGCAGACCCGTGGATGACGAGTGATGGGCGTTTGCGCCAATCGCCAACGTACAATGTCCGCTAAGCAAGCGACCCGCCAAGCTGTGCAAGGCTAGGTCCCGCGCGGCTTGGCGCGGCTGGTGGCGGCGGCAAGGAGCGGGTTTTCCGGCCAGACATGTTTTGGATAGCGGCCGCGCATGTCGGTGCGCACATCCGCCCAGGAGCCGCGCCAGAACCCGGGGAGATCCCGCGTCGTCTGGATCGGACGATGCGCCGGCGACAGCAATTCGAGCGTCAGTGGCACCTTGCCGTTAGCGATCGCCGGATGGCGGTCGAGGCCGAACAGTTCCTGCACGCGGACCGCCAGCACCGGCCATTCGCCGTCATAGCGGATCGGCACATGGCTGCCCGAGGGCGCGTCGAAATGGGTCGGCGCCAGCGCGTCGACCTTGCGCTGAAGGTCATGAGGGACCAGTGACATCAGCCCTGCCGCGAGCGCGCCCGGCTTGATCGCCGCGAACGACGCCTCGCCGGTCAGAAAAGGCAGCAGCCAGTCGTCAAGGCGATCGAGAAGCGCCCGATCCGAAACGTCAGGCCAGGGCGCGCCGAGGCCGCGGTTGAGCCAGCCGAGCCGCTGGCGCAGGGTCTCGGCCTCCTTGCCCCAGTCGAGCGGCGGCAGGCCGTGCTCACGCAGGGCATCGAGAATGGCGCGGTCGGCCTCGGTGCCCGAAGGCGCCGGCAGCATGCGCTCGGAAAGCGTGATGGCGCCGAGCCGCGCCGTCTCGCGCACGCGCACGGCGCGCCGCTCGCGGTCGAAGCTGGTTTCACGCTTCGTCTCGATCCGGTCGGCAAGCGCTGCACGGATGTCGGCTTCGTCGACCGGCGCCGCAGCTGTGATGCGGGCATTCTGCGCCTTGCCTTGAAGATCGGCGACGACCAGCCACATTTCGCCGGCCAGCGGATCGGCGGCGTCGACTATTGCGCCCGAGCCGTTGGCGAGCACGAAGCGGCCGCGCTCGCCGCGCGCCCTGGCGACACGATCCGGCCAGGCATGGATGAGGAGAGCGCCGGCTGGAACCGGCATCGTGCCTTTTCCGCCGCCGGCTTGCTTCGCCAGACGTTCGGCAAGCTGCCGGGCAGCATTGGCGCGCGGCGATTTCTCGCTGCCAAAGCGCATCAGCCGCCGTTCCAGATCGGCGCCGTCGCCGCCAAGCCCACGCTCGGTGAGCAGCACCGCAAGCGTCGCCGCTTCGAGCGCCTGTCCGCCCTTCGCCGCTTCCGCCACCATATGCGCAAGCCGCACCGGCAGCGCCAATTTGCGCATCGCGGCGCCGGCTTCCGTCAGCCGGCCAGCATCGTCGATGGCGTGCAGCGCCTTGAGCAGCACCCGCGCTTCATTGAGCGCCGGCGCCGGCGGCGGGTCGAGGAAGGAGAGGCTCGACGGATCGGCGACGCCGAAAGCGGCGCAGTCTAGCAACAAGCCGGAAAGGTCGGCCTCGAGGATTTCCGGCGGAGTGAAGGCGGGAAGGGCCGCCGTCTGCTCGGCGCGCCACAGCCGGATGGCGACGCCTGGTTGCGTGCGCCCGGCGCGGCCGGCGCGCTGGTCGGCGGAAGCCTTGCTGACGCGCACCGTTTCCAGGCGCGTCAGGCCGCTTGCCGGCTCGTAACGCGGCAGCCGCGACAGGCCGGAATCGATGACGACGCGCACGCCGTCGATGGTGATCGAGGTTTCCGCGATCGAAGTCGCCAGCACCACCTTGCGGCGGCCGGGCGGCGGTGGCCTGATCGCCGCGTCCTGTGTCCTGTTGTCGAGCTGACCATAAAGCGGAACGACGTCGGTATCGGCGCCGATATTGCCCGCAAGGCGCTCGGCCGTGCGCTCGATCTCGCGCTGCCCGGGCAGGAAGGCGAGCACGCTGCCCTGCTCGGCGGCTAAAGCCGAGCGGATCGCCCTGGCCGTCGCGTCCTCGATCGCCGTGCCGGCCGGCCGCTCGTCATAGCGGATGTCGACCGGATAGGCGCGGCCTTCGCTTTTGATGACCGGCGCGTCTGACAACAATTTCGCAACGCGCGCGCCGTCGAGCGTCGCCGACATGACCAGCAGGCGCAGCTCCGGCCTCAGCGCGCCCTGCACGTCGAGCGCCAGCGCCAGCCCGAAATCACCGTCGAGCGAACGCTCGTGAAATTCGTCGAAGATCACCGCAGAGACGCCGGGCAGTTCCGGATCGTCGAGGATCATACGGGACAGAACGCCCTCGGTGACGACAAGGATCTTTGTCCGCGCCGAAGTGCGGTTTTCCATGCGCATGGCGTAGCCGACCGTGCTGCCGGGCTCTTCGCCAAGCAGCTCGGCCATGCGGCGCGCGGCGGCGCGGGCCGCCAGCCGGCGCGGCTCGAGCAGCACGATGCGGCCCGCACCGAGCCAGGGGGCGTCGAGCAGCGCCAGCGGCACCAGCGTCGTCTTGCCGGCGCCGGGCGGCGCTACCAGCACGGCGCTGTTGCGCTCGGCCAGCGCCTGGCCGAGCGCCGGCAGCGCTGCAGATACCGGAAGCTCGGGCAAGATTCCTGTCTTCATGGCGCCCGCATATCAGCGGCCCCAGCCGAGGCGCAACCGGCCAGGCCGGCAAACAAGGTTACGAAGAAGCCGATCTCGAAGACGGTGAACTGCCCGCCGAGGCTCTTGATGACGGCATCGCTGCACGAATAGCTTGCATAGGCGATCAGGGCGAGCACGATTCCGTTCGGCACGTTTCGATTTCCGGGAGAGACAAGTGAAGATACTGGCGCTGGGGGCTCATCCCGACGATATCGAGATATTCATGTTCGGTACGCTGGCCACCTGTGCCGTGCTAGGCGCAGAGCTGACTTTTGCGATAGCCACCGACGGCGCCAAGGGAGGCAAGGGCGATCCAGCGGCACTTGCCAAGGCACGGCGCGAGGAAGCGACTGAAGCGGCCGGCCTTCTCGGCGTCACGCCGCGCTTCCTCGACTTCCCCGACGGAGCGCTGGTCGCGGACGCCGCGCTCATTGGGGCGCTGAAGGCGCTGATCGGCGAGGTGAAGCCCGATCTTGCGATCACGCACGCGCCGAACGACTATCACGGCGACCACCGCGCCCTGTCCGACGGAGTGCGCATCGCCGCGTCCTTCGCGGTCCCGGTGCTGCATGCCGACACGCTCGGCGGCACCGGCTTTTCGCCGACGCACTATGTCGACATTGCCGCGCATTGGGACATCAAGGCGCAAGCGATCCGCGCGCATCGCTCGCAGGATCCCGAGCGCTTCGTCGAGGGCACGCGCACGCAGAACGCGTTCCGCGCCGGCCAATGCAACGGCGCGCCCGGCGCGCTGGCCGAGGCCTTCCGCTTCGAGTCCGTCTTCCCCTTCGCCGACATACGCGAACTGTTGCCGCCGGCGCCGCCGATCCGGCCGGTGACCGTGAGCACGAAGACGGTCAGCTAGGGCGATCCGGCCGGATCGGCCGGCGACTATTTCTCAACGATTTCAAGCACGCCTTTCGCCATGCTGCGGCGCAGCAACGAATTCGCTTGCGTTGTTTAGTAAAAAGAGCATCACTAAACAAATTACTAAACATTGGCAGCGCATCGCGCGGCATGTTTGGGCCCTCGGAGGAGCGAGGGTTGAGGGCTCTTGAAACCGTCATCCGGACGCGTTTCGCAAATGGGAGGTAAGGCATGAAATCGACCTGGAAACTGGCGTTGGGACTGGCCTCGGCGATCACCGCGTCGACCGCCGTCTCGAACGTCGCGCATGCGGAAGACCTGACGCTTTGCTGGGCGGCCTGGGATCCGGCCAACGCGCTCGTGGAACTGTCCAAGGATTTTACCAAGGAAACCGGCATCGGCATGAAGTTCGAGTTCGTGCCGTGGACCAACTATGCCGACCGCTTCCTCAACGAGCTCAACTCGCACGGCAAGCTTTGCGACCTGATCATCGGCGACAGCCAGTGGATCGGCGGCGCCGCCGAGAACGGCCACTATGTCAAGCTGAACGACTTCTTCGACAAGGAGAAGATCAGCATGGACGACTTCGTGCCGGCGACCGTGGTCGGCTATTCGGAATGGCCGAAGAACACGCCCAATTACTGGGCGCTGCCGGCCATGGGCGACGTCGTCGGCTGGACCTATCGCAAGGACTGGTTCTCGCGGCCCGAGCTGCAGAAGGAATTCAAGGAAAAGTACGGCTGGGACCTCGCCGCGCCGACCACATTCGACCAGTTGAAGCAGATCGCCGAGTTCTTCCAGAAGCGGCAGATCGACGGCAAAACCGTCTATGGCGCATCGATCTATACCGAGCGCGGCTCGGAAGGCATCACCATGGGCGCCATGGACGTGCTCTACAGCTTCGGTTTCCAGTACGAGAATCCGAAGAAGCCCTACGAGATGGACGGCTTCGTCAATTCCGAGAAATCGGTGAAGGGCCTGGAGTTCTACAAGGCGCTCTATGACTGCTGCACGCCGCCCGGCGCCTCCAACAGCTACATGGGCGAAGGCGTCGACGCCTTCAAATCCGGACAGGTGGCGATGCATATGAACTTCGCCTTCACCTGGCCAGGCCTGCAGAAGGACGAGAATGTCGGCGGCGACAAGATCGGTTACTTCGTCAACCCGAAAGGCCCCGATGGCGACCAGTTCGCGCAGCTCGGCGGCCAGGGCATCTCGGTGGTCTCCTATTCCGACAAGCAGGAATCGGCGCTGAAATACATCAAGTGGTTCGCCAACAAGGACGTGCAGGCCAAGTGGTGGTCGCTCGGCGGCTATTCCTGCCTGAATTCCGTCGTCAAGGACCCGAAGTTCCCGTCCAGCCAGCCCTATGCGCAAGCCTTCCTCGACTCGATGGCCATCGTGAAGGACTTCTGGGCCGAACCCAGCTACGCGCCGCTGCTGCAGGCCTCGCAGAAGCGCTTCCATGACTATGTCGTCGCCGGCCAGGGCTCGGCCAAGGACGCGCTCGACGGCCTCGTCAAGGACTGGACGCAGATCTTCCAGGATGACGGCAAGATGTAAGGCTCCTCCCGAGTTCGACCGCCGCGTCCCGTGCCGCCCTTGGCACGGGACGCAGTTCAGATAAATTCCATCGCCGAGACTGACCAGTGACCGATGCAGGACTAACCATGCTCAATCGGACCGCGGACAATGTTGCCCGGGCGACACCGGAGCCGTTGGCCAAGAAGATCCGGGGCATCAGCGACAAGGGTCTCGCCTGGCTGTTCATTTCGCCGACGATCCTTCTGCTTTTGGCCATCAACATCTTCCCGCTGTTCTGGGCGATCTATCTCTCCTTCACCAACTACCGCGCCAACCGCCCCAACGAGGTGGTGAAGAATCTCGGCCTCGCCAACTACCGGCGCATCCTTGGCGACCAGGACATCTGGATCGCCATGCAGACGACGGCGCATTTCGTCTTCTGGACGATCCTTCTGCAGACGGTGATCGGCTTCACGCTGGCCTGGCTGATCGACCGCAAATTCCGCGGCCACGCCTTCTGGACGACCATCATCCTGGTGCCGATGATGCTGTCGCCGGCGGTGGTCGGCAATTTCTGGCGCTTCCTCTACGAGCCGCAGATCGGGCTGTTCGCCTATGCCGTCTCCTTCGTCACCGGCATCCCGCCGACGAATGTGCAGATGCTGTCCAATGTCGAGCTGGCGCCTTGGGCGATCATCATCGTCGACACCTGGATGTGGACGCCTTACGTGATGCTGATCTGCCTCGCGGGCCTGCGCTCCATCCCCGAATACATCTATGAGGCGGCAGAGGTCGACCGCGCGTCCAACTGGCGGCAGTTCTGGTCGATCACGCTGCCAATGGCGCTGCCCTTCATCATGCTTGCGGTGCTGTTCCGCGGCATCGAGAACTTCAAGATGTTCGACATGGTCAACCTCTTGACCGGCGGCGGGCCGGGCTCGACCACCGAAGTCGCCTCGATCACGCTGAAGCGGCAAGCCTTCGAAAGCTGGCGCACCGGCTATTCGTCGGCCTTCGCCATCATCCTGTTCGTCGCGGTGTTTGGGCTGGCCAACATCTACGTCAAGGCACTCAACAAGGTGAAGCAGAGATGAGCCTGACCACCGCCCATTCCGTCGTCGCGCCTTCGACGAACTCGAAGCGGATCGCCGGCGTGCTCGTCGTCGGCTACGCGCTGATCTCGATCGTGCCGCTTTTGTGGATCTTCGCCACCAGCTTCAAGACACCGCCGGATTCGATCGCCTATCCGCCGAAGATCGTGTTCCAGCCGAGCATCGAAGGCTATTGCAACCTGTTCACCACGCGCACCAGGCAGACGCCGGAATACATCAACTCGCTCGGACCGGCGACCGGCTTCTGCGATGAGACGGTGCGCAAGCGCAACATGGTGATCGCCGGGCCTTCGAACTTCCTGCCGCGCTTCGTCAACTCGCTGATCATCGCCTTCGGCTCGACCTTCTGCGCGGTGTTCCTCGGCACGCTCTCGGCCTACGGCTTCTCGCGCTTCAAGGTGCCGCTCGCGGACGACCTTCTGTTCTTCATCCTGTCGACGCGCATGATGCCGCCGATCGCTGTGGCGATCCCGATATACCTGATGTACCGCGAGCTCGGCCTCTCAGACACCGCGCTCGGCATGATCCTGCTCTACACCGCGGTCAACGTCTCTTTGGCCGTCTGGCTGCTCAAGGGCTTCATCGACGAGATCCCGCGCGAATATGAGGAAGCGGCGATGATAGACGGCTACACGCGGCTGCAGGCCTTCTGGCGCACCGTGCTGCCGCAGGCGACGACTGGCATTGCCGCCACCGCCATCTTCTGCCTGATCTTCGCCTGGAACGAGTATGCCTTCGCCGCGCTTCTGACCTCCGGCACGGCGCAGACCGCGCCGCCCTTCATCCCGACCATCATCGGCGAAGGCGGCCAGGACTGGCCGGCGGTGGCCGCAGGCACGACGATCTTCCTGGTGCCGATCCTGGTCTTCACCATCCTGCTCCGCAAGCAGCTCTTGCGCGGCATCACCTTCGGCGCGGTGCGCAAATGAGCACGATAGAGCCTCTAAAACGCAGATCGCGCTGGCCCCGCTGGGCCAGGCGCGGCCTGATGGAAAACATCGCCACCGCTATCATCGCCATCGGCTTCCTGATGTTGTTCCAGCCCTTCGCGCTGTCGCTCTACAGCTATTCCTTCGTCACCATGCTCGCCGGCACTGCCATGTTCATTATCGTCTCGAAATTCCCGGAATAGCCATGGCCGAGATCCGCGTTCAAAACCTGAGGAAAGCCTTCGGCGAATTCGTCGCGGTGCAGGATTCCAACTTCGTCGTCGAGGATGGCGAGTTCTTCGTCATGCTCGGGCCATCCGGCTGCGGCAAGACGACGACGCTGAGGATGATCGCCGGCCTCGAGCTGCCGACCGGCGGCAAGATCCTGCTCGGCGGCGAGGACGTCACCATGCGCCGGGCGCGCGAGCGCGACATCGCCTTCGTCTTCCAGCTCTTCGCACTCTATCCGCATATGAATGTGCGCAAGAACATCGGCTTCCCGCTGCTGGCGCAAGGCATGGCGTCGGCAGAGATCCGCGCGCGGGTCGAGGAAACGGCGAAGCTGCTGCGCATCGACCATCTGCTCGACAAATCCGTCTCAGGCCTTGCCGGCGGCGACCGCCAGCGCGTGGCCCTCGGCCGCGCCATCGTGCGGCGGCCGAAATGTTTTCTCATGGACGAGCCGCTCGGCACTTTGGACACCGAATTCCGTGACCTCATGGTCCACGAGCTGCGCGAGCTGCACAACCGCATCCACGCCACCACGGTCTATGTCACGCACGACCAGATGGAAGCCATGTCGATGGCCGACAAGATTGCGGTGATGAACCACGGCGTCATCGAGCAGTTCGGCACGCCGCGCGAGATTTACGACCGCCCCGCGACCATGTTCGTCGCCGACTTCATCGGCTCGCCGCCGATGAATTTCCTGCGCTTCGGCGGCGGGCTTGCCAGGGGCGTGAAGGAGATCGTCGTGCAGGGCGCCAAGGTGACAGTGCCGGAAGTGCGCGAGGATGTGGCGCCCGCCGACATGGCGCTCGGCATCCGGCCCGAGCACATCCGCTTCGACGACGCCTCGAAACTGCGGGGCGCGATCTACGGCACCGAATATCTCGGCACCACGCAGATCGTCGCGGTCGAGACTTCGGACGGCATCATCAAGGCCCGGGTTCCTGCAGGCATCCATTTGAACCCCGGCGAGCAGGTCGGACTGGCATTGAGCAGCGCAAGGCTGTCGCTGTTCGAGAAGGGATCGGGCCGCGCGGTCAGAACCGCCATGCACGATCAGGCAGTGGAGGCGCGCCATGGCTGATGTACAGGTCCGCGGGGTGACCAAACGCTTTGGCGAGACCATCGCCGTCAACGATCTCGACCTGCAGATCAAGGACGGCGAGTTCGTCGTCCTGCTCGGACCGACCGGCGCCGGCAAGACGACGACGCTGAGGCTGATCGCCGGGCTGGAGCGGCCGGACAGCGGCACGATCCACATCGGCGGCCACGACGCCACTGCGTTGTCGCCGGCAGAGCGCGATACCGCCTTCGTCTTCCAGCAATATTCGCTCTATCCGCACCTGTCGGTCTACGACAACCTCGCCTTCCCGCTGCGATCGCCGGCACGGCGGTTTCCCGAAGAGGCGATCCGCCGCCGGGTCGAGGAGGTGGCGCGCATGGTGCGCATCGACCACAAGCTCAACAATCGCTCGACCAGGCTGTCGGGCGGCGAGATGCAGCGCGTCGCCATCGGCCGCGCCTTGGTGCGCAAGCCCGCGATCTACCTGATGGACGAGCCGCTGTCGTCGCTCGACGCCAAGCTGCGCGCCGATCTGAGGCTGGAGCTGAAACGCATCCAGTCCGAGCTCGGCGCCACCATGCTCTATGTCACGCATGACCAGATCGAGGCGATGACCATGGCCGACCGCATCGGCATCCTGGCCGATGGCGTGCTGGTGCAGATCGGCACGCCGCGCGCGATCTATTCGGAGCCGGCGAACCTTCACGTCGCGGCCCGTCTCGGGCAGCCGGCGATCAACCTCTTGCCGGCCGGACTGCTGCCTGACGGCGGCGCGCCGACCGGCGCCACGACAATCGGCGCGCGCACCGAGCATCTGTCGATCGAGAAGGCGGCGAACGGTCACGCCGACGGCGTCGTCGACTGGGTCGAGCATCTCGGCGACCAGAACCATTTGCATGTGACGGTCGGGGCAAAGAAGCTGGTGACGCTGACCGACCCCGACACGCCGCTCGAAAAGGGGGACAGGGTGACGATCCGCTACCGCTCACCGCTTTATTTCGGTTCGGACGGGCAAAGATTGATGTAGCGGGGTATCCGGCTCGCATTGTTGCATACGCCACATTCCGATTGACGACCGCAGATACGGACTGGACGAAATCCATGAAGCACTTTTTCAACCGCAAGGACACGATCGTCACCGAAGCGCTGGACGGTTATCTCGCGACCGCAGGCTCCGGCACTCTGGCGCGGCTCGACGGCTATCCCGAGGTCAAGGTCCTGCTGCGCGCCGACTGGGACAAGACGAAGGTCGCCGTCGTTTCCGGCGGCGGCGCGGGGCACGAGCCTTCCCATGCCGGCTTCGTCGGCGCCGGTATGCTGACAGCCGCCGTCTCGGGCGAGATCTTTGCTTCGCCCAGC
This sequence comes from Mesorhizobium sp. M1C.F.Ca.ET.210.01.1.1, assembly GCF_004791585.1. Lineage (GTDB taxonomy): Bacteria > Pseudomonadota > Alphaproteobacteria > Rhizobiales > Rhizobiaceae > Mesorhizobium. The sequence continues at coordinate 329,057 of NZ_SRUU01000002.1, forward strand.
GTCGAGGCGGTGCTGCAGGCGATCCGCGCCACGACAGGACCGGCCGGCTGCCTTTTGACCGTCAAGAACTATACCGGCGACCGGCTCAATTTTGGCCTCGCCGCGGAAAAGGCGCGCGCCGAAGGCTTTGCGGTCGAAATGGTGATCGTCGCCGACGACATCGCGCTGCCCGACATCGCGCAGCCGCGCGGCGTCGCCGGCACGCTGTTCGTGCACAAAATCGCCGGGCACCTCTCCGAAGCCGGCCATGACCTGGCGTCGGTGGCAGCGGCGGCACGGGCGGCAGCGAAGGACATCGTTTCGCTCGGCATCTCGCTATCCTCCTGCTCGATCCCGGGCCAGGCGCATGAGGACCGCTTCGGCGCCGACGACGGCGAACTCGGCCTCGGCATCCACGGCGAGCCGGGCGTCGAGCGTATCGCGCTGCAGAGCGCCGGCAGGCTGGTCGACATCATGGCGGAGCGGCTTGCAGCACGGCTCGATCCCTCCAGCCGCTACGCCTTGCTGATCAACAATCTCGGATCGGTGCCGCCGCTCGAAATGTCTTTGATCGCCAATGCGGTGCTTGCCTCGCCGCTGGGCAAGGCAGTGACGCTGACGGTCGGGCCTGGACATCTGATGACGGCGCTCAACATGAACGGCTTCTCGCTGTCGCTGATCAAGCTGGACGCGGAGCGCGAGGCGGCGCTGTCCGCGCCGGTCGGCCCGCATGCCTGGCCGCCGGCAAAGCCGGTTCGCCAGCCGGTCGTGGTGGCAGCGGCCAAGCCGGCAAGCCGCGATGCCACTGGAGTGGCCAGCCGCGACACCGGCGCGGAGCGGCTGATCACCGCCGTCTGCGAAAAGCTGATCTCGCTCGAAGAGGCATTGAACGGCCTCGACGCCAAGGCCGGCGACGGCGACACCGGCTCGACCGTGGCGACCGGCGCGCGCAGCGTGCTCGGCCGCATCGACGCGCTGCCGCTTGCCGACAGGGCCGCGACGCTCGCCGCGATCGGCGATACGCTGGGCACCTCGATGGGCGGTTCCAGCGGCGTGCTCTTGTCGATCTTCTTCACCGCCGCGGCACAGGCGCTCAAAGGCGGCGCGCCGCTCGGCAAGGCGCTGCTTGCAGGCCTTGACCGCATGACCTTCTATGGCGGCGCCAAGATCGGCGACCGCACCATGGTCGACGCGCTGGAACCGGCGCTCAAAGCGCTCGACGCAAGCGGGCTGGAAGCGGCGGCCAAAGCGGCACGGCATGGCGCGGAGGCAACCGCGGCGATGCAGAAGGCGAAGGCCGGCCGCTCCGCCTATGTCGGGCGGCAGCTTGACATAGCGGATCCGGGCGCTTTTGCAGTGGCGGAAGCGTTCGCGGCCGTGGCGGCCATGTTCGCCCCGGCATGAAGGACAGAGAATGGCCGCATCCGACTTCTCTCACTTGATCGCGGCGGCGGCGGACACGATCGCCTTGCATGCCGAGGAACTGACCGCGCTCGACCAGGCGATCGGCGACGGCGACCACGGGCTGAACATGAAGCGTGGCTTCGAAGCCGTGCGCGCCGAAACGGACGCAATCGCGGCAAAACCGTTGCCGGACGCGCTGAAAGCGCTCGGCACCAAGCTGGTGATGACCGTCGGCGGCGCTTCCGGTCCGCTGTTCGGCACGCTGTTCATGACACTCGGCAAGGAATTGCCCCCGGTACCGGACCGCGCCGCGCTGGCTTCGGCGCTCGGCAAGGCGATCGAGGCGGTTTCGGCGCGCGGCAAATCGCAGCCGGGGCAAAAAACCATGCTCGACGTGCTGCAACCGGTGTATGAGGCGCTGGCGCAGGGCAAGACGGCCAGCGAAATCGTCGATGCCGCCGATCACGCAGCAGAGGCAACCGTGCCGATGAAGGCCCTGCGCGGGCGCGCTTCCTTCCTGGGACAGCGCTCGATCGGGCACATGGACGCCGGCGCGCGCTCGACCGCGCTGCTGGTGCGGGCAGTCGCTGAAGCGATCGAGGGTTCTTGATGAGCAATGTCGGCATCGTCATCGTCTCGCATTCGCCGCTTGTCGCCGAAGGCACGGCCGACATGGTGCGCCAGATGGTGGGCAACGAAGTGCCGCTTGCATGGTGCGGCGGAAACGGCCATGGCGGGCTCGGAACCAGCGTCGAGGCGATTATGGCCGCGATCGACAGGGCCTGGTCGGAAGCCGGTGTCGCCATCCTGGTCGACCTTGGCGGCGCCGAGACCAACAGCGAGATGGCGGTCGAGATGATCGGCGAGCCGCGCGCGCACAGAATTGTCGTCTGCAATGCGCCGATCGTCGAGGGCGCGGTGATGGCGGCGACGGAATCCTCCGGCGGCGCCTCGCTCAAGGAAGTGGTGGCGACGGCGCATGAATTGTCGCCGTCGTGAACGAACGGGAACCGACTGAATGTCCGCATCCGCCGAAGCCACGGTACTGATCACCCACGAGGTGGGCCTGCACGCGCGCCCTTCGGTGAAGTTCACCAAGCTCGCCAAGTCGTTCACGGCCGAGGTGGAGGTGGCGGTGGCGGCCAACGGCCCCTGGTTCGACGCCAAGAGCATCGTCAAGGTGATGGCGGCCAAGGCGCCGAAGGGCACGCTGCTGCACATAAGGGCGCGGGGCGACGGCGCGAGCGAAGCGGTCGGCGCGCTGGTCGACCTGGTGCAGCGCGACTTCGACGAGGACAGGGACCATGCCCGGTCCGCTTGAGACGGGCCGGTTTGGCCTCCTGTTCGCAAGGATCGCGGGCCATGCGGATTGAAGGTATCCCCGCCTCGGCCGGCTATGCCGAAGGGCCGCTGTTCGACCTCGACCGGCCGCCGGCCGCCTACAGATGCAAGGCGACCGCGGCCGAGGAAAAAGCCGCGCTGAAGGCGGCGATCGCCAGGGCGGTGAGCCGGTTGACGTCGCTTGCCGAACCCGCCGATGCCGATGCTGCCGGCATCCTCGAATTCCACATCGCGATGCTGGAAGACGATGCGTTGGGCGGCCCAGCCTTCGTGTCGATCGATTCCGGGCAACCGGCCGATGCCGCCTGGCGGGCCGCGCTGGATGCCGAAATCGCCGGCTACGAGGCATCCGACCAGGACTATTTCCGGGCGCGCGCCGCCGACCTGCGCGACATCCGCGACCAGGTGCTGCGGGCGCTTAGCGAGGATGGCGGCATCGACGCGCCCGCCGGCGCCATCCTCTACGGCATGGATATCGCGCCGACGCGCTTCCTCGAAACCGACTGGAGCAGAGGCGGCGGCATTGCGCTCAAGGCCGGCAGCTCGGCCAGCCATGTCGCCATGCTGGCGCGTTCGCGCGGCGTGCCGATGGTGGTGGGCCTTGGCGTTTTTGGGGATGACCCAACCGGAGTCGCGTTGCTCGACGCCGAGCATGGCGACATCGTGCTCTCGCCGTCGCCGGCGGACGTCGAAGCGTTCCGAGAGTCATCCTCCTCCTTCGCGGCGCGCCAGGGCAAGGCGCAGACCTTTCTCACCCAGCCGGCGGCGACCAAGGCCGGCACGCCCGTGCGGGTGCAGGTGAACATTGCCTACCCTTCCGATGTCGGCGGCATCGATATCGCGAGTTGCGACGGTGTCGGCCTGATGCGGACGGAATTCCTGTTCGGCAAGGCGTTGCCGGACGAAGAAACGCAATTCCATGCCTATCGCAAGGTGCTGGAATGGGCAGGCGACAAGCCGGTGACCATCCGCACGGTCGACGCCGGCGGCGACAAGCCGGTTCCCGGCTTCACTGTCGAGGAGACCAATCCGTTCCTCGGCCTGCGCGGCATCAGGCTGTCGCTGGCGCGGCGCGACATCTTCCGGGTGCAAATCCGGGCATTGCTGCGCGCCGCCGTACACGGCAATCTGAAGGTGATGTTCCCGATGATCGCCACGACCGAGGAGTACAGCCAGGCCGCCACGCTGTTCGCTGAAGAGCAGGCCGCTCTCGCGACGCGGGGTGTTGCGCACAAGCTGCCGCCGCTCGGCATCATGGTCGAGGTGCCGTCCGTCGCCATCGCGCCGGAGGCGTTCGCCAATGTCGCCTTCTTCTCGATCGGCTCAAATGATCTGACGCAGTATGTGATGGCGGCGGCGCGCGACAACGCGGCGGTGGCCAATCTCAATTCGGTCCGCCATCCCGCCGTGCTGCGGCTGATCGCTTCGGTCGCGGCCTTTGGGCAGCAGCATGGGATTCCGGTCAGCCTCTGCGGCGATGCCGGGGGCGATCCGGCCGCCATCCCGGCGCTGCTCGAAGCCGGCCTGCGCGATCTCTCGGTCGCCCCGGCGCAACTCGCAATGGCCAAGGCGGCCATCGCGGACGTTTCGGTGTAAGCGCGCATGGCCAAAGCCGCCAAGATGCAAGAAGCCGGCTCGGAAGACGCGATCCGCGCCTACAAGACGATCCTGTCGCAGGTCATCGACCAGCGACCTTCGGGCATGCGCCAGCGGCTTGCCGATGCGCTCGGCAAGCATCGCAGCTTCGTCACGCAGATCTCGAGCCCGGCCTATTCGATCCCCATTCCGTCGAAGCATTTGCCGTCCATCTTTTCCGTCTGCCATTTCAGTCCGGCCGAGCGCGACCAGTTCCTGGTCGCCTATCACCAGGCGCATCCAGGCAAGCTGCCGGCGGCTTCGGGCCCGCGCAAGACGCGCCACGTCTCGCTCATCGTGCCGGATTTCGGCGACGACAAGCAGAACGCCGCGCTTGACCGGGCGATCAACGAGTTCATCCAGAAAATAACGAGCATCGCCGGCAAGGGCAGCGGCTGATCAGAACGGTTCCGGGAGGACTGCCATGAAGAAATTCATAAACGCGGTGGACACGGTGCTCACCGAAAGCCTCGACGGTTTCGTCGCCGCCCATTCCGATATCCTCGTGCTCGGCGACGAGCACAAATTCGTCCGCCGCAAGGAGCTCAAGCCGGGCAAGGTGGCGCTGATCTCCGGCGGCGGCTCCGGCCACGAGCCGCTGCATGGCGGGTTGGTCGGCCACGGCATGCTGGATGCCGCCTGCCCCGGCCAGGTCTTCACCTCGCCGACGCCCGACCAGATGCTGGCGGCCGTGCAGGCCGTCGAAACCGGCGCCGGTTGCCTGTTCATCGTCAAGAACTACGAAGGCGACGTGATGAATTTCGACATGGCGGCCGAGATGTCGGAAGACGTGCTGCAGGTGGTGACCAATGACGACGTCGCGGTCGAGAATTCGTCCTACACCACCGGGCGGCGCGGGGTTGCCGGCACGCTGGTGGTGGAAAAGATCGTCGGCGCCGCGGCCGAGCAAGGCATGGCGCTGCACGAGCTCAAGGCGCTCGGCGATCGCGTCAACGCCGCGACGCGCTCAATGGGCGTGGCGCTGACCAGTTGCACGGTGCCAGCTGCGGGCAAGCCGACTTTCGAGATCGGCGACAACGAGATGGAGTTCGGTGTCGGCATCCATGGCGAGCCCGGCCGACGGCGCGATGCGCTGAGGAGCGCAGACGCCATCGCCGAGGAGATCTGCGCGGCGATCCTCGGCGATCTTGGCGACCGCGCCAAAGGGCCGGCTCTGCTGTTCATCAACGGTTTCGGCGGCACGCCGTCGATGGAGCTTTACCTGATGTACAACAGCGCCCGCAAAATCTTCGAGAAGGGCGGCGTGACGGTGGCCCGCTCGCTGGTCGGCTCCTACGTCACCTCGCTCGACATGGCCGGCTGCTCGATCACGCTGGCCATGCTCGACGACGAGGTGACGGCACTGTGGGACGCCCCGGTGCACACGGCGGCGCTGCGCTGGGGAATGTAGTCCGCTGGCATCGCCAGGATTTTTCTGCGACCATATTCGCGGAATTCGCATGCCATTCGCAACGTTGCCCGGTTGATGCTGCCACCGCTTTCGCCTGCCGAAGAAAAGCTGCTGCTTGACTTTGCCGACCCCGAAGCGCCGGCCGACCGGGGCCGGGATCTCTCGGCAAGCAGCTTGATGGCGCTGCTCGCCAACGCCGAATTCCACGGCGTGCTGCCGATCATGCTGCGCAAGCTCCGGGAAATCGGCGACGCCAAGCTGCCGGACGATGCCACCTTGCGGCAGAAGCTCTGCGAGCAGCGCGACCAGGCGACGCTGGTTACCGGGCAGTCGATGCTGCTGCAATATCATGGCGAACGGATCATGAAGGCCTTGGCGGTGAAAGGCATTCCGGCTCGCATCGTCAAGGGTCCGGTCTTCGCGCGAAAACTCTACCGCCATGCCGCCGACCGTCCGTTCACCGACATCGACATTCTGGTCGATCCCGCCAGCATCGGCGAGGCCAACAGGACAATCGCTGAATGCGGCTTCGAGCTTGCCAGCGGCGAGGCCGAGTCGCACGAGCTGCAGGAGTACAAATGGCTGGAGAAGGAGAACTCCAGCCTGCTGATCGAGCTTCAGGGCAACCTGGTGCATGACACCGGCATGCGGCGGCGGCTGTCTCTCGGCTTTCGTGAGCTGCAGGCCATCGACGGCGGCGAGGTGGATACGCCGGCGTCGCTTCTCACCATCGCCATCGTTCACGCCGCCGGCGGCCACAAATTCCACCGGCTGCAGCTCTGTGTCGACGTGCTGCAGGGGGTGCGCGCGCTGCAGTCGCCGGAGTCGGAAACGCGGCTGCTCGAGGCCGCGCGCATGACCGGCATCGAGCTCGAACTGGCGACCGTTCTCAACGTGACCGGGCGCCTGTTCGGCGAGGCGCACGCGATCGAGCTTGCCGACCGCATCAAGCCCGATCTTTCGATACGGCTCGCCAGATGGCTGATCACAGGGAACATGCTGCTTCGCGTCAACTCTCGCGAAAAGCTACGCTCGCGCCTCAGCCGCGACGCCTTCCGTTGGGTCCAGCGGCTGGCCCGGCCGAGGCCCTATCCCGTCTGAGCGACCCGATCCAGCGCGGCGCGGATCAGCGCCGCTGCATCTGCCGGGCTCGAGCCAACTTCCAATGTGAAGGTCGGAACCGCCTGGACCAGCGCCGCGATCGTCGCCATGCGCCGTTTCTGCATCGGCAGGAGGCCGGTCATACCGGTCCTGACGTTGTCGGTGGCAAGCGCCACCATCGCATCGGTCCTGGCCATGGGCATGAGCCGGGTCTGGCCGTCGGCCGAGCGCGCGAGATGCAAGAGCGCCGCGACCGGCCTTGCGCGCACATCCTCGACGCGGATGATCTCGCCGAGACGGTCCAGCGAAACGGCCTGCTCGCCCTCGGCATCCCATTTGTCGCCCAGACAGGGGGCGACGAATGGCAGCATCGCGGCGGTGTTGCGATGGACCTTCACCTTGCGCGGCATGCCCCAGGCCGTGACTTCGCCTGCTTTCGCGCTGAGGATCATGACATCGTCCGAGCAGAGGCCGAACCCTTGAGATGCCAGCGCCAGCGACGTCGTCGACTTGCCGGTGCCGCTCGGCGCATGGATCAGCACGAGCGCATCGCGGCCAGGCAGCGTCAGGCCGGCGGTGTGGAGCATGTGCTGCCCACCCGCATCGAGCGCGGCGTCCAGCACCATCATCAGCAGCGTCCATTTGACCTTGCTGTCGGGGTGCACGCGGATTTCGGCCCAGCCTTGGTCGGCATGGACCGAGGCTATTTGAAGGCCAGGGAAGATCAGATGGACGACGTCGCCGCCGTCGATCAGCCGGCAATGGCCATCCAGCGGCACGTCGCCATCGAAGGCGAGCTTGCCTTCGGGGGTCTCCGGCAGCGCCGGCGTTTCAAGGATGTCGATGCGAAAGCCAGGTTCGACGGGTTCATCGACGCGCAAGGTGCCAAGCATCAGGTCGAAGCTCGGCCAAAGCTCGGCGCGGGATGCGGATATGCTGATGACCTGGCCGTTGAGGTCATAGCGGAAGGTGGCGGCCACACCGGTCAAGCGGCGCGCGCCTTCGCCGCGTCGGCATGGTGGCGATAGATCTCCACCATGCCGGGCAGGCTGTCGCTGACCACCGGCCTGCCGTCGAGGCAGACCCAGCAATGCGCCGACAGGCGCGGCGCATGCATCGATTTCGCATCGACGCCGAAGCGCAGTTCAGGGTCGAAGCCGGCCATGCGCAGGAAGCGGAAGCCGAGCAGCCCCTCCCTCAGGCATCTGCGGTCGCGCATCAGCCAAGGATGCCGGACCGTGCGGTTGACCCGGGTGACGATGTAGGCCGAAGGCAAGCCGCGATAGGGTGCGGGCGCGTTGAGCGGCGCCCATTTCAGCACCGTCTCGAAGTCGCGCTGGCCGATCAGCACCGGCATCAGCCGGGCGCTGAACCACAGATGGGTACGAAACAGGGCGCGCAGGAACGGTCCGTCGGCCATCACGCGCCCGGGTCGGCGAGAATGCCTTCCGCCACCAGCTCGGCGGCAAGTGCTGCAATGTCCTCGTCGAGCGTGGCCTTGTCGACTTCGAATTCGTCCGACAGCAGATCGACGATCTGGTCTAGGCTGCGCGCGCCGTCGACCTTGTCGAGGAAGGCTTCGGTGGTGCCGTTGCAGGTGTAGAGCTGGCCGCTGCGCGCCAGCAACACGACGGCGCCGTCGCCGACATGCTGCACCGAGGCGTCGTCCGCCATGCGCAGAACCGTTTCAGAGTCGATTTCGACCATGCGCCCGCTCCCTTCGCCGAAGTGCAATTAGCGCGGCGCAAAGGCGCTGTCCATCGGCTGATGACAGACCGGCAATGCGTGGACGATCGGATCTTCCCACGAGCGCCGCGAAGAATACCCGCTTCCGGGCCAGGCCGACCGCCGGCTGTCATCCGACGGGACCAATCGGTCCGCTCGGGGCGGCAACGACCTTCGACAGCGTCTCGCGCTTGACCAGCAGCGGCTTTTCGTAGGTTCTCTTCACCAAAGTCCCCCAAGAATGTCCACGCCGGGAGGATGACGAGTGGTTGCGCCCCCTGTCAAGGCGGCGGTTCCCGTCAGGGTTGCCATCCTTCCCTTGAGTAAGCTATGAGTCCGCCGGGGTTTTTGGGGAGGTAGTGCCATGCGTTACAATTGGGATCGGGCGCCGTCGACCTTCGAGCGCCATCGCAAAGCGTTCGCGGCCGCCATTCTGATCGCCGGCGGCGTCGGGCTGATGCTGGCGGCACTGCCGCTCTAAGCCGACTTTCATCCCGAGGCAATCAGAACGGCGCTCCAAGCGGACCGCCGTCAGCGGACCTTTGCCAGCGACGTCGACCAAAATGCAGGAAGACATGGCCGCGCGAGGCGGCATAGTCTATTGCAAAACGCAAAACGTTCCCGGGGAGGAAGAGGCGATGGCGTCACGCTATCACGAAGTCTTTGAGGGCTGGAAACGCGACCCCATGGGGTTCTGGGCCGAGGCGGCCAAGGCGATCGACTGGTATTCGCCTGCCGAAAAGGTCTTCGATCCGACGGCCGGCGTCTATGGCCGCTGGTTCACCGGCGCCACCTGCAATACCTGCTTCAACGCCATCGACCGCCACGTGGCGGGCGGGCGCGCCGACCAGCTGGCGCTGATCCATGACAGCGCGATCACCGGCACGGTGCGGAAATTCACCTATGCCGAATTGAAGCGCGAGGTGGTGGCGCTGGCTTCGGTGCTCAGGCATCGCGGCATCGGCAAGGGCGACCGCGTCATCATCTACATGCCCATGGTGGCCGAGGCGGCCATCGCCATGCTCGCCTGTTCACGCATCGGCGCTGTGCACTCGGTGGTGTTCGGCGGCTTTGCCTCGCACGAGCTTGCCACGCGCATCGACGACGCCAAACCGAAGCTGATCATCAGCGCGTCCTGCGGACTGGAGCCCGGGCGCGTCGTCGCCTACAAGCCACTGCTCGACAAGGCGATCGAGATGTCGAGGCACAAGCCCGATGCCTGCCTCGTCCTGCAGCGCGACCAACTGCGCTGTGAGATGAGGGACAATTACGATTTCGACTATGCCGATGCGGTCGCCCGCGAGCGGGCGGCGGGCGCCAATGTCGACTGCGTGCCGGTTCTCGCCACCGACCCGCTCTACATCATCTACACCTCGGGCACGACCGGGCAGCCGAAAGGCATCGTGCGCGACAATGGCGGCCATATGGTCGCGCTGAAATGGACGATGGACAACGAGTTCGACGTCAAGCCGGGCGAGGTGTTCTGGGCGGCCTCGGATGTCGGCTGGGTGGTCGGCCACTCCTACATCGTCTACGGGCCGCTGCTGCACGGCGCCACCAGCGTGCTGTTCGAAGGCAAGCCGATCGGCACGCCGGACGCCGGCACCTACTGGCGGGTGATCTCGGAGCACGGCGTGGTGGCGCTGTTCACGGCGCCGACCGCCTTCCGCGCCATCAAGGGACAGGATCCCAGGGGCGAGTTCGTGTCGAAATACGACCTGTCGAAATTCCGCACCCTGTTCCTCGCCGGCGAACGCGCCGATCCGGAAACCATCAAATGGGCTGAGCAGAAGCTCGACCGTCCGGTCGTCGACCATTGGTGGCAGACCGAGACCGGCTCGCCGATGACGATCAACCCTGCCGGGCTCGGGCTTCTGCCGGTGAAATACGGCTCGCCCGGCGTGCCGATGCCAGGCTACGACATCCGCATTCTCGACGACGCAGGACACGAGGTGCCGCGCGGCACGCTCGGCAATGTCGTGGTCAAGCTGCCGCTGCCGGCTGGCTGCCTGCCGACGCTCTGGAATGCGGACGCCCGCTTCCGCCAAGCCTATCTCGAGGAGTTCCCCGGTTTCTATAAGACGGCCGACGCCGGGATGATGGACGAAGACGGCTATCTCTACGTCATGGCCCGCACCGACGACATCATCAACGTCGCCGGGCATCGGCTGTCGACCGGCGCGATGGAGGAGGTGCTGGCCGCGCATCCGGACGTTGCCGAATGCGCCGTCATCGGCATCGCCGACGCGATGAAAGGCCAGGTGCCGCTCGGCTTCGTCGTGCTCAATGCCGGCGTGTCGCGCGACACCGGCGCCATCGAAAGCGAGGTGGTGAGCCTGGTCCGCGAGCGGATCGGCCCGGTCGCCGCCTTCAAGACGGTGGTGACGATCAAGCGGCTGCCGAAGACGCGCTCCGGCAAGATCCTGCGCGGCACGATGCAGAAGATCGCCGACAAGGAGGAATGGACCATGCCGGCGACCATCGACGATCCCGCGATCCTTGACGAGATCACGGCGGCGCTCAAGGGACGCGGCATCGGGATCTAGCCCGCTTCGCCACCTCGGCAGCGGGTTGCAGCGGCGGGTGGTCTCCCGAATTCGTCCCGCACTGCAATCGGCTGTTGTGCAATGCAGCAACAGCCCGTAATGTTCGCCTTGGGGGGCCATTCCGAAGGCACGGCATGGCTCAGCACAAGACGACATTCGGCGGCGTCGACATATTGCGTTTCCTGGCGGCCGTCATGGTGATGTTCTATCACTATGGTTTCTGGATATGGGCGTTCCCCGGTGGGGTGTCGGCGCGCGCCACGGGAGGCATCCCGGCCCACCCCGAGATGGCGCTCGTCGGCTCCGGCTGGGTCGGCGTGCAGGTGTTCTTCGTCATCAGCGGCTTCGTCATCGCCTTCAGCGCCGAGAATTCGACGCCGCTCAAGTTCTTCGAGGCGCGCGTCAGGCGGCTGGCGCCGGCGGTCTGGGTCTGCGCGCCGATCTCGGCGGTGGTGCTGCTCATGGTCGGTCTTTCCTGGCCGACGGACGCCGTGCTGCGGCTTGCCCGCACGGCGATGTTCGTGCCTTTCGAGCCATGGGTGGACAGCGTCTACTGGACGCTCGGCATCGAGATCGCCTTCTACGCCATCGTCTGGATCCTGCTCAGGCTTGGCCGATTCCATCTGATGGAAGCCGTCGCCGTCATCATCGGTCTCGTCAGCACGCTGTTCTGGTGCGCCTATTTTCTCTTCGGCTGGTCCGATCTCGCGGAGACGCGCTGGCTGCAGCTCACGCTTGTGCATCACGGTGCCTTCTTCGCCATCGGCGTGCTGCTTTGGCTGATGCGCTTCAAGGCGGTGACCGTTCCACGCCTCGGCTTCTCGGCCCTGTTCCTCGCCGGCGGGGTGCTGCAGATCGGCAGCTCGGTCGATGTTCACAGCATCAAGGTGGAAGCCGCGATGCCCTATGCGCCGCCGATCGTCATCTTCCTTGCCGCGGTAGCGCTGATGGCGTGGTCGCTCAGGCTCGATCTTTCCTGGCGCGGCTGGCGCCGGATCGGGCTGATGACTTATCCGCTCTACCTCATCCACGATGTCGTCGGCGCCGCGATGCTCGGCGCGCTGATCCGGGCGGGCGTGCCCTACCTCGTGTCGATCCCGCTCGTCGGCGCCACCATGATCGCGGCGAGCTGGCTGGTGGCGGCCGAGGCCGAGCCGCGCATCCGCCTGCTGCTCGACCACACGCTGTTCCGCTACCGTCTGAAAGCCGCCTAAACTCCACAGCAGCTCCCGGTGTGGAATTGTTTGCATCCGGCTGATATCGAGACTTGGTCCGCGCTCCGCATCGCGCGATCCCAGTTTGAGTGCCGAGCCGCAATCCGTGAGCCTGTTCCAGCGATCGAGACGACCCCGACCCTTGCCGCGCGAACGGCTGGTGATGGATATGCGCGACACGGTGGTCTACGCGGTCGGCGACGTGCATGGCTGCTATGACGAGCTGCGCGCGCTGGAGCAGAAGATCGTGCTCGACGCTCTGCAGTTCCGCGGCCGCAAGATCATCATCATGCTTGGCGACTATATCGACCGCGGGCCGCAGTCGCGGCGCGTGATCGAACACCTCATGGCGCCGCCGCCAAAAGGCTTCCTGCGCGTCTGCCTGGCCGGAAACCACGAGGTCGCGATGCTCAACTACCTCGACGGCTATCTGTCGCGGGAGCCATGGCTTGCGGTCGGGGGGCGGGAGACCCTCTATTCCTATGGCATCGACCCGGCCCATCTCGCCAATCTCTACGCTTCAAGCGAGGAGGTCGACGAAAGCATCCGCGAGGCCATACCTGCCGGCCATATCGGCTTCCTGCGCACGCTGCCGGTGATGGTCTGCTCGGACGAGTTCGTGTTCGTGCATGCTGGCATCCGGCCCGGGATCGCGCTCGAAGCCCAGGACGAGGCCGACCTGGTCAACATCCGATCCGATTTCCTCGCGGCAACGCATCGCCTCGACCGCTGGGTCGTGCACGGACATACGATCGTGGACGTCCCGACGCTCGACGGGCGCCGGCTCGGCATCGACACGGGTGCCTTCCAGAGCGGCCGGCTGACCGCCCTCAGGATCGTCGGCAAATATGGACGGCTGCTGTCGTCCAGGGATTGAAGCTGAGCGGCTTGGCGCGTTCGGGCCTCTCCAGGCATTTTCAACGCAATTCCGGAAAGCGAAACACCCTGCAACGCGATCATGAGCGCGAGTACAGCATCGCTGCTGTCAGGTCAGCGCAAGCCCGGCCTCAGCGGGCAGCGCCATAGGACAGCAGATCGCCTTGCCATCCGCTGCGCCTGAGGAACTGTTCCCAGGTCAAAGCATTCGGATCGACTTTCCGGCTCCAGGTCAGATCGCGCTCCGGAGCGTAGTAGCCATATTCGACGCAGTATTCGACCATACCCACCAGCTCGCGCACCAGATGCTCGTTGCCGGCGAAACCCGGAAAGTGGCGCAGCAAGTCCTCGCGCGAGTAGGCGGAGGCGTAGCGCGCGGCCTTTCCGGTGACCCGCACAAATGTATCCACCATCTGCTGCGCCGAGATAAACTCGCCGATCACCGGCAGGATCTCCCCGGCGTAGCGCGCCGAGTGATCAAAGATCTCGCGCACCGCCGGGCCGGCCGCGGTGAGCGGATCACAGAAGGGCATGGGGATGTCCGGCGGCAGATATACGGCGAACGTTATGCCGTCCTCCCCGCCTTGCGGCACGTAGTACTCCAGGAAGTTGGTGTAATAAAACGCCAGGTAGACAAAGGAGCTGCGGACGGGCAAGCCGCGAATGTAATCCTCAATCTTTGCCTTGTCCGTGAAATGCGGCGCCCACTTGGTGCCGCCGGTGATCGCTTCGACATTTTCGAGCCCGCTAAACACCACGTGCTCGACGCCAGCGGCCACCGCCGCATCGGCCAACTCCTTGCCGAGGTTGAGTTCTGGTTCCGCCGGCGGCACCTTGACGATGGGCGGCGTCATCAGGAATGCCCCGGCCGAGCCTTTCAGTGCTTCGGTCAGTTCGGCCTGCCTGCCAAGTTCAAGGGGTGCCACCACGACTTCGGCACCCTTCTTCGCCAAGGCTTGCGCCGGTTCGCTGTCGAGGCGCCGCGTCAGCGCGCGTACCCGGTAGCGCCCGCTGTCGAGCAAGGCGTTGGCGACGCTGCGGCCTTGCTTGCTCGATGCGCCGACAACGGTGATCAAAGGTTTGGAAGTATCGGCCTGGCTCATGTTGTTATCCCGGTTTGAGGGCGGAAACCGCTTCCGCCAGCGTCGACAGTCACCACGGCGGGTCGAAGCGCGCCGCGGTGCCGGCCCTGATCGCAAAGTCTCGGCTGCCTCGAGCTATTTTTGAAATCACAGAAATATTCATCTACTATCCATTCCATGGATACCAAGCGCCTGGATCTCAATCTGTTGGTCACCCTGGAGACGCTGCTGATCGAGCGGAACGTCACGAAGGCGGCTGCTCGACTGCATCTGAGCCAGCCGGCGGTAAGCGCCCAGCTGAACCGTCTCAGGCACGAGTTCGACGACCAACTGCTAATTCCCGCCCAGCGCGGGATGACGCCGACGGCCAAGGCAATGGAGCTGCTCGATCCGTTGCGCCAAGCCCTCGATCAAGTTCGCGCCACGCTGACCTCGCATAGGAATTTCGATCCGGCGAAGGCCAGGCTAACCTTCGTTATCGCTTGCACGGATTATCTGCAGGCCGCGGTGATCCAGCCGCTCGTTTTGGCGCTCAGGACGCGAGCGCCCGGTGTTCGCGTCGCGATACGCAATCTGGACATATCGCAGCTGGAAGCGCAGATGGCGCGCGGTGATGTGGATCTGGCACTGATGACCCCGCAAGCGGCCCCGCCAGGTCTTCGCGCCCGACATCTGTTCGATGAGCGCTATGTGCTCATCGGCCGCCGGAACCATCCACGGCTGCGAGAAGGAATCACGGTCGCTGAATTCGCCAAGCTGGAGCAAGTGATCGTCTCCGTGGACGGCGGCGGCTTCGCAACGCCGGTGGATAGTGCCCTGGCCGCTCTCGGATACGAGCGTAACGTGGTGCTCTCCGCTGCCTCGTTCCTGCTCGTCCCTGAGATCGTGTCCCACTCGGACTTCGTTGCACTGGTCCCCGAACGCCTGGTAGGCGACCGTGCGGACAAGCTTGAAATCATAGCCTGTCCATTTCCCGTTGAAGGCTTTGCAGTGGGGATGGTGTGGCATGAGCGCGGTCACGGCCACAGCGGCCAACGCTGGGTCCGTGACGCCGTCGTCTCGCTTGTCGCGCACCAATCCTCGTCCCGGATGCGCAATCGTCGCGGATAAGGCGGCTCGTCGTTTCACGGAAAACGCAGAACCGCTCTATCTTGGCGCGGCACCGAACGGAAAACCGCTATGCACTTTTCCTGGAATTGCGCCCTTCGCGAGACGCAATTCCGGACGGGAAACCGCCATGCACTTTTCCTGGAATTGCACCCATCGCGAGACGCAATTCCGGACGGAAAACCGCCATGCACTTTTCCTGGAATTGCTTTAGGCGGCCTGCTTGGCGCGTGAATCCGATTTTTCCAGATAGTAGCTCGAGTAGCGGTCGAAGAACCTTTCAGAGCCGCCGAGCGAGCCGTATTTCGCCAGCTTCTTGAGCTCGACCTTGTTGAGCACCGCGCCGGTGATCTTTTGGGCGATGTAGGGCTCCTGTTC
This sequence comes from Mesorhizobium sp. M1C.F.Ca.ET.210.01.1.1, assembly GCF_004791585.1. Lineage (GTDB taxonomy): Bacteria > Pseudomonadota > Alphaproteobacteria > Rhizobiales > Rhizobiaceae > Mesorhizobium. Next base: position 344,856 of record NZ_SRUU01000002.1, read on the forward strand.
CAGCATCGAGCGCACCATGGCGCGCGGTGTGCGGCCCCATTCGGTGACGAGCACGAAACCGTCGACCAGCGGCGCGAAGGCCTTGGCGTCGACCACGGGCCCAAGCGGCGGCAGGTCGACGATGATGTATTCGAAGGTCTCCTTGGCGTTATCGATGAAGCGCCGCATGCCGGCCGAGCCCAGAAACTCGCTGGTGTGCGAGAACTGGCCGCGCAGCACGGCGGGAATGATCGCCAGCTTGGTCTGGCGGTCGACCTTGCCGACCGATTGCCAGGTCTGCCCGTTGACCACGGCTTCCATAAGCCCGTGCTCGGCTTCCATGCCGAGGCTGCGGCTGAGGCCGGGATTGCGCAGGTCGCCATCGATCAGCAGCGTCTTGGCGCCGTTGGCGGCGAGCAGGCCTGCTAGGTTTGCCGCCACGGTGGACTTGCCTTCGCCGGGCAGCACCGAGATGACGCCGATCACCCGGCTGCCCTTGTCCTCCATCACCACGTCGAACGCGATCTTGGCGTTGCGAAGCGTCTCGGCAAACATCGAGGCCGGCGCATCGAGGCTTACCCGCATTCGCGCCCTTCTCTCGGCGGCCGACAGGCTTGTTACCTTGCCGTCGGCCGGCAATTCGTCCGGCTTCGTCTCCTTGGCCTTGCCGCCGCCGATCGTCGGCAGATAGCCGAGGAACTTCAGGCCGACGCGGTCGCGAATGTCCTCGCCCGTCCGGAAGAAGCGCTCGTTGAATTCGTTCAAGCCGCCGAAGCCGGCGCCGAGCATGAGGCCGAGCACCAGCGAGAGCGCCAGCACCCTGATGGTGCGCGGGCTCGACGCGGCAAGCGGCATGTTCGCATCCGAGATGATGCGGACCTTGCCGACAGGGAAGGATTGCTGCTGCGAGGCTTCCTGATAGCGGCTGAGGAAGGTCTGGTAGAGCGTCGAGAGCGCCTGCGCCTGCTGGTCGAGTTCTCTCAGCCTCACCTGCGACTCATTGTCGGCCGAGCTCTGGCCGGCGGCGGTCGTGATCTTCTGCTTCAGTTCGGCCTCGCGCGCCTGCGCCACTTGGAAGTCGTTGCGGTAGCTTTCGGTGATCTGCTTCAGCTGCCCGAAGATCTGCGCCGACACATCGGCCTTTTCCTTGGTGAGCGCCACGGCCTGGGGGTGGTCCTTGCCGAAATTCGCCTCGACATCCTGGAGCCGCTTGGCGATGGCAAGGTAACGGGTCTTAAGGCCGATGATGACCGAGCTGCTCGGCTGATCGGAGGCAATCGCCGAATCGTTGAAAGCATTGTCGGAGCCGCTGTCGACGATCGCCTTGTACTGCTGGTAGCGGGCGCTGGCGCGCGCGGTATCGGCCTGCGCGATGATGAGCTGGGCGTTGAGATCCGACAGCTGCTTGCCGCTGATCAGCTGGCCGTCGCTGTTGGCCGACAGCCCGTGCTCCGCCCTGAATTTCTCGACCTCCATCGCTGCCTGCTGCGAACTTTGGCGCAGCTCGGTCAGCCTGCCCTGCAGCCAGACAGCGGCGCGCTCGGTGGCGTCGAAGCTGGCGTTGAGCTGATCAGCGAGATAGGCCTCGGCATAGGCCTTGGTGATGGCCGTGGCGAGGGCCGGATTCGCCGACTGATAGCCCAACGTAATGACGTTGCTGCGGCCGTTGCGATCCGCCATCAATCCGGTCTGCAGAACGAGGACCGCATAGTCATGGGTCGCGGCTTTCATCATGGCTTCGCGCGTCGCGGCATCCACGTTCTCGATCCCCGGGAGTTCGTTGGTCGCGCTGCCGCGGAAATAGGCGACGATACCGCGCAGGAACCCGACGCCCTTGGCAAGGGCCGACTGAGGCGGGTTCATGAACTCGTCGTTCTGGTCGAGCTTCAGCTTGTCGACGACCACCGACGCCAGTCGGGCGGAGCTAAGAATTTCTATCTGGCTGAGGATCGTCGCGTCCGTCTGCTGCGTGGCACTGACCGCCGAGATGTCGTCCACGACCTTGTTCAGGCCCTCGTCGATCAGCACGCTGGCAACGGACGTGTATTGCTTGGGCGTGGTCTGCAGATAAATCACGCCCAGGAACAGGCCGATGACGGCGCAGACCGCCACCACCTTGGCCTGCCGGGCGGCCATGCCAAGCAGGCGCTCGACGTCGATGAAGTCTTCACCCTTTTCCGGTTCGGTACTGGGCAATGGCATCCTCTTGTCGAGAGGAAAGTTGGCATAATTCATCTTCGGTCCAATTCCAGGTTGCAGGCGCTACCGGCCTTCGAAGAGTGGCGTCGTTACCAGAAAAGACCACGCAACATCCGTGCCAAGGGGCGCTTGGCCGGCTCGGCCAAGCGCTTGCGCGGCTGTCGCGCCATCGCGATTTCGCATATGCACCCAAAATTTGGGCATTATGCGGCTACTTCCCGGCGCTCGTGCGACCGGACGAATTGCTGCAGCATTTCGAAGACAGGTCCTTTCATGTCGTCGCGCGCCAGAGCAAAGGCGATGGTGGCCTCGATGAAGCCTTCCTTGGAGCCGCAATCGAACATGCGGCCGTTGAAGGGTTGGGCATAGAAGGGCTGGCTCTCGGCCAGGCGAACCATGGCGTCGGTGAGCTGGATCTCGTTGCCGGCGCCGCGCTGCTGGGTGCCAAGCAGGGCGAAGATCTCCGGCTGCAGGATATAGCGGCCGTTGATGTAGAAGTTCGAGGGTGCGTTGGCAGGCGCCGGCTTCTCGACCATGGCGGTCACTTCGAAGCCGGAGGCCACCTCGGCGCCGCGGCCGACAATGCCGTATTTGCCGGTTTCCGAAGGATCGCAGCGCTCGACGGCGATGACGTTGCCGCCGGTCCGCTGATAGAGGTCGACGGTCTCGGCGAGGCAGCCCGGCGCGCCGAAGGACACCATGTCGGGGAGCAGCAGGGCGAAGGGCTCGTTGCCGATCACGTCGCGCGCGCACCATACGGCATGGCCGAGGCCGTGCGGCGACTGCTGGCGGATGAAGCTGGTGGCACCGGCGACGGGCAGCAGGCTTTCCAGCGACTGGAGCTGCGCCTTCTTGCCGGTCTGCTCGAGCGTCCCGATCAGTTCAGGATGGAGGTCGAAATAATCCTCGATGACCGCCTTGTTGCGGCCGGTGACGAAGACGATGTGCTCGATGCCGGCTTCGAACGCCTCGTCCACGGCATATTGCACGACAGGCTTGTCGACGACGGGCAGCATTTCCTTCGGCATTGATTTGGTTGCCGGCAGGAACCGCGTTCCAAGCCCCGCCACCGGGATGACTGCCTTCCTGACTTTCTGCATTGCTTATTCCTTCTGAGGAGATCGATTTTGACCTATCGCTGGCTATGAAAATCCATTCCATCCGCCAGCATGCTTCACCTCCCCGTCCCCGCGGCAAACTGTGCCGCAACCCTTCTCAGCCGGACCGCGATCGGCATCGACATATGCCTGACCGCGGCCGGATCGCTGAGCGCCGTGCGTATCGCCTTGAGCGGCGCACGCGCCTTGATGTGCTGAACCAATGACAGGAACGAGGCCGCCTTGCGCAGGCTGCGGCCGCGCCTCGCGAAGGCCGTTTTGGCGCTCTCGTCCATGACATTCGCAGCGGCGAAGGCGGCATCGGCTTTCGCCATCGCCTCGACATGATGCAATTCCAGCACCCGCGAGATCGAACCTGTGCGGATGTGGTAGATATAGCCAGTTGTCGGCTCGACCACGCAGCGGCCGCCGCTGGCCAGCGCGCTCGCCAGAAGGATGTAGTCTTCGCCGATGCGCAGTTGCTCGTCGTAGCGAAGCCTGTTCTCGTCCAGGAACCGGCGTTGGAAGATCGGCTTCAGATAGCCAAGGTTGAAGCGCGACTCGAAGACCACGTTGCCGGCGATGTAGTCGGCAAGCGAGATTTCCCCGAGCTGTTCGAGATAAGCGGCCGGGAACATGACGTCGTCTGGTGTGCCGTCCTCGCGCACGACCTGGACATTGTCGACCGCGATCTGAGCACCCGCCTTTTCCGCCCGCGCGATCATTGCCGCCAACCTGCCGGGCAGGACGGCATCGTCGGAATCGAGCACGGCAACCCAGCGGCCGCGGGCCAGATCGAGTCCGGCGTTCCTTGCGCCGCCGGGACCGCGGTTGGCGGGAAGCGCAACGACCTTCACGATGTCCTCGGGATAGGCGCGCGCGACGTCGAGCGTGCGGTCGCGCGACTGGTCGTCGACGACGACGACTTCGATCGTGACGTCGCGCTGCGCCAGGGCGCTGGCGATCGCCCGGTCGAGGGTCGCCTCCGCGTTGTAGGCGGCGATGACGAAGCTGACGTCAGGCTGCACGCTTGTCCCCTTCCTGCGGTGTAAGGCCGTACTGGCGGATTTCGCGCACGCCAACCAGACCGCTGACGACGCCGACATGCATAATGCCGCGCAGCATGCTGCGGTTCCGCCGCACCGGGCTGATCGCCGTCAACAATGCCATGCCGAAGCAATAGGCCGCCTTGGCGGACGCGACCGCGACCTGACCGATGCGGCGCACACCGCCCGTGTTGCGCCCGATGAGATGGCCATGTGTCTGTCCGAAGCGGAAGCGGCGGCGGCGCAGCCAGTCGAAGGCCGCCCTCGAGCGCGGCACCGCCTCGTCGACAAAGGCCTGCGGGGCAAAGGCGATGCGGCCACCGGCCTTGACCATATGATCGAAGAATTCGGTATCCTCGCCGCCGGTCTGGCCGCGCGCCAGGCTGAAACGGCGGTTGCGCAGGCTCGCCTCGGTCACACTGAGCAGCACGTTGCAGGTGTAGCCGGTGCGGATCTCGCCACGCACCCAGACGGGCAGGGTCGAGTGGAAATCGCCCTTGCGCATCCAGTCGGGCGCATCCTGCCGATATGTTGCGCGAACCGGGCCGAGCACGGCCGCCGCGCCGGTCGCCTCGGCGGTCGCGACAAGCTCGACGAGCCAGCCCGGCGAAGCCGTCTCGTCGTCGTCGATGAAGGCGACAAGGTCCGATACGCTGGCATCGAGGCAGGCGTTGCGGGCAATCGAGATGTTGCGCGCCGGCGCGTGGCGATAGCGGACCGGCAGCTTCAGCTCCTGCGCCAGCGCCTTCACCAACGGCTGCGCCGTCGGCTGGTCGTCGTTGTCGGCGACGACGATACCGATTTCGAACCCGGCAGGCTTCTCCAGCGCGGCGATGGAGCGCAGCGTGTCGCCAAGCTCCGGCCGGCGGAAGGTGCAAATGCAGATGTCGATGGAACGGTTTTTCTTTGTAGCCATCACGCCGCCTCGCGCGCCGGCGTCGGGCCGAGGAGCTGCAGCCAGAAACCCATCGACCAGCCCAAATGCATCACCATCGCCGACACGCCGGCCAGCGCGATGGCCGGATTGCGCTGGCGGATGGCAGTCACCGCGCCATAGCCGAGACAGACCGCCGCCCATATCAGAAACGGCACTCCCGCCAGCACGAAGACCGGAGCGATGAAGGTCAGCAGCACCACCGGGAATACGAGCAGCGGGATCATCTGCCGCAGCTTCGGCATCATTCGATGCTTCAGCACGTTCTTGGCGCGGCCGCGGCCATAGCCGAGATACTGGAAAAACAGACCCTTCAGCGTGGAGCGCGGATAATAGATCATCTGCGTCCTGCCGCTCATCCAGACGCGGTAGCCGGCCAGGCGAAGGCGATGATCGAGTTCGGCGTCCTCGTTGTGGCTGAAGCTCTCGTCATAGCCGCCGACGGCCCGGAAGGCGGCGATGCGCATCAGCGCATGATGGCCGTGGTCGACCCACTCTCCGGCCGACATGTGGCGATGCTTCGATCCGCCTGTGCCGAGCTTGGAATTCTGCGCCGCCGCAACCGCCTTCTGCACCGCGCCGGTACCGCTGGTCAGCATCGAGACGACGACCGAATCCGCCCCGGTCGCAAGCGCTTCCTCGACCAGCCTGTCGCAATAGTCGCCCGGATAGCCGCCATGCGCATCGATGCGGATGAGATAGTCGGCATCGTCGCCGAACGTCGCCACCGCCAGGTTGATGGCGGCACTCTGGATGCGCTTCGGATTGGCAAGCAGGATGACCCGCGGGTCCTCGACAGCGACGTTTTCGACGATATCCTGCGTGCCATCGGTGCTGCCGCCGTCCGCGACAACGATGCGCGCGCCGAGCCTCGCCGCCGCCGGCCGCAACTGCTCGAGCAGCCCGCCGATGTGGGCGGCCTCGTTGAGGCACGGAATGACGATCAGGCTCGATGCCGTGGTTTGCGTCATCGGCTTTTGTCCATTATCAGCCATCCTATGCCAGCGCCTCGGTCGCAAAGGTCCCGCGAACGGCGGTCAGGCCGCGCAGCTTGTCGACGAAAGCCAAGCAATCGCTGCGGTCGTAGCTCCAAGTCCTCGGATTTCGGGCCAACACCCGCGACTTCAGCTTACCGAAGCGTTCCTGGCCCATCGGGCCGAGCGCGGTGTCGAGACCTTCGGGCGTGGCTTCCGATAGAAGCACGCCGATGTCCTGCTGCTTGAGGAACCGGCCGGTTTCGGTGCTGGCCATCGAGATCGGCACGGCGGCAAAGCGGCAGCCTTCGTAGAGGCGGTTGGGAAGCAGCCATTCGGAGTTCTGGCCCTGTTCGAAGAAATCGATCGCCCAGGAGAAATGCACCTCGCGGTAGATCGCCGCCATGTCCTCCGGATTGCGGTAGGGACCGCGAAAGGAAAGCCAGGGCTCGGCTTCGACGAAGGCATGAAAATCCGGGAATTCGGACAGCGCTGGACGACCCCTCAGCACCACTTCGAAGCGCCCTTCCTGCCGGCGCGTGAATTCGGCCAGAAGCTCCAGCGAGCGGCGGCAACGCAGCGCGCCGAACCAGCCGATGCGCCAGGGCGGCGCCGCTGGCCCCTCGTCCTCGAGCAGATCGCCCGCCGGCACCGGCATGGTGTCGAAATACTTGTTCTCGATCAGCTCGACCGGTGCGGCGATTTGCCCGAATGGCTCAAAATAGTTGGCGACGAAGGCAGGCGAGCTGGTCACCAGAAGCTTCACGTCGCGCGCGAGATGGCGTTCTGCGCCGCGCAGCGTCTTGCCGATCAGGTCGTTGCGCAACACCAGCCGATGGATGTCCAGGCATTCGTAGACGATCGGCACGCCGGCACCGAAAGCGCCGCTCGCGCGCCGGGCAAGCGCCAGCATCTCGAGATTGCGCGCGATGATCAGGTCGGGCCGAGGCACGGCACCAAGCTTGGCGCCGATCGACATCGCCGCCTTGGCCACCGCGCCGATGCGCTGCGCGAATCGGCCGTCGCGCGTCGGGCCGAGGTCGACCGGCTCGAGACCTTCGATCTCGGCGATCGGACGGGTGGTGCGGCGGAAACCCGCCAGGGTTATCCTGGCACCGCCTGCCCTGAGCATTTTGACCCTCCGGCGCACCGCCGGGTCGGATACGTCATGCACAAGGTACAAGACATGCAGCATGCAAAATCGACCGCTTTTGGGCCCGCCACCCAAGAGGATGCTATTACAGCTTTTGCTGCATCGCAACATTTTTGGTGCAGCGAAGCAACCACCGCACATTTTTTGTTGCACTGCAAAAACCTCTTGCGGTAGTTTGTGTCTGGCGGCGGGCGCTGGTCACGACGATGTCGGGCCGGCGTAAAATCAGGGATCCTGAATTTGGAAACCAGTGCATTCGATCCGCCCGAGGGCTCACTGCGCAGATCGGTCGGCCGCGGCGCCGTCGTCACCGCGATGGCGCAGGGCGTGCGGGTCGCCACCCAGATCGTCTCCGTCATCGTGCTGTCGCGGCTCTTGTCGCCGCAGGACTTCGGCGTGGTGGCGATGTGCGCGCCAGTGCTTGCCTTCATCGCGCTGTTCCAGGACTTCGGCCTAACCCAGGCGACGATCCAGAAATCCGGCATCCGGCATGAGGAGGTCAACTACCTCTTCTGGATCAACACGGCGGTGAGCGCGATCCTGGCCTGCGTGCTTGCCGGCGCTGCGCCGCTGGTCGCCGCCTTCTACGGCGAGCCGCGCGTGACGGGGTTGGTTGCCGCGTTCGGCCTGCAGATCATGGCCTACGGCCTCGGCGCCCAGCATCTGGCGCTGCTGACGCGCCGCATGGAGTTCACGCGGCTCGCCATCATCGACGTCGCCAGCGCCGTTTGCGGGCTCGTCGTCTCGATCGCCTGGACCTTCGTCGACCGCTCCTACTGGGCGCTTTTTGCCGGCACGCTGACAGGCGCGGTGCTGCCGACGCTTTGCTATTGGGCTTCCTCGCGCTGGCGTCCCGGGCTGCCGCGCAAGGTCGAGGGCATCAGCCAGCTGATCCATTTCGGCGCCGGCATCACCGGCTTCAACTTCGCCAACTTCTTTGCCCGCAACCTCGACAATGTGCTGATCGGCAAATATTGGGGCGAGGCGCAGCTCGGCCTCTACGACCGCGCCTACAAGCTCCTGCTTTTCCCGCTCAGCCAGATCACCAATCCGCTGTCGAAGGTGATGGTACCGGCGCTCTCGCGCCTGAAGGACGAGCCGGACCGATACCGCAGCGCCTATCTGCGCGTCATGCCGCTGATCCTGCTCGTTGCCCTGCCCGGCGTCGCGTTCGCCACGGCCATGTCCGACACACTCATTCCCTTCGTGCTCGGCGAGCAATGGCGGCAGAGCGCCTCGATCTTCCTGGCGCTGGGTTTCGCCGGGCTGCTGCAGCCGCTCAACAATCCGGCGGGTTGGCTGTTCGTCAGCCAGGGCCGCTCCGGCGATTTCATGCGTTGGGGCATTGTCACGGCCGTAACCTCGGTGATGGCCTTCGCCATCGGCCTGCCCTATGGCGCGCTCGGCGTCGCCGTCGCCTATGCGATCAGCGAATATCTGAGGACGCCTTTCCTGTGGCTCTATGTCGGCAAGGCCGGGCCGCTGCGCGCAAGCCATGTGCTGCACGCGGCGACCCCGTTCGTGCTTGGCGCGCATCTGGCGCTGGCACTCGTCTGGCTCGCCAAGCCGATGCTGCCGGCGCAACCCGTCATCGCGCTCGCAGCTGGCGCGATGCTTTCCTATGTCGCCACCATTATCGTCGCGGTCGCCTTCGGCGCCGGTCGCGAGGCGCTTCGGGAGGCCTTGCGGCTGATCCCGGCGCGGGGATTCTCGCCGGCAACCAGCGAGGCGAAGTGAACTTGCCTGGCGCAATTGCGGCTTCGGCCGCGGCCGGACAGCCGGCGAAATCACTGACTTGAGGGTAAGGCAACGCCATGAATTACCGATCGATTTCAGACATGAACGACGCGATCGTGCGGAACCTGCACCGGCTGCCGCGCGACATAGACCTGGTGGTCGGCGTGCCGAGAAGCGGCATACTCGCCGCGACCCTGGTCAGCCTGACGGCGAACATCCCGATGACCGATCTCGACAGTTTCCTCGCCGGCAAGATCTACACGTCGGGAATCACCAAGCGGCGCGCCGCGCTCGACCGGCAGCATTCCGAGATGCGCAAGATCCTGGTGATCGACGACAGCGTTGCCGGCGGCAACGCCATGCGTGATGCGCAAAACAAGATCGCCGCCGCCGGCATCCAGGGCGATTTCGTCTATGCCGCGGTGTTCGGCCTTTCGTTGCAGCACAAGGAGACCGACGTCGTCTTCGAGGTCGTGCCGCATCCGCGTATGTTCCAGTGGAACTTCATGCATCACATCTTCCTCGAGCAATGCTGCGTCGACATCGACGGCGTGCTCTGCCTCGATCCGACCGAGGAAGAAAACGACGATGGGCCTGCCTACGAGAAATTTCTCGCCGAGGCGCGGCCTTTGCTCGGGCCGACCCGCAAGATCGGCTGGCTGGTGACCAGCCGGCTGGAAAAGTACCGCAGGCTGACCGAGGCCTGGCTCGCCAAGCATGAGATCAAATACGACCACCTGATCATGCTCGACCTGCCGAGCAAGGCGGAGCGGCAGCGGCTCGGCGCGCATGGCAGCTTCAAGGCCGAGTTCTATCGCAAATCCGACGCCATCCTTTTCATCGAAAGCGAGCACGAACAGGCGCTCAAGATCGCCAGGCTGTCGGGCAAGCCGGTCCTGTGCGTCGAGACCAATATCGTCAGCTTTCCCGATGCCCTCTCGCTGCCGGCGCTGGAGCAGGCCGCCCGCAACCTTCCGGCGCGTCTCAGGCAGGTCAATTCGCCCGACGGGCGCACGGCGGTCGCCAAGAAAATGGCACGGATGCTACTCGGCGAGCGCGGCTATGAAACGCTGAAGAGCCGGGTCAAGCGACCGGCCTGACCATCTTGGCGGCGGGGAGCCAAGGAACCGTCGGGCAATCGTTGTTGGAGTCCGCCACATGGACGCCACGCGCAGAAAATTGTTGGCAAGCGTACGGACCTCGGCGTCGCTTAAAGCCGCTGTTGCCGGATGCCGCGGCCCGGGCTATGCCGCGCGGCGGGCGCGCTGCTGCGCCGCCTTGTCGAGCAGCGCAAAGAAGGTGGCGAACTGGCGTTCGGGGTCGAGCTCCGCGCGCTCGGAGAAGGCGCGAGCCGCGGTGGAAAGCCGTTCATACTCCTTTTTGTCGTTCCACAGCCGCCTCACCGCCTCGACCCAGTCCGCGAGCGGCGCGTCATAGTCCAACACCACGCCGCCGGAACCGATCGCCTCGGGCAGGCCGCCCCGCCGCGAGCCGACGACCGGGATGCCGCTGCAATGGGCTTCCGAAGCGACGCGGCCCCAGGCCTCTTCCCATTTGCTCGGCGCGAGCAGGATCCTGGTTCGGCCATAGACCGTCTTCATGTCGTTGGTGCGGCTCTCCAGCTTGATGTTGGCGAATGGCGCGATGGTCTCGCCGATGCGGGCGCGTTGATCGTCATCCAGCTTCCAACTCTCGACGAACAGGAACGGGATCTCAGGGCATGCGGCACCGATCTTCACCGCAAGATCGAAACCCTTCTCCTCGTTGGGGTTGATGAAGGTGACGAACTCGCCGGTCGTCGGTGTGCTGTACAGTGCGGGGTTGATGGTCGGCGGCAGGACCGTCGAATCGATACCGAACTCCCGCTTGTAAGTGCGCGCCGTGAATTCGGAATTGGCGATGTAGTGGGCGGAATTCAACTCGCGCAGGTCGCCGCCCAATTCGTGGAACTCGACGTTCCTCAGATAGACGACCAACGGCACGCCCTCGGCCTGCAGCGCCTTGCCGAGCGGTACCGACTTGTGGCACTGCACCACCGCGACATCCGGCTTCATCTTCTCGACGGCAAACCGGGCTGCTTCCCAGGGAAACCAGGCGCGCACCACCGGATAGCCCGGAAAGCTGTCAATGACCGCGGGCTGCCGCAGCAGCTTCATCTTGGCGCGCGCCCTGAAGCCGAAGAAGCCGTCTCCGAACAGGGCAGCGAGCACCGATGCCTCATGTCCGTGCTCGATCAGCTGCTCGGCCAGGTGATGCGTGCTCGACTGGACACCGCCGCTGAATTCGGGCGTGTATCCATTGCCGCCTGCGAAAATCACTTTCATGGGCTCGGCTCCTTGTCACGTTCTTCTGTTTGGCCCGACCGCGTTTGTCCGCCGCGCGACTTCAGGCATTCTGCAGCTCGAGATTGGCGAAGGGATTGGTGCATGGGTGCCAGCCGGTGAAGCGGATCGGATCATTGGGCGAACTGCGCCAGGCGTAGTCGGTCAGCATATGGAACTCGGCGACAACCCAGCGCTCGAAATTCCCGACATCCTGCTGCTTCTGCCTGGGCAGGAACTCGCGCGCCTTGTCGAGCTTCACGGTCTCCAAAAGCGTCACCGCGTCCGCCAGCTTGTCGCTTGGGAACACCCACGGGTTGCGGTTGCGGAATTCGAGCACGAATTGCTGCAGATGCTCGATACGCATGTTGAGCGGCCCGAAATATTTCTCCAGCGTGACGCGGACCAGATCCTCATCCGAGAAGGAGGATACGGCCGCAGCGGCAATGCCGGTCGAGGCGATACCGCCGGCAACTACGGCAAGCGCGGTGCGTCGCGTGATCTTCATCGGTCCCTCCCTCATGCCAGCCGGCCCGCCGCCCGCAACGAAAGCGCGGCGGCGGTCAGGCTTGGGTTGGCGCAGGAGCAGCTCGGATAGGTGCTGGTGCCGACAACGACGAGGTTGCGGAGCTTGTGGTGGATCATGTCGCGGTCGACCACCGAGTCGGCCGGGCCGGTGCCCATCCGCAAGGTGCCCTGCACATGCGACTCGGTCGGCCTTATGCCGCGATCGAAGATCTGCTCGACCGGCAGCGGCTTGAGCAGCGCCGGCAGCCGCTCGAGCGCCTTGGCCATGCCTTTGGTGGCATAGTCGGACGCGCCCTTGAAGCTGACGAAGGCGTTCTCGTCCTGGTCGAGGATCACCCGGTTTTCCGGGTCGAGCAGGTTTTCGGTGACGATGACCAGCGGCAGCACTTGCCTGAGCCGCCCCTTCTCCGCCCGCATGCCATGCTGCCAACGGTTCTCGAAATAGACCAGGGCCGCCGCGTGCTCGGCGCGGTGCGGGCCGTCATAGAGGCCGAAATTCAGGCCGGTGGTGATGGTGCTGCCGTCGAAATTGTCGACACCGTCGAGATAGACCTCGTAGTTCCAGCCATAGGATTCGTGCAGGCCGAGCCCGACGAACTCGCCGCCGAGCCCGGAGCGCAGCATGATCGCCGGGCTCTGGATGGCATTGGCGCCGAGGATCACAAGGTCGCCGCTGACCGAATATTCCTTGCCGTTGCGCATGAAGGCGACCGAACGGACCGAGCCGCCGGAATGGTCGAGCCGGCGCACCTCGGCGCCAAGGCACACCGACACGTCCGCGTGCTGGAAGACATGCATCAGACCGTTGTTGACGGTGAACTTGGCGTCGACCGGGCACAGCCAGCATCTAAGGTTGGCGCAGCAGGAGGTGCGCTGCGCCGTCGCCACGCGGGCGCGGGCGGTCGGCATGACGAAATGCTGCTCCGGCTGCGCCGCCTTCATCATCCGGTCCGGCGTCGACATGCGGTGCGGCGGCTGCGGGAACGGCCGCGAGCGCGGCAGCATCCGGGCCATGTCGGGATCGCCGGAGATCGACATGACGTCCTCGGCATCGCAGTAGAACGGCTCCAACTCGTCATAGCTGATCGGCCAGTCGTTGCCGACGCCGTAGGTGCTCTTCAGCTTGAAGTCGTTGGGGTGGAAGCGCGGCGTCTGTGCGAACCAGCAATTGGTGCCGCCGCCGAGGCCGATGGTGTAGTTCCACGGCTTGTCGGCGTTGTCGGTCTTATAGGTGCTCTCGTCGTCTATGTCGGTGTTGGCGTTCTGGCTGAGCTGCCATTCATGCGTGTTGTGGCGGCCCCATTCCAGCACCAGGACGCGGGCTTTGCGCCGCTTCAGGAACTCATGCAGGAAAAAGGCTGAACCGAAACCGGAACCGATGACGACGAGATCGAAACGCTCGTTAGCGATTTGTTCGGGCTGAACGTCCAGCACCATCAGATCGAACCCTTTCCCGAAACGCGCACGATCATTTGTCGGCCCCGCATCATTGTCGGCCCCATTGTCGTTCGCCGGAACCGCCTGGCGGGAAGCTGGCCGCGGACGCCGTCATGCCGCCATCCTGCCGATCGAATGATATTCGATGCCGTAGCGCGCGATGACCTTCGGATCGTAGAGATTGCGGCCGTCGAAGATGACCGGCGTGGTCAGCGCGTCCTTGAGCGCGTCGAAGGAGGGGGCCCTGAAGCTCTTCCATTCGGTGCAGATCAGCAGCGCGTCGGCGCCGCGCAGCGCCGCTTCCTTGGTGCCGCAGAGCAAAAGGTCGTCGCGCAGTCCGTAGATGGCCTGGCATTCCTGCATCGCCTCGGGATCATAGGCCTGCACCTTGGCGCCGGCGGCCCACAACGCCTCCATCAGGGTGCGCGACGGGGCCTCGCGCATGTCGTCGGTATTCGGCTTGAAGGCGAGCCCCCAGAGGGCGAAGGTCCTGCCCTTGAGGTTGCCCTGGAAGTAGCGGTTGACCTTCTCGAACAGCACCGATTTCTGCGCATTGTTGCGCTCCTCGACGGCGCGCAGCAGCTTGGCGTCGAACTTGACGCCCTCGGCGGTCTTGATGAGCGCCCGAACATCCTTCGGGAAACAGGACCCGCCATAGCCGAGGCCTGGATAGATGAAGTGGTAGCCGATGCGCGGATCCGAGCCGATGCCCTTGCGCACCTCCTCGATGTCGGCGCCCAGCTGCTCGGCGAGATTGGCCATCTCGTTCATGAAGCTGATCTTGGTCGCCAGCATGCAGTTGGCAGCATATTTGGTGAACTCGGCGCTGCGCACGTCCATCACGATCATCTTCTCGTGGTTGCGGTTGAACGGCGCATAGAGCTCGCGCATCACCGCCTCGGTGTCCTCGCTCGACGTGCCGACGATGATGCGGTCCGGCCTCATGCAGTCGGCGACGGCCGAGCCTTCCTTGAGGAATTCCGGGTTGGAGGCGACGTCGAAGCGGAGATCCTCACGGCCGCGCGCCTTCAGCGTCTCGGCGATCCTTTGCTTGATCTTCTCGCAGGTTCCGACCGGCACGGTCGATTTGCCGACGACGATCTTGGGCTCTTCCATCTCGCGGCCGATAGCCTCGGCGACGGCGAGCACGTATTTCAGGTCGGCCGAGCCGTCCTCGCCGGGCGGCGTGCCGACCGCGATCATCTGGATCTGGCCGTGCTTGACCGCGGCGGCGGCGTCGGTGGTGAAACGGATGCGGCCGGCGGCGTGGTTCTCTTTAACGAGAGCTTCCAGTCCCGGTTCGAAAATCGGGATGAAGCCCTGATTGAGCCGCTCCACCTTCGCTTCATCGATGTCGACGCACACCACTTCGTGCCCGACCTCCGCGAGCACCGCGGCCTGGACGAGACCGACATAGCCAATTCCAAACACCGTCAAGTTCATTCGGTTCTGTTCCTGTTCAAGGCCGGGCCCGAAAATGGCCTGGCCGGTTCTTGGTGTCCCCTAGGCCGGATCGGCCCAGTTAGTTCTCTATGATCTTATCCGAACCGAAGGCCGGCGTCGCAAAAACCGGTTCCCACTTTTCGCCGGCGCTGACCTTCGGCCCGGGATCATGCCCTAGTTGCTGTTATTTATGCTGCATGCCAGCGATTCCGGGAACTGGCACGGCTGTCCCAAAGCGGTAAAAGCTATGCGCTTGACCTGCATGGACACCTCGCGGCCGGGATCGGCGAAGGCGCCCATCCAGCTGGTCAGCTTGTCGCTGCCCCACAGGCTGAAGAATATCTTTTGCGGATTGGTCGGCAATTCATCCGGATTGGTCACCTCGTTGACCAGCTTGCCGTTGACATACCAGCGCAGCCGGTTCTTCTCCCAGACGAAGCCGTAGTCGTTGAAGCCCTTGTCGGCGCCGCCTTCGACATCGACAAGCTTGCCGTTCTTCGGCTTGCCCTGGATATAGCTGTTCACCTGGACCTTCGACGGATCCTTGGTGAGGACCTCGAAGTCGATCTCGTCCCAGGGCTTTTTGTCCTGCGGCCCGATATAGGTGAAGAAGGCGGCGTTGAGGCCGGAGCCGGTGTCGGTCTTCATGCGCGCCTCATAGACGCCGTAACCGAAGCGCTGCTTGGTCTGGATCTCGGCGCAAGCGAACTCGCGGTCCTTCAGCTTGCGTTTCTCGAAGCCCAGCGAAAGCACGCCGTCGGAGAGCCGGACAAGGTCCTTCGACCAGATGCAGTTCTGGTGCGCGCCGTTGCTCCAGCCGTCGGACACGAACCAGCGCGAACGATCGAAGTTCGAGAAATTGTCGACGAAGGACGGCGCGCTCTGCATGTCCTGGGCCCGCGCCGGAGCCGCGACAAAAGCGGCCGCAGCCGCGAACAGCGCAGCTGCCAGGCCGAGCCAAAGGCCCCGCCCGTTCGAGTGCGCGCGCGGCATGCGGCAAGCCACCGCCGCTGTGGTGTTGTTCGGATATACGCTCATAACAAACTTACCTTGTGTTGTCCGCCCCAACCCAAAGTCATTCCTGGCTCGCCTCCAGCGCGCCGCTTCCGATCCGCTGCCCTTTGAACTCCTCTATGGTCTCGTATCGATGACAGTGTCCGCGGAGCGTTCAGCCTCGTCCCGCCGACTTCGCCAGTCCGGCCGCCTGCGCACCATCCTCGACAATAGCGTCGAGCGAATGACGCAGGTCCTTCATCAGGCCCTTCTGGCGCGCGAGCTCGGCAATGCGCCGCTCGTAGTTCAAAATCGCGCCGGTCATGGCGCTGACGTCCGACGACTTGTCTGTCGATGCGGAGCCGTTCTCCATGGCTTCGACAAGGAAGGCCGCGTTGGCTGCGGTCGACCGATAGCGATTCTCCAGCCCGGCCTTCTCCGCCTCGATCTCGGCGCTGATCTGGTCGAAGAGCTTCGCCAGACGGTCGAAACGCTGGAGGTCGGTCTGCCGGTCGCGGGCCGGTTCCCTGGATCTGAAGCCAAAAATCGAAGCCATACGATCGGCCTTCCGGAATTGCTGCACCGCAACATAGACTGCCATTCTCGGCGCAAGTAGGCAACCTTGTAGTTTCGGAAAGCGGATTTTTTTGGGTATCGCCCCGACGTCGGCGCCCTTGTGCGATCATTCGTTCGCGGCATTTGTTGCCGACATCAGGAAGCGCGTCGGCGGCACTTGCTGCTTTGCAGCAATGCCGGCGCGGCGCAACAATGCCTCCAGCTTGTCGGCGGCCACGCCGAGAACGATCGGGATCAGATTGGACTGGCTGGCGAAGGCATAGGCGGCGGCCGATGCCAGGCCGCGTTCCGCCTTCACATCGAGGAAATTGCGCAGCCGGTATTTGTCGCGCACATGGCGCTCGTGGCGCCGCAAGGCGGCCTTCGAGCCTTCAGGAAGGTTGTTGAGCGCCAACAGCGCCAGGTCGGCATCGGCAAGCAGCTTCAGGTCCTGCGTCCTGTGGCGGCCGCTGAGCGAATCGGCGCGAACGATCGCGCCGTAGCCGCAGGACTTGATGACCTTGAAACGCGCCCCGCAAGCGACAGCGCGCGCATAGAGCTCGTAGTCCTCGCCGAGCCGCAGGTTTTCGTCGTAGCTCAGACCGTGGCGCTCGAGGAATGCCCGGCTGATCACCGGCTTTAGAAAGCCCAGTTCGCCGCGCAGTACGCGGCGGCGGGAAATGTTGCCATCGACGAAGCGTTCGAAATCGAGGAATTGCGGCTCGGGTGCAAAGGACGGAGCCGCGACCTTGGTGGGGTCGGTCGCGGCATCATCCCTGATCAGCATGATGTTGTCGGCAGCGAAATCCCAGTCGGCGCTGGCGAAAAGCCTGCGGAAGCGGCCCTCGAGGAAGAAATCGTCGGCGTCGAGGATGCTGATGAAAGGCGAGGTGGAGGCCTTGATCGCAGCGTTGCGGGCAAAGGAGGGCCCGCGATTGACGTCGAGACGCATCACCTTGAGCCTGCCGCTGCCGTCATCGGCGCCACGGGCCACATTCTGCGTATCGTCGGTCGAGGCGTCGTCGATCACGACGACTTCGGCCACCTCCGCCTCGCGCAAGGCAGAAGCGATGGCGACCGGTATGGTCCGCGCCGCGTTGCGGGCGGCGATGATGACGCAGACCCTGGAGGTCGTCACGGGCATGGTTCACCTTTCGATTGCATGAGTGACAGCCCGCCCGTGATCTTGAATGCAAAACCGGTCTTCATCCGTCGCCCCGCGCCGGCGCGACGGCGGCCGTCCGCTCGAAGAGGCGCCGGCTGAGATCCGCGGAAGCCGCCCAGCTGGCCTCGGCCAGATAGCGCGCCGGTTCGCGACCGCAGAGTTCCCACAGCACCGTGCGTCGCTGCGGCCAGCGCAGCGACGACAGCCAGGGCGCGATCACCATGTGGAAGAGATCCGCATTGTCGATGCGCGCCAGGATCCTGACGGCGCGATCCGAAAGCAGCGTGGCGGCACCCCCAAGCAGAACATCGGCAGCGCGCAGACCAAGCAGCAGCGTGTCCGCGAGGCCCTGCGCGGCGGCATGGTCGAGCACCATCTGCTGCTCGGCTTCGCTCAGCCGGCTGGCCGCTGCCCTGACGTCGCACACATAGCCGGCGCAAGGCTCGCGATTGAAGAAGGCCTTGACGACGCTGATGCAGGACAACAAGAGCATGTCGGACGCCGAAATCAGGGGCATGGCGGCGCCGGCCACCGTGACCTCGCGCTTGCGGCGCAGGAAGCCGTCAATATCGCGCGGGCTCGGCGAACCCGGCTGCTGCAGCCGATGATGGAGATCGACCGTCGCGGCCCGCCCGCCGTCGTCGCGGACCATATGCTGCTCGCCGAGGAAGCGCACCCACCAGACCGAACGGGACTTGCCGGCGACCTCGTAGCCGGCCGAGCGCAGCGCGTCGCGGGCGGCCGCGAAACCGGCAGGCGAAACGAGTATGTCGACGTCGCCGGAGGGCTTCATGAAATGATCGCCATAGAGCAACTGCTGCTGGAGCGGCCCCTTGAGGAAGACAAAATCGACCTGCCTGTCGCGCAGCACCCGATCGATGGCGATCGAATCGCCGATGCAGGCGGCGTTCATCGACATGGTGCGCCGGCGATAGCTGTCGAGCCACCCGAGCAATCCGGGAGGCGCGGCGCCGGCAGGCCCGTGCGCCAGAGCCTTAAGCACGAAGACCGCGACCTTGTTCAGTCTCGCGATATCGGCAATGTCGGCCGCGGAGACTGCCGGGGCCGGCATGCCGCCATGCTGGACCTCCCCTGCAGCCGGGTTGAAGAACAGCCGCAGGCAGGCCTGCACATAGGCGACTTCGTCGGCGCAGCCGGCCGCACGCAGCCTGTCGTAAGAAGCGTCCCGCACGGCCATGCCCGATGTCGTTCTCCGCAAACCGCCCGCAGCCGTTATACTGCAACTGCGAAGAAAAACATCGCCAAAATCTCTGCGGCCGTCCAGTCGCTGCCGCGCCCGGCATCGCCTTTGCAACCACAGCGTTCAAATTGGGGACGTGGCCGATCACTTTTGAAAACAACCTTGGCGACCACGGCGCGCAGCAACAAACAGCATTCTTTGCAGCAATTTGCTTTTCGAATACGAACCAAGCATCGGCGCTCGAAAAATTATCACAATTAAATCATATACTTATTTATACGGCAAATATCCGGCGCCGAATTCCCGCGCGAGGCGCGCCCAAGATCGGAATGCCTACTATTTGGTCAATGCAAATGGCGCCCGCAACCAAGAATTGATTAACCCCCAGTAAATCAGGCTTGACTCATAAATGCTGCTATGCAGCAATTGCAACGCAGCATAGCAATATGCTGGCGGCATTTTGACGCCGCTTCCAGTCTTCAGTTGGAGAGTAAAATGGAACAGAATGTTGAGAAGCATGAGTACGAGACCCCCAGCCTGACGGTTCACGGTTCGATCGAAACCATCACGCAGGGCGGCGCTGGTACGACGGCGCTGGACGCGGCATTTCCCGCGCACACGCCGGTCGGCGACCTTACGTTTTCCTGAACCTGCTTGCGCCTGGAGTGTCTACGTTGGGGCTCCGGACGCAATCCATCTAAGTTAGCCGGGGGTCATGTCCCGGCTAACTGCCCGGGTTGTCGCTGGCGACCGATCGATCCGGGTTCGAGCCTGAAGGCGCGTGGGGTTCAACAGCGAGTTTTAGGATGCACTGGAACCCATCGGACCATGACAGCTTCGTTTCCTCCGGCGATGCGGTGGCTTGCGAATTCGGCAACGGACTGGCGCTGCTCCATTTGAAGTCAAACATCTACTACAGCTTGAACGGCGTCGGCGCTTATATCTGGGAGCTGATCCAGGAGCCGCGGTCGATCCTCGACATAAGAAACGCCGTGCTGACGCGCTACGATGTCGATGCCGAGCGCTGTAGGACCGATGTCGAGGGTCTGCTGAAGGGTCTGACCGAGGCAGGGCTTGCGAGGCTCCATCGTGAGGAACTGGTCTAGGCTCCGCTCGCTGAGCGGCCAGGAGATGCTGTTCCTGGCGCGTTGCCTTGCAACGGTCGTCGGCGTGCGACTCGCCTTAACGCTCTCGTCCTACAACCGCGTTCGTGGCCTGGTGACACGGCTGGATGCAAGAAACGACGCGAGCATCGCTGACCTGCGGCGCGTCGCATGGGGCGTTGCCGCCGCCGCGCGGTATGTACCGGGCGCCAGCTGCCTCACCCAGGCTCTAGCCGGACAATATCTGCTTGCCTGCCAGGGCAGCACCTCAAAGATCAGCATCGGTATCGAACGTGGGACGGGCACGGAACTCAAGGCGCACGCCTGGCTGGTGAGCGGCAGACATATCGTGCTCGGCGGCTCGATCAACGGGTTTGCCCATCTCATCGATTATGGGCAGTAGCGATGAGCGGCGTCGCGGGAATTCTGTTGAGGGAGGATGGCAGGCCCGCCGCCGCCAACGATATCCAGCAAATGCTGGCGCGCATGCACCACCGTGCCCGCGACGGCAGCTCGTGGTGGTCCGATCGCAGCGTGACGCTTGGCCATGCTTGGCTCGACACGACCGGCGAAGACGGCCCCGGCCCATTGAGAATGGCCGGCGGCAAGCTCGCCATCACAGCCGATTGCCGGCTGGACAATCGTGATGAGCTTTTGGCCAAGCTTGGCATCCGCGACCGGTCGATCGCCGACGGCATGCTTATGATGAGCGCCTATCTCAAATGGGGCGAGGCCTGCCCGACCTATCTGCAGGGCGACTTCGCTTTCGCGATCTGGGACGGCGAGCGTCGGGCGCTGTTTTGCGCGCGCGACCATTTTGGCGTCAAACCTTTCTACTATCATTCCGCCGACAAGCGCTTTGCCTTCGCCTCCGAGATCGGCCCCATCCTGGCGCTGGACGGCGTCGGCAGGCGCCTCAGCGAGTATCAGATTTCTGGCTTCCTCGCCGGTCTGCCGGACGATCCGCAGGCCACGCCCTACAGCGAAATCTTCCGTCTGCCGGCCCGCCACTGTCTGACCGTGACGGGCAGCCAAGTGGTGCTGCGTCGCTACTGGGAGATCGAGCCCTCGCAACGGCCGCTGCGCCGGGATGCGGCGGAGGAGTTTGGGCATCTTTTTGCGCAATCGGTGCAAAACCGGATGCGGGGCACGCCAGCTGTCGGCGCAATGCTGAGCGGCGGCCTCGATTCGTCCTCGATCGCCAGCGTCGCCGGCCTTCAGGTCGCAGCGGCTCAAGGGCCGGAGCTGAAGACCTTCTCGCTGGTCTTCGACAAGGGCTCGTCGATGGACGAGAAGCCGTTCATCGATGCGGTGCTGGATCGACATAAACTCGATGCCACACTGATCGCCGTCGGCAACTACGCGCCCTTCGCGGAGTTCGAGCGCACCCTGGAGGAGCAGGAGGGGACGTTCCTGGCGCCCGGCCTGTCGCTGACCCGGAGCATCTACCGCACCGCGAGCGCCAAGGGAGTCAAAGTACTTCTCGACGGCCATGGCGGAGACGAGGTTGTATCGCAGGGCCATGGGCATCTCCATGAACTCGCCAATGCCGGCAGATGGCTTGAGCTGTGGCACGAGCTGCACAGCGCCGCCAACACCTATGGCGAGGGCATGCTACCCCTTTATTTCAGGTTCCTGACCATCTACGGGCCGGCCTGGCGGATCGCCAGGATGCGGACGATGGCTAGGCGCCTTCTCGGCAGGCTCGGGCGCGGACCATCCAAGATTCCGCGCGCCGCCTGGGCGGGACTGGTCAATCCGGAGCTTGCCAAGCGCACTGACCTTGCCGAGCGCTTCCATCGCACCGGCTACATGCCAAGGAATGTCAGCGCCAGCGAGGCACTGACGCATCGCTGGCTTCTGTCCACCGGACTGGTGCCGCACGCGTTCGAGGTTCTCGACAAGGCCGGCGCCAATTTCGGCGTCGAGCCGCGTTATCCCTTCTGGGACAAGCCACTCGTCGAGTTTTGCCTGGCTCTGCCCGGTGGGGAAAAGCTCAAGGACGGCTTCGGCCGCCATGTGCTGCGCCGCGCCACGCAGGGCGTCCTGCCGCCGGCGGTGCAGTGGCGGCGCGACAAGATCGATTTCACCGGCAATCTTGTCAAAGGCATGCTCGGCAACCATCGCGACCTCCTGGACCAGGTGCTGGTGTCGGACGGCGACTTGATTGCCCCCTATGTCAACCTGCCCGAAGTGAACGCCGTCTATGCCCGCATGCTGCGACAGCCGGAGCAGGCGACGTTGCCCGATGTCCAACATGTCTGGCGCTCGATCTCGCTGGCGCTCTGGCTGCGGCAGATCCAGCCCGCGGGGAGCCTTGCATGAACGTTTCAATCGCTCCGCTCGCTGCCGCGCCGGAACCCGATGCCGGACCCGACGATCGCGGCAGGCGCGTTCGCCGCTTCTACAAGGCCTATGGCCTGACGATCAGCTCGGAGGTGGCATTGCCGGAACTGCAGCCGGGCGTGCCCACGGTGCCCGACATCGTGATCGCGGTCGGGCCGGTCGACTTTCCCAGGCCCGCAACGGAAGGCGGAACCGCCTTTCGTTTCGAGCCGACGCGCCAATATCTGTCCTGGCAAGCCGTCGGCACCTTCCTGATCAGCGACGCCGCGAGGATCGATGTCGATCCGGCGCAGGGCATCGACGATCCGCTGCTCGCCTTCCCGCTCCTAGGCCCGGTGCTGGCGCTGCTCTTGCATCAGCGCCGTCTGCTCATCCTGCATGCCAGCGCCATCGCGGTGGGCGGCCAAAGCGCGATCTTCATGGGCGACAAGGGCGCCGGCAAGTCGACCACGGCGGGCGCGATGATCCGCGCCGGTCATCTTCTGCTTACCGACGATGTTGTGGCGCTGGACCTGTCCAATCCCTCACGGCCGATGATCCTGCCGGGTTTTCCGCAGCTCAAGCTTGCAGCGGATGCCGCCGACGCCATCAGGATCGGACATGCGGAGGTACGGCCGCAGGTGCATCCGCAGATCGAGAAGGCGCAGCATCGTTTGCAAGACGGATTTTCCGGCGAAGCCGTGCCAGCGGCCCGGATCTATGTGCTGGAACGTGGCGTGCGCGCGGCGATCACGCCGCTGCCGGGCGCCGGCGCCCTGCCGGCGATCATCAAGTTCTCCTACGTCACGCGGTTTGGCCGGCAGGCGCTGGTTGGCGATTTCGCCTCCACCCATCTCAGCCAATGCGCGGAGCTCGCCGCCAAGGTTGGCGTCTGCCGCCTCGAAGTACCGGCAGGACTGGAGCGGATCGCCGAGGCCGTGGCCCTGATCGAGCACGATCTGGCGGCCGGCGCGCAAGCAAGGTGATGAGAGGCATGGGCTGGTCCTCAAAACTTCGTCTGCCGCTTTTGCGGGATGTCGCCGGCTTCGGCGGCGTGATGGCGCATATCGGCGGCCAGCGCACGCTGACGGCGCTGGCCTTCCTGATCCTGGGAAGCCTGACCGAGGGCCTCTCGATCCTGCTGCTCATCCCGCTCCTGCATCTGATCGGCAATGCCGACCAGGATTTCGCCGTGCGGGTCCCGGGCGCCCTGCGCTGGCTGGCGCCCGGCGGCACGCTGTCGCTGGCGACGGTGCTCTGCCTGCTGGTCGCGCTGGTGGTGCTGCAGGCGACGTTCAACCGCTTCAAGTCGCTCTACATGGCGCGGCTGCTCTACGATTTCGTCAACCGCATGCGCATGAACCTCTTCGAGAGCATCGGCAAGGCGCGCTGGGGCGTCTTCACCCGCATGCGCAGCTCCGATCTCGACCACGCGCTGACCGGTGACATCGACAGGGTGCAGGCGGCCGCCTTCTCGCTGCTGATGTTCGCCCAGACAGCGCTGCTGCTTGCCGGCTACCTGGCAGTGTCGCTGTTCATCTCACCGGTGATGACGTCCTTCGCCATCCTCATCGGCGCCCTCGTGCTGATCGCCCTGCAGCCCTTCCGTGCGCGCGCCACCGCCTATGGCCGCGTGCTGACCAGTAGCCGCCAGGACCAGTACCGCACGGTTTCGGAGTTCCTTGGCGGCATCAAGGTGGCCAAGAGCCTGAATGTCGAGGCCAGCTATTTCACGCAACTGCGCGCGACGCTGGAGAAGATGAAGGCGGACAACATAGCCTATGTCCGCAACAGCACCATCGGCACCGCGCTGTTCCAGGTGGCGAGCGTGATCGGGCTCAGCCTGTTCATCTACATCGCGCTGGTGCGCTTCCACCTGTCGCTTGCGGAAATCGTCGTGCTGCTTCTGGTCTTCATGCGGGTGGCGCCGCGCTTCATGGACATGCAGACGCAGGCGCAGCAGGTGCTGATCAACCTGCCGGCATACACGGCCATGCAGGCCCTGCAGGCGCGTTTCGACGCCGAGCGCGAGACGGAGCCCGGCGATGCCGGACTTGACGCCAGGCTTTCGCTCGACACCAGCCTCAACATCCGCGACGTCTCGTTCGCCTATGGGGACGGCGACGGAAGACCGGTGGTCGGCGGCATCACCTTCGGCCTTCCCGCCGGCAAGGTGACGGCGCTGATCGGTCCGTCCGGCTCGGGCAAGAGCACGATCGCCGACATGCTGCTTGGGCTGCTCGAGCCGACGCAGGGCAGGCTCCTGGTGGACGGCGTCGAGATCACCGCCAAGAACCGCAGGGCCTGGCGCGAGCAGGTGGCCTACGTGCCGCAGGACGTGTTCCTGCTGCATGACACGATTGGCGCCAATCTGCGCCTGGCGGCGCCGCACGCCGGCGATGAGGCGCTTTGGGCGGCGCTGCGCAAGGCGCATGCGGCCGACTTCGTGGAGCGGCTCGACCTGCGGCTGGAAACGATGGTGGGCGATCGCGGCGTCCGGCTCTCGGGCGGCGAACGCCAGCGCATCGCGCTGGCGCGGGCGCTGTTGCGCAAGCCGTCGCTGCTCATCCTCGACGAGGCGACGAGCGCGCTCGACTGGCAGAATCAGTCGCTGATCGCCCAATCGATCGAAGACCTGCGTGGCCAGATGACGATCCTGACCATCGCGCACCGGCCGTCGATGATCGCTTTCGCCGACTGGGTCGTGGCCATCGAGAGCGGGCGCATCGTCGAGGTCGGGCAATACCAGCGGCTGAAGGCAAAGTCCGGCAGCCGGCTGGCCAGGATGCTTTCCGGCGAGCAGGCCGAAAGGGAAACCGCAACACCGGTCGACAATGCTCCGGCCCCGGGACCGCCTGGAAGGTCAGCGGAGGCTGCCGCGCCTGGCGGTTAGCCTCTCGCCCTCGGCCACCTTGATGCCGCGGTCGACCTCGTGGGTCTTCGCGGCGGAGGTCGGACTGCTCCTAGCAATCATGGCGTAGATCAAGAGGAAATAGCCCACCTGAATGACGACGGCGCAGATGACGGCACGCATGATGATGGTACCAAGCGATGCGTCGTCGAAATAGGACCAGCCGACCACGATCGCGAGCGCGAATATCATCCCGACGATGAATTTTGGCAGAGACATGCTCGTCGGCCCATCAACCGACACGAGCATGCAAAAGCTGTGACTTACCCACCCGCGTAACTCCCCGTTCCGCCAAAGAGCTATTTCTGGCTGCCCAATTCGGCCGGTTGCTTCCGGCCTTCCTGACCCATCCAGACTATGACAGAAACAGTTTGCGACTCTATTAAGGCGAGACCTTCGCGGCAAGGCCAGGCACAGGAGATTTCCAATGGTTTTGCGGGATCGACTCTACCATGCTGCGACGCACACTCCGGCATCGCCACCTATTCACCACAACGAAACCCTCGGTAGTAGAACGCAAAGCATTAATTAGTATTTTACGCGGAGAACTTACCGGAGCGAGTGATTCTCGCGACATGCAACCGCCGCTCGTCTGCGGCAAAGAATGCGCTGCCCAAAAACAGCCCAGAATCCGCACTACATTTACCGAAATGTCTCTCACCTTGTCATAAACATGCCACAAAGGCGAAAATTTGGGCATGGCAGGTTTATTATTTAGTCAATTCATGACGCGAACATTTCACGTTGATGGGAAATTGTGTGTTGCGCTGCAGCATTTTTTTGATATCTTGCCGTAAACCATCCGTTCAACGTATGGAGCTTTTGCATGAGGGACGTCGCCAAGTCGGCCAATGCGGGTTTTGCGCATGCCGGCATTGATTTTCCACCCCCCATCGGCGGTCTGCTCAAACGCAGTTTCGATATCGTCGGTTCCCTGGCGGGTCTGGTACTGCTCAGCCCGCTCTTCCTGATGGTCGCGCTGCTGGTCAAGCTTTCCGACGGCGGTTCGATCTTCTACGGCCACAAGCGAATCGGCCGTGGCGGAAGGATTTTCGCCTGCCTCAAATTCCGCACCATGGTGCAGGACGGCGAGAAGGTGCTGGCCGCGCATCTCGCCGCCAATCCGGACGCCGCTGCCGAATGGGCGGCGACGCGCAAGCTGAAGAACGATCCGCGTGTCACGCGCGTCGGCCAGGTGCTGAGGAAGCTCAGCCTCGACGAACTGCCGCAGATCATCAACATCCTGCAGGGCGACATGAGCCTCGTCGGACCGCGCCCCGTGGTGCGTGACGAACTCGAGATCTACGGCAGTGCAGCCGTCTACTATCTGAAGTCGCGCCCGGGTCTCACCGGGCTGTGGCAGGTGAGTGGGCGCAACGACGTATCCTACGATACGCGGGTTGCTTTCGATCGCCACTATGTCGAAAACTGGTCGATGGTCGAAGATATTCGCATCATCGTGAAGACCGTGCCTGCCGTGTGGATGTCGCGCGGCAGCTATTGACCGACGGGCCTGCCCCGCCGAACCCGGGGCAGGCATCCGGCAGTGATCTCATCGGGCGGATGGGGCCAAAGCGGATCGGAAACGTTCATTTGAAAAACCACCTCTTCGGACTGTCTTTCGCCAGCAGTCTTCTTTCCAGGGCGCCCAGCCGGTTCGCGGCTGCGGCGCTTGCAATGTCTCTGCTTACGCCGCAGATGGCGGCGGCCGAAGACTATCGTCTCGGTCCGCAGGACAAACTCAACATCCGCGTCGCCGAATGGCAGACGGTCGACGGCACGTTCCGCGACTGGTCGGCGATCAATGGCGACTATTCGGTCGGGCCCGCCGGCACGCTCTCGGTGCCGTTCGTCGGCGAGATGCAGGCGGCCGGCAAGACGACGTCGGAAATCGCGACGGCGATAGGACTAGCGCTGCAGCGTAAGCTAGCGCTGCCCGACA
Organism: Mesorhizobium sp. M1C.F.Ca.ET.210.01.1.1; assembly: GCF_004791585.1. Classification (GTDB taxonomy): domain Bacteria; phylum Pseudomonadota; class Alphaproteobacteria; order Rhizobiales; family Rhizobiaceae; genus Mesorhizobium. The sequence goes on from NZ_SRUU01000002.1 coordinate 371,899, forward strand.
AGCCCGAAGCCTCGGTCGAAATGGCGCAGTTCCGGCCATTCTACATTTCGGGCGAAGTGCAGAATCCCGGCCAGTTTCCCTATGTGCCGGACCTGACCGTGCTGAAGGCGGTGAGCATCGCCGGCGGCATTCGGCGCAGTGCCGACTACGGCCCCCAGCTCGGCAAGGACCTCGTCACCGCCAAGGGCAGCTACGACATCTATGACGACCAGCGCCTGCGGCTGATCGTCAAGCGCGCCCGCATCGACGCGGAACTCGCCGACAAGACGAGCTTCGAGGTCCCGAAGGAGGTGGAGGGCGACCCGAGAGTGCAGGCGATTGCCGCCGACGAAATGCAGATTCTCACGGCCGACCAAAAGGCGCTGAAGCTGAAGTTGGACGCGCTCGACGACCTGAAAGGCGTTCTGCAGGGAGAAATTGAATCGCTGCAGAAGAAAATTGCCAACCAGCAGCAGCAGGTGGATCTGGCGCAGCAGCAGCTCACCAGCATCGGCCCGCTGGCGCAGAAAGGCCTGGTCGCCAACGCGCGGCTGCTTGACTCGAAGCAGTCGGTGGCCGACCTGCAGGGCAAGATCCTGGACTATGAGACGGCGATCCTCACCGCCAAGCAGTCGATCAGCAAGGCCGAGCAGGACGCGATCGATGCCCGCAACACGCTTAGCTCCAACCTGGCCGCAAGCCGGCAGCAGGTCGAAGCCGACCTGAACGAGGCAACGCTGAGGACAGCCATGCAGAAGGGCCTGATCGCCCAGGCGTCGGACCCCGCGACGATGGCTTCCATGACCGGCAGCGAGGAGCCGACCCTGCTTTACTCGCTGCTGCGCGTTGCCAATGGCAAGACCAGCGAGGTCGAGGCCAAGGAAGATACGCCGGTGCTCCCCGGCGACGTGATCAAGGTCAAGCTGGCACCGACCGCCAGCCAGTAGCGCCGCAGGCTAGGGCTTCGCTTCAGCGCGGCCCGGCCCAGAGGCGGGAGGAACACGTCAGGCTCGTTCGCGCCAAGGCGCGGGCGGGCGATCTGTTTGGACCGCTTGAAGGCATAGAATGCAGCCCGCCGCCCCGCGTCACGTCTACCTCAACCTCGACGCCATCCGCGGCGTGGCCGCGATCAGCGTGATGCTCTACCACTTCTCGCCGTTCCTCGCCGACGGCAAGGTGCTGCCGTCGAGCTATCTCGCGGTCGACCTGTTCTTCCTGCTCAGCGGCTTCGTCATCGCCCATGCCTATGACCGCAAGATCGAGAACGGCATGGGTTTTGGCACCTTCGTGGCCATCCGCCTGATCAGGCTTTATCCGCTCTACCTCGCCGGCACGCTGCTCGGCTTCTTCTACCTGCTGGTCAAGAACAGGCTTATACCGGCCGAATATATGCCGCTGTCCGAAATCGGCACGCAGCTGACGACCGGCATGTTCTTCATTCCGCTGGTGAGCGATGCCTATCACACCATCTTTCCGCTCAATCCCGCCTCGTGGTCGCTCTTCTTCGAGCTTATCGTCAACATCGCCTATGTCGCCGTCTTCTTCCTGCTGTCGCGACGCGTGCTAACGGCGCTGATCGCTGTCAGCCTGGCATTCCTTGTCATCGCCTCGGTGATCGCAGGCACGCTCGATTTCGGCATGACCGGCACGACCATCGTCAGTGGGCTGCCGCGCGTTTCGTTCTCCTTCTTCCTGGGCGTGCTGCTGTGCCGGTCGATGGCGGGCTACCAGGGCAGTCTCGGCTTCCTGCGGCGCGGCTGGTGGGTCGAGGCCGCGATCCTGCTCACGCTGATCGTCTTCGCCATCGCGCCCGCGGGTGCGGCCGGGCGCGTCGCTTACGACCTTGCCTGCGTGGCGATCGTCTTCCCGATCATGGTGGTGACCGGCGCCGTGGCGCCGACCGCGCCGAGACTGGCAAGCTTCTATGGCTGGCTGGGGCGGATCTCCTACCCGATCTACATCATCCACACCCCGATGCTGATGATCATTGCCGGAGCCGGCAAGGCGGTGTCAGTCGACCCGTTCGCGCACCATCCCTGGTTCGGCATTCTGATGGCGGTCGCAGTCATCGTCATCGCCGACATCGCCACCCGCATCTATGACGAGCCGGTGCGCCGCTTCCTGCAGCGGCAGATGCCGCGCTCGCGGGCCGTGGCCTAGAGCGGTTCAGCTTTTGACAGAATCGAAGAGGGATTGAACGAAGCCGCTGACGCGGCATTTGGCGGGTCGGTTTGCGGTTGAGGCTTCTGTTTTGAAGGATTGCGGCTGTTGAAGCGCAATCTTGGAACAGGAGCACTGAGATGGCCGAGTTGAGCC